>OZ250139.1:3370000-4654040 GCA_965237405.1 Vicinamibacterales bacterium | reverse complement strand
GCGAGCGGATGGATCCGCGTTCTCCTGGATCGTGAGGCTGGCGGAGGTGTGTTGCACCATGAGAGTGCACAACCCTTCCCGGACCACGACGTCGGACACCACGGCCTGGATACGGTCCGTGAACTCGAACAACTCTTGCCCCGACGTGGGTACCTCGATGTGCGTCACCACCTAAAACCGGGGGCATTGTACGTGGTGACAGCGACCGACGCCCTCGGGGCGGTCACACTCGATTAGTGGCAGTCTACTTCAGCTACGCAATGAGCGCCGACAACTCTATCGTCAGTTGAATGGTCCCAGGGAAAGGGTGAAGTCGATCATCATGCGCATGGAATGCCTCCTATGACGTTAGCTACTCGATCTATGGGAAGTTAAAAACTTCATTTCCGATGTGCTTCGGACGACCCAGCAGGGCACAGTCAGCCGGTCATCCGATATGACGACACCGCCGCGCAATTGAGGGGTAACGCCGATAAAAGCGTTGGTAGCGGTACGGGGATTCGAACCCCGGTCCCATGGCTGAGAACCATGTATCCTAACCCCTAGACGATACCGCCACACCAGAGATCGAACTTCAGTTTTATATCATAGACACGTGGTTCGCAGTGCGCTGGTCCTCCTCTTGGTTGCTACGATAGGACTAGGAGCAGGTCTTTTTGTCGCGGCGGGTCGGGCATCTGGCCCCGCGCTTGAGATCATCCAACCGACACGCCTCGTCGGCCGGTCGGCAACCCTCGAATTCCTGGTTGAGACCCCTAACGGGGCGCTCGATTCGCTAGAAGCGATCATCGAGCAGGATGGGCGAAGTTACCTGGTGTTCTCCCTCGACCGTCCCACCGAGGGCAAAGTCTACCAAGAAGCAACCGACGTCATCCGCGTAATTCGGCGCTTCGACCGTACATCACACCCAGAACTCACAGCCGGCGAGGCCACCATCGTCGTGTCGGCAACGCGCCCTGTGCTGTTCGGTCTCCGTACCAAAACGGACTCAGCTCGACGCGACGTCGAGATCCGCCTCAACCCACCGCGCCTGGAAATCGTCTCGATGATTCATTCCGTCAATCACGGGGGTAGTGAACTCGTAGTCTACCGGGTCACTCCGGCAGACGCGGAGTCCGGTGTTCGCGTGGGCGATCGGTTCTACCCAGGCTATCCGGCATCGGGAGCCGGTATCGACGGTGATCCATCACTCCGGCTTGCCTTCTTTTCCTTGTCACACGATCAGGACCTCGAGACCAGAATCAACCTCGTCACCCGAGACGAAGCCGGGAACGAAGGCGAAGCCGCGTTCAACTACCGAACGTTCCCAAAGCAATTCCGCCGCTCGATGATCCCGGTGGACGACACCTTTCTTCGTCGAGTGGTACCACCTATCGTAGCAAGGGCCCCTGAACTTGGCGATGAGAAACTGCCCTCCGCTCCTTCCGTCGATGAACTCCGCGACCTCTACCTGTATATCAACCGCACGCTTCGGCAGCGGAATCGGGACATAGTCGCGGCCTTAGCTAGCGACACCGCTGAGCAAATGATGTGGGATGGTGCCTTTCGGCAACTCGCCAACACGCGGGTCGAGTCAGGTTTTGCCGACTATCGCACGTATACGTACGCCGGGCAGGAGATCGACCAACAGGTGCACCTTGGGTTTGACCTCTCCTCGACCGTCAATGCTCCGGTGAGAGCCGCAAACAACGGTAGAGTCGTCTACGCCGACTACCTTGGCATTTATGGTCATTGCGTGGTTATTGACCACGGGATGGGGCTTCAGTCGCTCTACGCCCACCTATCATCGATATCTGTGACGGTGGATCAGTCGATCTCCACCGACCAGCGGATTGGACTCAGCGGGCAAACTGGGTTAGCCGCGGGCGATCACCTACACTTTGCCATGCTGCTTCAAGGGCATCCGGTGAATCCGGTCGAATGGTGGGATCCTCACTGGCTGGAGGACCGGGTATTCCGCAAGCTTCGTGAAGCGTCAGGGTCGTGACCAAACTTGATAGCATGCACCAATTTGCAGTGCTATTATTGACAGGCTAAGATCGTTTCGGAGATGGTCGTAAGCTGGTATCGGTACCATGGGCCCTCTCAACCCCAGATCACGAACTAGGAGATTCTTGATGTTGCACCGAACAACGTGGGCGTTTGCCTCAGTCCTTATCTTAATAGTCGCGGTCGCTTGTGGTGGTGGCAGCTCCGAAGCACCGGTAGCACCCGCCGTACCAGCGGCAGACCCGATCGACCCGGCGACCGCCGGATCGGTTATGGGCACCATCACATTTGGGGGATCCGCAGACGGAACGGTTTCCGTGCACGATGAATCGCTGGTAGAAGAGATCAGAATGAACTCCGATCCGTTCTGTGCCATGGAGGCAACAAGCACTCAAACGGAGTACTACGTGGTGGGCGATGACGGTGGGCTCGGTAACGTGTTCATCTACGTAAAGGAAGGACTCGAGGGTCGGGCCTTCCCGCCGGTCACCGAGACGGTGGTACTCGATCAAAACGGGTGCCGTTACAGTCCACACGTGTTCGGTATTCGGGTTGGGCAGACCTTGCAAGTCTTAAACAGTGACCAAACACTGCACAATATTCACGCAACGCCATCGGCCAACACGGAGTTCAACACCGGTCAGCCGATCGAGGGCATGATTTACGACACAAGCTTCGACACGCCGGAGGTCATGGTCCCGTTTAAGTGCGACGTGCACGGGTGGATGAACGCCTATGTCGGCGTGGTTGACCATCCCTATTTTGTTGTGACCGGTAACGACGGAAAGTTCGACATCAGCAATCTCCCCCCCGGTGACTACGTCGTGGAAGCGTGGCACGAGACAATGGGCGTTCAGACACAGGACGTCACCGTCGGCGAGGGTGCGACGGCCGAACTGAACTTCACATACACAATCGGCTAGGTCGGCACGGACACTGAACTGAGCCGAGGCCGCGAAATACCTAGAGCCTAGTCAATAAATGGGGCGAACGTTCGGTCGTCGGACGTCCGCCGTTTCCCTACCCAAGCCTTCTGGTTAAGTCGGCGGCTGCTTCTGACTATGCTCTGGCTGCACCGCTATAACCGGCTTCTTGCGTCGGCCTCTCTCATACTCATCGCGGCGGGCGGGTTCGTGACCAGTACGGGATCAGGTTTAGCCGTGCCTGATTGGCCCAACACCTACGGCTACTTTATGTTCTCCTTTCCGCCGTCGAAGATGGTGGGCGGGATCTTCTATGAACACAGTCATCGCCTGATCGCAAGCATCGTCGGGATTATGACGATTGGGTTGGCTGTCTGGCTGAGCCGCGTCGAGCCCAGACCATGGGTCCGGCGTCTAGGGTGGTTGGCCCTTACAGCCATCATTGCGCAAGGACTGCTTGGTGGGATGACAGTGCTGTTCTTACTCCCCACGCCTGTCTCTGTCAGCCACGCAGGTCTCGCGCATCTCTTTTTCGCACTCGTCGTGTCGATAGCCGTGTTTACCTCTCCAGACTGGATCAACCGGTATGGCCGGAATGATGCGACGACCGAAACGATTTCGGCGGACCAGCCCCTGCACTCACTTGCCGTGGCACTGCCGGCCGTCATCTATATACAGATCCTGGTTGGCGCAACGATGCGGCACACAGGTTCTGGTCTCGCAATTCCAGATTTTCCGCTCGCCTTTGGGCACGTATTTCCGCCGATGTGGAGCACCGCCATCATTATCCACTTTACGCACCGTGTGGGTGCTGTCATCGTAACTCTCATGGTCGCTGCCGTGGCGAAACGGGTCCTAGAGCGGCACCGGACACGAGGAGAAATAGTGCGACCGGCGTTGCTTTTACTAGCGATCGTGGCTGTTCAGTTAACGCTCGGTGCGTGGACCATTTGGAGTGAGCGCCAAGTCACCATCAATACGGCGCACGTCGCGACCGGAGCACTCTTGCTCGGCACATCTATCGTGCTCGGCCTGCGGGTGTACCGTAACCATTTCGCCAATGCAACCGCGCATCACGCTCTTCCCGAAGAAGATTCTTCGCTTGATACGGCGGAATTGGCCCGGCAGGGGTCGCGCGGGGCGAGCGTATGAAGACCGAAACTATCGCCCTTTCTGACACGCGCTCACGGGCGACAGATTTCCTCGCACTAACAAAGCCTCGCCTCAACGCGCTGGTCGTGCTCACTGCTGGTGTCGGCTACCTCATCGGAGCAGCGGCTGATGTCGACTTTCTTACACTGCTGCACACGGTTTTGGGATCGGCCTTGGTAGCCGGAAGCGCAGCAGCGCTCAACCAAGTCGCCGAACGAGACATCGATCAAACCATGGAGCGGACTCGGCAACGACCCATACCTGCTGGACGGATTCAGGCGGCGGAAGCGGTGATCTTCGCATTGTTGCTGGCGACATGTGGCATTACAGAGTTGGCGATCGGCACGAATACCATCGCCACTCTCGTCGCCGTCGCGACGCTCATTAGCTACATCGGCATCTATACGCCGCTTAAGCGACGAACGCCATGGGCAACGCTGATCGGTGCGATTCCAGGGGCCCTTCCGCCCGTGATCGGCTGGAGTGCGGCCCAGGGTGTCATTGGTGTCGAGGGCTGGTCACTATTCGGAATCGTATTCCTTTGGCAACTACCGCACTTTCACGCGTTGGCATGGATGTATCGGGATGACTTTCGTCGGGCAAGGCTTCCCCTGCTGGCAGTCATCGACACCACCGGACAACGGAACGCGAGGCACGCCTTGTGGTACTCTTCAGCTTTGCTCCCGATCAGCATACTGCCCTCTATTGTCGGACTTACGGGGCGCTCGTACGCGGCGGCCGCGGTGGGTTTGGGGGTCGCGTTTGTCGTATTTGCCTGGAGGTTCGACGCGAGGCCGTCCCAGGAGAGAGCGCGCGCGCTGTTCCTCAGTTCACTCGTATATCTGCCGCTTCTATGGAGCGCGCTGGTCGTGAACCGTGTCTTCTGAGCAGCGTGGTTTGGCAATCACCGGTCTCAATCACTACTACGGTGACCGCAGAGCGCTGTGTGACATCAGTTTCTCGATCGAGCCGGCAACCATCACGGCACTGCTCGGACCGAACGGCAGTGGGAAGACGACCCTCTTTCAGATCGTTACCACGCTCCTGCCGACCAACCGCGGCCATGTGAGCGTCTTCGGGCACGATGTAGTGCGTGAAGCGAATGCCGCGCGCCGATCAATAGGCGTCGTCTTTCAGTCGCCCGCGTTGGATGAGCGACTGACAGTGACTGAGAACCTACGGACCCACGGGCAGCTCTACGGCCTTCGTGGCACGCAGCTCATATCCAGGATTCGTGCTACCTTGGGCCTCGTAACGTTAGATGGTCGAGCAGGCGATCTCGTTGGAACTCTCTCGGGCGGACTGCGCCGGCGGGTAGAAATCGCGAAAGCCCTCCTCCCTCAACCACGATTGCTGATTCTCGACGAGCCCAGTACTGGTCTGGACCCAGGAGCACGGCGGGAGCTCTGGAAACACCTTCAGCGCCTTCGCGACAGCCTTGGCACAACGGTATTACTGACAACCCACCTGATGAACGAAGCCGCGGATTCTGACACCGTCGCTGTTCTCCATGAGGGGCAAATGGTGGCTCGCGGCACACCGCGGGAACTGGTAGCCGAAGTTGGCGGTGACGTGATCCTCGTGACAGCCCGAGACGTCGAGACGCTAGCTCGAGACATCCGTACGCGCTTCGATCAGCCGGTAGATATCGTGGATGGTCGCGTAAGAATCGAGCGAAATGAAGGGCGCGCGTTTATCTCCGAGCTCGTCGACGCGTTCGATGACCGAATTGATAGTGTCAACTTCGGGAAACCAACGCTGGAAGATGTCTTCCTCCACTACACCGGGCACCGGTGGAACTAGTGAACTACCATAAAAGTCTGTGCTACTAGCAACCTACGCTCTCTGGCGACGTGACATTGTTCGTTTTCTGAGGCAACGTTCTCGCATTGCTGGTGCGCTAGGAACCCCGGTCGTTTTCTGGATCCTCCTAGGGTCTGGAGTGGGAAGATCGTTCACCGTCGGAACGTTGGGAGTTCCAGCGGGCGGGTATCTCGAATATTTTTACCCGGGCACGTTGGCGCTTATTCTGCTGTTCACAGCAATCTTTTCGACGATCTCGGTCATCGAAGATCGGCACGAAGGGTTTCTCCAAGGCGTGTTGGTGGCTCCAGCACCACGACTCGCGATCGTTCTCGGAAAGGTGCTTGGCGGAACCACGCTCGCCCTGCTGCAAGCTGCCGTGTTTCTCTTGCTCGCGCCGCTGGCTAATACCCCAATACCGGTTGCGGCATTACCACTTCTGGTACTCGTTCTCGCAGTCTTCGCTTTTGCCCTAACCGGACTTGGATTCGCACTCGCGTGGCTGCTCGATTCCACCCAGGGGTTTCACGCGATCATGAACCTCGTACTGTTCCCAATGTGGTTTCTGTCTGGCGCGGTATTTCCATCGTCGGGTTCGGCCGGTTGGGTACAATTCGTGATGTCGGTGAACCCCATGACCTACGGTGTCTCGGCCATTAGGACCATCCTTACAGACTCCGGTCCGTCCGGAATCATGAGCGTCATCGGTCCCTTGTCGTTCATTACGGTATTTGGATTAATGACACTGGGAGGCGCCACCTGGGTCGTGTACGCGCGCAGTCCGAGATGATCGAGATTGCCGACCTTGCGACGGTCAACGCCAGCCTCAATAGCCTTTCGGCAATATTGCTCATGGCCGGCTACTTGTTCATCCGTCAGGGACGCGTCCAATCGCACCGCCTATGCATGCTCGGCGCCTTTGGATCCTCCACCTTGTTTCTGGTCTCCTACGTCATCTATCACGCCAACGTAGGGTCAGTTCCGTTCACGGGCGAAGGTGCCATACGGACTCTTTACTTCACCATACTTATCAGCCACATTGTCCTGGCCGTATTGATTCTGCCACTAGCCATCGTGACTCTGGTCCGTGCCCTCCAGGAGCGCTTCGACCGTCACCGGAACATCGCTCGCTGGACGCTTCCGCTCTGGCTCTACGTGTCGATCACGGGAATGGTGGTCTACGTAATGCTGTATCGGGCGTAAACCGCGCCTCGGACATCACGTAAGGACGCTCAGCGCTTATACAGTAAATGCGGGGCGACTCGGTCTTGCCAGGCATGTTCACCATCCGACCAACCGTCGGCAATATCCGCCGCCGTCGTCGTCTCTTTGAGTTGATCGACTGCATTTCTTGACCCCAGCAGTCGAGCAATCGCATCGAGATCAAAACGCTCTGGATATAAACGATGGAGCGCGGCTGCGACTTCGAGTCCGACTCGAACCGGGCGGAGCCTACGCCGGTTGGTGACGATGAGGTGAACCCCGCCACACCGCTCGCCCGCGTAGCGATTACTCGCGAGCTATTGTCAAATTTTGTGTATGAGGTCCGATCAGGCGGCCTCTTTCTGAACGCCGTCGACGAAATGAACTCCTCGAACGACGTCTGCGATCAGCTGCGCTCCGTTTAATGCTCTCCACCGTTTTTGTGCGGTAACCGCCAGCTTGAACACCATGGTCAAGGACGCGAGTCGACTGCCCGCCCCCTTCGTTTTCCGCGTACGCAAACGGACGGTGGCGAAGGTCGATTCGATCGGGTTCGTGGTCCGGATGTGTGTCCAGTGGTCCGCGGGGAAGTCATAGAAGGTTAGCAACACGTCCCGGTCTTTCTCTAGGCACGTCGTGGCGCCGGGATACTTGCGGCTGAACGTCTCGAGGAACAAAGCGAAGGCCTGCTCCGCGTCGACCTTGGTCGCCGCCATCCAGATCTCGTGGAGCATCGACTTGGCCTTGGGCTGGATCGACCGCGGCATTTTGTTGAGCACGTTCGCGGTCTTGTGAACCCAACAGCGCTGCTCGCGGGCGGAGGAGTACACCTGGCGCAGGGCCGCCCAGAAGCCGAGCCCGCCATCGCCGACCGCGAGCCTGGGCGCCAGTTCCAGTCCCCGGGCTCGGACGCTCAACAGCAGCTCGCGCCAGGACTGCTCGCTCTCGCGATACCCATCGCTCACCGCGATCAGCTCCTTCCGGCCTTCCGGGGTCGCCCCCATCAAGACCAGGATGCATTGCCGCGCGTTCGCCGCGTCCTCGAGCCGGACGTTGAAATACACACCGTCAGCCCAGACATAGGCGTATCGCTGGCCCGCCAGGGACCGTGTCGACCAGTCCCGATACTCCTGCTCCCAGGCCGTCTTCAGTCGCGTAATCGTCGTGGCGGAGAGTCCCTGGGCGTCGGGGCCGAGCAGCGCCGCGAGAGCGGCGCTGAAGTCGTTCGTGCTGATGCCTTTGAGGTACAGCCACGGCAACAGCTCCTCCATCGACTTGGTCCGCCTCAGATACCGTGGCAAGATGGACGAGTCGAACACCTCTTGCGCGTCCGCGGGCCGTCGATCGCGAACCCGCGGTTTCTTGACGGGGACGTCGCCCAGCCCCGTCTGGACTCGCCGTTCCGGGAGATACCCGTTGCGAACCACAAGCTGCCGCTCCGCCTCGTCTCGCAGGTCCGCTCGTTCGCGCAAGTAGTCCGTCACTTCCTGTTCGATCGCACCGGCCAACAGGTTCCGCGCTCCCTTGCGGAGGATCTCCGTCAGCACATCCCCGGATGATTCCGATGGAAACTCGACGACGTTGTCGCTACTCTGAGTCATGGTGGCGTACTCCTTTGCCCCTGCCAGGGCGATTGGGGTGTTGCGATTTCACACCCAAGGTACGCCGCCTTTCTCTAGACCGTCATACACAACTCTTGGTTATAACTCATTACTCGCCGGAGTGAACTCGACCGGGTAGAATCGAACGCCGCCCAGCTGGCGCGCGTTCAAGGTCTGAGCTAGCTCGATGGCGTTTACCCATGGCGCGCCGACGCGCTCGAAGGGAGCATCAGTACCCCAGCCTACAGAAATATTCGATTCCTCGATCGATCCGAGGTCCGGGAATGAGCGCGCGATGTCCGAACGACCTGTGGTACACAGTTTGGCCCTGATGCCACACCAAGATGACCGCGCCGGGCAAGAGTCCATCGTCGACCGCCTGCTCAACGATCGGATCAATCCTCTCCAGCCGACCCTGATCGAAACCGCTCCGAACCTGGCCAAGCGCGAGCGCAGCAAGCCCGGGCACGAATAACAGGTAAATACAAAGGAGCGATCGCTGGTAAGGGGCCCCTGAGTTGGAGCGCATGAGACAACTGAATTATACTGTGCGCCTTAGAGACAGCTGAGTCGTAGCGTGACCGGCTTGAGAGGTTTGTCGTGTTAACACGTAGCCCTATTCGAACCGTTGTCTTCTTCAGCGCTTGTCTGTTCGTCACGACAAGCACGTTCGCACAGGCCACCATCATACGCGGCGTCGTGAGTGACACGTATGGCCAGCCGATTGCCAGAGCCACGATTACTGTAGCGAGCGGTCAGTGGATACAATCGAACACGCTTGAAACCGATGAACTTGGGCGCTTTGAATTGATCGTTATTCAGGGCGGACAGTTTGTTTTCGTTGCCGATAAGCCGGGTTACGAATCAGTCCAAAAGTTGGGTACCGTCCGGATTAGCCGGGTCAACATAGTGGATCTCACGATGGAAGCCGATCCGCTCCATCCCCCAGCCCCGCCCACGGGCCGTTTGGCGGGCTTCCGCGCCGATGACATTCAGGCTGAGATCGATGCAGCTCATAAGCTCTTCGACCGAGGTGACTACGATGGAGCGATCGCAGCATACCGATTGACCCTGGAGCGGATACCCGCTCTGAAAACCCTCAACCTGCAGATCGGTCACGCCTACCGAGAGAAGAAGGATTACGAGAGCGCCCGAGTGGCATACGACGCGGTGCCACGTGAGTCGCGGGCAGCGACTGAAGCAACCGCGGCCATTCAGGAACTCGACTCGTTAGCGACCCCTCGCTGATTCGCTTGATGCCCCCGGGTGGGCAAGGCACCCGTACTGTCCGGCTATGAGCCATCGTATCGATTAGGCGTGACGTGACTGAGGAGTTGGCGATGAAACTTTCTAGACTGTTTCGTCTACTGTCCGTATTGGCGTTGCTCACGGCGCTCACTACCGCTGATGCGTACGCTCAGGGTCCGGGAAGGGTGAGGGGCCGGGTGCGAAACGCGGATACCGGTGAACCGATCGCTGACGTGACCGTGGTAGCCCAGCAGGCAAATACAAGCGTCCGCGCAGATGTGCGGGAGCGACCCCCCGTTGAGATTCAAACCGGCGCTGACGGTCGGTTTTCGATGCTCGGATTCGCTTTGGGACCACACAACGTAACGCTGACCAAGGAAGGCTATCAACCTGTAGTCCTAGATATCACAATTCAGGGGACCTTCGAACCGATCGAGGTCGACTTATATAAGGTACTGACGGTTCTCGAACAATTGTTGGGTGCCGGAGCGCTGGAAGGGCTCGACGCGATTCAGCTGACAGCGAACCTAGAAGCAGCCGATGCGGCCTTTAACTCGGGAGACTACCGCACCGCTATAGCCGGGTATGGAACGCTCCTCGAGGTTCTACCACAGATGACCGACCTCTACCGGCTGATCGGCAGCGCGCACAGGGCACTAGGGAAGCACGAAGAGGCTCTAGTCGCATATCAGACACTACTCGAGTCCGACCCCGAGAACAAAGACATTCAAGCCGAGATCGCTACGACGCGACTCGCCATGGGCAACGTGGAAGCCGCGTTTGCTAGCAACACGGGACTCTCCACAGGGCTCTCTGCCTCACGCGAGGACTTCTACAACCTCGGCGAGTTGGCATTTGCGAGCGGTGACATCGACCGTGCTCAGGGGTGGTATGAAAAGGCCTCTAGCGCAGATCCGAGCTGGGTGAAACCCCGGTTTAAGCTGGCACTCGTAGCACTAAACAAGGGCGACATGGAGCTCGCCAAGCAGCACTTCCGAGAAGTCGTGGAATTGGACCCAGCCTCCGAGGAAGGTGCCCAGGCAAAGGCTACACTGGTTGTGCTCCCCTGAGCGCAACAAGTCGCCTTCTGGATCTCGAATACCTTCTCTCCCTTAACTCACCTCAGTAATCCAACGATATAATGAATGAACATTCATTCATTAAGTCATTATGACTATTGTACCAACCACCCGAGAGCCTGTCGCCCGAAACGACGGGGCCGTGGACAAGCGACAGGCCATTCTCCGTGCCTCGACCCACATGTTCGCACAGAAGGGGTATTTCAACTCGCAGGTGGCGGACATCGCGCGGGCCGCCGGTGTCGCAGCCGGAACTGTGTACCTCTATTTTCGGAGTAAGGATGAGCTACTGACATCGATCTTCGAACGAACGATGAACGAAGCGCTGGTCGAGAGCCAGGAGGTACTAGAGAAACTGTCCGACCCGATAGCACAACTGAAGGCCCTGGCGCACCTTCACCTCGATCGCCTAGGACGAGACCGCGACCTTGCGGTGGTCTTTCAAGTGGAGCTCCGCCAGTCCACCAAGTTTATGGAGCGTTACTCGGCGTCACAGCTTCGAACGTACCTGGGGCTACTGCGTGACGCAATCGCAAACGCGCAGACAGCCGGATCGTTCAGAACGAACGTCAATCCGACGATCGCGGCTAAGGCGTTATTCGGAGCGCTGGATGAAATGGCCACGAACTGGATTCTCAGCAAACGGCGATACGACCTGTCGGCGGAATCCGATGTCGTCGTTGACCTCTTCGTCAACGGGTTAAAGGCCAACACATGAGACGCATCCATTCTGTAGCCGTGCTTGGTGCGGGAACGATGGGCGCGCAGATCGCCGCCCACCTCGCCAATGCCGGGCTCAGGGTCTTGCTGCTAGATCTCAACGAAACGATTGCCGCAAAAGGACTCCGCGCGGTGCAGGAACTCAAGCCCGACCCCTTCTTCACGCCAAATGCATCACAGCTCATTTCGATTGGCGGATTCGACGCCGACCTCTTCAGCCTCAGCGAGTTCGATTGGATCATCGAGGCCGTGGTCGAGCGTCTCGACATCAAACAGGAGCTTATAGCCAGAATCGAAGAGGTTAGGGCTGCATCGACGATCGTGAGCTCCAACACTTCCGGCATCCCAATCGCCGACATCGCCCAGGGACGAGGGGAAGCGTTCCAACGCCACTGGCTCGGAACGCATTTCTTTAATCCACCGCGGTATCTGCAGCTGCTCGAAATTATCCCAACGCCGAGAACAGATCCGGCCGTCGTCGAGCGCATCCGCCAGTTCGGTGCTCAGACGCTCGGCAAGGGTGTCGTCATCGCCAAGGACACGCCGAACTTCATCGCCAACCGGATCGGCATCCACGGCGTGATGCGCGTGCTACAGCTCTTGGCGGATGGTAGCTTCACGATCGAGGAGGTCGATGCGATCACCGGTCCCGCTATTGGACGACCAAAAAGTGCCACCTTTCGGACCATTGATATCGCGGGGATTGACGTTCTCGCCCACGTGGCGCGCAATCTTGTTGACCGACTCGACTCGCCAGACGAACGTTCCGCATTCACGCTCCCACCGCTCGTCGACTCACTGGTCGAGCGCGGGTGGACCGGTGAAAAGGCGGGCCAAGGCTTCTACAAGAGAACCCGCGGGCCCGAGGGAAGTCAGATCCTGACTCTCAACCCGAAGCAGATGAAGTATCGCGAACGTGAATCACCGCATCTACCTGCGCTGGATGCCGCACAGGCTGTCAACGACCTTCCGAACCGACTACGCACCCTGTTTCTCGGTAAGGATCGGGTTGGCACGTTTCTGCGCGCGACGCTCGGGCAGACGCTGCTTTACGCCGCAGAAGTCGCTCCCGACATTGCGAATTCCATCGATGACGTTGACCGAGCCATGCGTTGGGGATTCGGATGGGAAATCGGACCATTCGAGATCTGGGATGCAATCGGCGTCGACACCGTCCTTGAGACCTGTGCCGCTCCTGACACACCTCCTCTAATTCTCCAAATGAAGGCCCGAGACCGGCGCTTTCGAGATGGAAGCCTTCTCCCCGCGGAACCAGGGCTACAGATCCTGACGCAGGCCAGGACCGCCGGCGCAATTGTCCGCCACAATACCGGTGCGAGCCTGGTCGACATCGGTGATGGCGTGCTAGCTGTGGAGTTCCACTCCAAGATGAACACGATTGGTGGCGATACGATCGAGATGCTCAAGGCCGGCGTCGCGGAGGCTGAGCAGCATTTCGAAGCACTGATCGTTGGGAACGAAGCGACCGCGTTTTCCGCCGGTGCCAACCTGATGCTGGTGCTACTGGAAGCCCAGGAGGAAAACTGGGAAGAGATCGACTTCATGGTGCGTTCGTTCCAAAAGGCTGTCATCGGGTTGCGATACGCGTCTGTACCGGTGATCGTCGCACCGGGTGGACTTACCCTGGGCGGCGGCTGTGAGATCGCGCTCCATGGTGACCGAGTGCAGGCGGCGGCCGAAACCTACATGGGACAGGTGGAAGTCGGTGTTGGGCTGGTCCCCGCCGGCGGCGGAACCAAAGAGCTGCTCGCCCGTTGTATTACCGAGCAACCCGCCATGATCGAAGATGCGCTCCCGTTCGTCAAACGAGCTTTTGAGCTCATCGGGTTTGCCAAAGTGTCGACGAGCGGCCGGGACGCCCAACGCCTGGGACTGCTTCGCGACGTCGACGGCATCAGTATTAACCGAGAGCGCCTCTTGTCCGACGCGAAGACAATTGCGCTCGATCTGGTACGCGGAAACTACCAGCCGCCTCAGGCGCCAGCGAGCATCGTGGTCGGTGGCAACGATCTTCGCGCCGCCTTGGAACTCGGCGTGCACATCGCGTGGCGAGCCGGACGTATCAGTGATCATGATGCCGTGATCGGTCGCAAGCTCGCCGGGATTTTGTCTGGCGGTGAACTCCCCCACCAGACAACGGTGTCCGAGCAACACCTGCTCGACCTCGAGCGCGAGGCCTTCTTGAGCCTGTGCGGTGAACCCAAAACGCAGGAACGGATGGCCTATACCCTGAGGACCGGAAAGACGCTGAGGAACTAGTGCTCCGTCACAGTAATTTGCGGAACAACTCCCAAGCCGGGTACTAGCTAAGTGGTCGATAAAGAACAGGGTCCGACGATCATGATGATTCCGGTCGCCAGCATAAAGGAATACATGCGCTTGATCCCAGAGACGGAGCATGCTGAGACAAGAAACACTGGATACATTGGACTCGTCACGAACACTTCCGAGTTTCGTAATACCGTCGCGGATGCTGTAACCGTCCCCAAACGCGAACCTCGCGACGCCGTTCGAGGGCCGGCATGAGCAGTCAAGGCGCATGGTCGATTCGTGAGATCGCAGGTCCCGCGGGACAACTAGAGGTCCGCGTCACCGCGAGCAGCCGTCGTGATCGGTCATTCTCATCCACGGCACGGTGGAACGATGCATGACAATGTCGTCCATCGGGCCGCCAAGGCGTTTCAGTCCATAGGCTGCGCCGTGCTCCGATTCAACTTCCTGGGTGTGGGTCTGAGCACCGGAACCTTCGATGACGGCCGAGGCGAGAAGGACGATTTTCGTGCTGGGTTGAGCTGGTTTGCAGAACGACACCAGGACCTTCTGCTCTGGTCGGCTGGGTTCTCGTTTGGTGCGTGGATCGCGGTAAGTGTCGGGGCCATTGATCGACGGGTGAGCCTCATGCTCGGGATCGCCCCTCCAACCCACTACGACCTGACCGCCTTTCGGCCTAGGCGGACGGCAAAGTTTCTCGTTCATGGCGAAGCTGACGAACTCGTGGCGGTGCAGGACATCTGGACCCTCTACGACCAGCTCAAGGAACCGAAGGAACTCGTAGTCATCGCCGCGGCTGACCATTTCTTCAGCGGTCGTGTCTCGGAGGTCGGTGACGCCATTGTTGATCTACTGGAGGACTACCAACCGTGATAGACGCAGTGATCGTATCAGCCGTCCGAACGCCCGCTGGCAAAGCGCCAAAGGGAATGCTCCGACACACGCGACCTGACGAGATGGCAGCCATCGTCATCGAAGAGGCGCTCCGGCGAGCACCGATGCTCCAGCCGGCCGAAATCGACGATGTAATCTTGGGTTGCGCCATGCCCGAAGCCGAACAGGGCATGAACGTCGCGCGCATCGCGAGCTTGCGGGCTGGCATTCCAGTCGAAAGCTCCGCCGTCACGATCAACCGCTTCTGCTCGTCCGGACTCCAGGCGATTGCGTTCGCAGCCGAACGGGTGATGTGCGGTACCGCGCGCGCCATCGTGGCCGGTGGAACGGAGTCGATGAGTATGGTGCCGATGGGCGGACACAAGATCGCGCCCAATCCCGAGTTGATCGCACACTACCCCGATGTCTACCTGAGCAACGGTCTCGTAGCGGAAAACCATGTCCGCGAGTCTGGGATTTCGCGCGAAACGCAGGACGAGTTTGCCTTAGCGAGTCACCAGAAGGCCATCGCCGCCATCGACGCGGGACGCTTCGCCGACGAGACGGTCTCGCTCACGGTGAAAATGGTAGAACCGACCAATGGAAATGGCGTGTCGCCCCAGTTTCGCGAGGTTGAATTTTCCGCCGACGAGGGACCACGACGCGACACGTCCCTCGAAGCGCTCGGCAAGCTCCGAGCCGTCTTTCACGCGTCGGGATCGGTCACGGCTGGTAATTCCTCTCAGACCAGCGACGGCGCCGCTGCCGTCGTGGTGACGTCGGCGGAACGAGCGAATGAGCTCGGGCTTCGGCCGTTGGCACGATTCGTTACGTTCACGACGGCTGGTGTCAAACCAGAGCTCTTCGGTCTTGGTCCCGTTCCCGCCATGAAGAAGGCGCTGAAGCTCGCGAACCTATCGCTGAACGACATTGATCTCGTCGAGCTCAACGAGGCGTTCGCAGCGCAAGCACTGGCGTGTCTGCGAGAGTTGCCGATCGATCCCGAGCGCCTGAACGTTAACGGCGGAGCAATCGCACTGGGGCACCCACTCGGTTGCACCGGAGCCAAATTGACGACCACGCTGCTCTACGAACTGCAGCGGCGCAAGGGGCGATACGGGATGGTCACGATGTGCGTGGGCGGTGGAATGGGTGCCGCCGGTATATTCGAGCGACTTTGAGTTTCCGTGACTCGGACGGGGGTAGCCTGATGATAACTAAAGCGACGCTGGTACCGAAGGGCGGTGGCTGGCTTTTTGAGGACACCCCTACGGAGAGCGTGTTCACGCCCGAGCAGAAGACCGAAGAACATCGGCTCATCGATCAGACATCGGATGAATTCGTTGCCAACGAGATCGTCGTGAAGAACGATCAGCTCGAAACGAAAGATTGGGACCTGGCGCGACATCTCCTAAAGCGGACGGGAGAGCTGGGGTTGATGGGTACCGATGTACCGGAAGAATATGGCGGGCTCCAACTCGACAAGGTGAGCTCAGCCATCATCGCCGGTCGACTCGGTCAGTCAGGATCGTTCAGTGCGACGTTCGGGTCACAAACCGGCCTCGTCATCATGCCGATTCGAGCGTATGGCACGAAGGCACAAAAGCAACGCTACCTCCCAAAGCTCGTCAGCGGAGAACTGGTCGGTGCGTATTGCCTGAGTGAATCCGGTTCGGGATCTGATGCACTGGCTGCGAAGACTCAGGCCCTCAAGCAAGATGATGGAAGCTTCGTGTTGACAGGTGAAAAGATGTGGATCACGAACGGCGGATTTGCCGACGTCTACATCGTCTTCGCGAAGGTCGACGGCGAAGCATTCACGGCGTTCATCGTCGAACGTGCACTCGAGGGCGTAAGCAGCGGCAACGAAGAACACAAGATGGGCCTGTTCGGGTCGTCGACGACCTCGGTAATCCTGCAAGACGTCACGGTTCCAGCGGACAGCTTGCTTGGCGAAGTCGGCAAGGGCCACAAAGTAGCGTTCAACGTCCTCAACTACGGGCGTTTTAAGCTAGGTGCATCTACCGTTGGAACCTGTCAGGGCGCGCTCGAAGAATCAGCCCGCTACGCCGCAGAACGGCATCAGTTCGGTCGTCCGATCGCCAGCTTCGGGGCGATCAAGCACAAGCTCGGCGAGATGGTGGTGCGCACCTACGCCATTGAATCGATGGTCTATCGAACAGCCGGTCTGATGGACGCAATGCTAGGAGACCACGAACCGAACGATGACCAGGCCCTGCTGGCCGTGCTTGAGGAGTACGCGATCGAATCGTCGATGCTGAAGGTCGCTGGAAGCGAGTACCTCGACTACATCCTTGACGAGAACATCCAGATTCACGGCGGTAATGGCTACGTCAAAGACTACTCCGCCGAACGGCACTACCGCGACTCACGGGTAAACCGCATCTTTGAGGGCACGAACGAGATCAACCGCCTGCTCATTCCAGGTATGCTCGTCAAGCGGGCCCTTAGGGGCGAGCTACCTCTTGTCGCTGCGGCCAAGCGGCTGCAGGACGAGATCATAAGCCCTGGACAGCGAACCGAAACAGGTGGTGAGCCACTGGATCCCGAGCAAGCTGCCGTTCAGGTATTCAAGAAGGTTGGTCTAGCAACCCTTGGCCTGGCGATGCAAACTTACGGCACCGAACTTTCCGACGAGCAAGAGGTGCTGTCGTTCATCGCCGACATCTTGATGGACACGTTTGCTGCGGAGAGCGCAGTCCTGCGGGCCAAACGCGAGCACGACTCGGCGGGACACGCCCAGGAGCTCCACGTCGACACCGCACGTGCGTTTGTGAGTGATGCCGCGGCACGAATCCAGACAGCCTCCAGGTCGGCACTCGCCGCCATGGCCGAAGGCGATATGCTACGAACCCATCTTGCCGCCCTGAGGCGTCTGCTCAAGGTGACCCCGGTCAACACCGTCGCCATTAAGCGACGGCTCGCCGACGCATCGGTCGAGCATGTAGGATATATTTTCTAGCTGGGTGGTGGGCTTGTGAGACGACATGTAACAGCGGCGGTCGCGGTGGTGACGATCCTGGTCACCTGGTCGGCGGTCGGGTGCAGTCCACCCAAACCAGATGAGGAGAGCTACCTCGAGCAGGTGGGCGAGTACCGAGATGCCAAGAACCTCGCGTTCAGCGCGCCTGATTCTATCGTCCCGATCGACCGACAGTCTTGGATGGTACCCCTGCACTACTACGAGCCAAGTCTCGACTACCGCGTGCCCGCCCAGCTCAACATCGGGGACGAGCAGCCGGTTTCCGAAATTCCGACGTCAACCGGACAGCTCCGCATGATGCAAAGGGTCGGGACGCTCGAGTTCATGCTGCACGGTCAACCCATGACACTATCGGCGCTGGTAGAGCTACCTGTCGCGAACGCCGACCACCTATTTGTGCCGTTCCGGGATACCACGAGCGGAACAGAAACCTATCCCGCTGGACGGTATCTCGATCTCCCAAACACGCCGACCGGCATCTACGATCTCGACTTCAACCACGCGTACCATCCAAATTGCTACTTTAACGAGGAGTACGACTGCCCGTTTCCACCGCCTGAGAACCGATTGGCCGTCGCCGTTCGCGCGGGCGAGCGAATGCCCCCAGCCGCGGATCAACGGATCCCCCTCGGCACGATCGACGGTCCACCGATCACGAACGCCTCAGGCCACCCCTCCAGCGAGGAATAGGGACTTCATGCCACTGCTCGGCGTCGTCTTTGACTTCGACGGGGTCATCGCGGACACCGAACGCCTACACCTGAAGGCGTACCAGCAGGTCCTGACGGATCGCTCGCTATCGCTTGACCGAGCGACGTACTACGACCGCTATCTCGGATACGACGATATTGGTGTGTTCAAAGCGCTCTCCGCCGACTTGACGTTCGACCTGGACGAGCGCGAGCTGGCTCGCCTAGTTGACGAAAAGGGTCGTCGATTCGAGGCGCTCCTCGACTGCGAAACCGTGCTATACGCTGGGGCCGCTGATTGCATCCGAAATCTTGCTAGCACGGCACCACTCGGCATCGCCTCGGGCGCACTGCGTCACGAGATCGACCGTGTCCTGTCGGATGGCCAGCTCAGGGACCACTTCCAGGCGGTCGTCGGTGCGGACGACGTAGCGAAGTCAAAGCCAGCCCCTGATGCGTATCGGCGCGCGGTGACCCTGCTGAGTCCGGACGCTGCCGTCCCGTCGTGGCACTCCTTTGTCGCCATCGAAGATTCCTCATGGGGGCTGGAGTCCGCGCGCGCGGCCGGGCTCAAGACAATCGGCATTACCAACACGTACCCGGCGACGGTACTAACCGCCGCCGACGTTATCGTGGATACCTTGTCCGCCATCGATCGTTCGCTACTCGAACGCCTGTGTGCATAACCGCGTCCGTGCGATAGAGTTCGTATTGTTACTGCATGCTCTCACAAGCATTCATCGATAAGTTCAGTACGCTCGCAAAGGCACCGGACCCCGACCTCGCAACAGCGGCCTTGCTCATTGCCAGGCTAGAGTACCCACGCCTCAAGGCGTCACAGTACTTGGACCAGCTGGATCGGCTCGGTCAGACTGCCCTGGATCGACTTGGACCGGCAACAGTAACCACGGACCGTCTCAAGCGTATCCGAACCTTGAACGAGTATTTGTTCGAGGAAGAAGGATTCAAAGGTAATAAGCAGCGATACGATGATCCCCGCAACAGCTTCCTTAACAATGTGCTCGAACGTCGGACGGGCATCCCTATCACCCTGGCGCTCGTCTACATGGAGGTTGCGCGACGCGCGAACGTTTCGATCGAGGGCGTGAACTTTCCGGGGCACTTTCTGGTACGCCTCAGCCGGGAACCAGGCGAAAACATCCAACCGGACGTGATCGTGGATCCTTTCCACGGGGGCGCGATCCTCTCCGAGGACGACTGCCAACGCCTTCTGCATGAGCAGGCGGGAAAGGATGCGACCTTCGAGCCACAACTCCTCGTCGGGGCATCGAAGCCGCAGATGCTAATCCGGATACTGATCAACCTCAAGCGCATCTACCTGGGCATGCGCTCGTTCCAGCAGGGTCGAGCCATCACCGAACTCCTGCTATCGATCAACCCATCCACCATGATCGAGATTCGCGACCGGGGGTTGTTCGCGTACCACCTCAACGATTTTCCCGGCGCCCTTCGAGATCTCGAAACCTATCTTCGATACACCTCTCGCCCGGATGTGAAGAGTTCGAGCACCAACTCCGACCACACCGAGGTCTGGGAGCACGTGAAGACGCTCCGCCGGCGTGTCGCAAGTCTGAACTGACGCTCGACGGTCCGGACCGGGACCAGTCTCCGGCCCTTTGTCAGGTCGATTGAATGGCCGAAATCTCGCTATAGAGTGCGGTCGTAGCGACGATCCCATTGTGGAAATTGCCCAGGTCGAGCTTCTCGTTTGGGGCGTGGGCGTTCTCGTCCGGCAACCCGACGCCGAACAGGACGGATGGCAGCCCGAGCATCTCCTGAAACGTAGACACAACAGGAATAGACCCGCCTTCACGGTGAAACACGGGTGTGCGCCTGAACCCTGTTTCGATGGCTCGTCCAGCCGCCCGCACGAAGGGATTGTCGAGATCGGTCATCCATGGCTTGCCGGCGTGAAGTCGTCGGACCGTGGCGTCGACGGTCTTAGGCATGACCTTCGTCAGAAACGCCTCGAACGCGTCGGTGACTCGGTCTGGATCCTGGTCCGGAACGAGTCGCATGCTAACCTTAGCCATGGCGGCAGCTGGGATCACGGTTTTTGCCCCCTCGCCGGTGAACCCGGACTGCAAACCGTTAACCTCGAACGTCGGTCTGCACCATACGCGCTCAAGCGTCGTGAACCCTTTTTCCCCAAAGAGCTTGGGCGCCCCTAGCTCGCGACGGTATTGGCGCTCGTTGAAGGGAAGCTTCGCGAACTCCGCCCGCTCTGCGGCACTGATTGGCCGAACATCGTTATAAAAGCCTGGAATCTTGATCCGTCCTCCGCGGTCCTTCATTTGGCCAAGGACCTGAGCGAGCACGAACGCCGGGTTGGCAACCGCACCACCGAACGAGCCAGAGTGGAGATCAGTTGTGGTCCCGCGAAGGTCGATCTGAAGATAGGCAAGTCCCCGTAACCCATAGCAGATCGACGGTACTCCGCGGTCGAGCATTGGCGAATCGGATATCACCACGACATCGGCGCTGAGTGACGCTGTGTGCTCCCTAACGAATCCGTCCAAGTGCTTGCTCCCGATCTCCTCCTCGCCCTCCAAGACAAACTTGATATTGACAGGTAGCCTTCCCTCATGGTGCATGAGCGCTTCGACTGCCTTAAAGTGCATAAAGATCTGGCCCTTGTCGTCAGCTGCACCACGCGCGTAAATCTCTCCCTCACGCACCGTTGCCTCAAACGGCGGCGTCACCCACTCGTCGATGGGATCCACTGGTTGCACGTCGTAATGACCGTAAAAGAGGATCGTAGGCACCTCATCCCCCGCGTGAAGCCAGTCCGCGTAGACCACCGGGTTGCCAGGGGTCTCGATCAGGCGAACGTGCTCAAGGCCGACTCGCTCGAGTTCTGCCGCTGTCCAGCGAGCCGCTCGTACCATGTCGTCGGTGTGCTCCGGAAGAGCACTGATGCTCGGAATGGCGAGAAACTCTTTGAGTTCGGCGACATATCGGTCACGGTTCGTGTGGACGAAGTCGACCACGGCGTTCATGTCCCGTCACCCTGAGATTGCTTAATAGGAAGATCCTCGCGATCACCCCACTCCTTCCACGATCCGAGATAGTTGCGAACCCTTGGGTACCCAAGTAGCCTCAAGGCGAGGTAGCTATGCGCTGCGCGATAGCCACCTTGGCAGTACGCCACAATCTCGCGGTCGGCCGTCACCCCATGTTCCGCGTACAAGGCCGATAGCTCGTCGGCCGGCTTAAAGCTACCGTCCGGAGCGAGATTTCGAGTCCACTCGACGTGGATGGCACCCGGAACAGCTCCTCCCCGTTTCGCTCGGACATTGGCACCGTAGTACTCATCGTCACTCCGGGTGTCTAACATCACCACGTCGGGCCGGCCGAGTCGATCCCGAACATCACGCCATGTCGCGAGGCGAGCACTAATGCGACCGACTTGCCAATTGCCTTTCGTTGGTGAGATCGACTCGGTCGTGGTGGCTAGGCCCTCACGTTCCCACGCTGTGTAGCCGCCGTCTAGCAGCCTGACATGAGGGTGATCGAAAAGCTCGAGAAACCAAAGGGCACGCGCCGCCCGCATTCCCGACCGGTCGTCGTAGACAATGACCGGTCTATCACGAGACACCCCTCGCGACACGAGAAGGTGCGCGATGATCCACAAGAATGCATCGAGCGGGCCCGGACTCGTGTCGATCAGGCTTACACCAAAAAGGTCAAGATGAGCCGCACTTGGCAGATGACCAGCAGTAAAGTCCTCGGCAGGGCGAAAATCGATCAGCGTAACCGGGATCTGCTCCCCTCCCGAAGGAACGAGACGCGTCGACAACTCCGCTGGTGTGATGAGGAGCTCGGCGTTGGTATATCCCTTCGGGTTGTCGTCCATTCAGTAATTCTAGTGGACTGCGTCAGAGCAGCATCACGTAGCGCAAAAGAAAAAGCACGGCAAAGACGAAGATCGGCCAGTCGGTCTCGCGCGCACGACCCGTCACGAGCTTGAGCAGCGAAAACGAAATAAACCCGAACGCAATCCCGTCCGTTATGCTTACGGTGAGCGGCATCAGCACCATCGTGAGGAACACCGGAATGGCGATGGTGGGATCGTCCCAGTCGATCCGACGCACGCTACGCACCATGACCGTACCAACGACGATGAGCGCGGGCGCAATGACCGGATACAGGCTAATGCCGTCGTCAGTCTGGTACCCAGCACCGACCATTGCCACGATCGGCGAGAAGAAGAGCGATAGGAAGAACAGCCCTGCTACGACAAGGGCGGTCACTGCAGACCGACCATCGCGATGAGCAAGCCGATGCCCACCGCAATGGCGTGCGTAAGTGACTCTGGAATCGCCGTAATGAGGCGCTCGCGCAGTCCGATTCCGGCTGTAACGATGAACAACATTCCCGCAATCGAGACGGCGCCCAGAGCCACCTGCCAGTCGACCCCACCCGCGACCACGACGGCAAACGCGAAATAGAAGGACTCATGGCAGGTGCGACTGCGACCGGGTAGTTGGCGAAGACCGCCATCATGATCGTGGCAACGCCGCTTGTCACACAGGTTGCGACAAACACCGCGCCGAAATCCATGCCCGCCGCGGAAAGCACGGCAGGCTGAACGAAGATAATGTAGGCAAGCGTGAAGAATGTGGTAAACCTGGCAAGAAACTCGGTCCGAACCGAAGTCTCGTGCTCGGTCAGTCGAAAGAACGAATCAATTCGCTGATACATCAGCCTCGTCCGATTGTGCTCAATGCCCCGGGGCGATCAACACCCACCTGCCACCTTGCTCAAGAACACAACCCTCGTCCCGAAGTTTGATTAAATGCGCGAGCACGCTATCCGAAGCTGCCGACCGAAGATCCCCGGATAGGGATGAATAGATGCGGGCGACCAACATGTCGCGTGACATCGGCCCCTGGTTAAGCTGACTCACGATCTGCACCTCCCGCTCCAACCGATGGGCCACGTATTCGTCAACGAGGCGGGGTAAGTCAGTGATTTCTGGACCATGGGCTGGCAACACGCAGTTCGGGACAAGATTGCGGATAAGCGTTAAGCTCTCAAGATAATTCGTCAAGCTGCCGCCGACACTCGCCGGAATGACGACGGTCTGCCCCTGAATCACCAAGTCTCCACAAAAGAGCGTGCCGCTATTTTCTTCGTATAGACACACGTGGTCGGGTGCATGTCCCGGCGTCGCAATGATCCTCAGCGTGCTGTCACCAGCTGTAATGCGATCATCGGAAGCGACCATAGTCCATTTGACAGCGTATTGGCTGTCCCGCTCCGGCCACGGCATTTTAAAGAACCTCGCCGCAGGCCATCTCGCTGCCAGCTGTGCGGCCCCCGACGCATGGTCGGAGTGACCGTGGGTCACCACGACCTGGGTGAGTCTGGAGCCCGAGAGCGCATCTGACAAAGCCTCGAGGTACTCAGGCGATCCAGTCGAGGCGTCAATGAGCGTGGGCTCGCGCCCGGGTATTAGATAGGTATTATTACCCGCTCCCGTATACGGACCGGGATTGAGACCGGGTATTAGTATGACGCGCACAGGTAATCGATGACCGCCTAAAACGCGCGTCAATTATACTGTCTGATCTTGACCGTCCATTCTCCAGACAACTTCACACCCGATCAACAGCGTACGCTGGATCCGTACTTCGGCAATCTCAACAGCCCAGTCTTCGTGTTGAGAAATCTTCCGGAAGTCGTCAAGGGCGCGCTGTTTGCTCGGTATTCAAGATCGTCAAAATCGGTGAGACAGCTGTTTCTGGATGAGTTCCTCGACCATGTTCAGACCAACCCGACAAACACTGAGGTAGGTATCGCCCGAGCGGAACGGCTCTACACCCGTGTCTTGGGCAATTACGGTGACGACTCGGTGGCTCAGCTGGGAGGCGCACACATCGCCTGCGAAGGTATTTCGAACATCCTGACTAAAGTGCTCGAGCGCGGTCGGTTCATGTCGTATTTGGAGCAGTCGACACGATATGTCCCGTACACCGATCGACCGGGCGGACGCTGGAAGTACGTGGTGCCACCCGAACTGACGGGCGCCCCTCTACAAACGCCGTACTCGCGCTGCTTGGACCGAGCATTCGAGACCTACGCCCATTGGATTGAACCTGTTGAGGACCATTTCCGAAAGCTCCATGAGAGATCGGCTGGTGATTCTGAGAGCGTATACAGAGCTGCGATTCGGGCCAAGGCCCTCGACACCCTTCGCGGGCTGCTCCCGGCTGCAACGAGTTCAAACGTGGGTGTTTTCGGGTCGGGACAAGCGTACGAGGCGCTACTGCTTCGAATGCGCGCATCGGAACTTGCCGAGGTACGCAAAGTGGCAGGCCTAATGCTTAACGAGCTCCGAAAAGTCATTCCAGCTTTTCTCACGAGGGTTGATAGAGATGACCGAGGCATTCGGTGGACCCGCTATCTCGCCGAACGGAAAACAGCAACCCAGCGGATCGCTGACGAGCTGCTCGCGTCGACCGAGCCTGCCTCGCAGCCAGAGGTCGTACTGAGTGACTTCGACCCCGACGGAGAAATTAAGGTCGTTGCGACGGCCCTCTACCCACACTCGACATTACCCGAAGACCAACTACTTACCAAGGCCCGGGTGATGTCCACCGAAGAGCGAATTCGGGTACTGAAGGCCTACGTGGGACAACGCGGCAACCGACGACACCGCCCAGGACGGGCCTTTGAGCGATCTACATACTGCTTCGATGTCCTCACCGACTATGGGGCGTTTCGCGATCTACAGCGTCACCGGGTGCTCTCGATCGACTGGCAACCGTTGGAGCCAATCCATGGCTTCGCCGTTTCGGCGGCCATCGAGGAAGTTGGCGCCGGCCCCGATTGGCGACGTGTCATGGACGAGTCAGCCGAGCTTCATGACCGACTGGTTGCCGAGTCGTCGACCCTCGTCGCGCAATACGCCGTATCGATGGCGTATCGGATCAGGTTCTACATGCACATGAACGCGCGCGAGGCTATGCATGTCATCGAGCTTAGGACGTCGCCACAAGGACATCCCGCGTATCGGCGTGTGTGTCAGACGATGCACACGCTGATCGCGAACCACGCGGGACACCGAGCCATTGCCGAGGCAATGACATTCGCCGACCACACTCAGATCGAACTCGAACGCCTCAAAGCGGAGCGGGCTGGTGAACGTCGGTGTGAAGCGACAGGTCGTTGACGCGCTACTCGGTATCGGTCTTTTTGTCCCAGTAACGGTCGTACTCAGGAAGAAACGTCAACGTCTCGAACGACGTCATCCGGTCCAAGAAGAGAACCCCGTTGAGGTGATCGCTCTCATGTTGGATCACCCGGGCTTGAAATCCCTTCGCGGTCAAGGATTGCATGGTCCCGTTTCGATCCAGCGCCCGGACACGCACTTCCACCGCCCGTGACACCTTTCCCCGCATGTCTGGAATGCTGAGGCAGCCTTCCCACTTCTCCTCCGTCTCGACACCTATTGCCTCAACCTCTGGGTTGATCATTGTAACCGGAGAAAGGCCGACATCCGGATCATTCACGCCCGCGACGAACAACCGGAGATCCTCGTGGATTTGGGGCGCCGCCAACCCGATACCCTCGTACTCGTGCATCGTCTCGAACATGTCATCGATCAAACGCTGGATCACTGAAGTCGTGATCTCGGCTGGATCGACACGACGAGTGGACAGTCGTAAGAGCGGATGCCCCATCCGTGCGACCTTGAGAATGGACATGCCCAGCGATTATACGTTACGGTGCTGGCTGGCTTCATGCTAGCTAAAGCCCCCACTCACCAGTTCTGCTCGCGGTGTGCCCATCCGCTCGTTTATAAGGCACTGAAGGTCGGAGAACTAGTGCGACCGGTCTGTGAAGAGTGCGGCCTCGTAGTCTATCTGGACCCAAAAGTTGCGGTCGGAACGATCATCCGAGGCGCGGAGGGAAAGGTTGCCCTGGTTCGTCGCGCAATCGAACCGGGTTACGGTAAGTGGGTGTTTCCCGGTGGATACGTCGACCGCGGGGAAGAACTGTTGGCGGCCGCCGAACGCGAAGTGTGGGAAGAATCGAAGCTGCGTATTCGCATTGACGGGCTCGTCAACATCTACTCATACCCCGGTCGCATCCCGGTCATTATCGTCTACGCCGCAACGCAGATCGGGGGTCACCTCGCAGCCGACGACGAGTCGCTCGATGCGCGCTGGTTTAGCGAGTCGGATCTCCCATGGGAGGAACTGGCCTTTCGTAGCACGCTTGAGGGTCTGCGTGACTACTTCCGTGGAATCCTGCATCCCCGCGATGCCTAGCGTCCCTGATGGGACGGAAGCGCTTGGGAAGCGCTAGCCGGCCGGTACAAGCTGCACGGGAAATTCGAAATCGTGGCGCTCAGCTGCTTCGACCGCCGAATCCACCATCGTGTCGATGGGTAGCTTGGCTTCGGCCTCTTCGACGTGTACACGTCTTGCTTTCGTGGCTGGATTGCGCGGCATGAAGAGCTGGCAGCAATCCTGGTCAGGAATGATCGAGACCGGGTAGGTTGCCAGCGCTCGTGCTTCGTTCGAGATCTCCTCCTTATCAGAGCCAATCAACGGCCTAAGCACCGGCATGGACACAACCGCATTGATCACGGCTAAGTTCTCAATCGTCTGGGACGCGACCTGCCCAACAGATTCTCCGGTGACCAACGCCGCCGAACGTGACCGTTTGGCTAGCCGTTCGGCGATTCGCATCATGAGCCTGCGGTAGAGTACGACGCGAAGCGATGGCGGTGCCGACAAGACGATTTGGCGCTGAATCTCTCCGAACGCCACGAGATATAAGCGCGACCGGAGCTGGTAGCGGGTGAGCAATCTCGCAATCTCCTCCACCTTATCTTGGGAGGCGTGCGACAACAGCGGGTAGCTATGGAAGTGGACGAACCGCACACGGCAACCGCGCTTCATGAGCCGATAGGCCGCCACGGGGGAATCGATTCCACCTGACAGCAGGCACATCACGTGACCGCTGACACCCGAAGGTAATCCTCCTGGTCCGGCGTGTTTGTCGAAAGCGTAAAAGGCCTCGCGGGGAAGCAATTCGATGAAAACGACAAGCTCGGGATTGGAGAGATTGACCGTCCACCCACGTGCGGCCTTTATCCTACCTCCAACCTCACGCTCGATCTGTGGTGATGTTAATGGGTACGCCTTGTCCGCACGCTTGACGGTCACACGGAAGGTCTCAACATCGCGAACCCTGAGGTCCTCAAGAATCGAATCGGCCAGCACGTCCACCGACCGCCCAGTGCGCCGAGCCCGAGAAAAATTTGCGGCGCCGAATATCCGACTGATACGCTCTCTAACGAGGTTCCAGTCGGCAGTCGGCCCGAGTACGATCTCGATCCGGCCCATCAGTGCGTGGACCCTCGCAACATCGAGGTCAGCGGTTACGGCCCGAAGGTTGCTGACCAGACGCTTGATGAACCACGGGCGGTTACGGCCCTTCAGCGCGATTTCCTGATAGTGAACGATGACAGAGTCCATGGGTCTGTTACGGCAGCCTTCAGCCTAGGATCATTGCGCCCAGCGCGGCGTCCGCCGCGCGATGACCACTGACGACCGCACTTTCGATCGTGCTTGGCAGTCCGGTCTCAACCCAATCACCGGCCAAGAAGAGGCCGCGAATGACCGTTTCCGTGCTCGGTCGCTCTGGCTGCCCAGGCGCAAGAGAGAACGTCGCACGCCGCTCTCGAATCACGAGCGCGTGCCTCAATGAAACACCGCGGGCCTCGGGTAGCGCAGCGCGAACATCTGAAACCGCTCGTCTGATGATTGCATCATTGGACCAGCTCACGACATCTGCGGCCCCACTCACGACGAGCGTTAGGTGTGTAACCCTGTCCCCAGCGGCGTTCCGCTTCTCAAAGACCCACTGAATGGTTCGATTCAGCAGCCCGATAAACGGCTGATCCATGACAGGCGCCTCGAACCACAGATGCACGGTTACGATCGGCGAAGCATCGGTTTCCGAGGCCTGGCGCAACACCCTTGCCATCGATGGCGGGGGTGGGTCGAAGAGCCGAGCCAGCGCAAACCAGGGCACGGCCGCAATGACCACCGGCGCAGAAAAAAGCTGATGCCCCGCTTCGACACCCCGGAGACGACCGTTGACGAAAGCAACCCTACCTTCCGTGCCGATTCTGACCGATCCGCCCATCGATTCGATGTATCGGCACGCTGGTGTCGCAAAGAACTCATCGAGGGGCAGCGACGGAATGCCAATGGCAGAGTCACCGGGGTCAGCCCCGCACAATTCAGCGAGCACTCGGGCAAACCGACGCCCTTCGGCTTGGTCAACAGTCTGGTTCAACGCGGCGAGTGTCAACGGCTCCCATAGCAGGTGGCAGATGCGTTCGCCCTGTCTGTGGCGAACGAGCCACTCCCTTACAGTTTCGCCGTCTGGGGCGAAGGCAACCACATCGTCTCGTCTTAAGTCACGCCTGGCACGACGTAGTGGTGCGACCAACCAAAGCACGGCCAGCCTCTCCCTGACGCTGAGCGCATCCCATTCGATTACCCCGCCGAGCAAATGAAGCGGCGGTGGCAAACTCGAACATTGAAACCGCACCGTCTCGCGGTCGGCATCCACATAAGTCACCCCGAGGCCAGGCTGCATTCGAAGATTCGCCTCAACCCCGATCGTTCGCAGAAACCGTCGGGTTTCTCGATAGCAGCCAAAAATGATGTGCTGCCCGTTATCCACGACGTCGGCGGTCACTCGATCGCGATAGGACGTCGCCCGACCACCCAGTTGGCGTCTGGACTCTAGTACGATGACCCGAGCGCCACGAGACGCCAAGTACACCGCGGCACTCAGACCCGCAAACCCACCACCAACGACGACAGCGTCGTATCTCGTCATCTGGTCCAGGGTGTCACGATGCGTGTCAGGACTCCACACGGGCGAGGGTGAGCCCCACAACGGCTCGTGCCAGAGTGGTGACCCATACGGTCAAGGCAATCACCGCACGTCTAGGTCTTGGGATACGGATAACCTCTGAAAACACATCGTAGTCTCGCTGCTCGATCCGCTGCAGGATAGCCAGATAGATGGCGCCCATGATCTCAGCCGCCACGAGGCGGATCGCATCACGGACCGGCAGTGCTGCTCTCGCCTTTCTATAAAAGCTCTGCGCTCGGCCACATTCGAACTTCACCAGCTGTCGAACCCGAGTCGCTTGTCCGTCTCGCAAATCGCGGTCTGTGCAGTCGAAACGTCGAAGGTCTTCGGCAGGAAGATAGACACGTCCGTTCTGCAGATCAGTCGCAATATCACGGATGATATTGGTGAGCTGAAGTGCCACGCCCAGTGCCACAGCGTAGTCTCGACTACGCGGATCCCGGTAGCCGAAAATCTCGATGCAGATTAACCCAACGGCCGAGGCAACCCGAAGGCAGTACTGATACAGGTCGTCAAAGATCTCGTACCTCCGTTCGCCGACGTCCATCTCCACACCATCGATGAGATCGTCGAACGGGCGCCGGGGAAGGTTGAAACGCACAACATGCGGTTTAAGGCGCCGACCCTGCTCTGTTTGAGGTTCATCCTCACCGAAGCAGCACTTGACTTCGCGACGCCACCGTGCCAGCTCAAACCTAAGCCGATCCGGATCAGTCGCCGCCTCGGACTGATTGCCAACGTACGGCGCATCCACTGCATCGTCGACCGTTCGACAAAAGTCCCATACCGCAACGATCGCTCGTCGCTTAGCCGCTGACAAGACCAGGAACGAATAGTAGAAATTTGTGTCTCGACTCACGGCTTCGCACCTAAAACAGTGGCTTACCAGCGGGCGGCCCTCCATAGAATTGACGGCCCATCCCAGAACCCGAGCGTCGGACGGTTTGCCCGGGAATCGTACTCGCACCGATCGAGCCGGTCGATGATACGGCGTCCAGCCAGCCACGTCAGCCGAAGCTCTAGGCCAAGCCGGCCGGCCACGCCATCGCACACGGCTCGTCCGTCGTCGAATATTCTGCAGGTTCGCTCCGCGACCGCCTTCAAGGAGGCTCGCCATTCGGCTGGAAGCCGGGGCTGCTCAAGGCCAGCTTCGTCTGCGCCAAAAGACGTGTACACTTCAATTGGCACGTACAATCTCGCCCGCTGCCAGTCGCGATCGAAGTCCTGTAGAAAGTTCGTCAGCTGCAGCGCCGTGCACACGCAGTCAGAGGCGCGGTCGAGTTTCTCGTCATGGTAGCCAGCAATTCGCAACACAAGCCGCCCTACCGGGTTGGCCGATCGGCGACAGTAGTCCAATAAATCGGACCAAGCGTGGTAACGATGAACAACGACATCTTGCTCGAATGCGCTGAGCAGATCATCAAACAACGCGACCGGTAGGTTGCAAGACCGGATGGTATGAGCCAGCGCAACAAAGATAAGGTCGCGCTCATCGCTCGTCTCGGGAAAATCCTGGGTGCCGGCCCGGTGCAGACGCTCACGCCAATCTTGGAGTAACGCGAGGCGCTCGGCATTGGATCGATCGCCTTCGTCGGCAAAATCATCAGCATAGCGCGCGAAGGCGTAGACTGCGGCAATCGGGCGACGCATTCCAGCCGGCAAGAGCCATGACGCCACCGGGAAGTTCTCGTAGCGATTCGTCGCCAGGCGGATGCACGCCGCGTAGGCCTTCTCCAGGGTTGATCTCGAGGCTGACACTGTCTGATAGCATAGTGGCAGATGCGCAATTTCGTCGCGATCGTCGTTGCGATCGGCCTCGTGGTCTTCGCACTCAGCATGGCAACTTCGCTTCAGTGGTATCGCCGAAACCATGCGCGGCGACGGCGCGACATCGAGCACCGTGGGCAAACGATCGTCACAGAGATTCCATCCAGCGATGGCCTTCAGTTCTTCACTGAAGATGCCGAAGCGTTCTACTGGTCGGACCATCGCATCCCAAAGACAGAAATCAGGAGCACACGTATCCTGATAAGCGGTGCACCAATCACGGCACGGGTTGCTCGACGGTTCTCCACCCAGGCGGCCGAAGATACAATCGACCTCGACACCAAGCCAGAGGCCTTCGCACGTGACCGGTGGGACGTCGCAATCGACTTGGGTGGTACCTTCGTCCTAGTGGAATGTGGCGCGATCCGAGAACGCGTGTCTCAGGAGCTGGCGCGACAGGTTTTCGAGGCAGTCAAGGCGGACATCGATACTCGCGACACGGAACGAGAAAGCTTAACTCATGAGTCAACGTGACTCTCGCCTAGTATCCGCTAAGCCTCTGCCCACCTCACCATTCCTGCTCGGCTACGTTGTGCCGGTGATTAAGGACACGCGCGACAACGAACAACAGGTCCGATAATCGGTTGATGTATTGCAGGAGCGTTTTCGGTATCGTGTCGGCACCGAGTGCCACGATGCTACGCTCGGCTCGGCGGCAAACAGCGCGGGCGTGGTGCAGCGCAGCTGCAGCCGGAGAGCCGCCTGGCAGCAAAAAGTGACGTAACGGGGCCACTGCACCATCGTAGTGATCGATCGCGATTTCCAGTCGACGCACATCGTCGGCATTGAGCTCCGTCTTGGTCACCCGCGTTGCGATCCGGATTTCCGGGTCGGCGAGTCGCGCGCCAAGTGCGAACAAGTCACGTTGAATAGTTCCGAGAAGCTCGCTGAGATCAGGGTCAACACCCGCCGCAATACCGACACCGATGACGGCGTTCAACTCGTCGACGTCACCATACGCGGCCACCCGCCGATCAAACTTTGGGACCAGAGTCCCATCAAATAGCGCGGTTTCGCCACGGTCGCCCACCCCGGTGTAGAGTGTCATTATTTAGCCGCTAACTATACCCTTCCGATATGTCCCCTGTCTTGAAATCAGCACCTGATCTTCCCCAACCCGCTTCGCGTCAGCGCTTTCGAAGACGACTCCTCGGTTGGTATCATCGCAATGGACGGAAGTTGCCATGGCGGGAAACACGCGATCCATATCGCGTCCTGGTATCCGAGGTAATGCTCCAGCAAACCCAGGTGGACCGCGTCGTTCCGAAGTACAAAGAATGGCTCAACAAGTTTCCGACCTTCAATGCACTGGCCGCATGCCATCCCGGACAGGTACAACGCACATGGTATCCACTAGGTTACAACGTCCGACCGAAGAACTTGCACGCCATCGCACGGGAGGTCGTCACCAAGTACGGCGGACGTCTGCCATCAGATGAAACGCAACTCCGAGAGTTCAAAGGCCTAGGACAGTACACTGTGGGTGCAGTCCGAAGCTTCGCTTTTGGCAAGCGCGCACCGATCGTTGACACGAACGTGTCGCGGGTACTGCTGCGGGTATTTACCGGACACGGCAAACCGCAGAACCACGCCATGAAGCGTCACGTGTGGGACCTGTCACGGGTTCTACTTCCACGCCTACAGGTGTACAACTTTAATCAGGCGCTAATGGACTTCGGTGCGCTGGTATGCACGTCTCGAAAACCAGGCTGCGGAGATTGCCCGATGCGAAAGGACTGCATGATGTACTCGACAATTTCGGACTGATGTCTGGCTGCTACTAACAAACTAGATGTCAACGAAGGGAAGTGACGTAACGACCATCGCATGGCGCTTCGGGCCGACTTCGAGTTCTGTTCCTACCTCCGAGTACTTTCGAGCAACGTATCCGAGCGCCACAACCGTGGAGAGTGCAGGTGAGACGCAAGAACTGGTAACGCGTCCAACCTCGTTGTCTGCGTGAAACAGAGGAGCACCTGCGTTGAAGGCCACTTGCAATGGTGCAACACACTTCAGCCCTGACAGCTTCCGCGCGATCCGCCCCTGCCCTCGATGCAAGATTCGAACGATGACCTCCTGTCCTACGTAGCAACCTTTTGTGAAACTGAGTGCGCGCAGCTCAATGCCCGCCTCGAGTGGAATGGTGTTGCCATCCATATCAACTGGAAATTCAGGGCGACCGTTCTCGATTCGAACGATCTCGCGCTCCGATAGACCGACATCCACGCATTCTACGTCGCGCAATGCCTCTAGTAACCGCACCGTCGCGCTCCTCTCAACCCACAGATCCATCCCCCGGCTCCCCAAGGGATCGGTCCGCATTGCGATGAGCGAGGCTTCGCCAACCGCAACTTGTTCGCAGCCGTGATCCGGCAGGTCTAGCAACGACGAAACCGCCTCGCTGTTCGTCAGTGCCGCAATCGCAGATGTCACCAAAACTCCGGCATTCGGTCCACTCACCGCAATTCCGTCCCAACTATCTGTCCAGTCGGAAACCTGCACGTCCTCGGTGAAAACAAGATCATCGAAGCGCTGGACCAAAGTCGCTCGGACGGACTCGTGGACGTCGAGTAGCATGTGACCGCCCACGCTGGCGACCTCCATGTCGGCGATCATCCGTCCCTGCGGCGTTAAATAGGCCGAGTAGCAGCCGATCCCGTCCTCAAGGGACAGGATATCGTTTGTGAGTTGTCCCTGCAGGTATTCACCCCGATCCGATCCACTCACCGCAATTCGGCCGCGATCGAGGCGCTGAAAAACTCCCGCCTGTCGGCGGAGCGCGTCGTAGCCTGCGCTCATCAGCATCCATACAAATGATATGCTGAACCATGCGTTCGCGCTGTCGAAGGATGGCGTTGCGCCTCGGCGTCGCTTTAGTCGTTATCCTGACGGCACCTCGAGTTCACGCGCAGCCCCTTAATGAACCGGTGCCGGGTGCGTCGAACTTTATCGTCTTCCTGCGCGTGGCACCTATCGGCGCAGAGCAAGTCGACCTCATCCGGACCGACGACGGATGGATCATTCAGTCGGGTGGTCAGCTGTCGGCACCGATCAGCCGTGAGGCTCGGGTGTTCACCGTTGAGTACGATCGTAAGTGGCAACCGCGGCAACTCCTGATGAATGGCATTCGAAACGGGGAGGCGTTCCTAATCGAGAGCGTGCTCAACGAGAGAGTAGCGGTTAATCGCGTACAGGAAAACGGTCAAGAGTCTACCAGTACCCATTCGGTGGCTGAAGCAACCGTGGTGCTGTCAGACTTCTTCTTCGGCGCCTATGAGGCACTCGCGGTCCGCCTGCAGCGCTTAGGTCCTGGCGATACGCTGCCCATCTATGTGGCACCGACTGGCTCCATTCACCTGACGATCAACAACGTCCTGAGCCAGGCACTCGAGACATCGAATCGACGACTCCAAGCGACGATCTACCGCGTCACATTCCACTATCGCAATCAGCCAGTCGACGCCGAGGTATGGGTCGACGACCGACATCGATTGCTACGGGTCACGTTGCCGATTGCCGATCTCGACATCGTTCGACAAGATATCTCGCTCGTATCAACGAGGCTCGCCGGCGTCAACATCCCTGGGGACAAGGAGGTCTTCGTGCCGGCGTCTGGCTTTGGCCTCTCGGCCACCGTAACGACACCGATCGGTCAAGCCATGCCCCGTGACGGGTGGCCCGCCGTCGTGCTGGTGCCTGGCACTAAGTCGACCGACCGTGATGAGCTGATGTCGGGTGTGCCAATCTTCGGCCAGCTGGCGGAAGCAGTCGTCGAAGCAGGCTATCTAGTCGTTCGCTACGACAGACGTGGATTCGGTCGCAGTGGTGGTCGTCCAGAATCATCGACGATCGCCGATTACGCCGAGGATGTGAGGGCGATCGTGGATTACCTTGAGGATCACGATGGCGTCGACGACAACCGTATCGCGATCGTCTCACACGGCGAGGGCGGATGGATTGGTCTCCGTGCGGCGGCACGCGAAAAAAAGATCGCAGCAGCCGTGCTTCTTGCAGTACCCGCGATTACTGGCAGCGACCTCGTGTTGGAACAGCAGCGGGCCGAACTCGACCGCCTCCAGTTATCCGCCAAGGAACGTGAAGACCGAATCGCGCTTCAGCGCCGCATTCATGACGCGGTCGTCGAAGATGCTTCGTGGGATGACATCCCGCAGCAGTTCAGGCGGCAGGCTGACACGCCCTGGTTCAAGAGCTTCCTCAAGTACGAGCCAGCCGACGTCATTCGCCGAACCGGCCAGCCGCTGCTGATCATGCACGGGATGCAGGACGATACAATCCATCCTTATCATGCAGATCATCTTGCCGAACTGGCGAGGCAACGTGGCCGCAGGGAAGCGACGGTCGACATGGTATTACTTCCAGACGTGAACCACGCACTGTTGACTGTCGCCCAAGCTAATCCGGAAGAGTACACCAACGTCGAGAATATGAGTGTTGCGCCCGAGGTGATGACTGCGATCATCGGCTGGCTCGATCGGGTGGTGGTGCCAGACTAGCGCCGGCTTTGTGCTCGTCGGATGATGAAAATGTGGATTCTTCGCTCAATAGACGGCGCCGTTCGTCGCGCCCTGCACTTGACACCGGGGGCCAAGAAAACGGTCGGTCGTAGCCCCACGGCTGACTACACTGTTGACGCTGCGTTGGTTTCCCGCCTGCACTGTCGCCTCTCGGCGACCGACACCGAGTTAAGGGTCGAGGACCTCGACAGCACGAACGGCACCTACGTCAACGACCAGCGGATCGGCCAGACACCGTTGGCTTTGACGAAGGGCGACCGGTTGAGACTCGGACGTCTCGAACTATCGGTGACGCGAGAATAAGTGCAGTGTTGCGTCTTGGCTACTTCCGAGGGCGAGACGGTCGGATTTCAACCCGACTCGGCAAGCTTCGCGGGTCATGTGCCAGCAGGTCGATCACAACCTGCGCGACGTCTGCTGGGTGAAGCTTCCAGGTAGTGTGAAGATCGTCGACCTGGTCAACGAAACGGGTTGCGACAGAGCCAGGAGCGACGCAGCTGACACGAATCTTGTCGTAGCGAACTTCCTGCATCAGCACTTCGGTTAGTGCATCCAGACCGGCCTTCGACGCGCAGTACGCCGAGCCCCCGACGAACGGATGCTGCCCAGCAAGGCTGCTGATGTTGATGATCCATCCGCCTCCACGCCGTCGAAGAGCCGGAATAGCAGCCCGGCACGAGAAGTACACGCCGAGAAGGTTCGTGTCGATGACCTCTCGCCAGTCGTCGACCGACTGGGCCGCGAGCTCGGCGAACCGTCCCACACCGGCGTTGTTAACGACGATATCTAGACCGCCGAACCTTTTAACGGCCTCAGCAACCAGGGTTTCCATCTCCGCCGGATCGCGAACATCGGCCGCAAATGACTCGACTCGTCCGCTTCCGCCGTCGCGCAGCAGTTTCGCGGCGACGGCACTCGTCATGCTTGAAAGGGCCTCGACTGAGCGTCCACAAACCAGGACATCCGCTCCGGAAGCGGCGAGAGACGATGCAACAGCCTGACCGATTCCGCGCGATCCCCCAGTGACGACAGCGACCTTTGTTTTCAGGTCTAGGGTTCCCATAACCTCAAGACCGTGAGCATATCTCGAACGACCACGCAATGCCCACCTGCGTGGTGCCCTACAATACGGGCCGACCATGTCGATTGTCTCGATCGTCGGTGGCGGCTCGCTCGGCGGCGCCGTCGCGCACAAGCTCGCCGCAACCGGTAACGTTCAGGAAATTCGAATCATCGACGAAGCAGACGCTGCGATGGGAAAAGCCATCGATATTCAGCAAGCCGGCGCCATCGAACGGTTCGATACAAGAGTCATCGGACACCGCGAGCTCCACGCCGCCATCGGAGCAGATCTCGTCATCATCGCCGGACCCGCCGACGGGACTGAACCTGAGTACAACACCGCAGCCGGTCTCGTGGTCTTAGAGCGAATGGTGAGATTGGGACTCGATACGACAACGATCTGCGCGGGAGGACTCCACCATGCCCTCGTCGAACGGGGCGTGCTAGAGGTAGGAATTCCACGACGCCGGCTTATCGGTTCCGCACCTTTTGCCTATCAGCAGGCCCTGCGGGCGCTCGTGGCTGTCGAGTTACGATGCTCCGTTCGAGAAATCTCACTCACCGTGCTTGGCGTGCCGCCCGATGGCCTGATCGTGCCTTGGAACGACGTCTCGGTGGCCGGGACACCCCTCGCTGAACATCTGAAGCCCACTCGCCTAGCGAAGCTCAAGGAAAACGCCCGCGGCGCGTGGCCACCCGCTTCGTACGCCCTAGCCAGCGCAACGTCCCGCCTCTCCGACGGGATTCTGCGTGGCACCAGTGAACTTGGTGTGGTATGCACAACCGTCCTAGACGGCGAGCTTGGTGTTAGCCGCCGCGCGGTCACTGTGACCGCGACGCTCGACGTATCCGGTGTTACTCGGATCTCTGAACCTACCTTAAACGCCAACGATCGTGCCCAACTCGGGGCGGCGTTCGCTCGCTAGTGTGGTAAGTTCTACTATCAGGCTGGCTGCTGCAATGTGAGACTGCGTTGAGGAACAGTCCCCTTTCCCTCTTCGGATCCGGCGTGAAGGTCAGCGTGCGAGACTTCGATCGGCCGGCTGAACTTCGGACTCCTCAACCGTGACACCGGGGCGTTAAGAATGATCCGATAGGTCGACGACGAAAGCACGGTATCATTCAGTCATCTAATCAAGTTCCGGTCTGTGGTTCAATCCTGCACGGTTCCTCTCTAGTTCGTTCTACCCTCAAGACGCTGCTGTCGAAGAATCTATTCTCAGCCGGAGATGATGTCTCTTGGCATTCAGCCCAAAGGGCGAGAGGGTAATAATTCTGGGAATATTTAGACGACAAAAAATCGGCCCGCCGAGCTTCGTGCCCTTCAAGAGGACTATCACTTGACGAGACGAACCTGCCGTCCGAACACCGATCCGAATTCGGTCGTAAGCGCGTCTTGCACGACCGTAACGCGCACGGAAGAAGCCGCCAGTCGGTCGAGCGACGTGACCCCACGACCGCGAATGCCACACGGTCGGATCAGGTCAAAGTAGGCCAAGTCCGTTGTGACATTGAGCGCGAAACCGTGGCTCGTCACCCACCGCGAAAATCGGACACCGATTGCCGCCAGTTTATCCAGGCCGACCCACACGCCCGTCAAGCCTGGGACGCGTCCTGACTTTACGCCGAACCTCTCAGCCGTGCGAATCAGAACCTCCTCAAGATCCCGAACATACCGGTGGACATCGCAACGATCGGGTCGAAGATCGAGAATCGGGTAGCCAACGACCTGACCAGGTCCATGATAAGTGACATCGCCGCCCCGGGGTGCCTCGTGCAAATCGACCCCGCGAGCTGCAAGCTGAGTCCTCGAAACCAAGACGTTATCCAGGCGGTGCCGCGCACTAGCGCCAATGGTAATCACATGAAAATGCTCGACCAGTAGTAACAGATCTGGAATCTCGCCCGCCTGCCGCCTGGTCACGAGAGTCTGCTGGAGCTCTAGCGCCGTCGAATAGGGAACCGCACCAAGACGACGAACCTCCAGGAGACGCTGCGTGTCGCCACTAGAGCAAGCTTGCGTCAAAGTCTTCCAGGTTGCGCTGGACAAGGCTCATGTACCGATCAGCCACCGCGCCGTCAATGACGCGATGGTCGAAGCCAAGCGTAAGATAGGAGCGGAGCCGGGCCGTGACAACCCCCTCCACCACGACTGGACGCTGCTCGACGGCGCCGACGCACAAAATCGCCAGCTGAGGCGGATTGATGATGGGCATACCGAGGATTGAGCCGAACACGCCTGGGTTGGTGATTGTGAACGTGCCGTCTTCGACATCCGCAGGAGTCAGCCGCTTGGATCGGGCACGTTCGGATAGGTCGGCAATCGATCGGCTTAGCTCCACCATTGGCTTCGCATTCGCCACTTGGACCACCGGCACGATGAGACCCTGATCGAGGGCAACCGCGATACCGAGGTTAACCCCTTGCCGATAGACGACGTCCTCTCCTCTCAGGGTAGCATTGATGATCGGCACCTTGCCCAAGGCATCGATGGCGGCCTTGGCAATGAAAGTGAGGTGGGTCAACTTTACGCCTTGTTGCTCATAGGCACCTACCGCCTTCAAGCGAAGCGCCGCCACCCGTGAGAAATCGACGTCAAACACCGTGTGCACGTGGGCCGATGTCCGTCGACTCGCGACCATGCGCGCTGCTATTTGGCGGCGCATCACGCTCAGTGGCTCGACGCGTTCGTGACGATCCTGAACCCCTCCAACTAGCTTGATGACATCAGCCTTCGTGACGCGCCCGTCGACGCCGGTACCCTTCACCGTCGCCAAGTCAATGTCGTGCTCGCTTGCCAACCTTCGAACGACCGGCGACGCTTGCCAGGTGGATGTGACAGGGGGCGGGACGGGAGCGGCCTTCGCCGCACTCGACAGGATAGCGATGGCCGGTGTTTCGGGCGGTCGGGTAGGTTCACGGTCGGCCGCTGGCGACACCACTCCACCAATGACAGCTACCACGGTGTCGACCGGAACCGTTTCACCCTCGCCCACACGAACCTCGCTCAATACACCGGCGGCCGGGGACGGGATCTCGGCATCGACCTTGTCAGTCGAGATCTCAAAAATCGGCTCGTCCCGGTCGACCGTATCACCGACCTTCTTGTTCCACCGGACGATCGTACCCTCGACGATCGATTCGCCGAGCTGCGGCATCAAGACGTTCGTGGGCATCGCGGACCGTACGTTACCTCCCGACCTTGCCTTCGGGCAAGCCACCTTGCCTCGAATCGGATTGCCCTCCCTTTACGGCCGGTTCACATGTCAGCTAGGACCAAGACGATTCTCATCGTTGACGACGACGAGGGGATGCGGAAGGAGATTATGACGTTAGGTTGACGCACCATCAATCCTGATCTACCATTTCCTCGCCACAACACTCAGGGCTGGTCCGACGTCGGGCCACCAGCTGAATAGAACACCCTCCGGGTAAATAGGCGGGAACACTCGTACAGTTATGGGTTGTTGTGGCGACTGGCCCGGCGACCACTTCCGGTCTCGGGCGAAGGGAGCCGCCTCGACGATGCGACAATGCCTATGTACCATCATTCTGACTCTTGTGTTCATGGTCGCGTGCGGAGATGACCACCCCACTCGGCCAACATCTGCCAGAGCTTGGTCGCGGAGCGGAATCGGCAACACAGTCTTTGACAAGCCACGGTCGGCCGACCGGGTAAGAGTAACAGGCGCGTACGATGGTAACGCTTCAAACTTTATTGTGTATTGCGAGAGTGACCTGCTCATCAACGAACTGCTTGGGACAGGATTCGATGAGACTCAATACGAGGGCACGCATAACATGGGGCACTGCGGAGAAGTTGAAATTACGGATTCGAGCGGAGTCAGGTGGTCATTTACCGAGCAGTAACGTGATAAGCTGAGCCTGTACGCGAAAGCGCCCCGGTGGCCACCAGGGCGAAGAACCAAACCCACGCATCAATGGAGGAGAGGTATGCCACAACCTAGCACGACCAGTGATGTAGATGCAAGCAAAGCGTCAGGCAAGCTTGCGGGCAAGCTCGCCCTGGCGCAACAAGTGAGACGACCAATGACCTTCTTTGCGCTGCTTCCGCTTATCATTCTTCCAACGCTTCTAGCCTTCTACTCCATGACTCCTGATGACGTTCCTTTGGGAGCGACGATCACGATGGTCTTTCTCGCCTTGAGTCTGCCAGTTGATTGCGTGTGCGTCCTCCTGTGGGCTAAGGCCAAACTCGCCTCAGATCCAAACGCCTTCAACCAAGAATGAAGCCAATGTTTGACATCGTCATGATGATCATCTTCCTCATATTCGTCATGATGAAGATTAGACCGTAAGCCTGCGCGCCGATGGACGTCGATTCCTGCGCGAGCTCCGCCTCAGCTTGAACCCGTCCGGCGCCGCACCCTACCGTGTGCAGGTCGGGCGTACAGTCAAGTGGTAGACTAAGGCTGTAAGAAGTTACGGCCCGTGCTGAAACACGGGCCGTAACTTGCAACCGGCACCCGAGAGGTGACCGGGGAATACTAAGGCAAGAGACAACCTTAGTATCCCCCCAAAATCTAGCGGGTGTCAAATTCGGCTCGTGTGTACGGGCCAGATTGGATTGCCCGATGATGACGATGGAAGAACTAGCCGACGCGCAAGAGGTCCTAGAAGATGCGGTGATCCAGGTATCGAAGCAGGTTTCTCGTAAGAAAGAATTGCACGACCTGATACCGCAGATCGTTCACCTGGTGGCTGGTGTCGGCCTGTCCAGGCAGCTACTTAACGAGTACAGATGGTAGTAGACTAGGAGCCGTACAGCGAAACGCCCCGACTGGAACCGAGGCGTAGGGACCAAACACACGCGCCATACGAGCCGACCGACCAGTCACGAAATGATACATTTTTCACACTAAAGAGGAGTCCAAAAATGCGTGTTCTACTTCTCAAAGAGGATACCAATTGGATCGCGCAGTGTCTTGAGTATGACATCGCCGCCCAAGGTCCGACAATCTCCGCAGCCAAGGATGCGTTCGTTCGCGCCTTCTCCGGTCAGATCGCCGTGGCTCTCCATCACGGCGAGGAACCTCTGGCGACCTTTGGGAAGGCTCCCCAGTACTACTGGAATCTGTTCAGCGCAGCGGAACGCCTTGCCGATCCGATTCGGATTTCCGATCCTATCAAGATCCCGCCAGCCTTCATGATCAACGCGATGCAGAAGACGCTCGCAGACAGTTGGATTTCAGTCTAGCATGGCCTCGACATGGCATACCCGATGGTGCAAGCGCCAACGTTCGGAGAGTTTCGGCAGCGTCTTGAGCGCGATTTTGACTGTCGCTACATCACCGACGAGAAGGTGTCCATAAACGGCGATCCGATTGCACGTCTGGAACGAGATATCGAAGGGTCAACGAGGAGATATGCCGTAACCTACAGTGAAGATGTCCGGCTTGCGCCGAGCGTCGTAAGGAGCATCTGCGCCCAGCTTCACGTCGACTCAGCAGTGTTCGGATTCACCATAGGATGAACCGTCCCAACAACAGCACACAAGGTAGATAGCACACGACGTGGAAGGACTGACACAATGCCGAAGCGCCCAGACTACGGCGACGCCACGCCAGAAGACGTGGCCCTGGCCATGCTCACGACCGGGCGCCCGAAGGTAACCCGTTCTCCGCAATCAAGTCGCGGTACAGCAGCCGCTTCCCGACCAGCCCCGCCACCAGCGCGGTCATCTGCGCCAGTGTATCCTCGTCCCGCGCGTTGTGCTTCCCGGCGAACTCGTTGACATAGCGTTGGAGGTGCTTCGGCGAGAGTTTGTGGAACACGCCCTTGTGCGCCCGCTTGAGCGAGGCCCAGAACGATTCGATCCCGTTGGTGTGGGCCATGCCATCAACGTATTCCTTCAGGGAGTGTCTGACCGTTTCGTGATGCGGAAGTCCGTCGTAGCCGCCGTGGTCGTCGGTGTAGACCAGGGCCTCAGGATCGACGTGCGCGGTGATGAAGCCCTGCAACGTCGGGGCGTCGGTGTGTGCGATGACGCGAGCTGTCACACGGTTCGTCTTCCGATCCTTGACCCCGATCACGGCCGTTTTCCCGACTGGGCCGCGTCCGGTGATGACCTGTTCGCGCTTGTGGGCGTGCATATTAGCCGACTTGCCCCCGACGTATGTTTCGTCTACCTCGACCGGCCCGGTAAACGCGGTACCTCTTGGGCTCTTCCACGTTTCGCGAATCCGGTGCAACATGAACCACGCGGCCCGTTGCGACACGCCGATATCCCTGTGGAGCTTCATACTCGAAATGCTCTTGAGGCTTGTGACTTCGAGGTAGATGGCGATGGCCCACTTGCGCAGCGGCAGGCGGGAACACTCAAACACGGTGCCGGTGCGGACGCTGAAGTAGCTCCGGCAGTCAGAGCACCAGTACGGCATCTTGGCGTGAGACGCGGTGCAGGTTCTCACACTGCCACAGTGCCCGCAGCACCGCTCGCCGTGCCACAGCATGTGCTCGAACCAGTCTTGAGCGGCGGCCTCACTCGGAAACATGTCCATGAGGTCGATCAGCGTGATTCCCTCACGGTGCGATTTACCAGGCCCGTGGTGTCTTTTCTTCATGCCACAATGATAGGCTATATCGCTGTATTTGTCAACCTAAAGTCATAATTCCCATGCGGAACACGATCCCGTGAATCCTCACGCGCGACTACGATGTGAGGATTACCGAGAGCGTAGAAGAAGGATTGGGCGTCCTCAAGAAAGCCCGCTATCAACCTCATGCTCGTGGACGCACACCTGCCAGGCATGAGCAGGATCGAAGTGTTCCGCGTCGTGCGCAAACACTACATTAAAGTGGAAGTCGCTGTTGTGTCGGCGTTGAACGAAGTCGATGTGGCCGCCCATGCGATGAAAAACAGAGCCTGCCACTACATCACCAACGAGTTTAACTACGACGGCTTTCGTTCGTTGCGGCGAAACACCCTCCAACGTTGAGACCTGAGCCAACAGGTGGTCCCGCTGAGCGCCCAGGGTGTCGACGAAAACGATCGCAAGTTCGTATTGGGACCAAGCAACGCCATGCGAGAGGTTGTGAAGCTGGCGCACCTGATCGCCACCGATGACCCAGACAGGAAAGTGCTCATCGCCGTCCAGGATACCCGCCTTGGCATCCCGCCCGGTCCATCAACGCCATCTTCGAAGACTGCAACACGACGAAGCACAGAGGCCTCGGCCTTAGACTCGCGACCACAAAAAAATCGTTGAGTAACTAGATCAAACGATCCACGTGACCATTGAGGTCAGTACCAGCAAGGCCTTCGCGCTCTAGTTCCACAAAACCGACCGGCGACCTACCCAAAGGCAGTCGCGACCAGTTGAGCACAACCGAAAGGAGCACGAAGCCGACCGGGAAGTCTAGTCCCTCAGACGTGACTTCGACTGGGTTGGTTGACCTAGTTGGGCAGCACCGAGTCTTTGAGCTGCTTTGCGATACGCGCCTTGACGACGGTCTTGGCAGCAATTTGAATCTGCTCGCCCGTGGCCGGATTACGACCCATCCTTGCCTTCCGATTCTGAATGACCAGTTTTACCATTCCCGGTAACACAAACTCACCGGTCCGCTTAAGCTCTCTCTCCGACAACTGCTGCAACTCGTCGAAGAACTCACGTGCCTGTGCGCGGTTCACGTTGAATCGATCCGAGAAATGTGAAAAGAGCTCGGATTTACCCATTCTTCGGGTTTCGGCGGCTTCGGCCATTGGTGTCCCCCTGGCTGTACGCGCGTGAGTTCAACACCCGCTGAGCCGGCCACACGCGCAGACAGCCGTCGCGGAAGAAAACCCAATAAAAATGCGCCTGATGCTAGCGCGCAGGTGTACTGGTGTCAATAAAACTTCTCGATTTATCCTAGAACGGCACGCGTTAAATCCCGGTAGAATCAGGCGATGGCCGAGCTTGACCTTGAGACCTTCCCTAACCCGAAACCGGAACGAGACTACGAGATTGACATCCACTGCCCCGAGTTCACCTCGGTCTGTCCTAAGACCGGGATGCCTGACTTCGGCGAGATTCGGATCACCTATACGCCAGATCAGCGATGTCTCGAGCTTAAGGCTCTCAAGTATTATCTCATCTCGTTTCGAGACCAGGGCATCTTCTACGAGAACGTGACAAACCGGATTCTCGACGACCTCGTCGCGACATGCCAGCCGCGTCGGATGATTGTAACGGGTGATTTCTCTGTACGGGGTGGGATCTCGACTCGGGTAACGGCACGCTACGACAAAGATGACGCATGAAGTGCCGGTCGACGGCGAGCTGGACCTCCATGCGTTTGGCCCCGGTGACGTCAGATCAATCGTTGAGGAGTACGTTCGGGTAGCTGCCGAGGCCGGACTGACCGAGGTGCGACTGATTCACGGACGTGGCACCGGTGTGCAAAGGTCGATCGTCCACGCGACCTTGGATCGCCTTTCAGACGTCACCGATTTCTGGGACGCACCCGAGTCGCATCTCGGGGCAACTATTGCCAGGTTCAGCCCCAGGGCCAAGCAGCTATCGTCTGGGGGCTAGTGCACTGTAACAGGTATCTATTAGGTGAGGTTCGAGTCGCGACGCGAGGCCTGCAAGGTGCTACGACGGAGAAAATTAGTTTCTTGTGGCGAAGAAGCAACGTGGCAAGGAAGCGGGTCCAGGCCAAAGATCGCTCAACGAATACCTCTTTCAGTCCACTAAGCACGAATAATTGCAACATGGGTGCCGCATCCCTCATCGTTGCATTAACGCTAGTGCTGTCCGGCGGCGGTTCGGCGCAGCCCACGCGTCCACTCAAACTCACCTTCGATGTCCCGGACCACCTGGCATATGTCGCAACCCAGATTCAAGATTTTAACACTGGACGGCTCACCGACATACTCAAGCTGACCGGCCTCACAGATACCGCTCTCCCCATTCGGATTCGAGTGGCACACGAGGAGACGGACCTCGCGCGCGATACTCCTTCATGGATCGCGGGATTTGCCGTCGCTCGAACGAACCTCATAGTTCTGTTCCCGAACCGTATCGGATCATACCCGTACGGGTCTCTGGAGAACCTCTTCTACCACGAGGTCTCTCACGTGCTGACTGGCCGCGCCGCAGGCGTTCAGCCGGTCCCTCGTTGGTTCAATGAGGGGCTGGCTAGCGCCGCCGAGCGCAGCGGTGGCCTCGACCGCCAAACACGACTTGCGTGGGAACTACTGGCAGGCGAAGTGCTGACTCCCACGCAGCTCGAAGGACTGTTCGGCCGGAGTCGCCGGGATACCTTGCGCGGATACGTGGTGTCTGATGCATTGGTTCGCCATATCCTCCAACGTCACGGCCCATCGTCGACCGCACGCATTTTTCAAAGAATGAGGGATGGCGAATCGTTCGAGCTGGCCGTCTTCTCGGCGATTGGTATGACGGTCGACGAGATCTTCCGGAACTTCTGGAGCCGGAACGTCGTCTGGAAGCGATGGATCGCGTTCCTCGGACACCCGTTCACTATTTGGATCTTCGTTACGTTACTTGCGCTACTTGCGATCTGGCGTCATCGCCGCCGCCGTTTCGAGCAGCGGCAGCGCTGGGAGCTGGAGGAGCGCACCGAAGACGAGGCCTGGGAGGAGCACCGGCGACGCTACCAGATTCACTAGTAGCCGCGACTAAACTTGCGTTGACTTTGAAGGGGGTTACGTAGCCTCGTCAGCGGCTAACGACTCGTGAGGACGCTGAAAAACTTCGACAGCGGGCCGTACAGCTTGTCGACCACATGTTCTTTCAACGAGATGATCGCGTTATCGATAATCGTGATTTCTTCCGGACACACCTTCGTGCAGCACTTCGTGATGTTGCAATACCCGATCCCGTGACCGTAGCCGAGACTGTCGGCTCGATCCTTGATGTCTAAGGGATGCATCTTGAGCGTCGTGCTATATACGAAAAACCGGGGACCGATGAACTCGTGATGCAGACGGTGATCGCGAATGACGTGGCAGACATCTTGGCACAGGTAGCACCCGATGCACTTACGGAACTCCTGCACCCGTTCGACGTCAGCTTGTACCATACGCCATGTCCCGTCTTCGGCATCAGGCAGACGGGGCGTGAAGGGCTTGCCTCGCTTCTTGACACCATAGTTCAAGGACACATCGGTCACGAGATCCTGGATGAGGAAGAATGCTCGCATCGGTTCGATGCGTCAACGGCGAGTGCACGCTGAATGAGAAGAAAACCGAGCCGTACGTGTCGGAGATTGCTTACGGGCGGTTCGAACGGAGCTTTACCCTTCCCGAGAACGTCACCGCCGAGAAGGTGAATGCCAACTTCGAGAACGGGATGCTCGAGCTGACGCTACCGGTCAACGAGGCAGCCAAGCCGCACCGAATCGAGATCGGCAACACCGTGTGTCGAGGAAAGCGGCCTGACGCGCTGGACGGCGGGCGGTGGCGGGCGAGAGCTGCTGAATGCCGAAGGGAGTCCGGGTGGACGGCAGAGTACAGCCACGACGGTCGTGGCAAACGCGGGTGCGATTCACCCTATTGACGCTCGTCCTGTTTGGGCTCTGTGTGCCGATGGTCTTCGTACTGCCGCTCCGGTGGATCTCGCCGCCGACGACGGCCTTCATGTTGAGGCATCGGGTTGCGGTGGGCGGTTATGTCGTTTCGAGCTCCCGCTACCGATGGACGGACTGGGATCACATGTCGTCCCATGTCGCCGTGGCTGTGATCGCAGCCGAGGATCAGAAATTCCTCGATCATCATGGCTTCGACGCTCAATCGATTCAGGATGCGGTGGCTGACGCTCAGCGCGGCAGGCAGCTGCGGGGTGCCAGCACAATCTCTCAGCAGGTTTCCAAGAATCTGTTGCTCTGGCCGGGTCGAAGCGTGGTCCGGTCCGCAAGGGGCTCGAAGCCTACGTCACGGTGTTCGTCGAACTCCTCTGGCCGAAACGCCGCATCTTGGAGGTCGATCTCAACGTGGCAGAGTTCGGCGACGGGATCTTTGGGATCGCTGCTGCGAGTGAGCATTTCTTCAACACGGTTCCAGCTCGCATCGATGCCGATGACGCTGCGTTGCTAGCCGCTGTGCTCCCGAACCAGACGGTGCTGAGAGTCGACCGGCCGTCCGAATATGTACGCGAGCGTCAGTCCTGGATCCGCAGGCAGATGACGCAAGTCGGAGGACCAGAGCTCTTGGAGGCCCTGGAAGAACGCTGATCGCCGACGCCCAGTGCCTTGCCAGCAGGTGAAACGCCGCGCACCCGCGCGAACCGTAACCCCCGTCCCCGTTGAACCACCCTCCGCCCCGCGCTAGGTTAGGGGCTTGAGAATCGAAGGTCTGAGCCGTCATTCCATCGGCGGCTGAGCCTGTCCGTTCAACGTTAACTTGACTGTGAGCATGATCTCCCTGCCTGACGGGGTCACTTGTGACACCGGTGGGTGCCGGTGAGTGATGGCCTGACCCTTAACTTGACTGACCTACGGTCCTGGCTACTGACCTGTCGGTCATCGCCCGCTGGCAACTCGTACGGTAGCCAGCTGACCGGATGGGCCGTGACCCAATAGGGGCCTGCTGTACCCACGGCCCGTCACAGTCCTGTCCGCCCACCCGGACCAGCTCGGGGCCGCAATCCGAGGAGGCCACCCGTGACCAACCGCATAACTACGCCGCCCGAAGCGCGGACGGTGATCGTCGGTGTTGATACGCATAAGCATGTCCACGTCGCGGTGGCAATCGACAGCTGGGGGATCCGTCTGGGCGATCACGCGTTCGTAGTGGACTCGGGTGGCTACGAGGCTCTGGTCACGTGGGCCGAGACACACGGGCGGATTGAGGCGTTCGGGATCGAAGGCACCGGGAGCTACGGCGCTGGCCTGGCACGGGCCGTCCGCCGAGCCGGGCATCATGTCGTGGAAGTGAATCGGGGCGACCGCCGTACACGCCGCGCCGCCGGCAAGTCCGACACCATCGACGCCGAGGTGGCGGCGCGGTCCCTGCTCGCGGGGCAGTCGACGGCCATCCCCAAGACCGCGGACGGCGCCGTCGAGATGATCCGCCAGCTCAAGATCACACGGGATACCGCCATGAAAGCGCGCACCACGGCGATGAACACGCTGAAGCAGATCATCGTGCAGGCCCCGCCCGTCCTGCGAGAAGCCCTCCACGACCTCACCGATCACGGCCTGCTCACGCGCTGCGCCGGACTCCGACCGGGCCCCATCGACACGCCCATCGCGTCCGCCAAGCACACCCTCCGGTCGCTCGCCCGTCGGTGGATGGCTCTCGCCGAGGAAATCGCGCTGCACGACCAGTACCTCGCGCGTCTCACCACCGCGACATCACCGACCCTCTGCGAGGGCTTCGGTGTGGGCGCCCACACCGCGGCTGAGCTGTTGATCATCTTCGGCGATAACCCCGACCGGATTCGTTCGGAGGCCGCCTTCGCGAAGCTCTGCGGCGCCTGCCCGATCCCGGCCTCGTCTGGGATGACCACCGGGCGGCACCGCCTCAATCGAGGCGGCCACCGACACGCCAACGCGGCCCTCTATCGAGCCGTCATCGTCCGGATGCAATTCCACCAACCGACCCGCGACTACGTCGCCCGACGCATCGCCGCTGGCCGGACCAAACGCGACATCATCCGCTGCCTGAAACGCTTCCTCGCGCGAGAGATCTACCAGCGCGTCATGACCGACTTCCGCGCTCGTCAAGAGATCATCCAGGCCGCCTGAAGGAGTGTCTTGACATATAGGGGCGTCAGTGCCCCTATGTGAGTTAGATCGGTCGCTAGTCGCCGCCTTCGTTGGCACCGACCGACGGCACCTCTTCGTCGAGGATAAACCCGTACTGGAGATCGAGCCGAAGCTGCGGCGGCTCCGCCTCGATGAGGTATTCGAATTCTTGCCTGAACTCGTCGATCGAGCGCTGAGTGACACGAGCGATCTTTTCGAGCTCGTGCGGGTCCTCGAAATCGTCGCGCCGCAGGCGGACCATGTACCGCCTGGCAATCCGATACCGTATGGAACTTATATCGACGAGCCGGACGCTGGCGCGACCGGTCTTCGGGTCGATCATCCGATCAAACGGGATCGGGACAAACTCCCCGCCATGGAGTGACACCATGACGGCATTGCCACCGGCCAGCAGGTAGCGAGCGGCGCAGTACCCCAGGTCGCGCGTGTGCTCCATGTCAAACGGAATCGGATCGGCGCAGCGGAGCTCATATCCGATGTTTTTGGCGACGATCGTTGACTGGAGTCCGAAGTCCCGAAGGCGCTGCACCACCTGCGCCTTGAGAATATCGCCAATGTTGACCTCGGCGATCCGCAAATTCCCGTGCGAATCGCACTCGACGTCGTCGAGCCCCTCCAAGTCACTCTGATCGAGCCCAAGCACAAGCCCCTCGGCCAACACCGCGACGCCGTCCATCCGGCCCTGACTGAGCCGCTTAATGATCGCCCCGGCGAGCGTGTCGACCACCGTCTTCAGGCGAAGGTTGCGCTGAGTGAACTCCTCTAGTACGAGTGTCAACGTAACGCCGGCAGCTTTGCCGATCCCCAACGCCAAATGGCCAGCCTTCCGCCCCATCGCAATCACAAAATACCAGCGTGACGTCGTCCTCGCATCTACCATCAGGTTCTTGACGATTTCCACACCGTAATGTCGTGCCGTCTGGTAACCGAATGTGTCCGCGTAAGGTGGGAGGTTAAGATCATTGTCGATCGTCTTTGGCACGTACACGACGCGGATCCGGCCCGCGGCCTTTTCCTCCAGCTTCATCGTGGAATACGCGGTGTTGTTACCGCCTATGGTAATGAGTTGGCTGACGTTGAGCCGCAGAAGTGACATCACCACATTCTCGAGAAGCGCGGAATCCAGGGACGGATTCGCACGTGAGACCCCAAGGTACGACCCACCTCTAAAATGGATCCGGCTGACGACGTCAATAGTGAGCGGCGTTGTATGGTCGACATCACCCCGCATGATCCATTCGAAGCCATCGAGGATGCCGATGACGGAGGTATCCTCCAGACAGCTTCGAATAGTCGCGGCGGAAATGACGCTGTTGATGCCGGGGGCCGGCCCACCGGCGACGAGAATCGCGAGTTTTTTGCCGTGGCTGAGCATCGCGTTTAGACCACCTCAAGGACCACCCGGTGGCCATCGGAGCTTCATGAATCAACCTCGTGACATACGCGTTCAGGCCGCGGGAACCGGATGGGCCAAGGATATCAAAGAAGCGCGGGCCAGTAGGGCTATCTCATGGCGTATTAGATGAGTTCTGACCAACCGTAAACGTCTCTGGAAGGAGATTAGCACAGCGTCACGGTTTAGTTTAATGTCCGGCGCGCGGTAGACCCACCACCCATTCCGTCTTGGCCGGTGACTTCACACAAGCCGCGACGAGCCGCGGCACAGGGACCTGTGCCCGACCGTCAGCATTCGGTTCCGAGCATGAGACGGTGGGCCCCGCCACCAATAAAACGCGTCATGCCGCCAGGAACAGAAGGTAGGCGGCGACAACCGATCCGGCGAAAGCCCCGCCATAGGTGCCAACCACGATCACCTTACTCAGATGCTTGATCTGTGCGCCATCGTACAGCGTGTAGCGAAATCGGTGAGCCCAGTGAAATAGCGACAGGACGCAAAGGAGAAGCAGGTAGAGACGGGTCACCGGAAATTGGAGCAAGCTGAAGAGGCTGTCATAACTAGGAGGTTCCAGCCAGCCCAGGGGAAAGGCAAGTCCGAAGAGGAACACGTGCACGGGTAAGAGGAAAGCTGCTGCGACCCCTCCTGCGCTAAATAGTGCCCAGAAAAAAGCGGCGGATGATTTCTGCGCCATCCTAGTCCCTCAGGACGAACCAGGCGAAGACGCCAGATATCACGAGCCACGCGACGTAGTTAGGCGCGATGATCAGTAAGTCGGGAACGCGCTTCCCACGCAATCGAAGGACGACTGCGCGGGGCGTGAGGTTGAACCAGGTGATAGTGTGCAGGAGCAGAAAAAGAAAGGTGACAACATTCAGGAGGACGACGAACGGATGCGCCATAAACTGCTGAAACACCGCGTACCCTGCCGGGCCATCGCCTAATGCTTGAACCTGCATCAGGGTAATCACAATGAAGTAGGCCACGAACACACTGCTCACTTCCCGTAGGATGAATTTCGTGTAAGACCACTGTGAAAGCCACCAGTAGGTAGACACACGCGTGCGGTGCCACTTCGGGTGAAACTCCCTGTATGCCGGATTGCTCTTCATTCCGCTCCCCGAGGCATGATGAAGGATTTGAACCAGTCCTTTGTCGCGGTCACCTTGTACTGTTGGATAGCCCCGGCTGGGTCGACGTTCTTCGGGCAAACCTTGGTGCACTCGCCGACAAAAGTACAGCCCCAGACTCCTTCGTGGTCCGAGAGCACTTCGAGGCGCTCCCGTGATCCCTGATCCCGTGAATCCAGGTTGTAACGCTGAGCTAGGGCGATCGCAGCCGGCCCTGTGAAAGTCTGATCCAGTCCGTAGACAGGACACGCGGCGTAGCACAGCATGCAGTTGATACACATGCTGAACTGTTTATAGTGGTCCAGTTCCTCCGGGCTCTGGAGATACTCTCCCTCTGAGACAGACTTATCGTCTTTCCGGATGATCCACGGCTTGACACTCTTGAGTTTCTCCATGAAGTCCGTCATGTCGATCGTGAGATCGCGGATGATCGGGAAGTAACGCAGTGGTTCGATGCGAACGGGACCGGGCGCGTATTCGGAAACGAACGTCGCACACGTCAGCTCGGGTTTTCCGTTCACCATCATGCCGCAACTACCGCAGATTCCCATCCGACAGGACCATCGGTACGACAGCGATCCGTCAATGTTATCCTTGATGTAGTTCAGGGCGTCGAGGAGAACCCAGTCATTGGTGAACGGCACCTCGTACTCTTGAATCGTCGGTTCCGCTTCCTGCTCGGGCCGGTAACGTGTAACTTGGAGGACGATCTTCTCTGTCATGCGTGCCTACTTTCCATAGACTCGTTCCGCGGGCGGCCAACGCGTGATGCTGACCGGCAGGTACTCGATTCGGGAAGAGCCATCCTCATTTCGGTATATGAGCGAATGCGCAAGGAAATTGTCGTCGTCCCGGCTTGGAAAATCAGTCCTTTGGTGAGCTCCACGGGATTCGGTTCGATTTAAACCGCACTGGATAATCGAAGCGGCCACATCGAGCATGTAAGCCAGCTCGAGTGCTGAAGTTAGTTCGGTATTGAAGGTCCGGCTATCGTCTTCGATTAGGATGTTCCGGAACCGATCCTGGAGTTCTTGGATCTTGTCTGCAGATTCTTGGAGCGCCTCGCCGTTCCTGTAAATGCCTGCGCCCTCCTCCATAGTGGCCTGCATTTCTTTCCGGATCGTCGCGATCCGTTCGGTGCCACCCGTCTTGCGCAGATACCGTTCTTCCAGGCGGCGGCGCTCATCGTTGGCCTGAGCCATGACGTGATTCGATGGCTCCTTCTGATCCGACGCGAAGGATGCCGCCGCTTGCCCGGCGCGGGCTCCGAAAACAAGCAGTTCGGGTAAAGAATTCGATCCAAGGCGATTTGCCCCGTTGATGCTGACGCACGCGACCTCGCCGGCGGCAAACAAGCCCTCGATCGGCGTCGCCCCGTCCGTGTTCGTATGAACGCCCCCCATGACATAATGAAGGACAGGCCGGACGGGAACCATCTCGCGGACCGGATCGATATTCTGGTACTTAAGGCAGAGTTCCCGGACGAAGGGGATTCTGTCGTCGATCTTCTTTTCTCCCAGATGCCGGAGATCGAGGTTGACGACGTGACCGTGCGGGCCTTCGATCGTGCGTCCCCTTTCTCGTTCCTTGATGAAGGCCTGGGACAGGCGGTCACGGGGACCCAGTTCCATCGAGCGCAGGACGGGTTCTGGCTGGGGTTTACCCAAATCGTAATCCTGCAGGTAACGATATCCGTCCTTATTCACCAGGTAACCGCCCTCAGCCCTCGTGGCTTCCGTGATCAGGATGCCGGTAAAGGGAAGGCCGGTCGGGTGGTACTGGACGAACTCCATGTCCTTCAGAGGCGCACCCGCCAAGAAAGCCAACGCCATTCCGTCACCGTTCTTGATGTTGGCGTTCGTGGTGAACGGAAACACCTTGCCGCAGCCGCCCGTGCAGAGGATCACCGACTTCGCGGTGATCGCCTGGATTTTCCCGGACATCAGTTCCAGGGCCACCACTCCTTGCACTCGGCCGTCGTCGACGAGCAATTTCGTAACGAACCACTCGTCATATCGGACGATGGGGTCGTACTTGAGCGATGTCTGAAACAGCGTGTGGAGCATATGGAAGCCGGTCTTGTCCGAGGCGAACCATGTCCGCTTTCTCGTCATGCCGCCAAACGCTCGTACCGCGATTCGTCCGTCCGGTGTCCGACTCCAGGGACAGCCCCAGTGCTCCATCTGCAGCAGTTCTTTAGGAGCTTCGTCTACAAACAGTTCGACCGCGTCCTGGTCGCACAGCCAGTCGCCCCCGGAAATGGTGTCGTAGGCGTGGTCGTCGAGGCTATCGTCCTCCGCGACAACGCCCGCGGCACCACCCTCCGCCGAAACCGTGTGGCTCCGCATCGGATAGACTTTTGAGACCACGGCAACGCTGAGTTGGGGGTTGAATTCCGCTACAGCGATCGCTGCGCGGAGACCGGCACCGCCACCACCAACCAAGAGAACATCGTGAAAAGAAACGTCCACTCCAACCCCAAAAAGCGTCCTTAGAGGAATAGCTCAGTGCCGCTCACAGATTTAACCCCTCTGGCACCCCGCGGCACGGAGCTCGTTGACAAGGATCTTGCCGTTGTGATGAACCACCTTACAGCTTACGCTACCGTCGTGGTACTCGTGACGAGTGACCACGCACCCGTAAGCGTAGCACTGTTGTTCGGCGAGCATGACTTCCGCCCGAAGAATACGGCAAGGGGTTGTATCAACCAAACGTCCCGACGTGATGTTTCGCCGTAACGGCGCACCGGCAGCGCAATCTGCACTAGATCCATGTCTCGCTAATCCGAATAAGAGCCGTCAAGAGTGTGGCCGTCGAAGCGACCACGGCCCGCTAAATCTATGATCTAGAAGTCGATCCTGCCGGACGGTTCAACTAGTTCGGACCACCAATTCTTGAGGATGCGGACTTGCGCGCGGCCTTCTTTCGCCGCGGCCGCGCACGAACGCTGAGCCCCGTGAGTTCCGTGCCAGCACCGACTACAAGCAAAGCCTGGCTTGGCGCCCGCAGAAGGTTAAAGAACTCACCCGACCGGGTCTTTGCATAGACTTCGTGCCCATCCGTGAGCAGCGTCACGTCTACTCCCTCACCAAGCGCGTCAAACAGTCGGATACCGAACTGCTCTCGGAGCACGGTCAGGAGGGTCCTGATCCGTTGTACTGTGAATCCCCTCCGACGCAGATCTGCAAGCGCAAGCAGCTCGTAGAGATCGATGGGGGAATACCGACGCTCGGTGAATCCGCCCGCCTCCGTCCGCCGTGATGCGACGGCTGCCGACAGTAATTGCCGAGTGTTCCACCACTGGAGCTGACGGGCGGTGAGTCCGGTGAGAGCCGCAACTTCTCGGGCGCTGTAGGAACGCTTGAGTTTCATATACGATCCGTCGCTACCGAGTCACTCCGTATGAAAACGCGAGGGCGACATTATTTCGAACGCAGAATCCCGAACGCCGTCGAGCACGAAGTCCGCCGCCAACTGCGCCGTCAACGGCGCCAAGAGCACGCCATTCCGGAAATGGCCAGTCGCATAGAACAACCCGGGGAGACGCTCAGACGGACCAACGACGGGCAAATTGTCTGGTGTTCCCGGTCGCAGACCCACCCGGACCTTCTGAAGCCAAGCCTTCCGTGCGTTAGGCACTAAACCGCAGGTCATCTCGATAAGCTCTTGCACACCTGCCACTGTCGCGCGCTCATCAAAACCGACGTCCTCGACCGTGGCTCCAACGAGCACGGACCCGTCGGTCCACGGCACCAAATAGCACGCGTCGGTCCACACCACTCGCTTGAGCGGAGACGTCGGCCATTCAAGCTGAAGTAACTGGCCACGGACAGGTTTGAGTGGTATCTGGCCCTCACTTTCCGCGCCCACCTGTCCAGACCAACTGCCTGCCGCGAGGATTACGACGTCGCTCGACAGGACCTCATTCGCCGTCTCCACCTGAACACCCCCGCCGTTACTTGAGAGCCTCGTGACGGTTGTGGCTGGCATGAAGGTTACGCCGTGAGCGCCAGCGGCGCGACGCAGCGCGATCGTCAAGTCGCTCGCACCGACGAAACCATGCTGTGCCACAACCAGCGCAGCTTGAACCTGGCCAGACAGCTGTGGTTCCAAGTCGAGAGCCGCCTTACGGTCGACGCACTCGGCGATCGCTCCAAGCCCGCGATATGCTCCAGCGGCTCGCTCAAGTCTGCTCACTTGAATCTCGTCGAAGCCGAGCTCGATTGTCCCACGACGAACGTACTGGACCGTTGAGCCAGAGTCTTCGACGGTTCGGGACACGAATTCGTCGTACAGGCTCAGGCTCCGGGCTCCCAGATCCAGTAGTGCGCTGCCTTCGTGAGCGGTAATGTAGGGAGCCAGCACACCGGCAGAGGCTTGAGTGGCACCCTGGCCGACATCTCGTCGGTCAACGACGCGTACCCTCGCCCCCCGTCGCGCCAATTCGTGAGCAACGGCGCAGCCGATGACGCCCGCCCCAACGACGATTACTTGCGCTGTGCCACGAACCATCCCATACCCAGCCCTACTGTACGAGGGGGTAGCGCGAAGTGTCTAGTGAAGGATACGACGCACCGTCCGGTCGGCGTATTAGGCGCTCCCCTGGCGATCCGGAAATGCCTGGTCCTCGTCGTAGTAGTCCACTTGGTCGAGAGGCATGACGACGCTCGACAACACGTTCAGCACGTGACCTCCCATCCGCTTGTAGTAGCGCGCACCGAGAATCAATGCCGTGGTCGTCGCCGCGTCGTAGTCGCCGCGACCGATTTCGGCGATGAGAAGCTCGCAGCGGCGTGCGGTTTCGCGCCCCTGTTTGATGAGCTCTCTGGCCTCTTCCTTTCGCGAATCCACAAATACCGCCGCGCACGATTTGAACGCGTGCTCGACTCTGACACGAATCGCCTGGAGTTCGTTGAGTCCATGCCCCAAAGGAAGCGGATCTGGCCTAATGTCCACGATCTCCGACAAGTTTTTCGCGTAGTCGCCCAAGCGCTCAACATCCTTAACGAGGCTCATCAGCAGGAGCGAATACGGAAGGTCTTGCTCGTTTCCAGGAACGGCCTGATGCGTAATCACTTGTCGGCGAATCGTTCGTTCAAGTTCGTTGACCTGCGCATCCCAGTCGTAGATCCGTTTCCGTTGGACATCTCCCCGCTCTTCTCCGAAAAAAATCTGTCCTGCCGCAATGCTCATGTCGTCCGTTAACTGAAGCATGCGGGAAAAGTTTTGCCCCATCTCGTGGAGCGGGTCGTCGCTTGCTTTGAAAATGCTGAGCAATTCGCGAAGCATGGCGAAACTCCTTTTGTCTTAGTCGAACGCCCGACTGACGGCGATACACAGGGCCGGCAACCCGTAGAAGAGAAACGCGATCCAGATAACGGTCAGTTTGCGGGAACGGAGTGCCAGCTGAGTGACGGCACGCGCGCCAACCAACGGAATCCTGCGAACCACCTTCACCGGGTACAACAGCAGCAGGCCGCTCAAATTGAAGAGTAGGTGCACCAGGGCGATCTCCAGGCCCGCGCTCGCGTTCGGACCCGATACCGCCATTGCTGCAAGCAGCGCCGTCACGGTCGTGCCAATATTTGCTCCAATCGTGACCGGAAACGCTTGCTCGAGCCTGAGTAGACCAGCGCCAGCCAACGGCACCAGCAACGAGGTCGTGATCGAGCTGGACTGGACCATCACCGTGACGAACACGCCAATCAGGAGCGCACTCACGGCGCTCGACTCAAGCGCGCGGCCGACGACTCGCTCAACGCTTGAATGGGCAGCTGCTCGCATCACCCGTACCAAGAAGAATAATGACAGGAAGATGAACAGACCACTCACGATACCAACGAAGATAGCTTGCAACCCCTGCGTGACAAAGACTGTCTGTGCAAATGTTTCGATCGGAGCATAAGCGGTGCTGAGCACACTACGGAGCGGACTCTCGTAATCGACACCACTAAAACCACTCAGTGATTCGGCGAACCACACCGCTGTGCTCCTGAGAAACCCGGTCCAAATCTCAAGCGGTAGCAGCACCAACACGGCGAGATAATTGAACATGTCGTGACACACCGCGACTGGAAAGGCTCGCTCGAACTCGTCGCGACGTCCCATATGTCCCAGCGACACGATCGTTGCCGTTACCGTCGTGCCGATATTCGCGCCCATGATCATCGGAACGGCGTTGACGAGTGGCAGCGGATTCTCGGGTGCAGCGACGAGACCGACGATCATGGACGTCGTGACCGAAGAGCTCTGCATGACGGTCGTTGCTAGCAGTCCGACGATCAGACCTATGAATGGGTTCTCAGTCGTAGCGAAGAAGCTACCGATCCACTCCGCGCCGATCAGCTCGAATCCTTCACCTAGGCTCTTGACACCGAGCAGGAAGATGAAGAGAAGGCCGATGACGGCCCCGATTCGAGGAAGGAGCGAAAGGAATGAAGTCGGCTGCTCTGGTGGAACAATAGGCACGTCAGCTCGGCTCAGGATCTCACAAAGGGACAAATGGCGAAATAAAATTTCAGGAATAGCACAAAAGTGAGCATGCCCTTAACAGTTTTCCTGGCACGCCTATTTCTCGTCTGGTCCAGGTAGGAACCCTACATTATGATGGTAAAATCGGTAGCCGTGGTCGTAGTCGTGTCGCTGGTGGTTCTCGGTGCTGCGACAGAAACATACCTAGCGGTACGAGAGAACCGAGCAACGCTCGCGCCTCCGTCTCAAGACGTCATGCATCCCTCGCCAGTCGAGTCGACCGAAGAACAACGCAGCCAGCTGGGATAATCCGACCGGCCGGCGGTCTTGATTCAGCCGATACAGCCACTAGTCTGAGTTGCCGAGTCTCGCGCCAAGACACACCATTGAGTCTCAGGCCCCGTGCTATAGTCGGGACGTGCTGCCGCGGAATGAGATCACAGAAGCGGTGCTCAATCGTGAGGAGGTCGTTCGATACCTCAAAGGTGGAGACGGCAAGAGCCCACTTGAGACCCAGCAACGGATCTTCTCTTATCTCGAGGAGCTCCGCACGACTCAGCGATACCGGATGTATCGCGCGCTGCAACATCCCCTTTATCCACTGCTTCGAAAGATCGACCGCCAGCAGGCTCACGTCGAAATAGCCCAGACTGCAACTCGCAAAGGCCGGGTAATCTATGTCTCCAATCACAAGAGTCACACCGATTACCTCGTTCAGCCTCTGGTGCTCGATGACAACAACATCCGACCTCCAGTGATCGCCGCCGGGATCAATTTGTTCGGCGGAGCCTTGGGCCTGATTCAGCGCCACGTGACGGGCGCAATCCCGATCCGGAGGGAAATGAAAGATCCGGTGTACCTAGCCACGGTAAAGGCTTATGTCGCCGAGAGTCTTCAGCGTCACGACCTGTTCCTCTACCTTGAGGGAGGTCGCAGCTACAGCGGTGAACTCAAGCCGTTCAAGACCGGTCTCCTCCACGCCGCCGTCCAGGCTCGCCGATCGGACGTTGTTGTCATTCCGGTAGCCATCGCCTACGACCTGGTTCTAGAGGATTTCGTGCTGGCTCGGCAGCGGGTCAAGCGGCAGCAGCGTCCGTTCGCTCGAGAGGCAGCTGAGATGATCCGGTACGCCGTTGGCTATTCGAGTCGTGCCATCGTCACATTCGGCACACCGATCCAGCTAGCCGACTACGATCCGGACGGCCGCCGGTCAATGGTTCAGCTCAAACGACGTCTTCGCGACGATATCGGCAAGCTCTACACGGTGCTTCCCACTGCGCTTGTGGCCGCGGCAATGCGACCCTCAATTACACGCAGCGAACTGGAAGACCGGATCGCTCAGTTGATCGATATTCTCCACCTGGCCGGGGCTCGGATCGACGCTAAGACCCCGAAGGCAGCCTTGGATGCCGCGACTGATCCGATGGTTGCTCGCGGCATCCTCGTCGTTGACGGAGACCGCTATCGCGTACGTGAGCGCGGAGTCTTACGCTACTACGCACGCACAATCGAGCATTTCCTCAAGGACCGAGGTCAATCCATCTTCACCCACTAATTGCCCAACACGAATCGTCGAAGTGCTCTCCCGTGCGTTGTTCTTGCGGTTCGCCAATAGCCTCCCGCTAAAGAAGGACGGTCCAAAGTGCAGGATGCGCGGTCCTCACAGCTTGGCCCAACGATTTATCGGTAGCGAGACGGTCAGGGAAGTTCTTGGCACAACACGTAAGCTCGCGCGTGACCGTGGTATCGGCCATGACGGACGGATTTGACTTTCGCCGTATAGGGGCCGACTCAACATCCAGGCGTTACTGCGTGACCGCGGATATCGCCCCCGAATCCACGTGCCGTTTGGGAAAAAGTAGCTTCTCTATCTCATGCGGCACTTGGCAGAATACCCTGCCAACGCGGGCTTCATGATTCAGAGCCTGCTATGCGAGTAGCGTGGAGACTAGTCGAGTGTCCCAAGAGTGAAATACTTGATGTTCTCAATTCACCCACTCGGCAATAAAGACGTTGGTTTCCCCCTCTGATGCGGCATTTCGATTCGATGCGAACACTAAATGTACGCCGTCAGGAGAAAACATGGGAAAACCATCAAAGGTGTCATTGAAGGTAACCTGCTCAAGTCCACTCCCATTCTGGTTGATAAAGAAGAGATCGAAGTTTCGCCCACCCACATCGTGGAGATTCGACGAAAAGATAATGCGGCCCCCGTCAGGGTGCCAGAATGGCGCGAAGCTCGCAGCTCCAAAGTCGGTAACCTGACGCAGGTCGCTGCCGTCGGCGTTCATCACAAAAATCTCGAGCTCGGTTGGACGCCATAGTCCTTGGTTAAGCAATCGCTTATAGTCGTCGAACTCTGGACCGTCTGGAATCTCACGTCCCCGGAACACGATCTTCGAACCATCGGGTGAGAAGAACGGCCCGCCATCGGGTCCCTGACGGTTCGTCAGGCGTCGGAGATCAGAACCGTCTCCATTCATCGAGTAGATCTCCATGTCACCGTCGCGAACACTGGTGAAGACCACTCGACCATCCAGCCCGACCGTCGCTTCGGCATCGTAACCTGGCGTGTCGGTCAGTTGCTCCAGCCTAGTTCCGTCAGCCGAAGCACGATAGATGTCATAGCTGTCGTAAATGGCCCAGACGTAGCCCATCTCGAAACTCGGCGGCGGCGGACAGTCGGTGCTTTCGAGATGAGTGGAGGCGTAGATAATCGACTCCCCGTCGGGATAGAAATACCCACAGGTCGTCCGGCCGTCACCCGTCGATACCATACGTAGGTCGGAACCATCCAGTCCCATTCGAAAAATCTGGTCGCACGGAACACCCTCGCGAGTCGACTGAAAGATCAACTGCAACCCATCCGCAGAAAAGTAAGCCTCAGCATTCTCGCCGCCGAATGTCAGTTGCGTAACATTAGCGAGATGTGGTTCTCGGGTATTCATATCGACGGCCGAGGTCTCCGCGATTTCAGACGTTGCATCCTCGCTGGATCCCCCACAGGCCAGTGCACTGGAGGCCATCAGAACGAGGACACTAAACCGGTAGCTGCGATGTATCGACACAGTTTCCTCCCGCATTCGTCTCTCGTTGGATATCATCAGCGCGGTCGACAACCTCATGCCTCGACTCTACGTACGACCCAACCATTCGAGGAGGCCAAGCGATAGCCATGGTACATAAGTGATCAAAATCACGCCAAACGCCAGAATAACGAGTAGTGGTACCGCGGCCCGATACACCTGAAGCAACGGGCGCTCGAATCGATAGGAAGCAAAGAACAGGTTCAAGCCGACCGGTGGCGTCATGTATCCCAACTCAAGGTTTGCCACGAAAATGATCCCGAGATGGACCGGGTGAATACCATAGGCGGTGCCGATGGCGGTAATTAGGGGAACCACGACGACGATCGCCGAAAAGATGTCCATGACACACCCAACGATCAGCAAGAAGCCATTCAATACCAGTAAGAACAACAGCGGTGATTCGATCTGCGACTGGATCCACTCGAGAAGCCTGAACGGAATGTCCGCGTCGAATGTGTATTGCGTGAAGCCCTGCGCTACAGCAATAATGATCAGCACACCACCGACCAAGACGACACACTCGCGAAAGGCCTGTCGAAATCCTCGGGCCAACGCAAAGTCGCGATGCACCAGACCTGTAACGACGGCTGCGTAGAGCGCGGCCAGGGCGGAGGTCTCGACCAGCGTAGCCGTCCCAGTTAGATACGCTCCCAGCACCACCAGCGGAAGCACGAGCTCCCACTTGGCCATCCACATTGCGGGCCACACTTCCGATAACACAAACCGGCGGCGCCCTGCGCCCGTCACCATACCCTCTCGTACGGCCCACGCCGCCATGAGACCGATAAGAAGGACTCCAGGAACGAATCCACCAATAAAGAGATCCTCTGGAGATACCTCGGCCACGATGGCGTACACGATGAGCGGGAGCGCTGGTGGGAGGAGCAACCCGATCGACCCAGAAGCGGTCAGGATGCCGACGGCAAACCGGTCGCGGTAGCCGTCCTTGAGTAACGCTGGCAGGAGTAACCCTCCCAGCGCGAGAATCGTTACACCCGAGGCACCCGAGAAGACCGTGAAGAACGCGCACACAACCACGCACACGACGGCTGTACCCCCGGGGACCCATCCTACGACGGCACGAAAGAACCCAAACAGCCGCTCAGTCGATTGCCCCTGCGCCAGGATAAAACCGGTCAACGTGAAAAGCGGAATGGCGGGAAGCGTTGGATCGATCAACCGCTCGTACGCGTACAAGACCACCTGCGCGGGTGGAAAGAAGATGGTCATGTACAGGAAGACAGCGGCCCCACCCAAAACGGTGAAGATCGGCGCGCCGGCAAGAGCCGCAACCACGACCACGACCACCCACGGCCACGACGGCGTCCCGTCAAGCACTTCGTAGGACGTGCTCAGCCAAAAACCAGCAGCAACTCCAATCGCAGCAACTAAACGAGCAGTCCAGCCTCCCGCCCGCCATACCAGTCGTGCCGCGATGACCGCAAATGCCAGAGGGAGAACAAGCTGGGCAGTCCAGGTCGGCACACCCAGAGCGATCTCCGACTCGAGCTCACGTTCCACCGCGATGATGTCGATCGATCCACGGGCAAGGGTCGTGCAAACCATCGCTCCGACAAGCGCCGAAAACGTGGCGGCCACGCTGCTGAGCCAACCCTTGGGCACAAACGTGGCGGTTGCCAAAGCAACTAGTCGACCCTCACGGGCGGCGAGCATGGCGCCGAGGAAACCCACCCATAAGGTCAAGTACTGGACGAACGGAATCGCACCTGGAATGCCGCCGACCAGCAGCGGGCGTAGTGCGATCTCGGACAGAGGCAAGATGACCATGATCGCGAGCGCAGCGATGGCGAGGGAATCCTCCACCGTGTGAAACGCGGTGAGCATACGGCGACCCGGGCCAGGGGACGTACCCTCAGAGGCTGAGGTCATCCTTGTGGTGTAATTGACTGAGATGCAGCAGCCTGTACGCGGAACATCCTGTCATTCTCTATATGTCGCACCTGGAACACTAACGGCGACGGTACGCGTCACGAGCGCGAACGGCCTCATCGTAGACCTCAGCAGGCACGATCGGTCCGCGCATAGAGGTATTCATTAGATCGGCGGCACGACGAAATTCACGTAGCGCCTCAGCGCTGAGCTCGGTAACCGTGAGACCGCGCTTCTTCATCTCTTCGATTGCCGCGGCATCTTGACGCGGAACATCTCGGAACAGCTGATCTTCCACGCGCTTGCCGATCGACAAGATGGCATTTCGGTCGGCCTCACTTAGTCGCTCCCAGCTGCGCGTCGTCATGACGATCGCGCCGAGGACAGGACCCAATGGCAGATTAAGCATGTGCGGTGCAGGACGGTAATACCGAAGCAGCATGGCCGCGTAGGGAGGAAACGGATACGCCGTGATGAGACCGGTGTTCAATGCTATTGGTACATCGCTAAGCTCGAGCGAAACCGGGTCGAAGCCGTTCTCCTTGTACCAACGGACAATCCGATCATCAGGCGACGTATAGAGTTTCGCGGCCTTCAGGTCGTCGAGCGTGCTAATCGTCTCGACCGAAAACAAGTGCGCCCATCCACTGTGTCCCCAGTTGATCAGCACGAGGTCTTGTTCGCCGAGCGCACGCGTGAACCGGGGCCGGAGCGTGTCGAGAACATGCCTGGCCTCGGCATCCGATTCGAAGAAGAACGGCATCGCCAGCACGCCAAATGCCGCATCAAACTCCTCAAGACCGATCTGGGTAAGCGCGGCGGCCTGGGTCGTCCCGATCTTGAGCCTCCTGACGATCGCGGCCTCGTCGCCCTGAGAGCCAGCCGCAACGCGGAACCTGACGCGCCGATCGGTCGCCTTCTGCACTTCGGTCGCCATTCTCTTAAGGGTGCGGTCCCACAACGAATTAGCGGGCGCGATCGACCCGAACGAAATCGGTCGCTGCGCCAGAAGTATGACCGGCGTGACGACGAGTATGACGAGTACGGCTAGGCGTAGCGATCTCATCATCTAACCTCGACTTTTCATAACGCCACTCTGTTAGGGTTCCAAAGGCGGGTCGAATAATTCGTTGATGTGATCGAGCAAGAAACGCGCGCGGCGCTGCGACACGGTATTGAAGAGCCGCATGCTCTCATCTTCATCAGGATCGATTGCCAGAGCGCTTTCGAGCAATGACTCGAACTCGTCTCGGTTGCCAGTTAACATCGAAACACCGGTGGCAAGCGATACATACGGCGACGCATCCAGTCCGTCCGACAGCTCGACTGCCCGGCGAAAGTGCGACCGGGCACGCTCCGGGTCCCCTCCCAGTAATTCGGGTACAGACTCCAGAGTAATGAACGCGCTGTGGAGCGCTCCGCGATTGTAGTCTTCATGGAGCTCGATGGCGCGGCCCATCAGGGCCCTCACGACGGGCAAATCGACTGCGAGTGAAGGCTGGTCAAGCCCTAGCGAAATCGCCAAACCCCAGGAACCACCTAGCCAGTACATTGTTTCGACATCCTCTCGGCCGAACACCAGCACCGCCTTGTCTGGATCCAGCTGCAAACGTTTAGTCATGCCCGGGTAGTCAATCTCGACGCGGCGGAGGCAGTAGTCACGTGCCCGCACGTACATCTTTCGCGATCGGTTTGTCACCACTTCGGCAGTGGCGTAGTCAAAGTCCGTCCACTGAGCAACCTCGGCACCCGGCTGGACGAATCCCCCCGCGTACTGGGTGAAAGTGCTGCATGCCGACAACAAGAGCCCGGGGTGAGTCGGCGCCGACTGCAACAGCGTCTCAAGCGTCTTGAGGTTGAACGGTAGTGCGTCGCGGACCAACTCCGGGTCTTCGTCGGACGCATACACATCGGCACCTTCTGCGAGGATATCCGCGAACGAGTTAATGACCATAGACCTCAGCGAGCAACCCGCCGCCAACATGGTCGCGCTTATCAGAAGCACCTGCGCTAGCAAGCCTAGTCTCTGGTAACGTCGTGGTTCCATAAGAGGTTGTCGGTACTCAACGATCATACCAGTCAACTCGAATTACAGTTGGAACGCGAGAGTGTGCAATGATCGACTCGATGGCCGAGTTTCTGCCGATTCCTGGGGGCTGGTTCACGATGGGTAGCGACGAAGGTCAAGCCGACGAACGACCCGTCCATCGCGTTTGGGTCACGCCCTTCGAAATGGCGATCTGCCCGATTACGCGCGCTGATTACGCGCCGTTCCTCGCCGCCACCGGTCGTGAACTTCCCCGAGATTGGCGTAATCCGATGTTCGCTGCCGCCAATCAACCGGTGGTGGGAGTCAGCTGGAACGATGCCGTTGTCTACTGTCTCTGGCGAACATCAAGCGGCGAACCTGTAAGGCTGCCCACAGAGGCAGAATGGGAGCGCGCGGCGCGCGGTCGACAGACAGCCGAACGCTACCCATGGGGAGACGAAATTCCAGGCTGGATCCCGAATGCCGGCCGCGGACCACTGGAGGGCCCGTGGGCTGTCTCTATGGGCGAGCAGAACGACTTCGGGCTGTACGGCATCGGCGCCAATATTCACGAGTGGTGCGCCGACTGGCATGCTCGCACGTACTATGGTGAATCACCATCTCACAATCCGCCAGGCCCGGCCACCGGAGTCCGCCGAAGCTCCCGCGGTGGCTCATGGCGACACACCATCACGCTGAGCCGGAGCGCAGCGCGCAGCAAGTTAGATCCGTCGTTTCGCTACACGGACTATGGCTTTCGTGTAGCGCGCTAGTGGAGCTAGGTACCCGTGTCGTCAGAACTCGATCTCGCCATGCAAGTTGTCCACGCCGTGCACGCCGCCGGCGGGCGCGCCCTATTCGTCGGGGGCTGGGTTCGCGATCGACTGTTGTCCCGCAAATCCAGAGACATAGATATCGAGGTCTACGGGCTAAACAGCGAGGCGATTCGCTCTCTACTCACGTCATTCGGCAGGGTCGTTACCGTCGGAGAAAGCTTCACGGTCTACAAGCTCGGCCCGATCGACATCTCAATGCCGCGACGCGAGTCGAAGAGCGGTCATGGTCACGGCGGCTTCACGGTAGTCGGCGACCCAACTCTCAGCATTGCCGACGCGGCGAGGCGAAGGGACTTCACCATCAACGCCATCGCGTGGGATCCGCTATCCGCTGAGTATCTCGATCCCGTCGGCGGCCAAGACGACCTAAAGTGCGGCGTCCTTCGCGTGGTCGACCCCGATCGGTTTGCAGAAGACAGTCTTCGTGTTTTGCGAGGAATTCAAATCGCGGCGCGCTTCGAGCTCGCCATTAACCCAGCCACTGCCGCCTTGTGCCAGACCATCCCGCTTGACGATTTACCGGCCGAGCGGGTGTGGGGCGAGATGGAGAAACTGTTCTTGAAATCGTGCCGACCCTCGCATGGCTTGACGGTAGCCAGAGAGTTGGGGGTAGTGGAGAAACTCTTTCCTGAGCTCGCGGCGCTCGTCGGCTGCGAGCAGGAGCCGGAGTGGCACCCGGAGGGCGACGTATGGGTCCACACGCTGCTCGTCGTCGATGAGGCGGCGGGGCAGCGCGCGGATTTACCCTATCCCCAACAGGTCGCCCTGATGCTCGGGGCAGTGTGCCATGACTTCGGTAAGCCGTCGACCTCAGCACTTATTGACGGTCGAATCCGTTCGCGCAACCATGAGGAAGCCGGGGTCCAACCGACGCTCGCGTTCCTTGACTGCCTCAACCTGCACACGCTCGATGGCTACGACGTACGTGGTCAAGTTACTGGGCTCGTCGCCAACCACCTGAAGCCAGGAATGTGGCACAAGGCCCCCGATGGGGTCGGTGATGGTGCCTTCAGACGTCTCGCAAAAAAAGTAGATCTTAATCTGCTTGCTCGGCTGGCAACCGCCGATTGCCGGGGTCGGACCGGGACGTTTGACTGCAGTGCAATGACATGGTTCCTCGACCGAGCGCGCGCGCTCGGCGTTGAGCACGACGCACCGGCGCCACTGCTACGAGGGCGGCACCTGCTTAACCTCGGGCTTTCCTCAGGTCCGCACGTCGGACGGTTGCTCGGCAAGGTTTACGAACGCCAGCTCGACGGTGAGGTCCGTTCACTCGACGAAGCCATCGAGGTCGCCCAGCGTATCATCCAATCCGAGTCATAATGTCGACGAGTGCGTCGGGGCCAATGTTGCCGCCGCTGACCACAGCAGCCTCCGGCAATGAGTCCTCGTCGGGCCGCCCAAGGCACGCCGCGACTGTCGCAGCACCGCTCGGCTCGGCGACCAGCTTGGCGTTTCGAATCAACCACACTACCGCTCGTTCGATGGCCGCGTCATCAACAGTAACAATCTCATCGACGAACGCTCGGGCATGCGCAAACGTCAGGTCGCCGGGTCTGACCGGAAGCAGACCGTCGGCCACGCTCGAGACGCTATCGAGCGTGACGGGATGCCCAACTGCGAGCGATGACTTCATCTTCGACGCACCCACCGGCTCAACGCCGATCACACGAATGCCCGGATTCGCTGCCTTCACGGCTGCGGATACACCGGCGATGAGCCCGCCGCCGCCGACCGGCACATAGATACGCATAATTGTGGGCATGTTTTCGAGAATCTCGGCACCGACGGTGCCCTGTCCCGCGATAATCTGTGGGTGGTCGAATGGCGGAATCATCTGCAGCCCACGCTCGTCCGCTTCTCGCTCCGCACGAGCCTTTCGCGCTAACGACGTCGTTCCTTCGAACAACACTTCAGCGCCGTGTCGGCGAGCTCCGGTAACCTTGATGCTGGATGCCGTTGTGGGCATAACGACGACAGCCGCCACGCCGACGACCTTGGCAGCGAACGCCACAGCCTGCGCATGATTTCCAGACGAGTACGTGATAACGCCGCGGCACCGAGCATCATTGGGTAGACCAGAAATAAGGTTAAACGCACCACGCAGCTTAAAAGACCCAGTAAGCTGCAGGTTCTCGGCCTTAAGCCAAAGCCGGCGCCCTGCGGGAATCGACACGTCGACGAGAGGCGTGCGAAGAACCGTTCCGCGAATACGGTGCGCTGCCCTTCGAACGTCATCAAGAGTAGTGAGTCGCATCGGATACAAAGAGTTGGCGTGATCTACGAACTCGCCTCTGGTTCAGGCACTGAGGTTAGCTTGGCATCGGGCTTCGTGACTACGCAAGTGCGGTCTCGAAATTTACTCACCGCCAATCCGTATACTTGTCAGTGATGTCAATAACAGGTCGATCGCTACGGAGCCGATTGGCGTTGGTCACACTTGGATGGACGCTCATGGCTGCCTCTGCCTTTGCGCAGGGCGCGACAAACCTCAACCTACCAATCGAGCGATTCGTCTTTGACGCTCACGGATCGATCGTGCCGTTCGGCCAGAACTTCGAGCTTGCATCCAACCGGGGATTCTCCCCCGAGAACCAACCCAGACTCGGTCTTGGCGTCGGTGCGGGCGCCCATCTGTACTTGTTGCACATCGGTGTAGTGACCGTCGGAGTCGGTGCGCGCGTGATCACCGCGTCCGGAGTCAAGAGTCCAGACCAGGAAGGCCCAAGATCGCGGCTGCCTGCACGCCTGCGAAAACGGTTTACCGCCATCGCACCCGAACTATCCCTCAATTTCGGCGGGCGCGATGGCTGGAGCTATGTCAGTGGTGGGATCGGACGATCGCGCCTAGCGCTCTTGCAGGCGCGGTCGAATGAATCACCCCAGCGAAGCAGTCACACCGCCAACGTCGGCGGCGGGGCGCGGTGGTTCACCAGTCAACATCTGGCGTTCGCCTTAGATTTACGTTTCTACACAATGCGGCCGCTCGACTCGACAGAAACTGAAGCCGCTTCCCCGCGTATGACAGTAATGGTGCTCAGCGTCGGGGCATCATTCAGGTAACGAACCGAGCAGTGCGCCAGCTCTCCTGGTTCTTCGTTCTCTTCGAATCGACCATAATGCTCTAATGAAGCGGGAGACGTTAGTCGACTTTTTCGATGATCGAATCCGCTTAGCATCGGATTTCCTCACATACGAAGACAGATTTCGAACGTACACATATTCCTACGACGACGTGCGCAAAGCAGCACAGGCGTTCGCGCGCCGCCTAGCCTCGTTAGAATTTTCCCCTGGCGACAAAGTTGTCGTGTGGTCTGAGAACCGTCCGGAATGGGTTATCGCCCTCTGGGGATGCCTCCTGTCGCGAGCCGTGCTGGTTCCAGTCGACTACCGAGCATCATCAGACCTGCTTTCGCGGGTCGTTGACATCGTTGATGCGCGGATTTTATTACTCGGTGAAGACGTCCCACAACCTGACCTTTCGGAACGAAATCGGCTTCGGATACTCGCGTTGAACGAGCTGGGGACAACCGTCGTCCCGCAGCCATCAAGCGTCGAAACACCCGAACTCACCGTCGATTTTGGATCGGCAACGTCACAGGAACTCGCTGAGATCATCTTCACCTCTGGAGCCACGGCCAATCCAAAGGGTGTCCAGCTCACCCATCGCAACATCCTGGCAAACATCGTGCCGGTCGAGCGAGAGATAATCAAGTATCGGAAGTACGCGAAGCCGTTCCAGCCGCTCCGTTTCTTGAATCTGCTACCGCTCAGCCACATGTTCGGGCAAGCGATGGCTACGTTCATCCCACCCATGCTCAATGGCGTCACCGTCTTTATGCGTGGCTACAACCCCGCCGACATAGTTCGTCAGATTCACGACCGTCGGATCTCGGTACTGGTCTGCGTGCCAAAGATGCTTGAGATACTCCGCGAGCATGTGGTTCGAGTGATGCCGGACGTGGTCGACCTACCCACGCGGACCGAGCACGTCGCCAGGCGCTGGTGGCGTTACCGAAGAGTTCATCGGTTGTTCGGGTTCAAGTTCTGGGCATTTGTCGTCGGGGCCGCGCCGCTCGACTCAGAACTCGAGACGTTCTGGTCCCGGCTTGGGTTTCTGGTCATCCAGGGCTACGGTCTCACGGAGACCGCGCCGATCGTCACGCTCAACCACCCGTTCCGGGCCCGTCGCGGAACCGTCGGTACACCGATCGGGGGTGTGGAAATAAAGGTTGCACCCGACGGAGAGATCTTGGTTCGAGGGGACAACGTAACCAGCGGCTACTACAACGCGCCCACCGATACCGCCGCCGCTTTTTCTGACGGCTGGTTCCGGACTGGTGACATCGGTAGTATCGATGAAGCTGGCCGACTGTCAGTGCGGGGGCGCAAGAAAGAGATAATCGTCACACCTGAGGGACTCAATGTCTTTCCCGATGATGTGGAGCGCGTTCTTCGTGACATGAGTGGTGTTCGAGATGCCGCGATCGTTGGCGCTATTATCGATGGCAAGGAACAGGTTCACGCCGTCTTAGTGCTAAACCAGGAAGCCAATCCTGAGAAATTCATTCGGATCGCGAACGAGCGACTCGAGGACCATCAGATGATCCAGAGCTTCGGCGTCTGGCCGGATTCAGAGCTTCCCCGAACGGAGGGTACCCGAAAACTCAAGCGTCGGGAGATCCGTCGATGGGTTATGGCCGGTGCCCACTCCGACACCGGCAAGCCGAAATCGATCGAGCGCAGCGTAATGAGCGTCGTCCAGCGCTTTGCGGTCGGTCGATCGGTCACACCCGAGACAACCCTCAACGAGCTGGGGCTCAGCTCAATCACCCGGATCGAGTTGATGATGGCGCTTGAGCAAACGTATGAAAGATCGCTCAACGAGCTGGCGTTTGCGGAGGCCTCGACCATCGCCGACCTCCAGACACTGATGGAGGCTGACGGCGTTACGACTCCCGGCACGATCCCAACGACGCCGTCAGAAGACGCATTCGAGTTTCCAACCTGGAATCGCACGCCACCAGCGGCAATCATTCGGCGCGCAGGCCTTACCGTATTCCTGCTTCCCCTGACACGGATGTTTGCGTGGATCACGGTAGACGGACTCGACCGACTGAGTGAGAGCCAAGACCCGGTCGTCTACGCGGCGAACCACCAGAGCCACATGGACGTGCCGGTCATACTCGCAGCGCTCCCACCGTCGCGACGGAATCGCGTCACGACGGCCGCCGCGAAAGAGTTTTTCGCGGCTCACTTCCACCCCACAAGCCACCCGTGGCGATCAAGACTAACTAACAGCCTTAATTACTACCTGGCCACGTTGATGTTCAACATGTTCCCATTACCTCAGCGTGAAGCCGGCGCGCGGGCCACCATTCGTTACATTGGCGAACTCCTCAGCGAAGGTAGCTCGGTGTTGATATTCCCCGAGGGGAGACGCACCGACACCGGTAACATAGCCCCGTTCCAGCCTGGAATTGGAATGATCGCCTCAAAACTGCAGGTGCCCGTAGTGCCGATTCGCATCGATGGTATCGACAAAATCTTGCACCAGAGTTGGCGTATGGCGCGCCCGGGGAAAGCCCGCGTCTCCTTCGGAACGCCACTTCACCTAGACGGCAGCAACTACGATCTCCACGCCAAGCAGGTGGAGGACGCAGTCAGGGCTCTATAGCGATCTCCCCAAAATCGGAACAGAAATAGCGCATAGCGAGCTGTTATACTCAGCTAAATTGACTAAAGACGATCTCATCGACGTCCAGTGCACTGTAGTCGGGATCCACAGCGGAGGACTTTATAGGGTGCAGTGCCACCCAGGCCATGAGGTCCTCGCGCAGCTGAGCGGCTGAATTAGACAATTCCGAATCAAAGTCGTGCCAGGAGACCGGATGACTGTGGATGTTTCGCCGCATACCCTGCTCGCGGATCATCACATTTCGAACTCGATTACGCGCGGACAATTGGACAGTGAGCCATTTCCACGACAAACCCGGCATCCCACCACACACTCCGGCCGAGTCACTCTCAGAAGCGGTTACGGAATCCGAGGAAGGTGTGACCACCCCGCAGACCAACCAGAAACATAATGTCGGCGCCCGCTCCGATCCGTCGGAGAACGTTGCCGAGCCGCGCTTCAAGTCGTGCCGGTGGCACGAGACGCAGGACAACGGATCGGCCTACTGCGGCAACCGAGACGTGCTGCCGTTTGCAGGCAAGAATGGATTCAATCCGGACGCCTGGTGCCCTGAGTGCAAGCTCTACAAGCTCAAGCGAACGACAAAGAAGCGGTCGATCGACAACTACGACGACTACTAGTACGGTCCGGGGCGTAAAATGGGCACTCGTGTCGTCTACTCACTGAACTCCTTCGCGAGGTCGACCCATTCACCATTCGGCGCGAGCTGTTGGTAGATACGCCAGTGGACCTTCGCGTCGTTCGAGCGCCCCACTTTTTCGAGTGTAACCGCCAGGTAGAAGTGGGCGTCGGCGTACGCGGCATTTAGGCGGAGCGCATCGTGATAGTAGGCTACGGCTTCCTGATATCGTCCCAAGTCGTGATGGATGTTTCCCAGGTTGAAATGCGCTTCGAAACAATCGGGGTCCAGCATGAGCGCTCGACCGTAAAGCGCATGGGCCTCCACCAAATCATCGTTCGCGTAGTGCAGGTTCGCGAGGTTAACGATCGCAGGAATCAGACAGGGATCGAGCAAAAGAGCTTTCCGGTAGGCCATGCGGGCGCGTTCACGCTCTACTTCACCGCCTTCGTCTAGCTCGGACCCTTCGAGGAAGAACCGAGCGGCAATGGCACTCTGTCCACCGTCGACGTGTGGGTCTGATCCGCGTGACGGCGCAGCGAACTTGGTTGTGGCTGGTCGGCACAACGCGACCACTTTGGCCGGCTTTGCGTCGCTATGTACCGAATTAAAGTTCAGCGCGAGCTGCCCCTCACGAGCTGCGAGATGACGTCGAACCGCGCCGCGGAACGACTGGTTCTCTTCGAGGTCGGCGTTGACCTGCTTGATCACGGCGACGTCGCTGAACCCATAATAGGTGTCGGAGTTCGTGCGAGCGAGCGAACGCACAAAACCCCACTTCTCCAGATAGCGAAGCCGGCGCTCGTTGATCTGCGGATATAACTTTCGAATCTGACGCAGGCTGTGATAGCGCTGTCTCAATGACTCATCTGATTCGAGTTGACCGAGTCGGCAGAAGTCTTTCTCGCTAATAATCTGAATCCGACCCGGTGTCTCTAAATTGACGGACTCGGCCCGCTTGAGTTTGCGGCTCTTTGGCGGCGGCCCGACCGCTAGCGATCCATCGTCGTCGAGCGAGCGCCCGCCTAGCCGCGACAAACCGTCCGCTCCCACCACTAGCATCGTTGTCTGCGCCGTCACTTCATCGGCAGCTAGACCGCCAAGTTGCTCGACGAGTGCACGAGCTTCACGACGACCGACGGAAGCGAGCCTGCCGGTAAAGACGACCATCTGACCAGGGAAGGGTAGACCGGCGGGTGTTTGATCGTTGGGCGCTGACACATGCGTCATGTTCGAGTAATCAATCCTCCTCTCGACCGGCTGGAAAGATGAATGAGAATAACTATAAAGTCAAGTCGGTACGCCGAGTGCGAATGTCAAATGTCCTTGTCGGACACATTGATCGAACCAAAACGCTGATCGCGGGCTATGCCGCAACGATGGATCCCCCACGTGCACTCGAGACCCAGCGCTTCGAGACGGCTGATTCTAAGAGCTTGACCGAGATCATCAATAGTTTCTCTTCACACCCAACCACCCGCCGCATCGCAACCCTCGATTGCCGCCGTTGGTTTCAGAGTGCGGCCTAATTCGATTCGTCATCGAACGTTAGGTAGACTGTGGGTCTCGAACAACCCGCTGGCATGTCCCACAGCGCCGACGCGATGAGGTCAAGTAGGGAAGGAAACGAGGCGGTGTGCACCGAAAAGAGCAAGTCAAATCAGGCCGTAACGAACGCCAAGAATATGGTGAACAAGCGTAGTAGCCGGCAAGCGGCGTGTGCCGCGACGCTCGTCAGCGGCGTACTCGCCGTTGGTGCTGTCGGCGGTGTTCCAACTGGAGTCGCGGCTGGCCTGACGACCATCCGCCACGCTCAGGCCGACGCCAGTCTGACTGAACGGAACCGGATGGTCGAGCGACAGATCAGCGCCAGAGGCGTCACAGACGCTCGGGTATTGTCTGCAATGCGCTCGGTCCCACGACACGAATTCGTTCCCACCGAGCTTCGTCAGCTGGCGTACTCCGATACGCCGTTACCGATCGGATACGACCAGACGATATCGCAGCCATATATCGTCGCGTACATGACCGAGGCGGTCAGCCTACCTAACAACGCAAAGGTTCTCGACGTCGGAACGGGGTCAGGCTATCAAGCGGCGGTCCTAGCGGGGATGACCCAAAGCGTCTACTCGATCGAGATCGTTCCTGAGCTTGCCGCGAGCGCGGCGGCGCGCCTTGAGGAACTCGGCTACGACAACGTGCAGGTACGTTACGGGGACGGCTATCGTGGCTGGCCCGACGAAGCCCCCTTCGATGGCATCATCGTCGCCGCCGCCCCGGACCACATCCCGCAGGCGCTGATCGAGCAACTGGCTATCGGGGCTCGTTTGGTGATTCCTGTCGGCGACCGATCGCAGACGATGACGATCGTCACCAAGACCGAGAACGGCTCAACTATCGACACGACCTTCCCTGTTCGATTCGTGCCGATGACCGGCGACGCGAAGCGTCCCTAGTCCACTAGTCGCCTGCGACCGGTGCGGGCAGGTCGAAACTTGCGATTGAAACCTGGGCGGCTGTTCGCTCGGCGACGTCGAAGAACTCGCGCGACACAGATGAATCTGGCTCCGCGATGACGAGCGGCCTCCCGATATCGCTACCGATGCGGATCGGCTCGTAGATGGGAATCTTCCCGAGAAACGGGATACCGAATTCCGCAGCCATCCGTTCACCACCGCCCGTGCCAAAAATGTCGCTCTTATGGCTACAGTTAGGACAAATGTGATGGCTCATGTTCTCGATGATCCCGAGCGTCGGAATCTCTAGCTTCTTATACATCGCGACTGCGCGACGGCTATCGGCCAGCGAGACCGCCTGCGGTGTGGTCACGACAATCGCGCCAGAGACCGGAACGGTCTGGCTTAGGCTCATAGCCACATCCCCCGTCCCGGGAGGCATGTCGACGACAAGATAGTCCAGCTCACCCCACTGGACATCCTGACAGAACTGCCTGACGACGCCGTGGAGCATTGGACCCCTCCAGATAATCGGAGCATCGCTTGAGGTCAAGAAGCCCATTGAAACAACGCGAATCCCGAATTTCTCCGCAGGAACGATCTTCTTCCCATCGCTCTCAAGCTGGGCCTTGAGGCCAAGCATAATAGGGAGATTCGGTCCGTAAACATCAGCATCAATCATCCCGACCTTGCCACCGTACTTCACCAGCGCCGCGGCCAGATTAACGGCCACGGTCGTCTTCCCAACCCCACCCTTGCCGGCACCAACCGCGATGATGTTCTTGATGCCAGGTATGGGTGACCGACCCTCTTGAGGCACCGAAGCCGACCGAACGCTCGCGGTCATCTCGACGTCCACCTCTGACACGCCTGGTAGGCCCGACACAGCGTCACGCGCTTGCTCGCGCATTTGGTCCTTAACAGGACATGCCGGCGTCGTTAGCTCGATGGTGAACGATACTCGCTCTTCGACGACCTTGAGGTTCTTGACGAAGCCGAGGCTGACGATATCGCGCCCCAGGTCGGGATCGGTGACAGCTTTGAGCGATTCAAGTACAGCGGATGTGGAAACAGACGACACTGGAGACCCTCGCTATTGAACGGCGACGCAGAACTCGATCTGAGCCTCCGCCGCGTAAGTGGGAGTAACGGAGCACCTGAGTCGGGTGCCATGGCGAACACCCGGCGGGATCTGCAGCTGCACGTGGTACGACATGCGGCCCACGCCGGTCCCATCACATACACCGCACGATCGGCCTGTGAACTCGCCACACCCCCCGCACACCGGGCAGCTCGGCCAGGCCATGAAATTGACCGGTACTCGCGTTCCCTCGTGCGCCTGGCTGGCGATCAGGTCGACACCCGTCGTGTAGGTTGGTCGCGCTACCGTCGAATCCAACGCCAAGAACGCGTCCCGCATCCGGTTAACGATATCCGCCATCGCCAGAAAGCCACAAGCTGCGTCGCTGTCGAAGACCGCACGGTGCGCGAATCCGCAACCGACGAGCCGATGCGGCACCGAATCAGCGGGCGCCTCATACTCACGCCGGTGACATACATCGCTCATGGTTTCATCCGCGCGCTCGATTTCGGCGCCGGGATCTGACCCTTCGTTATACCAATGCGCATCAGGGATTCTCTGCGTCAAAGCCCAGTACGCACGCCTGATCTCATCGAAACTCGCGAACTTCGAGACCCCGAGAATCCGGCAGTAACTCAGGATGACACTGTACGGTAGAAGTCAACTCGATCGCTTGTCAAGATCCAAGCTGAGTGCTTGGGTGGCCGCTCATAAAAAAACGCCGAGCTGTTGATACCGGTTTAGCGGTACCGACGCTCCGGACATATCACGACTGCGGAGGTATCCTTGAGGCGACTCGACCCGGGTGGACAACAATGGTCGCGAGTATGCCACAAAGGCTGACGGACCGACCACGGTGGCAGTGTCTGATCTGGGGGCTATCGCACCTGATCCTGGCCAGGTCTACCGTGCTCCGAGGGCATGAAGGAGCTCCCTTCGGACGCCTTCTGCAACCTGCCGAAGGTCAAGTTCCACCTCACACTCGTCACAGAGGACCTCAAGAACATCCGGATGGTCCTCGTGGTTAATACCAATATAATGCCCATCCACTTGCACGACGTGCATCTGCAACGTCTTGGCCTGAAAGCGTTGCTCGTTGCCGCAACTCGGGCATCACAGTCCCATTGTCTTTTAATTCTTCTAGGTTACACGGCGCTCCATTGGACGCTAAACAAATGACTGTACGGGAGGCCCACGATCGGAACAACCGGCATCCGTTGGCTACCTTCGGTGGCCGTACTGTAGGATTCCTCTATTCGGACGCGCTATGAGTCGCATCTCATCTTACGCCGTGCACGCTGAACCCCGAGCTGGTCACTGGGTCGCGTGGGTCACCGCCCACCAGGAAACCCGACCCGCAGGTGCAGTGATCCTCGTCGGACAGACTCAGGAAGAAGCTGAAGCCAACGCCCGTCGATGGGGAGAACGGCTAGTCGCCGATACGAAGCTCCTGCGCCCGTAGATGGATCATTGCGCTGTCGGTTGCATCACCGCAGATCGTCCAGCTATGACGTATCCAATTTACGGGTCTTACCCAGGCCCAACACAGTGCCGCATGCATGACTACCCAAGGTGCAGTGCGCCTCCTTGACCTCGATAAACATAAATTCCACATCTAGGGCCTCCGAGCGACAGTCCGACGCCACACTACCAACACGGCAGCGCCATCAGCCATGCACAACTCGAATGCAACGTGCCTCGACGGATTGGGAGCAAGCTTCTTCATGACGGAACCCTCGCCGATGTGTCAGGCGCCATCTACTTGTTTAGACCATCTCCACCCCGGATCGGTTCCCTTGCATCACGCGCTTCTCAAGGTGGCTCGGAATATACGAGCCGTCCTGTAATTTCAGCCTCAGGAAACATAGCCCGCGCCGCTCGGATGTAACACTGGAGCTGCTCGGAGTGCTCGATTCGCTGAGTTCCCGTTTTGAACTCCAGCACGGTGACGTCACCCCCTGGTGACCTGATCAGGCAGTCGATCGTTCCCCGTTCGATGCCAGGAGTTCCCCATCCGCCCCTGTTGGAGGCCCGATCGTGAAACGAGTACGGCACCTCGAAGAGACATGATTGCGTCTGAAGCGCGGCAACGTCCGGATGCGCGCATAACCGCGCATATACCTTGGCCGCCTGACACGCCAATTGACTGATCCGCTCTAAATTGAAGTGCCCCGATTCGCCGACGAGCTTGAGTGCCTGGCGTTCAATGACGGTTGCGTCGACGGTCACCTTTCGCGATCGGTCGAGCAACCGATGCACGACCCATCCGATCAGAACATCATCGTCTCTCATCGTATCTGCGACGTCATGGAATACGCCCACGGCACCGATACCTAGCTCGACGAAAGACGCCTCGGTCACCGCGGCGCGCGTGACAGTGCTATGAAATTCAACCGGTTCCAGGTGAATCAGCGGCTTCGGCGCATTAACGAGTGAGCCGGGTAGACCATTTTGGTCCGACGACGCGCGTGATGCGAGGTGCGCAACTCGAAACTCGTGGACTCGCTCGCAAGGCCCCACCCAGCGTACGGTCTCGCCTCCGCTAGCCGCACGCTCAAAGACGGGCAGAAAGCCGGCGGGCAGCACCTCGATGAAACTGCCTCGGTTAACTTGTACTGCACCCTTGTGGAGCACCGTTGAGAGATACAAACGGTCACGCGCTCGCGTCGAAGCGACGTATAACAGCCAGCCGCTTCGTCTCCTCGATGTCGCGACGACGCTCCTCGGAATGAGTGGCGTCACGATAGGGCCACACCGTCACCGACGGGTGCCCATCGCCGCGATCGGGAACGACACGAATTGCCGGTCCCTGGCTTCCGGTGCCTCGGCCGAGATCGACGAGAAACACAACCGGGAACTCCAACCCCTTCGCAGCGTGCACGGTCATGAGGTTAACGGCGTCAAATGCCTCGACGGCGGCCGTCGAAATGTCACCGGCAAGGCGGTCGATTTGGTCCGAAACTCGCGCCATCGTCGCGTAACCGCGGTTTTGGATACGACGGACGAGACCTCGAATCTTTTTCATGTTCTCTCTGGCCTGAACAGCGTGGGCGCCATGGAGTTCTCTCGCGTAGGCAGTCTCCAATAGCACCCGATCGAGTAGTTCTGCCGGAGGCACCCGATCGACCTCATCAAGCCAGTTACGGCAACCCGATCGCAGCAGCTCCAGTCGACTGCGGTCGTGTCGACCGAGCCGATCAACGGCGACTACACTCGATGTCTCTGTGAGGAATCGCGCGAGCTGACCCTCCAAGATGACGAGCGCGCCGTCTGAGACCCCCGCAAGCCGCGAGCGCATGAGTGCGGCAGCTCGAAGCTCGGAGGTAGGATGTGCGAGAAAACGGATGAGCGCGCGCACGTCCTTGATTTCTTCGGCGTCAAAGAATCCGAGCCCCTTGTACACGTAGGTCGATATCGACCGACGACTCAGGGCACGCTCAAACTCGCTATGGCTCGCGCGTGCGCGAAAGAGAATAGCGATGTCGCCAGCCTTGATGGCATGACCGTCCTGCCGGTCTGTGTTAGAAACAGTAACGCCACTGACCAATCGCGCGATTTCCGCTGCCACAATTTCCGCACAGGTCTCGATATCTTCACCAACCACGACACCAAGCGGGCGCTGCGCACCGCCGGGGTCACCATCTGAGGCCGAGACCTCATCAACTGGAAACCGATCATCATCTCCATATCGAAACGCGTCTCGGCCAGCCGATGAATCGGAGATCTGACCAAATAGGTCGTTGATGAAGGCTAGTAATCCTGGAACAGACCGGAAGCTCTGCGAAATCGAGCGACGGATGTCTCCTTCTGCGCGGAGCCCGCGGATCTTGCCGGCGGCGTCTTGTAGGACCGAAACGTCGGCGTCTCGAAATCGATAGATCGACTGCTTCCTGTCACCAACGACGAAGATACTGGGTGGAACGGGCGCATCGTCAACGACACCAATCCCCTCAGCCCAAGAACGCACCAGAAGTGAGACGAGCTCCCATTGAGCCCGACTGGTGTCCTGAAACTCGTCGACGAGAACGTGGTGGTACCGCGACTCCAGCCGGTAGCGAGATCGCGCGAACTCGTCCATCTGACACAGAAGATCGATGGCGCGCTGAAGTACGTCAGAGAAGTCAAGGAGCCCGCGCGCATCCAAGATCTTCCGATATTCCGAGACAGCGACACCGAAAAGCCGCTGAACGGCGGCGACCATGATGACGTTGATATCGCGCTCGAACGCGCGCCATTCGTCACGTACGACCAATGCGATCGAACTTGCCGCTTCACGAAAACGCCGTTGTACGGCGGCGCCGTGGTTCGTCTGGCCAAAGGTAGACCTTGCAGACCCCTTTTGGGTCAGAAAGTAGTCGCGTACGCGCTCAAAAACGCCGCGAACGCTCGACGGATCGGCATCTCCCAGATCGGGTAACCGGCGAAGGTCTCGGGAAACAAGCGCATAGACTGGGTCACCAACGGGTCCCGTTTCGAGGAAGGTGTCGAGCGCCGCGCTAACACCGTCGATCCGGTCGGCAAACCGAGCAGCAGCAGTTCGGCAGATGCCGTGGGGCGTGAAACCGCTAGGCACATCGGCCAGGAATCTATGAAGAGTCAACGGGACGACCAGTCGACGTCCCAGGAGCGTCGTGAAGGTGGCCTGAGCTCGCCAGGGCCCGAGCTGCGCGAGCAGCATGGCTACTCCAAGATCGTCCTTGGCAAGGGCGGCGCCGATTATCAGCGTACGCTCGACCGCGTCCTCGACCAGTCGCGGAACCTCCGTGTCATCAGCCATCCCGAACGCGGGATCGAGGTCAGCCTCAAGGGGAAACTCGCGCAGCAACGACAGGCAGAATGCATCAACGGTGCCGACCGAGACGTCACCCAGACGATCACGGAGGGACTGCCAACGCGCAAGGCCCGCGACCGATTCCGCCGCGTCCGCCCTGAGCCGTTTGACGATCCGGGCACGCATCTCAGCCGCCGCCTGCCGCGTGAAGGTGATCGCAAGCACGTTAGACGGATCGACTCCCAACCGCAGCAATTTCAGGTAGCGTTCCACCAACACCGACGTCTTCCCAGTGCCGGCCGAGGCTTCGAGAATCACGTTATGCGTTGGGTCGGTCGCAAAGTCTCTTGCCGCCTGGTCCGTCGGGACCACTGACTTCGACCGCTTCAGCTGACGTTCATTTATTCCCGACATAGTTCTTCCTGCAGACCGTCGGATACGCACAAAAGTTGCAGCCAAAGAGCTCGGCAGGGCGAACAGGGTATTCGCCATGCTCAATGGCGTCGACGACCACCACGGCTCGGCGCTCGTCGGCGGCAAGCCGATTCCCGATCTCGGTTCGAGACAGGGGTCGGTGCAGACGAGGCTCTCCGAACGCCGCGTATGCCACGTCCATGGCACGCCATTGACGACCATCACGCCGCGTAAGCTCCTGCTCAAGACACCTGGCGTACAGCGGTAGCTGTAGTGTTCGCTTTCGATCGGGAGCCCGATTGGCCTTGTAGTCGACGACTCGAAACGTTCCGTTCGAGAATAGATCTACACGGTCCGCAACCCCTCGCAGCTTCACGGTCCGGCACCCTCCATCGCCAGTGAGAACGTAGTCGGCGTCAAGTCGGATTTCGAGTTTCCGCTCGATGAGTTCAGCCGGTCTCCCGACCTCCCAGAGCAGCAAGCGCTCAGCAAGGCTGGCTGCAGCCGCCGACCCCAGTATCCATGACCGCATAACGGCTCTATCCAACACAGGAAGCGTGCTCAGTTCCGCCTCGGCGATCCGGTGAAATCGCGTCACCGCTCTATCGAACGTCGACACGGTAATTGCCAGGTGGCCCTCATCCTGCCAGACACGAAAGAACGCCTTGAGCACACCGTGTAAGAAGAGCCCCCGACGCTGCGGATCAGCCCGCTGCTCGTCGGCTGGTTCGTCACCCAGTCGCAGAACGTGGTTCGCAAAAAACTTAAACGGACACTCTAGATAATCGTCGAGAGCCTTGACCGCATACGTGGTTGGTCGCCGTGGACCCACCATCCCATGGAAGGACGAATCGCTGCGGCCAGCATGCTGAACCCGCGCAGCAACCCACGATGCCGTCGGCTCATCAGGATGGTATGAAGTATCAAGACCACGCGACAGCGCGTCATCCGGCGTGACGACCATGTCCGGATCGACATCGGTTCGGACCGCCTCAAGTCCAGCGTCGGCCAGGTCCTCCAGTAGGCTTGAGGGCAACACGATGGCATCATCCTCGAACGAGAATGTCGATATCGAGACCCTCCGCCTTGGCAACGCGAGAAGGTCGAAGAAAGCTGCCCGAGCCGAACGATACCGATCCTGTTCGGATGGCCAGCCGAGCGGCCGAAGCAGAAACGACGGATAGAAGATGTTTCGCCCCACGAGATCCGGCCATTCGTGGTCGACGACCCCAACGATCGTTAGCTCATCAAAGATCCCGTATGCAGCGGCGTAGGGATCAAGCAGCTGTACTCCGCCGCCGCCTGGTGTCGGCTGGAACGTCTGGGTCTCAAGCCATCGGCGGAGTATCGAGACAACATTCGAGAAGCTCGTGTGCGAACGATCCAGCTGGCGGTGGGCACTCGCCAAGTCGTCGATCCCCCTCAAAATCGCTGCTCGCGCCCGCTGCTCCCGTTCACCGACCGCTTGCGTGTCGTCGCAAAACGTCGAGTAGCGGGAGAGGAACCCGCCCAGCAACTCAAGCATTGCGTGGACAGGACCCTCGTTCTCGAGTGGGTGCAGCTCCGAGGCTAAACCGACCGCGACAGTAATCTGTCTAGTTTCCGGCCTTTGCTTGTCAGAACCATGATCCCGCCGGGTCCACACCGAAGCTAGACCGGCGAGCTCCCGGTGCCCGCTTGAGAAACGTACCTCACGGAGGGCGCGATCGAGGCATTCAACAGTTGACAACCTCAGTATTTCGGCATCCGGCGAGAACGAAAAGTGCGGAGAACCGAGCAGCGCTACGGTGGACGACCGGTCGAAACCAGACAGCGCGAATTCACAGACGAGGTCAAGGGCTGCGGCGTAGGGCTCGGAAGCTAGCGGCAGGGTGTCTCGGCTCTCGAAGGGTACGCCAGCCTGATCGAACAACTGCCGTGCAAGATAGAGGTACGGCAATGGCCGCTGATACACGACCCCGACCTGAGCGGATACCGTCGATGCGGAATTTGACAGGGTCGTGTGACGTGTCACGCTCGTGCCGCGACCTAGACCCTTCACACTCCGAATCACGGCGCGAAGCTCCTCCTCACGGTCCCGCCACACAAAATAGCTGCAGTCGTCAGACGGTCCTATGAGGCTCGGCCGCTGACTTGAACGGTCGCCGACGGTGTGCACGTTGATGCCTGGCAGCCGCTCGACAAGCCGTTCGTGAAACCCTGCGGATAGTACGCTCTCGGTGGCCACGACATCGATCTGTTTCAGGCCCGGGAGCCGGCTCAATAAGTCGTAGTCGGCTGGCCACAGCCCTGCAGCGTCAGCAACATGATCTGGTAACGTCACAACGACGCGCTCAAAGCCTGTCGCCGGGGCGTCACCGAGATACGCGCGAAGCCCATGCTCATCGAAACTTCCAGCTTCAGCGAGCCGACGTTCGTACGTCCGAAATGTGGCAGCGAGGAAGCGCGTCTGACGCAGGAGCCGGCGCGCACCGCGATCAAGATCGACACTCGGCCCAAGATCTTCTGTGAGCAACCGCTCAAACGCGTCCACGGTTTGCCGTTGGCTCCTGAGCTCGTCATAGAACTGCAGGAACGATTGAGCCAAACCTGCTCGGAGGCGGAATGGCGGAACCACGTTCGCCTGAACCGTGTGCCTTGCCGCTGCGAGCATGCACACTTGGCGTTCGAGAGCCGTCAGCAGAATCGGCGCATCGGAAAGGCGCTCGTGCATCGCCCGGTACCACCCCTCTCGTGTCAGCAGGTGAGGCATCGTCCAAGCGTTGGCGTTAGCAGCCTGTCGGACTTGGGCGTGGCAAACGCGCGCGGAAGCGACTTGGCACCTGTGTGAACGACGCCCTGTGTCTCTGTGCCGGGAGGGCCGCTTCGACCGAAACGGGGACTGTATTCCTGGCCATCGGTCGCTGACGGCGCCTGGAGGCCTTTCTGACGCCTCTGGTGGGTCGCGAACACGCCAAGTTCCGCTCCTTATAGCCCCGTCATGCCAGCCTGAGGTTGTGCAAGCGTCGGCAGTTATACGCCAGCGTTACCAAGGCCCATTCGCCCTCCACCTTCTCGAGACCCCGCAGCAGAAACTGCCGGAAGCCCATCGCCTGCTTCACGATCCCGAACACCGGCTCCACCGTCTGCTTGCGCAAACGGTAATGCGCCCGGTGCTCCGGCAGTGCCATCTTCTGCTGCATCGACTTGATCCAGTCCGCCTGCGGCTCCTTCGCCAGCGGGTGCGGCGGCTCCGGTCGGAAGTCGTGCTGGCGCCGTTGGCCTTCCGCCCCCGTCGCCACCAACACCTCCACACCGCGACCTGCCAGTTGCGACACCTCGCTGCCCGTCGCGTAGCCGCTGTCCGCCAGTACCCGATCCGCCGCGCCCAACGCCGCCGGGATCGCATCCACATCCGCCACCAACTCGTTGCGGTCGCTCGCGCACACGCTCACCCTAGCCCCCAACACCAACTGACTGCCGTCGGCATCCACCGCCGCCTGCGCGTTGTACGCCTGGCGGTACTCATGGCGCCGGCTCTTGCGCATCAGCGCACTGTCCGCGTCCGTCAGGTTGATCTGCTCCTCCGCCTCCGGCGCTTCCGTCGGCGGTTTGATGTGCCGACCCTTGCGCGATCCCGTACGCCGCTCCCGCGCCGCCACCTTGCGCTCGTACTCCGCCCGCTCCGAGTCCGCACGCGCCTGCGCACGCCGTTCCAACTCCGCGCACGCACGGTCCAGCTTCACCCGCAGCTTGTCCCGCCGCGACAACTCCTCCGGCAGACCCTGCGGGTCCGGCGCGGCGTCCGTGTCGGCGTGCTCCGCCTGATCCAACAACCCCTCGATCTCGCCTCGCAACTGCTCGCGCAACGCCCCCGCCCGGTCGTAGCGGAGGCTGTTGCGCTTATTCGCGTTCGCGTCCACCTTCGTCCCGTCCACGCTCACCGTCCCAACACGCAGCAGCTGCAGCTCCTTCGCCAGCAGCAGTACCTGCAGGAACGCCTCCGCTACCGCATCGAAGTTGCTGCGCCGGAACGTGCAGATCGTGTCGTGGTCCGGGTGACAGTTCGCCGCCACGTACCGAACGCCAATGTCCCGATACGTCGCCCGCTCGATCCGACGCGAGCCGAAGATCCCGTTCGCGTAGCAGTACACCAGCAACGCCAGCATCATCCGCGGGTGATACTGCGCCGATCCGGTGCCCCGTTCGTTTACCTGGAACCGCTCCAGCGGCACCCGTTCCACCGCCTCAACCACGAAGTGCGCCAGATCGTCCTCCGGCAGCCAATCGCGCAGGTCCGGCGGCAGCAAATACAGCTGCGACTGGTGCCGCTGTACGAACTTCGGCATCTACTTCGACCTCCTCGACTCGACAAGCCCTATTATAAAACCCGGGCCTAAGTCCGACAGGCTGTTAGCTCGACTTTCGGTCAGCGCCTGCTCCAACGTTCGCCGCAGGTGGGCAGCGGCCGCTGTCGTCGGCACCAAGACCAACGTCTGACGAGCCACCCACGGATCGCACACACCGAGCAGATCGACAAGTGTGCGCTGGAAGGCTTGGAGATCAGGCGTGCGCAGCAGACGGGTTCGACGGGGTGCGATCAACGGAGCTTCAACTATGTCCGAAGCCGGCAAACCTCCAGCGGTGGCCCGGCGGACACGTTCAGAGCGTAGTGATGTCGACCGGATAGGTCAAGCAGTGTGGGTCTGCCGCGCAGCGGCTGTGAAAATCATGTTAAAACGCTGTGGACTCGATGTTGAACCATAGCGAAGCCGATCTTTTTTTCACCCAAGGCGTTAACGATTTCTGCCGATCGGTCATTGTTAGCGTCGTCTTCGCGTATCACTTCGCTTGACGCCAATCGTACTCGCGATAAGATCTTCGCTTCCTGGATCGCGTAGACCTCTGAAGACTGGGCACCTCGGCATCGTGACCGCACACAGATTCGAAGAGACGATCAACGGGCGCGTTTACGAGATCGAAGTCCTTGCGGTCCAGCCCAACCGGTGGCGCGCCTACCTTGTGAGTCTCACCGGTGGGCCAACAGCCCTGATGCCGTTCTATGGTCAGACACCTGGCGAAGCTTCCGACCTGCTCGTACGCTGGCTCACTCGCGCCCATCGCGTCGCTTCCGACTCGGCCTGATCCGATTCGTTTCGGAACGGTCCGGTATAGTAGTCTCCGACAGCGAATCCAAACTCCTGGCTAATGCCGTACCTCACCCGTCGGTGCATATCACTCGCACTATTTGTCCTGCTCCTGGCAAGCCCAACGACCACGAACGGCGCTCAGCCACCGCCACCGACCGTTCGACTCATATCAACTGGTGGCACGATCTCAAATCGGCCAGGGAGCAGGCTCACGGCTGAGCAGCTGGTCGCGGCGGTGCCGATGCTGTCCCGTTACGTTAGCGCCGAAACGGAACAGTTTGCGAACGTCTCAAGCAGCTCGCTAACCTTGGCGCAGTGGCTCGGCCTAGTAAGGAGAATCAACCACCTGTTTACCACACGTCCAGATCTCGCTGGCATCGTGGTCACCAGTGGAACAGATACGCTCGAGGAAATCGCCTACTTCTTGCACTTGACGGTCCGCAGCGACCGACCGGTCGTCATTGCAGGTTCGATGCGCCCGCCACAAGCCGTCGGATATGACGGCTCCGCGAACTTGCTCCAGGCGTTCCGGGTGGCCGCGGAACCTTCCTCCCGCGGTCGGGGAGTTTTGGTGGTCCTCAATAATGAGATCAATTCAGCCCGTGATGTCACCAAGGCCCACGCAAGAACGCTGGGCGCCTTCAGCGCGCGCGGCTACGGCCTGCTTGGCATCATCGGTGCCGATCGTGTCGTGTACCGCCGACGAATCGAACGTCGGCACACGCTCGACAGCGAGTTCGACCTGGATCAAATCGAGACACTCCCGCGTGTCGATGTCCTACTCTCGTATCAGGACGCCGCTGGAGACCTTGTTAATGCGGCTGTTGCGGCCGGCGCAGACGGACTGGTCATCGCAGGGACGGGAGCCGGTTCGATCAGCCACGCGCAACGCGACGCAGTCCAAGATGCCCTACAGCACGGTATTCCGGTGGTAATCACCACCCGGACAGGTGAAGGCCGAGTTGCGCCGTTTCCTTCATTGGAGAATGCTAGCAATCACGCTTTGGCGGTACCGCTGCGGATCGCCGGCGAGGACCTTGCGCCCGTCAAAGCACGTATTCTCCTAATGCTGGCGCTGACCGTGACCAGCAGCACGGAGGAGATTCAACGGATGTTTTCAGATTACTAGATGGTTCCAGCTAGTCTCACAGCATCAGCTGTCCGTTAAACACCATGTCCTTGAGCTTGAACTTCCGCTTGACCTTCACATCGAGAACCTGACTTTCGAACTCGACATCCTTGTCTCGCACCGTGATCGGACTCAACTTCGAGAAATAGCTCAGAACCGTGACAGTCCCATCGACCAAGTAGACCTCGATGTTCTCGGGAAATATCGGCCTCCGCTTCTTCACGGTCAAGGTGGTCGCTTCCATCAACGGACGGCTCTTGATCATGGTGGAAAACTGTGGTGGAAACCCAGTCATAGACACGATGTAGAACGGCTCGTCTTGCGCCAAGAATTGTTGCTGCTCTGGCTGGATCTTTACGTCACCGCCGACATTGTCGGTGGCCAGTGCCTGTCGGATAACTGCTAGTTTAATGGGTAAGGCGCTGCGCCAAGAGATGGTCAACGGCATCTTATCGATCGGGCCCTGACCCCTATTGCTACCTCCTCCTCGCCAAGCCTGGCTGGCGTCAAAGTCCGAAGTTAACCCCCCTGGCCCACCTCCATAGGTGTCGTCAGTGCTAAAAGACCCAGCTGTAACCTGGTCGGTTGTAGCGTCTCGACCAGCTTCGGAAGCCGAAATGGCATTCTTGACGCCACCTAGAGCCCCGGTGCGGATGTCCACCTGAGTTGCCCAGGGCGAATCATCCAGCATCTCCTGGATTTCTTCGTTGGACCAGGTCGTGAAGTCCTTGGCCTCCCAGAAATCAGCGGCCGCGAGCACCACGCCCGCAACGATCCACGCACCAAGAGTTACGACTAATTTACTGCTCACAGTCTACCTCCTGCTCCACTGATCACGGCTCATCATCCACTCAACATCTTACCGCATGTTGCCGCATTATTCCGTTCCAGCTTTTACAGACTCGGGTGCCAGCTAAACCACGTATCGTCTTGTCCGAACCGGACTGCTCCACTGGATCGCAAAAATGGGCCCAAAAGACGAGGGAGTCGCAGAAGCGCTCCGCCACCTACCAACAGTCAGCCTGGCCCACGCGAGGAGCGGGAGAAACGATTTGGTGGACCAGACGGGGGTCGAACCCGTGACCTCGTGAATGCCATTCACGCGCGCTCCCAACTGCGCCACTGGCCCACGTAACTTCATTGTACGCGGAGTGCTTGGGCCGATCAACGGATCAACGCGTCCGGTCGATGGAGATCTGACGCCCGAAGACACGTTCGTAGTCCGACGGTGTATCGACATCCACGAACGGACCCTCGTCTTCGACCGGTACATCCACAGCATCGTCAAGGTACGCACGGATAACCGGCTTGGCACCAATCGCTGGGTCGGCTCCCCGCAGCGCACCAAATACCGTGCGATCGAAGAGCACGGGGTGTCCGTGCTGACCTCCTCGGGAGGGTCGAACGATCGGCGCCCGCGTCCTTTCGTACACCTGTAACAGGCGCCTTTCGTACACCTGTAACAGGGCCTTTACGATGCCTGGTCCGACAAGAGGGACGTCGACCAGCGTCAGCAGCATGCCCGCGACACCGGGGCGGTCGACCGCCTGCAGTCCGAGGAGAAGCGAAGACAACTGGCCCTGGTCCGGGTCTGGGTTGATGACGATCCGCGGCGGCACTTCCAGAGAAGAGAGGACCGACCGGACAGCGGTCCCGTTAGTCGACACAACGACGACAACGTCGGCGACGCCCCCTTGACGGAGAACACGAACAATCCTGGTGACGAAGGTTTCGCCCTCCGTCAAGGTCGGGAGCAACGCCTTGGCACGCCCCATACGGATCGACCGACCGGCCGCCAAGACCACCGCTGGAACAAGGAGACTCATACGCTAGCGTCGCAAGTCCAACAGATCTGTACACCGAGGCTGACGATACGCACCGATAACCAAGCGCGAACACTCACCACATTAGTGTAACGCCACGTATTGCAGATTAGGTGGGAGGAACACTAGAATCTGCGGATGCACATGGATGTCCATATACTGTGCCAACGGTGTGGAGCCCATATGTGGATTCATATCATATATCAAACACACGTTCGAGAAAATCCATATAAGCACAAAACATGCCTAACTTACTAAGTTTTTTGCGTATTGTTTCAGCTTCATATGGTTCACCTGTGGTCATTTATTGTCATTGACAGCCACGTTATTTGTGGGCAACATAGTGGGATACGCTACTGATACAGCGCCACACATGGCTGCGTTGCCCACAGATTCCACTGGTGGTTGCCCGCACATGCCACTGACCGACACGACTATCAGGAACGCCAAGGCGGCGGCTAAGCCGAGGAGACTCGCCGATGGTGCCGGGTTAACCCTGTCAATTCGGCCGAATGGCACCAAGGCATGGCGGCTCCGATACCGCTTCGGAGGTAAAGAGCAGCAGTTGTCCCTCGGCATCTATCCCGATGTCAGCCTGCAGGAGGCCCGTCGACGGCGCGCCGAGTACCGTCGACTCCTCGCTGATGGCGTGAACCCGAGCGGCCATCGAAAGGCCGCAGAGGATGACTCACCGCCGGAAACGGTTGAGGCCGTAGCGCGTGAGTGGCACAACAAGAAGCTGCCGGAATGGACGGAGAAGCACGCCCGCAACATCGAGTCCCGGCTCAGAAGGATTGTATATCCGGCCATTGGGAAGCAGTCGATCGCTGATGTCAGCGCGCTGGACCTCCTGGCGATGCTCACGCCGCTTCAGAAACAAGAGCAGTACGACCTCACACATCGCGTTAAATCCGAGTGCCACCAAATCTTTGATTACGCCGTTGCGACGGGCCGCATACAGTACAACTTTGTTCCGTCGGTGAAAGCTGCACTGACCAAAGTCAAGCCGACGCATTTCGCAGCCGTGACCGATCCCAAGGAGATCGGACCGCTCTTGCGGATGCTCGACGGGTATGAGGGGTCGCTGGTTGTCATGGGCGCGTTACGTTTGGCACCTTTGGTGTTCGTCAGGCCAGGAGAATTGCAGCAAGCTCGGTGGGAAGACGTTGATCTCGATGCCGCCGAGTGGCGCTTCCTCGTCTCGAAAACGCAGACCGATCTCGTCGTGCCTCTCAGTCGTCAAGCCGTTCGGATCCTCGGCGACCTGCACCCACATACCGCCCACCAGAAATGGGTGTTCCCAGGGGCGAGGAACAACGGACGGCCGATGAGTGAGAACGCTGTCCAGGCCGCGCTGCGATCCTTGGGTATCCCTCCAGATAAGATGACGGGACACGGGTTCCGGGCGCTGGCGCGCACGGCCCTTCAGGAGCAATTGGGCTACCCAGTTCACGTTATCGAGATGCAATTAGCACACAACGTGCGGGACGCCCTCGGAACGACCTACAACAGAACTTCGTTCCGCGCGGAGCGCAAAACCATGATGCAGCAGTGGAGCGATTATTTGGACCGCCTACGCGGCGAGACGACGGCCTAGACACCCCCACTTCTTTCCCCACTCCACCCGCATTACACTGCCTGACGTGCAGACCTTCACGACTCCCGGTGGACGCCTGTGAACATGGCGAATACAGGGTTAACAGCGTGGTACCCCCTCGAAGAGGCTGCGGTGTGTCTGTCGGATCGAGCTGGCGTAAAAATTCATCGCCATGATCTCTTAGGCGCTGCCTTCACTACCCGTCTGCCGTTGGTCGTATGCGTTCCCAGCGGCACGAAGGATAGCGAGGGCCGACCCATTGACGAAGGCCTTTGGGACTTACTGTTGGAGGGCTCGTGGGGCCAACAGGCGAGACAACAGTTCGCACATGAGATCTCTTCTGTAGATAGCATCGCAAACGTAGATGGCATGTGGGTAGAGAAAGGCGGAAAACGTCGCCAACTACGACCAGCGGGCTATCCAGATACAAGGCACGGCGTGATCCCTGATGAGTGCGTCCTTGGGGTACTAGAGACAGTCCTGGACGACTTCTCTGAGAAGCTGAAGCACAAGTTGCCCCCGAGGCTGTTCAAAGAGAGTCCGACCCCTCCCGCACCCAAGTCCGAGCTTGTCTCAGCTCGCTGGGAGGACGTAACGATTACGTTTACGAGCGAGTTTCAGGTGCAGATACTCGTTGGCGATAAATCCCACGTCGTAACCTACGCGGACCTGGGATTCAGGGACGAACGTCAAGACAAACCCACCCTGGCGTGGGAAAAGTTCCGAGAGCTGGCCGAGGCCAAGTCCCAGCGAATCGATCTCCCTCAAAAAAAGGATCGGAAGAGCTGGGAGCGAGAGACAGGTGACAAGGAACGAGTCACGATTCAACAGCGGGTGAAGGAGATTCGGACGACCCTTCAAGCGTACTTCAAGCGCGAGGGGTACGAGATTCCGTCAAAAACCGATCCGCTCCCGCACGACAAGAAGCACAACTGTTACACGCCGACTTTCAGCATCAAGCTGACGCATTCCTATGGGTCAACCCCTCCACAGTAATTACCGCCAAGCCCTTCAAAAAACTGAAATTTTTTACCCCTACCAAATCAAAGGGTTAGGGATTTTTCCGCGTTAATTACATCGATGCGGCGGTAATTACGCCGGGTAGTCAAATATGACTACTAAACCACACGACAACCTCACGAACCTCACAGAGCATTCGATAGGCACGGCTCACCTTATCCGGCGACCGAAGGTCGAAAGAATTACCGGCCTCAAACGCGGCGCGATCTACAAGTGCATCCGAACGGGGTTGCTCACGCCACCCATCAAGATCGGGAGTCGTGTCAGCGCCTGGCCTGAGCACGAGATCGCCTACGTCAACGTAGCCCTGATCAGGGGCGCGTCCGATGACCAGATTAAAGCGCTCGTCTCGAACCTGGTCAGTCAGCGCACGGCAGGCGAAGGGCAATGAGCGAACAAACGAAACCCCAGGACAACTATCTCGACATGGTCGTCGAGCTAGTTCATCGAGAACCGCGCTTATCGCGAGACGCTCCAGGTCGCAGTCGAACGGCTTGCGGCCGCAGAGAAGCGAGAAAGGCATCGTCGTGATGCTCACCGCTGAGATCGACAAGGCCCTGGCGGTTATCGGCGCTCAGCGCGAGCTTGCTCAGCTGCTTGATGACATCCGAGCTTTCCTCAAGCGGTACCTCGTCCTACGCGACTGCCACTACGACATCCTCACCGTGTGGACCGTTCACACCTTCTGCCTCGACGCTTTCGACTTCACGCCGTACATCAACATCTGGTCAGCGACGAAGGAGTCCGGGAAGACGCTGTTGTTACAGGTCCTCTCACTACTGGTATGCAAAGCGTGGCTGACTGGCCATACGACCGTCGGCGCGCTCATACGGAAGATCGACACCCAACAACCTACACTCCTCCTCGATGAAACGGACCGGACGTTTGCTGGCGATAAGGACTACAAGCAAAAGTTGACGGGCATCTTGAACGCGGGCCATGCGCGGTCTGGCATCTACACGATGTGTGTTCCGAAAGGGAATGAATACACGACGAAGGACTTCGACGTGTTTGGCGCGAAAGGGTACGCCGGCATCGGCGACGATACCCTCCCGAATACGGTGATCTCGCGCAGTATTCCGATCGCGATGAAACGGAAGCGGGGCGATGAACACGTTGAGAGGTTCCGCGAACGTGAGGCTAAGGAGCGAGCGGCCCCGCTTGAAAAATGTATAGAAGCCTGGGTCACGCAGGAGATCATGAGCGCCCTCAGAGCCGCCCGACCGAAACCCGCACCTGGCCTCTCTCCTCGGGGTGACGACGTGACGGAGCCGCTATTGGCGATCGCTGATAGGGCGGGTGAAAAGTGGGCGAAGAAGGCGAGACAGGCCATGACCGCACTCTTGGGCGAGACGAACCACTCGGACGATGACGACGGTGTGCAGCTGCTTCGTGACATCTTTGAGCCTGTTCCTAGAGACGTACCGTTCATCAGCACCAAGGGCCTGCGCTTCAAGCTCGGGGCTCTCGAAGAGCGTCCCTGGATAACGTGGAGTCACGGGAACCTGATAACCGCTCGTGCGCTGGCACGACTCCTCAAGCGGTTTGGTATCAAGCCGAGATCAAACGGGAAGGTGCGCGGGTACTACCGAGAGGACTTTCTCGATGCCTGGCGTCGCTACACCGATCTGGAGGTCGACCCTCCCCCCGAGGAAGCGTCAACCCGTCAAGAACCCAATAAAACTGGAGTGAAACAGGGGAATTCAACCCGTCAAGAGAAAGGGCGGGCTGACGGTTTGGAATCGAATGTTTTCCCAGTAAAAACCGAGACGTTTGACGCTTTGACGGTTGCGTCGGGGGGTGGGGAAAAAGTAGTCGAGTTGCTCCCTCAGGAACGCGAGCTTCAAGTGCAACGGGTCATGAGGTCAGCCAAGGATCATGATGAGCGGGTGCGAAACGAAAATGAGTGGACACGGCGGTCGAAGGAGGAGCGTAAAAAGCGGTAGCCTGTGTTGGGGCGGATCGGTTTCTGAAGACTCGCGCTGGTCGTCTATTGTTGGAGATAGCGTGGTATCGTGAGTGGTACGCCGTCCGCATTCGGAGGTCAGGATCATGATCATCACGAAGAAGGCGATTCCCCGCCGGGCCGTACTCCGTGGGCTTGGCGCGTCGTTGGCGCTGCCGTTCTTGGACGGCATGGTGCCGGCCCTCACGGCGATGCGAAACACGGCGGCAAACCCCGTTCGTCGCCTCGGCGCGGTCTACGTCCCGAACGGGATGATGATGAACCACTGGACGCCCACGACCGAGGGCACCGGCTTCGACTTCCCGCGGATCCTCAAGCCGCTCGAGCCGTTCCGCCAATCGATCCGCGTGCTCTCGGGGATGCGCGGCGTGGATGGTGCGGGACCGCATCCGCGCTCGGCAACCGGCTTCCTCACCGGCATGACGGTGCGGCCGGACAATGGCTCCAATCTCCGCGCTGGCGTGTCCATGGATCGGATCGCGGGACGTGTACTCGGTCGCGAGACCCAGCTTGCGACGCTCGAATTCGCGATCGACGGCCGAGACTTCACCGGCTCGTGCGGCAACGGGTTTAGCTGCGCGTATACGAACACGATTTCGTGGGCAAACGAGACAACGCCACTGCCGATGGAAAACAATCCGCGCGTAGTGTTCGAACTGCTGTTTGGTGACAGTGGGACTACAGACGCAGCGGTACGCAAGGCTCGGCTCCGGAAGGATGCCAGCCTGCTTGATTCGGTCACGGAGCGCGCGGACAACCTCTCGCGCAAGCTTGGGGCAGGCGACCAGGCGAAGCTGAGCCAGTATCTCGACGCCGTCCGTGATATCGAGCGGCGGATCCAGATAGCCGAAGCGCAGAGCGATCGCGAGTTGCCGGTCATCGCTCAGCCGGCGGGGATTCCGAGCACCCTTGGCGAACACGCGAAGTTGATGTTCGACCTCCTCGCATTGGCGTACGAAACGGACCTCACACGTGTGGTTACCTTCATGATGGGACGTGAGCTCACCGGTCGAACGTATTCGGAGATCGGCGTGCCCGACGCTCATCATTCAATCTCCCACCACCAGAGAGATCCGGAAAAACTCGAGAAGCTTGCGAAGATCAACGAGTACCACACCACGCTCTTTGCGGAGCCGCTCGGGCGACTCAGCTCGACGCCCGACGGTGACGGCTCGCTCCTCGACCACTCGCTGATCATTTACGGCGCGGGAATGGCCGACAGCAACTCACATGCCTCGCGAGACCTGCCGATCCTCCTAGCTGGTGGTGGGGCGGGCTCGGGCGGCCGCCACATCCGGTACCACGAGGATACGCCGTTGGCGAACCTCCACCTGAGTCTGCTCGACAAGATGGGGATTCCGATCGAGTCGCTCGGGCACGCCACCGGGTCGCTGCCAGTCGATCCGCTGAACGCGTAGAGCCGCATGGCGCGTCCGGGGCGCCCATGCGCGTGTCCACCGCCTCAGCGATCTGCATGCCGATCCGCAGGATAGGGAGTCGCTCGCTCATCGGTGTCGGGTCGTATGGCCGCGCCAGTGAACACATTCATCGAGATCACTTGGAGGCGTCACCTCACCACGGACGCTTCACCATGATCGCCGCAGCGACGTGAATGCGGTCCAGCTGCGCTGTAGACAACAAGTGGTGTCAGGCGTCAGCTGGCTTCAAGCGGCGGGATCGTCGGCTCGCGTGATGTCCGTCACTGCACTGAGCACGAAGTGCAACCGGATCCGGTCACCGGGTTTGAGACTGCGGTCCATCGATTCTGGGCCCACGCGCGCTGTCGCCACCTGCCCTTCGGGATCGTCAGCATCGGTGTAGTAGACCTCCCATGAAACCTGGCCGTGAATGCTGATCGGCTGGATCTTGCGGAGGAGCCCGTCTCGTGACCCTGTGAGCATAGGCCGATTATAGCCCTGACCCCCCTCGTGCCTTACTCACCCCCGAAAAAGCTCGCATCTGCGAAAGCTGATGCGGCGGTGAAGCCGGCTGCTCTGGTCGCCGACATCCAGGCGAGATCGACCAACCCGAAGGCGCCAGCCAGCCCCCTCAAGGTTCGTATGACGATACCCTTGGTACAGCCGCTAAACATCCGTAGATGGTTGACTTCTGCCAAATACCTCACTAGACTGACCACCTTCGAGTCGGGACTCCTCCGACCGAGCCACTGAGGTTCGGAAGCGTTCGTGTCTGACGGTTAACACTGGCGGTGGGCGTTGGAGAGTCGTCTACGGCTCAAGTTCGGAGGGTCTGCATGAACGGCACGATTGCGCGTCTATTGATTGACAAAGGGTTCGGGTTCATCCGAGACGAGGCTGGAGTCGAGCACTTTTTCCACCGTAGCTCTGTCCGTGGCGCCGTCTTTGAGTTACTGAGAGAAGGCCAGCGGGTCGATTTTACAGTCGAAGAATCCCAAAAGGGTCCCCGAGCGGGCGAAGTCCGGTTGATCGAAGGATAGGTCACACTCCCCGGAGTCAGGCCGTTCCGGCCTGTCTCGCCGCACGCGTTTCCCCTCACCAGCCAAAAACGATTTCGGGCGTCAGGTCCGGCTTCCTCAGACACGAACTGTGACCTTTCAGTAATAATAAACCTGTGGAAGCGAACGGGGCCCGGTGGCCCTCCCGGTCTTCAAAACCGGTCGCTCCCCGCCAAAGCGGGGGGGCTGGGTTCGACTCCCAGGCGCTTCCGCCACTGCTTCCGGTCTCAGTTCTCGCCGCGAAGTACTAGGTTGGAAGCCCTATTTTAGCGGTACGGACCCACCTCGAACTTTTTAGTTGATTCACGGTTTGATAGGAACCACAATGCCTGTCACTTCAGGCAGCTAGGTGACTGGGGCGGAGCTTTCCACGTTCCTGTCAACAGCTGAAAGAAGCTAACGATGGACTACAAGGCAGAAACGGAAATCATCGGATCCGGAGCCGCAATTGTGAAATCATCCTACCTATGCGACCTGTGCGGTTTCCGCCGTTTCGAGGGGAAACCGCTTCTGTCCAGAGTCGACATGACGCCGACGACGATTTGGGTGTGCGCTGACTGCCAACATAAGCTCGCTCGGCATATCGACGACGAAGGTACGCTCGGGGGATAACAACAGTCCATCCAGACACTGTCATCGATCTCTTGCCCGTGGCGATCGCGTTGGCAACGCACCGTAGCGCCCAGCCTGTTCACGATCAAAGCGCCTCACTGCGAGAGTTCGATAACCCGGGAGTTGGGATAGACCTAACCGGTTCGTCGGCACGGGCCGGATTCACTGAGTCGACCATTAAACAAGACGTAGAGTCGAGGCTCAGCCAAGCCGGTATCGATATTCGGAACGCCACCGCTCCGAGCGCACGAACCCAGCGACCCACCACAGTTGCGGGTCGCCCTACAGGGGCTCGACATGGCCGGAGGCTACACATTCCTGGTATCGGTTCAGGTGATCGAGCAGGTCGTTGCATATAAAAAGTACGCCGAACTAGTGTTCGACGGTATCCCACCGCCGACGCCCACTGGGTCAATCAAGGCCCTGGGAATCGTTGCGACCATCAGGTTGGAGGTTTAGGTATTTGTTCGGACGCGACGCGAAGGTTCAAAAACATTCATCCCGGACGCAACACCTGTGTACATCGGCCGATTCGTTGATACCTACCCCAGCACGAACCCTAAATAGCACCCCGGGGATATCGTAAGTGGCTCTTTGCGCATTATCCGCTAAAATGCGCTAGCAACGCTTCGATCCCGACCTGCGCCACATCTTCGTCCTGGTCTGGATGACCCGAGCTGCATCCGACACCGCCGACGATCTGGTCATCGACGAAGATCGGTAGGCCACCGGCAACGACCATGAATCGTCCCTGGTGGCTGACGTGAATACCGAATGCCGGACCACCTGGTTTGCTCATTTCTCCGTAGGCCCGGGTCGATCGACGCGCAGCCGCGGCAGTGAAGGCCTTACTGATCGCCACCTCAATACTCGTGATGCGGGCACCGTCCATTCGGTGGAACATAAGGAGGCAACCGCTGTCGTCGGCGATCGCAATGTCCATGTCGACGCCGATCTCCCGCGCCTTCTCTTCGGCGGCGGCCATCGCGACGCGTGCGTCATCAAGGGTCAACTTTAAAACTGTCTTCATGAGTTCTCCGTCCTTTGGACTCCGGAATTCTATGCTACGCGCACGACGTTTTAAGGAAGCTAGAACCGGCTCTAATACTCGAGCGTCACATATCCTCGTTAGACGATCCATTGCACACGACTGATCGGAAGGGGAACAGCGGAGGCGCAATAGTAGAAGTAAACAAGCACCTCCACCCTCCACCGGCTCCACCAGGCGTTACGCGATCGAGTTCATATCAGTTCCCCTGTCGACTTGGAGCTCAACGGTGAAGGTACCATGGGCCGTCGCCATCTTCACGATCGAGAATTCGTCACTTATCAGCGGTATAACCGCGACATCGCCGATGGCATCACCAGTCCGATCACTCGAATCTTCGACGCTGGGCGGTTCACGACACGCAACCAGTGCCGCCATTAACACAACCTTGCGAGCCTAGAATCCATTAAACCGCATTATAGGAGGAGTTCGGCCTTCGATTCGCGCTATGATGCCAAACTGGCGGATGACATGGTCCGAACGCTAGTCGTGTGGGTACTTCTCGCTAATTCACTTGGGGGCCAGACAACGGTTCCGCTGGACGATCCCCGGGCAGTCTTCGATCGTGCGGTCAAGGACTTCAGGCAGAGTCGCGTCGTAGAATCCGCTGCAGGTTTCGACAGGCTCGTGTCGATGATGCCTGAGTCCATGCCGCAACTGTGGCAGCGGGGCATCGTTCTGTACTACGCGGGACGGCTCGACGATTGTCGTGATCAATTCGAGTCGCACCGAACCGTCAACTCTAACGACGTTGAGGTTGCTGCCTGGCACTTCTTGTGCGTGGCACGTGCCGAGTCTCCAGTCGTCGCTCGGTCGTCGCTCTTGCCCGTTGGGCCAGACTCGCGAGTTCCAATGCGACAAATCTATGATCTATTTGCCGGGAGGGCCACTGCGGACGAGGTAATGTCCGCGACCGACGCTCGAACCGAATCCGAGTTCTACGCGAACCTCTACATTGGACTCCATGCCGAAGCACTCGGCAATAAGGATCTCGCACTCAGACACATGCGAGCGGCTGCGAGGGACGAATTCGCGCGGGTGGGTGGCTACATGCATATGGTCGCGCGCGTGCACCTCGCCGTTCGTGGCAAGCGGTGAGCATGCGGGACGGCTATCCCTCTACACATCGCGCGACTGCCTACAGAAACACGTGCTCGCCACTAAGGTCTCGGAGCGCCGCACTGGCTCCTCTGTCCGCGAGCGTCGCTTCGTCGAATGAACCGGTTGGCGACCGCAATCGACATCGCGCCGCTAATTGAGGCACACTGCACGTCGAGTGGCGTATCCCCTATGACGACCACGTGTGTCGGCGTTACAAACTCGACACCGGATGCTCGCGCTCGCACAACGGCAATTGGGACGAGTTCGTCACGTTCTGCAGCGTTGTCACCGAAGGCCCCGGGTAACGAAGAACCGCCATACGCCAAAATGCTTGAGTTCGATCCGCGTCGCCCGAGCGAAGTTATCCGCCAGCAGTGAGACGGATAGGTCACGCCGCTCATGCAGCCGTGTCAAGACCCCCCCCCCCCCGAACCCCAGGCATCAACCCTTTGTGAGATCCGGGATGAACAATCTCACGCATCAGCAGTTCGCAGTAGCGGTCGCGGAAACGTCAACGCTTGGCGGTGCTGGCTTCAAGTCAAGTCCGGCACGCGCGAGAGCATCACGAAGAAGCAGGGGGTTGGTGCGCCCGGTAACTCGAAGACCAGCAAATGCTTCGGTCGCGCCGAACTGTTCTAAGAACGTGTAGTTGGGTGCCCTCAGACCGGCACCGCCAGAAAGCAACGGGGATTATATACCAAAGTGCCGAAATAGTATTGACTGCCAGCCCGTTTCGGCACTATACTATATTCATGAGTCAGTCAGCATCGGGCAAGCATTACCGCCAGGGCATGAGCCTCAAGGCCCTCTTCCGCAAGTTCCCCAACAACGACACCGCCGAGCGCTGGTTCGTCAAGACGCGCTGGCCGCATGGCGTCGCATGCCACTATTGCGGGAGCCTCAATGTGCAGGTCGGCTGCCAGCACAAGACGATGCCGTTCCGCTGCCGTGAGAAGGCGTGCGCGAAGCGGTTCAGCGTGCGGACAGGGACGGTCATGCAGTCGTCAAAGCTCGACTTTCAGGACTGGGCCATCGCCATTTACCTGTTGTCCACGAACCTCAAGGGCATCAGCAGCATGAAGCTCCACCGGGAGCTGGCGATCACACAGAAAAGTGCATGGCACCTCTTGCACCGGCTCCGCACCACCCTCACGGCGACCACGCCAGAGAAGATGGCGGGTCCGGTAGAAGTCGACGAGACGTTCATCGGCGGCAAAGAGAAGAACAAACACGCCAATCGGAAGCTCCACGCGGGCCGAGGGCCAGTCGGCAAGACGGTGGTGGCTGGCGTCAAGGACCGGGCCACGCAGCGCGTCCATGCCGCCGTCGTGGCGAATACGGAGGCGGACACCCTGCAAGACTTTGTGGCCACGAGCGCCGCACCGGACGCGATGGTCTACACTGACGGCGAGACGGGCTATCTCGGCCTACCGCACCATGAAGCCGTCAAGCACAGCATCGGGGAGTATGTGCGCGGTCAGGCGCATACGAACGGGATCGAGTCGTTCTGGTCGATGCTCAAGCGCGGCTACTACGGGACCTACCACCAGATGAGCCCCAAGCACCTGGACCGCTACGTGACCGAGTTCGAAGGCCGCCACAATGTGCGCACCGCCGACACCCTGGACCAGATGGGCGGCATGGTTCGCGGCATGGACCAGAAGCGGCTGCGCTACGCCGATCTCATCGCTTAGGCCATCCAACCGTTTTTTTGGCAGGCTTGCATGGGTTATAATGACCGTTGTGCCTCCAGCAATTCCTTCAGCAGCGCCTGAATCTGGGCAAGTGACTCCCACACGCGATCTGAGGGCGGAACTTCTAAAAACTGCAAAATTGCTTCAGCAATACGCAGAGAGGTTTCCCGATCTCCAGAAAAGTAGTCGCGGTGAGCAAACCCAGCATCAGCCTGAGCGTCATACCCAACTCTAAACCCAAGGGTTAACAAGTACTCGCCCTTGGTCGTTGGGTGTGCAGAAAACAAGACATCGGTGAGAACCTTTGTCTGTCGAGGAGCTGCCATGATCGGATGCCTCCCTCGGCCACACTGGCCGAATTTGACACCCGGTAGGCTGTTGGGGAATACTGAGGGTGTCTGGTCCTCAGTTTTTCACTAGTTCTACTAGGCGTCGGTTAACAGTTAATGAAAACGCCTCGGTTGCTGGTTACAGCCGGGGCTTTTTCGTTTCCTGGAACCATGTTACAACGATATCCTCTAGTCAGGTAGGCACTCCCCGTCGAAAAGCAGAACGACCATCTCAACCCACGCATCACCACAGTTGGCGTCGAGCGGCGGCAACGCGATGATGGCCTCTTTTGCCTCATCGAAGGTCAATGGACGCCAGTCACGCGCGAGTTGTTTCGAGGCAGCTAATTGGGAAGGTGATTTCAACATGGCGAGCATCATATCTCTGGATTCTTGAACCCACGTAAAGTCCTCGCCAGACAGGCGCAAGCCTGACAAGGCGAACCACTTGTACGCCTGCTCGTAGTCTTGCAGTACGCCACGACCCAAGCCATACGCTATGCCGAGTTGCTTTTGGGAGCTGGCGTTCCCCTGCTCGGCTGCTAACGTGTGCCACCGCACGGAGACGGCAGCATCCGGGGTGACGCCCCACCACCCATCCTCAAACGTGCGACCTAGTATCGACAGGGCCTCAGGATCTCCAGCCGTGGCCATAACAGTAAGGGTTTTATAATTTTCATCTGGAGACGTGGGTGCTTCGTCTTGCGCGTGGGCGAGCACTGGCACGCTCCAGATCGCCACAAGCACGATGAGGGCTAGGAGACGGTGCATGTGGGTGGGAACCTCCTCAGGCGTCGACGAACGGAGCACGTGTGGACCCAGCCTAGCACGGGTTGCGGTATTGTTTGTAATAATGATGTTTGCTACTATTGAGCCATGCCCACACAGCCCCAGGTCGTCCGCGTGAAGCCCCACTCCTACCAGCCAAGCAAGGCTGAGTTGGAAGAGTCGATCCGGATCGACGCCACACCGGAGCAACTCGCCAAGGCCGTCGTGACCCCAGTCCGTATTGTCGACGATTCAGACGCCTAACTAAGTCTCGTCTTGGAGGCGACCTGGGAGTACGAGGCGGACCTTTGGTGGGTTCTTAACGTGTTTTTCCTTGTCGGGGTTCGGAAGCTTGCCGTGGAAGGTGCCCTGCGAGATGTCAGACAGGGCCATGAGTAGCCGGTAGACGTTACTGCGAACGTGCGGAGCCCACCATAACTCTCCGCACGACGGACAGTCCTCGTGGTCGTGGAAGCCGTTTCGCTTGAGCGAGATCCGCATGTTCCCGTCGCATCGTGGGTTCTGACACACCAGTTCCACGGCGATCAAATCTTCAACATCGGCTAGCTGTCGGACTTCAAGAATCATGACCATCCTAAGTATATCCTACGTTTCGGCACTTTGGTATATAATCCCCAAAGCAACAGCGTGCCGTCGATGTCGAATAATAGGATGGTCGTTCCTGATCGACTCACTTGTTGCCCACAAGCAGTGTGTTGATCTCGGCCACAATTTTCGAGCTCACAGTCATTGCAGCGGCCTGGCTCCGCAGAGCCATGCAATTGGCGACAATCGCGATGAACGCGAGCAGCGAGTGAACACCAGCCGGAAGCACTCCGATGTCGATCCCTCCACCGACAATTCCTGTGGTCATCGTTAAGAACATCGCTACGGTTGCGATCTTAAAGACCGGCTTGCGCGCCCGTGCCACGACAGCGTACAAGTCAGGCGATAGGTTCTCTTCCGTCACCGCCTCTCGCACCGCCTTACCCTTGCCAATCAAATAGAACATGGTCATCGAGTGGGCAAGCAGGGTGATCAGGGTGAAGAAAATACCAACCGTGGTGTGCGTTAGGACATCCGGGGACGCGGCTGCACTGTATCCAAGGAAAGCCGAATAGACCAGCCCACCAAGACCAATGAGGGTGGCCGTGATTAACGCGGCTGACACGGTCGAATCATATCAGCCCTCACCCCCAGGCGGTCTTCGTGCGAGCAGGCGCGCTTCGGCAGGCGGACTGTCGCTCTCTTCGTAGCACCAGATCTTCCAATCATGAAACGCGGCGCGCAGCTCCCCGCCAGTGCGAAGCAGATAGTCGGTCGAGCAAGGCCCCCAACCGTAACGTCGCTGGCTAACGGTGAACGTCTCGTACAGTATGAAACCCATGGGTTGCACGGCGTCCCTCAGCGCCTCCCAGAGATTTCGCTGTAGGTAGCGCGTGCAGAGGACCAGGTCAAAGCGAGACGACGGCAGACTGCAGGTCTCAAGGTCGGCGACCCAAACACGCGCCCGCATCCCTTCGGCTACGAGGCGGGCCGTCGTTCGTCGTAGCCGGCTGTGATCGCGGTCCACGCCAAACACGGTAAACCCAGACTGAGCCAGGAGCACGGCGTGGCGGCCTACACCCATGGCTACGTCCAGTGCCCGGGCACCCGGCTTGACCAAACCAGCGATAGCACGAAGCGACCGGATGACGAACGGCGATGGATCGGGCAGGCTCTCCCTCACGACTCGCCGTGAACGACGCCATGCGCGACCAGCAGGCGCTGCAGAAGCTGGATGAACGGCGCGTGTGGCAAGCCGACCACTCCAAAGCTCATCGCCCGGGAACGCTTAACACCGTGGAAATCAGACCCTCCCGACATCGCCAGCTGATGCTGAGTGGACAGCTTCGCGTAATGGGTCTTAGCCGCGTGGTTGTGCCCTGGATGATAGACCTCGAGCGCTCCAAGACCAGCCTTGGCCAAACTCGGGATGAGTTCATCGCGACGCAACAGACCAGGGTGCGCAACCGCCGAGATGCCACCCGCTCTCGATATGAGACGCACAACATCGGCTGGCGAAACGCCCTCTCGTGGCACGTACGCCGGCCCACCATCCCCGATCCAACGATCGAACGCCTCCCGTTCGCTGGTGACATGCTTGGAATCGACCAGGGCACGGGCTAAGAGCGGTCGCGTCACGGTTCGACCGTCCGCTCGCGCGCGCTGAATGATCAGATCCCCGTCAATCGGCACACCGAGATCGACGAGACGCGCTGCCATCGTCCTGGCACGATCGACACGCCGGTCGCGCTGCTCATTGAGAAACGGCGCAAGCCCAGGAGGATTCGCGTCGAGGAAGTACCCGAGCATATGTACGTCGCAACGCTCCATCACGGCGGTGATCTCGACTCCGGGGAGAAACTCGATGCCAGCCGCCGCAGCGGCTTCGGCTGCGTCTGGTACACCAGCCATCGTGTCGTGGTCAGTGACGCTCAGCGTCCGGATCCCCCGCGCCTTCGCCAGCGACACAAGCTCTGCCGGGGCGAGCGTTCCATCCGAAGCGGTGGTGTGGAGATGCAAGTCGATCACAAACGGCCTATGCCGTCGCGTGCCGTGCCCGTGGCGTCGATTGGCGGCGGAGCCGTGCTTTGGACGGCTTCGTCGCTGTCTTTGCCTTGCTCTGGCGCTGCACCAACGAACGATACTCTCGGATGAGGAGTTCGAGATGCTCTCGCTCCTCGTCAGCAAACTCGAGAAAGATCTGCTTACCCTCGGAGTCCTCAAAACGGTCCCCGTAACGCCTGAAGAACCGGTGTGATCCACGCTCACAGCGAATGCCGATCATCAAAGCCTTCTTGTCGTCCATGCCATCGGCGAGCTCATCGACTCCAGCCGTAAACAAGCCGTTGGCGGCTCCCTTAAAGAAGAGGAACGTCGGTTGCGACTCCAGATCCCGATCCTGAACTAGCAGTGCCTTATAGCGAACCTCGAGCTTACCTAAGTGCTCCTGCTCCTCGGCGGCAAGGCGCTTAAACACGCGTCGAGCCCTCGGATCGGTGGCAATGCTAGCGGCTCGTGAGTAGAAATCAAGACCGCTCCGTTCGGTTGTAATCGCGATGCGCAACGCGTCACGCGCGAACAACAACTCCGTCGGCACGATGTTCTCTGGCTGCCGGCGCCCGGTTTGGCACTCCTCGCAGGCACCGTAAATTTGAACGACGCTCTGCCGCGACGCAAAACGGTGCGCCGAAGATACTTCCTCGATAAGTGTCTCAATATCGGAGCTGAGGAACTCGAAAGAGCGATTGCAGGACTTACAGATCAGATGAAAATGCCGTGGGTGCCGATACGAATGCTCGAAGCGGAACCGGCCATCACCGAAATCAACCTTTCGGGCGATGCCCGCGTCGACCATCCACTGCAGTGTCCGATAGACGGTTGCCCGGCTGATCGTGTGGCCTTCCGACCGAATGCCGTCGACCAGATCGTCAGCGCTCAAGTGTCCCTCTTGCCTGAGGAACACATTGACGATCAGATCGCGCTTACTGGACCGTCGGCTTCCAGGTGGGCGGAGGCATTCAAGGTAATCCGACTGCGGTTCCATCTCGGTTCACGGACGAGGCCCAGGCGACGACGACCCGGCATCATAACCGACGGACCACCTCAGGCACGTGGCGTGGCTATCTTCCCTCTCGTTGCCCGCTAGACGCCGAACGACTGACCGCACCCGCAGGTCGTTTTCGCATTGGGATTCTTGATCGTGAACCCACCGCCCGTCAGATTGTCGACAAAATCGACTTCGGCACCGGCAAGATACCGGATACTGATTGGATCAACGAACAGCTTTATCCCATTGGCCTGAAAAATCTGGTCCACATCGGCGTCACCGGCACTTTCCTCGATCATGAGGCCATACTGAAATCCGGAACAGCCACCACCCTGCACGAACACGCGCAGTCCCCCAGCATCCTTATTCTCTTCGGACAAGAGCTGCGAAATTTTTCCCGCGGCCGCTTCGGTTACATGAATCGGTCTTTCAGTCATCGTTACCATCGTAGTTAAAACCTCAGACTATATTATACCGACCGGCATTTGGCACCTTCAAGTAACGCTAATTGCCAAATAAGCAAAACACCCTGTGAAGTTACTATATGAGAATGGCTCATAAAGAGCACGTACTCGACTTAGCGAACCCTCGATGGGGTGCTGCCATCGAGCGTCATCCCGACCTCGCGCCAGCCGTAGAGCTTCAGCGCCAGGTCGTGGCGAGGCAGCTTGAGCTCGGGGAGCTGTTGGGCGCTGATGTTCCGGTTCGGCTTGAGCTCGGACCCCAAGGGGCCGCCGAGAAACTGTCCTCTGACATACCTGTCCTCGTCGGCGAACCCGTCGTCATCGAGCTAGATCTCACGCGATTCGTCATGGGTTTCTGCCAAGACCTGGCTCGGGGCGAGGCAGGCGGAGCGGCAAATCGGCTCAGCCTGCTCTTTCAAGGCTCGATCAACGTCAATTCACTCGTTTCAGCGTCGATCAGTCGCCAGCAGGAAGCGATCAGAACCAAAGCAAACCATGTAGGTGTTTCGGCCGACCTGTTGTGGCTCGTGGCGGAGCTCGCGGCCGGATCGCTGGCACATCGGCTACAGCGAGACCTTTTCTCGAGCCCGAGGAACGCTCAGGTAAACCGAGCGCTCTCGACGTGGCGGTTCGGATACTGCCCAGCCTGCGGCTCGTGGCCGGCATTCGCTGAGCGATCGATTCGAGGCAATGAAAGCTCGCTCCGTTGCTCGTTTTGCGGCTACGCTTGGAGGCCATTACGGTCCGGCTGCATCTACTGCGACGATTCCCCGGACGAACTGATGACCGCAATCCTGGACGACACCCAACCCGATCGACGTCTCGAATTGTGCAGGCATTGCGCTGGCTATCTCAAAGAGCTGGGTCTGGACGGCCCGACGCCGTTCGAGTTGATCGGAGTCGAGGATCTGTGCAGCAGCGACCTCGATGTTGCCGCTGCCGAGAAAGGATATCGACGACCGGTCATGAGAAACTTCCCCCCTCCCTCCCGAGACCTATAATGCAGAACATGATCAAAGGTGTCTGGAGGTGTACGGGCCAACGTGTCGCTGCGGTTTGGCTCGGGCTCATGCTGAGTACTACGTCCGAGATTGCTCAGGATCGGCGACCGCACGGTCGCCTGTTTCCCCCCGAGAACCTTGGCATGCTCGAAGGCCCGGATCGCGACGCCTGGCAACAACCCGAACAGGTGATGGACGCGCTGGGAATCACCGATGGCGCGACGGTCGCCGACATCGGCGCCGGCGGTGGGTGGTTTACGGTTCGTCTTGCCAGGAGAGTTGGACCCAACGGACTTGTCTATGCCGAGGATATTCAGCCGCAGATGATCGAGTCGATTACGCGCAGGGTAAGGCGGGAGGGCTTGACCAACGTCGAGACCATCCTCGGTACGCCGAACGATCCCAAGCTAACTGCGTGGCTCGACGCTGTCTTGATCGTCTCCACATACCCCGAGATGACTGATCCGGTCACGTTGCTGCAGCGGATCGCCGTGGCCTTGGAGCCGCACGGCCGTATCGGGATCGTCGACTTCCGACTCGACGGCGGCGGACCAGGACCACCACTGGATGAACGAATCGCCCCAGACCAGATCATCCGCGAGGCAGAACGTGCGGGTCTTCGGTTGTTGGCTAGCGAGGAATTCCTGACCTATCAGTTCCTCCTTGTTTTTGGTCGCGGAGATACTACGGCGGTGGTTCCCTGACCCCATCGAACATCCGGAAGGGTCCCGAATGAGACACGCGGGTGCCGTAAATCTCTCATGCGCCCGATGGATAAGGTTCGAAGAGCGCGATGATCACCGCCCTGACGATTGCTGGCAGTGACTCAAGCGGCGGCGCAGGCGTGCAGGCCGATCTCAGGGCGTTCGCCGCGCAGGATGTTCACGGCGTATGCGCAGTCACGGCTATCACGGCCCAAACGCTAACGGCGGTGGAACGGGTCCACGCGATCCCGCCGGACATGGTGGCGGCTCAGATCCGAACTGTCGCATCCGACAAGGGCATCGACGCTGCAAAGACTGGGATGCTAGCCGATGCGGGTATCGTTGAAGCGGTCGTAGATAGTCTGCGGCAGGTGGCCCCAGCGGTGCTTGTCGTCGATCCGGTGCTAATCGCCTCGACCGGTACTCCGCTGCTCGAGGATGATGCGGTCGAAACGTTCATACGGACGCTCCTACCCCTCGCATCGTGTGTTACCCCGAACCGTAATGAGGCCGAGCGAATCGCAAACTGTGAAATTTCATCCCTCGTGGATGCGCGAGAAGCTGCTCAGCGCATCAGAGACCTCGGTGCGTCCGCCGTAATTCTGACTGGAGGACATTTGGCGACTGACGACGTAGTCGACATCGTGTTCGACGGGGCTGACTTCGTCGAGTTGCGTGGCCCGCGGATTCTTTCATCTACCACTCACGGCACGGGATGCGCGTTCAGCGCTGCCGTGACGGCCGCCCTAGTAAAGGGACACACTCTGGTGGACGCCGCGCGAATCGCAAAACGTTACGTCAACGACGTCATTACAACACGCGGCTAAATCCGTAGCCCCGGTCGCCGCACATCCGTTACTACGGTTGATGCCAGCCTGAGAACAGACTGCTATACTCGCAATAATGACCGTTTCGTCGTTCGTCGTTACGCATCATCCGCTCTCAGTCGACGATGTCATTGCATCGATTGGTGACAGCACAAAGCCCGCGGCCGGGGCGATCGCGTTGTTTCTCGGGCAGGTTCGAAGCGAGAACATGAGCAAGCACGTCATGCATCTCGAGTACGAGGGCTTTGAGCCGCTCGCCATTAAAGCATTTCGGCGTATTGCGAACGAGGCGCGCGAATCCTGGGGTGACGCTCGGCTGGTCATCCACCATCGCTTGGGTACGCTCGAGGTCAGTGAAACAAGTGTGGTGATTGCCGCCACCTCGCCGCATCGCGCCGAGGCCTTCGCAACTTGCCGATACGCGATCGAGCGAATCAAGCAGATCGCCCCGATCTGGAAACACGAGTTCTTCGAGGGTGGCGACGTGTGGGTCGAGGGAGCCACGGCGGATCCGGATGACCAGGAGGCCCGTGAGCACGCGTATCGACAAGCATGCATATAACGGTGCGCCTGTTTGCACGGCTTCGCGACATCGCTGGATCAGGGGAGTTGGTCAGGCAAGTACCCGACGGCTCAACCGCCCGGGCGCTTTGGGACCAGTTGGTGGCGGAGTATACCGAGTTCACAGGGTATCGTGACGCCGTGTCGACCGCGATTAACGAAGAGTACGCGAAGATGGACCGTGTGCTCGCTGACGGTGACGAGGTGGCCTTCCTGCCACCAGTATCGGGCGGATGATCGATCACAGGTATCCTGAAGCATGTTTAAAGAGCTGAACGCTATTAAATCCAGGTACGACAAACTGATGATCCTGGTCGGTGACTCCGTCATTCAGGCCGATCAAGGCGAGTACCGCAAGCATACGAAAGCATTAGCCGAGATCCAACCACTTATCGAGAAGTTCCGCGAGTACAAGGCGACCCTGAATGAGGCTGCCCAGGCGCAAGAGCTCGTCGAGGGTTCCGAAGGCGACGCGGAGCTTCGTGCGCTCGCTGAAGAAGAGCTCACCACCTTGCACACACGTCGCGATACGTTGTTCGCCGAGATCAAGATCCTGCTTCTCCCCAAGGATCTGAACGACGAGCGAAACGTCGTCCTCGAGATTCGGGCTGGAACGGGCGGTGACGAAGCCGGCCTTTTCGCGGCCGACTTATTCCGGATGTACGCCCGGTTTGCGGAGAACCAAGGCTGGAAAGTCGAAGTTCTCTCCTCGAACGAAACGAGCGTTGGGGCAATTAAGGAGATCGTCGCCCTGATCGAAGGCCAGCGCGTGTACAGCCGACTCAAGTATGAAAGCGGAGTACATCGTGTCCAACGCGTTCCAACCACCGAAGCCAGCGGCCGGATTCATACATCGACCGCCACGGTAGCCGTACTTCCGGAAGCCGAAGAGGTCGACATTCAAGTCGACCCCAAGGATCTTCGCGTTGACACCTTCTGTTCGAGCGGCCCGGGAGGTCAGAGCGTCAATACAACGTACTCGGCCGTTCGAATTACTCACTTACCCACCGGGCTCGTCGTCTCTCAGCAGGACGAAAAATCGCAAACCAAGAACAAGGCGAAGGCAATGAAGGTTCTACGGTCTCGACTCTACGAGATGGAGCTCCAACGAAAACAAGACGAGATCGCCGAGGATCGCCGAACCCAGATCGGCACCGGCGAGCGATCCGAGAAGATCCGGACCTACAACTTTCCCCAGAACCGCGTCACGGACCACCGAATCGGATTCACCACTCACCGGCTTCTGGCCATGCTCAACGGTGACCTCGACCAGATCATTGACACAGTCGTCACGCATTACCAATCCGAGAAGCTTCAGGCTAGCGGGATCACGACGTGACGACGGTGCAGGCTCAAGTCAATGCGGGGCGGTCGCGGCTGCGACAGGCGGGACTTGAGTTTGACGCCGCTGGGCGAGACGCCGAGGTACTTGCGCGAGCGGCACTCGGTTGGGACAAGGCGACGTATCTCACGCACGGACGATCGGCGCCTCCGCACGGCTTTTGCGCCCGTTACGTGTCGATGCTGCAGCGACGAATCCGGCGCGAACCCGTGTCGCTCATCCTCGGGCATCGGGAGTTCTGGGGTCTGGATTTCGAAGTGACTTCGGACGTACTCACACCGAGGCCCGAAACCGAGCTTCTGGTTGAGGAAGCCGTATGGTACTTGAGTCGCCAGATGGGCCAGACGCCACATGTGGTCGATGTCGGCACCGGATCAGGCTGTGTCGCGGTGGCCATTGCTCGGGAAGTCCGTCGCTGCCGGATCACGGCCACCGATGTGTCACCGCATGCACTACCCGTAGCACGACGGAACATCATTCGACACCGTGTCGCCGATCGCGTTTCGTTGGTTTGCGGTCCGCTCATCGACGGTGTAGTCGGTCAACCAGATGTAATCGTGGCGAATTTGCCGTACGTGCCGCAATCCGAACTCGAAACGCTGCCGCCGGAGGTTCGCGAGTTCGAACCTTGGGTCGCCCTAGCCGGCGGTCACGATGGTCTCAATACCATTCGCCGACTGATTGACGTGTCGAATGAACGTCTCAAGGAAGGCGGCGTGCTGATCATAGAGTTCGGCATCGGACAGGTAGACGCGATCCGACACTACGTCTCGCGCTTCCACAAGCTCACCGTCGTCCGCATCCGACGTGACCTGCAAGGCATCATTCGTGCCGCGGTCATCGAACGAAATGCCGACGTCGGTACCGCTCGTGCGACGTCGCTCTGAGGCCCCGACTATGCCAACTACAAGTCCCAACTGTCTGTTCTGCAAGATCGCAAACGGTGACATTCCAGCAACGATCGTCCATCAGGATGATCGTCTCGTCGCGTTCAATGACATCAATCCGCAGGCACCGACCCATGTCCTCGTGATTCCGAGGTATCACATCTCGACGATCAACGACCTAGAACCGGATGATGACGAACTCGTGGGAAAGATGGTTCGACGCGCAGCAGCGATCGCGTCGTCACTGGGCCACGACACGCGCGGATATCGCTCCGTACTCAACTGCAACGCGGACGCCGGACAGACGGTGTTTCACATCCATCTGCACCTTCTTGCGGGCCGCACCTTCAGCTGGCCTCCCGGCTAGTTGGCGTTCTGTGTGACTGGAGCTGCCTGAGTCGTCGCAACACGGCCGGAAGTTCCGCCAAGGTCTGGATAACAGGCACGTCGCTGGGCGTTTCAACATCGCTCAGACCCGATCGCGCGATCAACACCGCTTGCATTCCCACCTGCCGCGCCCCAGCGACATCGTCAGTAAGACTGTCGCCGACCATGACGGATTCCGCCGGCTTGGCGTCCAACAGCCTGAGCGCAGCTTCGAAGATACTCGGGTGCGGCTTCATGAAGCCGTGGTCGGATGACGATAGCGCGGCAGTCACATACGGCTCCAGTTCAAAGTGACTTTGGAGCGATGCCAAACACCGATGCGTATTGGAGATAAGACCAATGCGCAACCCAGCAACGTGTAACTCCCGCATAATTGGCTGCACGTCTTCATACAGGGCGAAATGCTGACAACGCGCCCACTCATCGTAGATCTCACGAGCGCAAGGCTCAAGTCCAGGACCAATGCCCCCCATCTCCTCAAGGACCCGTTGCGCGTATCGGACGAACAACTCAGGTCGGTAGATATCGTCTTGCGCCCGGTCTAATTCGACCGACGCTGCCACCACCGCTGAGCTAAACCGACCTGGGTCGACGACGAGACCGTGTCGCCCAGCGAATCGTCGATACCCGTCGCCGTTAAAGATCGGTCCTGGGTATATCAACGTGAAGTCGACATCAAAGAAAACGGTAACAGTCGACACGGTCACTTGGCGGTCACAATGACCGCCAGTCATAGAGCCCGGCAATGACCACCGGCACACGGTCTGAGGTAAGGGTCTGGCGGACAACGGCGTTGATCGTGCTGCGCACCAACACTTTGAAGTCGCTAGCGAGCACTGTCGCCTTCGTCCCAAGGTGCGCGCCAACGGACATCGGCTCATTATACAAATGCCGAAAACGTTCTGGGACGAGTGTCGCTAGAGCTTTGAACTAGAATGTAGTTTGTAGTTGTATGCCTGACTGGAAGGATACGCTCAACCTCCCTAGAACGACCTTCCCCATGAAGGCCAATCTAGCGGCCGCCGAACCCGAGGCCATGAAACGATGGGAAGCGACCGGTTTGTACGCGAAGATTCGGCAACGCCGGCATGGCGCCAAGCGCTTTGTCCTGCACGACGGTCCTCCCTACGCGAACGGTCGCATTCATCTGGGTACGGCGCTCAACAAGATTCTCAAGGACTTCATCGTTAAGGCACGAACGATGTCAGGCTTCGACGCTCCCTACGTCCCAGGATGGGATTGTCATGGTTTGCCCATCGAACTGCAGGTCGATCGCGAGCTTGGCAAAGCCAAACAATCGATGAGCGTCGGGGAATTTCGTCGTGAATGCCGCCGCTACGCCGACAAGTTCGTCGGGTTGATGCGGGACGACTTCAAACGACTAGGCATCCTTGCACAATGGGATGCACCGTATCTGACGATGAACTTCGAGTATCAGGCTTCGATCGTGCGTGCCCTCGGAACGTTCGTCAGGCGGGGCATCGTCTACAAGGGACGGAAGCCGGTGCACTGGTGTATTCGCTGCCGTACCGCACTAGCCGAGGCAGAAGTCAATTACGAGCCGCACATATCACCGTCGATTTTCGTGGAGTTTCCACTGGCGGCTGAAAGTGTCGATGCGGCGGCGACACTGCGCCCTGAGCTTAAGGGCATGCCGCTCTCGGCGCTGATTTGGACGACGACTCCTTGGACGATCCCATCCAATCTCGCCATCGCCTTCCACCCCGATTTCGACTACGCGGCCTACCGGGTCGATGACAAGGTCGTGCTCATTGCCGAGTCGCTTGCCGAACGGGTCGGTCAGGTCATCAATCATGACCTCGGCCAGCCGGTTGCCCGTGTAGAGGGTCGTCAACTGGAAGGACTGTGCTTTCGTCACCCACTCTACCGTCGAGACTCGCCCGCGGTCTTGGCAGACTACGTGACCCTAGAGCAAGGCACGGGTATCGTGCACACGGCTCCGGGTCACGGCGCCGATGACTTCCTCACGGGACAGCGCTACGGCCTCGATGTGTACGCGCCGGTTGGTCCCGACGGTCGATTCTCAGATGACGTGGAACTCTTCGCGGGCATGCAGGTCTTCGACGCCAATGCCGCCGTCGAGTCTGCGCTTCGAGACACCGGATGCCTCTGGCACCGGGGAAACTTCGAACACACGTACCCACACTGCTGGCGGTGCCACCAACCGGTCATTTTTCTTGCTACGCCTCAGTGGTTCATCGCCATGGACTCGACGGCGACGACGAACGGCCGAAAGACCCTCCGTCGAGACGCGCTCAACAACATCACGAAGGTCGAGTGGTTTCCCGCCTGGGGTGAAGAGCGAATACAAGCAATGCTGGCAACGCGTCCAGACTGGTGTATCTCCAGACAACGGTCGTGGGGCGTACCCATCCCGGCGCTGCGCTGCGAGGTCTGTGCCGAGTCGGTGCTCGACTCGGCGGTCATTGACCGCGCGGCCACGGTTTTCGCCGAACACGGCGCTGACGCCTGGTATGAGCACCCAATCGATGAGTTCGTACCATCTGATATGTCGTGCCCAGCATGTGGCGGTCGGGACTTCGAACGCGAGCACAACATCCTCGACGTCTGGTTTGATTCGGGGACGAGCCTCGAAGCGGTTCAAGTGGACAACCCGTCATTGGGGTGGCCGGCGACGCTATATCTCGAGGGCTCCGATCAGTATCGCGGTTGGTTCCAGAGTTCTCTTCTCGTCGCCGTCGGAACGCGCGGCTCTACACCGTTCGAGCAGGTCATCACGCACGGCTTCGTCGTTGACGAACACGGGCGAAAGATGTCGAAGTCGATGGGCAACATGATCGAACCTCAGGCCATCATCAAGCAAAGCGGTGCCGAAGTGCTCCGCCTTTGGGTGGCCATGGTTGACTACCAGGAGGAAATCAGGATCGGTAAGGAAATCCTCGCACGAGTAATAGAAGCCTACCGAAAGATCCGTAACACGCTTCGGATTCTCACGGCGAACCTCTTCGACTTCAATCCGCAGCACGACCAACTCTCTATCGCAGACCTTCGGGAAGTCGATCGATACGCCGTCATCAGATTTGGCGAGCTCACGAAACGAGTGCTGGAGTACTACGAGCGCTACGAGTTCCAAGCGGTCTCCCATGCTATCAACCACTTTCTCACCGTCGACCTGAGCGCATTCTACGTTGACGTCTCAAAGGACTGCCTCTACACCTTTGCCGCAGGATCGTCGGAACGGCGTTCTGTGCAAACCGCCATGTACCTGATCGCCGACGGCCTAACACGCCTGCTCGCACCGCTGCTTCCGGTAACGGCTGATGAACTGTGGCGTCACCTCCCTGGTGAGCGAGACGAAAGCGTCCATCTCGCGGATTTTCCAACTGAATCCTCGAGCGTGGTCGATCGCGAGCTACTCGCACGATGGACCCGCTTACTCGCCATTCGAGATGCGGTCAACGTTGAGGTCGAACGGCGGAGACAGGAAAAGACGGTAGGCACATCCCTGGAAGCGCGGGTGAAGCTACGTGCATCGGGAACCACCGCGAGACTGCTCGAGGGCTATCGCGACGACCTGGCGATGCTGTTCATTACGTCCGCCGTAGATATGACGGTTGACGACACTGTGAGCCCAGGAGGTAGCGGCGCGAACGGAGCGTGCTGGAGTGAACCCGACGGAGCACTGGCGATCGAGGTTGATCGGGTTGATGGAGTAAAATGTGAACGCTGTTGGCGTTACGTGCCGTCCCTGTCCGAGGATACTGAGCCAACGGGGCTGTGTGTTCGATGTGTCGACGTGCTTTCGGAGGCTGTCGGTGCCAGTCGATAGTCCAGAGATGTCCTACAGCGCGATGCCACCGACCACGCCTGACGTACCGCCCGAAAACGTTTCGGTTCTGGGTGCAACATCACGCCTACTGCTTGTTACGCTCGCTGCGTTAACTGTGGCACTCGACCAGGTCACCAAGGCAATCGTTCACTCTACGCTTCCTCTTCACGACAGCATCGTCGTAATTCCTGGATTCCTCGATTTTACCCATACCCGAAATACGGGCGCCGCGTTTGGATTGCTCAATGCGGTCGATCTGCCGTTCAAACAAGCGATCCTGACCGGCGTCGCTGTCACGGCGTTAGCCGCCATCGGCGTCTACGCAGCGCGAAGTGCGTCGCGTGAGCGGGCGGCGCTACTTGGGCTGACGCTAGTGATCGGAGGCGCCATCGGCAATCTGATTGATCGGGTGATGATGGGATATGTTCTCGACTTCATCGACGTGTACTGGCGTGGATGGCACTTTTGGGTGTTCAACGTGGCCGATGCTGCGATCACCGTAGGCGCCGCACTGTTGATTCTCGATATGCTTTTAGTGAACCGGCATGTATCCGAAACTGCTTGAGCTCGGCCCAATCAGCATCTACACCTACGGTGTCCTGCTCGCTGCCGCATACCTAATCGGGTTGCGGTACGCGATCGTTCGAGCCCGGGCACGTGGCATGGATGCCGATCGCGTCATGGACCTTGGTATCTACATCATCGTCAGCGCACTCGTCGGCGCCAAGCTGTTATTGCTGGTCGTCGAGTTCGATCACTATCGAGAGGATCCTTCCAAGCTATTAACGATCGTGCGTTCGGGAGGTGTGTTCTATGGTGGTCTGCTGCTGGCAGTCGGTGTGACGTTCTGGTTTATGCGACGATACCATTTGCCTTTCTGGCCGACGTGCGATGCGTTCGCCCCCGGTATTGCCCTAGGACAGGCGGTCGGGCGGATCGGTTGTCTCATGGCAGGCTGCTGCTATGGCCGCCCGACGGAACTCCCCTGGGGCATTACGTTCACGAACACTCTTGCGGTAACCAACGTCGGTACGCCCCTTGGGATCAGCCTTCATCCAACGCAGCTGTACGAATCGGCCGCAGCGCTGCTCATACTGGCAACGCTGCTCTTCGCGGAACGACGCGGTTCTGGGTTTCACGGGCGGACCTTCTGCAGCTACATCTTCTTGTATTCGACTGCTCGATTCGCGATCGAGTTTTTCCGAGGCGATCCACGTGGGACGGTCTTCGACATTCTATCCACGTCACAGTTCGTCTCAGTGTTACTCGTCCCGGTTAGCCTTGTGATGCTGGTGGTATTGAGTCGTTCCCAGACACCAGAGCCAAGCAGAAGGAATTCTCAGGCGCGCGCTGCCTGATGTCGCCAGTGCACACCACCCTCGATCCGCCGTGACTGAGACCCATGCTGCGGATCCCTCGGTTGTCGAAGTTCAGGTGTCCGACGAGCACGCAGGGCGGCGGCTTGACCAGGTGCTCGCGGCTCACCTCTCAGACCTAACGCGCTCACAGATCCAACGGCTCATTAAGGACGGGAGGGCCCGCGTGGGAAGCACCGTCGCGCGTGCGCGAACGGCAGTGCACGCGGGCGATCTAGTCACCCTCGAGATCCCACCACCGCCGGCGACAATCCCTCAACCCGAGGCCTTGGATGTCGAAATCGTCTATGCCGACGCCGACCTCGTCGTCGTAAACAAACCGGCCGGTATGGTAGTTCATCCCGCCGCGGGTCACGCCACGGGCACTCTCGTGAACGCACTTCTGCACCATGTGCGCGATCTAAGTGGGGTGGGTGGCACGCTGCGTCCTGGAATCGTTCATCGACTCGACCGAGGGACGTCAGGTTTGATGGTGATTGCGAAACACGACCGCGCCCATGCCGCGCTCGCGCGGCAATTCCGGAATCGCGAAGTCGATAAACGGTACGTAACGCTCGCGTGGGGCGAGGTTCAGACTGGACAGACAATCGACCTTCCAATCGGCCGAGACCGCATTCAGCGTAAGCGGATCTCGACACGCTCGAGGCACGTTCGCGAAGCCGTCACTCGCATCGTTCAAGCGGAGCATCTCGCAGGCGTCTCACTGCTCACCGTTATCATCGTGACTGGCCGCACCCACCAGATCCGGGTTCATCTGAGCGAAATCGGTCATCCCGTCGTCGGTGACCCAGTCTACGTCGGATCGCGACGACGTTTCCCTCGGCATCTCGAACTACTGCTATCACTCCGGCGACCATTTCTCCACGCAAGTTCACTCTCGTTCCGACACCCATCAGACGGGCGTCATTTGTCGTACGAGAGCGACCTGCCCGCTGATCTCGAACAGGTCCTATCCCGATTAATAAGATCCATCAACGCGTCCCGATCGGTGGGAACCTAGGATGAAATCCGCACAAGAAGCACCAGCCACCCTCATCAATACCAGCACCGTCTACGTCGGCAGTGTCTTTTCGCCGCAACGCGATCGTGTGACGCTCCCAAACGTCGCGAGGCAACAATGGATGGGGCCGGCATGGCACATCAGTCATCCTAGTTCCGCTTATCGACTCGGCATGTCATCGATCAGTGGATCTGGGAGTTACCGGCAGGATCGATCGACCCCGGGGAAGATCTCGAATCAGCGGCTCGGCACGAGTGTCACGAAGAGATCAATCACGTCCCAGCGCGTGTAGAGAGGATAGCCGCCTACTACCCAACCCCAGGCTACTGTGACGAACCTCATGGTGTTCTTTCGCTTAACTCGGCTCACAGTTCCCCAGAGGTGCGCCACCGTTGACACGGACGAAATTCTAGAGCCGCGGATCTTCTCTCTCGCTGAAGCGAGTTTATTCGTGGCACGAGGAAAGATCCAAGAGAAGACAGTCTTAGGGTTGATGCTCGTCTTGCGAACCATAGATGGCCCTACTGAACCGTTCCGTGGACCTGCGTGTCTGTCGGTCCGACTTCGTCGGGAGGCCGCTCCTCAGGCCGTGGAAGCAGTGCGAGACCAAGGACCTCATTGATCGTGGAAATGTAGTGAACCGTTACCTCGCGCCTGAGTTCGGGACTGAGGTCCTCGTTGACACCCTTCTCGTTCTGCCTGGGTAACGCCACGTGGAGAATACCGAGCCGACGCGCTGCCAGTACTTTCTCCTTGATCCCACCAACGGGCAGCACGTGCCCGGACAAGGTGATTTCTCCCGTCATCGCTAGATCTGGTCGAACCGGACGTCCTGTCAGCTCCGATACCAAAGCTGTCACCATCGTCACGCCAGCTGACGGTCCGTCTTTCGGAATCGCGCCAGACGGAACATGAAGGTGAATCTCGGCATCCTGATAGAACGCTGGGTCCACGTCATACCCCGCCACGTTGGCTCGGAACCATGAAAGGGCGGCCTTTGCAGATTCCTTCATAACTTCACCAAGATGCCCCGTCAACGTCAGCGAGCCCTTCCCAGGCATCCGCGTGGCCTCGACAAACAGCACGTCGCCACCAACCGGCGTCCAGGCGAGCCCAATCGCCACGCCCGGCCGTTTCGTTCGGTCAGCAACCTCTTCATCAAGGAACTTGGGTGCACCGAGCATCTCCATGATTGTGTCTGGGGTTACCTCGACGGGTGCCTCTGCACCCTCTGCGTGCCGGCGCGCCACCTTTCGGCATATGGTACCGATCTCGCGTTCGAGGTTTCTCACGCCGGCCTCGCGAGTGTAGCCACGGATGATTGTGCGAAGCGCCAGTTCGGTGAACTGTAACTGGTCCGTTGTCAGACCGTGGTTTGGGACCTGTCGACCAACCAGATGATCAGTCGCGATTATCAGCTTCTCCTCTTCGGTGTAACCGGGAAGCTCAAGCACCTCCATCCGATCCCGTAGAGCTGGCGGGATGGGGTCTAAGACGTTGGCGGTCGTTATGAAAAGCACCTCCGAGAGATTAAACGGCACGTCAAGGTAATGGTCCCTGAACGTATCGTTTTGCTCTGGATCGAGCACTTCGAGAAGTGCCGCCGCTGGGTCGCCGCGAAAGTCCATTCCCAGTTTGTCGATTTCATCCAGAATAAAAACTGGATTCTTCGACTCAACTCGACGTAATCCCTGAATAATTTGGCCCGGCAACGCCCCAATATAGGTCCGCCGGTGACCACGGATTTCCGCTTCGTCCCGCATGCCCCCCAGCGATACACGAACGAACTTCCGTTCGAGCGCCGCCGCAATCGACTTCGCGAGGGATGTCTTTCCGACGCCGGGTGGACCCACGAAGCAGAGAATCGGACCCTTCACATCCGGATTCAGCTTTCGCACCGCAAGGTATTCGAGAATGCGGTCCTTGGCTTTTTCAAGATCGGAGTGATCGGTATCGAGTACTTCCTTGGTTCGCTTGAGGTCGATCACCTCGTCGGTGCGAGTGTCCCAGGGCAACGCAACCATCCAATCAAGATAGGTCCGTGACACGGTATATTCAGCCGCCGCGACTGGCATCTTGGAAAGGCGGTCGAGCTCTCGGATCGCCTCTTTATTGACTGACTCTGGCATTCCGGCCGCTTCGATCTTCTCGCGAAGCTCTTCGATCTCCTCCGTCTGATCGTCGCCTTCGCCGAGTTCTTTCCGGATAGCCTTGAGCTGCTCTCGGAGTAAGTACTCGCGCTGGCTCTTACCCATCTCGGACTGCACCTGTGACTGAATCTTCGATCCCAACTCGAGCACCTCGAGCTCGTTGGTTAAAATACGGTTGAGATCGTCCAGCCGTTGGCGGATGTTGAGCGTTTCAAGCGTCTCCTGCTTGGTCGTCGTGGGGATCGTGGTCAGGCTTGACACGATGAAATCCGCGAGCTTGCCCGGGTCGGAGACGTTGACCGCCAACGATTGCAAATCGTCCGACAGCAGAGGCGACAGCGAAACCACTTGCTGAAAATTGTTCTTGACGTTTCTTTCTAAGGCATCGACCTGGAGTTGGTCGTCCTCGGTCGATGTCTCTTCGGCTGCATGCACTTCGGCCTGAATGAAAGGATGAGCTTCCACGATCGTGTCGAGATGCACTCGCGTCAGCCCCTGAACAATCAAGCGGAGGCTGCCGTCGGCTAGCTTGAACATCTTGTGGATATGAGTTAGCGTGCCGATGGAATAGAGATCGTCCTGCGTTGGTTCCTCGATCGCGGCATCGCGCTGGGTGAACACCCCAACCAGACTACCGTCGGCGACGGCTTGGTCAATGAGGCGAACCGACATCTCGCGAGCGACGGCCAGCGGCATGAACGAATTCGGAAACAATACCGTGTCACGAAGCGGTAGGATCGATAAACGGTCGGGGACCGTCACCGGACCGTCGATATTTACGTCCGTGGTATCGGCTCGCGCGAAGTCTGACGATTCCTCGCTCATCTGACTCGATCTCCCATAATCTGACGTCCTAGATAAGGTTTACCCCGCCAGAAGGCGGGATCGGTATGCTTACTATCAGCGAAATGGTGGACCGACTTCAGTTGATCATATCCGTAAACAGCGACGGCCAGCGGCGACGGTCCGCCATCAGACGCTCGCGTCCCTGCTCGACTTCCCGAACTTCCTCGCAGTCCTTGCAACGAACCGCAAACGGAAGCGCGCGAAGACGGCTCTCGGCGATCTCGTTACCGCATTCATAGCAGTCTCCGTACGTGCCACCCTCGAGACGCTCTAACGCTTCGGTGATCTTACTCAAGGTCTCAGCCCTCATCTGAAGCAAGGCGAACTCGATGTCATCTTGGATCTCGACTCCTGAATTTTCAGTCTCGTCACTAATACCCTGGTGTGTCACAGCAGCACCCTCGACACGCACGTTACGCATCTTGTGCTGCACCTCTCCAATAATCTCGAGGCGTCGTTCTTCGAGAATCAATCGCAGCCCCTCGTATCTGGGGGTTCGTATCTTCTGTGTCTTCGTTGCCATGATGACGGCTCCTTCCGTCATGTTTACCTGTTTACCTGCGCGATTGGCGGTCTCGGGATCTTTTCGGTTTAAGCACCCCTCATCATTAGGAGATTATGACGTTAGGTTGACGCACCATCAATCCTGATCTACCATTTCCTCGCCACAACACTCAGGGCTGGTCCGACGTCGGGCCACCAGCTGAATAGAACACCCTCCGGGTAAATAGGCGGGAACACTCGTACAGTTATGGGTTGTTGTGGCGACTGGCCCGGCGACCACTTCCGGTCTCGGGCGAAGGGAGCCGCCTCGACGATGCGACAATGCCTATGTACCATCATTCTGACTCTTGTGTTCATGGTCGCGTGCGGAGATGACCACCCCACTCGGCCAACATCTGCCAGAGCTTGGTCGCGGAGCGGAATCGGCAACACAGTCTTTGACAAGCCACGGTCGGCCGACCGGGTAAGAGTAACAGGCGCGTACGATGGTAACGCTTCAAACTTTATTGTGTATTGCGAGAGTGACCTGCTCATCAACGAACTGCTTGGGACAGGATTCGATGAGACTCAATACGAGGGCACGCATAACATGGGGCACTGCGGAGAAGTTGAAATTACGGATTCGAGCGGAGTCAGGTGGTCATTTACCGAGCAGTAACGTGATAAGCTGAGCCTGTACGCGAAAGCGCCCCGGTGGCCACCAGGGCGAAGAACCAAACCCACGCATCAATGGAGGAGAGGTATGCCACAACCTAGCACGACCAGTGATGTAGATGCAAGCAAAGCGTCAGGCAAGCTTGCGGGCAAGCTCGCCCTGGCGCAACAAGTGAGACGACCAATGACCTTCTTTGCGCTGCTTCCGCTTATCATTCTTCCAACGCTTCTAGCCTTCTACTCCATGACTCCTGATGACGTTCCTTTGGGAGCGACGATCACGATGGTCTTTCTCGCCTTGAGTCTGCCAGTTGATTGCGTGTGCGTCCTCCTGTGGGCTAAGGCCAAACTCGCCTCAGATCCAAACGCCTTCAACCAAGAATGAAGCCAATGTTTGACATCGTCATGATGATCATCTTCCTCATATTCGTCATGATGAAGATTAGACCGTAAGCCTGCGCGCCGATGGACGTCGATTCCTGCGCGAGCTCCGCCTCAGCTTGAACCCGTCCGGCGCCGCACCCTACCGTGTGCAGGTCGGGCGTACAGTCAAGTGGTAGACTAAGGCTGTAAGAAGTTACGGCCCGTGCTGAAACACGGGCCGTAACTTGCAACCGGCACCCGAGAGGTGACCGGGGAATACTAAGGCAAGAGACAACCTTAGTATCCCCCCAAAATCTAGCGGGTGTCAAATTCGGCTCGTGTGTACGGGCCAGATTGGATTGCCCGATGATGACGATGGAAGAACTAGCCGACGCGCAAGAGGTCCTAGAAGATGCGGTGATCCAGGTATCGAAGCAGGTTTCTCGTAAGAAAGAATTGCACGACCTGATACCGCAGATCGTTCACCTGGTGGCTGGTGTCGGCCTGTCCAGGCAGCTACTTAACGAGTACAGATGGTAGTAGACTAGGAGCCGTACAGCGAAACGCCCCGACTGGAACCGAGGCGTAGGGACCAAACACACGCGCCATACGAGCCGACCGACCAGTCACGAAATGATACATTTTTCACACTAAAGAGGAGTCCAAAAATGCGTGTTCTACTTCTCAAAGAGGATACCAATTGGATCGCGCAGTGTCTTGAGTATGACATCGCCGCCCAAGGTCCGACAATCTCCGCAGCCAAGGATGCGTTCGTTCGCGCCTTCTCCGGTCAGATCGCCGTGGCTCTCCATCACGGCGAGGAACCTCTGGCGACCTTTGGGAAGGCTCCCCAGTACTACTGGAATCTGTTCAGCGCAGCGGAACGCCTTGCCGATCCGATTCGGATTTCCGATCCTATCAAGATCCCGCCAGCCTTCATGATCAACGCGATGCAGAAGACGCTCGCAGACAGTTGGATTTCAGTCTAGCATGGCCTCGACATGGCATACCCGATGGTGCAAGCGCCAACGTTCGGAGAGTTTCGGCAGCGTCTTGAGCGCGATTTTGACTGTCGCTACATCACCGACGAGAAGGTGTCCATAAACGGCGATCCGATTGCACGTCTGGAACGAGATATCGAAGGGTCAACGAGGAGATATGCCGTAACCTACAGTGAAGATGTCCGGCTTGCGCCGAGCGTCGTAAGGAGCATCTGCGCCCAGCTTCACGTCGACTCAGCAGTGTTCGGATTCACCATAGGATGAACCGTCCCAACAACAGCACACAAGGTAGATAGCACACGACGTGGAAGGACTGACACAATGCCGAAGCGCCCAGACTACGGCGACGCCACGCCAGAAGACGTGGCCCTGGCCATGCTCACGACCGGGCGCCCGAAGGTAACCCGTTCTCCGCAATCAAGTCGCGGTACAGCAGCCGCTTCCCGACCAGCCCCGCCACCAGCGCGGTCATCTGCGCCAGTGTATCCTCGTCCCGCGCGTTGTGCTTCCCGGCGAACTCGTTGACATAGCGTTGGAGGTGCTTCGGCGAGAGTTTGTGGAACACGCCCTTGTGCGCCCGCTTGAGCGAGGCCCAGAACGATTCGATCCCGTTGGTGTGGGCCATGCCATCAACGTATTCCTTCAGGGAGTGTCTGACCGTTTCGTGATGCGGAAGTCCGTCGTAGCCGCCGTGGTCGTCGGTGTAGACCAGGGCCTCAGGATCGACGTGCGCGGTGATGAAGCCCTGCAACGTCGGGGCGTCGGTGTGTGCGATGACGCGAGCTGTCACACGGTTCGTCTTCCGATCCTTGACCCCGATCACGGCCGTTTTCCCGACTGGGCCGCGTCCGGTGATGACCTGTTCGCGCTTGTGGGCGTGCATATTAGCCGACTTGCCCCCGACGTATGTTTCGTCTACCTCGACCGGCCCGGTAAACGCGGTACCTCTTGGGCTCTTCCACGTTTCGCGAATCCGGTGCAACATGAACCACGCGGCCCGTTGCGACACGCCGATATCCCTGTGGAGCTTCATACTCGAAATGCTCTTGAGGCTTGTGACTTCGAGGTAGATGGCGATGGCCCACTTGCGCAGCGGCAGGCGGGAACACTCAAACACGGTGCCGGTGCGGACGCTGAAGTAGCTCCGGCAGTCAGAGCACCAGTACGGCATCTTGGCGTGAGACGCGGTGCAGGTTCTCACACTGCCACAGTGCCCGCAGCACCGCTCGCCGTGCCACAGCATGTGCTCGAACCAGTCTTGAGCGGCGGCCTCACTCGGAAACATGTCCATGAGGTCGATCAGCGTGATTCCCTCACGGTGCGATTTACCAGGCCCGTGGTGTCTTTTCTTCATGCCACAATGATAGGCTATATCGCTGTATTTGTCAACCTAAAGTCATAATTCCCCATCATTACTCCCTGGCTTGATTTCGCGCACGGGGGGGGGGGGAGGCTGGCCCCTCTTAGCACGCAAAGCCAATACCACCAAACCCAGGCGTCCCAAACGGGACTTTCCGGGCCATTGCCGACCTAAACGACAGAACTCGATTGATCAAGGAATACAGGAGAAGGAATGGAATAAGCTATCTGAGAGCCCTGCCCCCCCCCCCAGGAAACCCGATTGATCATCTGTAACGCCTTCATTAACAGCGCCTTCTACGTCGTTGACCTGCAACGTCCTTTTCTCAACGCTCCAGCTTTGTTACCTCATATTAGACAACAGAACTATTCGATCAGTTTCTTGGTCCTTCCAGACAGACCGTCCACGTAAGTGGACATGTCATCGTAACCATAGTCGTCCCATATCAACTTCTACACGAACGTTTAGGTTCGCCCGTCGTTCGTCAGCCGAGCACGAGAGCTGCATTTGACGCTCCGTCTTCAACTATGCGAAGCTGACAGCCACCCGAGAAGACTCGGTATGCGGAATAAGTGTCGGTTATGCGACCGCCGAAAAGTCAGGCGGGCATGTCCTGCCCTCGGCCATTCGATCTGCACTGTTTGTTGCGGCACTAAGCGTCTCGTAGAGATCGATTGCCCATCTGACTGCACCTACCTGCGCTCGTCTCTGCTACACCCACCGGCGGCCTTCCAGAGGCAACGCGAGCAAGATCTGCATTTCCTGTTTCCGTTGCTGCAAGATCTCACCGAGCGCCAGCATGTGGTTACACTGCTGGTTCAAGGCTTCCTGCGGTTGGAACGACCTGCTTCGCCAACGCTCGTCGACGACGATATCGCCGAAGCATTGAGGGCGTTGGCCGAAACCTATGAGACCGCCAGCCGGGGAATCATTTACGAACACGCGGCCGGACTCCCGGCCGCAGAACGCCTCGGCGCCGAAATCAAGCAGATCATCGAGACGCGGCGCACCAAAGGACTCACCGTCAGCGACGGGGATGTCGCCGCTGTCCTGCGGAGAATAGAGACTGGTGCCCGAACCGCTCAGTCGGTACTGATCGGGGGAAATACAGCGTACCGGCAGCTACTACAACGCGTCCTCAAGGACCAGCCTCCCGAACTCGCCGCTAGCGGATCGGGACGTTCGCACATTGCTGGGGATGGCCCTAGTCTGATCATGCCGGGACGCTAGTAGTGATGATCAGCAGCTGGTGTATACTTAATCTTTCGTAAAGTGAGTGCATTATGGTACGACGCTGTGACGTTTGTGGAAAAGGTCCGGCCGTAGGGCGAAACGTGAGTCACGCTCACAATGTAACCCGTCGGCGTTTCGAAGCAAACATCCAGTCAGTTCGCGCGGTGGTTAATGGCGGTGTCAAGCGTATCAAGGTCTGCACCCGCTGCATCCGATCGAACAAGGTCGTCAAGGCGGCGTGAAGACCCCTATCACCGCTATCCACACCACGCTCGCGGCGCCGGCAATAGGACCCTACTCACAGGCCATTCGGATCGGTCAGTTCCTGTTTGTGTCTGGGCAAATCCCAATCGACCCGGATACCGGTGACATGGTATCCGACGACATCACCCAGCAGACAGAGCGGGTGATCCGGAGCCTGAAATTCGTCCTTGACGCTGCCGGTGGATCCCTCAGCGATGTCGTCCGAACGACTGTGTTTCTCACCGATCTTGCCGATTTCGAAGACATGAACGCCGTCTACGCATCGTACTTCAACGCCCCGGCGCCGGCACGATCGACGGTCCAAATCGCCGCGCTCCCGAAATCTGCTCGTGTTGAGATCGATGCGATCGCCGTCATCCCTGTGTCAAACTGATGCTTGTGTCTCGCTGACCTAGCGCAGCACCCGTTCCACGTTCAACACGCCCGGCACACCCGTTACCAACTTCATCACGCGCTTCAGATGGGTGAGATCCTTGATGTCGAGCGTCACGCTGATGCGGCCGTATTGATCGACACTGGCCGTCGCCTCGACTTTCTGCATGTTGATGTCAACATCGGCGATTCGCGACGTTACATCAGCCAAGATCCCCCGGCGATCCGCGACCCGAATCGTTAAGCACACAGTGAAAGTCTTCGCCTCGTCGCCTCTCACGTTGTCCCAGATGACTTCTATCCGACGCTCAGGATCATAAAACAGGTTCAAAACATTCTGACACTCGGTAGAATGGACCGATACACCCTTTCCGCGCGTGATAAAGCCCACGATCTTCTCGCCGCGGATGGGATTACAGCATCCAGCACGAAATACCATCAGATCGTCGAATCCTTTAATCTTAATTTTTTCGTCGCGCGGTCTAAAGACCCGACGCACGACCGACTTGATCGCGGCGCCCCCAGATTTCTCTTGTAGCTGATCTTGGGGCACAAGCTTCTCCAACACGGTTCGGGGAAAGATCTTCCCGTACCCAACGGCCGCCAACAAATCGTCGGTCTTGGCCAACCGAAACTCGCTCGCAACATCGTCCAGCGGGACCTTATCCAGGAGTTTCTTGGCACCTAGGTCGTATCGCCGGATCTCCTTGTTGAGCAGCTTCCGTCCAAGCTCAACCGCGCGCAACTTCTCTTCGGCGTGAATAAATTGCTTGATTTTATTTCTGGCTCGCGTCGTAGCGACGAAGTTGAGCCAATCCCGGCTTGGCTTATGCCCTTTGACTGTCACGACCTCAACGATATCGCCGCTCGCAAGGTGAGTACGCAGCGGCACCATCTTGCTATTGACCCGGGCCCCGACACACATGTGGCCGACGTCGGTGTGCACGGAGTAAGCAAAATCCACTGGCGTAGCGCGACGGGGCAGGGCCTTCACCTCTCCCTTTGGCGTAAACAGGTAAACCTCATCCGGATATAGATCGACTTTAAGGCTATGAATGAACTCGCCTGGATCGTGCACTTCCTGCTGCCACTCAAGTAGCTGGCAAAGCCACAAGGAGTACTGCTCATCGGCGGTTGCCCCAACGCGACCCTCCTTGTACTTCCAGTGTGCTGCGATGCCATCCTCAGCCACCCGATGCATCTCTGCCGTCCGAATCTGAACTTCGAACGGAAACCCCCGATGGCTGACCACCGACGTATGAAGCGACCGGTACCCGTTCGGCCGAGGCATCGCGACGAAGTCCTTGAACCGGCCCGGTACGGGCGCCCACGTTTGGTGGATGATACCCAGCGCGGCGTAACAGTCCCTGACGGACTCAGTGATGACGCGCAGCGCCACGAGATCGTACACTTGATCAAACGTAATCATTTGGCGCCGAACTTTTTCCCGAATGCTAAACAACCGTTTGATTCGTCCAGACAGGCTCACGACCGGAACGCGCGCGTCGGCCAGCTTGGCTTCAAGTGTCTCACGAAGGCCCGCAACCGTCTGCTTAGTCTCCCGTTTCCGTTCTTCCACTGACGTTCTGAGCGTTTCGTAGTACTCAGGCTCTAGGTGGCGAAATGCGAGGTCCTCTAGCTCGTTCTTGACCTTGCTCATACCCAACCGACCGGCAATGGGTGCATAGATGTCTAATGTTTCCTGCGCGATCACGATCCGCTGCTTGCCGTCGAGGTGCTCCAGCGTCCGCATGTTGTGTAAACGATCGGCTAACTTGACGAGAATGACTCTGACGTCATCCACCATCGCCAAGAGCATCTTTCTGAAATTCTCAGCCTGACGCTCCTCACTAGACGAGAATGGGATCGTGCTGATCTTGGTGAGACCATCAACGACATGCGCCACGTCTGAACCAAAGTGCTCTCGGACGCTGTCGATCGTCGTGAGGGTGTCTTCCACGACGTCGTGGAGTAACCCCGATGTAATCGCAACGTCGTCGAGCTTCATGTCCGCGACGACCGAGGCCACTTCGAGCGGGTGCGTAATGTAGTCCTCTCCCGAACGACGCCGCTGGCCCTCATGCTTCGCCGCTGAGAAATCGTATGCCCGACGAAGAAGCTCCGTGTCGGATTTTGGATTGTGTCCCCTGGCCTTCGATGCGAGGTCGTTGAAGCCAATCATGTCAATTTCTCGCGCAGCGTCGACTTCATCATATCCAAAGACGAACAGTCTAAAGACAAAAGGCCGGCTGTTGCTCGTGCGCGAGCAACAGCCGGCCTTCGGATGACGTCACCCGATGGTGCCTATGCTGCCGGTGGTGGTGGTTGCGCCCGCTGCTCCCTCTGCAGTTGCTGGGCGCGGCTAAGCAATTCGTCCGCCTGGGCAATGAGTCCGTCCTGTTCCTCGATACATACAGTGTCGTCCGTATCTTCGCAAACAAGCGTATTGGCCTGCAGACGGAGCAGGATGTTCTTGTACACGAGCGCTTCAAGATAGCGATCGTTAAGATTGAGCGCCCGGTCCGTTGCATCAATCCCACGCATGATGTACTCGAACTTCTGATCATCCGTGATCCGAAAATCTTTAAACGCCTTCTCCCAGTAATAGGTCGAGATCGTGTAGAAGGCCTCCGGATTATCCGAATCGAGTCTTGCAGCCTCCTCAAGCGCCTCCATTGTGAGCTCGAACTCGCCCGCACGATTGTAGAAACCAGCAATCTGTTGATGCACGGTCGGGTCATTACCCTGAAATTCTAGGACCGCTTCATACACGGCCGTCGCTTCCTGGTACAGACCAGATTCCTCATATAGCTGAGCAAGCCGGAAGTAGTTATCTGAATTCTCCGGATCCTCAAGGATCATCTCTCGAAGCACGGGTTCAGCGCGCGACGGGTCATTCGCCTTGTCGGAACCAAACGTTGACACGAGGTACTGCATCGACAGGTCCCGTAACGACTGGGTCGGACTCTTCTCGGAGGCCAACTGATAGTAACGAATCGCCTCCTCCAAAATGTGCAAGTTCTCGGGATCTGTAACATTTGGCTGATACAGGCTGTCGTAGGAGTTGCCAATGTAGAAGTACGCCGCTGTGAGCTGCTGGAGGAGTTGGCTATCGGTGCCCGACTCATCAAGCACTACCACCACTTCTTCGTAGAGCTCGATCGCCTCAGGGTACCGACCGCGAGAGTACTGAAGGTTGGCATCCTTAAACGTCCGGGCAGCCCCAAGTTCATCGAAGAACTCGATCCATCCGCAGCCCGCTAGGGGAGTCACCATTAGGGCGACAGCCACCACCGCGACGGTCTTATATTGCATAAACATAAAAGCCTCGAGCAGTTCTCCTGATAAACCTGACTAAAGAACTGCGGCACCGGCTGCTTGACGCATGCCGTCGGTGACGATCCCGACCTTCTCAACACCCGCACCCTTGGCCGCGTCGATCACAGTAACGATGTCGCCATAGGTGAGCGAACCTGCGCCAGCGATGAACATCGTCTTGTTACGGCGCGTCTCGAAGATGGATCGCAATCGACCCTCGAGGGAGCCGAGGGCTATCTCCTGGCTGTTGACCGTAATTCGACGGTCGGCCGTGTACTCGAGCACGATTTGGCTGTTGTCGGCCGCCGCCGTCGCGCCCTGGGTCTCGAGCGGGAGATTTATATCGAGGCCGCGCTGCCCTAGCGGAAGGGCGGCAAGAAAAATGACGATGAGCACCAGCAACACGTCGATGAACGGCGTAATGTTGATATCGTGAGTCTCCTCGGGACGTTCAACCTCAACAACAAAGTCTGCGCCGTGATGCTTCTTTTTTGCCATGATGATTCCCTCTTACTCGGCGTCTTCGACCCCTTCCGGCCGACCCTCGGTAATGAGACCGATGTCCTCGATACCAACCCGTTGAAGCTGGTCAAGCATCGACATGACCTCCGAGTATCGCGCCATTCTGTCAGCCTTAATGAGGAGGATTCGCTCGAACTTCCGATCGAGCGCAGACTGAATGGTGTTCATTAGTTGGCTCCGTTCGGTCCTAATGTTGTCGACAAAGAATCGACCTTGGGCGTCGACGTGCAAAACCGTCTGCTCGTCTTGGTCCAACTTTTCCACGGAGTTGTTCGAGTCCGGCAAATTGACGGGTACGCCAGCTTGGAGCAGCGGAGCGATCAACATGACGATGATGAGCAACACCAGCATCACGTCGCACAGCGGAGTCACGTTGATCTCTGAGTTGTAGGACTGCTCTTTCTTCTTGCCAGTGACCATCCCCATGGTTGAATCCTCCTGAACTCGTCACGAACAGTCGTGCGAGCCAACTTGCTACAGCTAGGCTTTCTTGATGAAGTAGTCGACCAACTCGGACGACGAGTTGTCCATCTCCACATTGAAGTATTCGACGTGGCCGGTGAGGAAGTTGTAGAACCAAACGGCTGGGATCGCAACGAATAGCCCGATGGCCGTTCCGACGAGCGCCTCGGAGATGCCGCCCGACACGGCCCCGATACCGCCCGATCCCGTGGTCGCGATGCCCTGGAAGGCGTTAATGACGCCCAGTGTCGTCGCAAGCAGACCGACGAAGACTGCGGTCGACCCGATCGTCGCCAGCACGCCCATTCCCTTCTTGAGGTCGGCTGACGTCAGCGCGGCCGCGCGCTGGATGGCACGTCGGACGCTGTCGACAACATCGTCTTTGGCGAGCTCGACGCCGGCGTCCTGCTGAAACTGGTACTCCTGCAAACCAGCCAACACGACTTTACTTAAATGGCTATATCGATACTCTTCGGACTGCGATACCTTGATGGCGGCCTCCAGCTCTCCAATCTTGAGGTGCTTGGCCACCTTCGGCGCGAAGGTCTTCGACTGCTTGTTGGCCTGCGTGAAGGTAAAGAGGCGTTCAAAGAACACACCGACCGACCACATCGACATGATTGCCAAGATACCCATCAACAGCTTGACCGGTATGCTCATCTGATCCCAAAGTTCCAGTAAGTCCATCTTTCCTCCTGGCCGTGTTCTCTTAGTCTAAAGAAGTACAAACTCAGTATCTGTTCCCAGTGCGATACCTACTGCAATGTAAAATTCACGGTCACCGTCATGATAACCGGGACGGGAACGCCGTTTAGCGTGGTGGGCGTGTACCGCCATTGACGCACGGCCGACATTGCTGCTTCGTCGAGGAGCGCAACCGACCGAAGGACCGTCACATCGGTGACCTCTCCGGTTACTCCAATGATCGCCTCGAGAATGACGACTCCCTGAACCCGAGCCGCCCGGGCAACCTCCGGATAGCGAGGCTCCTCGTCCCTAATCTTCGTCGGGGGCGCGATGTTACCGCCAACGCGCACCGGCGCGGTGGGCGGCGGAGGAGGCTCCGGCGCGCCCAAAAGACCGCCTACGATCCCACCGGCGATACCACCGACAACACCACCCTCAACGCCACCAACATAGCGCAAATCGAGTCCTACAGGTGCTGCTGGCTCTGGCACGATCTCTACCGGCGCTACGATGGGAGCCGCGTTCGGGTCGATATTAAGAATTGGTCCGGTTGGTACTGGTGCCGCAGCTGCCGGCGGAGGCGGAGGCGGAGGCGGAGGCGGAGGCGGGGGCGGGGCAGCCACGAATGCCATCATCGAAGCCGGCGTCGGCAGGGCATCAACCGCCATCAACGGAACAATTACGATAGTAGCAATCGCCACCACATGAACAAGAATCGAAACTGGAACCGTGTACCACTTCTGCGTTCCAACCCTGACGGTCGGATTCGCGATCTCTCCGAACATTTGACCGGCAGTTGAGGCGGGTGCAGGGGTACTTGGCTCGGGTGATTTTGACCCGGTGCTGCGAAATACATCCATCAATTTCCGGACGTCGAATTTGCCGGCCATGGATACTCCCTTAACACGCTGCAATGAGCGTTAGCAACCCTTAGGACGGTCGATTATATGTATGGCCTAAGATGGTGTCAACGAAGTCGATTAACACGTGCCAAATTCGACTTTACCACACACCCCCCTAGGACAGTACTTAGTCGAATTTGGCCTCCGATGCGCCCTCAACGATTAGAGCCCTCAAACTGAAGAATCGACTCTCACCCCATCCAGGCAACCACCAAGGGGGCAAAGATCACTGCCACGATGCTCATGAGCTTGATGAGGATGTTCAGGCTCGGTCCGGAGGTGTCCTTAAACGGATCCCCAACAGTGTCGCCGATCACCGCGGCCTTGTGAGGCTCAGAGCCCTTTCCGCCGTGATGTCCTTCTTCAATGTACTTCTTTGCGTTATCCCATACGCCCCCGGCGTTGGCCATCATCAGAGCCATCAGAACCCCAGTGACGAGAGCTCCAGCCAGCAGCCCGGCAAGCCCTGACACGCCCAAGAGGAACCCAATCAGAACCGGCGCGAAAACAGCCAGCAGACCGGGGATGATCATTTCCTTGATCGCCGCCTTGGTCGAGATCTCGACACAGCGTGCAGAATCCGGCTCGGCCTTGCCCTCAATCAACCCAGTGATCTCCTTAAACTGACGCCGAACCTCTTCGATCATCTTGGCGGCAGAGCGCCCGACGGCGTTCATCGTCAACGCCGCGAAAATGAACGGCAGCATGCCGCCAATCAGCATGCCGATGAGTACATTTGGGTTATCAAGTGAGAGGCTAAGTAGACGATCGTCGAACTGTGCTGACCCGCCAGCTTGCTCCACGGCGTCGGCTGCCTTGGTCCGGAACGTGCTAAAGAGTGCGAGCGCTGTGAGGGCCGCCGAGCCGATCGCGAACCCCTTGCCCATTGCGGCCGTGGTGTTGCCAACGGCATCAAGTGCGTCCGTCCGCTGTCGCACGAAAGGCTCGCACTTACTCATTTCAGCGATTCCGCCCGCATTGTCGGCGACCGGCCCATAGGCATCAACACCGAGACTGATCCCCAGGGTCGACAGCATGCCGACGGCGGCGATCGCGATACCGTAAAGCTCCGCAAACGCGTAACTGAAGAAGATCGCCAAGCAGATCACGAGGATCGGCAGGCCGCATGACATCATGCCCACCCCCAGCCCGGCGATGATGTTGGTTGCCGGCCCGGTCTCAGACTGCTGCGCGATGTGACGTGCGGGGGACTTGTCCTTGGCGGTGTAGTACTCGGTACACTGTCCGATGGCGACCCCCGACGCCAGACCGAGAAGCACGCACCACAGGATCTCGAAGGGGATGCCCATCATAGCCACGAGCACGCCGGCAGCGATGAGCACGAGTGCGGACGCGACCAGGAGCCCCCGGTGAAGGGCCCCGCCGATCTTGCTCTCATCGTCGGTGTTGACGGTAAACGTCCCCAGAATGGACGCGAGAATGCCGACTCCAGCAAGCAGAATCGGGAACAGAACGAGCGCCTCCTGCACCCGTCCGAACGCGGCCTCGTTGACGCCCCACAGGAGTGCGGCGGTCGGAACACCAAGCGCCCACGCGAGCGCAATCGACGCAATAATGCTACCCACGTACGACTCGAAGAGGTCGGCTCCCATTCCAGCAACATCCCCCACATTATCGCCGACGCTGTCGGCGATGGTCGCGGGGTTACGTGGGTCGTCCTCCGGAATCCCGGCTTCGACCTTGCCCGACAAGTCACCCGCCACATCGGCCGCTTTCGTGTAGATGCCGCCGCCTACGCGGGCGAACAAAGCGATGGAGGAGGCCCCTAGCGAAAACCCGAAGAGCTGCTCGATGGCGTTCTCCCCGCTCCCCTCTAGACCGCCGAATATGTAATACAGCACCGCGATCCCGGATGTTCCCAGAGCGACAACCGTCAGCCCCATTACCGCACCACTCGAGAAGGCAACTCGCAGTGCCGCTGCCAAACTGGTCGTCGCGGCAAACGTTGTGCGAACCGCGGCACCGGTGGCCGTTTGCATGCCTACCCAGCCTGCCAAGGCTGAGAGCAACGCACCCACCAAAAAGCTCACACCCGTCAAGAACGCGTTCTCAGGAAGAAAGAGAACCAGGATCAGGAACATGACGCCGACAAAACCCGCCAACACCGTGTACTCGGCCTTGAGAAACGCCATGGCGCCGGCCCGAATGAGTGCAGCGATGCGCTGCATGACCTCGGTTCCCGGGTCGCAGCTATTGATTCTTCGAATCAGATACACACTGAATAGGGCCGCGACTGCTGGTGCTCCCAAACCTAATACGAAGTACAGTTGCTGGTTCATTCTCTCCTCTATCCGTTGACGCTAGGCGCCTTGACTCGTGTGCGACTTTGATCCGATAAGATACCTGTCAACTTAACCAGCCACTTTTCACGCTGTCAAGACCCCGGGACGGTCTAGGCCATCATTTAATGCGTTGTCGTCACGTCAAGACCGGTTCGACCCGTCACACTCGGCACCCGATTTACCCGGTACCCCGACCTGTTCAGGGATGGCCATCCCTCCCGTTAAGAAAATCTGGAGTCCTTCCTGCACGCTCAGGTCGGGATAGGTGACGACGTCGATCGGGTAGACATGGATATCTCCGAAGTAGATGTGATTCGTCGGCACGTAGACCGCCACCAGCTCCTCGGGACCATGCCCGCGGTCAAGAACGAACTCCTTTGTCAGAAATCCCAGCACGAGGCCTCGGCGCGGGTCGTCGAGCAACACCACCTTCTTGAACCCCATCTCGCTATCGGGTGAGAAGGCACCCACGAGCTGCTTGACCGGCCCGTAAACCGAACGGAACACGGGCAGCCGAAGCAAGTAGGCTTCGCCCGCGCGGAGTAAACGATTGCCAAGAACATTCGTTGCGAACACCCCGATAAGCAGCACGACAGCCAGCAGCGTGAACAGACCGAGGCCTGGGATCTCTCGTCCCAGCCAGCGCGTGTAGACAGGTCCCATGACGCCATCGATGAACTGAAACAGCCAAAAAAATGCCGCGAGGCTGATGACCAGCGGAACAGCTACGACGAACCCGGTAACCAAGCTACGGCGGAGCCACTGCATCGCTATTGATATTAATATCGCGTGGCACGCGGAACGGCACGCATGAGTCGGCTACCGCACCAACGCAAAAAGAATGCCTCCCGCTAGGACGACCCGATAGGCGGCGAAGGGATTCAGGGAATGGTCGACAAGATACCTGAGAAAGTACTTCACTGTCAGGTAGCCGACGATGCCCGAACTCGCGATGCCTATCGCGACAAGTCCCACCGCTCCGCTCGGGACGCCTTCAGCTATGAGCTCTGCCGATTGACGAGCGGCCGCCGCCACAATGGCGGGTATGCCAAGCAAAAACGCAAATCGAGCCCCACATTCCCGCCTCACCCCAAACAGCATGGCGCAGGCGAGTACGGCCCCAGATCGCGAGACACCCGGAATCAGAGCCGAGGCCTGAGCGACCCCCAACCCCAGCGCCTCGAGGCTTGACAGCGTCGTATCGCTGCGAGTTCGAGCACCAAGTCGTTCGGCCAACATCATGATCCCGGCTCCGACCGTGAGTGCGACGGCCGCCACCATCGGGGTTCGAAGAAACGATGTGAGCACGTCAGCGAAGAACAATCCCACAAGAACGATCGGGATCGTACCGATGACGACGTTGCGGGCGAGGTGCGCATCCTCGTTGTGGAGGTTCCGCATGGCGTCGGGCACGGCAAACGCCATCGCCACGACGTCGCGTCGAAAAAACACGAGTACCGCGACGAGCGTGCCAACGTGACATGCGACATCAAACGTGAGCCCGACATCACCTAAATTCCACCCGAAGAGCGCACGCGTCAAAATGAGATGCGCGGAACTCGATATCGGAAGGAATTCCGTGAGCCCTTGAACGACCCCGAGCAATGCGGCTTGGAACGCCGTCAACAGCGCACCCGATCAGGACGCGTGCGCCTTTCGGCTCTGTCGTTTCGAACGCGAGCGAGATGCCTTTTGGGCTCGCTGTGCCTTCGGTCCGCGCGACGTTAAGTCGGGCGCCCGTTGCTTCACGCTGATCTGACGACTGCGTCTGGCCGCCCGACCCTTCGTGATGGCGATCGCAACCGATGAAGCGATAAAGATCGTTGAATAGGTCCCGCTGATAACACCAACGAGCATCGTGAACGCGAACCCGCGCAACACCTCACCGCCAAAAAGGTACAACGCCAACACGGCAAAGCTCGTGGTCCCCGATGTGATCAGCGTCCGGGCTAGCGTCTGATTGACGCTGGTGTTGACCAGATTGTCGAATTTATCACTCCGAATTCGCCGTAGGTTCTCTCGCACCCGGTCGAAGACGACGATTGAATCATTGACCGAATATCCAGTGATCGTCAGCATCGCGGCGACCACGTTGAGCGACACCTCGTAGCCAAAAAACATCAGCATCGAGAGGGTGACCAAGATGTCGTGGACCACGGCGACAATCGCGCCGACACCAAAGCTGAATCGAAAACGTAAGCCAACGTAGACCAAGATGCCGATCATGGCCCAGACGAACGCGTTGATTCCACGCTGCTGAAGCTCCTCGCCGATGACAGGACCAACCAACTCCCGAGAGACCACCTCAAAGTCACCAAGGTCGCTTGCCTGAAGGGTCGAGACGATAGCTTGGGCACCCTCCTCCAGGCTCATACCTTCCTCTGGCCCCGCCTGTGGAAGGCGGACGAGGATTCCGCCTCCGCTGTCGCCATACTGCTGAACAACCTTCTCCATGACGGAAGCAAGTGAGCTTCGAACGACGTCCTCTGAGGTTGGCTGTGCGAACTCCAAGACGACGAGCGTGCCACCCGAAAAATCAATACCAAGAGGCAGGCCGCCCCTTGAGGCCACCATCGCGATCCCGGCAACGATGATCAAGGTCGAGACACCTATGGCATACCAGCGACGGCCGATGAAATCGAATTTAGGTTCCGTGGAAAACAGCGACATCTCGAACGCTCGTTAGATACTCAATGACACGACCCGGCGGCGTGACAAGACCGCTTCGAACAGCGTGCGCGAAACGAACATCGCGGTAAAAACGTTGGAAATCAGACCGATGGCTAGGGTGGTCGCAAAACCCCGAATTGGACCCGACCCGAACTGGAACAGGAACGCGGCGGCAATCAGGGACGCAATATGCGTATCCAGAATTGTCAAGAACACCCGATCAAAGCCCGCACTTACGGCTGATTTCACGGCTCTTTGTCCTCTCAGTTCTTCTTTGATCCGCTCGAAAATCAGCACGTTCGAGTCGACACCGATACCAATGATGAGAATGAGGCCAGCGATCCCAGGAAGCGTTAACACGGCACCGATATAGGCCATGAATCCCATCAAGATCAGCAGGTTCATCGCAACCGCTATAATGGCGTTGATTCCCGAAAGTTTGTAGTAGACGAGCATAAAGATCGCGACGGCGATGAGCCCGAAAACAGACGCCAATAGACCGGCTCGAATGGAGTCGGCCCCGAGCGTCGGACCGATCGTCCGCTCCTCGAGGTAGGTGAGCGAAGCCGGCAACGCACCTGAGCGTAGAATGAGCGCCAGGTCGGAAGCCTCCTCTTGAGTGAACACCCCTGAGATCCGCCCCTCGTCGGCGATCCGTCCCTGGATGACCGGCGCGCTCTCCACGCGGTTATCAAGCAAGATCGCCAGGCTCCGACCGATGTTTTGGCTAGTGACTTCGCCGAACTTGCGGGCACCTTCACGGTTGAGTGTAAAACTCACGGCCGGTTGGTTGTACTCGTCGAGCGACGGTCGCGCGTTCCGAAGATCGCGACCCGTGACGGCAGCCACCCGCCGCACTAAGTAGTAGACAGTTTGGGGCGTTCCACTTGATGGGTCGGACGAGCCGGTGACGACCTCCATGTCGGACGGCACAACGCCATTCCGACTTTGCAGCAGGAGCTCCTCTGTAGCCGCCGGTCCTTCCTCCACCATTTTTAACTCGAGCAGGGCAGTAGACCGAATGATCTCCTTCGCCCGATCCACGTCGGAGACCCCTGGGAGCTGAACTAAGATCTGATGGCCACCAACGGAATACGGGGCGACAATCGGTTCGGCTACGCCAAGCTCGTTTACTCGTCGCTCGATCGTCTGCAGAGCTTGCCGAACCGACTCGTCTCTCAAAGACGATTCAATCGGGCCGCGCATCCGGAACGTGTAGCTTCCGCCCGCTCCCGACTGCCGAACATACTCCAGTGACAGCTGGTCGTCAGCAATCTGTCGGAACTCGGCATCGCGGTCCTGGGGAACACCCTCGATCTGGATCGTGGTTGGGTCGGCGACGAAGACAGAGGTTGGCTCGATACCCTGGAGGCTCAACTGCTCGCCGAACTGATCGGATCTCGTTTCCGTCTCGACCTGAAGAGCATCGTCGGTTTGAACCTCCAGCACCATATGGACGCCACCCTTGAGGTCGAGGCCCAGGCGAATCCGCTCCTCGAAGGGATAAATCGCCAACGCCGACAGTGCCACGACGGCGACAACCACTAGAAGTTTCCATTGCAGCGTCTTGTTCATTAGCTCTGGCCTTTACGAGTTTTTGGAGTCAGACACCACAAGTTCCTGGCCCTGGTAACCACCGACCGCCGATCGGGAAACTTCGACGCGAACTTTATCTGCGATTTGGACCTGTACTGACTTCTCGTTCATCTTCGAGATCACCCCGTAGATGCCACTCGTTGTGACGATCTTGTCGCCGACCTTCAGGTTCGCCTGGAATGACTCAACCTTTTTTTGGCGACGCCTCATCGGGAGCAAAATGATGAAGTAGAAGATCGCCAAAATCATCGCGAAGGGCAGGAACTGCACCAGGAGGCTGGGCTGTCCCTGCACTGTCTGAGCCTGAGCGACGACGAAGGTTAATCCGTCTCCGAACATAGGTCTTCTATCCCGCCTCAACCGCACACCCAAGGTGGGCGGCACAAACCGAAACGCGGCTACCGGCGGGAAAGCGTCTGGTGGAAGGCCTGTCTAAACGTTTCGAACGAGCCGAGCGCTATAGCCTCACCAATCTGCCTCATCGTGTCAAGGTAAAAGTGTAGGTTATGGAGCGTGCTAAGGGTAGCCGAGTTTATCTCGCCGGCGAGGTAAAGATGGCGCAAATACGCCCTCGAAAAGTGTCGGCACGTGTAGCAGCAACACTCGGAGTCCGGTGGGGATAGGTCCTCAGCAAATTTCGCTCGTTTAATGTTCAAGGTGCCAGTACGGGTAAAAAGCTGCCCGTTCCGCGCGTTGCGAGTCGGCAGGACGCAGTCGAACAGGTCCACGCCGACCGCAACCATCTCGACGAGATCCCACGGGGTCCCCACACCCATCAGGTAGCGAGCTCGGTCGGTCGGAAGACGGGTGACGGTGTTCGCCGCGATTTCGTACATCTCATCGATCGGCTCGCCTACGCTCAAGCCGCCAATCGCATAGGCCTCGAATCCAATGTCTACAAGCGCGGCCGCACTCTCGTGACGAAGCTCAGGGAAAACGCTGCCCTGGACGATCCCGAACTGAGCCTGTGCTGAGTTGATCATGCCAGCCGGGGCCCCAGCGGCGCAAAGCTCGAGGAAGCGGTTGCGCGACCGCTGAGCCCACCGATGAGTTAAGTCCATCGAGGCACGCGCCTGATCCGTGCTGACCGGATACGGCGTACACTCGTCAAATACCATGGCAATGTCCGACCCGAGACGCGCCTGAATCTCGGTTGCCGACTCCGGCGTCAGCAAACACTCTGCACCATCGAGGTGAGAACGAAAGCGAACTCCGTTCTCGTCGACGGTTGTCCGACGGCTCAAGCTGAACACTTGGTACCCACCGCTGTCGGTCAAGACGGGACCAGACCACCCCATGAACTGATGGAGACCACCAGCGCGCGCAATTCGCGCGTCGCCTGGCCGGAGCATCAGGTGATAGGTGTTGGCCAGCACAATCTCCACTCCCATTTCCTGAAGGTCGCGATGCAGAACCGCCTTGACCGCACCACTGGTGCCAACCGGTATGAACGCCGGCGTGTTTACGATGCCGTGGGTGGTCCGCAGCACGCCGCGCCGAGCCAGTCCGTCCACGTGACTCACTTCGAAGCTAAACGCTTCGGACATGGCGGTATGTTACTGTCCAGCTAGCACCCATGAAGCGGTTGCGACTCGGAGTCGTGTATGGCGGTCGTTCAAGCGAGCACGAAGTCTCCCTAGCCTCGGCAGCGTCGGTGTTCGCCAATCTCGATCCGAACCGATACGACGCTCTCCCAATTTACGTTCACCGCGACGGGCGATGGTCGATTGCCGCTCAACCACCGACCGTTCTGGAGGCATCAGCGGTCATCACGCAAACCCGCGCGAAACAACCGGCCGCTCAGCCGCAATCACCGGTCCCAGAAGTTCACCTGATGGCGCGCCCGGGAAACGATACGATGATCGCCGTTGTGGACCTACCAGCCGCCACCGCCTCATCGACGGTGGCGACCATCGAGCGCCTTACCGTCGATGTCATATTTCCCGTGATTCACGGTCCGTACGGAGAGGACGGCACACTGCAGGGATTGTTGGAGCTGGCGAATGTGCCTTACGTTGGCGCAGGCGTGCTCTCGTCAGCCATTGTGATGGACAAGACCGTCACTAAACTTCTCTTGGCAGCGAAGGGCCTCCCAGTGGTCGACTACACGAACATCCGAGATCACGAGTGGGATCGCGATCGCACGTCTGTCCTAAACAGCGTCCAGGCACGACATCGCTTCCCACTCTTCGTCAAACCCTCCAACCTTGGCTCTAGCGTCGGCATCTCCAAGGTGACCGATCGAGCCTCATTGGAGCGCGCAATCGACCTCGCACGACAGTTCGACCGAAAGGTTCTGGTCGAGTACGCGGTGGGAAACGCGCGTGAGCTGGAATGTGCGGTGCTGGGCAACGACTCTCCGATCGCATCACTACCGGGAGAGATCCTGCCATCGGGCGACTTCTACGACTACCAGGCGAAGTATGTGGACGATAGATCTCGGACGATCATTCCGGCTAATCTGCCTGAGGATCAGACAGGCCGTATTCAACGAATGGCCGTCGAGGCATTCCGCGCACTAGACATCGCCGGCATGGCTCGCGTGGATTTCTTGCTTGAAGGCCAGACCGAACGACTCTACCTCAACGAGGTCAACACGATTCCCGGCTTCACGACGATCAGTATGTACTCCAAGATGTGGCAAGCCTCGGGCTTGTCCTACTCAGCACTCATCGATCGATTGATCGAGCTCGCACTTGAGCGTCACTCGAAGAAACAATTGCTTCAAACGTCCGCGACTTAAGAAGCTCTAAGAATCTTCCGCACAACCGACTCTCTCTGTACGCGTCAACGTACACGCGTGTCCTGATGTCGTCCCGACCTGGTACGGTGGAGAGATCTTCGACCGTCAACCCGATCCAATCTCACGTCGGAGACAGAATCGTTTTGACTTTTCGTCTATTTGCTGCTTGACACACAGTGTTTCTCATCCATAATCTACATCTAGTGTGAGGGTGGACCGCTCAGCCCACCTGTTGTTATATCAGGTATGCGCTTGAAACGGGAATTAAGCTGAGCAGCCACATTCCAAGGAGGAAGCATGGCCAAGAAGAAGGCAGCCAAGAAGAAGGCAGCCAAGAAGAAGGTGGTAGCCAAGAAGAAGACTGCAAAGAAGAAGGGTGCTAAAAAGCGCTAAATCTGGCTTCTTCTAGAGAAAGGGGGCGCTAGCGCCCCCTTTTTTGCCCGCCTATGCCGCAGGACACCGGTGTCCCACTGAACGTTAATCCCTAAATGGCCCGGTACCGTCCCAAACTAGAACACGACGGATCGCGTCCCCTTGCCGTAACTCATCGACGATGTCCATACCCGAAACCACTTTCGCGAACGCGGTATACCGACCATCCAAATGCGGTTGAGGCGAGAGCGCGATGAAGAACTGACTACCGCTGGTATCGGGCCAGTCACGCACCATCCCAACCGTTCCTCGAAGAAACGGAACTTGATTTAACTCGTCGCGCAGTGTGTAACCTGGCCCGCCCTCGGTGTCGTGACGAGGGTCTCCGCCTTGCACGATGCAATACGGCACAACTCGGTGAAAGGTGAGGCCGTCGTAGAATCCACGCCTTGCTAACACCGCAAAGTTGTCTGCCGTGACAGGAGCATCGATAACGTTAAGCTCGAGCTCGACCATTCCGCGCTCCGTATCTAAATAGACGCGCGGCGACACCGTCGGCCGTACGAGGTGCGGCGCACTGAAGTCAACGGAGTTTCGACCGGGCGCAGGTCGAATCACGTCGTTCGCCGCAGCGTCGGCTTTTCGAGCACGTAGCCCAGTAGCGGCTTTGACCCGGACCGCCCAGTCTGCGTCGTTCAGCGCGGCCTTCAGGATGTCCTCAGCCACCGGCCCGCCAATCTGGGTAAGAGCTTCGACGATAGCCGCCCGCGCGAGATACGCGCTGTCGGCTCGCGCACGCTCATAGGCGCGAGCCAACGCATCCGGCACCGCTAGCGAGAGCGAAGAACCGAACTCTCCGAGGAGCAACGCAGCCGTCTTGCGAACGACGACATCCTCTCGCTCCAGCTGCGCGATCAAGACGGACTCAGCCTCTGGAACGTGATGGCTAACGAGCGCCCGCAGTGCGTGCGATATCACCCGCTGATCCTCGTCCTCAAGCAACCGACGTAAGCGAAAGGTCGCCACGTCAGCAGTCGCGTGAGCCAGACCGTCGGCGAGCGCAGCGCGTACTCTCCAGTCGCGGTCGTCGCCCAACCCCGACAACACCAGCATAAACACGTCTGGATTCGACCTAGCTAGCCCCCTCAACGCGGCTGCTCGCATCGGTGACCACCGGTCCGTCATTAACTCGACGAACAGGTCCGTAGCATCGGCGTTGGTCTGCGCTGAGAGAGCTTCCAGCGCCTCAACTCGAAGGGTGGGGACAAGATCTCGCGTCAGAATAAACTTGCGCAGTGCGACCGCCGCGCGCGAATCGTCGATTCGCCCCAGCGCCCGCACGGCGCTGGCAACCACGTGCTCATCACGCCGGTCGAGGTCGAGAAGTCCAGTCAACGTGTCTACCGCTGAGGCGTCACCCAGGGCACCAAGACCTTGAGCCGCAAATGCGACCCCCAAGCTGCCCTGCACCCCTGCCAACATTGTCAGTGCCACAGCCGCGCGGGGATCACCCGTTCGCTGCAGCGCGTACGCAACGGGCCACCACCACAAGATCGGCCGCCCGTTCTCCTGCAGCACGACATCGGCAATCAACTCGTAGTCGCCCAGCTCGGCGAGCGCGTAGAGTCCAAGCCGGAACGCCTCGGCGCCTGGCAACAGCGGATGAGTCTGATCCTCCGGATCGAGGTCGAACGTATCCGAGACGTGGCGCTGTACCATCGCGGAGATCGAGGGAGCGCTGCCCACCAACCCGATCCGGCCGAGCGCCTCAGAGGCCCGACCCCGAACGAGTGGTTCAGGATCGCTCAGCGCCGCGACGAGTGCGTCGCCGGCGGATGACGATCCGATCAGACCGAGCGCAAACGCCGACATCTGTCGGACCTCCAGCTCGGAATCGCTAAGCGCGGCCAACAGCGGCTCGACACCCTCCGGAAGCCCTACCCGTCCAATGGCGAGCGCTGCTCGTCGACGCAGCTGCGGCTCGGGATCGGAGAGCAGAGTAACGAGATCAGGCTGCGACCCCAGGGATACGCCTGAAGTGCGATCCGAACCAATTGCGGTAAGTGCGGGATCGGCAGTAGGTGGCATGTTCGGTACGTTTCGTAACACCCGCTGGTTCTCGAGGCGAAGAATCCACTCCACCTTATCGGCGAAAGTGACCGGAGTCGAAGTCGGCGACTCGATCGATCGTGGCTTAGTGCAAGCACCAGCGAGCAACATGACCAGAACCACCGTGGGAATCACCGATCGCGTCAATCGCGAGCCACGTGACGTCATATCTAATCTGTCGGATGGTCGAACGGCTGGCATGATAGCATGCGATCCAGCTCGAACCAGGGCTGGTATACTGCACGGTATTGGACTTCCGCTACATTGCCATCGAAGGTCCGATAGGCGTCGGAAAAACGGCTCTCGCCCAGCACCTCGGAAATCGACTCGGTGCAGCCGTCGTGCTCGACGATACCGAGAACCCCTTCATCGCAGACCTGTATCGCGGACAGCCAGGGGCGGCATTCCAGGCACAGTTGTTCTCGGTGTTGGCTCGGCATCGTCAGCAATCCACCTTGCGGCAGACCGACCTCTTTAGCCAAGTGACTATCTCCGATTACTTGTTCGACAAGGACAAGATCTACGCCTACTTGAATCTCGACGACAACGAGTTATTCATTTACCAGCGACTCTACGACCTCCTTGCGACCGACGTCATTGCTCCTGACCTCGTCGTTTACCTTCAGACTCCAACCAGCGTCCTCTGTCGTCGCGTCAGAAGTCGTCGTCCCGGCGATGTCCCGCTACCAGACGATCACTATCTGTCTGAGCTGAACGAGGCGTACACACACTTCTTCTATCACTACACCGCTACGCCCTTACTGGTGATCGAAACTTCGGAGTTCGATCCGCAATGGAAAGATGCCGCTCTCGACGATCTCATCAAGCAGCTGAACGGTATGGGCCGAGGCACCCGCTATTACGTGCCGAGGACGGGGCCGGCCTGAGCTGATGGTCTCGTTCGAACGACCGAACCCACTCGTATGACGGCGCTCGCTCCCCTCGATTACCTCTTCGAGCTCAAGCAATACGGCGTCAAGCTCGGTCTCGCGAACATCGCAGTGCTATGCGGAGCACTCGATCATCCCGAGCGATCCTTTCCCTCGGTCATCGTGGCCGGCACTAACGGAAAGGGGTCGGTCACTGCGATGATCGAAACAGCCCTTCGAACCGCTGGCCTGAAGACTGGCCGTTTCACGTCACCGCACCTAGTTGATCTGGAGGAACGGTTTGCAGTCGACGGCCAGCCCGTTTCTCGAGAAACGCTCACGCGCGCGGCCGAGACCCTGCAAGCGGTAATCCATGACCTGCTGACAACCGGGCAACTCGATGCTCCACCGACGTTCTTCGAAGCCACCACGGCCATTGGTTTGTGGCTATTTCAGCAATCGTCAGTACAGGTTGCGATTCTCGAGGTTGGTATGGGCGGTCGATTCGACGCCACGAACGTCGTGACCCCATCGGCGGTGGTCGTGACGAACGTTGACCTCGATCACCAACGACACCTAGGGCACACGCTTCCCGAGATCGCTTTTGAGAAAGCCGGTGTAATCAAGCCGAATGGATTGGTCGTGACCGGCGAGACGAAGGCGGGACCACTGGAAGTACTTCGGGAGATCTGTGCCGAGCGCCACTGCCGCCTGATCGAGGTCCCAACCGACTTGGACGCTGCCGCGACACTTGAGAACGGACTCACCCACCTGACCCTGACAACCCCGGTGCGAACGTACGGACCGCTCGTCCTAGCACTTCGCGGTCGTCATCAAGTCAGGAATGCGGCTGTCGCGGTACGGGTTCTAGAAGCGCTTGGAGAAACGGCGCTGGCAACGATCGAAGCGTCGGCCATCCGCGCCGGACTGACTGAAACACGGTGGCGAGGTCGACTGGAGCTAGTCCACGTCAGGGGTCGGGGCACGCTCCTGATGGACGCGGCTCACAACGCCGCCGCCGCAGTGGCGCTTCAACGCTATCTCGCGGAGTGCTATCCGCAAGGCGTGCCCATGGTTCTCGCTGCGATGCACGACAAAGACGTTCCGGAGATGCTTCGCGCTTTGCGCCCATCCATGACGCGTGCCATCTGCACGTCACTCTCAACACCGAGAGCTTTGTCGGCGCCGGAACTGGCTGCCATCGTCGCCACGTGCTGCCCGGACTTGCCACACAAAATCGTGGATACACCAGGTGCCGCCGTTGGGTTCGGCTGGCAAGGTAGTGATGTCGTCTGTTCGGCCGGTTCAGTCTATCTAGTCGGGGAACTGATCAGCTGCATGTCGACTGACTCTAGTGTCCGGCCCTTCCACGCCCGATGACCAGGGTAATATGTGGATGATGGTCCACCGAGCCCTGATCATTTCGAGTGTGGCCACGGCCGTCATAATCGGCATGCCTCCAGGCGCACAGGCGCAACTTTTTCCTGGTCTTCCTTTCGATTCGAGACAGTTCACCATCGAAGTCGTGGATGAGAACCACATGCGCTTCATTGGCGAAGTGGAACTCGAGGGCGATGGCTGGGAGTTCTACGCAGATGAGGTTGATTTCTTCTCCAATGAGTCGCAGATGGTTGCCACCGGCAACGTCGTGTATGTGTCGGAAGACACTCGTCTCGCCGCCGAGCGAGCTGAAGTAAATATTGAAGATCTGACGGGGGTCTTCTATAACGCGGCTGGGTCGGTGAACATGGGCAACGAGGTCGAGCGGAGCATGTTCGGCACGCAGGAACCGGACATGTACTTCTATGGCGAGACCATCGAGAAGATCGGCCCTCGAAGCTACAGACTGGCCAAAGGTGGCTTCACGAGCTGTATCCAGCCGACGCCTCGTTGGGAGATGAAGTCAAGCTCATTCACGATCAACCTGGACGAGTACCTTGTGCTCAAGCACGTGGTTCTTGAGGTCAAGAGCGTGCCGGTCTTCTACCTTCCCGCCCTCTACTACCCCATTCAGGGCGACGAGCGAGCTACTGGCTTCCTGATGCCGACCTGGGGTGCCTCAACGTACCGCGGCACGAGTTTGAGTAATGCCTTTTTCTTGGCCATGGGCCGTAGTCACGACGCCACCTTCTTTCACGATTGGTTTATGCAGACCGGCCAGGGTACCGGCGCCGAGTATCGATTCAACCTCGGGCCCAACTCGCAGGGTGATTTCCGGACGTATTTCTTAGATGAGCACGAAACAACGTACGTTCAAAGAGGGACCGAGCGAATTTCTCCCGCTCGGCGCAGCTTCGACATTCGGGGTGAGGCTCGCCACGGTCTCACGGAGAATATCACCGCCCGTGGAAGGATAGATTATTTCTCCAACGTCACCGTTCGACAGACGTACAACCAAAACGTCCTCGAAGCCACGAATCAAAACCGTAACATCAGCGGTAACCTCTCGGGGACGTGGGGCACCTATCAGCTTAGCGCCACATTCGATGCCACCGAGACGTTCCGCGGTGACAGGGCCGCCACGCTCTGGGGCGACGGCCCGCGAGTCAGCTTCACTCAGGGCCAGACGACAATTCCAGGAACTCCCATCTATTACTCGTTCGACAGCGAGTACGTTCGGCTGCTTCAGCGAGACACGAGGTTCGGTCGAAACGGTGGCGAGGATCGTATCCAGGACAGCGGTCTCCATCGCTTCGACATCAACCCAGTCCTCCAGATCCCGTTCACCCCATGGCCATTTCTGAACGTCAACACGTCCATTCGGTATCGCTCAACGTACTGGACAGAAAGCCTCGACCTCGAAACAAATAGACGGCCACAAGTCGACGTCGGCGTGGCAAGACACTTTGGAGAGATCGAGTCAGAGTTAACGGGCCCAACTTTCGTCAAGATCTTCGATACGCCGAACAGCGGATACTCGGAACGCATGAAGCACGTCATTGCACCGTGGGTGTCGCTTCGGCGGGTCAGCGCGATCGATAATTTCGATCGTGTCGTCCGACTCGAGGGAACCGACTCCATCGTCGGGAACGTCACGCAGATACGCTACGGTCTCAACAACCGCCTCTACGCGCGCGGTGGAATTTTTGGAGATGTGGCACGCGAGATTCTTTCGATATCCGTGACCCAAAGCTGGTACACCGATGCCCGCGCGGCACAATATGACCGACGCTTCAGCACTAGCTTCAATGATACGAAACCGAGCAACTTGTCGCCGGTGTCGTTCATGGTCCGCACCAATCCCACCGACACGATGGGCGCCTCGATGCGAGCCGAATACGACACCGAGTTCAACACCATTCGAACGATTAGCGCGGATGGTGAATACGAAGTCGGTGGATGGCTCCAGGCGATCGTCGGCTGGTCCCAGCGGCGATTCATCGAGGGGCTCAGCGGTTTCAATAAATTGGACCGGCTCGATCACTACATCAATGCATCCGCGAGCATGCGAAACAGGGACAACACGCTTGGCGGAGCGTTCCTACTCAACTACGACTTGTTGCGTAGACGCTCCCTCCAGCAACGTATACTCGTCTACTACAATGCACAGTGTTGCGGTGTGAGTTTCGAGTATCAGACGTTCAACTTCGTCGGGCTCGGCAGCCGAGCCCCCGTGCCGGAGGACAAGCGATTCAACGTCTCATTTACGTTGGCAGGGCTTGGAACGTTCGCGAACGTGCTTGGCGCCTTCGGCGCTAGCGGAGCAGTTAAGTGAAGGGCCTGATCCTGAGCGGCGGAAAAGGCACCCGGCTCCGGCCACTCACCTACACAAGCGCCAAACAACTTGTACCGATCGCCAATAAGCCGATCCTATTTTATGGGATCGAAGCGCTAGCGGAGGCCGGCATCCGAGAAATCGGGATCGTCGTAGGGGACACCAAGGCCGAAATCCGAGCTGCCGTCGGTGATGGATCACAGTGGAACGTTTCCGTGACCTACATTGAGCAAGATGCACCGCGGGGCCTTGCTCACGCCGTCATGATTAGCGAACCGTTTCTTGGCGATCAACCGTTCGTTATGTACCTGGGCGACAACCTCTTGGCCCATAGCATTAAACCACTCGTCCAAGACTTCGCGGCGACAAAGCCCGCTGCGCAGATCCTCCTGACACGTGTACCCGACCCACAGCGGTTCGGTGTGGCGGAGTTGAACGATGGTCGAGTCATCCGTCTGGTCGAGAAGCCAAAGGAGCCTTTGAGCGACCTCGCCCTTGTCGGAGTCTATTTATTCAGCACAGAAGTCTTCAGCTCTGTCAGGCGCATCAAACCGAGCTTCCGAGACGAGTTGGAGATCACCGATGCGATCCAAGACCTCATCGACCGCGGGCTCGTCGTACGTCCCCACATCGTGGAAGGCTGGTGGAAGGACACCGGTAAGCTCGACGACATACTCGAAGCCAATCGACTGATTCTCGACACCTTGAATCGGCGAATCGAAGGTAACGTCGGTGACGACTGTCGAATCGAGGGAAAGGTGGTCATCGAGGCCGGGGCCGTGATCGTCAACTCCGTCATTCGGGGACCTTCAATCATCGGATCCGGCGCTCGAATCGAGCAAGCGTACATCGGGCCGTTTACCTCAATCATGAACGACGTTGAGATCCGGGGATCGGAGATCGAGCATTGCATCGTGTTGGAGGGGAGCGTGATCACCGACCTCTCAAACCGCGTCGTGGACAGCCTCATTGGTAAGAACGTCAAGATCTACCGGCAGCCAGTCAAACCTTCCGCGTATCGATTCATGCTCGGCGATAACTCTGAAGTTGGTATTCGGTGGTAATCACCTCGTGAGCCCGCATTGGGCAGGAGAGAATGGCAGTGGTCGACCCTACGTCCTATGTCGAAACGACGACCAAACACGTGCCGATCAAGGGTGTCAAGACTAAGTCACTCAGGTTGATTCCCGACGAGCGCGGCTGGCTCATGGAGATCATGCGCAGCGACGATCCGGAGTTCTTCAAGAAGTTCGGCCAGGTCTACGTATCGGCCACGTATCCCGGCGTCGTCAAAGCTTGGCACTACCATAAATATCAGGTCGACAACTTTGCGTGTATCACCGGAATGATCAAGCTCGTCCTGGTTGACACGCGCGATGGCTCGCCGACCAAAGGTGCCGTCAACGAGTTCTTTCTCGGGACACAGCGGCCGGTGATTGTTCAGGTGCCAAACCTTGTGTACCACGGCTGGAAGTGCATCGGCACCGAGGTATCGACCGTCCTGAACGTGCCGACGGAACTTTATCACTACGACGAGCCGGACGAGTACCGTCTCAAGCCGCATGACACGCTCCCCTACGACTGGACCCGAAAGGATGGTTAAGGTTCTCGTCACGGGCGGAGCTGGATTCATCGGAAGCAACTTCGTGACGTACGCCGTCAAAGCACATCCCGACTGGGAGATAACGACACTCGACAAACTGACCTACGCAGGGCGCCTTGAGAATTTGAAGGGCCTTGACGGCCATTCTCGACATCGTTTTGTACGAGGAGACATCGTCGACCCGACGATCGTTGCACCACTCGTAACCGAAGCCGAGATCGTGATCCACTTCGCCGCGGAAACACACGTTGATCGCTCGATCCAGGATGCGGGCGACTTCGTCCGGACAGACGTGTACGGCACGTTCGTGCTACTGAACGCCGCGATATCGGCCCCCCACCTTCGCCGCTTCATACAGATCTCGACCGACGAGGTCTACGGTAGCGTGCCCGAGGGCACCTCGATTGAAACGGACGAACTCAAACCGCGCAATCCGTACGCGGCGAGCAAGGCGGGGGCGGATCGACTTGCGTACAGTTATTGGGCGACTCACGGCCTCCCGGTCATCATCACCCGATCGTCCAACAACTATGGACCACGCCAGTTCCCGGAAAAGGTGATTCCGCTGTTCATTACCAACGCCCTCGACAACAAGGCCGTACCGCTCTATGGCGACGGCCAGAACGTACGAGATTGGCTACACGTGAACGATCACTGTAGAGCCCTGGACCTCCTTCTGGAACGCGGCACCTCTGGTGAGGTGTACAACATCGGGGGAGGACACGAGCTGAAGAACATCCAGCTTGCCCATCAGATCTTGGCCGTCTTGGACCGGCCGCGTTCACTGATTCAGCCGATTGAAGATCGCAAAGGACACGACCGCCGCTACGCATTAAACACAAACAAGCTTCGTGAACTCGGGTGGGCTCCATACGAGTCGTTCGACGCGGGTTTGGCCACGACGATCGATTGGTATCGGTCGAACGAGCGTTGGTGGCGACCGATCAAGGACGAATAATCAACTTTTCAAGCGTACTACAAGACACAGTACGGCCAGCATAACTAGTGAAGTCAAGCCTGTTCCCGTCATGTCAGGCGTGATCCTCGTCACCGGCGCAGCGGGCTTTGTGGGAAGTCACCTAATCCAACTGCTCAGCACAGCTCTCCCATCGGCTCGAATCGTCGCGTGGCGGCGGCCGGCCGGCCCATCACTGCCCAGACAGGCCCGGTTGCCTCGGTCGTTTGGCGACGAGACCAAGATTCAGTGGATGGACGTCGATCTCCTCGACCCTGGGCGTGTCGCGACCGCGCTCAAGGCCACCCGTCCGTCAGCTATCTACCACTGCGCCGGGGCTGCAGCTGTCCACACATCGTGGGACGAGGCCGTTTCCACCCTTGAGCTGAACGTTCGGGGCACCGATAGCCTGCTCTCGGCCGCGAGTGCCACAGGAATTCGTTCAAAGACTCTGATTCCAGGGTCCGCCCTGATCTACAAACCAACTAATGCTCCAATTCGTGAGGCTGATCCGATTGGTCCCGTCAGCCCGTACGGTCTTTCCAAGCTTGCCCAAGAGATGCTCGCTCAACAATTCGCAACAGCGGGTCTCGATATCGTGCTCACACGTTCGTTCACCCATCTCGGACCTGGGCAAGACCCGGCCTATGCGGCGGCGAGCTTCGCTCGTCAGATCGCGCGGATCGAGGCAGGTCTGAACGAGCCTGTACTTAAGGTCGGTTCTCTAGAGGCAAGACGCGATCTAACAGATGTCCGCGACACCGTTCGTGCCTATCGTGCCTTAATGGAAAGAGGAACCACAGGCCGGCTATACAACGTTTGCTCCGGCAAGGCACACCGGATCGGCGACCTCCTGCAGTACCTTGTCGATCAAGCCAAGGTTGCGATTGCCATCGAGATCGACCCCTCTCGACTTCGTCCCAGCGACAACCTTCTCCTCGTAGGAGACCCAACGCGCATCACGACTGAAATCGGGTGGACGCCGACGATTCCCCTCGAACATTCACTCCGCGACCTCCTGGAGTACTCTCGTCACATCGTGGCCGAAGAAACAGGCACTTCTTTCGCTTTACTTCCGCCAAATAAATTTGGATCATGCGGCAAATAAAAAGCGAATGCCTGTTGCGATTCCACTACCTACTGTTTGAAGACGTCCTCCCGACTCCCCCAACCACCCGAGAGATAGTCGAACAGGTCAAGCGGAAAGGCCGGGCCAGACTACCTGGCGCGCTGCGTCGTGCCGACGAGGCGTTCTATCAGGAGGTCCACATGCCGCAGTGTCCTGAACCGCGTAAGGGGCATACCGTTCGAGTGGACGCTCAACCCGTATCGAGGATGTACGCATGGGTGCCACTATTGCTTCGCACGCCGATACCAAAAGCAGTTGGAGCTCAATGCGAACGATGATTTTTCGTCAGTCATCCTAGTCAAAATAAATTTTCCAAGCGTGCTGCGACAGGAGCTTGTCAGAAACGCCTGGCAATCCCGGGCCGGGTCTCAACTCGTCGCGTTCGGCACTGCGACTGATCCATACCAGCCCATTGAAGGGCATTACCGCCTGAGTCGCCAAACGCTGGCCGTATTAGCCGACCATCCAACGCCGATAAGCCTCGTCACCAAGGGACCGCTCATCCTCCGGGACCGGGACTTACTCTCCGATTTGTCGCGACGAACCCGATGCACCGTGAGCATCAGCATTCCAACCGTTGACGAGGAGGCTTGGCAGCGGATCGAGCCGGGCACTGCGCATCCGTTACAGCGGCTGAGGACGGTTCGACAGCTAGTCGACGGCGGAATTGACGCCGGCGTGCTGATGGCTCCGATCGTCCCAGGCATCACCTCGCACCCGCACAAGATTGAGCGAACGGTTCGGACTATCGCCGAGTACGGTGCAAAGTACGTGGACGGGTTCGTGATGCACCTCGAGGGTGAAACGCGAGACCACTTCCTGACGTTCCTCCAAGCCGAGTTCCCTCATCTCGTGGAGCGATACGGCCACCTGTACGCGAGTAAGTATCCGACGCGCAGATACCGAGAACGGGTGAGAGCCGTTCTCGCGACCCTGACGGCCCGGTACGGGCTCGGCCAAGATCAGCCGAGCAACCGCTGAATCCGCTAATCCGTCGGTGGGTGGGTAAGGTCATAACCAGCGACGTCACCCCACGTCCCGAAAATGGCTTCATGATGAACAGGTATGCGGTAGCAGGATTTGCGTTCAGGGGAACATGTTGGAACATTGTATCGATCTTCCGCAGCGCATCTACCAGACTGCAGGGACTACCTACGATTTCAGTGGCCCCTCGGTCGGCTGCAAACTCACGTGACCTTTAAATCGCTGACTGAATCAACGCTGCGGCCCAATTACAGTACGGCGGAACTGATGGCGAGTGACCCAATCACACTGGCGCGTGCGCCGGGATGACTTGCGAAGCCGTCCGTGGCTCCAGATAATGGTGTCATGAGTCACCGACGCCTCAGCGTGGGGGTGGTCCTCCTAAGCGCCATTACATCTGCAATACTTGTGTCGTCAGGCGCCGAAGCCGCCGAACAGGCGCCAGCAGAGCCCGAGCGGGAAGTGCCGACCGAGGCCACGCTGGGTATGCCGATCTACCCAACGGCCGTTTACCTCACGTCATACGACGCGGGCCGGGGTCAGCGATACTACCTCTTCGGCACCCAGGCGTCGTTCGTGGAGATGGTGCGGTACTACTCTGCGATGCTCGACGAGCGCGGCGACCGGGTCTTCCACGCCCCAGCCACGCATACGTTCGAGGTCGGCCGGTTCCGCAAAGAAAGTATGGCGTTCCCACCCGGAGTGACCATCAAGGACTACACCTGGAACGCGTCGGAGGGTTACCTCAACCCCACACCAAACGCAGGCAACGAAAGGTTTCCAACGGTGATTCAGATCGTTCCGCCACCGGCAGATCAATCCGACCGATAGGCACCGGCACACCGCCCGCCGCTACTCGCTCGGAACGTACACCTGCCCCGTTTTCCTGAACTCAGCGGCCTTCTCGCGCATTCCGGCCTCTACGGCGGTGTCGTGACCGAGACCCCGCTCGGCTGCAAAGTCGCGTAACTGCTGCGTCAATTCCATGCTGCAAAACTTCGGCCCGCACATCGAACAAAAGTGTGCCGTCTTGGCCCCTTGCGCGGACAGCGTCTCGTCGTGAAACGCGCGGGCCGTCACCGGGTCAAGCGAGAGATTGAACTGATCTTCCCACCTGAACTCAAATCGCGCCTTCGACAGGGTATCGTCCCAGCCCTGTGCACGAGGATGCCCCTTGGCCAAGTCAGCCGCATGAGCCGCGATCTTGTACGCTACGACGCCCGCCTTCACATCATCGCGATTGGGTAGTCCAAGATGCTCTTTCGGCGTCACGTAGCACAACATCGCAGTACCGTACCAGCCAATCATGGCGGCACCGATGGCCGACGTGATGTGATCGTAGCCTGGGGCTACATCGGTAGTGAGTGGACCAAGTGTGTAGAACGGTGCCTCCTGACACCACTCCAGCTGCTTTTCCATGTTTTCCTTGATCAGGTGCATGGGCACATGCCCCGGCCCCTCGTTCATCACCTGAACATCGTATTCCCATGCAATCCTAGTTAGCTCGCCCTGGGTCTTGAGCTCGGCGAACTGGGCCTCATCGTTCGCGTCCGCGATTGAGCCAGGACGCAGCCCGTCGCCGAGCGAGAAGGCAACATCGTAGGCGCGCATAATCTCGCAGATCTCCCGGAAGTGGGTGTACGTGAAGTTTTCCTGATGATGTGCGAGACACCACTTAGCCATGATCGCGCCGCCTCGTGACACGATCCCGGTAACTCGGCGGGCGGTCATTGGAACGTAGCGAAGGAGTACGCCGGCATGGACAGTAAAGTAGTCAACACCCTGTTCCGCTTGCTCGATGAGCGTGTCGCGATAGATCTCCCAGGTAAGCTCATCCGGTATTCCACCTACCTTATTAAGCGCCTGGTAGATCGGGACCGTCCCAAGCGGAACCGGCGAGTTACGCACGATCCATTCGCGCGTCTCGTGGATGTTCTCGCCGGTCGACAGATCCATCATCGTATCGGCCCCCCACAACGTTCCCCACCGTAGCTTCTCAACCTCTTCGTCGATGGATGACCCTACGGCAGAGTTACCGATATTGGCGTTGATCTTGACAAGGAAATTTCGACCGATTGCCATCGGCTCGAGCTCTGGGTGGTTAATGTTCGCGGGAATGATTGCTCGGCCGCGCGCCACCTCGGAGCGGACGAACTCCGGGTCAAACCCCTCGCGTATCGCAACGAACTCCATCTCGGCTGTGATCTCACCCCGGCGTGCGTAGTGCATTTGTGTCACTGGTCCGGTGCCCTTCAATACCGGTCGACGCAAGCCGTTGGGCACAGACGCCAGCGAATCGGCAGCATCACGAATTTCCTCGACATCAGCGCGCTCCGCGATCCAGTCTCGGCGAATTCCCGGAAGACCGCATCGCGGGTCGACGCCGAGCGTGCCACTCGTGTCATACAGAAGAACTGGCGACTCGTCGCCACTCAGACTCACTTCGCGCATCGGCACGCGAACGCGATTCGCTTCCACATAGACCTTGCGAGAGTTTGGATAGGCATCGCCGTAGTCGAAGACCTGGCGGGTTGAAGAAGAACTCGCGACTGCCATCTGTATAACTCCTTCGGTGGGCGGGTTGTCATAGAAATATATCATGCCGACAACGCAGCTCCGAGATCGCCAGATAGCACCCTCGCTCAATCCGGCGGACAACGAGACATTTCAGGTGCGCCGTCTCGGGGACGCCCAGCAGAACCGGATGGTCACGACAAGGGAGGCGTTTTTCAATAAGGAGTGCCCTTACCTTCGCGTCGTTCGCTGCTTCCGCAACCAATCCTCCAAACAACATCTCATCGAAATGGCGAGAACGGCTACAGGTAATAAGGATGCCTTCCGGCGCGAGCAACCCGAAGGCCAGCACGTTCAGATCCTTCTTGTGAGCAGCCACAACCTTCGGTATCGCGTTCCCTCTACTGGCCATCCCTAGGTGATCGACGATGATCGTGTCGAAGCGATCCCCTCGACGGACCAGCGCGGCAACCCCTCGAGCGCTCGGACATGTGCTTCGTTACGGGCGAGAATGCCAGTGGGGCGAACAAGTTCGACGAGCCGATCACAGATTAGGGACAGCTGAACGGTCTACACCCTGCGCGTCGACCGTGTCGATGTCCACCCGTCGGACCCAAAGGTGCCCAGCCCGCACGCAATGCTCTCCGTGCGCCGTGACGTTCACAACGGAGATAACGAGGGGCTATCTGACTCGACCCATGTCGACATGGGTTTCCGGAACCAAGGCCCGGCGAGCCGCTATAGTACAATTTCATCATGCGGATCGCGCTGGCCTCGGACCACGCTGGCGTCAAGCTTAAGGCGCGTATTCGGCAAGCGCTCGACGCGCGGGACCTTACTGTTCAAGATTTTGGACCGGCGACAGACGAGTCCGTCGATTATCCCGACTACGCAGCCCAAGTAGCCCGAAGCGTTGCCGTGGGTGACTCCGACCGCGGCATTCTCATCTGCGGGTCGGGGATCGGCATGTCGATCGCCGCCAACAAAGTTGGAGGTATTCGCGCCGCGCGCGTCAACGACGCTGACGATGCGCGATTGGCACGCGAGCACAATGACGCCAACGTGCTGACGCTCGGGGCTCGAGTCCTGTCAGTCAAGCATGCGATTGCTGCCGTCGAAGCGTTCTTGACGACCCCGTTCAGTGGCGGGCGCCACCAACGTCGGGTCGACAAGATCACCGAACTCGAAGCATCGCACGACGCGGCATCACCGGTTAAAAGGACGAGATGACGAACACCGTGGAGTCCGTTGCACATGAGATGATGCGAACCATCGCCGACGCGGATCCCGAGATCACTCAAGCGATTCGGGATGAAGTCAACCGGCAGAACACCGGAATCGAACTGATCGCCTCCGAGAATTTCGTCAGCACGGCCGTGCTGGAAGCTACGGGATCGGTGCTCACTAACAAGTATGCCGAAGGCTATCCGGGGCGACGCTACTACGGGGGTTGCGAGTTCGTAGATGTCGCCGAGCAGCTCGCCATAGACCGCGCCAAGGCGCTGTTCGGCGCCGACCACGCGAACGTCCAGCCGCACTCGGGAGCGCAGGCGAACATGTCGGTCTATTTCTCATTACTGAAGCCCGGGGCAACCGTTCTCGGGATGAGCCTAGCGCACGGCGGGCACCTCACCCATGGTCACCCACTCAACTTCTCAGGGCAGCTCTACGACATCGTGTCCTACGGTGTACAACAGGATGACGAGCGAATCGACTACGAAGAGCTGGAGCGGCTTGCACGCGAACGCCGACCACAGATGATCATGGTCGGTGCGAGCGCTTACCCGCGAGTGATCGATTTCGAGCGTATCGCTCGCGTCGCGTCAGAAGTCGGGTCCGCCGTGGTTACCGATATGGCGCACATCGCCGGACTCGTGGCGGCCGGAATCCACCCAAGCCCCGTGCCGCACTCGGACTTTGTGACCACGACCACACACAAGACGCTCCGCGGTCCACGAGGTGGGCTCGTACTGTGCCGGAAGGAGCACGCGAAGTCGCTCAACAAGGCCATTTTCCCAGGTGTCCAGGGCGGGCCACTGATGCATGTTATCGCTGCCAAAGCCGTGTGCTTAAAACTGGCCGCCGAACCAGCATTCGCCGACTACCAACGACAGATCGTCGCGAACGCGAAACGACTCGCAGGTTCGTTGTCGTCGAACGGCTTCCGGCTCGTCAGCGGTGGGACCGACAACCACCTGCTGCTCGTCGACGTGTTCTCGAAGGGACTCACGGGAAAGGTGGCCGAGGCAGCCCTCGGCAGGGCCGGCATCACCGTCAACAAGAACGCGATCCCATTCGACAAGAATCCACCGATGGTCGCGAGCGGTATCAGATTGGGCACTCCAGCCGTTACGACACGGGGCATGCGCGAGACCCAGATGGATGAGATCGGTGATCTCATCAGTCGTGTTCTCGCAGCCCCAGATGATGGGGACCTCGTGACCGGGGTCCGGACCACAATCGAAGACCTGTGCCGGAAGTTTCCGCTCTACCCCGACCCCACAACCTAAGAACCCTCGTCGCTGAGGCGTTCGCGGACGACGGCTTGCTTTCACATGCCCTGCCGGCGTTCGAGCCGCGATCCAGTCAGCGGGAAATGGCCGTGGCGGCCTCTGATATTTTCGAGGGCGGCGGCGTGCTGCTCGCAGAAGCGGGAACCGGAACGGGGAAGACGCTCGCTTATCTCGTACCCGCCATCCTGAGCCGCGAGCGAGTCCTGGTGTCAACCGCCACTAAGAATCTCCAGGACCAGATCTACGAAAAAGATCTCCCCGAGCTACGGAACGCACTGAACGTACCGTTCACGGCAACCTATATGAAAGGACGTGGCAACTACCTTTGCCTCCACCGCTTCGACGGTGTCCGGCAGAGCGATGAGCCCATGACTACGGTCGAACGTGCGTACCTCGAAACGATCGGTCAGTGGGCAACTCAAACTGAGACCGGTGATCGGTCCGAGGTCGAAGATCTCCCCGACGATCTCCCGCTGTGGAAAGAGATTTCGGCAGCGTCGGAGAACTGCATCGGGGTCGACTGTCCGCTGTACGACGAGTGTTTCGTCACACGAATGCGACGACGTGCCATGGAATCTGACATCGTCATCGTGAACCACCATCTGCTCTGCGCGGACGCCAGCGTGCGGCAGAGCGCGTACGGCGAGGTCATTCCGGCGTGCGGCTATGCCGTTATTGATGAAGCGCATCAGCTGGAGGACGTCGCGACACAATACTTCGGCATCACCGTGAGCAACTACCGCCTTGACGAACTCAGTCGAGACATCCACCGGGTTGTCGGGGCAGATCAGACTCTGGACGTCCAGTTATCTGACGACGTGCACCGACTCGCCGAACGGATGGCGGAGCATGCATACGTCTTTTTCGGCGTGTTACTCTCGCTTTCTACAACCGGAGAGCGCAGCCGAGTTCTTGCGGAGACGCTGATCCCAGTTCACGATGCCAGCGGAGCCTTAATGGCGACACTCTCCGACATCGCCGGCACGCTGGAACGGGTACACGAGGTGTCGGAGGATATGGTGGCGCTCGCTCGTCGGGCAACCGAGCTAAAAGAACAGCTTGCCATCCTCGTGGCTGCGGATGATCCTGCTTTCGTGTACTTTTTGGAACGGCGGGGCAAGGGCATCTTCTTCCGAGCGTCTCCCATCGACGTTTCCGCGATCGTCCGAGAGACCCTGCTCCAGCGGTACCAAGGCACAGTCCTGACGTCGGCCACCCTCACCGTGGATGCGTCGTTCGACTATATCAAGGAGCGACTTGGAATAAACGAGGCGCTCGAGATGCGCTTGGCATCAGAGTTCGACTTTCACACTCAAACCATTCTGTATTTGCCGCGTCATATATCAGACCCACGAGACGAACGATTTCCAGCGTCCGTCGCCAGCGAGCTTGTCCGTCTCTTGACGGCCACCCGGGGTCGGGCATTCGTCCTGTTCACGAGTTACGCCAACCTCAGGGCCGTTCACGAGCGATTGGTCGTGACCCTCGACTTTCCCCTGCTCGTCCAGGGCACCGCTCCACGAAGCGTCTTGCTCCGCGAGTTCAGAACGACCCCAAACTCCGTGCTATTGGGCACTTCCAGCTTCTGGCAAGGTGTTGATGTAGTCGGCGAGGCGTTGAGCTGCGTTGCAGTCGACAAGCTGCCGTTCGCGTCACCGGGCGACCCGATCACGGCTGCCCGCATGGAGGCGACCGCCGAGCGCGGCGGTGACCCGTTTCAAGACTACCAAGTGCCGCTGGCGATCCTCTCGCTTCAGCAGGGGCTGGGCCGTCTCATCCGTCACCGCAACGACCGTGGCGTCTTAGCACTTTTCGACCCTCGAATACGAACAAGAGGCTACGGTCGTCGGTTCTTGGCGAGCCTCCCACCCGCGCCCGTGACGCACGAGTTGTCGGACGTAGCTCGGTTCATGCAGAACCACGCCTCCCCGGACTCAACGTTCGACGAGTGAAGTAAACTTGTCGTGTGACAGTCTGCGCCCCACTATCAGCGCGACCCTGAAGATCGGTGTTTCCCGAATGCCCACTCCCGGACTCGATTGCTGCCAACGCAGAAAACGTCCGGTCACGACTCGCAAGAGCGGCTACACACGTCGGCCGAGACCCCGCCTCGGTCCGCATCGTGGCAGTCTCAAAGAAGTTTCCGTTGAGTCACGCTAGGGCCGCTGCGGCGGCTGGGCTGGAAGACTTGGGTGAGAGTCGCATCCAAGAAGCCCTGCAGAAGATCGAGGCATCCTCGGACCTCCACGTCACGTGGCACCTAATCGGCCACCTTCAGTCGAACAAGGCCCGACGAGCGGCGTCATCCTTTGCCTGGATACACTCGGTTGACAGCATCGATCTCCTCATGCGACTCGACCGCGCGGCCGGAGACGCTGGAACTGCTCCAATTCTACTGGTGCAGATCAACCTGGGAAGGGAAGCTCAGAAGTCCGGGGTCGCCGCGAGCAAAGCGCAAGATGTCTTTGAGGCCGCTGCTCGATGCGAGCACGTACGCGTTCGTGGTCTGATGATTCTTCCACCCTGGTCCGAAGACCCAGAGGCAATGCGGCCATTCTTTCGCAAACTCCGAGAGCTACGCAACCAATTGATGCGAGCCGGCATCAATCCCACGATGCTGAGTGAGCTTTCAATGGGCATGAGTCGAGATCTGGAAGTCGCGGTAGAAGAAGGTGCCACGATCATCCGCGTGGGCACTGCTCTCTTCGGTCCACGACCGGACACCCCCTTACACCCAGTGTTCCTCAAATGACGCGAGCGCCTCGGGAGCGAGAATCGATGCTGCAGATTACGGCAACACTGGTAGGGTCTCGATTCAAGGTCCGTGTCATTCCGAGGGCGCGCATGACCGGACTCGACGGGCTCCGGGGCGATGCGACCCTTTGCCGTGTACGCGCCGCAGCGGTAGGCGGCGCCGCTAACGAGGCCCTGGTTCGACTTCTCTCTGAGGCGCTCGGCGTACCGAAGGCCGCCGTCACGGTTACTCGAGGGCACCACTCTCGCAACAAGGAAGTTCAAGTCAAAGGCCTGGCGCCAGAAACAGTGCTGGCACACCTAGTGTCACCGAGACTCTAGTCGCCGGCCGCTACCGGACCTGTTGGAGCATCCGATCCCAGCGAGTCCCCGAAAAGAAGTTGATGAAGACCGAGACCAGTCGGCGTAACGTGGCCCAGAGACCTGTCTGGGGAACAAGCTCTGAGGCCCCATCAAAAGACCAGTAGATCACCATCGCCTTACCTTTCAGGTGCTCGTGGGGCAGCAACCCCCAAAACCGGCTATCCTGTGAATTGTCGCGATTATCGCCCATCATGAAGTAGTGGCGGCTCGGAATCGACACCGGACCGAAATTGTCACGCCGGTCGAGCACAATCGTTCCTGGATGCGACATTAGCCTCTGTTCGCGCAGATAGGGTTCGTAGAGCTTCGTTCCATCGATGTAGACAACCTTATCCCGGACCTCGAGCGTCTCACCGGGCAATCCGATGACACGCTTAATAAAATCCCGGTCGGGCTGTTCGGGATACTTAAAGACGAGGATATCCCCCCGCGCTACCTGGCTAGTCGGTAGCAACATCCGCTCAATGGACGTCGCGGTCGGGGCGAAGACAAACTTATTGACCAGCAGATGGTCCCCTATGAGCAGACTCCGCTCCATCGATCCCGTCGGGATCTTGAAGGCCTGGAACGCCCACGTCCGGATAAACAGCGCCAGGATGACCGCTACGACGATCGCCTCGAAGTACTCCCGGCTCGTCGACTTCTTGAACGATGTCGTCATCTCAGTCAGACGAGATCTTCAGGACGGCAAGAAAGGCTTCCTGTGGGATCTCCACGCGACCGACTCGCTTCATCCGTCGCTTTCCTTTCTTCTGCTTCTCGAGGAGCTTACGCTTCCGTGTGATATCGCCGCCATAGCACTTGGCGAGCACGTTCTTCCGTAGGGCACGGACCGTCTCCCGAGCAATGATCCGGGTCCCAACCGCGGCTTGAATCGCAACTTCGAACATCTGACGAGGAATGAGCTCGCGCATTTTGGCGGCCAAGGCTCGACCCCTGAGATACGCCATTTCGCGATGCACGATGATCGATAACGCATCGACCGGTTCGCCGTTCACCAGCAGATCAAGGCGGACAAGCGGAGATTCCCAGTACCCGGTCATGTGATAATCGAGCGACGCATACCCGCGCGAGACCGTCTTAAGCCGATCGTAAAAATCGAGTACGACCTCGTTAAACGGAAGCTCATACAAAATCATCACTCGATTTGAGGCGTGGTACTCGAGATTCTTCTGGACCCCACGCTTCTCGTGACACAGCTTTAGGATCGCGCCAACGAAATCAGCCGGGGTCAAAATCATCGAGGCGATGACCGGTTCCTCGACCTTCACGATGCGACTCACGTCGGGCAACTTGGCCGGGCTATCGATCTCGATCACCTCTCCATCGGTCGTCGTAACTCGATAGAGGACGCCTGGCGCCGTGGTAACGAGGTCCATGTTGAACTCGCGCTCGAGCCGCTCCTGCACGATTTCCATATGGAGCAAACCGAGAAAGCCGCACCGAAAACCGAACCCCAAAGCTACCGAGGTCTCAGGCTCGTAGAAGAACGACGAGTCATTTAGCCGTAGCTTCTCGAGCGCCTCACGCAACTCCGGATACTGATGGCTCTCTACCGGGTACATGCCGGCAAACACCATCGGCTTCAATTCCTGGAATCCTGGAAATGCCGACGTTGTCGACCGCGTCGTTTCGGTGATCGTGTCGCCAATCTTGGCATCGCGAACGTTCTTGATGCCGGCGACGACGAAACCGACTTCGCCAACACCGAGACGTTCAACCAAAACTGGCTTGGGAGAAAAGATGCCGATCTGTTCGACCTCGTAATCATGGCCGAGTGCCATGAGTCGAACCTGTGCCCGCAGGCGAATCTCCCCATCAATCACGCGGATGAGGACGATTACACCCCGGTACGCGTCGTACCACGAATCGAAAATCAAAGCCTTGAGCGGCGCATCCGGTGATCCCTGTGGTGGCGGTATTCGAGTCACCACGGCTTCGAGACTCTCACGCGTCCCGGTACCATCCTTTGCGCTGACGAGAATCGTGGATAAGGCGTCGAGCCCGACGAGATCCTCGATTTGGGTAGTGACCTCATCGATCTGCGCACCGGGCAAATCGATTTTGTTAATAATGGGAACAATCTTAAGATTGTTCTCGACAGCAAGATAAGCGTTGGCGATCGTCTGTGCCTGGACTCCCTGCGACGCATCGACGAGTAAGACGGCACCCTCGCACGCCGCGAGCGAACGAGTAACTTCATACGAAAAATCGACGTGGCCCGGTGTGTCGATCAGGTTAAGTACGTAACGTTCACCATCATCAGCGAGATAATCGAGCCGAACAGTCTGAGCCTTGATTGTGATACCTCGCTCACGCTCCAGGTCCATACTATCCAACACCTGTGACGCCATTTCCCGGGGACCTAGGGCACCGGTCAGCTCAAGGAATCGATCGGCTAGCGTCGACTTGCCGTGATCGATATGCGCGATGATCGAGAAGTTGCGGACGCGGTGATGTTGCATCAACGAGCGTCACGATGCACGAAGGGTTTCGGATACACAGGGCCGGTATACTCTGCCCTCGGACGGATGAGGCGATTGTTCGAATACTGCTCTAAGGCATGGGCCGTCCAACCGGACACGCGACTCACAGCGAAGATCGGCGTAAACAGACTAACCGGAATACCGAGCATGTAGTAGGTCGACGCGGAATAGAAATCAACGTTGGCGTCAATCTGCTTCTCGGTTTTCATGATCCGCTCGATCTGTCGCGATATCTCGTACCAGCGCGTGTTGCCTGTGCGCTCTCCAACCTCGCGTGACATTTGCCGCAAGTGGGTCGCTCGAGGGTCTTCCGTGCGGTAGACACGGTGACCGAATCCAGGAACCTTCTGCTTACCATCGAGCTTTTCGTGGATGAACTGGTCGACGCGTTGGTCGTCTGCGTCGTCGCCAAGTGCGAGTAACATCTCCATAACATCAGCATTGGCGCCACCATGGAGCGGTCCCTTCAGCGCGCCAACGCCGGCAACCACCGCTGAATAGAGATCACTTAGCGTCGCCGCCGTGACACGTGCGGCGAATGTTGAAGCGTTCAACTCGTGGTCGGCGTGAAGGATGAACGCGATGTCAAGCGTCCGCGCCTCGACCGCGCTCGGACGAACCCCGTTCAGCATGAGCAGGAAGTTGGCCGCGTGGCCAAGCGCAGGATCGGGCTCGATTGCCCCCCCGCCGGAGAGCAACCGTCCGTAAGTTGCTACGACGCTCCCCAGCCAAGCCGAAAGGCGAACGGCTTGTCTGTATCGAGCTGTCGGTGACGTCTCTCCTGCTTCGGGATCGAAACGCGACAGCATCGATGTCAGTGTCCGGACGGCATCCATGGCATTTCCCGGCGGAAGTGAACGGATCGCGCGCAGCATACCGTCCGGCAACGGGCGCTCGACCGCAAACTGGGATTGCAGGTCGCCCAACTCGGCGCGCGTTGGTAGGCGTCCGTTCCACAATAAGAAACAGACCTCCTCGAACGTCGCGTGCTCAGCGAGATCGTGAATGTCATGGCCGGCGTACGCCAGGACGCCATGCTCGCCATCAAGGAAGCAGATTGCGGACGACGTTACGATCACGCCATCAAGACCGCCCTTCCCTGTCTTTTCGGTTGTCATCGTGGGCGTTCTTGTCGCCCCGACTGATTCACGTCGCCAGTCACCTGCGTCGTTAGCACCAAGCCTCTGTCGCGGCGTTGCTGCACCAAAGAGAGAAGAGCGGTGTAGAGAAAGCCAGTCTGGAACAGGCACAAAAATGGTATGGGTAGAAAGATGCCAGCCCAAAGGGCATACAGAACGGCGGCCGTGAAGTACAGGCCCAATCCCAACTCAAAGTACGGCTGGACGAGCGATGTCTGACGATATCGCTTGGTCCGCCATTCGTCATCCTGTCGCTCGACGCCGTACTTTGGGGTACGGATGAAGATCTGGTGTCGCTCGGCGCGTGCCCGGACGACGGCCCACGCGTTGTTCACTGAGAGACCAATTCCAACAGCCATGAGAAGCGGAATATAGCGCAGCTGCGACACCCAGTCCCGCCGAACCGCGCGCAGGCTAGCGGCGTGGAAGTTCACGATCGAAACAGTTGCCGCGGTGAACAACGGCACGTCGAACCAGAGCAGGCTCGCTGCGTCACTTCGGGCTCTGATGATCAGGGTCGGAACCATGACAAGTGCTAGAACCAGTAAGACCGGGTAGTTAAAATTCGCGGTCAAGTGAAAGAAAGCTTCGACCTTTATCCGACGTGAAATGCGGGACCGCAGGATGTTAGGGAGTAGCTTGATGCACGTCTGGGTCGATCCCCGCGCCCACCGGTGTTGCTGGGTCTTGAAGCCGTTCATTTCGACCGGGATCTCAGCCGGCGCGACGACGTCGTCCAGAAAAACGAATCGCCAGCCCGCCAGCTGCGCGCGGTAGCTGAGATCCAGGTCCTCCGTTACCGTATCATGCTGCCATCCCCCGGCTGTCTCGATGGCGGTGCGACGCCACACCCCCGCAGTTCCGTTGAAGTTAAAGAACAACCCGCCGCGATAGCGTGCACCGTGCTCCAGAATGAAATGTGCATCAAGCAACAAGGCTTGAACGCGGGTCAACAGAGAGTAATCGCGGTTGAGATGCCCCCAGCGGGCCTGCACCATGCCAACGCCGGTGTCACGGAACGGCGCAACGGTACGATGGAGAAAGTCCGGACCCGGGACGAAGTCGGCGTCGAAAATCGCGATCAGCTCTCCCCGCGCCTGTTGCAGACCCGCCGCGAGTGCACCAGCCTTGAACCCGACCCGATCGACGCGATGGAGGTGACGGATATCGAGCCCGCGCGCGCGAGCTCGCGCCGCGGCGAAACGAGCGATCTCGCTCGTTTCGTCAGTCGAGTCGTCGAGAATCTGCACCTCTAACCGATCGCGTGGGTAGGCCAGACGCGATACAGCCTCAACCAGACGGTCGACGACGTACATCTCGTTGAAGATCGCGAGCTGAACGGTGACGACGGGAAGACGATCGTCGGCCAAGCGACCGACGACTGCCCCCTGCCCTTCGCGGCTGGTGCCATCGATCGGACGTCGGTGTTTTGTGTAAAGATACACGAGGTAGAAACGGTGCAAGCCGTACACGCTTAGACTCACGAGGACGGTAAAATAGAGCCCAAGCAGGAGTGATCCTGGTGACGGCGTCGGCACAATGTCGATGCGGGTGCTCGCGCACTGAAGGTACAGTTCGGTGGTCGGCAAGTCAAACTATCCCGCCTCGCCAGAGCGACGATCCCACCGACAGATCATGACTTACGATCACCTTCGCTCGATCCTTGAACATGTGGGCGACGGTACCGTCACCGTCGATGAGGCTCACGACCAGGTCGCGAACATACTGCGACAACTCCCATTCGAGGATCTTGGCTTCGCTCGGGTTGATCACCACCGCTCTTTGCGTCAAGGTGCTCCCGAGGTCGTCTTCGGCACTGGAAAAACACCTGATCAAATTGCTGCAATTTGCAAGACGATCGTTGAAGCCGGCGACGACTTGCTCGTCACCCGGACTGATGACACGGCATTTCGGGCGGTCACACGTGTGGTCCCCGACGCCGAGTATCACGAGTTAGCCAGGTCGATCACACGGCGGCGCTCCGGGCCTGCGAGTGGAACCGGAATCGTGTTGATTGCCGCGGCGGGGACATCCGATCTTTCAGTAGCAGAAGAAGCACGGGTAGCCTCGGAGACGCTCGGCAACGAAACGGACGTCCTCTATGACGTGGGGGTCGCTGGACTAAACCGGATACTGGCCGAGCGCGAGCGAATTGAAGCCGCACGCGTGATCATTGCGGTCGCCGGCATGGAGGGCGCGCTGCCAAGCGTGATCGGTGGGCTGGTGCGGGTGCCAGTCATTGCCGTACCGACTAGTATCGGTTACGGCGCGAGTTTTGGCGGGCTTACCGCGTTGCTGGCGATGCTAAACAGCTGCGCGGCTGGAGTAGCCGTCGTGAACATCGACAACGGTTTTGGCGGCGCGGCCGTGGCCAGTACCATCAATCACCTCCGCTGAACCTAGTGATGGAGGATGGGGTACAGCGCGCGCTCGAGTTCGATCGGATCCGCGAAGCCGTACAGAGCTTCGCGCTCACTCCTCTCGGTGCCGAAGCACTTGCCACGCTCCAACCTCAGACCGACCTAAACCGCGTGCGCGTTGCGCTTGACACCACGACCGAAGGCACGCGTTACCTCGACACGAATGCCCCGTTTGCCCTGAATGCGCCGAGAGACCTTAAAGCTACACTGACGCTGCTCGCGGTCGAGGATCAACCACTAGAGCCAAAACAGCTGATCGGTCTGGCTGACTACCTGGCATCAGTCAAGGCGGTCAAGAAGGCCGTTGAACAGGCTGACAGCGGTCCGTACCCGTCACTTCGCACAATCCTCAATGACTGCCGCTCGTTCGAACCGGAGGTCGCGGAGATACACTCGAAGCTCGATCTAAACGAAGGCGTGGTCGACAATGCGTCGACCGAACTGAAATCGATTCGCCAGCGTCTCAGGAAACAGCGTCAGCAACTGCGTAAGATACTCGATTCCTTTGTACGAGGAAAAGACACGGCCCGCTACCTCCAGGAGCAGGTCATCACGGAGCGTAACGGACGGCTCGTGCTCATCGTAAAGTCCGAACATCGAAGCGCGATTCCGGGTATTGTCCACGGCAGCTCAAGCACCAGAGCCAGTCTCTTTCTCGAGCCGCTGAGCACGGTCGACATCAATAACGACATCGTCGCACTCGAACAGGACGAAGCCAAGGAAATTCACAGCATTCTGGTCGGTCTGGCAAACGCACTGCGCAAGCGCGCACTCGATGTCCGCGCCACGCTAGAGGCCGCGACTGAGATCGATGTCGTTCAGGCAAGGGCGACCTTCTCTCGCTTGATTGACGGCGTGGCTCCCGACCTGACAAATGACCTAGGAATTGAACTCGTACGCGCACGGCATCCGCTGTTGATCCCAGCAGTACAACGGCGTCTCGGAACTGCCGTCGATGCATCGGCTGGTGGACCGGTTCCGGTCGACATCCGGATCTCATCACCCATCACGGTCCTGATCATCACAGGCCCCAACACCGGCGGTAAGACCGTTGCTCTCAAGACCGCAGGACTTCTGACGCTAATGGTCCAAGCGGGACTCCACATCCCTGCCGACGCCAGGTCGCGAACCACAGTCTTCCGATCCGTGTTTGCCGACATCGGTGATGAGCAGTCAATCGCGACGAGCTTGTCGACGTTCTCGGGCCATATCGCGAACATCGTGTCCATGGAGGAGCAACTGCGGAACCCTGGGTTGGTGCTACTCGACGAGATCGGTGCTGGCACGGACCCAGTAGAAGGTGGCGCCCTTGGCGCTTCCGTCATCGAACACTTCAGACAGCGCAGTGCTATCGTCATGGCAACGACCCACGACGACACGCTGAAGTCCTACGCCTCAACGACCGAGGGAGTCGAGTGCGCCGGCTTCGGGTTCAACGCTGAAACGTTTGCTCCGACCTTTCAGCTCACGTACGGATCGCCAGGACGCAGCCTCGCGCTCGAAATCGCGGCGCGGCTCGGGCTCGTGACCTCGATCGTTGACAGTGCCCGTCAGAGACTCGGGAAACGCGAAGCCCAGTTGACCAACCACCTAGCCAAAGTCGACGCTGATCTGCGCCAGCTCGAGTCCGATCGGCAGAAGCTGCAGCACGACCGTTCTACCCTTACTGCCGACCGTGAGGCACTCGCCGCCCAGCAACAAAAGTTAGATACTCACGAGACCAGAACCCGCAAATCGCTCGAACAGCGCGTCGACGCACAGGTTCGGACGGCCCGTACCGAAATTGACGCCATCATCAACGACCTTCGAACCCGTGCTGCACAACTGGAACAATCCTCTGCCGACCGGGCAAGAATGGGCCAACCTGGGCTATCGACCGGACACACTGGCACGCTACGAGCGGAAGCTAGGGCTGCGGTCGACGCGGCTGTGAAACGGGACCGGACGACCGAGCCCTTAACCGATGAGGCATCGCGTGACGGGGCGAGTCCCCTCGAGAACCGGAAACCCACCCATCGGCCCGAACCGCCCGCAATCGGTGTGTTTGTTCGGATCCGGCCGCTTGGTGTCGTCGGTCGAGTGCTGGCGCGGCACAACGAACATGCCGAAGTCGATGTGCGCGAAAAGCGGATCCACGTTCCGGTTAGTGATCTACAGGTGGAGCACACCATCGCCCCTGGTCATCAGACCCCACGAAGTGGTCGCGTCACGGTGGCGATTAGCCAACCGGATGGCCCCCTCCCCGATCTCAATGTCGTTGGGTACGCCATGGATGAAGCACGTGAACGAGTCGAGAAGCATCTCGACCGAGCGGTTCTTCAAGAACAGCGTCATGTCCGGATCATCCACGGCCACGGCACTGGTCGGCTTCGGCGCTCGATCGCAGATTTACTGGAGCGGCATCCTCAAGTCGAACGCTTCACGCTAGCCCCGCCGGAGCAGGGCGGCGGTGGTACGACGCTCGTCGAGCTCAAGGAGTAGCCGTGGGACGGTTCCCGCAGGGGTTCGTCGAGGACGTAAAGTCGCAGGCCGACATCGTGCAGGTGGTGCAGGACCACGTGCCGCTCAAGAAAACTGGTAGTAGCTACAAGGGGCTATGCCCTTTCCACACCGAAAAGACGCCGTCGTTCCACGTCAACCACGACAAAGGCTTCTTCCACTGCTTTGGCTGTGGCACTGGGGGGGATGTCGTCAAGTTCGTTGAGCTTCAGGAAAAGCTCAGCTTCCCTGATGCGGTGCGGCAGCTCGCCCGGCGGTTTGGCATGCCGGTTCCGGACTCCGAAGATCCTGAGCAGGATGCCGCAGCAAATACCTTTCGAGAAACCCTCCTGAAGATCCACGAGATCGCCGCCGAGTATTTCCAGACGCAGCTAGCGACCCCCGGAGGAAGTCGCGCCCGGTCCGCGCTCAAAGAGCGCGGCATGACGCTTGAGACAATCGCGCGTCTCGGTCTCGGGTACGCTCCTCTGCAGCGAGAAGGACTAAAGCGTTGTCTCCTAGAGGCCGGTCAGCCGAACGACCTCGTTCTCGCAAGCGGATTAGTGGTCGAGCGCGACGCTGGAAAGGTCGTCGACCGGTTTCGGAATCGGTTGATCATCCCGATCCGGCGCGACAGCGGATCGGTGATCGCATTCGGCGGCCGGGCCCTTGAGCCAGGTCAACAGCCGAAGTACCTGAACTCGCCCGAGACCGCGCTGTACAAAAAGGGCCGCATGCTGTACGGGCTGGATATGACGAAATCCGATGTTCGCCAACTTGGCTATGCGGTTATGGTCGAGGGGTACTTCGATTTTGCCCAAGCTCTCCAAGCGGGCGTCACGCCGGTCGTAGCCACGTGCGGAACCACCGTAACAGACGCGCAGGCGAAGCTGCTCGGTCGCTTTACGTCAAAGGTTATTCTCAGCTTCGATCCGGATACGGCTGGCGAGAATGCGTCGACCCGGTCTGGCGAATTGCTGCTTGCGGCGGGGCTACAAGTCAACGTCGCCATCCTCGCCAAAGGCGAAGATCCCGACACTTGCGTGCGCCGGCACGGCGCCGCCCACTACGTCGAAAAACTCCGCGGGTCAAAGCCGTACCTGGAATTCGTTCTCGACCAAGCCGCGGCGAAACGCGATTTCTCTCGCGACGCACAGCGAAGGGCATTCCTCACTGACATGCTCAGTATAGCTGCTCGAATCCCTGACGCCGCAACACGCGATCAGTTCGCAGACCGCCTCGCCCACAAGGCCCGTATCATGGAGGATGTGGTTAGGGTGGAAATTCGTCGGGCCGCCATCCGACGCCGAACGACACTACCAGCCAGCGGTTCCGAGGAAACGATCCGGATCACCCCAGCCGAGAAGGGTCTCATTTGGGCCACGCTGCGAGAGCCGGAGGCTGCCCAGGCGGTGCTCGTCGGCATGGACGCCGAAGACATCGAGGGACTCGCGACCTGCGCGATTCTCCGCGTCGCACTTAGTCTCGCCGAGTGGCCGTCCGAAACAGTCAGGCAGACGCTGCTTGAGCGCATCGACCCAAGAGAAGCAGCTCTCGTCTCCAAGATCGCAACCGAACCTGACGCGCCGGCCCAGGTCGATGACTGTGCGTTGGAGCTTCGCCGACTTCGGTACGAACGTGAGCGCGCGAAGCTCCAAGACGAGATTAACCGACGGCAACAACAAAGTCAGTCAGATACCAGACGCGAACCGGATGATCTTGATACGCTCTTACAACGAAAGCAGGAACTCCTCCAGCGCATTAAGGCCCTGGGAGGGTAAGATGGGCCCGAACGGCACTTTAGCGCGGACTCATGATCATGGCGACTCGGACACATTAGGAAACTTGCTCTTGTCGATTGACGAAAGGTGCAACGAGATTCGCCAGCTGATCATCATCGGTAAGGAGAGGGGCTACCTTCTCTACGATGAGGTAAACGAAGCGCTGCCTCCAGATCTCACATCCTCCGACGAGCTGGATGATCTTTTTAGCCTGTTCAGCAACGCCGGCATCGAAGTTGTCGCCTCGGAGCAGAAGTATCGCGAAGAGAAGCGGCTCAACAGACGGAGTGACCGCGGTGACAACGCAGACCTAGAAATCGTTGCCCATGCCATCGATAAGACCTCCGATCCGGTACGGATGTACCTCCGCGAAATGGGGACCGTGCCGCTGCTCACGCGCGAAGGCGAGGTCGCTATCGCCAAGCGCATCGAACGCAGCCGACGAGTTGTTGTCAAATCGATTGCCCGGACACCGATTATTACGCGGCTCGTCATCAAGCTCGGTGACCAGTTTCGAAGCGGTGAAAACACCATACAAAAAATGGTCGTCTTCAAAGCTGACGAGCTCACTGACATCTGCATCGCCGACCGCAGCCGCCAGGTCAGCCGTCAGATTGAGGAGATCCAGCACAAGCGCAAAGAGGTCGTCAGGCGGCAGGCCACGCTTGCTTCGGTCTCCAAGCGAGACCGCCCGAAGTACCACCGGCATTGGTGGCGTGCGGCCAGGGCCCGGGTTGAGTTGTCACACTTGGTTCGAAGAGTTGAGTTCACCGAACCGGTTAAGCGAACACTCATCAACGTCATCAAGGACTCAGTTAAAGGTGTCGAACACATTCAACATCAGATTGAGCTCCTGGAGCGCAAGGTCAAGCACAAGACCAAACGTCGCATTGAGGAAGATGTGCGCAAGCGAGCAATGCAACGGCTGCGCGAACTGCGCGGCGAGCTCCGGACACGGGTGACCGAGCTGGAGGAACCACCGGTCGCACTGAGCCGAACGCTTCTGACGATTTCCCGGGGCGAGGTCAAAGCCGAGCAAGCCAAGAAGGAGCTGGTCGAAGCTAACCTTCGGCTGGTCGTGTCGATCGCCAAGAAATACACCAGCCGTGGCCTGCAATTCCTGGATCTCATTCAGGAAGGCAACATCGGCCTGATGAAAGCGGTCGACAAGTTCGAGTATCGCCGCGGCTACAAGTTCTCGACATACGCAACCTGGTGGATCCGACAGGCCATTACCCGAGCCATCGCCGATCAAGCGCGCACGATCCGAATTCCGGTTCACATGATCGAGACGATCAATAAGCTCATTCGCACATCAAGAACGCTCGTTCAAGAGCTAGGACACGAACCGACCTCGGAAGAAATCGCGCAACGTATGGACATCCCGGTTACCAAGGTTCGAAAGATCCTAAAGATTACCCAAGAACCGATTTCTCTCGAGACGCCGATTGGCGAGGATGAGAACAGTCACCTTGGTGACTTCCTCGCCGACAAACAGATCGTGTCGCCGGCCGAGGCGGTGATCAGTCTGAACCTGAAGGAACAGACCAGCTCGGTCCTTAAGACCTTGACCCCGCGCGAGGAAAAGGTCATTAAAATGCGGTTCGGCGTAGGTGAGGGCAGCGAGCACACCCTTGAGGAAGTTGGTCGGAACTTTGCCGTCACCCGAGAACGCATTCGACAGATCGAGGCCAAAGCCCTCCGCAAGCTCCGCCATCCATCACGACGCCGTAAGCTCGAAGCGTTCCTCGAGGGGAGTCGTAGCGGGACGTCCGAGCAGTGAACACCACTGGGGGGGCCCATAGCTCAGCGGTCAGAGCCGCCGGCTCATAACCGGCTTGTCCCAGGTTCGAATCCTGGTGGGCCCACCATTTCTGACACTCCGGTATGGATCTCCTGTAAGGAATCCAACGCAGAAATGAATGTCTGCGACGACGCAGGACAAGTCCACGACCAACGTCAGTCGAGCAAATGGCGAGAGCTGAAATGCAGACATCGGCGAGATAAGGAATCGACTTAAATTGAGCTCCGATCACATGCTCGTCCCTAACGAACCGCAATCTAGCACTCCCGCGAAAACCGGGGCACCGTTTTAGTCTCTCTGAGTGATGAACAAGACCGAGAGGACCAGCCGCCTCTGTTATGGAAGTACGACCTCAATGATTCAGGGTAATGTCGCTAACATGGTTTGTGCCTCTGCAGCTTCCCCGGAGTCGGGTGCCAACTCCAATACCTTCTGGAAGCGCTCCTTCGCAAACGCCATGTTTCCCATTTTCATGGCCAGAACTCCCAGCTTAAACACCGGTTTCTCCCAAGTGGGATCCTTCCTGGCGGCTCTCTCATACAACATAAGGGCGCGGCTGAACTCACCACCGGCCAATGACAGCTCACCAAGGGAGTAGAAGTCATCTCGCGAGAAATTCGCTTCCTGTACCGACTGATCACGCGTTCGAGTAATCTCAGCCTCGGCATCGGCGTTCTCAGGATCACTCTCAAGCGCCGCCTCATACGCAGCGATGGCGGCTTCATGGTCGCCTATAACCCGGTTGGCATCGCCAACCCGCATGTGGAGGATATTCAACTGTGGCAGCGCTTTGAGGACCCTTGTGTAGCCGGTAATCGCGGTGCGGTAGTCCTCTGCATTAAAGGCTGCGTCGGCTCCCTCCAAGTCCACCTGCAGCTGCATGGAGTCGAGCCCATCCAGCGCCTCGACGCCTAAAATCTGCTCCAAGAGCGTTAATATCCTGGGCAAACGGAACTCGTATGTTTCGTCTAACCCACGGCCGGTGATGTAGATGAGGCCTGCCGAGTTAGCCCTGATCTCAGTGCTCACGGTTTCGTAGCCGTCCTTAGCCAACAGTGCGACGTACGGCCCCGTGGAGATGCCGATGAACGTAAACCGCCCATCGAGGTCCGTGATGGAATCCACCGGTAATTGAGGAACGTCAAAATCCGTAACGTCCTCCGGGACAATAAAAGTCAGTTGCACGGATACGTCGACGACAGGCTCGCCGGTGTCTTCGTCTACCACGCGACCTCGAACATTCCCCTGCGCAAACGCATCAGCGGCCGTTACCACCGAGAGGAGTGCAAAAACAAACAGCGAATGGAGCAGTCTGGATAGACTCATCACGAAACTCCCAAAATGCGGAACACTGAACAAATGCTGCAGCTTGTGGCCAAGCGACCCCCCAGTCGAAGCTGCGCTGCTAACATTAAGCGATGCACCGATGAATCTCGAGCAGATCTACTCTTGAACCGCTGCTGCAACTTCTACCAAAAGTGCCTGTTCGCAGTTTCAATCATGATACCACGCAGCTTTCTTTGATCCCCACGAACAACCCTGCCTACGACTCTCCGACGGCCTTACCGGATGGACCGAGGTGAAGACGAACATGTTAGGATCTCTATTTCTATGAATTTTCGGACAACGTTCACGAGCGAGATGGCCTGGCGGAGGACGTCAGGACCTCAGCATCACTCGCCATATGTCTTCGCTGTGCCCCGCCGTCGCGGGGATTTTTTTTACCTCGCCGATCGACATGCTACCTGACCTCGAGAATCTAATTCAGTTGCAGCAACTAGAGCATTCCGCTTCGGATACACGTGACACCATCGAGGGTATCCCCGCTCGCCTTACTTCCTTGGAGGTGCGCGTCGCCGACCGGCGCGAGGAGGTGTCAGCGGCAACTGCGCGACTCGACGAACACCGCGCCCAACGCAGGAGCCTGGAGAAGGACCTGGCTGAAGCACAATCACAAGTTAGTCGATATCGCGATCAGCTGATGGCGGTGAAGACAAATAGGGAATACCAGGCTATGCAGAGCGAGATCGCTGGCGGCGAAGCTGAGCTTCAGCGGCTCGAAGACCAATTACTCGAACGGATGCTCGAATCCGACGAACTCTCTGGGGAGGTCACCCGCGCCGAGCAGCAACTCGCGGACGATGAGCGTCTGGCCGAAACGGACCGAAGGTCTCTCGAACAGGAGCGGACGAAACTCGCGGCTGTGCTAGACCAGATCGATTCGGGTCGGACCGATGTCGCCGATCGCCTCTCGCCAGCGATACGATCGTTATTCGACACCCTCTCACGCGAACGAAAGGGTGTTGCTGTCGTCGAGGCCAGCCAGGGTCTGTGTACGTCGTGCCAGGTGAGGTTGCGACCTCAACTATTCAACGACCTCCGCTCAAACAGCAGCTTAATTCAGTGCGAGAGCTGCCAGCGGATTCTTTACTTTGCAGAGCATCGCCACATGATGAGATGATGGCGAGTCGTTCTGCCGTCGCCTATATCGATGGTGGCGCACGGGGAAACCCAGGACCGGCTGGTTACGGCGTCCGAATCGAGTCGCCTGACGGTGCCCTCGTCAAAGAACTGCACACCGCCATCGGTGTCGCCACGAACAACGTCGCTGAGTACCGGAGCCTTCTGGCGGCGCTTAGCTTTCTTGTGGAGCACGGGTACAGTGATGTCACAGTTCGGTCAGATTCGCAACTCCTGACCAAGCAAATGGTTGGCGACTATCGCGTCCGCAGCCCCGGACTCAAACCTCTGTTCCGCGAAGCCCGGGTACTCGTTTCCCGGTTTGATCGCGTCCGATTCGAGCACGTGCCCAGGACCGAGAACACTCATGCAGACCGCCTCGCCAACACCGCTATGGACGATCTGGAGCGTCGCAGTGTGCCAAAAAACGTGTCGGAGCCGACCATCGCCCCCCCCGAAACTGATCATGCAGCGCTGCCGTCCGGGGCGGTACTCGCGGTTGGAGTCGACTTCGAATCGATTAGCCGAGTCGACGACCTCCTTCAACGCTACGGAGAGCGGTTCTTGCACCGCGTCTTCACTGACGGAGAGGTTACGTACAGCCAATGCCGGAAGTTCCCCGCCCAGCACTTGACGGGCCGCTTCTGTGCAAAAGAAGCCACGATGAAGGCCCTTGGCACCGGACGGTCTCTGGGTGTCCTGTGGAAGAACGTCGAGGTCGTGCGTGAAACCGGACCACCAAAACTCGTGTTGCATGGTGGCGCTGCCGATCGTTGCTCACAGCTCGGCGCGGACCGAACATTGGTCACCATCACGCACTCGGGAGACTTTGCGTTCGCCCAGGTACTTCTCCTGAAGGCCTGATTACGCCCGACGTCTTCGGACGTCCACATAAAAGTTTCCCACGCCCGGGTCACACACGCCTTCAACGAAAAAATGCCTACGAGCCGTTCCGTAAATCGTCGTCGGTTCAACACGTTTCCGCGACATCCGAGATCCGGTACTTGCATCGCTCTCGAGCAGGCAAATCCACCAATCACAGAACTTATTGGCTCAGTCGAGAAAGCAATCGCGATGGTAGTGAAGATCATCTCAAACAGGAACAGCGCTCCGGCCGACAAGCTCTCCTAAGCCTAAGTTTTCTTTTTCGACGACCTAGGTATGCGGGTTTGTGTAACTCACCATACTAACTGCCTTGGCGCCTTAGAAACGTCGGCGTCTCGAGAGACGTATCAAGCTCCAATCGATTATCGTCGTTCTCGTTAGCTGGAGCCGGGGGCAAACTGATTGGAGGTCGGCGCGTCATCTCAACATCAGCTCCTGGGGTGCCAGCTTCCAGTTCCTGGTCCTGCCCCTGCGTGTAGTTCTGGAGATCGACCGGGGTCCGGCCTGCCAACGACGCCAGCTTGTTCTCTGCAGAATCACCTAAGCCAGTAGCGATGACAGTAATCTTCACCCGCTCCTTCATCTCAGAATCGATGACCGCGCCGAAGATGATGTTAGCGTCCTCATGAGCCGCGGCATGGATCATGGAGACGGCTTCGCTGACTTCTAGCATCGAGAGATCGGGTCCTCCCGTTACGTTAACGATCACGCTGCGCGCACCCTCGACCGATGCTTCTGCGAGCAGCGGGCTTGCAACGGCCTCCGCTGCGGCATCAGTCGCTCGAGTCTCGCCTTGGCCTTCGCCCGTGCCCATGATGGCAAGTCCCATTCCGGACATGACCGTCGTCACATCTGCGAAGTCGAGATTGATTAGCCCCGGCATGAGGATCAGGTTTGAGATACCTCGGACGGCCTGATAGAGAACGTTGTCAGCCCTAATGAACGCATCCGACAAGGTCGTAGAACGATCAATTGTTGCGAGCAATCGCTCGTTCGGAATCGTGATTACGGTATCGACGCACTCTCCGAGTTCGGCGAGACCGTGTTCGGCCTGGCGCGCCCTTCGGCGCCCTTCGAAGTTAAACGGCTTCGTGACGACCGCGACCGTCAGTGCACCGAGCTCGCTGGCTAGATTTGCGATGACCGGCGCGGCGCCAGTACCCGTTCCTCCCCCAAGGCCGCTCGTCACGAAGACCATGTCGGCGCCGTCCAACGCTCCAATAAGCTGTTCGGTGTCCTCGAGGGCAGCCTGACGACCAATGTTCGGATCGGTACCTGCACCGAGCCCATTGGTTAACTTGGCACCAATCTGCAACCGGACTGGAGCCCGGCTTTGAGCCAGCGCTTGTGCGTCAGTGTTGACAACGATGAAGTCGATGGACTGGAGACCTGCATCGACCATCCGGTCCACCGCGTTGCTTCCACCTCCACCTACGCCGATAACTTTGATCCGCGCGCCAGGTTTAAGGTCATGGTCCAAGGTTAAGCGTAGGTCCGAGTCGCTGACTCGGCCAGGCTCGGGATGGATATATCGGGGCTTGGTCATAACTCGATCCTCCTCAGGCCTATAAGAACTCTTTAAACAAACCGCGCAATCGATCGGTCACGCGGCTGATAGGACCGACGCCTATCGACCGCTCGTGCTCAATCAACTGATTGCGGTGTGTATAGATCACCAAACCCACGGCCGTGGCGAATACGGGGTTGTTCACGTGGTCGGTCAACCCGCCCACCGTCAGCGGGCACGCGCGGCGGATTGGTAAGTCGAAGATCTGGTCGGCAATTTCTGGGATTCCCTCCAAGATCGATCCGCCTCCAGTCAACACAATGCCTGAGTTGAGGGACCGCTCGTATCCGGCTCGGCGCACTTCATCCCACAGCTGGTGAAAGATTTCTTCCGCGCGTGGCTGCAACACTTCGGACAGGAGCCGCCTCGACATGATCCGCGGTTGTCGCCCTCCAACGCTCGCGACTTCGATCGTTTCCTCGTCGTCGACCATTGAGGTCAGGGCGCACCCGGAGCGCCGCTTGGTCTTCTCCGCCTCACGAATCGGTGTACGAAGCCCAACTGCGATATCGTTGGTGAAGTGGTCACCACCCAGCTCGACGACACCGGTATGCCAGAGGCTTCCTTTCTCGAAAATTGCGTAGTCCGTCGTGCCCCCGCCGATGTCAACAATCGCCACACCGAGCTCTTTCTCGTCCTGGGTCAGCACTGACTCAGCCGCCGCTAACTGTTCGAGCACCGTATCCAACACCGCCACTCCGGACCGGTTGACGCAGGCCACGATATTCTGGGTCGTCGAGACACTCCCGATGACAACGTGCACGTTGACCTCAAGACGCGCCCCAGTCATCCCAATCGGTGCGCCGATGCCGTCCTGCTCGTCAATAACGAAATCCTGGGGAAGCACGTGGACAATCTCTCGACCGTTTGGTAACGCGACCGCTTTGGCAGCATCGATTGCGCGACGCACGTCCTCGCGGGTAATCTCCCGATTCTTGCCGGCCACGGCCACCACCCCGCGACTGTTGAAGGCCTTGACGTGCGTGCCTGATAGGCCTAAGTGAACAGCGTCGATTTCCACCCCGGCGGTAAGCTCGGCCTCTTCGATCGCCTTCTTGATCGATTCAACCGCGACCTCAAGATTAACCACGACGCCCCGTCGGATGCCATGGGCCTCGGCGAGACCGATTCCGACGATGTCGATGCTGTCACCGTCGGCCTTGGCCTCACCGACGATGGCGGCAATCTTCGAGGTGCCGACGTCAAGACCAACCACGTACTGCTCCCTACGCACCACGCTCCCTCCTGAATTCGATACCTTTCATCGCTGGATACTCACCGTGCCAGACCCGTGGCTCGACGCCACCATCGATTCTGGTCCACCTCCGTCGCTTCTCGGGCCGATCACGACGCGCCCTTCGAAACGCATGTCCACGTAGTCAATGTCGGGGACGTGTGTACGAAGCGTAGGAGCAAGCTCTCGATACTCTCGCACGCGCTCGACGAACCGATCGCTACCAATACGAACCAGCGTACGATCATCGTTGAAGAGAATGACGGCGTCGTACGGATCCCACACATTGATCTCGGACACCTCCGCAGCGATCGCCGGATCAAAGCGAAGTGCGTCCAGAACCCGCGTCGCCAGCTTCACCCGCCCATCGTCCTCGACACCTTCGGCACCCGAAAGGCCCGTGACGATCGGGAGGTCGATGTCCACAGACCCGAGTCCATGCGGAGCAATGACAATTCCTGTTTCGTCGATCACATAGAGCTGATGTCCAAAACGTGCAAGCCCAGACGGCTCGCGCTCCTCTATGATGATCTCGACGATCGACGGTAGAACACGCCGAAGGGCAACCGCCCTGACCCACCCGGCCGTCGCCAGACGATCTCGATACAGGTGAAGATCAGCCATCAAGATGTTTTGCCCGTGCAGCTCGCCGACCAGGGCTAATACTTCACCGTTCGATATTCGTTGGTTGCCTTGGACGGAAATCGTGTCAATTTGAAGGTACGGTGCCGTCATGAAAAGACCCGGCGCGAGCCAAACTCCAACAATGGCAACCGAGATGAGCGGAATATGGCCAGCGATCCAGCGGCTGGCGGTTAAGGACCGGCGGCGGCGGGTGGGCCTCACATGAAGCCGGCGGAAACGCTTGTCAGTCCGCGTCTGAACCGCCATCAGACTGTTCCCTCGTGACGCACCCGAATCGCGTCGAGCAGACTCCTAGGAATCTGCCCGATCGACCCCGCGCCTAGGGTCAATACAACATCGCCTCGGCGGGAATCGCGAGCCACAACCGCGACTGCCTCGTCCAGGGAGGTAACGTGACGAACGGGAATCGTCGACAGCTTCGCGATCGTCGCCGCTAGTGCATCTGCCGTCGCCCCTGGAATCGGTGTCTCGCTCGCGGCATACACGTCGGTGAGAATTAGTTCGTCGGCCGAGACGAGGGCATGTGCGAGACGGTCGAGTAGCCGCAACGTTCGCGTATAACGGTGAGGCTGGAAAACGACACGTAGTCGGCCCGTTGTCTGCAGTCGTGCCGTTGCCAGGACTGCCGCGATCTCCGTCGGATGATGCGCATAGTCGTCAATAACGACGATACCGTCCTGCTCCCCACACACCTGGAAGCGACGGTCGGCGCCGGTGAAACTGACCAACGCCTGGCGGATGGTCGCGAGTGGAACATCGAGCTCAAGTCCAACGCCGACCGCAGCCAGTGCGTTCAGCACGTTGTGGCGACCTGGAACAACTAAGTCGAAACTACCTTGAACCGTCGTTCCGGACACCGCGACCTCAAACCGTGACCCGGACGGCTCCAGGGACACCGTGTGAGCCCGAACATCGGCGGTCTCGGAATCAATCGCGTATGTCACGACTCGGCCACTCAGCCCGTCGACAACGTGCCGGAGTCCCGGATCGTCGCAACATGCAACGACGCAGCCTGCTGGCGCCACGCGGGTTGAGAATTCACGAAACGAGGCCTCAAGCTGAGCCATCCCACCGTACGCGTCAACGTGCTCATCATCGAGGTTCGTGAGAACAGCGATCTCGGGCGCCAGCTCGAGGAACGAGCGATCACTCTCGTCGGCTTCGACAACCATGAACCGTCCTTTGCCCAGTCGAGCGCTGCTACCGAACTGAGGCAACCGCCCACCGATAATCGTGGTTGGATCAAGTCCAGCCAACTGTAGTATCAGCGACGTCATTGCCGCTGTCGTCGTCTTGCCGTGCGAGCCAACCACCGCCACCGTGCGTTTGTTCCGAGTCAGTTCCGCCAACATCGCGCCGCGGGTCACGACCGGAATGCCACGCTCATGCGCCACTACGCGCTCGGGGTTGTCCACCGGAACGGCGGTGGACACGACAATGAGCTCGGCGTCACCCACGTGACGGGCATCGTGGCCATGCTCGACGCGAACGCCAAGACGACTTAAGCGATCGGTAACTGGAGACCTCACCAAATCTGATCCACTGACGACGTGTCCAAGATTGACCAGCACCTCGGCGATGCCACTCATACCGATGCCACCGATTCCTACAAAATGCATCCGCTTCCGTTGTTCGGGCACACTTTAGTCGATTCGAATAACGGCTCGTTGACTCAATGTCGTCGAAGTAAATCTTCCATCCGGTTAACGATCGCGGCGACAGCACCTGGGGTCCCAAGTCGACGGCTGGCCGTTGCTTCCCGCACTCGACGCTGGTCGTCTCCAATTAGCGCCAGTAATCGCTCCGCGACTACCGCGCCCGTGAGGTCGACCGGATCGATCACCTCCGCTGCTCCCGCTTGATCGGCCACCTGGGCATTGCGCCGCTGGTGGTCGTTGACCGCGTGCGGATAGGGCACCAGAATCGCTGGCCGACCCGCGGCTGCGAGTTCGGCGAGAGTTGTCGCACCAGCGCGGCAGACCACGATGTCCGCATCCGCCATCTCCTGTTCCATGGCGTCGAGAAACGGCTCCACCCTCGCCCGAAGTCCAGCCGCCAGATAGGCTTTCCGCAGTATTTCAAGGTCGTTGTGCCCCGACTGGTGCGTAACGCGAACGGGACAAGCAGCAGTAACGAGTCGCGCTGCGGCGTCTGCCATCGCCATGTTGATCGCGTGCGCTCCCTGCGAACCTCCAAGCACCAGGATGTGTGCCTCGTTCAGTACACGCCGGGCTGCATCCACTTCGAAGAACCCAGCGCGAACCGGATTTCCTGTGACGAAACCGCGGCCGCCGAAATGGGGTAGCGTTCCCTCGTATGTCACCGCGGCGGCGCGCACAACCCGACCAAGTAGCTGATTGGTGAACCCCGGGACCACGTTCTGCTCGAGCAGGAGTGTGGGAACACCTCTGAGCACAGCCATCAAGACCAGAGCACCGGAACTGTATCCGCCGAGTCCTACGACCAGGTGGGGCTGATATCGCCGAAGCAGCAGTGCCGCATCGACGAACCCAAGAAACAGTGTCACCAGCCCGGTGAGCTTCGCAGTCACGGAACGACCAAACAACCCAACGGCACGAATACGTTCGAGGCAGAGGCCTTCGGCCGAAAGCACCCGAACTTCGATCGGTCGACCGGTCCCGACGAACACCACCTGAGCACGGGAGTCGCGCCGCAACACCTCGCGTGCGACCGCAACTCCCGGGAAGAGATGCCCTCCCGTTCCGCCGCCGGCGAACATCACACACTTGGACACGTCTGTTGCCGTCACAGTTTCCCGTTCCGCCGCCGCCCCTCACGTCCCGCGCTGTCATGCCTCCGCCGACGTGTGCTGTGAGATATTCAACAGCACACCCATCGCAAGCAGGCTCGCCAACATGGAAGAACCGCCATGACTCACGAACGGAAGAGGTGTTCCTTTCGTTGGGACCAGGCTCAACACAACGCTAATGTTCAAGAATGCCTGGAGGATCAGCAGTGTCGTCAACCCAACAGCCAGGATGGCGCCGAACCGGTCGGGGGCCAGGGCCGCCACCCGAAACCCACGCCACGCGATCGCGCCGAAGCAGAAGAGAATAAGCGTTGCGCCAACCAGTCCCGTCTCTTCGGCGATCACGGCATAAATGAAATCCGTGAACGGCTCTGGCAAGAAAAAGAGCTTTTGAACGCCCCCCATGACGCCCTGTCCAAATACGCCTCCCGTGCCGACCGCGATTAACGACTGGATGACCTGAAAGCCCGAATCCAGCGGGTCGTGCCAGGGATCCAAGAACGATAGGAGTCGCTGCCGTCGATAAGGTGCGCTGGCCAGCACAAAATAGAGGATCGGCATCATGGCGAGCATCGAACTAACAAGGTAGCGATAGCTGAGTCCGGCCGTAAAAACCATTACCCCCACAATCATGAGGATCGTTGCAGCCGTGCCAAAGTCAGGCTCAAGCATGATGAGTCCAGCCACGAATCCTGCTACCACGGCAACCGGAAAGAGCGAATACGAAACTTCGTTGATTCGGTGCATACGACGGTCGAGAATCGCCGCGGTGAAGAGAATGACCGCCAGCTTCGCGAATTCGGAGGGTTGTACCCCAACTCCACCGACGGCAAACCACCGCCTGGTTCCGTTGATCTCCGGACCGATGACGAGCACCGCTATCAGCGCCAAAATTGAGGTGCCAAGCGCGGTCCAGATCACGACCGGTTGCCTTAGGTGCTGATAGTTGACGCGCATGGCCATCAGCAGTAGGCATAGTCCTAGAACGACCCACGTCACTTGCTTGAATAGGAAGAAATAGGGCTGCGAATATTCCTCCATAGCAATGACCGCGGACGCGCTGTAGACCATCACGACACTACAGCCGACCAATAGGAGGGCCGATAAAAAGAGTAGCTTGTCGGATTTGAGCTTTCGCGCCATACTCGGCGTTCCTCGTAGCCGCGCCTTGCAGTCAGGCGGCTCGGGGTGAACGATTTGCAGTCATCAGCTGAACTTAGGGCAAAAACACGAGCCTCGCAGGCCGGGGTAGCCTGCGTTCCCAGCGGCTAGCTCTTCACCGCAGCAACCCAGCTGATGACTGCAAATCGCTCACCCCATCGTATGCTCCATGGCCAGACGCTCAACCTCGGCCTTGAACATCTCTCCGCGTTCCACGTAACTCGAGAACATGTCGAAGCTGGCACACGCGGGTGACAGCAATACCGTCCCTCCCGGCCGTGCCTTGGCAAAGGCCTGGCGCACGGCGTCTTTCATCGTGTCGACCTCGTACAACGGAACCACGAGGCCCAGCGCCTCCCGAAGTCGCGCTTGAGCTTCTCCGACCGTAACCACGGCGTCGACCCTAGGGCGCAGCACGGCCGCAATCGCACTAAGGTCTCCGCCTTTGAACTGCCCACCCATGATGACGACGGTCCCGAAATCGAAGCATTCAATTGCCGCACGTGCCGCGGCGACATTGGTGGCCTTCGAGTCGTTAATGAACCGCACTCCGGCTATCTCGCACACCTCCTCTAGGGTGTGTTCGAGCCCGCGGAATGACTCCACCGCACGTTGCATCGCATTGGGAGCAACCCCGGCAACGACCCCAACTGCTGCTGCGGCCAGCACGTCACTTAGCAGGTGCCGCCCCAGGAGCGCAACCGACGACACCGGAAACAAGGCCCGACAGCCCGAAGCCGATCGCTGCACGATCATCTCGCGCTCGATCGCGATCCCCTCTGAGCTTGAATCCTCAACTGCATACGGCAGCTGCCGAGCCCGGCCGCGCCGCGCGAGCTCGAGCACCTGCGGATCATCAGCATTGATCACCATGGTATCGGCGCTCGTCTGATTGGCGAAGATACGTGCCTTAGCCTCCGCGTACTCAGCAAAGCTGGCGTGTCGGTCCAAGTGGTCTGGTGATAGGTTGAGGAACACCGAGATCCAGGGTCGAAATGTTTCCGTCAGCTCAAGCTGAAAGCTACTGGTTTCGACCACATGAATCACGTCAGGCGACGACGCCTCCACCTGGCAACTGAGCGCGGTTCCGACGTTGCCGCCCACGAGCGCACGCTGTCCGTCGGCTTCCAACACTCGCCCGGCCAGCACCGTCGTTGTCGACTTACCCTTTGTTCCCGTGACGGCGACAAGTCGTCCCCGTAGCCACCGAGCGGCAAGCTCGACCTCGCTGATAACCGGAATACCCGCGTCCCGCGCACGCGCAATCGCAGGCAGCCGTGGCGACACGCCAGGACTCAGCACGATTAATTCCGCATTAGCGAACGTTTCCGAGCGGTGCCCACCAAGCTCAAATGTGACGCCTAGGGAGCTCAGTCGACCGGCTTCCCCGATCGCATCGCGCACGTCACTGAGCACGACGTGAGCGCCCCGTCGCGCCAGCAGCTCAGCCGCCGCCACGCCACTTCGAGCGGCGCCGACAACGACTACGCGGGTGTCGTCAACCGAGAACTCGCTCATCGCCATCCTATCGTTTCACCGCAGCTTCAGCGTCGTCAGACTGAACAATGCAAAGAAGATGGCGATAATCAAGAATCGACTGATCACCTTGGGTTCACTCCACCCGATCAACTCGCAGTGATGATGTAGCGGTGCCATCTTAAAGAGTCGCTTCCCAGTCAGATTGAACGAGACGACCTGAATGATCACGGAAAGCGCCTCGATTACGAATATCGCGCCGATAATGGGGAGGAGTAACTCTTGCTTAATGAGAAGCGCGACGGTCCCAAGCGCTCCACCTAGGCCGAGAGAGCCAACATCCCCCATGAAGACGTCGGCGGGATACGAGTTGTACCAGAGAAAACCAAGGCCAGCACCAACCAACGAACCACAGAAGATCGTCAACTCGCCCGCGGGTGAAAAGCGTACGAGCAGTAAGTACGCCGCGAAGACCGCGTGCCCGCTGATGTAAGCAAGCGCAGTAAAAGCGACAGCCGAAACCGTGAAGACGCTGATAGCCAAGCCGTCGAGCCCGTCGGTTAGATTGACGGCGTTTGACGAGCCGACGAGAACCAGCACGGTAAACGGCACGTAGTACCAGCCCAGATCGGGCATAAACCCCTTGAAGAAGGGGACGATCAACTGGGTGTTGTAGAGCCCCTGTTCGCTCAAAACGAGCAGTGCCATGCCAACGACGAGCGCCACCAAGCACTGTGCGATGAATTTAAACAACGGACGAAGACCGTGATGCGACCGGTGGACGACCTTGAGGTAGTCATCGGTAAACCCGATCGCGGCAAACGCCATCGTCGACAAGACCGCTACCCAGACATAGGAGTTGCGTAAGTCGACCCAGAGCAAAGTCGGTATGATGGCAGCTCCTAGGATCAGCAGGCCGCCCATGGTCGGCGTCCCCGCCTTAGAACCGTGCGTTTCGGGACCATCGTGGCGAACGACTTGTTTGATCTGTAGCCTTCGAAGCGACCGGATCACCCATGGACCCAACACGATTGAGAAGAGAAACGCGGTGATACTCGCTGCCGCGGTTCGAAACGTGATGTACTGCGTCACGTGCAGGATTGGCACCTGCGTATGCAGCGGATACAACAGGTAATACAGCATCAACAGTGACCTGCTTTGAGCCGGTCGACGATACGATCAGTTCGAATACCCCTAGACCCTTTAACGAGCACCACGTCACCATCACGGACAACCGCGTCAACCTCATCGGCCGCTTCCTCGCTCGTCGCGAACGTCGACACAGAAGCCAGCGGAACCCCGGCCGCGATGGCACTGGCAGCCAAGGCATGCACGGGTGCCCCCCCAACCGCGATCAGGACCTCGAAGCCAGCATCGGCAACCGCCTGACCACACCGCCGATGTAGCGCCTCGGACCGGCTTCCCAATTCGAGCATCTCTCCAACGATGGCTACCCGTCGTGAGGCGGCGGAGCTTCGACTCACTGCTACTAGCGCGCGCTCCAGTGCGATCGGACTGGAATTGTAAGAGTCATCGACGACGGTAATACGCCCAAGTCGAAGCACTTTTCCACGCCGGGAGTGAGCCACGAACATCGCCACCCGAGACAAGACGTTCTCGAGCGGCACCTGACATCGAAGTGCCACGGCGACTGCCGCGAGAACATTAGCCACGTTGCCCTCGCCCAAGAGCGGCGTCCGCATTGAACGAGATCCGGCTGATGTGTGCACGGTCGCCGCCATCCCATCCAGACCTAGATACTCCAGATTGTTCGCCGACACATCGGCTTTGGTGTCGATGCCAAACGTCGTGACCCGTCCTGGAAACCCGGTGATGCGTTCCATGACGCGGCTATCCCCCGCGTTCGCGACGAGCTCGGTGTCGGCGTTCGACAATTCCAAGATCTCTGCTTTCGCATCGGCAATGGCCTCCAGCGACGCGAAGAACTCCGAATGTACCTCCGCAACATTGGTCCAGACCCGAACGTCTGGTTCGGCGAGTTCGACCAGGGTCCGTATCTCGCCGGCGTGGTTCATGCCTAGCTCAACCACGGCAATGTCAGGGCAGCGACGCAGCTCAAGCAGTGACAGCGGCAAGCCAATGTGGTTGTTGAGGTTACCTTGATTCCAGAAAACGTCGGATCGTAGCGACAGGACCGCAGCGATCAGCTCCTTGGTGGTCGTCTTTCCGACGCTGCCAGTGATGGCAACCACTCGAGCACCAGATTCGCGCCGCACGTACTGCCCTAGGAGTTGGAGCGCACGGACCGTTTCATTAACTACAACCACGAATAGATTTCCCGTCTTCACGGCTTGCATCGGCACGGCTGTTAGGTCGCTAACTACCAGGCCGACCGCTCCGTTCCGCACCGCCTCGTCGGCAAACCGATGCCCGTCGAACCGGTACCCTCGAATTGCGATAAAGAGGTCCCCGGGCATGATTTGACGACTGTCAATAGACACCCCTGTCACCTTGACGTCCGAACACCCCGTAGCGAGCCGTCCCTCGGCCGCCGCAGCTACGACGTCGGCCCGTAGCACGACCAACCTGTGCGTTGACCTATCCACTCATCCCACTCGCGATCCAGTGCGACGTAGCGTCAACGCTTGCCGCGCCACAGCCGCATCCTCGAATGGCAGCATCTGGCCACCGACGGACTGATATCGTTCGTGTCCTTTGCCTGCCACGACAACCAGATCACCTGGCCGGGCTTCTCGAACGGCGAAGGTAATTGCCTCGGCTCGGTCGAGCACGGTCAGCCACTCTGAGTCACCCGATACCAACCCACGCTCAATCTCACGCGCGATCTCCCCTGGGTCTTCTGAACGGGGATTGTCTGAGGTCACGATGACCAAGTCGCTCAGTCGACCCGCGACGGTACCCATGAGCGGCCGCTTGGTCCGGTCCCGGTCCCCCCCGCAAGCAAACACGGTGATCAGCCGTCCCGATGCCAGCGGACGGACCGTTTCGAGTAGTCCCTTCAACGCGTCGTCAGTGTGCGCGAAGTCCACGAGCACCAGAACGTCGTCCGAGACATCGGAGACAATCTCCATTCGGCCAGGCACGCGGTCCACCGAGGCGAGGCCACGCTCAATCGCACGAAACGGCAGCGCCAGCGCTGCGCCAACCGCCGCCGCCGCCACCACGTTGCACGCGTTGTTACGCCCCAACAGTCGGGAATTGAGAGTCAACGCTCCGCGGGGCGTTCTAATGTCGAGGACCATTCCGCCGACTGAAAGCTCGACCCTGTCGGGGTGCACGTCAGCTTTCGCATCGAGCGCATAGGTCACCGGCTTCGGAACCGAAGATGCTAGCTTCCGGCCAAACTCGTCGTCGATATTAATGACCGCCGGTGCTCTTGAGTCGAGCGTGTCGAACAGCCGTCGCTTAGCGGCAAAGTAATGCGCCATGTCACCGTGAAAATCGAGATGATCCCGCGTCAGATTCGTGAACACCGCTGCGTCGAACTCGACGCACTCGGTTCGTCGCAGCTCAAGCGCGTGGGATGAAACCTCCAACACACAACCACGGCTTCCGGAATCCACCATAGCGCGCATCATGCGTTGGAGGTCCGGCGCCTCAGGGGTGGTACGGTCGGCTTCGTGTACGTCGTCTCGGATACGATACGAGACGGAGCTAATCCGCCCACACGGGATCCCGGCCTCCCTCAAGATAGCTTCGATCAGGTACGTCGTCGTCGTCTTACCATTTGTCCCGGTCGTGCCAACGACGAGAAGCTCGTGACTTGGGTCGGCATAGTACGCCGCTGCCAGACGTGCAAGCGCCACTCGAGCATCGTCTACTCGAAGCCAGGGAAGCGACCAGTCGGCTGGCGGAGCATCCTGGGCCACGACCGCCGCAGCTCCACGCCTTCGCGCGTCGTCGGCAAAGTCACCACCGTCCATGTTCGCACCCTTGACTGCGACGAAGACCTCGCCACCCTTAACAGTTCTGGAATCGCACGCCACGCCAGAAACTAAAACCGAGGCGCCCATTTCAAAGCCCGTTGATCCAACGATCCCAGCTCGCTCGAACAGCGGCTCAAGCAAAGTGCTCACTGGCGACCCTCGGGCTGACCACCGCCACGACGACTCATGCTCAGTGTCACGGTCGAGCCACGCTCGACCACATGGCCTGGCGGTGGATCGTGTTGCGACACGAAGCCCGTGCCATCAAGCTGGACTGCCAACTCCAACGTAGTAAGGATCCTCAATGCCTGACGCACGCTCATACCGCGGACGTCTGGCATGAGACCGTCGGCGGGGACCTCGACCTTCGCTTCGATCGACGGGATACTCTGGATGGCTAACGTAAGCTCGGTGGGCGGCACGTTTATCCGGGCGTGAAGAAATACGGGCGGCGGTGGATTGATCGTCGGCGACACGGCCCTGTATCGCAGCGCTGCAGCGGCGAAGCGACGGAAGATAGGAGCCGCCACCGAACCGCCGGTGTACTTCCCACGACGGGGCGTGTCGATCATAACGAGGACCGTGAACTCGGGTCTTCGTGCGGGCACGAACCCAACGAACGACGCATAGTGGTCACTATTGGAGTAGACCTTGTTCACGAGCTTCTCGGTCGTCCCGGTCTTTCCCGCGACGCGGTAGCCGGTTACCTGAGCCTGCCGCGCCGTGCCACGCTCCACGACACCTTCCATGATCTCCGTGAGGTCCGCTGCCGTCGCTTCGCTGATCGAACGGCGAATAGTGCGAGTTGGAATCTCTACCCTTATACCGTTGCGTATGACCGCACCCACAAGTCGTGGTTCGACCAGCAAACCCCCGTTGGCGACTGCACTCACCGCAGTCGCCATCTGGAGGGCGGTCACACTCACCGCGTATCCCATCGACACCGATGCCCTTCCACTTTTTCGCGCAAGCACCTCGAGCGACGGAACCAGACCGCGCTGCTGACCGGCTAGATCACGCGCGAGCGCCTCACCAAAACCGAACCGGCGGATATAACGGAGCAAGCGCTCCGGGTCAAGCTCAAGGCCGATCTTTATAGCACCAACGTTGCTGGATTTAACGATGACATCGTCGAACGAGAGCGGTCGGTCGGAAACCGATATGTCGTGATGGAGCTTCCGGCCGATCCGGATGGATCCAGAGGTAACGTCGAACATTTGATCTCGTGTGAAGACATGCTCATCAAGCGCGGCTGATGCCGTCACGAGCTTGAACGTCGATCCCGGCTCATAGATATCCTGGACGGCACGATTTCGACGCGTGGTCTCGTCGAAATCCGAAAGCACATTTGGGTTGAAAGTTGGCCAGTTGGCCATGGCCAGTATTTCGCCCGAGTACGGGTCTAGAACAACAAGTGTCCCAGCGTCAGCTCGGTGCTCGTGAACTCCCGCCTCGAGTTCACGCTCTGCAACGTGCTGCAGAAACGTGTCGATCGTCAGCTCGACGGTGGCCCCAGTCGTAGGAGGGCGCTCCAAACGGCTAAATGCTCGGCGCCTGGAATCAATCTGTACAAGAATCCGACCTGGGCGCCCGGTGATGTCGGCGTCGTATGTTGATTCGATCCCGGCCAGACCTTGATTATCGAGACCGACGTATCCGACGACATGGGCCGCCAGCTCCCCGTTCGGGTAATAGCGCCGGTTCTCGGGCACGAAACCTATGCCCGTGAGGTCCAGTTCGGATACCCGATGGGCAACGTCGGGCGGCACTTGGCGCAACACGTACTTGAACTGGCCCGATCCACCAAGCCGTGCCTCCAGGTCGGCCTGCTTGTTACTGGAACACGCCATGACGGTGCAGAGCTTCGCCACGGTCTCGCCTGCGTCATCGATATCGTCGGGAACGGCATAAATGGCATCACCGTCAACGCTGTAGGCTAGGACTCGCCCGTTTCGATCGAGGATCTCCCCACGTTTCGAGTGCGTCTTAATGCTGCGATTTTGCTGGCTCTCGGCTTTTGCAGCCAACTCGTCGTAACTGAAGACCTGCAAGTAGACCAGGCGCCATTCAATACCCACCATCCACAGGGCAAAGACCAACCCAACGACGCCGAGTCGACCGCGGACGACCTGGCGCCACCTCCGTGGTGCCCGCCGCCGCCCCAGTCCCCTACGGCTGAACGTCCACGTCTTCAGGAATGACACGAGCATCTCCGGTGCGGGCAACCATGAGTTCCGAGTCTGGTTCGGCCGGTACGAGGCGTTCGATGACAACCGCGTCTTCGCTCGTGGGTTCGACCAGGTTCAACTGTTCGGTCGCAATACGTTCGATCCGCTTGGGTGATCGCAGGGTCTCGATTTCCAGACGCAGGTGGCGGTTGATCTCGAGTTGATGCGCGCGCTTGTTCTGCATCTCCTCGATTTGATACCCGTGCCTAATCAGCTCGGCGTGCTGCCACGCCGAGAACAACAGCGCGACAACCACCAAGAAGACCCCGACACCGACCGACCGCCACAGTTCTCGCTGACCCGCCAGGTCGACTTCCCGCACGATCTGGTTGTTGCGAATGTCTTTCTTGATGGCACGCTCAAAATCTCTCATTCCTCCGATCCCCTTACGCCAATCGCTCCGCTGCCCTGAGCTTCGCACTTCGGGCGCGTGGGTTCCGCGCAACCTCGTCCCAGGTTGGGCGGGTGGGACGTTTGGTCAGCAACCGGACGGAACGGCCGGGCTGACTGCCTAACTCACGGAAGACGGTCTTGACGATTCGATCCTCAAGCGAGTGGAACGTAATAACGGCGAAGCGGGCACCTGTCTGAAGTCGTCGGCAAACAGACCGAAGAAAGCGATCCAGGTGTTCGAGCTCTTGGTTGACCCAGATCCTGACCGCCTGAAAGGTCCGCGTCGAAGAATCAATACGCGGTCGGCCACGGCTGGGCACCACTCGGCGCACGATGGTCGCGAGCTCACCAGTCGTCACGATCGGACGCAGAGCCCGTCTGTCGACGATTGCTCGGGCGATGCGACGGGAGTAACGTTCTTCACCGTACTGGAAGATGAGGTTGGCGAGACTCTGTTCTGAGACATCGCGCAGTAACTCCGCTGCCGTCGGCCCCTTCGACCGGTCCATCCGCATGTCAAGTGGCCCTTCACGGCGGAAACTGAAGCCGCGTCCCGGGGTTTCGAGTTGAAGAGTGGACATGCCCAGATCGGCAACGGCACCCTCAACGGTGGATATCCCTCGAACGTCGAGCACGGTCTCGACTTCGCAAAAATTGGCGTGCACGAGCTCTATACGATCGGACCAGCCCGACAGGGTGGCCTCAGCAATCGGCAGTGCCTCGGCGTCGCGATCGAGACCCAACACTCGTCCCGCTCCCGCTTCGAGCAGCGCCCGACTGTGACCGCCACCACCAGCAGTGCAGTCCAGAAAGATGCCCTTCGCACTCGGGCTGAGGTACTCCACGACCTCAGCCATCATCACGGGTTCGTGGACGCCGGGGACACTTGAAGGTCTGGACACGCTCAGATTCCAAACTCCGACAGTGCCCGGGCGTCCTCGTCGGTGTAAGGGTCACGCTTGAGGCCTTCGACGAACCGCTTGTGGTTCCAGATCTCAAGATGATCGTATTGGCCAAACACGTCCACTTCGCCGACCATGCCGGCCGCCTCACGGACCCGGCTATGCACAGAGACCCGACCCTGCTTGTCAAACTCGGCAGGCTGGCCAAAGAAGTTGACCCGATCGAAGAAACGCTTGCGTGATGGGTGGGTCGAAGGTACCTTGGCAAGGCGTTTCTCGATTCGAACCCACACAGGCATAGGGTAGATGCGGATCGACTCGCCACTGATGCTTGTAACGAATAGCGACGATCCGTACTTTTCCTCGATCAGCGTCCGGAAGGCAGTAGGAATCTTCAGCCTTCCCTTGTCATCAATCGTGGCGGAAATATTGCCCCGAAGCACCATTTTACTCCACTTTAAACCACAGCAGTCCACGCAATCGTAGGCGTCGCGCGCAATCGTTGTCAACGGAAAAATCCACCGTTTCGGACTGTACGGTAGGATTGGCGCCCCAAATGTTGCGCGCTGGACTCATCGGACTTCCGTCAACCGGCAAGACCACCTTGTTTCAGCTGTTGACTCGCAGCAGAGCGGGCGGCGGGACCAAGTTCGGACGTACTGATCCGGAGATTGGTGTCGCGATTGTTCCCGACGAGCGTCTTGACCGATTGACGGCGCTCTACAATCCCAAGAAGCACGTACCAGCGACCGTCACGTTTGCCGACATCGTCGGTGCACCCCAAGCGCGATCGTTACTCGACCTTACAGCGTATCGCGATGCGAACGCGTTGCTTCACGTTGTACGCGCGTTCAAAGCCCACAATATTCCCCACGTCCAAACAACCATCAACCCCGCCCGAGATGTTCGCACGGTCGAGGATGAACTAATCCTTGCCGACCTAGCCGTCACCGAGAAACGTCTCGAACGACTCGAGCGCGACAGCCGAAAGGGCGCCAAGGCCGAACTCCAAGATGAAGCCGCAGTGCTGCAGACCTGCCAGCGTCACCTCGAGGCCGGCCTACCACTCCGGGAGCTGCATCTGGATCCAACAGCGGTGAAGCTGCTGCGTGGATTCCAGTTTCTCTCGGCGAAGTCACTCCTCCTCCTTATCAACGTCGACGAGACCAAGGTCCAGTCAGCAAACGACGAGGTCGGGGCGCTCGCCGAGATACTCACTCAGCCGAATACCCAGTGTGTTGCGGTTTGCGCCAAGATCGAATTGGAGATTGCCGAGCTAGAACCCGATGATGCTGACGTCTTTTTGGCTGACCTCGGGCTCGACGAACCAGGGCTTACCCGAATCATCCGGGCCACCTACGAGTTACTCGGCTACATCTCCTTTTTTACGGTAGGACCGGACGAGTGCCGCGCGTGGTCAATACCCCGTGGCACCGTGGCGCAACAAGCCGCCGGAGAAATTCACTCCGATATCGAGCGTGGCTTTATACGGGCGGAAGTCGTCGGGTTCACAAATCTGATCACCCACGGCTCGCTTAGGGCGTGCCGAGACCACGGAGAGGTACGGCTCGAAGGCAAGGAGTACACCATACAGGACGGGGATGTCATCAACTTTCGCTTCGCGACCTAACCCAGACTTCCAGAACACGGGCTCTGGCATATACTCAAACGGTGTCGATATCGTTTCGGGCCTGGGCACTCATCGTTACGTTGATGACACTTGGATCCGTCCGCCCCGGTGACGGATCCGACGGCATCGAGGTAGCTTTCTTAAGCGGGCGCGTCACGCTGACGGCGCATGACGTCACATTGCGGGCCATCCTCAAAGAATGGACTATCGTCGGTAACACGCAGTTCATCGACGTCGACGAGTTTGTTCGGGTTCCGGTTCGACTGCAGTTGATCAACGTCCCGGAAGCCCAAGCGTTACGAATCCTCTTACGTGATGCCGCCGGGTTCATCGCCGCGCCTCGCGCGACAGCTCCTGCCAATGAGTCAATGTTCGCTCGCGTCGTGATCATGCCGTCGAGTCATGATGTTTCGTCGGTGTCTGCCTCGGCACTGCCGAGCACAGCTATGGTCCACGGTGCGGCATCAGTTCAGGGCGCGTCAATGAGAATTATCCCGAAAATGAACGTGAATCTCGCAGACAGCGTGGGCGGAGTGAATCTGGACGAGCTTCGGGAGATCTTGCCGCAGCCCCTCCGACCCAGCCCGTCTCGCTCGGCGGCATCACCAAGCGACCACGAAGATTCGCGGCCAGTCGTGGCGCCCAGACCAGGGATGCCGGTCACCGCGACAGAGGATCTGTCACCTGTCTTCATTCGCCGCCCAGTCAGGCCGTAAAACGGCGATCCTGTTAACAAGCGTCAGTCAATCGGCGCCTCGGATCCAACGACCGGTCATGTGTCCCTCCAAACGAAGCAGTGCATGCTTCGCCCCGATCCCCCCGATGAACCCACTGAGCCGCCCGTCGTGAGCCACAACTCGATGGCAGGGCACGACAATCGGGACCGGGTTCCGGCTTAGAGCCCCACCGACCGCCCGACTTGCCTGCGGCGCACCGATCCGACGCGCGACCTCACCGTAGCTACGTAAGCTGCCAAACGGAATGTGCCTGATCATTTGAAGGACACGCGCCGTGAACGGCGTCACCGCGCACAGATCGACCGGGACCGTGAATCGGGCACAGGTGCCAGAAAAGTATCCCTTGAGCTCTGCCACAGCATGTTCGGTCGCCTCGCGGTCTCGAAACACTTTCGGCACCCGCCTTGCAAGACACTGGCGATACCCCTCCTCGTATTGCTCGCCGAGGGTCACGTCGCATACGCCTCGATCCGAAACAGCGACGAACACACGACCGATCGGTGTCGACAACGAGTCGAATCGAACAACCGATCGTCCTGGACAACCGGACGCAACGCGAAATCGCTGACGCTCGGTTTTGAACGCATTCTCCGGCACTAAGTCGGCGCCGCCGATCACCTCAAGCAAGGCCTTTACGCCTTCTTCTTCACGTGCGCAACGTGGGCACTCCCCGACGTGGGCGCGGACCGATCGACTCCGTATATTCGACAGCGGTAGGTCGCCGGAAAGTACCGCCTTAAGCTGATGAAGGTAGTCGTCACACGTCATATCGTCATCCTATGTCTTCAAGGACACCCCGCAACCAGCACACGGCTGGTAGACGTTCTCCGGCTTCCTAAACCCTGTTGGTCCGATAGCGACGGTGATCTGACGATAGTCTCACCCAAGAATCTTACGCTGAAAGAAAGCCACTCGCGAGTTCGTGCTGGAGCGTTCGCTCACCAGCCGATTTTGTTGCTCATCAATGAGATCGCTAAACGTTCAAACCGTCTTGGTCACGCACGCTCCACTACCCTTCCGCGCCGACATCCGTGAAAAGTGAACCCGGTAAATCACGACCGGTGTGTTGCCTCGGCACCAAGCCCAACAACCGTATGCTACGCTGACCGCCAGTTATGGCGCCTGCCGAGCCCACCGCACCAGCGGTGGGCACACGACTTGCCACATCCGCCGGCATCATCGGAACAGCGACCCTGACGAGTCGCGTCCTGGGCTTGGTTAGAGACCAGTTGTTAGCGTTCCTGTTTGGCGCCGGAAACGCGATGGACGCATTCAATGTCGCCTACCGCATTCCCAACTTGATGCGGGATCTTTTTGCCGAAGGCGCCATGAGCTCGGCGTTTGTACCGACATTTACACAACGTTTGGCAGCCGACGGTAAGTCCGCGGCGTGGAAGGTCGGCAACCAATTAATCAATGCCCTGGTGGTGGTTACCGGAATCCTCGTGCTCCTCGGCATCATCTTCGCTGAGCCGCTGACGCGGCTGCTGGCCGGGAGCTACGCAGACGTCCCAGGCAAGCTGGAGCTCACGGTCACGTTGACGCGGATCCTGCTGCCATTCCTCACGCTTGTCGCAGTTGCGGCAGCCGTAATGGGCATGCTGAATTCGCTCAACCGATTCTTCACGCCTGCTCTGTCGCCAGCAATGTTCAACGTCGGCATCATTCTCAGCGCCGTCGCGTTCGTTCCAATTATGGGTCGTATCGGCATGGAGCCGATCGTGGGCATTGCCGTAGGTGCAATACTCGGCGGCCTCGGACAAATCGTCGTTCAGCTTCCAGCCCTGTATCGCGAGGGGTTCCGTTATCGACCGGTGTTAAACCCGGGCGATCCGGACCTCAGGGAGATCTTGCGCTTGATCGGACCGGGGACGCTGGCCGGCGCTGCCGTCCAGATCAACCTATTGGTCAACATGGTGCTGGCAACGGGCGAGGGCACTGGGGCAGTCTCGTGGCTCGGCTATGCGTTCCGCGTGATGTATCTACCGATTGGACTCTTCGGTGTATCAATCGCTACAGCCACCCTGCCAGCCGTCTCGCGGCACGCTGCACAGGAGCAACTGGACGGCATCCGGCGCACAGTTTCCAGTGCACTGCGGATGATGCTCATTCTCAATGTGCCGGCCATGGTTGGACTGATTGTGCTCGCTGACCCCATCGTCGAACTCATATTTGAACGCGGCAGCTTTCTTCCACCCGACACCTCGTTCACTGCTGCAGCGCTCTGCTTCTATGCGCCGGGGCTAATAGGCTACTCGGCCGTCCGAATCGCCGTCCCATGCTTCTACGCCCTGAAGAACAGCTTCACGCCGATGTTGATCAGTGTACTCGCAGTCGCACTCAACATCATGCTTAACCTGATCCTTGTTCGTTTCATGGGATTTCGTGGCCTCGCCCTCGGCACGTCAATCGCATCACTCGTCAACGCCGCACTGCTTTTACTCTTACTGCGACGACGACTGGGCGGACTTGATCTGGGTCGAGTTGCGACGACCGCATCACGGATCGCGCTGGCAGCCGCCTTCATGGGTGGCACCGTCTGGGTCGCGCATGGGCAACTCGTAGAATTCGTTTCAGGTACCGGGCTGATCGCCCGTCTTATCCAGGTATTTGGCAGCATCGGCGGAGGACTCGTCGTGCTACTCGGCGCGGCGAAGCTCCTTCGGCTAGCTGAGCTTGATCAGGCCATAAGCCATCTGACGAGCCGCTTCACCAGGACGAGGTAACAACCCGCACACCCATCGTCATCCGCCAAGTCCGTGGTACGATGGCTGGAACCAAGGAAGCGGGCATGATGCGACGCGCATACTACAGTGGACCCACATACAGCCAGTTTGGACCGGGCTTAATGACGCCGATGGTCAAGGCCCTTATTTGGACCAACGTCGGTGTCTTCCTGGTCACCGCTTTGATCCCGACGGCCTTTGAGTGGTTCAGCGCAATCTTCGGGTTCATGCCTCGCCTGGTCTTGACCCGGTTCATGCTCTGGCAGCCATTTACGTATCTCTTCTTGCACGGTGGTATCGGACACATCCTGATCAACATGTTGATTTTGTGGATGTTTGGAGTTCAGCTCGAGAGACTGTGGGGCTCTCGATTCTTTCTGCGGTACTACTTCGTGACTGGGGTTGGCGCAGCAGTTATAACGCTCGTCGTATCGCTTCTACCGTTCTCGTTCAGCGGCGAACCCTACGCAACAATTACAATCGGGGCCTCCGGTGCCATCTATGGACTACTCGTGGCGTTTGCGATGTATTACCCGGAGACGCCGATCCTGATGTTTTTCCTGTTCCCGGTTCCAGCGAAGTACTTCGTCATGATCCTGGGCGCTATCGCGTTCGTGTCGACACCGCGCGGCGGCGGGATCGCGCACATTACGCACCTCGGCGGACTTATTGCCGGTTATCTCTACCTACGGCGTCTGCGCAGAGTTTCCGCACAACGATTCGGGTTCGGACGGCTTGGTATCATGGCTGACGTCAAGTATCGATATCTCAGGTGGAAGATGAGCCGACTGCGAAAGAAGTTCGGTGTGTACCCTGGCGGCAACGACAATAACTGGGATCAACGCATTCACTGACCCGCCGACTTGAAGATCACCAGTTGAAACGTATCTTTCAGTGCTTCCGCTTGGTGCGTGATCGCTGGCGGCACGCGAAGCACCTCATCTTCACGCACAACCTGCTCACGTCCGGCAACCATGCATCTAATCGCGCCTTGCAGCACATAGACGAGCTGCTCACCCGTGTGGCGGTGAAATGAGACCTGCGTTCAGCGCTTCAAATACAGCTGCACAACGGTGTGTCGCTCTCCCGCGATGACCTTACGGGACGCCATTGCTGTACTTTGTTCGAGAGTCAGTTCATCCCACCGTCGAACACTGGTTTCTGACACGATATTTCTCCTTGTCTTCGCCCGTAACATCTTGTTCTGCAAGAGTTAGGAGACGAGACCTGCATGATATAATCATCGGCTGTGTGTTTCGCACAAGGTGACCTTCGAGTTCCTTGCTCGGCCACTTTCCGTAAGGATTTTGCACCATGAAAGCGCCACCGACCACACATGGTGCCCTGATTCATGCAACGTCGACTGTCGGCCGCATCGTCGAGGGGCGTTCACGCGAAGACTGGCAAGGGTTCTACCGCACAATGTTGCTTTCGCGCCGGTTGGATGAAAAAGAAATCCAGCTCAAGAATCAAAGCCAGAGCTATTTTCAGATCAGCGGCGCAGGCCACGAGGCCATACAGGTTGCCGTTGGCACAGTGATGCGTCCTGGCTACGATTGGTTCTTTCCCTATTACCGTGACCGCGCGTTGTGCTTGGCTCTCGGAGTCACGGCTCTGGACATGTTGCTCAGTGCGGTTGGCGCAGATGACGATCCGAGTTCGAGCGGTCGACAGATGCCGAATCACTGGAGCTCACCAGAACTCCACATCGTGTCGTCATCCAGTGCTTGCACGACGCAATGTTTGCACGCGGTCGGGTCGGCAGAAGCAGGAACACTCGTAGGACGTGTTAGTGGACTGTCTGACTCCATTCCGCACAAGCCAGACGAAACGACCTGTGTTTCTCTCGGCGATGGATCGACGAGCGAAGGTGAGTTCTGGGAATCTCTAAATACGGCCTGTTCAGCGCACCTTCCGATCGTGTACGTGGTTGAGGATAACGGTTACGCCATCTCGGTCCCGGTAGAAGCTCAGACACCCGGTGGAGACATTTCACTTTTACTCGAATCATTCCCCGGTCTGAAAATCGTTCGAGTTGATGGGACTGACCCGGTCGCGTGCGTTCAGGCCATGACCGAAGCAGTCTCGTACGCTCGTTCACGGTCCGGTCCGGCCCTCGTCAAGGCGACCGTCGTGCGGCCCTACTCGCACTCTATGTCTGATGACGAGAAGCAGTACAAGAGCCAAGAAGAGCGGGATACCGAGGCGACTCGCGACCCACTGACGCGCTGCGTCAAGATGCTCATGGATGAATCACTTGCAACCGAAGACGAACTAGCCGAACTTGAAGCCGGAATCGACCAAGAGATCCAGACTGCCGCTGACCGCGCCATCTTGGCCAAAAAACCCGATCCAGCGACCGCCACTTTCTACGTATATTCGCCGAATGTCGACCCGGCGTCTGAGATGTTCGAGTCCACGCCGGAGCCCGAGGGCGCTGCGCTCACCATGATTAGCGCGATCAACCGGACCCTGAAGGACGAGATGGCTGCCGACCCACGGATCGTGGTGTTCGGCGAGGACGTTGCGGACGTCAGCCGCGCTGAACTGTTGCCGGAGGTAACGGGAAAAGGCGGTGTGTTCAAGGCAACGCTTGGACTGCAGCGCGCGTACGGGTCCGAGCGGGTCTTCAATTCCCCGGTGGCCGAGGCGAACATCGTCGGGCGCGCCATCGGGATGGCACTTCGAGGACTCAAGCCTGTCGTCGAGATCCAGTTCTTCGACTACATCTGGCCGGCGATGATGCAGATCCGGGACGAGTTGACAATGCTCCGTTACCGATCCAATAACGGGTTCGCCTGCCCGGTAGTCATCCGATCACCGATCGGTGGCTACCTGCGGGGCGGATCCCTCTATCATTCGCAGTCGGGCGAAAGCATCTTCGCGCACTGTCCGGGGCTTCGTATTGCTTTCCCGTCAAACGCTGCCGACGCGGCGGGTCTACTGCGCACCGCGATTCGATGTGAGGACCCGGTCCTGTTCCTCGAGCACAAGCATCTGTACCGTCAGACCTACAACAAAGTTCCCTACCCAGGCAGCAGCTACACGCTACCGTTTGGTCGGTGTGACGTCCGTCGCCCAGGATCGGACGTGACCTTGATTACGTGGGGCGCGCTTGTACAACGTTCGATGCTCGCAGCCGAGCAGGCCGCGCAGGCCGGCATCGACACGCTGGTCATCGACTTGCGAACGATCGCTCCCTATGACTGGGACGGGATCGAGAAAGCTGTAACCGCGACGAGTCGCGTCGTCATCGCCCACGAAGATCAGCTAACATGCGGTTTCGGAGCCGAGATTGCGGCGCGTATTGCAAGCGACCTGTTTGAGCACCTCGATGCACCGGTGAAGCGGGTGGGCGCGCTAGATTGCCCCGTTGCCTACAGCCCAGTGCTTGAGGAGCAGATCCTGCCCCAGGCCTCTGACATTCTTGTAGCCCTTCGAGAAATCGCCGCGTACTAGTGTCCCGCGCACGAAACAGTTGGACACCGATGACGGCACTTGCACCCGGCGCCACGACGAACGATTCACCATCGTGACACGCTCGCTGCTGCTCGGGTTGGCCGTGGTCGGGAGCCTCGCCCAGGACATCCACCAGATCGAGACCATTCGCTCAACGGGTAGTCTCCGGCCCGATGTTGTCGGACAGTTCCGGGAACCAACGGCGTGTCAGCAAGGACCCGGTGGCGACTACTACGTGTTTGACCGCCGGGGCCAGACGATCTACCGAGTGCCTCCGGCCGGACCGACGACGCCGATTGTTCAGATCGGGCCGGAGCAAGGACGGATCCTCGGGGCCAGCACCTTCCATATGGCCCCTGACGGTCGGTTCGTCGTCGCTGATGCACCGAACGGACGCGAGCGTGTCCAAATATTTGAATCCGACGGATCTCGCATCGCTGGGTTCCGACTACCGGGCCAAGCGGAACCACGGATCAGGCTCGGCAACATGGTCCTGAACGGTGTGGGCACTCTCCTCTTCACGGGGCGCTCGATCATCATGAACCAACCCGATCTAGGCGGACTGGTGACGCAGTTCAGCCTCGGCGGACACCCGTTCCATACGTTTGGCGTGCTTCGCCAGACGGGTCACGAAGACGACCGACACGTGCACCTCTCACTAAATAGCGGCATCCCACTTGCGTTGCCTGATGGAAGCTTCTATTTCGTCTTCCAGACCGGAGTGCCGCTGTTTCGCAAGTACGATGAGCACGGAAACCTGCTATTCGAACGGCACATCGAAGGTGTGGAGCTCGATCCGATCATCGGCTCGCTGCCAACCAGCTGGCCGGTCCGCAACCGTCAGGAAAAACGCGAGCACCCGGTCATCCCGCCAACCGTCCGAGCGGCGGAAGTCGATAGATCGGGCAACCTTTGGGTCGCTTTGACAGTTCCGTTCTTGTACGTGTACAACGCCACCGGTGAAAAAGTCCGGACGGTTCAGTTGCAAGCGGCGGGCGCGCTGCACCCGATCAGCTTGTCGTTCTCGAATCGCAACACGCTGCTCGTCACACCCGGTTGCTATGAATTCCGTGTGTGGTAGCCCTGTTGCCGGGGTGAGGGCCGTTTGCTATCATTGGGCTGTCTGATCCGACTCGGGAGACGATGTTCTGTCGCTGACCTTTCGGGGCAGCATTCAGACGGCTCAAGCGCCTGCCGCGGCCTCATTTCACATGCCCGATGAGCGTGACCTGTTTCTGGCGAGATCTCTGCAGCGAATGCAAGAGAACATTCGCCGGTCGGGACCGGCAGCAACGGCAAGCTACACGCTAATAGGTGCAATTCTTCTACTGGGTGGACTCGGGTTCGTCGTCGATCGGTGGCTGGGAACAGCCCCTTGGTTCCTGCTGGTCGGGTTGCTCCTCGGAATCGTTGTCGGGTTCTACGAGCTGGCAAGAACTGTCTGGACTCGTTGAATGAAGACTGTCACACGTATGACCGCCGGCTGTATCGGTTCGTGTCTGGTCGTTACCCTTCTGGCTCCGACCGTTGCCCTTGAAGCCTGGCTCGGGATGATCGCACCACTTGTCGTCGCCGTCGTCACGATACGCCAGATAGAGCGAATATATGTGCGAGCCCCGCGCGATCTCACCTCGTTCATGATCAAGGCATTCGGCGCCAAGATGGTGTTGTTCGGTGGGTACGTGACCATGATTATTGGACTGTCCTCGCTCAATCCGGTCCAATTCACGGTGAGTTTCTCATCATACTTCGTCTGTCTCCACGGAATCGAAGCGCTGCGGCTCCGCTCGCTCTTCTCCACCGGATCCACTGAAACGGTGTCATGAGTCAACCCGAGGAGCACGCTGCGGAAACAGCCGAGCACGCCCAAGATGGATTCAACGTAGGTGACATGATCATCAGTCACGTTACCAACGGCGGTTTCGAACATCCCGTGATTCACCTACCGCCGGTCTTCGGGATCGATTTCTCGGTCACGAAACACGTGTTCATGCTTTGGTTCGTAGCGGCCACAGTCTTCGTGGGCGTGACACTGACGACGCGACGTTACTTGAAGCAGGACCGGATGATTCCGTCGGGTTTTATGAGCGCGATCGAGTTCGTTGTTTTGTTCATCAGAGATTCAATTGTCTTGCCGAACGTCGGCAAGAAGTTCGTCAACACGTGGACGCCGCTAATCCTGACCTTCTTCGTCTTCATTCTTAGCGCGAACATCATCGGCCTCATCCCACTCTTCGATTTCATAGGCTTAATCGATTACACGGTACTCCACACCGAGGAGCATTCGATTCTCAAGAACATGGTCCACGGCGGTACAACGGTCACGGCCAACTACAACGTCACGGCAGCCCTGGCCACGATTACCTTCGCCTCGATTATCATCGCGGGCTCGAAAGCACACGGGTTCGTCCGACACTGGATCAACCTGGTGCCGCCTGGCCTCGCGTGGCCCCTCTACATCTTGCTTATCCCAATCGAAGTGATGGGTATGCTTGTCAAACCGTTCGCGCTCACGATGCGTCTCGCGGCCAACATGGTAGGCGGCCACATTGCAATTCTCGCGATCTTGTCGTTCGTGTTCTTGTTCACAGAAATGTTCTCGAGCGCAATGGCCGGCGTCGGGGTTGGACTTATGGTCTCGGTTCCGCTCGCTACCGGCATCATGGCTCTGGAGATCATCGTCGTTCTCGTTCAAGCGTACGTCTTTACGCTGCTCACAGCCGTCTTCATCGGGATGGCCATCAACGTGCACCATTAGCATTGGTCTGGAAACGGAGGTTACCTGAATGGAATTCTTACATTACTTCGGTGCTGCGATCGGTCTTGGATTGGTCGTCATCGGTGCGGGTCTTGGAATAGGGAAGTTGGCAGCTGCCATGGCCGATGGAATCGCGCGTCAACCGAGTGCCGCCGACAAGATCACGGGCGCCGTCAATTTGCCACTGTTCCTTCTCGAAGGCGTGGCCATTCTGGCTGAGGTCTTCGTTTTGCTTGTTGTGCTCCTCAAGTAGCCAGTTGCTAGTCACCGACATCGCTGCCCAAACTCTAGGAGAACCCCGCCATGGATAACCCACTCGTTCAGCCGGATCCCGGCCTGTTCATTTGGACGATCTTGACGTTCTTGGCGCTACTGTTCCTGCTGGGCAAGTTCGCCTGGAAGCCCCTGCTCCAGGCGCTCGACAGTCGCCAGGACACGATCCGCAAGTCACTGGATGATGCCGAACAGGCCAGGAAGAAACTGGTGCAGGTCCAGGAAGAATCCGCTCGCATCGTCGCGAAGGCCCGCGCCGATGCCAACACGATCATCGCGAATAGCCGAGCGGACGCCACGAAGCTTCAGGAAGAGCTCAAGCAGAAGGCGCGGGCAAAAGCCGACGGCATCATGCAGAACGCCGAGAAGCAGATCCAGCTGCAGACCGAGCGGTCGCTCGCCCAGATCCGAGGCGAAGCAGTCGAACTCTCGCTCATGATCGCGTCGAAGCTGATCCAGCGAAACATCTCCAAAGAAGACAACGACCGATTGATCGAAGACACCCTCAAACAGATACAGTCACCGCAGGTCTAGCCGGGGAGCATCAACGCGAGATTTCGAGCGGGATAAACGAATTCAGCGTCTGAGCCGCCGCCTGGGCCTGCTCGAAGATCGGCTGGGGGTACACGCCGAACAGCACGCTGCCCGCCAGCGTGATGCCGACCGCCGTGGCCATGGCGCCGCCAAGGCGAATTTCAGACCCCATGACCTCCTCCTTGATCCATATGAAGACCACGACGCGGATGTAGTAGAAGAGCGAGACCGCGCTGTTGATGACCCCGACGACGGCAAGACCGATGTAGCCCTGCTCGATCGCAGCGCTGAAGATCCAAAATTTTCCCATGAATCCAGCCGTGGGGGGGATCCCGCCTAGCGATAGCATGAAGACCAACATCGCGATGGCCAACACCGGACTCCGGAAATACAGTCCGCTCAGATCCTTCAACTCGTCACCCACCACGTCAGAGCGCCTGAGCAACGTGACGATCGCAAAAGCTCCGAGCTGCATGAACAAGTAGAAGAACAAGTATATAAGGGCGGCGGTGACACCTCGCTGAGATCCCGCGACGATACCGATCAACATGTACCCCGAATGGGCAATCGACGAGTAGGCCAACATCCGCTTGGTGTTCGTCTGCGTGATGGCCGCCAGGTTGCCAACGGTCATCGTCAGAATCGCGAGCCACCAGAAGAACATCTGCCAGTCGGCGCTGACGGCAGGCAGCCCTTCCATGAACACCCGCAGCAACATCGCGAATGCCGCTGCCTTTGACCCCACCGAGATATACGCCGTGACCGGCGTGGGCGCACCCTCGTACACGTCCGGCGCCCACATATGGAACGGCACGGCGGCGATCTTGAACCCGAACCCAGCCCCGACCAGCACGAGCGCCAACGCCACTGCTCCGCCGGCTGGCTGAGCCGCGACAGCTTGACCGATCTCGGCCAGACGCGTCGAGCCCGATAGTCCGTACAGCAAGGACATGCCGTAGAGCAGGATCCCGGTCGAGAACGCGCCGAGTAGGTAGTACTTGACCCCGGCTTCGTTCGACCGCTGACTCGGCTTGAGGAAGCCCACCAGGACGTAGAACGACACCGCCATCGTCTCGAGACCGATGAACAGGGTGATGAGATCCACCCCGCTCGCCATGAACATCATACCGAGCGTCGCGCACAAGATCAGGAAGTAGAACTCGCCCGCGCGGACCCGCTCGACCTTCAGGTACATCGCCGACATGAGCACAGTCACGAAAGCCGACAGCAAAAACACGATCTTGAAGAACAGCGCGAAGCCGTCGATGGCAAGTAGTCCGCGCGACGCCATCGTGTCCACGCCGACGAATCGCAGCAACACGAGCATCGTCACTGCAAGCGTGGCGAGGGTCGCGGGAAACGTCAGGTCGTCGCGGTCACGGAAGATCAGGTCAATGAGGAGCACCGACAGTGCCCCCGCGGTGAGGACGATCTCTGGCAGAATGTAGTAGAAATCCGCCCCAGTGAAGCCAGCTGGCATCTATCGTGCTCCTCCGCGAACGGGCCCTGCCGTGTCTATCTGGGCCTTGACCTTGGGCTCCTGCACAGCGGCCAACAGGGGCCGCGGCACGTAGGTGCTGTCGATTCGCACCATCACGTGATCGACCGAAGTCGTCAGTCGGTTAAGAAACGGCGTCGGATACAGTCCGATCCAGACCGCGAGTACGAGCAGGGGTGCGAAGGTAGCGAACTCACGCAGGCTCAGATCCGAAAGGCCCTCGTTCTTCGGGTTCGTGACGTCACCGAACATCGTTTGCTGATAGAGCCGCAGCATGTAGGCCGCGCCGAGGACGATGCCGGTCGCCGCGACAGCGGCCCAGAGCTTGTTTACCACGAAGATACCTTGCAGGATCAGCACCTCGCCGATGAACCCGTTGAGCGTCGGTAGACCGATTGACGACATCGTCATAATCAGAAAAACGGCGGCAAAGACCGGCATCACCTTCGACAGGCCACCGTACGCCGAGATCTCCCGCGTGTGTCGCCGCTCGTAGACGATCCCCACGATGAGGAACAGCGCGCCGGTCGTGATTCCATGGTTGAGTTGCTGCACAATGCTGCCTGTTATGCCGACAGGGGTGAGTGCGAACAGGCCCAGCATGACCATGCCCATGTGGCTGACGGACGAGTAAGCCACGAGCCGCTTCCAGTCGCGCTGCGCCATTGCCACCAGCGCTCCATAGATGATGCCGACGATCGAAAGCGCGGCGACCCACCACACCGATGCCACCGTCGCCTCGGGCAGGATCGGCAGGCTGAACCGGATGAAGCCGTAAGTCCCCATCTTCAGAAGGACCGCCGCCAGAATAACCGATCCGGCCGTCGGGGCATCGGTATGCGCATCGGGCAACCAGGTGTGAAACGGGAACATCGGCACCTTGATCGCGAACCCCAGGAAGAACGCCAGGAACACCCACCATTGCAGCTCGAACGGCATGTTCAGCTCATGGAACCGCGTGATGTCGAAAGTCTGAATGCCCGTGACCTCCCAGTGCTCGAAATACACCGCGAGGATCCCGAGCAGCATGACCACGCTGCCGACCAGCGTGAAGAGGAAGAACTTGATGGCTGAGTAAAGTCGATTGTCGCTTCCCCAGATACCAATGAGGAAGTACATCGGAACCAACATGACTTCCCAGAACAGGAAAAAGAGCAGGAAATCCAGCGCCACGAACGCGCCGAGCATGCCAGTCTGCAGCATCAACAGAAAGATGTAGTACTCCTTTACCCTCGTCGTGATCGCCGTCCACGAGGACAGGACCGCGATGACACCCATCATCGTGGTCAGTAGGATCAGGAGCACGCTGAATCCGTCGACACCAAGGAAGTACTCGGCGCCGATCGACGGAATCCAGGGCATCCGTTCGACGAATTGCCAGTCTGGATTCTGCTGGTCGTAGCGAAACCAAAGCGGCAGCGAGACCAGGAAGCCGAGCCCGGCGAATACGTTGGCGACCCACTTGATCAGGTTGTGGCTCTGTTTGTTGACAAAGAACAGGATGCCAGCACCAACGAGCGGGATGAAGAGAATCAGCGACAGGATCGGGAATTCAGCGTAGCTCATGGTCTTATATCAGGCTCTGGTCAGCGACTAACGAGAAACCACGTGACGAACGCAAAGACGCCGACCAGCGTGGCAAACGCGTAGTTCTGGATGAGGCCGGTCTGGACACGACGGAAGCCGTAGCTGACTTCACGACAGGTGCTGCCGACCAAGTTCACGATACCGTCTACGACGTATTTGTCGAATACGTGCGAAACCCACGACATAACGATCGTCGTCCACCCCGTGCCATTGACAATGCCATCGACAATTGTACGATCGACCGTGAAGAGACCGCGTGCGCTCGACATCGTGCCGGCCACGAACGTCGCGCTGTAGAACTCATCCACATAGTATTTGTGGGTTAGCACGCGGTGGGTCCCGGAAAACGACTCGGCCCATCTGTTTGCGATCGCTGGCTGCTGTTCGTAGTTCCGTCGAGCCAGCAGGATGCCCCCGATCGCGACCAACGCGGAGAATCCCATCAGCCCGAACTCGGCCATATGCGAGAGCTGGTGCCCCTCCTCCGCATGCTGCGCTTCACCGGCGACGAAACTCGGCTCCAAGAAGTGCTCGACCGCATTCGGAATGCCGATCGGTTCACCCAGGACGGCGGGGATCCCAACATACCCTGCGAAGATCGCACCGACCGCGAGCGTGATCAATGGAATTGTCATCGCACGGGGAGACTCGTGTGGACCGTGCCACGCGTGGCCGCTATGCTCACCGTGTCCCTCGACGTGCGCATGCTCGTCACCGTGTCCATGCTTCCATGACGGCCCACGGTACTCACCATGGAAGGTCATGTAAATCAAACGGAACATGTAGAACGCCGTCATGGCTGCGGTAATCGCCCCGACGACCCAGAGCCACGGGCTCCCGATAAAGGCGGACGCCAGAATCTCATCCTTACTAAAGAATCCCGACAGCCCCGGAACGCCGGCGATGGCGAGGGCGCCGATGAACATCGTGACGTAGGTGGTCGGCATATATTTCCGTAAGCCACCCATCTTGGTCATCTCCTGCTCGTCGTTCATCGCGTGGATGACTGAACCGCTGCCGAGGAAGAGCAGTGCCTTAAAGAAGGCATGGGTCATAAGGTGGAATGCCGCCGCGCCAAACGCTCCGACCCCGGTCGCGAGGAACATGTAGCCGAGCTGTGAAACAGTCGAGTAGGCCAGCACCTTCTTAATGTCGGTCTGGACTAGCCCGATGGTCGCCGCGACCAGCGCAGTAGCGGCCCCAACGATCGCGATGATCATCATGATGATCGGCGCGTGAGTAAAGAGCACGGCGTTCCGACACACCATGTAGACGCCAGCGGTCACCATGGTCGCCGCGTGGATGAGTGCAGACACAGGCGTGGGGCCCTCCATGGCGTCGGGTAACCAAACGTGAAGGGGAATTTGCGCGCTCTTTCCAATGGCCCCGATGAACAGGAGCAGGCAGATCGACGACACCACACCGAACGCCCCAGCCTCGACAGGCATGTGCGCCGCCGCCTGGGCGACCTCATGAAAATCAAGCGTCCCGAACGTGAAGAAGACCAAGAAGATACCGAGCACGAAACCCCAGTCACCGATCCGGTTGACGATGAAGGCCTTCTTGCCGGCGTCAGTCGCGCTCTGTTTGTGGTACCAGAAGCCGATGAGAAGGTAGGAGCAGAGCCCCACCCCCTCCCACCCCACGAACATGACCAGGAACGTACTTCCCAGTACGAGCGTGAGCATGAAGAAACAGAACAGGTTGAGGTAACAGAAGAACCGCGCGTAGGCCGGGCGCGGCTCATGGTCCATGTACGACGTCGAGTAAACGTGGATCAGGAACCCGATGCCAGTCACAACCAAGAGCATCATGCCCGACAACGGATCGAGCGTGAACGCCCAGGGAACCTCAAACGAACCCATCCCGCCGATCGTGTCGAGTGGAATCGGCGGAATCCAGTGCGCGATGGTGACCTGATGAAACCGCTCGTCACCCGGCAGCCCCAGCAACTGAACGAAGGCGCTCACGGAAAGCAAGAGCGCCAGCCCCATGGTGCTGCAGGCTACGAGCCCAGCGGTGCGCTTACTGAAGAAACGGATACCGATGAGGCCGTTAACCGCCGCGCCGATACCCGGAAGTATCGGGATAAGCCAGATGAGATCCATTAACCGTCCGTCCTTTGCCTATCCTCTACCTTCTCACTCCTACCTGCCGCCTTCTCCACTCCTCACCATCGCATAATCGTCATCTCGTCGATGTTGACCGTTTCCTTGTTGCGATAGAACGCCAGAAGTATTCCGAGCCCCACCGCCGCCTCGGCGGCAGCCACCGCGATGATGAACATGGCAAACACTTGTCCCGATAGGTCGTCCAGCTCGTACGCCAGCGCCACCAAATTGATATTGACCGCGTTCAGGATTAGCTCAATTGACATGAAGATGATGATGATATTGCGACGGGTTAGCACTCCAATTACGCCGATCATAAAGAGCGATGCCGACAGGATAGTGTAATGCTGGGGTGTAATCTCGAGCACAGGACGCTCCTAGGGCTGCAGGCTCCGTTTAGCCAGTATGATGGCGCCGATCATCGCCACGAGCAGCAACATCGATGCGAGCTCGAACGGAATGAGGTAGTCGGTGTACAGCACCCACCCGAGCTCTTCGGTATTCCCACCGCGAACCCCCTCATGGAATTCTCGTACTGCCAAGGACACCGCCGGCGCCGCGTCGCGAATCGACCAATATGCCGCCATCGCTACCAGCTCCACCAGCACGACCACGGCCAGAACGGGACCGATACGCCCAACACGGCGGGTGTCGGCGTACTGTTCCGGGTCACGCTTGAGGTTCACGAGCATCACGACAAACAGATACAGGACGACGATGCCGCCCGCATACACCATCACCTGGATGACCGCGAGGAACTCGGCATTGAGCGTCACGTAGAGAGCGGCCACGAACAGGAAGTTCAGGACCAGAAACAGCACGCTGTGCACCGGGCTGCGAGCCGCGATCACCGCGACGCCGAGCCCGAGTATCAGGAGCGAGAGGGTGTAGAATGCGACGGCGTCCAGCATAGGTTTCTAGAACACGACCTTCGCAACTGCCGTGAGCACGAGGTTCACGAGCGCGATCGGAATGAGCACCTTCCACCCAATATTCATCAGCTGGTCGTATCGATATCTGGGCAGCGTCGCCCGGAGCCAGATGAAGATATAGAGAAAGAAGAAGATCTTTCCGATCAGCCAGATCCACCCGGGAATCAGATCGAGAAAACTCAACGCGTCCACGTTCGGGAATGGGCGCAGCCAACCCCCCCAAAATATGACCGCAACGACCGCCGAGATAACGATGATGTTGGCGTACTCCGCCAGAAAGAAGAGCGCGAACCGCATCCCGCTGTACTCGGTGTGAAATCCACCCGTCAGCTCGGTCTCGGCTTCCGGGAGGTCGAAGGGAACGCGGTTGGTCTCGGCCAACCCGCCGATGAACACTAGCATCATTGCTACCGGCTGAATGAACCCGAACCACACCCCGCTGTCACGCTGCGCCTCGACGATCCCGACCAGACTCAAGGTCCCGGCGGTCAAGATCATGCTGACCAGCGTCATCGTGACCGCGATCTCGTAGCTGATGAGCTGCGCTGAGGCACGAAGGCTGGACAGCAGCGGATACTTGCTGTTCGAGGCCCACCCCGCCAGGATGATCCCGTAGACGCCGATCGACGTCACCGCCACGATGAACAGGAGACCGACATTCACGTCTGCCACGTAATAGATCGAGTCGGACCCGAATGGGATGACGGCGAATACGACAAGTGCCGGCACGAGACTCATGATCGGCGCGAGCGTGAAGACCCACTTGTCGGCCTTAGTAGGGGTAATGTCTTCCTTGAGGAGCAGCTTGATCGGGTCGGCCAGCGCCTGCAAAATGCCGTGCGGGCCCACCCGCATCGGACCCAAACGTGATTGCGCCCACGCGATCACCTTGCGTTCCATCAGCACAAGGAAGGTGACAGCCACAAGGATCGCATTGATCAGAACCGCGATCTTGAGCAGCGGGATGACCAGAGTGTCGATCATGACTATCGGTCCACTTCGCCGAGCACGATGTCGATCGTTCCGATGAGCGCCACGACATCTGCAACGAGATGTCCCTCGACCAGCCGGCTCAGCCCCTGGAGATTGCAGAACGACGGAGGCCGCACGCGCAGCCGATACGGGTTGGTCGAACGCCCGTCGCTGACGATGAAGTAGCCGATCTCGCCCTTGGGCGACTCGACCGCATGATAGGTCTCACCGGCGGGCGGCTTGATGAGACGAGGCACCTTCCCCATGACCGGGCCCTCCGGAAGACCATCGAGCGCCTGTCGGATGATCCTGATCGACTGTCTGAACTCCTCCATCCGGATAAGATACCGGTCGTAGGTGTCGCCACGAGTTCCGAGTGGGATCTCAAAGTCGAACTCGTCGTAGGCCGCGTTGGGCTCGTCTTTGCGAACGTCACGCGACACCCCGGACCCGCGCAGCGGCGGACCACAAAGACCGATGGCGATCGCTTCCTCGCCGGAGATCACCCCTATATCTCGGGTCCGACTGAGCCAGATGCGGTTATTGGTCAGGAGCTGCTCGTACTCGTCGAGCTTGGGCTCTATCAAGTCGCAGAAGACCAGGACCTTCCGATCCCAACCACTGGGAATATCCAGCGGCAGGCCGCCGATGCGCATCGAATTGTAAGTCAGTCGCGCACCGCAGTACTCCTCGAACAAGTCGAGCACCAACTCTCGCTCGCGGAAGGTGTAGAGCAGGACGGTCATAGCGCCGATGTCCATCGCGTGCGTGCCGAGCCACAGGCAGTGGCTCGCGATCCGCTGAAGTTCCGCGAGGATCGTCCGTATGTATCGAGCGCGTCGCGGCACCTCGACCTGCATCAGCTTCTCGACGGTTTCGCAATACCCGAGGTTGCTCGATGCCGCCGCGACGTAGTCCATCCTGTCAGTCAGCAGGATGATTTGCGTCCAGTCGCGGTTCTCGCAGAGCTTCTCGATTCCTCGGTGGATGTACCCGATGACGCAGTCGGCCTTCACCACCCGCTCGCCGTCGAGGCGCAGAACGACCCGAAGCACCCCGTGGGTGCTGGGATGCTGCGGACCCATATTGAGAACGAGCTCGTTGGTGTCGAACGCGGACTGCGAGACGGCGGCGCGTGGGGTGTCAAGGGTCATGGAAACGGGTTATTCGATCTCGGCTTCATCGGAAATGTTGCGCAACCGCAACCAGTCCATCGGGCTCTCCATAAGCAGTTCGCCTGGACCTTCTAGTGGGTAGTCCTTGCGCTGCGGGTGACCCTGCCAGTCGTCCGGCATCAGGATCCGACGCAGGTCAGGGTGACCGATAATGTTGACGCCGTATTGGTCCCAGACCTCACGCTCGAACCAATTTGCACCCGACCAAACACCGGTTACAGACGGAACTTCCTCTCCGTCGGCAGCGCGCACCTTAAGCCGGATGCGGTGTCGGAGACGCACCGAATAGAGGCAGTAGACGACATCGAACCGCTTGGCTCTCGGAGGCCAGTCGGCCGCCGTCACGTCCGAACAATAGTCGAAGGCACAGCGCGGGTCGTCGCGCAAAAACGTCGTCACTTCAATGAGACGATCGGGAGGAACGATCACGGTCCAATCGCCGACCCAGTAGCTGAGTTGCTCCACTGCGTCCGGAAGCGCAGCTTTGAGAGCGGAAACGTGGTCGGGAAGCACTAGATCGTCAGGGGGCACCTGGTCTTCTGGACCTTTCGGCGGCTCGGGCGGCGGCTTCACAGCTGGCTTGGGCCTTGGCTCCGTTGCTGCGGGTGTCCCTGCCGGTTCGGCGGCTTTAGCCGGCGAAGCACCGTCTGTTGCTGGCTTCGTTCCGTTCCCACTATCTGGTTTTTCCTCAGCCATCGCTCACTCTGTCGAGTCGGTCAGACCCACTCCAACGCGCCCTTCCGCCACGCATAGGCATAGCCAACGACCAAAATGAACAAGAACACCAGCATCTCAATCAGACCGAACAACAGCAACTCATCCATGATCACCGCCCACGGAAACATGAAGACCGTTTCCACGTCGAAGATGACGAACAGCATGGCGATCAGGTAGTAGCGAACACTATGGCGGTCGCGCGCGTCGGTGATCGGTTCGATACCACACTCGTACGGTTCCAACTTGACGCGATTGTACTGGCGAGGATGAATCAAGCCCGCAACGATCAGCGTGAAGATCGCGAAGCCGATCGCGACGAGCACAAACAGAAAAATCGGTATGTACGTGTCCAACATTGGCTGTTAGGGATCACCCGCTCGAACCAAACAGGCTGGCCGAGGCAGATGACGCGATGTTAGGACCGAAAAACCGCGCTATTTGTAACACGTGCCTAGGTAAGGGGTCAAGGAATCCAAGCAGCCGGTCCAGACACGTACTAGAGCCCACAACTCTCGCATTTACAATAGTTTTCGTCAACCCGTTAGTCTTGACGGTCTTCGAGACAGGGACCTATACTTCAAAAGAAGGAGGTAACTCGTCAGATGGGTGGCCTTATGCTCGATTCCCTCGATGACGAACACTTCCAGCACGTGGACCAATACACGCGTTCCCTCACTCGATCGGCCCAAGCCTGTCAGTATTGAAACTGAGCCACGATGCGTCAAATGACCCGTTCCCTCATCGCTCTGGCCAGTGTCGTCGCCCTTGCCACAGCCGTGCGCGGTCAGCAACCGCCAGCACAGGATCCGCCACCGCAACCGTCGTTCCGGTCTGGCGTCGATGTGGTCTCTCTGAACGTGACCGTCACCGATGCCGACGCGCGATTCGTGACCGGTCTCACCCCGGAGGACTTCTTCCTCTTCGAGGACGGCAAACAGCAGAAGATCACGTACTTCACCAAGAAACAGCTACCAATCGCGCTCGCCCTACTGATGGACACCAGCGCGAGCATGATCGAGCGCATGGAGACTGCGCAAGAGGCGGCCATTGGTTTTGCGAAACGGCTGCGTCCCGATGATCTCGCTGAGGTCGTCGACTTCGACAGTCGCGTCGATATCCTCCAAACCTTCACGAGCGACATCGAAAAGCTTGAACGGGCGATACGTCAAACGTCAGCGGGGGGATCGACGTCTCTCTACAACGCGCTGTACATCTCGCTCAGGGAGCTCCGGAAAGCACCGATCCGCATCGAGGACATCCGCCGCGAGGCGATCGTGGTGCTGTCGGACGGAGAAGACACATCCAGCCTCATGACGTTCGACGAGGTTCTCGAGCTCGCCAAACGCTCCGAAACAGTCATCTACACGATTGGGCTCACATCACGTAAAGACAGTTCCAGATCCGGATTTCGGGAATCTGATTTCGTCCTTCGTACGCTGGCTCAAGAAACGGGTGGGCGGTCGTTCTTCCCCGACTCAGCCGACGATCTGGTTGAGATCTATCAGCTCATCTCAGATGAACTGTCGAGCCAATACTCGATCGGCTACGTGTCGGGCAACCCCTTGCGGAACGGCCGATGGCGCCGCATCGTCGTTCGCGTTGACCGTGCGGACGTTCAAGCGCGCACGAAACAAGGTTACTACGGACCAACGGGTGACTGAACTCAGTTCCATGCGAGCTGCGGTACAGCTATGAACCTTCTACCTTTCGCGCTTTACGTCATCGCCAGTGGTGCTTATACGATTCACTTCGCCAAACGAAGCGAATCCGCCGGGCGTCTCGCCACAGTTATCCTTGTGCTTGGTGTGCTGACCCACGCGTTCGTGATCGGTATGCAGACGATGCAAGTCGGGCACATTCCCTTCGTCGGCACGACCGACGCTGTTTCAGCGTTCGTGTGCCTCCTCGCACTGGCGTACCTCTACACGGAAATGATGACCGATGAGAGGGCAATGGGCGTTTTCGTTGTTCCGCTCATGACCGTCATGCAAGTAATTCCGGCCATGACGAACACGGTTACCGAGCGACCTCCAGTGCTCGACAGCCCATGGTTCGTCATCCACGTACTGGCGCTGCTGTTCGCCTATGCCAGTTTCGCGCTGGCCTCGGTCGTCGGAATCACCTACGTCTTGCTGTTTAAGGAACTCAAGGGCAAGCATCTGGGGTTCTTCTACGCGCGCCTGCCCTCGCTCCAGGTGCTGGACTTGATGAACGGTCGCGCCGTCACCGTGGGTTGGCTGTTTCTGACTGTTGGGCTCGTCGTCGGTGCGCTCTGGCTGTTTCAGGTGCAACCCAATACAGCTGACCCGCGAGTTCAAGCCATGTCCCTGCTCGACCCGAAGATCTTCATCGTCGTGCTGTGCTGGATGGTCTACTCGTTCGCGTTCTTCGCACGTCGGACGATCGGCTTGAGCGGCCGACGTGCCGCGGTGTTGTCGACCGTGGGCTTTACGATCCTACTCTTGAACTTCGTCCCAGTTGGATACTTCGTCACGGAGAGTCACAACTTCTACTAGTGGAGCGCCCGTGAACCTGTTCTTACTCGGTGCCAGTCACCACAGCGCTCCGGTCGATCTCCGAGAACGGATCGACTTCTCGCGACGTGGGGTTCCCGAGGCACTGGCGGTACTCAGCGAGATTCCCGGAGTCGTGGAAGTCGCCATCCTATCCACCTGCAACCGCTCTGAGATCTACACGATGTGCGAGACCCCCCCACAACAGCGCCAGGCGCTCGCGGCGTTCATGAGTTCGTATCACGACGTACAGGAATCCGAGCTAGGTCCCTACCTTTACGACCGACAGGACAGCGACGCGGCGCGTCACCTCTTCCGGATCGCCGCGGGACTCGACTCCCTTGTCGTGGGCGAGCCCCAGATCCTCGGACAGGTAAAGGACGCCTATACCATCGCATCGCGGCACGGATATACCGGTGCCTTGCTGAACCGCCTGTTCCACTGGTCGTTCGGTGTCGGCAAACGGGTGCGGTCGGAAACCGGTCTCGGAGAGGGTGCGGTCTCGGTGAGCTACGCCGCAATCTCGCTAGCGAAGAAAATCTTTGGTGATCTCAAGGGGCTTCAAGCCCTGCTGATCGGGTCCGGCGAGATGGCTGAGCTGACGGCAACTCACCTCAAGTCGAAGGGTGTGGCCAAGATTCAGGTTACCAGCCGGACACCATCCCATGCGGCAACCCTCGCCGCCAAGATCGACGGCGAGCCAGTCCCATGGGAAGACATAACAGCGCACCTCACGTCGGCTGATGTCGTCGTCACGGCGACTGGATCGGCTACCCCGATCGTGACACGGCATCATGTCGACGCCGCGATGCGGCCGCGGCGCAACAAGCCGTTGTTCATCATCGACATCAGTCTGCCCCGCGCTGTCGATCCGACATCCGGAGAAATCGAGCAGGTTTTTCTCTACAACATCGATGACCTTAAAACGATCGTGCGTGAGAACCTGGCGCGTCGGCAGGCACAGATCGATCGAGCCGAACTCATGGTCCACGAAGAGGTCGGTCGCTTCATGGTCTGGTTCCAATCGCGAGCCGCAATCCCGACGGTGGTAGCCCTGAGGCGTCGCTTCGAAGCAATCCGTCGGTCAGAGCTAGCCAGGCTCGAACCGAAGCTTGCGCCGCTCCCGCCGGCGGCACGCGCGCGCGTCGATGAGGTCACCAGACTTCTCGTTGAGAAGCTCTTATCGACACCAACCGAGCAGCTGAAGGCCACCGCCGATCAAGAAACTGTAGCTGCCTATGCGGACGCTCTCAACCGGCTTTTTGAGCTTTCTGACGAGTCTGACGAGTTCACGTCTGGTGACACGAATCTCTCGGTATCGGACGTGCCGAAGACCTCGAGAAACCGGTGAGAAACCTCCGGATCGGCACACGGGGTAGCCCCCTGGCCATCTGGCAGGCGCATGCGGTTGAGTCGGCAATCACGAGAGCCGGTGGACCGGCATGCGATATCGTCGAGATCACCACCACCGGCGATCGACTCACCCAGGCGGTTCTTGCTGACGTCGGCGGCAAAACAGTTTTCGTTAAGGAAATCGATAACGCTCTCCTCAGTGGTGAAATCGACATCGCGGTTCATAGCGCTAAGGACTTGCCATCCGACCTGCTACCCGGACTCCACGTCTGCGCCACGTTGCCCCGGGAAGATCCTCGAGACGTGCTCATCGCGAGGGAACCTGAGCAGCCCGCCGAACACCGCCCGCGCAATACCGGCGCGCTCGTAGCATCGCTTGGACCCAACCCGAAGGTTGGCACCGCGAGCGTTCGGCGGGTCGCCCAACTCCGCCGACAGTTCTCTAGCGCGACGTTCTCGACAATTCGGGGAAACGTTGGCACGAGGGTGCGTAAGCTCGACGCCGGTGAGTGCGACCTGTTGGTGCTAGCCGCGGCAGGCGTCCTACGCTTGGGGCTCGCGGATCGCATTGCCGTGCATCTATCGTTCGAGGAGTGCGTTCCCGCCCCAGGTCAGGGGATCGTCGCTGTCGTGGCGCGGCTCGATGATCACGCGACCCACCGCGTTGCATCCGCCATCAGCGATGCCGACGCGATGACGGCACTCGATGCCGAACGAGCGCTGCTTGCGGTGCTCGGCGGCGACTGTCACGTTCCGATCGGCGCCGTTTCGACTTTAGACGAGAACGTGCTCACTCTGACGGCTGTGGTCGCGACGCTGGACGGCTCACACGCGATCCAGCAGCAGCAGCGGGGCGACCATACTCGGGGGGCGGAACTGGGTGAAGAGGTTGGACGGGTCCTGCTACGCGATGGCGCAGCGGAGATCATTGCGGAAGCCCGCGCCGGACAGAAGTCATGATGTCGGCTTGCGTTTACTTGATCGGAGCCGGTCCTGGAGATCCGTCACTCATTAGCGTTCGTGGACAGACGTATCTGAGTTCGGCGGATGTCGTTGTGTACGACGGGCTTGTCGACCAGCGCCTACTACGATCGGTCCGGTCGGACGCAGAGCTCATCGATGTCGGGGCGGTAGCATTTCGGCCGCTTGAACAAGACGCAATAAGTATCCTGCTGACCGACAAGGCTCAAGAAGGCAAGATCGTGGCGCGGCTAAAGTTTGGTGATCCGTTCATCTTCGATAGCGGCGGTAAAGAGGCTCTTTTTCTACACCAGCATGGAGTGCCATTCGAGGTTGTGCCCGGTGTTCCTCCGACGATCGGCAGTCCATGCTACGCGGGTGTTCCGCTCACGTATCTCGAGGCGGGTGACGCCATCATGATCATCCGCGGGCATGGAGCCGAGACGAATGCTCCACCTAACGTCGATTGGAAGCGAATCGCGCCACTGGCGTGCACGGTAGTGAGCTACGCTGGCGGCGCCCAGCTCGAACTGATCATCGATGAGTTGCTATCACACGGTCGGTCGCCCGACGAACCAGCCGCCTTGATCATTCGTGGCACGCTTCCCACACAGCGGACCCTTCATGGCACACTGAAGGAAATTCAGACTGTTGTGCACGACGCACAACGCCGTGACCCCGGAGTTCTCGTTGTTGGACCCGTCGTAGGGTTCCGGGATTACCTCCGATGGTTCGACCGACGGCCGCTGTTCGGTAAGCGAATTCTCGTCACCCGTCCGGAAGACCAAGCAGCCGACCTCGTGGAACGCCTGCTGGGTCTTGGCGCCGATGCGATCGAGGCCCCCACCATACGCATCGTGCCACCCGAGGACTACGGACCGCTCGATGAGGCGTGCAACCTGGTCGCGACATTTGACTGGGTGGTCTTTACGTCGGTTAATGGCGTCGATTATTTCATGCGTAGGCTCAATCGAGGGTCACGAGACGTGCGCGAGTTGAAGGGCGTACGATTGTGCGCGGTTGGCCCGGCAACGACAGAACGGATCGCCAGCTTCGGCCTTCAGGTCGATCTGGTCCCAAAGGAGCATCGTGCTGAAGGCGTTGTGGAGGCAATGCGACAAGTTGAAGACCTCGCGGATCGGCGAATTCTCCTGCCACAAGCAAACCTCGCACGACAGATTCTTCCCGATGAGTTGCGGGAGGCCGGAGCCAAGGTGTGGGACGTGATCGCCTACCGCACAGTGCTTGCCGGCGACGACAAGAATAGTAACCCCAACGTCTATAAAATGCTCCTCGAGCAGGAGATCGACGTCGTCACGTTCACCAGCGCCTCGGCCGTGAAAAATCTCGTCAAGATACTGGGCGTAGAACCAGCGGTGGACCTCCTGAGCACGACAGTGGTTGCCGTCATCGGTCCGGTCACCGCCAAGGCGGCCCACGAATTGGGGATCGCAACAGCTATCATGCCGTCAACCTCTACGACCTCGGCCATGGTCGAGGCGATCGCCACCCACTTCGCAACTGAGAACAATCCCAAGAACGAGACACGATGACTCTAAATTTGATCCACCGACCCCGTCGTCTTCGAGGGTCGCCAACCATCCGAGATCTGGTCCGGGAAACAAGACTGAGTCCCCAATCGCTGATGTACCCCATCTTCGTATGCCCCGGGGAAGGCGTCCGTCGACCGATAGCCTCGATGCCAGGAGTGTTTCAGCTATCGATCGACGAAGCAGCAAGAGAAGCGGACGGCGTCGCACAGGATGGGATCCGCGCCGTGCTGCTCTTCGGGTTACCCGAACACAAAGATGAGACGGGCTCGGAAGCATGGAATCCCGATGCCCCCGTCCAATCTGCTGTTCGCGCTATTAAGAATGGAACATCTCAGCTCCTGGTCGCTACGGATGTGTGTCTGTGCGAATACACTTCGCACGGCCATTGCGGCATCGTCAAAGACTCCGATATCGCCAACGACCCGACGGTGGAGCTCCTGGCGCGCACCGCCGTGTCCCACGCACAGGCTGGAGCCGACATCGTCGCACCCTCGGACATGATGGACGGCCGTATCGGCGCCATCCGTGAGGCCCTAGACAATGCGGGGCACGAAGCGACCATCATCCTTTCATACGCCGCGAAGTACTGTTCGGCGTTCTATGGACCATTCCGGGATGCCGCGGACTCAGCACCTGAGTTCGGCGACCGGCGAACTCACCAAATGGATCCGGCAAACGTGCGCGAGGCGCTGCGGGAGGTGGCACTCGACCTTGAAGAAGGCGCGGACATGATCATGATCAAGCCAGCGCTGCACTACCTCGATGTCATTGCTCGTGTGAAAGACGAGTTCGGTTGCCCGACGGCCGCGTATCACGTCAGCGGCGAGTACTCGATGCTCAAGGCCGCGGCCAAGAATGGCTGGCTCGATGAGCAGCGCGCCATGCTCGAAAGCCTTACAGCCATCCGCCGAGCCGGCGCCGACGTGATCATCACCTACTACGCGCGCGAAGCGGCACGCCTGATTGGTTGACCACTACTCCGGAGACTCAATGACAATATCCTTGAGAGATTCGGCGGTAAAATCGGCGTCACCGGCAGGATACTCGTTAGCCTTCAGCAGGTAGGCAAGCACGTCAACATAGTCCTGATCCCTGAGCCCCCCGGGATTGTTTTGCGGCATTGTCTCCTGCACCAGGGCCATCAGCTCGCCGAGGCTCTCACCATTCCAAGGTCCCAGGAACGGCTTGCCGAGCAAGCCCGGTCCCATTTCTCCACCTTCGAGGTTTAAGGCATGACAGCTGACGCACGCCTGTCGATACACCCGTCCACCTCGGCTCGCTTGGCGGTCAGAATACACACCATCACTCAGCGATGCCCCCTGGGCACCAATCGCGACGAGGCTGGTGACAACCAGCCCTTCAACGACAGCTACGGCAGTTAAGCCGTGGATGGCCAAACGGGCTGGTCGTAAGCACCTCATCCCTGCATTCTTGCACCCGCCGCGCGAAAGAAGCAACCGTTCGACCGAGTCGACGCGGGTGCTCCCTTTGCTTAGCGACGACGTAGCCAAAACTCAAAATCGTACCCAATGCCTATCTGCGCAGGTAACGCGTCAATTCGCTTCCAGAACCGATGAAACAGATAATATGGTGGCCAACCTCGAATCCACCGATGACGCAACGCCGTGTCCTCATCGATACGGCGGGCCAGCGATTCGTACCGCGTCGGATCGGGCACACCGACGGTCTCAGTGCTGCCGCGCGAGACGCGACGGGCAAACCGTCTTTGTCCCGGCAACCAGCCTAATGCTTTAAGGCCGCGACAAACTCCGATGGTGCGAGCGCTCATAACCTCGAATCCGCACTCTGTGAACAAAGCCCTCAGATGACGCTCCGAGAAGAAGGACAGGTGCCCCTGGTCGAGAAGAGGCACGCCGCCATCGGACGCACCGTCCTGCGAAGCGATCGGGCGCAGATTCGCTTCCCCGTTTGGAGTGATTAGCCACAGCTCGGCGCCGGATGCCATGACGCGCGCCGTCTCGACGAGATGGGTTCGGGGATCGCTGACATGCTCCAGCAGGTCCTTTTGTATCACGAGATCGAATGTCGAGTCGGCGAACCCAGCGTCCTCCAACGTGCCACACACGACCTGCATGTCAAACCGGGTTTGCGCGTAGTAAGCCGCAAAAGTCGATGCATCGACGCCATCCACCTGGCACCCTGAGTCGCGGAGCGCGCTCAGGAGGAACCCGAGTGCGCACCCGACCTCGAGCACGCGTGCGGTGTTTCGGCCGCGCCGAAGACGCCTGGACAGGAAGTAGGCCTCGCGCGCCCGGCGTTGTGCCTGCCGCGCGTAGTCGCCGTACCCGATTGTCGACGTTGCGTCGAAGTACTCGGCGGGATACAGCCGACCGACCTCATCTCGGGTCAGCTTGGGACGTATCTGACGAAAGCCGCAAACCCGACAACGGTGAATCGAGCGCTCGAAGATCCCACTGACCGAAACCTCAAGCCATGGCTCGAACGGATCGGCCGCGCGGCAGATGTCGCATAGTTCCGACACGCAGTCATGATATCGTTCCTGGCCGTTATGCCACCTCACCGATCTCGGAAACTGTTCGAGCGCGCGATAAAGGTTCTACCTGGGGGCGTCAACAGCCCGGTCCGGGCGTTTGGCGCCGTTGGCGGCCAGCCTCCGTTCATCCGGCGTGCTCGTGGGGCTCGCCTAGAGGACGAAGATGGGCGCACTTATCTCGACTACGTCATGTCCTGGGGACCGTTGATCCACGGGCACGCGCCGAAGGAACTGACCCGTGTGCTGAGCGCTACGGCTCGACTCGGCACCAGCTTCGGCGCGCCACATGCGTCAGAAATCGAGCTTGGCCGCCTCGTCTGTCGATTTGTTCCCTCGATTGAAAAAGTCAGGTTTGTCAACTCCGGAACCGAAGCGACCATGAGCGCGCTCCGACTCGCCCGCGCTGCCACCGGACGCGACAAGGTCGTCAAGTTCGCCGGCTGCTATCACGGACACGCTGACTCATTTCTCGTCGCGGCCGGTTCGGGAGCCATGACGCTAGGCGTTCCAAATAGCCCTGGCGTGCCAAAATCCACGGCCGCTGACACGCTCGTCGCAACGTACAACGACCTCGACTCCGTCACCAGCCACTGCGCGAAGCATGGTCGGAGCATTGCGGCAATCATCGTGGAGCCGATCGCTGGCAACATGGGCGTGGTGCCACCAGCCTCAGGATTCCTTCGGGGCCTTCGTCAGATCGCCGACCGCCACGGAAGCTTATTGATCTTCGACGAGGTAATCTCTGGCTTTCGAGTCGGCAAGGGCGGTGCCCAGCAGCATTTCGGGGTTAGTCCCGACCTTACCTGCCTCGGCAAGATCATTGGCGGCGGCCTCCCCGTCGGTGCGTACGGCGGTCGCGCCGACTTGATGGACAAAGTTGCACCCGCTGGACCCGTGTATCAAGCCGGAACCCTTTCGGGAAACCCACTCGCGATGACAGCTGGCGTTTGGGCACTCGAAAACCTTTCCGCACGACTGTATCAACGCCTAGCCCAGCTCGGCGTCCAGCTCGCGAAAGGTCTGGAAGAAGCTGCAAGGGAGGCAAAGGTGCCGTTGCAGGTCAACTGTGTCGGATCGGTCTTGACACCCTTCTTTGTCGACCAACCTGTCACCAACTACCCGTCGGCTACTTCGGCTGACACCAGCGCGTATGCCATCTTTTTCCGGAGCATGCTCGATCAGGGTATCTACCCACCACCGTCTCAATTCGAGGGCTGGTTTCTCTCCGCCGCGCATACGGAACGCGACGTATCGCGGACGGTTTCGGCTTCGAAACGCGCCATGCGGAAAGTCGCAGCTACGGGTTGAAGCAATGATGCGAGTGGTAAGATGCCATGAGAGGCTTTACTAGCCACCCATGACACATACTCAATCGTCTCGGACCGTCGAGGTCCGCGTCGGTAATGTTTGCATTGGCGGAGGAGCACCGATCGCCGTGCAATCGATGACAATGACCGACACCGCCGACGCACCAGGCACCGCCCAACAGTGCCTCGAGTTGGTCGCCGCTGGGTCTGACCTCGTTCGCGTGACCGTCAATCATGACAGCGCCGCGCACGCAGTGCCCGAGATCAAGCAGCGGCTTCTCGATGCGGGCTGTACCGCTCCGCTTATTGGCGATTTTCATTACAACGGGCACCAGCTACTGACGACGTACCCTGCGTGCGCTCTAGCGCTCGACAAATATCGCATCAACCCTGGCAACGTCGGGATCGGTCGGCGCCGAGACGAGCAGTTCAGCACGATTTGCGCGGTGGCGCGCGACAACGGACGGCCGGTAAGAATCGGTGTTAACGGTGGGTCGTTAAATCAAGAGCTCGTGATGGCGAAGATGCAGGAGAACACTGAGCGTCAACTCGGCCGATCAGCAAACGAGATCATCAGCGACTGCATGGTGATCTCGGCACTGGAATCAACGGTGCTCGCGCTCGAGACCGGGCTTACGACCGGTCAGATCATCATCTCCTGCAAAGTTTCGCGCCCAGACCAACTCGTGGACATCTACCGCCGGTTGGCCGAAGAAACGACGCAACCGTTGCATCTGGGTTTGACCGAGGCGGGAATGGGCACGAAAGGTTTAGTCTGGTCGGCGTCGGCCATGGGCATCCTGCTACACGAGGGAATCGGCGACACGATACGGGTCTCGCTGACCCCTCGACCCGGTGGTAACCGTACGGATGAGGTGCTCGCCGCGTGCGAACTCCTTCAGTCATTGGGACTCCGAGCCTTTACCCCGAGCGTCACCGCGTGTCCCGGGTGCGGAAGAACCACCAGCAGCACCTTCCAGGAGCTAACAGAACGAATTCAGGATCACGTCCGCAATCAGATGCCCACGTGGAAAACGCGGTACGAGGGCGTCGAAGAGATGACCGTCGCGGTCATGGGATGCGTCGTCAACGGGCCCGGTGAGTCGAAAGCCGCTAACATCGGGATAAGTCTTCCCGGCACGGGAGAAGCGCCTCAGTGTCCCGTCTACATCGACGGGCACCACGTCTCAAGCCTTCGAGGAAACTACGACGAGCTGGCCGATGCCTTCCGCGCGCTCATCGACGAGTACGTTGCCGCAAAGTACGCTAGGCGGACCGACGCGGAACTAGCCGCACCTCACCCATAGGATCCGCGCGCGATTATGCCTCCGCGTCTCATTGCCATCGATATCGACGGCACGCTGCTCAACGAGCGCGGCCAGTTGCTCGAGGTCAACCGGTCTGCCGTGCACTCGGCGTTGGCCGCGGGTGTGCAAGTTGCACTCGTGACGGGTCGGAGCTTTCACCACGCCCAGCCGGTTGCTGCGGCGTTGTCACTATCGGTGACGCTGATCGTCAGCAATGGCGCCCTCATCAAGCACGGGGACGGGGAGACGATACTTCGGCGGGAGCTGGACCGGTCGCTCGCCAGGGAACTCATCATTCGGGCCCGCAAGCGGCATGAAGGCGCCGCGCTCATTTTTGACCGGCCCGGCTCAGACCAATACCTTTATGAGCATATCGACTGGCACCACCCCAACCGTCGAGCCTACTACGAGCGAAATAGAGTCTTCATGTCACCGCACACGCCCCTCGAGGACGCGCTAACAGAAAACCCCATTCAGCTCGCGTTTACTGGCGGGATCGAAGAAATACGTCGACTCGCCGATTTCCTCCGCGATCTGGCGGTGAGCGCACATGTGACTATCACCCTTACCGAGTACGCCGATCGCGACTTCACACTCCTAGACGTCATCGCCGAAGGGTGCTCTAAAGGATCGACGCTGGCCGCATGGACCGAGATGCTGGGTCTACGCCCGGATGATGTGATGGCGGTTGGCGACAATTTGAACGACCAAGAAATGCTGAAATTCGCCGGGCGGCCCATCGTTATGGGCAATGCCGTGCCAGAGCTGAAGTCGTTTGGGTGGCCGCTCACCGGCACACACGACGAAGGTGGACTCGCAGACGCGATCCGGGCAGTGCTACCCCGACGACATAACGCGGCTTCTTGACCTGAAGGGATCAGCGCCAGGGCATCAAGCGCTCGATCCAGGTGATGCGTGTAAGGTCGTTATAGATGACAGTGACCATTAGTGTCATCAGCGCAACGAATCCAACCATCGTTATCCGCTCCTTCATTCGCATGCTGAAGTCGCGACGTGAAATTCCCTCAAGCGCCATGACGAAGATGTGGCCACCATCGAGCACAGGAATGGGGAGAAGGTTGATGATGCCGAGCTGTAGGGAAATCAACGACATTAAGCTGAGCAAGGCCACTAAGCCGATGGCGGCGGCCCCTCCCGACATCTGGGCTATCCCGATTGGGCCCTGGAGCTGACGTAGGGACGTGTCGGCGGTAAACAGTCCGCCCAAAACCTCAAGGATTAGGCCAGACCATTCATAGTTGCGCTCGATGCTTAGCACGAACGCTTCGAGAAAATCTGGCTCTACCACGCGCACCACATAAGGACTGATCGACACGCCGATCATCCCAACGTCGCCGACCATCGCTGGTGTCACCTCGACTTCACGCCGCGTCTCCCCACGTCGGATAGTCAGGCTCAGCGGGTGATCCGCGCTTCCGTTGATCTGAGTGATGAGCTTTTCGCTCGACATCGGCTCACCTTCGACCGCTTCGACAACGTCGCCGACGCGAAGGCCCGCCCGATCTGCCGGTTCACCGGGCTTCACACTCCGGATCTGCGGTTCCATTACTGGACCGACACCCAGATCCCCCATCTGATATTTGGTCTGGGAATCGGGAATCATGCGAATGGTGCGCTCCTGCCCACCAGCGTCACGAACAACGACGGAAAGCTCACGCTCCGCTCGAGGCATGACAGCCACGAAGAGATCAGACCAGGTTTCCGTGGGCCTTCCTTCGACGCTAACTATCTGATCACCGACCCGAATGCCGACGAGGTCAGCGGCAGAGTCCTCCACGACGCTGCCAACCATCGGAGGCATCTCCTCGTAGGCAGGAATCTCTGCGCCCTGATACAACACGAACGTCATTACGACGATGGCCAGCACGATGTTCATAACCGGTCCCATGATGAGCACCTGGAACCGCTCCCACTTCGTGCGAGACATGAACTCGTCCTTGCCACCGGTTCGAACGTCGTCCGGGTTCTCACCTGCCATCTTCACGTAGCCGCCAAGCGGGATGGCACTGAGACAATACTCAGTGTCACCGCGGCGGAACTTAAGGAACTTAGGTCCGAACCCCAGGGAGAAGGTCAGCACGCGAATCCCGATACGACGGGCAGCCAAGAAGTGGCCGAACTCGTGCACGAAGACCAAAACGCCGATTACAAGAATAAAAGCGAGAATGCTCGTCACTCAATGAATCCAGGAGATGTCCGGGACAGGAAGGTAAACACCAACCTGACCCTATCGATTTAATTTTACCCTGCCGACCGCATCTTGAGAAAACCGTTGCGCCCACGCATGCACGTGACGCACCGCATCAAGCGAATTAACGTCGCCGAGCCCTTCAGCTTCGCCTGCATCAAGCGTCTGCTCGATCACGGCAGATATCCGTAGATACGGCAGTCGCCCGTCCAGAAACGCCAACACGGCGACCTCGTTGGCAGCATTGAGAATCACCGGTAGCGCCGAACTTCCACCGAGCGCCTGATATGCGAGGGTGAGGCATGGAAACCGATCGAGGTCTGGAACATCGAAATCAAGGCGGCCACAAGCCGCTAGGTCCAGTGAAGGCAGCTTTGTCTCCCAGCGATCTGGATAGGAGAACGCGTACTGGATCGGGAGCCGCATGTCAGTCACGCCAAGCTGAGCAATCAACGAACCGTCACAAAGCTCGACCAAGGAATGAACAACCGACTGGGGATGCACGACCACCTGAATCCGGTCAGCATCGACATTGAATAGCCAACGTGCCTCAATGACCTCAAGGCCCTTGTTCATCAGGGTAGACGAGTCGATCGTGATCTTTGGCCCCATGTCCCAGGTAGGGTGGTCAAGCGCCTCGGCCGGTGTCACAGCTCTTAGTTTATCTGTCGGACAGTCCTTAAAAGGTCCTCCAGAGGCGGTCAGAATGAGACGAGCGACCTCATCCACGTCCCGACCATGCAAGCACTGGTGGATCGCGTTGTGCTCGCTGTCAACCGGAAGGATCGTAGTGCCGCTGCGTTGTGCCACCTGCATCATGAGTGCGCCGGCCATTACCAGGACTTCCTTATTGGCTAGGGCAATCGTCTTGCCGGACTTAATCGCCGCCAGCACCGCGTCGAGTGCGGTCGTGCCAGACGTCGCGCAGAGAATGATGTCGGCATCGTCGTAAGTTGCCACGGCGATCAAACCAGACTCGCCGGGCGGCGCATATTCTACGACATCGTCGGTTATCGCGCCACGAACCCGATCCAGGGCATCCTGGGTCGCCATTGTGACAAGAGCCGGCCGGTGCTCGCGAACCTGCTCCACGAACCTCGCGACGTTCCTGCCAGCGGCGAGCGCGACCACCTCTAATCGATCGGGATGCGACCGGACGACTGATAAGGCGCTCCTCCCGATCGAACCAGTCGAACCTAGTATCGCGATCCTCGTCACGCTCGACTCACCTCACGAGCTGAACAACAACGTAGTAGAACGGCGCCGCAAACAACAGCGCGTCAAGGCGGTCCAGGACGCCGCCGTGGCCGGGGATGAGCAACGATGCGTCCTTCATGTTCGCCGCCCGTTTTAGACTTGACTCGAACAGGTCACCAATAATCCCAAATCCCGCGACGGCCGCGCCAAGCAAAGCGCGAAACACGGGTGAAATACCGACGAGCCACCACTGTCCAACGACGAGCATAACGGCAACCCCGGCCACGATACCAAATACCGCTCCTTCAACCGTCTTCTTCGGACTAACGGTTGGTGCAAGGGATCGTCGCCCAATCAAACGACCGCCATAGTACTGAGCGGTGTCGCTGGCCATCACACACGCAAAGAGCAGCATCAGAGCTTCGCGGCCAACGTCTACTCTGAGGAGCGCCATCGACCCAATGGGAATGGCCAGGTACATCACGCAGAAGGTCGCAGCCGATACCGAGGCCAGCATTGCCGTTGGTCGTGAAGCAAACAGCTGGACGAGTCCGATCCCAATCACGACAGCAATTAAGACAGCTGGGAATCTCGAGGGTGCCAGAGTGAGAACCCCACACGCCACGAGCACCGCAGCGCCGGTCGTAATTCTTGGGAACGCGGTACCGATTCGGTTACTGATCGTCGTGTACTCCAGAAACGCCAAGAGCAACACGCCCTCCGCAAGGACAAGCGTCCAGATAGGGTCGAGGAACCAGACGGTGCCGAGAACAATCGGCAGAATCGCAACAGCGCTGAGGACGCGCGTCATACGGTTTATCCGGATGGAACCGGCGCACTAGCGCCCTATAGCTGCCGGCGCCTGGTTGATTCCACCGTATCGCCGGTCGCGCTTCTGGAACGCGAGAATCCCCTCAAGGAGATGCCGGCCTCGAAAGTCCGGCCACAGCGTGTTGGTGACCCAGATTTCGGCGTAGGCAATCTGCCACAGCAGGAAGTTGCTCACTCGCATCTCCCCGCTTGTACGAATCAGCAGGTCTGGGTCAGGCTGCCCGGCCGTATAAAGCAGATCACCGAAACGGTCCTCATTAAGGTCGTTCGGGCTGATGCCGGACTTGATCGCGTGCCGAACCGCTTCGACGATCTCGGCGCGCCCGCCGTAGTTGAGAGCGATACTGAAGAGCATGCCGCTGTTACGGCTGGTCTTCTCGACACCGATCTCGAGCTCGCGCCGAATGTCGGTAGACAGTTCGGCGTCACGGCCGATCACATTGAAACGGATATTGTTGCGCATCAGCGTCTGAAGCTCCGACCGCAGGTACCGCTTAAGGAGCCCCATCAAGACCGACACTTCGCCGGCCGGACGCTTCCAGTTCTCGATGGAAAACGCATAAAGCGTCAAGACGTCGATGCCCAGTCGCGCCGAGAACTCGACTACGTCGCGCACCGCATCAATGCCGGCCCGATGCCCTTCAACACGAGGCAGATGACGCTGGGCAGCCCACCGGCCATTCCCATCCATGATGATCGCCACGTGGGCTGGAAGCCTCGAAAAATCGACCTCAGCCACTAGATCAGCATCAACCGATCCCGACTGTACTAATGCGAGAACATCGTCGTCACTCATCTGTAAATGACTATAATACAAGGTGTTAGCGATACGTTCAAGCTCAAGAATAGTCGACCGATACAAGGAAGAGACCCCGTGCCGGGGCTGTCGGGCCGGCCTGATCACGGTGCCTCGAACGGAGCACCGCTACCAAGCCTGCCGGCGCCTCTCGGCCGAGGCCAACCTCCGAGAGCGTCCCAACGATCGTGCGGACCATGTGTCGTAGAAACCCGTCGCCGCAGACCTCCATTTCCAGAATCGCGGCGGGCTTCCGCTCGATCGTCACACTGAAGATCGTTCGCACCGTCGACTCAGTTGTCGATTGCGCCGCCACCGTCTGGAAGGCAGCAAAATCGTGGCAACCGACGAGATGGGCCGCCGCCTGGCGCATGGCGTCCACATTCAGGGATGCAGCGATGTGCCACGCGAAGCGGAGCTCCATCGGGTCAGCCACCGTCGCCTGGTCTATCCGGTAACGATAAGTCTTCCGTCGGGCGTCGTAACGAGCATGAAATCGACAGGCTACCTCCTCGACACTTCGCACACGGATGTCCCTGGGTAGCTTGGCATTAAGGGAACGGGTCAACGCGAAGACAGAAATTGGATGGTTAAGCGTCATACTGGCAACCTGCCCCAGCGCGTGGACGCCAGCGTCGGTCCGGCCGGCACCATAGGCAGTCACGGCCTGGCCTTCGATTTCCTCCAACGCCGACTCGAGGCAGCCCTGAACCGTGCCAGCGCCAGGCTGTCGCTGCCATCCGGCGTATGTGGTTCCATCGTAGGCAACCGTCAGCTTGAACGTCCGCACTGTACTTTAGCCAGACATCTCCTGCAGATTCGCTGACATGCCGCCAGGGGACGACTCAGGATTGCGGCCTCGATCCCGGCACGGTTAATGGCACACCGCAGGTGCACAACGGACAGGATTCGGGCTTGTATGCCGCCCAGGTGACATTGGCTAGAACCGCCAGTGGAACTCCCACATCCACGCTCGAGCCACCCCGGTTAATGACCGCCGAGGCGGCAACGACGTTCGCACCGGCCTCGCGTGCGAGCGCAACAATCTCCTGAGTTGAGCCACCCGTGGTCACGACATCTTCGACGACCAGCGCCCGTTCACCGTATGCGATCTGGAAACCGCGGCGCAGACTTAGTCGACCGTCACGCCGCTCGGCAAAAATGGCACGTACGCCAAGCGCGCGCGCGACCTCGTGGCCAATCACGATGCCTCCGAGCGCAGGGGACAACACGACGCTCGGCTCCCAGTTTCGCACCTTATCGGCGAGTGCTTCCCCTAATTCCGTAGCATGATTTGGATGTTGGAGCACACGCGCGCACTGCAGGTACCCAGCGCTATGGAGTCCAGCCGACAGCTGAAAGTGCCCCTCAAGCAACGCTGCACACGTGGTGAAGCGCTCAAGGACCTGAGCCGGTTGCATGGGAATTGAAGTATACGATGATAGACTCGCTCGGGTGCTTGAGCTGTCGGTCGTCATCATCACTAAGGACGAGGCAGACAACATTGCCGGTGCCCTTGAGTCGGTTCGATGGGCCGAAGACCTGGTCGTCGTCGATTCCGGGAGCACCGACCGGACGGTTGAGATCGCGCGCCGGTATACCGATCGCGTCTTGACTCGCGACTGGCAGGGCTACGGCGCCCAGAAGAATTACGCCACCGGACTCGCCGCCAACGATTGGGTGCTCTCGCTGGATGCCGACGAGCGCGTGACTCCAGAGCTAGTGAGCGAGATCAGGGCACTCATGGTCTCGGCGCCGCTCCGGCAGGGCTATCGTATCCCGCGCACGACGCGCTATCTCAGCCGCTGGATGCGATCGACCGACTGGTATCCAGATTATCAACTCCGCTTGTACGATCGCCGCGTTGCCCGGTGGAACACGCGCTACGTCCACGAATCCGTAACTGTCGATGGGCGGATCGGCACGCTGCGGTGCGAGCTGCAGCACTACGCCTATCGCGACCTTTCACACCATCTGTCGACCATCGACCGCTATTCGACACTGGCCGTCAAACAGATGACCTCGGAGCACCAGCACGCGAAATGGCTTGATCTGATCGGACATCCGACGCTGGCGTTCTTCCGTAACTATGTGCTGCATCGAGGCTTTAGCGACGGCGTCCCAGGTTTGATTGTCTCGCTCATGAACTCATACTACGTCTTCCTCAAGTTCGCGAAGCTCTGGGCATACGAACATGCGGACACCGCGCCGTCTGACCACCGGTAATGTTCTCACTTCACGTCGACACGGCACGGACCTGGCGGGGAGGACAAAACCAGGTGTTACTCACAATCTTAGGCCTGCGAACCCGAGGGCATCGCACTGCCCTCGTCGCACACCCGGACGGTGAGCTACGACGCCGTGCATCCGAGGAAACCGACCTCTATCCACTCGCCCCGCGCATGGAAATGGATTTCGCGACTGCGTGGAAGCTGTCGCGCGTGCTGCGCGACCTGCAACCCGAGGTGGTGCATGCGCACGACGCGCACGCAGTAGCGATGACCGCCCTGGCGCTTTCGTTAGGCAACACCCGGCTCAAGACAACGTTCGTCGCGGCTCGACGCGTTGACTTCCACATCGGAAAGAACGCTTTGTCGCGATGGAAATACCGCCAAGTGGATTGCTTTATCTGTGCGTCGGCCTTCATCCGCTCGATGCTGGTCGATGACGGAGTGCCGGCAGAGCGAACCACTATCGTCTACGAGGGTATCGACCTCGGGCACGTGACAGCCGCACCATCGCTCGACATCCACAAAGAGTTCTCGCTACCGGATGGAGCACCGATCGTTGGCAATGTCGCGGCGCTCGTACCGCACAAGGGCCAGCGATATCTCGTCGACGCCGCGGCGCTCGTGCTCCAACACATACCCGACGCGCGTTTTCTCATCGTCGGCAGCGGCGAGCTTGAGCTGTCACTCCAGCACCAAATCAAGCAACGGTATCTGGAGAGACACGTCATTCTTACGGGCTTTCGACCCGACATCCTCTCTCTGCACAAAGGGTTCGACCTGTTCGTTATGAGCTCTGTCACCGAGGGCCTTGGAACGTCCGCCCTGGACGCGATGGCGTGCGGGCGGGCCGTCATAGCAACGCGGACCGGCGGACTGTCCGAAGTCGTTGATCACGACGAGACCGGGTTACTCGTTCCGGTTAGCGATCCCAAGGCACTGGCTGATGCGATCGTGCGACTGCTTACGGATCCAACGTTGCGTGAACGATACGGGCGCGCCAGTGTGGAGCGAGCGTATCAGCAATTCAGTGCCGACCGGATGGTCGACGAGACCGCCGCGGTCTATACGGACTTGGTCGACAGACGCCGCGCAAGGGGCACCGCCCGTCCCGCTGCGGTTGATTGAACCCACAGGCATTTTGCATGCCAATGTGACACATCGAGAAGTCGTATTTAACCGGATCGTTCGGATCCAAACGACGGAGACCTCTGGTGATTTCTTGTGCCATCGGCCAGCCTGGGGTCTGATACCGGGTGAGGCGAAGGCATCGACCAACTCGAATCACGTGAGTATCAAGGGGTACCACAAGTTGCGAACGGTTGACACCAGTCCAAGCGCCGAGATCGATTCGATCTTGGCGAACCATCCACCTCAGATACAGGTTGAGCCGCTTACAGGCGCTGCCATCACGCGGACGAGGAAAGAAGTACCTGACGCCGCGGCGATAGATCCGGCCGAGTGGCACGGCACGTGCCCGCACACAAAAATCATCAAGCGCGTCTCCGATATCTTCAGTGTCAGCGCTGTACCCACGGAGAAAGAACGCCTCGATCGATCCTGCGTCATCGAGTATGTGACGCAGAATCCATAGGAGTGCCACCAGATCGTCGCCGCTAATCCAACGGTGCCCCAACCGCCGTACCGCGTCTACCCGCCGCCCTGACCCGAAAGCACGAACAAACTGCGACGGTGAATCGCCCATGACGTCAAGGAGTGATGTCACCGACGCTAGGATGTTGATAACGTGGCCAAAGGCAAGACCCGCGGCGCAAAACCCGGCGATCTCAATGTCTTCGCTGGCCGAGTACCGGCGGACGAGATGAACGGGATCAGCGGCGCTATCCAGATCGTCAAACTCTCGGTATAGGCGATCGAGTGATGCGCGTACGCGACCGACCGGGATGGCAACGCGGGAACGGAGCTGACCCGAAACCATGTGGAGTGTTCGACTAGAAAGCGGCGATCGGCTCGCCAGCCGCACACCGGGGGCACGTGTCAGCCGGCCAATTTGGCGGAGCCTTGAACTCGGTCAACGCGACGTTTGGCACACCGAGATCAACCATGCACTCCAGCCGATCGACGATCTGGACTGTCCCTAGGACCGTCCCACCAGCCTCCGTTACCAGTGCCGCACAACGCTCGAAGGTCTTACCGACGTTACGAACGTCGTCGGCGATGAGCACACGCTTTCCCGAGACCATCCGTGTATACGTTTGACGCAAGGTCAATCCGGCGGTGGGGTCGACCGTAAACGGCGCGAACTGGAACGGCGCGTGGTTCAAGCTTCGACGGCCATCCAGCAACCCAGCGATCGTGTGAGCGAGTAAGGCTCCGCCGGTCACCGGACCGGCAACAATTTCAGTCTGGTCGACCAACGAAGCCGGCATCACGTCGATGAGATCTTGAGCTAGTCGCCAAATCAGGGACGGCTCGCGGAAGAATTGGTGCGAGTTGAGGTATACCTCGCCGTGGTAGCCATTACCGTAGTTGAAGTGGCCATCGACCAAGAACACATGCGAGCGCCGCAAATCATCGAGCGCTTTGGCGCGGACGTCGTCGTGCCGACCGCTCATTCCGGCCTCCCAAAGACGTCTGACCCAGAGACGGCGCCGTTGACATAGACGGTACGACCGCCAATCATCGTCGCGACAACGCTGCCGGTCAGTGTTAACCCGTCGAACGGCGTGTTTCGAGCTAGCGAACGAAACGTCGACGCGTCGATCTCCGTAGCCACGTCCGGGGCGAGAATAGTGATGTCAGCCGGCTGGCCAACAGTGAGCCCACCGGCTTCAATTCCAAGAATCCGGGCTGGGTTAACTGCGAGGAGCTCAACCACGCGCTTCAAGGAGACCGTTCCGGTGTGGACAAGCTTATCAAGGACCAGGGGAATGGCCGTCTCAAGACCGATGATGCCGAACGGAGCTTGATCGAACTCCACCGCCTTCTCGTCTGCATGGTGCGGCGCGTGGTCGGTTGCAATGGCGTCTATGCTTCCGTCAACAAGGCCGCTGAGCATCGCGTCGCGGTCATCGGCCGAACGCAGCGGTGGGTTCATCTTCGTGTTAGTGTCGTAGCTAAGGTCCTCATCGGTCAGGATGAAATGATGGGGCGTCACCTCACAGGTCACCTTGACACCTCGCTCCTTGCCAGATCGAACCGCTCGGAGCGAGCCACGAACACTCATGTGCGCAATGTGCACACGGCCACCGGTCAACTCGCTGAGCGATACGTCGCGCTGGACCATCACCGACTCGGCCACGCTTGGAATCCCGCGAAGTCCTAGGACCGACGCGTAGTACCCCTCGTGCGCCGACCCATCGCCCTTGAGTGACGGGTCCTCGCAGTGGTTGATCACCGGGATGTCGAACATCGACGCGTACTCCAGCGCGCGTCGCATCATCAGCGCGTCGGCAACCGGATGACCATCATCAGAGATCCCGACACACCCGGCAGCGTGAAGCTCGCCGATTTCGGAGAGCTGCCCACCTTTTAATCCGATCGAGACTGAACCGATCGGGTAGACGCGCGCGAGCTGGGTCTCCGCAGCTTTTTTGAGAATAAGCTCCGTCACGGCGGCGTGGTCATTGACGGGGTCAGTGTTGGGCATGCAAGCAACCGCCGTGAACCCACCCGCCACCGCCGACGCCGTCCCCGTCTCGACCGTTTCCTTGTGTTCTTGCCCAGGCTCGCGAAGATGGACATGCATGTCGACGAAGCCGGGACACGTCACGAAGTCGGGCGGCACCTCTATAACCGTTGCCTCCTCGACCGGGAGGTCCTTCTCTACCCTAGAGACTCGACCGTCGGTGATTAAAACGTCAAATGCTCCATCGAGGCAGTGTAACGGGTCGACAACCCGCCCCCCCTTAAGCAGCATGCTTCCGCTCATGGCCGACGATCCTCATCGGTTCCCGCCAACAAGTACAGTACTGCCATCCGAACGGCAACACCGTTGGATACCTGTTCAAGAATCACCGAGTCCGGACCATCGGCGACGTCCGATGCAATTTCGACGCCACGGTTCAGTGGCCCTGGGTGCATGATGATCGCGTCGTGCTTTGCCAGTCGAAATCGCTCGCGTGTCATCCCAAACATCCGAAAATACTCACGAAACGACGGGAAGAAGTGCCCTCGCATACGTTCGAGCTGGATACGCAGCATCATCACGACGTCGGCGTCTGCAACCGCCTCGTCAATCGATCTGGATACCGTCACACCAAATCGATCGATACCGGCTGGCATCATCGTCGCTGGACCCGACACCCAGACCTCAGCGCCAAGCGCCCGTAGTAACAGGATGTTGGAACGTAGGACGCGGCTATGGGCCAGGTCGCCGATAATCGCGACCTTGCACCCATCGATCGAGCCTTTATGTTCTCTGATGGTAAGCGCGTCGAGAAGCGCTTGGGTTGGGTGCTCATGCATCCCATCGCCGGCGTTGATGATTCGCGAGCCCCCGATCCCAGCTAAGAGGCAACAGGCTCCAGAGGCGCCGTGTCTGACGACGATCATGTCAGGCGCCATAGCCTCGATGTTCCGAGCCATGTCGGAAAGTGTCTCACCCTTAACAACGCTCGAGGTCGACGCCGCAACGTTCAATGTATCGGCGCTGAGCCGCTTTTCCGCGATCTCGAACGACGCCCTGGTACGGGTGCTCGGTTCAAAGAAGAGGTTGACTACGGTCTTTCCACGGAGAGTCGGTACCTTTTTGATCGGGCGACGCCCAATCTCCTTCATCGCCTGTGCGGTTTCGAGCACCAGGTGGATCTCTTCGGGGCTGAGGTCACCAATGCTCAGCAGGTGCTTCGATCGTAGCCGGGCGGGGATGGCAATATGATCGTGCGCGACCACTGAGGTCAAGTTCGTCCTGGCGCTCACGCGTTATTCTCCTCGGCCATGCCGACCTTGGCATCAGTCTGGACCTCGACATCATCGGTGCCATCGGTCTCAGCCAGCCTCACTTGGACGCTCTGGTCCATCGACGTCGGCAGATTCTTGCCGACATAATCGGCCTTGATCGGTAACTCGCGATGCCCTCGATCCACGAGCACGACGAGCTGAATCGACCGTGGGCGCCCAAAATCCACCAATGCATCGAGCGCGGCTCGGACCGTTCGTCCAGTGTAGAGAACGTCGTCGACAAGCAGGATGCGACGATCATCGATTGAGAACGGGATCTGCGTCTCTCTGAGCACCGGCTGCGGACCAATCGTGTGACGCATGAGATCGTCGCGATACAGCGTAATGTCAAGCGCGCCCGTCGGTACTTGATGACCGGAGATCTCATCGAGGTTACGGGCAATCCGTTCGGCAATCGGGACGCCGCGGGTACGAACACCCACTAGGGCAACCTCTTCGATCGGACGGTTCCGCTCGACGATCTCATGCGAGATCCGCATCAACGCGCGACTGATCCGGTCGGCCGTCATGACAGTCGGCAAGACGACCTCCTTCGGCACGAAACAGTTTCAGCGATGGCGGTGCAGGGTCGAGGTAGACTCGCGGGCGATGGTGCGTAGGTCACGGTTCCCTCTTCGCGGCCTCACCGGGCCACCGTTAAAGAGATCATGGAATGATATCAGGTCGATGGTAAGCAGGCCAATCTCAGGGGTAGGAGCGTGTCCGACCATTCTCACACGTGACTCCCCACCCAGGACGCGAGTTCACCGGTCATAGGAAGGAACGAAGGCAATCGGGCGACGCTCCGTGAAGCGCTCAAGGAAGAGGTCAATTCGCGCGACACCGTCGATGTCACGCGCCACTGGAACCCCGAAGAAGTACAGTACCGTCGGCGCGATGTCGACGACCGACCCACGGGTCCGCCGCCCTGGCTCCACGTCGGATCCGTAGGCAAGCAGAAACCCGTCTGGAGCGTTCTCGTGTGTTCCGGTCGCGTCAGGATCCCCTACGATTCGGGCGAGCACGCGCTTCCACATGCTGACCGGTTCCATCCCGAAGCCTGACACCACGAGAAGTAGATCGCCCGGATTCAGAAGGTGAAGAATCGTACCGACTTCGTTGTCGACGTGGCGGTAGTACTCGTCGAGGCTTGCCGCGTCGCCCTCGGCGTCACCGACACCGCCGAACGGAATCGGTGTCACGGGGGGGAGAAACCGATGACCCGCAAGATCGAGCCCTCGGTAGCGGACGGCAAGCAAACGAACCTCGCTGAAACGTTTCCAGAGGTCATCGACGATTCGACCGTATACTCGGTCTCTCCAGATCGGAACTACTTGCGACGGGGGTGTAAGCGTACCTTCATCGGCGGCGCCGGTCGTGTTGAGCACATCAGCACCGCTGACTTCCCGCATAGCGGCCGCTCCGATCGCAACTACCTCCGCCGGATAGGCGGCTTCTGCAGCTGCCGGGTCGAATTGCGGGTCATCCATGAGGTGAAATTGATCACTGACCAGGAAACCGTTGACTGGCTGAACTGGGTGCGTTAGCGGCAAGCCGACGATGCCAACTTGAATCCCCTGACCGCTGAGGATGCTCCACAATGGACGTGCACGAAGCTCCGTGGACGATGCCGGTGACTCGTCGAGGAACCCAAGGTAGACGAGGGCCTGAGCAAAGCAGTGATCGGGAAGCAACTCGAGGGGCGGAAGCCTTGAGGACACGTGGTAGGTCGACGTCGAAATAACGCCGTGACGAGGTGGGTACTTGCCAGTCGCGACCGTGGCCCAGACCGGACCAGGCTGCGTCGGCCGAAGGGTCGCCAGGTGCATGGCCGATCCGGAATCGAGGATGCGTCCAAAATTCGGCAGACTTCCGGCGGCCGTCGCCAATGACAGGTAGTCGAGCGACGCACCATCGAACAGCAACATCACGACGCGGGACCGGTCTTCGCTGGGTACAACCCAGTTTCCCACATTGAGTGGATAGGCCCTCAGCGTCCTCGACACGGCTTCGCCACGCGCAACCAACGGAAGCGTGACCGATGCCACCACGGCTAGAGCATAGAGTGAAGCACCGACCACACTTCCGCGACGGCCGAACGAGTAATGCACCACCGCAATCGTGAACAGCGTGAGCGCACACAAACCCATCACCACTACCTCGACGCCGAGTCGCCGGGTGGTTTCCTCCATCAGCGCCGTCCGCAGGCCCTGCAGATTCAGCCACATCAGCAGGGCCACTCCGGATGCCGCAGCGGCACTTAGCCACGACAGCAATCGGAGGCTTACCCACCCGGGCGATAGGAACTCGGCGCCGAACACCTGACGTAAAACGATGAGGGCGTAAAAGAAGGCCGTGAGATGTACGGCGTAGAAGCCAACCACGACAACAAGCAAGGGCCAGAGCACGCCCAGATCGAGCGGCAGGTGCGGGTTGACTTGAAGAAACACGATCGCGATGTACACCGCCGCCAGCACTCCGGCCAGCGCCGCGTTGGTTAACATTCGTAAGTAGCGCATCGATCGTGGAACGTTAGGCTGAGGCCGCCAAACTCATCATGCCAGAAAAGCCATCAGGTATACTCGCGTCATGCTGATCGATGTCGACGCGCTTGTTTTGTCGAATGATCGGCTCTCCCCAGAGTACAACGTTGTCAGACTTGCCGCGGCGGAGATCGGAGCCTCGACCGAGCCCGGACAATTCGTGATGGTTAGGCAGGGACTTAGTCTGGATCCACTACTGCGTCGTCCCTTCTCGGTGTTCGAAATCCTTCGGGACGATAACGACCGCGTGAGCGGCATCTCTCTGCTCAATAAAGTTGTAGGTGCCGTCACAGGCATGCTGTTCACGATCGAACCAGGACAGCGGCTCCAGTGTCTGGGGCCGCTTGGTCAACCATTTTCGGTCATCAAACCGCCGGCCAGGGCCTGGATGGTCGCAGGCGGCGTAGGTCTGGCTCCGTTCCTGACACTCGCCGAGTCACTCCGGTCAGCTAGCACCGACACGACACTCTTTTACGGGGGCCGTTCCGCCGGTGAACTCTACTACCTCGACAAGTTCGAGTCACTTGGAGTGCGCATGGCATTGACGACCAATGATGGCTCCCTGGGTGAGGCGGGGCTCGTGACCGCTCCACTCAAGCGCGAGCTCCAAGCGCTTGGCGAGGAGACTCCCCTGAGGATTTACGCGTGCGGCCCAACCGAAATGATGCGCGCGGTCGCTGCACTGGGACACCAATACCGATACCCCTCCGAGGTTTCGCTCGAGCAAGTCATGGGCTGTGGCCTCGGCGGGTGCTACAGCTGTGTGGTGCCCATCCACGAACCCGGTGGTCAGATGAACTTCGTTCGTTCGTGCCTGGAGGGTCCAGTCTTTCCTGGTGACCGCATCAACTGGAACGGCATCCCGTAGCCCACTCTCGACGATGGCCCCTAATCTCTCGGTGTCGCTTGGGTCGTCGCTCCAGCTGAAGAACCCGATCATGGCAGCGAGCGGCTGCTTTGGCTACGGCGTCGAGTACGCCGAAGTCGTCGAGCTGTCCACACTCGGTGGTGTGGTCGTGAAGGGGCTCTTCCTAGAAGAGCGTGAGGGACATCCTCCCGAGCGAATCGTGGAAACGCCGAGCGGCATGCTCAACGCCATAGGGTTGCAGGGCATTGGCGTTCACCGCTTCATCCAGGACAAACTGCCGACACTCCGGGCCCACGGAGCGACCACGATCGTCAATATCTGCGGCTCGACCGTCGACGAGTACGCGGAGCTTGCTCGAATTCTCTCGGACGCCGATGGGGTAGCGGCACTCGAGCTCAACATCTCGTGCCCGAACATCAAGGAGGGTGGCATCACCTTCGGCTGTGACCTCGGAGGCACCCACGACGTCGTGGCTCGCGTCCGGAAGGCCACCACCTTACCCATCATCCCAAAGTTGACGCCAAACGTTACAGACGTCGCGGCGTTTGCCCGAGTGGCAGAGGAAGCTGGAGCAGACGCGATCTCCCTCGTCAACACGTTCCTCGCCATGGCGATCGATGTCGATACGCAACGACCAAAGCTCTCCAATATCGTCGGCGGCCTGAGCGGACCGGCGATCCGCCCGATCGCTGTAAGAATGGTGCATCAGTGCCGCCAGGCGGTCCAGATTCCGATCATGGGGATGGGCGGAATTATGACTGCCACTGACGTTGTCGAGTTTATGCTCGCCGGGGCGGCCGCGGTTCAGGTCGGAACAGCGAACTTCGTCGATCCGTTCATCTGGCCGAAACTACTATCTGGTTTGACCGACTACTTGGACCGTCACCAGTATCGCTCGGCTGAAGAAATCGTCGGAACGGTCGATCTTGCTCACTCGGACGTGGCATGGATCAGCTCCTGATCGCGCTCGATGTCGATACCGCTGAGCGCGCATTCCAGCTCAGCGACCAACTGCGTGGGGTAGCAGGTGGGTTCAAGATCGGCAGCCAGCTCTTTACCGCCGAAGGGCCAACGGTCGTTCGCCGGATGACCGAGCGAGGTCATCGCATTTTCTTGGATCTCAAGTATCACGACATCCCGAATACCGTGCACGGTGCAGTGCGTGTGGCGAGCGAACTTGGTGTGTGGATGCTCACGGTCCACGCCTCGGGTGGTCGTGACATGTTGGAGGCGGCTCGCGACGCGTCACGGAAATCTGGTAGCGGCCCATTAGTTGTGGCCGTCACAGTTCTGACCAGTCTCGATCAAGCCACGATCACGAGCCTGGGTATCGCACGACCTGTCGAAGAACAGGTTGAGGTCCTCGCTGGGCTTGCGAAAGAAACAGGTATCGACGGAGTCGTCGCGTCACCCTTAGAGATCGCGAAGATCCGCGAGCGCTGCGGTAAAAATTTCACGATCGTCACGCCAGGTATACGGCCTCGCGCCGAGAGAGGCGTGAACGACCAAGCGCGAACCATGAGCGCGGTCGAGGCATTGGAGGCCGGAGCGAACTTCCTCGTGGTGGGCCGCCCGATCATAGAGGCCGCGGACCCGCGCGCCGCCGCTGAGGCGATCTGTCAACAGCTGGCGGAATCATGACTGAGCTCACGCTCCTGATCCGACGGGGCTGCCAACCTATGCGACAGCATGAAGACAATTGTGGCCACAGTCCAGTCACGCCATCCCATCGACCTCACTGAAATCGACGTCTCGAATCATCCGGACCTCGAGCACCGTTTTGGCACCGAGATCCCGGTACTACTGCATGGAGACCGCGTATTGGCTAGGTATCGAGTCTCGGCCACCCAGCTCTTGGAGAGACTGCCGCCAGCAGGAAAGTAAAAACGGGTGGGAAGCGCGTCCAACGCTCCCAACCCGTCTAACATCGAAACCTTCTCAAAACGAACAGTTTTGCTACTTGGCCGTCACAGTGAAGTGCCCACGCCTGTTCCTTGACCAGCACCCTTCGTGCGAGTCACTGCAAAACGGCTCTTCTTCACCCTTGCTCACCGTAGCAATCCTACTGTCCGGTATGCCCAGGCTGGTTAGATAATCCCTCACTGCTGAAGCCCGCTCGTCACCCAACGATAGGTTGTACTCGTTGGTACCTCGCTCGTCGCAATGCCCTCCGATCACGATCTGGGTAGAGGACCATTCCCTGATCCAGTCGGCGTTACGCTGAAGAATGGTGCGTGCCTCCGGGAGAATCACCGCTTCGTCGTAGTTGAAGAACACCGGATCCAACGGCGATGTGCTGTTGAGCTCATCTAAGCTCATTCGATCGAACAGTTCCTGGGGAGTCGGTGGGCTGGGTGGTGGTGGCGGTGGTGGTGGTGGTGGCGGCGGCGGCGGCGGCGGCGGCGGTTCAGGTGCCGGCGGTGGTGGTGCCGGCGGCGGTTCAGGCGGCGGGTTTGAGGAACACGCAATAGCTCCGAGCCCGACGACCACGCACAGGCCAACAGCCAGCAGACAGCGCCATAGGGATCTCATAGGGTTCTCCATCTCACAGATCTCTGAGTAAATTCTTACAAAGCGGGAGACACTGACGCGTAACAGTCACGTCGAAAATAGAGATTGAGCTTACATAGTTTGAACATAATCGTCAATCATCCACACTGAATCGTATTAGTATCGCTGGACGGATACACCAGCTTTTTCGGACCAAAATCAGTTTTGGGCTCATACTAGAATCTGAGAAAATACGTGCATGCCTCTGCAGGCCGGTTCGCCCAAGACGATCGTTATTGCCGCAGATGACGATGCTGTCTGTGAGCGATTCTCGACCGCCCTACGCAACGCGGGCCACGACGCCGTCGTCGTGGCTTCGAGAGATAGGCTACTGGACTACTTCGGGAGTCGGTCGGGTTCGACCGACCTCCTGATTCTGGACCTCGGATTAAATACTGGGGGAATTGAAATGGTCCAAAGGCTGCGGAACTTGGCACCTAAAGCCTCGATCGCGATCTTCAGTGGGTCGATCCGTGGCGCAGCGGACGCGCGCGCATTGTCGGCGGTCGGAATTGACTTGTACGTTAACGAGCACAGTGCTGCCCACCACATCCTTCCGGCGCTCGCACCGAAACTATTTCCCGAAAGCTTCAACCGACGTACCAGCACCCGCGTCACGCTGTCAATTCCTGTCGCGTACCGTTTCGGCGACACCATTACAACGGCCTTGACACTCAACCTGAGTCGAGGTGGCCTTGGGATCCGCACGATGACCCCGCAGGAGACCGGCACCAAGGTACACCTTCGGTTTCGACTGCCGGACACTCCATTCGACATCGAAGCCCTGTCGAGAGTTACCTGGTGTGACCAGCGTGCTGGAATGGGTGTGCAGTTCGAAGAAGTCGAAGCGGCAGCCCAAACCTTAGTCGACGATTTCGTCGAAGGACAGGTTTTCCCGAAGTAGCGCAAGACGCTCCTCTGATGAATGGACCTTTTCGCCAACTCTGCCAGTCGTAGTTGACAGGATTTCGTGTGCGATTTAGTATGACAAACTGTACTAGTAATCCTCTTGTAATCTGCATGTTACGGCTTTTTTATAAGTGAGAAATGGATCGCCAGACTTGTTCGGCGGTCGCTCGTCTAATGTCTAATGGTGGAGGATGGAATCCCGACCAACAATACCCGCAGGAAGGACAGCCTCGTGATTGAAGTGCAGCACATAACGAAACGTTACGGACCGCTCATTGCGGTAAACGACATCAGTTTTCGCGTCGAATCAGGCCAGATTCTTGGATTCTTGGGGCCGAACGGCGCTGGCAAGACGACTACAATGCGGATTCTAACGGGATGTATTCCACCCACTGACGGCCGAGCCATCGTGGCTGGCTTCGACGTGTTTGAGCAACCCGTCGAGGCCAAGCGACGAATCGGCTACCTCCCGGAAACGCCCCCACTTTACCCTGACATGTCGGTGCGCGAATACCTGACGTTCGCCGCTCGCATCAGCGGGGTGAAATCCTCCGAACGGGCCGCGAAGATCGACGTCGCGATAGATCGAACCAGCGTGGGCGATGTAGCCGACCGCCACTGCGGAAAGCTGTCGAAGGGATATCGCCAGCGGGTTGGACTGGCACAGGCGGTTCTCCACAATCCCGAGGTCTTGATCCTTGACGAACCGACCGCTGGCCTCGACCCGAAGCAGATCATCGAGACGAGGGAGCTAATACGCAGTCTGGCCGGAGACCACACGATCATCCTCAGCACCCACATCCTTCCGGAAGTCTCCCAAACGTGCGAGAAGGTCGTTATTATCGACAAGGGACACGTGGTCGCAGTCGACACGCCAGACAACCTCACCAGTCGGCTCGGTGGATCGGAAACCATACGGTTGGAAGTTGACACAGGCGGCGTCGACCCGATTCCGGTGTTACAGGGGGTCGACGGCGTCACGACGGTCACAAGCTCCGAAGAGCATCACGGTGTACGTGTTCTTGAGACCCAAAGCGCCAAGGGCGCTGACGTGAGGCGGGAAGTCGCCAACGCAATCGTCACCCGCGGCTGGGGCTTGCTGGAACTCCGGTCGGTCAAAATGAGCTTGGAGGACATCTTCCTTGAGCTCACAACCCAGGACACCGTAGACCCGCCGGGCAACGCCGAAACGGATACGGCTTCACCGAGTGAATCCGTATCCGCGCACGAGCACGAAGCGCGGGAGGCCGTTCATGAGTAACGTCCTGACAATCGCGCAAAAGGAGCTTCGATCGTACTTCGTATCTCCAATTGCCTACGTGGTAATCGGATTGTTTGCCGTGCTCTTTGGTGTTTTCTTCATAAGCTCACTCAGCTTCATTTTACGGGTAAGCCTCCAGGCAGGCATGATGCAGGGCGCGCCACCCATCAACATCAACGAGTACATGATCCGTCCGCTGTTCGGGAACACGGGGGTGATCATGTTGTTCGTACTCCCTATGATCACGATGCGCTCTTACGCGGAGGAGAAGCGATCGGGAACCATCGAGCTGCTGCTGTCATCGCCGCTGACCGACATGCAGATCATTCTCGGGAAGTTCTTGGGCGCCGTGACCTTGTTCGCAATGATGCTGGGAGTCACTGCCATCCCCATGGGCTTCCTCTTCTATTACGGTGAACCTGAATTGGCACCGGTCCTGAGCGGCTATCTGGGCCTATCGCTCATGGGTGCATCGTTCATCTCGATAGGCTTGCTGATTTCAAGCGCGACGAAGAATCAGGTGGTGGCCGGCATGATTACCTTCGCAGTGCTCCTTTTGTTTTGGGTAATCAGCTGGCTCGGGGATCCGGCATCGGGATCAACCTCTAGTCAGGTGCTCGCCTATCTGTCAGTCCTTGACCACTTTGACGACTTCTCGAAGGGGGTCATCGATACGAGCCACTTAGTGTATTACCTGAGCTTCATTACGCTGGGGCTGTTTCTGACTGCCAAGTCAGTGGACAGCGTTCGGTGGAGAGGTTAGGCGAGATGCAGAAAATTGTGGGTGTGCTGGGTTGGTCGGGGATCGCGTGCGTAGTGGGCAGCGTCATCGTGCGCTTCGCGATGCCTGATCAGGAAGAGGTGTGGTATTGGGCACTCGTCACAGGCATCGTGCTCATTTCGCTTTACGGCCTAGGTCAGTGGCGTGACATCCTCGGGTTCTGGGGACACCGTCAGGCACGCTACGGCGCACTAGCGTCAACGAGCATCGTTCTGGCCGTATGCATTCTGGCCGCGATCAACTTCATCCTGGCTCGCCAGAACAAGCGGTGGGATCTGACAGCTGGACGTCAGTACTCACTGTCAGCGCAAACAGTGCAGATTCTGGAAGCGCTGGAAGCCCCGCTGAGCATGGTCATTTTTTCGCAGGACATCGACTTTCCCCGCTACCGGGACCAACTCGCGGAGTACGAATACACGTCGAGCCAGGTATCGCTCGAATTCGTCGATCCCGACAAGAACCCGGTACAGGCGAACCAGTATGAGGTGCAGGCCTACAACACGATCGTGCTCGAATACCAGGACCGTATCGAGCGCGTCGTCAACGGGCAGGAGCAGGAGCTGACCAACGCCTTGATCAAGGTGATCGAGGGACGCGAGAGCAAGGTGTATTTTGTTCAGGGCCATGGCGAGCGAACCCCCGAAAACTCGGACCGCGACGGGTACAGTGGGGTCGGTGAAGCGCTTCGCCTCGACAATCTGGCGGTTGACTCAGTGGTGCTAGCTCAGACCGGGGAGGTGCCGGCCGACGCATCCGTGGTGATCGTGGCAGGTCCCACCAACGACTTTCTTCCCGGTGAGGTCGATATCCTGAGCGCGTATCTTGAGTCTGGCGGCAAAGTTCTCTTGCTATTGGACCCGGCCAACAACCCAGCGACAGCCGACCAGAGTAACCTTCTCGCTCTGGCGGCCGAGTGGGGGATCGAGGTTGGCGAGGACGTTGTAGTGGACGTCAGCGGCGTTGGGCAGCTGCTCGGCACCGATGTCACAGTACCAGTCGCAGCGACCTATCCGCCCCACCCGATTGTTGACGACTTCGTGCTCCTAACGGCGTTTCCCCTAGCTCGCTCGGTAAATCCCATTTCCGGGGGCACCGCTGGCCGAACGGCGCAGAGGTTCATAGAGACGTCGCCGAGGAGCTGGGCCGAAACGAACATGGCCGAGCTGGATGGGGGCGAGGTCACAATGAACGAGGATCAAGACGTCGTCGGTCCGATCTCGATTGGCGCCGCTGTCTCCGTCGTCATTGATGCTCCCGAATCTGAAACCACCTCAAGCGAGTCTTCGGATGACGGCGACGGCCAAGAAGAGGAGGTAGAAGTAGTAGAGGCACGATTGGCCGTCATTGGCGACTCTGACTTCGCGTCGAACAGTTATCTCGGCGTCCAAGGCAACCGAGACCTGGTGCTCAACGCGATCAACTGGTTGGCTCAACAGGAAAATCTAATCGCAATTCGACCTCGAGAGCCCGAGGATCGGCGCATTACGCTGACCGCCGCTCAGCAGCGGAATCTCAATTGGCTGACGCTGCTGATAGTCCCATCCATAATTTTCGGGGCTGGTATTAACACGTGGTGGAGGAGACGTACGTGATGCAAGGCGCGCGTTCAACGCTGATCATGTTTGTGGTTTTCCTCGGTCTTGCAAGCTACGTGTACTTCGTTGAGCTGGAGCGGTCGCCAGCGTCCGACATTCCACCAAACGAGCAGTTGTTCGATGTCGAGGCGGAGTCGATCGGCGCCATCACGATATCGGCGGATGGCAATGAAATATCATTGTCAAAGACAGACGATGGCGAGTGGAAGCTGACTGCTCCGGTCCAGGCACGTGCCGACACGACCGAGGTGTCGTCAATGACCACACGCCTCGCGTCGATTGAGATCAATCGAGTCGTCTCGGATGAGCTAGTTGACCTGGAACCCTTCGGTCTGTCGGCGCCTACCATCCAGGTCTTCTTCCGGACGGTGGATAGCAACATCGAAGACCGTCTTCTGATCGGCAAGATGACCCCAACCGGAACCGACCGCTACGCAAAACTCGAGACAAGTGATCGAATCATCATGGTCGCGTCTGGTCTTGACAGTACGTTCCGCAAGACTTCCTTCGACCTACGCGACAAGACGATCCTCGATATCGAGGCTCTCGACGTCGATCGCCTCGAGGTCGAAGTCAACGGTTCGACGATTGCGTTCGACAAGATCGACGGTGACTGGCGGATGGTCGACCCTTGGGACGTTCGGGCCGACTACAGCACGGTACAGGGTCTAGTCGGTCGGCTTAGTAACGGCCAGATGCGCTCGGTGGTGTCTGAGAACCCGTTGAACGACGGTGATGAGGATGTGGACCCGCTTGACGCCTACGGACTCTCCGACCCAGCCGCGACGGCAACCGTCCGTACGGGAAGCGCCACGGCGACTCTTCGTATCGGCAACCAGGCCCCCGATGGCACCCGATACGCGAAGGACGCGTCGCGTTCCCTGCTTTTCACGATCGCGGAATCGATCAGCGTCGACATCGAACGAGAGGCCAGAGAATATCGGGACAAGAACCTCTTCGCGTTTCGGCCGTTCAACGCTCGTCGAATCGAGGTCGCCCGACCAGATATCATCACCGCATTCGAGAAGGCGGAGACCGATGATGACGAGGCGAAAGACACTTGGCGGCGCATCGAACCAAGCACGGCGAACATCGAACGAACTGACATGGACGACCTCCTGGCCAAGCTCTCTAACTTAAGAGCTGAGTCGTTTATCGACGCGCGGTCCAAACTCGGACTTGATGATAGCAACGTGCTCGCCACCGTCACGGTACAGTACGAAGATTTGGTGGCAGCCGATGACGCGACTCTCCTCGAAGAGCGCGTGAGCCTGTGGCGAACCGACGACAATACCTACGCCGTCCACGGCGATGAGTCCGGAGCTGCGATTGTCAACACGCAAAGTGTCGATGAGGCGCTCGAGATCGCGCAAGCCCAAGAACCGTGAGGCTCTGCTCGGTCGGAGGTCCACGCGCGCGAAGCTACTGATGCGCGCTTAAACCTGTTGCATTGCCGTACTACTCGCGACCGCCTCCGCTGATTGCGGAAACCGCGCTCCAGTTCAGCCGATTCTGCACCTGGAGTCCTGTCGGCCGTCCACTCTCGTGAAACCGCCGTTCTTGAGTTGGTCCTCGACCTGACGCGGCATTTCAACGATCCCCTGGTTCGAAACACCATCTGGGGTGTGCATATCCGCTCGCTCGACCGCGGCGAAACAGTGTACGCCATCAACGACCGCACGTTGCTGCTACCGGTCTCGGCTATGAAGCTCGTCACGCTGGCGGCGGCCGCGGCTCTGGGGAATCCCGACCATTCGGAGCCCCTTCTCCTTCTCCCAGCACCTGGAAGACACTGAGGATGTGGACCCACACCCGTTCCGCGACTGGGCGCGACAGTTAGGCAACCAGGGCATCACGCGGATCGCCGGGCGGATAGTCGGAGACGACCGGAGCGTTGGCACAAGGCATTCGGCATCGAGATACGGGACTCCTCCGGGCCAACACGGTTGTCACAGCGAGCTCGGGAAGCCCGGTTGACCCACGCCTGTCTCACCGGCCGGGATGGCTAACGGTCGTCGTCGAGGGGCGGTGCCGGTCGGCGCGGGACCGGTGAACCGAACCGTCTCGGTGGCTCACTCGACGCGGTTCTTCGTGACGAAGCTTTGATCAGCGTTCCGCACGTACGGGATCGACGTGAACGGCGGCGCGACCGACGTGAACACGTTAGCCGTTACAGGACAGCTGCCGCTAGACGCGGCGAGGACCCTCGTCGGACACCTCTCCCAGCCGCTTTCCGACTTCGCCGTCGAGATGATGAAGCACAGCCAGAATCTGTTCGCAGAAACGTTGTTCCACACTCTTGGCTCGATCGAGGGAGACGGATCAGCCTCCGCCAGCCAGGTAGCGGTCGGCGAAGTGCTGACAGCGTGGGCGACCGCCCCGGACCAGTTCGTCGTCGCCGATGGTTCCGGCCTATCCCGCGACAACTACCTGACGGCGCACCTTCTTGTCACGGTGCTCGACCGGATGCAACGTCGCTCCGCCGGGCGATTCGAATCTACACTCCCTATTACTGGCCGGGACGGCAAGACGCTGGGCTTTGCCATTCTGGCGAACAACTTCGCAGTACCCCCGGGTCGGATCACGACCGTCATCGATTGCGTGGTCGAACGCCTCGCGAACTTTGCTCGGTAGAATGCCCCTACCGCGTGCTCGGACAACTACGCACGAATCAGCGGATCCGGAACTCCAGCTTCCGCAAACCCACGCGCTCTGAGTCGACAGCTATCGCAGCAGCTGCAGGGGCGACCCGCCGGAGCCGGGTCGTAGCAGCTGTGGGTTAGGCCATAGTCCAGGCCAAGCGACACACCCTTCCGTATGATCTCTGCCTTGGTCCAATCGCCCAACGGAGTTTGAATGCGCAACGGATGACCCTCGACCCCAGCTCTTGTCGCAACAGCAGCCAGACTTTCGAACGCGGCGATGAACTCCGGACGGCAATCTGGATATCCCGAATAGTCCATGGCATTGACCCCGATGAACACGTCGCACACACCCAACACCTCAGCCCATGCCATGGCCAGCGAGAGCAACACCGTGTTCCGAGCCGGTACGTACGTCGCCGGGATGGTATCGTCGAGTAGTCGATCCTTCGGGACCACACCGTCACCCGTAAGAGCTGAACCTCCGATCGCGGACAAATCGACGGAAAGCTCAAGGTGGGCTTCGGCACCAAGCGCCGCGGCCACACGACGCGCGGCTTTGAGCTCGTGTTGGTGAAGCTGCCCATAGCGAACAGTCAGCGCGTGAAGGTTAAACCCCTCATGCTTGGCGATGGCCGCCGACGTGTAGGAGTCGAGCCCACCGCTCAGCAAGACGACAGCGACCATTCGGTCAGTCATTTAGACCCCGCGCCGGTCGGGTCCCCACAAGTACTTGTGGAGCTGAACCTGAACGCGAACCGGTAAGTGATCCGCGAGGATCCATTCCGAGAGCAGCGCCGGATCTAGAACCCCGTGCACGGGCGAAAAGAGAACAGCGGCACAACGCGCCTGTACGGCGTGCCGTCGAACGACTTCCCTTGCGAACTTGTAATCGAACCAATCACGAATGACGAACTTGACCTCGTCGTGGGGAGCCAAACGACCCAAATTATCGAGATCGGTTCGCTCGGACTCGCCGCTTCCCGGACACTTAATATCGACCACCTTCACGACGGGCTCCGGAACCTGCGCGATATTCACATGACCGCCGGTCTCAAGCAGCACCGTCTTTCCAGAGGCCACCAGTTTCTCCATGAGTGGGTATACATCCGCCTGCCGTAACGGCTCGCCACCGGTGATTTCGACGAGGGGGCAATCGTGCCGATCAACGGCCGAGGCGACCTCGTTGACCGTGAGCTTCTGGCCCCCCTCAAACGCATAAGAGGTATCGCACCAGATACAGCGAAGGTCGCAGCCGGTGAGACGGACAAAGACGCACAGGCGGCCCACGTGGGTCGACTCCCCCTGAATCGACAAGAAAATCTCATTAACGGTCAGCATGTAGATGGCAACAGCTATTCGTTTTGTGAGGTCTGGCGTTCCGCGCTATTTCCCGGTCCTGGTAACGCCGATTCGCGGGCACAACGGCTCGATGAGACACCGGCCACAGGCCGGATAGACCGGACGGCAGACGTTCTGCCCCCACGTCACCAAGTAGAGGTTGATCACGGCCCACCATCTAGGTGGTGCGACCTCGTAGAGCGCGAGCTCGGTTTGCTCAGGGGTCCTGGTCTTGACCCAGCCAAGGCGGTTCGCGATCCTGTGGACATGGGTGTCAACGCAGATGTTGGACTTGCTCTTCAGCGCGACGATCATCACCAAGTTCGCCGTCTTTCGACCCACCCCTGGCAGCGAAACGAGCTCCTTCATTGATGTGGGTACGTTCCCACCGAAACGCGTGATCAACTGTCGACACGCTGCACGCACATGTCGCGCCTTGTTTCGAAAAAAACTAACCGGGTAGATCAGCTTTTCGATATCAGCGGTCGAGAGCCGAGCCAACACCTCTGGCGTGCGGCTACGAGTAAACAACCGTGCGGAGGCACCGGCCGTGACGACATCCTTCGTTTGTGCTGACAACATCGTTGCAATGAGCACCTGAAACGGATCGGACTGCTGTTCCTCGGCGATCTTCTCCACCGCAGGGTTATCCATCTGCGAGATGGTCGGGCCGAGCCGTCGCATGACCAGGCCGATCGATGACCCCGACCCAGCGAGACCGATTCGTCCTCCCACGGCTTGCCCTAGACTCGAACCGGCGTCAGCGGCGGCTGGCCGCTCAGCACCGCCACGACGTTCGAGACCGCCACCTGGACCATGGCCTTACGCGTTTCACGAGTGCCACTGCCAAGATGCGGGACCAGAACAGCACTATCGAGCGTGCGAAGGTCTGGATGAACCTTCGGCTCGTGCTCGTACACGTCGAGCGCGGCACCAGCGATCAAACGCTCGTGCAAAGCCCACGCCAATGCGGCTTCATCAATCACCGCGCCCCGCGAGGTATTGATGAGATAGGCCGACCGCTTCATACGCGCCAGTCGACGACGGTCGATGAAATGGTGTGTCGCGTCGGTTAGCGGCACGTGCAGTGAGACGACGTCAGACGTGACGAGCAGCTCATCGAGCGACACGAGCTGGTGGGGAAACTTGCGCCGATCCGAATCTTCAGCTTCCCCCCGGTCGACTCCCACGGCACCCACAACCTCCATGCCAAAGGCCGTGGCCCGATTGGCTACAGCAGTGCCGATGCGCCCCGGACCGACAATCCCGAGGCGTTTGCCAGCGAGTTCGGTCCCCAGCATGAAATCGATCGACCACCGCGTCCATGCCCCAGCACGGACGAGCCGATCACCTTCGGCTAGCCTCCTGGTCACGCTCAGGATTAAGCCCCAGGTCAGCTCGGCAACCGATTCCGTGAGCACGTTGGGAGTGTTGCTCACGACCACGCCCCGTGTTTCGGCGTACGCGACATCGATATTGTCGTACCCGACCGCAATGTTGGCCACGACCTGAAGATCCTCCCCGGCATCGAGAATCTGCCTGTCAACGCGATCGGTCACCACACAAACGAGCCCCGCCGCTCCACGTACGCGCCGAGCGAGTTCATTCGGCGTCATGTCATCTGGCTTCGCGAACTGGTCAACTTCGAAGGACCGTGTCAAGGGGTCGAGTACGCCACCCGGAAGACGGCGTGTAACAAGGACTCTCAGTCGGGTCCCGGCGGATGAGTCTCGCTCCATGTCACGACTGCTCAACGTGATCGACGTAATCGACGTAATCGACGATACCGATGATTGCAGCGTCCACTGGCGCGCGGCGGCGCAACGCCGAAACCGCGGCTCGCCCCTCGATGACCAGGAGAACGGTTTCACCGATGCCAGCTTGCACGGTGTCAACCGCGAGAACGACCGGACCGAGCGGCTCGCTTCCTGAAGAGAACAATGCTACTAGCATGAGCTTGGCCCCTTTGAGCTTGGTGCTCTTCTGAGTCGCCACGACGGTGCCGATCACTCGCCCAAGACGCACCTTACCGCCTTCGCCGACGCGTCGTGTCCTTTGACGGCGCGACGAACCAATGGTCGACGATCCCGATAACGCTGGCATCTGTGGGAACTGAACTCGGAGCAAAAGGCAGGACTGCCTCGCGCCCGCGGACGAAGAAAACTTCCTCACCCTCACCAGCGCCGACCGAATCGACACCGATAAGGATCTGTCCAACGGGCTGTCGCTCGGGCGTCAGAGGCTGCAGGATCAACAATGTGGCACCGTGGAGCCCGGCGTCCTTTCGGGTAGCGACGACAGTACCGACAACACGCGCAAGCTGCATCGTGGGTCAGTCCGTCATTGTCACCGAGTCGACGATGCCCACAATCGCAGCATCCACAGGCGTGTCCTTGAGGTCGGCTGCCATCCGCGCTGAACTTCCGCTCACGATCAGTACGGTTTCGCCCGGCCCGGCATCAACAGTGTCAACCGCCACCAGCTGATTACCCGACGGCGCACCACTCGGGTCAGTTGGTTGAACCAGTAGTAGCTTCTGGCTCACAAGGCGATCGTCTTTCCGCGTTGCGACGACGGAACCGACGACCCTGGCCAGAATCATGGAACCTGCGAATGTAGACGTGTGCCGGCGTTCATTCGAGACGCCAGCTAGCTCTCTGAACCCGCCTTACCGATTGGGAGAGCGTCCTCCAAGTTGGTGTGGGGCCGCGGGATGACGTGCACCGAGACAAGCTCGCCGACGCGACGTGCCGCTGCCGCTCCAGCATCGGTGGCCGCCTTGACCGCCGCTACGTCCCCTCTAACAATGGCTGTCACATAGCCAGCACCGATCTTTTCCCAGCCGACCAAGGTTACCTTGGCGGCCTTAACCATAGCGTCAGCCGCCTCAATCATGGCAACGAGCCCTTTGGTCTCTACCATCCCCAACGCCTCACCCATGCTGTCCTCTCTTTGGCTAGCCAGCCACGTGCTAGCGAAGCTGTCTCACAGCGTCCTTAATCAACGCCGTTAGTTCACGGTATGTTAAACGAATTTCTCCGTCTGTACCTAACGATGACGGTGATGGTGGAGTCGCGCCTTCGCTCACCAAGCGTTCGCCTACCAACGTGGAGGCCTGTAACGCTTGGCACGTCACGTCCGCGTCGTCGGAAGATGTGCTCGAGTCATTGGCGCCGTCCACGCAGATCGGCGCGGGGGATGCGATGCCGTAAATGCCGCGGAGACCTTGCAAGCGCTCGACTTCTTCCCTGGACAGCATCCGCTCGCCGCCTAGCAGCCTTGCCGTGAGGCTAATTTGCGCAAAGTGCTCAACCGTCTCCATCTTGTAGTAGGCTGCAAACAAATCGGTGGCAATAGTCAAAGCACCGTGATTGGCGAGCAAGAGCCCGTCGTGGGCCTTGATGAACTTGCTGACTGCGTCAGCGAGCTCCGATGTCGACGGTGTTCCGTAGTCGGCGATCGGGATGCTACCCAGAGTCGTGACAACCTCAGCCAGAACGGCACGGTCCAGCGGAATCCCGGCGACCGCGAAGCCAGTAGCTGTCGGAGGGTGCGCGTGAACCACTGCAGTGATTTCGGGCCGGTTGTGATACACAGCTAGGTGCATCAAGAGTTCCGACGACGGGTCCAGCTCACCGGCCACCTTCCGACCGTCCAAGTCGGTAGTGACCATCATGTCTGGAGTCATGAATCCTTTGGGAACACCCTTGGGCGTGGTCAGCAACCGATCCTTGCTAACTCGGACGCTGATGTTTCCGTCGTTCGAGGCGACGTAGACCCGCGCATGAAGCCGCCGCCCGACTTCGACGATATCCGCGCGAAGGCGTTCTTCATGTTGCATACGACTCGCTCCTCTGTGACACTAACTCCGGCTGAAGGTCTGCTGGCATCTTTCCGAACAGAAGTAGTGCACCGTAGCCCCTGCACGCGTCGAGACCGCGTGCGATGGCTCAACGTATGTCCCGCACACCGGGTCCCGGACCAGGGTCGTACCCTTCCGGCGACCGCCGCCGTTCAGGTCGGAAGTCTCCCTTGACCCAAAGAAACCTGACAAGAAACCGATGATCACACGCAAGACCAACGCGATAAGAAGCAGCCGAATGACCCAACCCAGCATGCGTGGCTACCTCTAAGGCTGTTCCGGTGACGGCGACCCCCAGGACACTGCCCCGAGCTCCGATGGAACCCGGGTCAGCGCCTCCCGTGCCGCCCTCGCTTCGGGACCATCGGGCGCAACCTTAATCACGCGTTCCCAAGCCTCGATGGCGCCCTCGAGGTCACCTAAACCAAAAGCCCGAACGATGCCGAGACTGAACCACGTCTGCGCATGGTCGGGCACAACCTCAAGCGACCGATCAAGTTGTTCAACGGCTCGTTCAACCGAACCCGCGTAGAAGTAGCTCATGCCAAGATTTGTGCTCGACTCGACATCGCCGAGACCCATGTCCAACGCCCGCTCGTACCACGGAATCGCTTCCTCAAAGCTGTGGGCCCGGAAATAGGCGTTGGCCAGAGCAACGTGCGACTCTCGGTCGGCCGGATCTTTCTTGATCGCAGCCTCAAGTGCCGCGACCTGCGCTTGGTCCAGTGTTGGCCTGAGGATCGACGACGCCGGAGTCGCCGGCGTCGTATCCGCAGACGGCGTGACTGGAACCTGGCGTTCACTCCACACAATCCACGCCATGATGGCCAGGGAGACACCAACCGCCAAACCCAGCATGATCGACTCGCGTTTCATGATGATAGCGTCACCGTCGCAAGAGATCGATCATTTCGACGACGGCGCGTTCCATGCCGACGAGCACGGATCGCGACACGATGCTGTGTCCGATATTGAGCTCGGCAATCTCGTCAATCGCGACGATCGATTGGACGTTACGATATGTCAGACCATGCCCCGCCAAGACATCGAGACGTTGCCTGACTCCGGCTCTCGCTGCCCGAATCACCTTATCCCGGACCAGCGGCTTGGTATCTATGGGTGCGTCAGCATAGGGACCGGTGTTGATCTCAATGGCCGTCGCACCGGCGGCCGCAGCGGCCTTGACCTGGCGAACGTCCGCGTCAATGAAGAGGCTCGTCGCAATTCCCGCAGCGTGAAGCTGCTTGACCACTTTCTCGACCGACACCAATCGGCGCACCACGTCCAATCCACCGGTCGTCGTAAGCTCGTTGGCGCGTTCCGGAACGAGCGTAACCTGGTGAGGCCCGACCCGAAGCGCGATGCCAACCATCTCCCGTGTGGCCGCCATCTCAACGTTGAGGCGGGTAGTAATGGTCGCACAGAGCAGCTCGACATCGCGCTCCTGAATATGTCGTCGATCGCCTCGTAGGTGTACCGTAATGCCATCTGCACCCGCCAGCTCCGCCAGGACCGCGGCGGCAACCGGTTCGGGCTCGGGGGCCTTTCTGGCCTGCCTTACCGTTGCGACGTGATCGATGTTGACTCCTAGCAGCATGAGGAACCTCAGCCTAAATCCGCACTCCCTCAACCGAGCCGAGCGAGGGCCCGCTCTGCGATATCTTCCGCGAGACGGCGGATAAGGGTCGCGTCCTTGCCCTCAATCATGACGCGGAGCAGCGGTTCCGTTCCCGAGTAGCGTACCAGGACCCGACCATTGTGTCCGATGGCCTCCTCGGCTGACGCGACCGCTGCTGCGAGCTCGGGTTCGCTATCCAGGTCTGGCTTAACTCGAACACGCACGTTTAGGAGTACCTGAGGATAGATCTCAAGCCCAGCCGTCAAGTCGGCAAGCTCTTTACCGCTTTCGTCCATGACGCGAAGAACCGACAGTACCGTCAGGAGACCGTCGCCGGTCGGTAACAGCCTTGAAAAAATGATGTGCCCCGACTGCTCACCCCCCAGAACAAGGGAGTGCCGACGCATCTCTTCCCGAACCTGCCGGTCACCTACCGAACACCGATGCACGGTGACGCCCGACGCGCGCAACGCGATCTCGAGTCCGATATTACTCATGACTGTCGCCACAACGCCAGCGCCGGGAAGTCGCCCGGTCGAGGCTAAGTGGGTCGCGCAGACGAACAGAATACCGTCGCCATCGACGATATTCCCAGTGGCATCCACAAGAATCGCGCGATCCCCGTCACCATCGAACGCGACGCCTAGGCGACACTGCCGCTCGCGCACCACGCGCTGCAACCCGTCTGGATGTGTCGAACCACAACCCGCATTGATGTTGCGTCCGTCGGGTGTGTCGTTCAGCGATACCACATCGAACCCCGAAGACCGAAGGACACGCGGCGCGATGACACTCGTGGCTCCGTTTGCACAATCGACTGCGACGCGGCTGCCACGGAGCGACGGGACGTTTCCAAGCGTGGCGGCGCCGTGCGCTTCGTACGCATCGGTGAGCACTTCACTGAAACATGCCGCCTCCCCTCGCGTCGCCTCCCATGATGAGTCTCCGATGAGCTCAGCGAGGCGCGCTTCGTACTTCGGCGAAGCCTTTTCGCCGTCTCGTGTCAACACTTTGATGCCGTTGTCCGGAAACGGGTTATGAGAGGCCGAGATAACAAACGCACCATCGAAGCCGCTTGACTTCACCAGAAACGCTGCCGCCGGCGTCGGAATCACTCCAGCCCTCACAAGGGTTCCGCCGGCGCTGGCCACACCTGACGCGAGACACGACTCGATCCAAGGACCTGATTCACGGGTGTCGCGCGCAACCAGTAATGTGGGTCTGGCACCCATCGAACGCACAGTCGCGGCGCCAAGCCGCATTATCGTACGCTCGTCGAGCGGCGGGTGTCCGGGCATGCCGCGCACACCGTCTGTCCCAAACATCGAAGCCGACATGAGCTGAGAACGAACGGGATCACCAAGCGTTTAGCGAAGGTTGACCTGTACGCTCGGTGGATCAATGTGGGTGATGCGAAACTCGTCGCGAGATTCAACAACCACCGGAAGATTGTACCGATCTGGGAAAAGACCAGCAAGATCACTGAGGTCAACATATGGCCGAACAGCGGATTGATCGAGGCGTCGGATTAGTTCACTCGGTCCACGAATGCCAATGGTCACCTGCTCGGGTTGAATCGATACCGCACGCGAATTATCGACACCCTCAAAACCGACTAGCACATCGTGGAACGTACGCTGCTCGTCCGCCTTGACGATCTCAATAACCACGCGGGCCAATACCGGCTCCGTGAGTCGGACCGTCGAATCGGCGACCCCGACCGACACTTCGCGAACGATCGTGGATATGGCACCCTGCACCGATATCGGCTCGGTCAAGGCCTCCTGGAGCTCTGCCAATCGGGTTTCTGGACCGATAATTTCTACGCTCGACGGGTGAGTTGTCACCCGTCCAACGGTCCGTCCAGGCGAAGGATCCCCTTCAATGTCGGCTACGACCGGCACCGCTCTGGCGACGCCCAATCGTTCGAGCGTTAGCACGACCGTCGCTGGAACCACGCTCGTGACCTCCACGCCAGACGGTACTTCGACACGTCCCGCGAACATGTCGAAAAGCTTTCGGCCAGGCTGTTCGCCGAACAGATCCAGAATAGCCGCAACCTGCCCAGTCCCCAGCCGACTGACCATGCTCGACGGGCCACGGACTCTCACGCGAAGAGTATCCGGCGGGGTTCCTACGATTTCGACGCCGACCGGGACATTCTCGAACTCAAGAGGTATCTCGAGGCCACGTTCAACGACTGGCTCGCCAACCACACTTGTCCACAGCAGCACGGCCAACACGACTGACACGAACTTAAGTGAGAGATCGCGGAATGGACGGTAGACCATTAGGATGTCAGCCCACCTCGGTCCCGTCGCGCCACCCGAGACTGAGATCGGAGCATCAGTGGCTCAAGTCGATACCGTAGCTGTTCGGGCTCGATGTCCCGCTCAATTTGCCCATCGAGTGCCAACGACACAAGACCCGATTCCTCCGACACCACTAACGCCACGGCGTCCGACTCTTCTGTGAGACCGAGCGCCGCCCTATGACGCGAACCGAGCTCTTTGCTCAGCCTGGGATTGACCGTGAGTGGGAGGAAGCAGGCAGCGGCGGCGACGCGGTTCTCCTGGATGATGACCGCCCCATCGTGCAGTGGCGATTCCTGCTGAAAAATGCTCAGGAGCAAATAGTGGGTAACGGTTGAATCGATCGGTATGCCACTCTCGATGTAGTTTCGGAGACCGGTTTCCCGCTCGATGGCAATGATCGCCCCGATTCGACGGGAAGCCAGCATAGTCGCGGCCACGACGACTTCTTCAACCGTTTCGTCCGTCGTTGTCGGACGTGACAGATACCGAAAAAACGGAGCTTGCCCCAGGTTGGACAACGCTCGTCGAATGTCAGCTTGAAAGAGCACGATAGCGGCGAACACGATGTAGCTAAACATGTCACGAATTAGCCAGTTAACCGTCGGTAGCGGAGCGCGTTCAGAGGCATAGTACAGCCCGACGACCAAGAGTACACCCAGAACCATCTGTGCGGCCCGAGTTCGTCTGATCAACTTGAGGAACTCGTAGATCAAGAACGCGACGATTGCGATGTCGATCAGATCTAGCCATCCGATTGCGACCCGAGGCCACGCGCTGGCTGGGAAATCCATCAGGAAACGATCGGTCTACGTCAACGGCTCCTGCGCTACTCGCAGTAGGTCCGCCACGTCGACAGCCTGCCGCATAGCAGCCACACCGTGCACCCGAACGATGTGAGCGCCCAATAGTGCTGCTGCCGTCACAGCCGCCGCCGTGGCCCACTCGCGGTCACGGGGGGAAACGTCGCCGGTTGCCTCTTTCAAGAACGACTTCCGCGAAGGACCGACCAAGATCGGGCGGTCAAGACGAGCCAGAGTTTCCAGACCGGCCAGCGACGCAAACGTGTGGTTGGCTCGCTTGGCAAAGCCCAAACCTGGATCGAGGATGATCTGATCCCGCGGTACGCCAGCTTGAACTGCCGAGTCAACCGACCCACGGAGCTCCGTGGCGACCTCGACACCAACGTTGTCGTAATGGGCTTCCCGATACATGTCGCTCGAACGGCCACGCGTGTGCATCAAGACGACCGGAACGCCGGATTCAGCGACGACGCCTGGCAGGTCCGGATCATAGCTCAGAGCCGAGATGTCGTTGACCATCGTCGCGCCCAGTTCCAGTGCCCGCCGCGCGACTTCTGCCTTGCACGTATCAATCGACACAGGAATCCTGACCGCAGCGACGATCCGGCTCAGCGCCTGGAGCACCCGGGCACACTCTTCTTCGACAGAAAGTGGGGTCGCGCCAGGACGCGTTGATTCACCTCCAACGTCGAGCAGGTCTGCGCCTTCCGCTTCCAGCTGCCTGGCGACTTCGGTCGCCTGGTCGGGATCAAGACAGCGCCCCCCATCCGCAAACGAGTCGGGGGTGACGTTGATGATGCCCATCACGGCGGTGCGTGACCCGAACTCGAGGCTCCGTCCGCCTGGCAGCCGCAGCAAGAACTGCTTTCGGCTGCGAATCATCGCGTCGCAGTCAAAGGCCGTAGGGTCGACCTATTCCTGGGGAACTGCTTTGTCGAGCGACGGCACCGGCGACACGATCGGCGGTCGCTCTTCGTGATGGTCAGTCTCGCCAGACGGCGGTGTCTTGGACGACCCGTCCGTCGGCATTGGCTCATCGAGCGATTCTCCTTTGACAATCCGTATGACCTGCTCCCCATTCAGCACTTCCCGGATCAGTAACTCTTCTGCGAGCCGGATTAACTCTTGCTTCTTGGTCTTGAGGACCTCGCACCCGCGGTCGTAGTTTCGCGTCACGATCACCTTGATTGCCTGGTCGATTTTTAACGCCGTGTCAGGGCTGTACTCGGGCTGCTGCGAGAAATCTCGGCCCAAGAAGACCTGTTCTTCTTTCTTACCGAACGTGAGCGGCCCGATCGCCTCACTCATACCCCATTCGCACACCATTTTGCGTGCCAGCTCGGTTGCACGGTCGAGGTCATTGCCGGCCCCGGTCGTGATGTCATCCTGGGTCAACTCCTCGGCGATCCGCCCCCCGAGCAATATTGCGATCTGATCTTCGAGATAGTCACGCGAGTAATTGTGCTTGTCGTCGACTGGAAGCTGTTGCGTAAGTCCTAGCGCCATCCCACGCGGAATAATGGTCACCTTGTGGATGGGGTCGGCGTGTGGCAGCAACACGGCGAGCAACGCGTGGCCGGCTTCGTGCACAGCCGTTACGTTCTTTTCCGCATCGCTGACGATCATCGATCGACGCTCCGAGCCCATAAGGACCTTGTCTTTCGCGAACTCGAAGTGGCACATGCTGACCACTTTCTGGTTGTAGCGTGCCGCATTCAGTGCCGCCTCGTTGACCAGGTTGGCGAGGTCCGCGCCTGAAAAGCCCGAGGCTCCACGTGCCAGCACGTGCGCGTCCACGTCGTCATCTAGTGGAACCTTGCGAGTGTGAACTACCAGAATCCCCTCTCGGCCCTTGACGTCCGGCAGGTTAACGACGATTCGGCGATCGAACCGCCCAGGTCGCAAAAGCGCCGGATCAAGGACATCCGGACGGTTGGTCGCGGCCACAAGAATGACTCCCTCGTTCGACTCAAACCCATCCATCTCGACCAATAGTTGGTTCAACGTCTGCTCTCGCTCGTCGTGCCCGCCACCCAACCCAGCACCTCGGTGACGACCCACCGCGTCGATCTCGTCAATGAAGACGATGCATGGAGCGTTCTTCTTGCCCTGTTCAAAGAGATCCCGGACCCGAGACGCACCGACACCAACGAACATCTCCACGAAATCGGAGCCGCTGATAGAGAAGAACGGGACGTTGGCCTCGCCCGCAACCGCTCGGGCCAGGAGCGTCTTTCCAGTTCCAGGGGGGCCCATAAGGAGAATGCCCTTGGGAATCCTCCCACCTAGCTTCTGGAACCTCTGCGGTTCCTTTAAGAATTCGATGATTTCCTGGAGTTCGTTCTTCGGTTCTTCGACGCCGGCGACGTCCTTGAACGTCACCTTCTTCTGCGTGCTGGATGACAGCTTGGCGCGACTCTTCCCGAACGACAGCGCCTTGTTGCCACCGCTCTGCACCTGGCGCATAAAGAAAATCCAGAAACCGATGATGAGCAAAATCGGCGCCCACGAGTACAACAGCGTGGCCCACGGACTCGTGGCTGCCTCGCGCGCGGTCACGGCGACGTCGCGCTCGACGAGCCGATTGACGAGCCCTTCGTACTGCGGCGGGGCATAGGTCCCGAAGCGGTTGCCACTGGTCAAGGTGCCAGAGATCTCGTTGCCGGCGAGCTCGACGCTCGCGACCTCCCCTATGTCGACCTGCCGGAGGAACTCGCTGAAGGTCAACGAGGTGTTAGCGGTCTGAAACTGCGTCGACACATTCCAGATCAGTACAACGACAACGACGAGCACCATCCAAAACACGAGACTGCGCACCGTCGGATTCACTCGGCTCCTCCAAAATCCCTTACCTTCAAGATTAGCATGCCTTCCGTGTTGGCGCTCACTCGAAAATCGTCTCCGACCGTATGCCCGACGATCCAGACGATCCCTTTGTGTTTATCGGTCACAATTGGTACTTTCTGGCGAGCCTCGCGCGCGATTTTTCTATCTACGAAGAAATCCTGCAACTTCTTGTGCCCCCGAAGTCCAAGCGGACGAATGACATCGCCCGGCCGCCAGTTTCTCACGATGAGCGGGTCGGTCAGCTGGTCCCCTGCCACGCAGACCCGCCCGCCACGAGCGGCCAGCGTGCCGATCGGGGTCCCCACCGTCGCGCGTTCGACCGACACAAACACCCCAGCTTCCCGAACCGCCACTTCACCAGGAATGCGTAGGCAATAGGCAAAGCCGTCTGGCTCAGGCGCTCGGTTGCGGGGGCGTGGCGACCGCACCACAAGACGGGTCTCGAACCGCCTGACATGGCAGCCCTGAAGGTCGATGACCTCCGGATCAGATGTCCCAGCATCGGCGAGTGCAAGAACTCGCTCAACCTGGTCGAACGCACTCGCGCGCCCGCTTACCCGCTCGACCGCTTGCTTCGCGACTCTCCGAGCCAGAGCAACGGGTTGTCCTACCAACGCGGCCCGATCCAGCTCTACACCACCTTCGATCTCTTTAACGATGGTTAACGCGGCGCGGTTCGCTTCGGCGTCCAGCCACTCGGCGTCGTATCTCGCGATCTTCGCATCACGAGCGAGAGTCTCAACAACTGAGGCTGAAAAGCGTGACTGCAAGAACGGAATCAGCTCGTGCCGGATACGATTACGAGTCACTCTAAGATCCTGATTCGTTTCGTCCTCCCGATACGTTTGGCCCCGCGAAGCAAGAAACGTCCGAAGCTCGGTTCTGGATACGTCGATCAGCGGCCGGATGACCCGTCCCGACCGAGGATGGATTCCCGACAAGCCACCTGGCCCAGCACCCCGCAGAAACCGCATCAACGACGTCTCAGCCTGGTCATGGCGCGTGTGCGCGGTCGCAACGCGGTCGGCGGCGAAAGCGTTCAGAGCCCGTCTGAAAAACACGTATCGTTCTCGGTGACCAGCTTCCTCGATAGAGATCCGCTCTCGCGTGGAACGCCCCCTCACATCGGCTGACCCGACTTCGATCGGAAGTGACAGCTGGGCCGCTAAGTCGCAGCAGAACTGCTGGTCGCCATCGGCGGTAGGGCGAAGGTTGTGGTTGAGGTGCGCGATGCCAGCCAGCTCAAATCCACCGGTTCGGGCAAGCTCCCGCAGGAGCAGCGTCAGCGCTACCGAATCGGCACCACCCGACAGCGCGGCAACCACCCGAGCACCTGTCGGAACGAGCGATTCCCGCCTGATCAGATGCAGGATTCGGTCCTGCAACGGGGTCATCGAAGAAGGATACCCGAGCGAACAGCCGACCCGTTGAAAAAGGCGAGTCAGGAAGAGTCTAAACCGGCTTTAACGTTCAGTGACCTGGCTAACGTTTATGGTCTCTAGACGACCGTTAATCCCGCTTCGTCGAACTTCGCGAACGACCACCGTTCCACAACTTCCATCCGGTGTGGCGCGTCGACGACGCGGTCAACCACCCGCATCTCACTACCACGCGATTCTTCGACCGTACGCGTCTCAGTCCGGCTGCCGCCAAGCCGAAGCGATCGGAGGGTTTCTTTCCGCTGATGCAGACGCGGGCGGCTGTCTGAACCTAGCTCGTGATATCTGTGGTGAAGACTTCCTCGCTGCGGTGCTCCGTCCCACTTGGCTCGGCCCACTCTCGGCTCACGATTCGCTTGCTCAGAACCAGATCACGGTCTCCATTTGCACGGTAGACACGAGCCGCCAGTTGAGGAACTACTAGGCAAGCAACTCGAGTAGGGCTGACGACACGGCGTCAGGCCGCTGGGCCGGCAAATCGTGTCCCGCGTCGCTGATGATTCGCCGCGCCACAAGCGACGCGAATCTTGCTTGATCTCCCGACGGATCTAGCGATGGTCGCCCAAACCCACTCTTGGCCCCCAGAAGGACTACGGCGGGAACCGTTACTCGCGGCCGCTCGGCCAAGCGTTGCTCCACCGCAAGAAAGCGCTCTTCGCCGGGAGCGTTCCCATGACGGTGCCGATACGAATGAATCACTACCGCAACAAAGTCCGGATTGTCGAACGAGGCCGCGGACAGGTTGAACATCTCATCGGTGAACTGCCAACCAGGTGACCAGGTTTCCCAGAGATATCGGCAAATCGCCCGTCGACCCGCCTCGAGACCCGCGCGCCCTCGTTCGGTGTTGAAGTACCACTGGTACCACAGCCGTGCTTCGGTTACGGGTGGTGCAGGCGGTGACGGGGTAATGGTGTTTTGCACCGAGTACCCACCGATGGCCACCTGCGCGCGCACCCGGTTGGGGTGCAGGATCGCGGTAATGCACGCGGCCCGGTTTCCCCAATCGAACCCGGCTAGCGCAAACCGTTCCAGCCCAAGTGCGTCGGCGAAATCGACCACGTCCTGGGCAATCGCAGCCTGCTCGGCCATCCTCGGCGTGGATGGATCGCGAAATCGCGTTGCACCATAGCCCCGAAGATATGGAACGAGCACTCGGTATCCGGCATCGACGAGCGGCGGCACCACCCCATCCCAGGCTCTGACGTCATATGGGAAGCCGTGCAGAAGGATGATCGGGAAACCGCCGCTGGCCCCGTCCTCTTCATACCCGATGTCGAGTGCCGACGTCTGAACGCTGCGAACGTTCCGGCGTGCTCGGCTCTGCGCCCGAACGGAACAGTTCGCCTCAGAGTAACCAGCGACCGTCGCGTAGCTCATCGTGCCAGCGGTTAAAAGAAAATCTCGTCGACTTGGAGTCATCCTGTTCCTCCGATGCTCAGCCATTCATCGACATCACTGTTCGTTAGGGACTGCCAACGAACATCCCGACCCCAAGGACCGCGATGGTGACACAGACGGCGGCGGCGGCGGGCATGAGCGTGCCGGCTCGAGCCATGTCACCGATGGAGAAGTACCCGGAACTATAGGGAACGACATTTGCCGGACTTTCAGTGACGAGAATAAATGCGAGCGACGACGTGAAGGCTGCCGGCGCCGCGATCGTCCAGACGCTGACGCCGATATCCTGCGCCAAGGCGATCAAAATCGGCATAATAATGGTACCCGTAACGGTGTTGCTGGCGAACAGCATGTGCAGCAGCGCCACCACGAGCACCACAACGAACGGTTGAAGCAATGCTGGAACGACGGCGAACCGACCTAGTAATCCGAACCCGATCCATCGCGCAGCGCCGGTCTCGTAGACCATCACACCCAGTGACAACCCGGCTACGATTAGGAGGATGCCACCCCATTCCACGTCATGCTGGGCCGTCTTCCACGACAGCACGTTAACGCCAGGCAAGAACAGCGCCAGACCACCAGCGAGGGCCACGGCGTGCATCGACAGATTGACACGCCCACCCGTTACCTCTGCCAAGAATGGGGTCGTCAGCCAAAGGATGATCGTGGCAGCGAACACCACGAGCGTCTTGCCCTCGACGGGTGTGACCCGCCCGAGCTTCTCCAGATCACGGTCGATGTCGTCACCGGTCATAGGCAGTCGGGAAATCTCCGGTGGGAAGACCCAAAGCAAGATGTACCAAGCACACGGCACCATGAGCACCGCTGCTGGCACGCCGAAGGCCATCCACTCCAAGAATGAGATCTCAACTCCCGCGAGATCTCGCAGATAGGCCATCGCGACCGGATTGGCGCCGGTGCCAGCTGGTGTTGCAATGCCACCGATCAGCGGGCCAAACGCACAAGCGATCATCAGCCCACGGCCAAAATTACTCTCGAGCCGCTTGAGTTTCGCATCCTCGAGCAGGCCAACACCGAGCGGTAGCATCAGCGCCGTGACCGCCAGATCATTGAGCCACATCGACAGCAGTGCTCCGACGGCGAGAAAGCCAAGGAGCACCCGGTCGGTTCGCGTTCCAACCGCTCGTAACACATGGAGTACCAGCCGAGCACCCAACCCGGATCGACTGAACGCGGCGGCGATAATCAAGACACCGATGAAGAAGGTGATGATTGGGTTGCCGAACCCCGCTCGCACGACCGATGCGTAGTCGGAGACGCCCAACACCGGCAATAGCAGCAGCACGGATAGCGCCGTCACCGGAAACGGCATCGCCTCACTGACCCACAAGACCACGGCGAAGCCCAAAATCGCCAGACAGGCCTTGCCTGCAACCGTCAACTCGACCAACTCGCCGCCGCGATCCAGAGGGGGTGGGGTGGGGAGCCAATGAACGACCACCATTACAGCGATGGCGACGAACAGGTACCGAACAGCACGGCGCGGTCGATCGGATGGGACGTCGCTAAGACTCATGACCCGACACCGACCGGGGACGGGCGGACCGGCGTTACATCACCTCCGTGGCTGTAAGCCCGTCTCTGCCAAACGGGCACCACGAAGGATATTGATCATGGCGTAGTTGCCCTCATGGCAGGCGTACTCCCAAATCTGCCCCGAAGTAACACCTCGTGACGCGTGGTCGGTCGTCATCGCCGCGGCCGCGGTCCACGGCTGGGTAAAGACCCGTGGGTCCTCGACCGTGAAGGTGTAGTCGATCGCGTCAGGCGCCACGCGCGTGAATCGCTCGATCAATCGCAAGGTTGGACGAGCCTTACGCCAAGGCGCGCTCCAGTATGCGTCCGGCTTGTCGGCGAAATTGACCGTTTCGACGACCAGCGTGTCTCCTTCCCAGTGTCCGCGCGCCTCACCGGTCCATTGCTCAATGCCAGTCAAGGGGCGACCGTCGAGGGAAATGACCCGTAGCTCGTGATACATCTCGTGCAACATCACCAGCTCACCCGGCGTCTGCAGAATCTGGAGGTTCATGTTGTACGGCTGCAGCGGAACCATGTTCGGGAGCCCATCCGTGATGCAGCGCTCACCGGTGTCAAGGTCGCGCCATGTGTCGAACGGGCCCTCGCCGTATCTTTCCTGCTCGCGATCGCTCACGATCTTGGCCTCCGGCTTCCAGGGAATCACGCCGTCAGGGGGATCAACGATCAGTGATGTACGCCGACCACCCTGAATCCGCGTGCCCGCATCCAGCCACACCTGGTTGTAGCCTCCGACCTGGCCGGGCTCAGACTTGCCGTCGGACGCCGCCCTTCGCTTAGCAGACTGGCGCTCCAGCACCACTACCTCCGCGTCGGTTAGCTGTGCTTTTCCAGAATGAATCATCCAGAGGGTATCTGTTGCGTCACTGTTTGAGCGTCTCGGTCGAACCACGGTTTGCTGCCGGGGTCGCTCCAGCGGGGTGAGGGTTGCCGATGTCCAGACACCTTGCAGATCGGGATCGCCCCACGGCGTCAGCAACAACTCCGACTGGGTGGGCAGGATAGTCGCACCATCGGGGCTCCGCGTTTGGCCCGGCGCTAGCAGTGGCAGAATCGCCAGCAACACGATTAGCGGTCCGACCGAGACGCTCAAACAGTGACGCAACAGATACCCTCTGGATGATTTAGTCTGGGTCCGGCAGCGCAAACACGAACAAGTTGCTCCCGAAGCTCGGACGAAGCTCCGGTGTCACGCGAAGGTTGAGGGCACCAGGGCCGGTATTGACCGCCACGTACTGGCGTCCGTCGACGGCGTAGCTGATCGGATAGCCGACAACCGGTGATCCAAGGTTGACCTCCCAGAGGATCGCCCCAGTTTTCTGATCAAAGGCGCGAAATCGCCCGTTCACGTCCCCGCCGAACACCAGCCCACCGCCGGTCGTCGCCAGCGATAGGGTCGCCGCCCGCTGCTCGTAGAGCCACTTTCTCTCGCCCGTCTCCACCGAGATGGCGTGCACGCTTCCGAGCTGGTCGGTCCCTGGTGCCAGTTGGTGACGCACCGCCAGCGCGTAGTGTGGATGGGACGCCTCATCCGAGACCGACGCCAGGATGCGCGCGCACGAGTTGGCCAGCGGATAGTACATCGTGTGGGTCAGCGGGCTGTAAGCGCCCGCCTCCGTGTCCTTCCCGCCGTGTATGCTCGGGCAGACTAGAACTTGCTGTCCCATTGCACTGAAGACGACTTCTGGATTCTCGGTGACTGCACCGGTCGCGCCGTCGATGTGGTTGATCACGTTCTGTGCAATCGTTGGCGTCGCCCAGAGAAACTCGCCCGTCTCGCGGTCGAGCGTATAGACGACGCCGGTCTTACCCGGGATACCGGTGACCACCTTCCGGACCTCGCCCGGCTGGATCCGCGGATTGATCCAGTTCACCGCGTCGGGGTTCGGCGCGACGGCGGTGTCGATAAGAAGACGCTCGAAGGGATGGTCGAGGTCCCAGTGATCGTTGAGGTGCTGGTAGTACCACCGAATCTCACCGGTGTCGGCATCGAGGGCGAGTGTGCAGTTATGGTAAAGGTGCTTCTGGTCGGGACCGGCGAGCAAAAACTTCGGCGCCGGTGAAGTGACCGACGTGCCAATGTAGATCAAGTTCAGCTCAGGGTCGTAGCTGGGCACCATCCAGGTACCGACATGTTTCCGTTCTTCGTACGGCACGTCGCCCCACGTCTCGTCACCCGGCTCGCCCGGGGCCGGCATCGTCCGCCGGCGCCACAGCTCTTCACCCGTCTTCGCGTCGTGGGCCGTAATCACGCACGCCTCCGGTCCACCGCGTGGGCGACGGTTGGACGAAAATCCGGTTTCGTCAAACCCCGCGCGTTGACGAGCTCCCGATTGATAGCAGCTGCGGCCAGAGATGACCTTCCCGTTGGCGATGATTGGGCCCGAACTCTGCGTAGCCGGGTTGACCTGGTAATCGAGGACCTGGGTCTCCCACACGAGCTTCCCAGTCTCGGCATCGAGCGCAAAGACGTAGTCGTCGGCGCTCGTGTTAATGATCAGACGGTCGAAGATCGCAATGTTCCGGTTGTTGCGGCCGTTGCCCCCCACGATCTCGTAGATACCATCCGGCAGGTCGCGACGATACTCCCACTTGAGGTCACCCGTCACGGCATCGATCGCCTGAATGACATCCTCTGTCTGGGGCACGTACAGGACGCCGTTGTAGGCCAGCGGCGTCACCTCCTGCGTGCCGGTCGTCAGGGCTCGCGACCACGTCATTCGAAGCGTACCGACGTTCTCCCGAGTAATCTGGTCCAGCGGGCTGTAGCCCCAGCTGTCGAGCGTTCGGCGCCACATGAGCCAGTCGGCGGGCGCAGGATCCTGCAGCGTCGCGTCCGTGACAGGGACGAAGTCGGACAACGGTTGTGCAAGTAGGGCGCCGGAGACTGGTGCCAGCGACAGCACGACCGCGATCGCAATCACCCGATCGCTTTGTGTGAATAGAAACGGACCAGGCATTCTCATCTTGCGGTCTTTGCGGCAGCTTTTTCGTCGGCACGCGACCCTGTGAGCATGTTCGTCATCCCGTGGTTGCCCTCATGACATGCGAACTCAAACATCGGACCATCCGTGCGAGCCATAGGTAACGAGCCGCTCCACGGTCTTGTCCACGTGTTCGGATCGTCGACCGTGAACTCGTAACCAAGCGTGTCCGGACCGATGCGCGTGAAGCGTTCGACGATGCGCACGACATCGCTGAGATCGCCGCGACCCATCGAGTGACCCGGTCGATTCCACTTTCTGATGAACGCGCCTCTGAGATTGGTCGTCTCCACGACCAGCGTGTCGGCTTCCCAGCGCCCCCGCGAGTCTCCCGCAAACTGACGAATGTTCGGCGGAAGATGCGGACGCCCGTCCAGCGGGATATAGCGAACATCATGGATGTGCTCCTGGAGCATCACGATGTGGTTAGGCGTCTGCAGGATATGGTAGTTGTTGTTGTAGCCGGTGGGAAACGACGGTATCCCGCGGTACCAAAGGCAGCGTTCACTCAGTCCCATTTCCTCCGGCCCATCGGCAGGCACCCGTCCGTCTCTCACATCGCCAAGTCTCAGGTACTCCGGTGCCATCAATCGAGCCTCTGCCTCCTGCGTGAGCGGAGGCAGCCGGCCATCCGGCGGGTCCACAATGATCGACGTGCGCCGCGTCGAAACGATTGTTGTGGCTAGATCCATCCAGAAACTGTTATAGGAACCGGGTGCTCCATCCACCCCCCGGTCCACAACCCCCGTCGGGTCGACCTCCGTTCGCCGCGCGGGCCGGTTATCCAGTTCTCTGATGCGTTCGGCGGCTGCCAGCTCGCGCCGGGCCGCCTCGTCCTTGGTCAGAAACTCCTGGTCGGCCATCCCTTCAGGACGTTCCAGCGGCGTCATGGTGGCGTTGTTCCAGATCCCCTGCAAGTCCGGAGCGCCCCAGGGCATTTGGAGCGATGTCATTTCATCCGCCGCGGATGTCTGTGCTTGAGCAGTGGCACGACGTGGCGCCACGGCCACAACGGCTATCACCATGCACACAGCAACGAGACTTCGCTGGCTCATCTGAACCTCCTACTCTCTCGTTAGTCTACCCTCGAAGCGATCATATTTCCTGAACGTCGACGCGGCGGAACTCCAGCAATCCCCCTTCGCCTTGGATTCCGATATGCCCAGCGAGATCCGCGATGCCGGTCACGGTCGTGATCAGCACGCCATTCAACGTGACCGACAGATTTTCGCCCTCGGCGCGGATTTCATAGGTGTGCCATTCACCAGCCGGCTTATAGGCTTGTCGCAGCGCGTCAATGTCCGACTCAGCCTCAAAGGACACCTCACCCACGGCGATCATATGGGCAAGCAGAGTGCCGTCCTCAACGGCATCTCTACACTGCACCTGATAGCCGTTAACTGGCCAACCGTTATCGTCGTCAGTACTCGCCGGGGCAGTGCGAACGAAAATACCGCTATTGGCACCCTCTTCTAGAAAGCGAAACTCCATGGTTAGCACGAAGTCGTCAAACGTTTCGTTGGAACGCAGCCAGCCAGTCCCGCGGTTGACCTTAATCGTTCCATTTTCGACCGAGAACTGGCCGTCGTTGACGATTTCCCAACCGTCCAGGTTCTGACCGTTGAAGAGCTGGATGGCCGAGCTTGGTGGTTCTACTGGCTCGATGGCGCTCGCCGAATCCTCGGTGTCCATCGACTCGCCGGTGCTCATCGGCTGACAGCTGCTCAAGAGAACGCAGCCAAGTATGACGCTGAGTGCAACTGGTCTCATCTCTTCCTCCGTTTCTATCTATTTGATTCGTTGGCCGAGCCTCAGGCCTGCGCCGTCGTATCAAGGTACGGACACTTATACACCAACATTCTTCTCGCCCGCTCGGTCACCTACAGCAACAGACATTCAAGGCGCTGAAGCGCCGGCTCCAACTCCGCCGACCCTGTCTAGGCTATGCCCCGTCGCATAACTCCAAACGGCTTCAGCCTCGGTGAAAGAGATGTCGAAGATATCAGACAGTCCGAGAGACGCTGCGACCGTTCTGTCCAGATGTGACAAAACCATCCTGCCACCTGGGCGGTCGAAGATGCCGTGTACGCGAACCAGCTCAGCCGCCCCGACACACAACCCGAGGACTATGCAGGTAGCCTGAAGGCGATCATCTCCGGCGGACGGCCGCCGATCGCCAAGGCGATGTACTGCTTCCCGTCCACCATGTAAGTCATCGGCGTGCCGATAGCGCCGGTGGGGAGATCAACCGACCCCAGCTCTTCACCGGTTTCCTTGGACCGCGCGACGAGCCGCGGCCCGCCATCACTGCCACCAGCACTCAGAGCACTAATCACCAGCGTTTTTGTCAGGAGCGGCCCGCCCATGCCGTCACCGCCAAGCGGCGGCAGGTCCAGGTCGCGGAGCATGGGATGATTCCGGTACCGGTTGCCGTTCCCCAGCGGCACCATCCACTTGTGCTCACCAGTGTTCATATCGATCGCCGTCATCCGCGTGTAGGGTGGCTTCAAGAGCGGCAGTCCTCGCGGCATCAGCGCCCCGCTCCGCGACGGTCCGAGCCCACGGGCCATCCGATCGGCCTCGGGTGCTCCATGCGTGTAAGCCACGGTCGCGCCGAGTGCCGGGTCCGGTTGGTACATCGTGATCACGACGGCCTGGTTCCGGGACGGCACGTAGAGGATGCCCGTTTCCGGATCGACTGCAGCGCCCGACCAGGTCGCAGCCCCGCCGTCTGGCGGACGCATCAATGTCCCCTGCCATCCACCCTCTTCTGGTCTGGAAATTGGCGTGAACAGCGGCCCCAACCGGTAGGGCTTCACCGCCTCGATCGCCATCGCTCGGATCTCGGGCGTAAAGTCCACCAGATCGTCGATCGTCACGCCCTGGTACTCGAACGGCGCCGGCTTCGTCGGAAACGGTTGTGTCGGCGAGACATACTCGTTCGGCATGTTCGTCTCCGTCGGCACCGGCCGCTCCTCGATCGGCCACACCGGCTCTCCCGTCAGCCGGTCGAACGTGTAGACAAACCCCTGTTTGCTCACCTGCACCAGCGCCTTGATGGCTCGACCATCGACCGTGATGTCAACAAGATTCGGCGAGGTCGGAAAGTCGTAGTCCCACAAACCGTGGTGCACCGCTTGAAAATGCCAGACCCGCGCGCCAGTCTCGACATCGACCGCAATAATCGACTCTGAGAACAGGTTATCCCCAGGGCGATCTGCCCCGTAGTAGTCATTCGTTGTGGTTCCGGTTGGCAGGTAGACATGACCCAGCTCATCGTCCCCAGCCAGAAACGACCAGACGTTCGCGTTCCCCGAATACCGCCATGATTCATTCAACCAGGTGTCGGCGCCATACTCGTCAGGGCTATTCGGAACCGTATGGAAATCCCAGGCGTTTACGCCGGTCCTCACATCCCACGCACGCACCCAGCCGGGGACCGCCTCCTTCGTGATCCGACGGTCCGCAACCTGCGAACCGTGGATCACCCGGTCGCGAACCACGATCGGCGGCGAGTGGATGCCATACAGCAGTGCGTTCAGGTAATCGCGCTCGCTCCGAACAGCCCGCGGCACCCCGACCATCGCGTCCACCATACCGCTGCCGTCCGCACCGAAGTCCGCGCATGGGTTCCCGGTCTTGGCGCCCACGCACACCAGATAGCCGTTGCCCGTACCCCAGAAAATCCGCTCGTTCCTCGCGCCGTCTGTCCAGTAGGCCACCCCCCGCTGCTTGAAGGTACCGGTCATCGGGGTCGTTCCTTCCTCATAACTCTTCGGATTGAAGACCCAGCGGGTCTCACCCGTCGTCGCGTCCACGGCCACCCCTTGCGACAGTGCCGTGTTGAAGTACAGCACCCCTTCGATCATCAGCGGCGTTGCCTGCATCCCCCCCGGGCGCGGCAAGTGGCCCGTGCGATAGAGATTGGGCGTGTCGGCCACGAGCGACTCGACAATGGTTTCGAGGGGGGCCGTCCACTCGCTGCCGTCCGGCATGGTCCGGCTCAGCATGGCGTCCGCCGATGTCCACTGCCAGGCGATCTCAAGGTCGCTGAAGTTGGTCGCGTCGATCTGGTCGAGCGGCGAGTACTTCTGGCCGGCGATGTTGCCGCTGTAGCTGCGCCACTCCCCATTCTCGGTACCGTAGGTTTGCCGCTGATCGCTCGCTTGCGCGAACACCAGGGTCGGCGACCACGCCACCGCGAGCACGATCAACGTGAACTGAAGACGCGTCGGGGTAGATACCATGCGGGAATCCTCTGCCTTGCGCCCGATTATACCGTCTTGTTGACGGCCGGAAACACCCACGTCGTTCCTCCTGCCTCCCAGGTGTTAGAATTCATCAGATCATGTACTTATCGCTTGTGTCGTCACACTTTGCACCATACGTAACAACACTCTATAAGTAAGAACCTTGCCATGCACCAACTCCGATTCGTAGGACTATTTATCTCGGTCTTGGTCATGTGCTCCGCCTGGGCACTGCTGCCAAAGGTCGCGGTCGCGCAGGAGTACACCCAGTTGTTCGCAGCGGTGGTTGACGAAGACGGTGAGCCGGTCCTGGACCTCACTGCCAACGACTTCGAGTTCAAGATCGATGGTAAAGAGATCCCGTTGGCCTACGCCAGACTCGATACTGTCACCCCCAAGATCGCGATAATGGTCGACACTGGAGATGGGATGTACAACGCGAGGGCGGACAGCCCGCTTCGCAGCGGGCTGGAGAACTTCCTGAACACCCTGGTCACCGAGGAGGCGAACAATGAACGGAACACTAACCGTTTCTTCGCGCCGCCGCCAGTTCTTAAATACAACGTGGGAATCTTTACGATCGGGGCTCAAGTCCGACAGCTTGAAGACTTTACGACCGACCGTGAGGAACTGAGAGAAACGGCTGGAGGGATTTTCGCACTTGCCTCCGAGGGTACGAGATTAATGGATGGGTTGTTCGAAACCTGGGAACGTCGCTTTACCACCACAGACCCTTGGCCAGTCTTTGTGCTAATCGTCGGACCTGGCGAGGATTACAGTAATTTCGTTACCCAGAATGAGTACAGTGACTTCATTGACGACTTATACACGAGACAGGCCACCGTTCATGCGATCATAGTGAACAACACAGACCTTAGAGGTATTGGGGGGGGCGTCGATATGTTTCAGTACGCTTCCAACATCGTGGAGAATACCGGCGGTCGCTTGTTGACGGTTTCTACGGTTTCAGCGTTGCCCGATTCGCTTACCGAATTGGCTGAACATGTGAACAACCACGCTCAGCAGGTGTCATCACGGTACCGAATTGTGCATGAAGTCCCTGACGATATCGGCCGCGGTGATATCGCGGCGGACCTCATCCGACCCGGACTCACTCTGCAGCTGTTCCTCAACCGGAGCCTCGCCCAATAAGCCGACCAAACCAGCCTGAGCTCACTATCTCATGGCTCGCCGCGGTCGCATCTGTGCAACTTGGTGGTTGGGCACCTCGATCTCGGTCTCGAACCCGAGGTCATCCTGATCAGTCCATCCAGTCGCGAAGTTCCTGGTGAACCGTGTGCATGCGCTGCTGCTAGGCGGGGAGCCTGGCGAGATTCACGAGTTCGTTCGGAATAGATGGTGCCGGTGCAGGGACTTGAACCCCGGACCTAGCGGATATGAGCCGCTCGCTCTAACCAGCTGAGCTACACCGGCAAACCGGGAAAAAGCCATAATTATTCATTATATCTCTTGGCTCCGAGCTGAGACTGCCTTCTCCTGTCTCCTAGACAATAAGCATCGCATCCCCGTAGCTGTAGAAGCGGTACCGGCGGGACACAGCCTCCCGGTAAGCGGTCAGGATTCTTTCTCGGCCAGCAAATGCCGAGACGAGAACGAGCAGCGATGATTCCGGAAGGTGAAAGTTGGTCAGCAGCCCCCCCACAACCCTGAAATTGTGACCTGTTCGAATATACAGATCAGTTTCGCCGCCGCCGGCCAGCAACCGGCCATCTCCCCTTGACGCTACGGTCTCTAGAACACGCGTGGTCGTCGTCCCGACGGCCACCACCCGTCGGCCGTCGTCAAGAGCACGATTGACCAGGCCGGCCGCGGAATCGGTGATTTCAAACCGCTCGGCCTCAACGCGATGCTCCTCGACCCACTCGCAGCGAATTGGTGCAAACGTGCCATACCCTACGTGCAAGGTGATCTGGGTCCACTGGATCCCATTCGCCTCGAGTGCGGCCATCAGGGCTGGCGTGAAGTGCAGTCCGGCCGTCGGTGCCGCCACCGATCCGCGAACCTTGGCGAACATTGTTTGATAGCGCTCTCGGTCATTGGCGTCCGCGGAGCGCTTGATATAAGGCGGAAGTGGCGTCTGGCCGACTGCGTCGATCACCGCCTCGACATCCTCTCCACCCGGCACCTCAAGTCTGACCGTTCGGCGTCCGTGGAACTTCCGCGCCAGCACTTCCAAGCGAAGCTCGCTGCCACCCTCGCCAAACACAACCCGCGCCCCCTCCTTGAGCTTCTGGCCGGGATGTACGAGAACGTCCCAGCAGGAATCGTCGAGGCGTTCGAGAAGGAAGCACTCGACCCGCCCGCCGCTCGGCGTACGTCTCCCTATAAGACGTGCCGGAAAGACGCGCGTGTCATTGACGACGAGCAGGTCATCGGATCTCAGTAACCCCGGTAGCTCGTCGACCCGGTGGTCCGTGCAAGTGCCCTTCGCGCGATCGAGACGGAGGAGACGCGCGTGGTCTCTGACAGGGGCTGCCTGTTGGGCAATTAGTTCAGGCGGCAGATCGTAGTCGAACGCTGAGATCGGGACAGCCACGGACGCCGCTCAGAACGCCCACCGCAACAACACCGCCCCCACCGTGAAGCCAGCTCCGACTGACGTGAGCAGAACGAGGTCTCCCTTCTTCAGCCGACCAGTCGAAAGCGCATCCGACAGTGCTAAGGGTATCGTTGCAGCCGTCGTATTCCCGAGCAGCTCGATGTTGATGACGACCTTTTTATTGATTAACCCAAGCTGCTTAGCGGCGCTTTCGATGATGCGTTGGTTGGCCTGATGCGACACGAACAGATCAATATCGTCGGCATTGAGGTCATTCTGTTCTAGCAGCCGCCGACAGACATCCTCCGTCTTTCGAACGGCGAACTTAAACACCGCGGCGCCATCCTGATGCACGTAATGCAGTCGCTCGTCAACGGTTTGGTGCGATGCGGGTCGAAGACTTCCACCGGCGGGCATGCAGAGCGCAGAGCTACCGCTGCCATCGATCTCATGAACGAAATCGATAATTCCAATACCGTCTTCAACAGCCGGTGAGATGACGACCGCGCCTGCACCGTCTCCGAACAGCACACAGGTCGACCGGTCCTCGTAATCGATGATCGACGACATCACGTCCGCCCCAATGACCAAGGCATGGTCGTGAGCGCCGGACACAACCATTTGAGCCGCGGTCGTCAATGCGTAGGTAAACCCTGAACACGCCGCACCGAGATCGAACCCCCATGCACCGCGAGCGCCGATCTTCTCTTGAAGCAGACAGGCCGTACTAGGAAAGAACATGTCCGGCGTCGTGGTCCCGACCACGATGAAGTCGATGTCAGGTGGCGTCAAACCGGCCTTCTCGATCGCAATCAGCGCCGCCTCCTTCGCGAGATCTGACGTCGCAACGCCTGGGTCGACAATGTGACGCTCCCGAATCCCGGTCCGCTTCAGGATCCACTCGTTGGACGTGTCAATCATGCGCTCAAGATCGGCATTGGTGAGCACCCGTGGCGGAACGTAGGTGGCTAGAGAGACGATCTGTGCCTGACGTTTGCCGCCGCTTCCATCAAGACGTCTACCCTTTTTGGTCGTCACCAGGCAGGTCCTTTCCGAACAGTCACCTCACCAGAGTCCTGGACTTCGCTCGGGCGCCGTCACGCCGAAGTATTCGTAGGCTCTCGGGGTAGCCACGCGACCACGGGGTGTTCGATCGAGAAACCCGCACTGGATGAGGAATGGCTCATAAATATCTTCAATGGCTTCTTTCTCCTCGCTGATCGCAGCAGCCAGGCTATTCAGCCCCACCGGACCGCCACCAAACTTGTCGATGATGGTCTTCAATAACCGTCGGTCCGCTTCATCGAACCCGTTATCGTCGACCTCAAGCATCTTCATCGCATCATGAGCGACATCGACGGTAATAACCCCATCGGCCCTAACCTCAGCAAAGTCACGAACACGGCGAAGCAAACGGTTTGCAACGCGAGGAGTCCCGCGCGCGCGCCGAGCGATTTCGTTCGTCGCCACGTCATCAATCGGGACACCCATTATACGAGCCGAGCGGGAGACGATCTCCCGCAAGTTGTCGCTCGAGTAGTAGTCTAGGCGGTGCACGATCCCGAATCGGGCACGCAGCGGCGACGTTAGCAATCCAGCCCTCGTCGTCGCTCCCACCAACGTGAACGGATGAAGCGGCACTTTGACGGATCGCGCGCCTGGACCCTGCCCGATCATGATGTCAAGCTCATAGTCCTCCATTGCCGGATAGAGGATCTCCTCAATGACCGGTGACATCCTGTGAATCTCGTCGACGAAGAGCACCTCGTGCTCCTTCAAGTTCGTGAGCAACGCTGCGAGATCACCGGGTTTCTCAAGCACCGGTCCGGCGGTTGCTCGAACTTGAACGCCAAGCTCTTGAGCAATAACGTACGCTAGGGTTGTTTTTCCCAGCCCAGGCGGCCCATAGAGCAGCACGTGATCCAACGCGTCCTTTCGGTTGCGAGCGGCCGTGACCGAGATGCTCAGGTTCTCACGCACGCGGTCCTGTCCGATGTAGTCGTTAAGCGTACGGGGACGAAGCCCAGTTTCGTACTGGACCTCGTCGTCACTCCGCGCCGAGCCGACGATTCTGTCGATGGATGTCACGTGTGATGCATCCGATCCGCTACTTGGCCAGCTGTCGCAGAGCCAGTCGCAAGACACCCTCAAAGCTACCGTCTCCTGAGCCCGGCTTTATCGCAACATCTACGGCGCGTTCCGCGAGTGGCCGATGATAGCCGAGGTTGAGAAGCGCAGACAGCACGTCGTGCCTGAGGTCACCCTCCACCTCCTGGGCGACTTCGGCTTCGATATCAAGTCCCGGCGGCAGGCGATCCTTCAACTCCAAGCCAATACGCTCGGCCGTCTTCTTGCCCACGCCCGGAATCCGCGTGAGCCGCACGACGTCGCCCGTCTGGACCGCCCGGACCAAGTCCGGCGGCTCGATTCCAGAGAGTACCGCAAGCGCGAGCCTCGGCCCAACGCCACTGATAGCGATGAGCCGTTCAAAGACATCCAGCTCAAGTTTGGTAGCAAAACCAAACAACGACAGCACATCCTCACGCACGTGGGTATGCACACGTAGCGAAACCTCCGAACCGAGCTCACCCAGCCCATAGAACGTGGATAGTGGGACGTGCACCTCATAACCCACACCGCGCACGTCGACAACGAGACGGCTTGGCTGCTTGTCAGCCAGGCATCCTTTGAGAGCACCAATCACCGACCCGTCCTTTGCGACGGTGGCCGATCAAGCCGATACTGTCGCCAACTACGACCCCGCGGGGCCTTTTCCAGTTCGTCGGCTGACGCAGTTGCATACCCTTGGGTATGGGCGTGACACACGGCGACGGCCAAGGCGTCGGATACATCGAACGGCGAGGGAGCCTCGCTCATCCCGAGCAGGACCCGAATCATCTCCTGAACCTGGTGCTTCTCTGCCCGGCCGTAGCCCACAACGGCACGCTTGACCTGGGTCGGAGTGTACTCGGAGACACCAATCCCAGCGCGCGCGCCGGCCAAGAGTACGATGCCCCGAACGTGACCAAGTACCAGCGCGCTTCGGACGTTCTTGGCGTAGAACAAATCCTCCACCGCCAAGGCATCGGGTCGATGTGTAGACAGAAGATCGGCAAGTCGAGTGTAGAGCGACTCAAGCTTCTCGGAAAACGGTATGCGCGCGGGCACCGACAGCGCTCCGCAAGCAATCACGCGGTGACGGCTCCCATCGCTGTCAATGCAGCCGTAACCCGTGCGGGCTGACCCAGGGTCGACCCCGAAGATTCTCACGTGAGTAACGCCTCGATCTCCTCCGCCGCGATGTCGAAGTTCGACCAGACGTGTTGCACGTCGTCGTGGTCTTCCAGCATTTCCATCAACTTGATCATCTGTCGCGCTGGCTTGCCATCGAGTTTCACGAAGCTCTGGGGTAACATTGTGACCTGAGCACTTGCCGGCTCGACACCCAGACCTCTGACCGCCGCCAGTACGTTGTCATACGCTTCCGGTGCACTGACGACTTCCCAGTTGTCTTCGTCCTCACGAAAGTCGTCGGCCCCCGCATCAATGGCGGCCGTCATGAGCGCCTCTTCATCGGCACTCTGCTGTTCGATGACGATGTAGCCTCGCTTGTCGAACATCCAGGCGACGCTGTTGGTCGTCCCGAGATTGCCACCGTACTTGGTCAACAGATGGCGGAGCTCGCCGACGGCGCGATTGGTGTTGTCGGTCAAGACCTCGATGAGCAGCGCGGCGCCGCCCGGTCCGTAACCTTCGTAGGTAACCTTCTCGTATGAGACACCGGGCTCCTCCCCGGTTCCCCGACGAATCGCGCGCTTGATGTTGTCGGCGGGCATGTTCGCCGTCTTGGCATCGGCAATCACGGTTCTGAGACGCGGGTTACTATCGGGGTCGCCGCCGCCGTCTCGCGCCGCGACGGTTAGCTCCTTGATGATTCGAGTGAAGAGCTTGCCGCGCTTGGCATCGGCCGCACCCTTCTTGTGCTTGATCGAAGCCCACCTGGAATGACCGGACATATGAAGCTACTCGCAGTGTTCAGCGGGACCGTCTTGGGGGGAACACGGCATGATAATTATCTCAGAAAGTGGGAAAGAAGGAGACAGGAGACAAAAGGTAGCAACCGGGTCCGACGCACGCTAGACCTTCTTGGCAACGATCACCCAGACGTCGGCAGTCGGGCTCCAAGCTTGTCCGCGGTAGTCACCCAGGACGGCGTCCACCGTAAAACCAGCCCGCTCGAGACGTGCGGACATCCGCGGCACTGTCAACGTTCGAAAAGTGATGGCAACTCGATGGCGTTCCGAGCGTCCATCCACCTGCTCGACGAACTCCTGATCGAAGATCGTCAGCCCGCAAGGGCGGTCTTGGCGAACGGTCTCGATCAGGGTCAGGTTGCTCCCTCCGGGCCCACGGCCACGTAGGCTCACTCGTCGCTCATACTCGTTCCACCGGGGCAAATCAGGCACGAGGTCGATGACGAACGACCCGCCTCGTGGCATAACAGCAGCTACCGATCCTAGAGTGGCTCGAAGGTCGGCATCATTGAGTAGCGACTGCAGCATCCCGTAGGGCGCCATGACGAGCGAAAAGCGAACATGCCGTCGAAACGGCAGCGTCCGTATATCGCCGCGTATTGCCCGCGCACGCGAGCCAAGCCGTGCGCGACGCAACCGTCGTCGCAGCCTCGTGAGCATCGGCGCTGACCGATCGATGCCAACGAACCGATCTGACGCTTTGGCCACGGGAAGCGACAAGCGACCGGTGCCACATCCGAGTTCAAGCACCGGCCCACTCGCGCGCCGCGCGCGGTCGACCCAAAAACGCACGTCACGACGTCCTACTGTCTGGGCGTTCTCCCAGTCATAGAACGGCGCGTAGGCATCCCAGCCGTACCAGCCTTGCGTGGGCCCCGAGGTTTTAGCCTTGCGCGGTCTCAGCCGCTTGTTCTCGCGGTCGTTGAAGAAGCAGTATTGAGCCGCATCGCCATTGGAATGAACACGATGCCGTTGACCGCTCGCTCAGGTCCAGTCCGCAAAAAGCCGAGCTTCTCGTACGCACGAACACCGAAACGCGTCGAATTGACCGTTACCCGCTCGACATTGGGTTCGCGCTTCCGAGCCTCGGTCAGGCCGTGCTCGAGTAACACCCGAGCAACGCCCTGTCGATGGAACGCCTTGTCAACGAACAGCAGCGCAACGTGATCGCTATGTCTAAACTCGATCATACCAACCACACTGTTAGTGATGGTCGCGACGATGACGAAATGGCCCTCGCCTGCGCGTTCGCGTAGCGCCTCCGCGGCCGCGTACTTACGGAAGGCCTCAACTCCGACTGGCGTGTACTCGGGTGCGATGTACTCCTCGAAGCTAGTGAGAACGACCTTGGACGCCGTCTCGACGTCATCCGATGTCATCAGCCGACAACGAATGTCTGACATGGTGGCATCTCGACGTCAGGGCGCCAAGCTCTTGATGTAATTAACGAGATGCCAGATTTCCTCGTCGGGAATCTGGCTCGCGTACGACTGCATGTCGGCGGAAACACCTTCCTTGATCACGAGAAAGATCTCACCGGCGCTGCCACCATGCTGCCACATCTCGTCGGTAAAGTTGGAGGGCACCCCCCCTGCGTGCGACATGTCACCGTCGCCCTGCCCGCGATTGCCGTGACACTGACGACACGAGAACACGTATCGCTGTCGGCCGGTCGCAATGGAATCGGCCGTGGCTTCCATCGGGTTAATGAGCGCCTGCCCCTCGGTATGGGTGTGAGGTTCGGCGGGATGCTCCTGGGCACCCAGTGCGAGGACCGCGCAACCGAGTAGCGTGAAACAGACACTAGCGGATCGCTGGAACGCTTCCCTAATCTTGCAGCACACCATAGTTCTCCCAAAGATACTCTGGAAAGTAGCAGTGAAGATGCAGGTAAACCTCGTGCATCAGGTTGATGACGCGGTTTGCCCCGTAGGCGTGATGTCCCCGTTTAGCCACGACTCGCAAACGCATCGCACCCCGCTGCACGAACGCGGACACCGTGGCTCGGTTTGGATCAATCCGTCGATGCGGGGGCAGTGTGCTCGAAGAACGTGCTTCGACAAACGCTCTCAGCGCGCGTGCTAGCCGGGAGTGCCCAGCTACGTTGGGTAGCACGTTAAGAAACATAAACGTGCCGCTTTCGGCCTCGTACCTCAAGTCGTACGGATTTCGGGCCAGCCAAGAGAACCGAAACCGCACACGACCCAGCCTCTCGGAACACTCCGTGTAACCGCGGAACACACCGCGGTCCGCATAGGACTGCAAACACTGACGGACCGCCGCAAGCCCATTTTCGTGTGCCGCTCGCGGCTTCGACGCGAGGTGTCGTCCACCCACCGTGATCGTGTAATCGCCGTGAACAAAAGGCTAGTGGTAGTAAGACATCACGCCAGGTTCGATTTTACCCAGGAACCCCGGCGCCTGGTCGCGCAACCAGAACTCTTTTCGTGCCTGCACATTGACCACGGCGGGGCGACGTTCGTCGCGCGCGACCTCGTATGCCCGCCGCAACGCGGGGGTGAAGTCCTTTGGGTTCGTGACGTACTCACCGTGGGCCCCAAGGGCCTCGGCCATCTTGTCGTAGCGCAGGTTCTCCTGGAACAGGTGAACCGGAAGAGCGATTTGGTTGTTCCGCTGACCGGACCAAGTGCCCCACGCGTTGTTGTTGTAGACGATGATAACGGCCGGCAGTCGATACTTCGACAACGTCTCGACCTCCATGCCGGTATAGCCGAAGCCGGCATCACCCGTGATCGCAATGATGGGGTGCCCTTCATAGCCGGCTTGCGGGCCAACCCCGTTGTGCACGGCCGCGGCCACGCCGATGGCGTACCCGACATCGGGTCCGATGGCCCCATACTGGTAGGCTCCATTGACGATCTGGGCAGGTCGAAACGCCCGGAGATACCGCCGGGTATAACGAGCGATGCCGTAGCCGCCCTGCAAGACCGTGGTCCGATCACTGGGAAACGCACCACGATACAAGAAGTCGGCCAGCTCTTTGGCGATGACCGCCGGATGGACCGCGTCCGTGTAGCCAAGGCCAGCCCGGTAGTACTCCTCGTTCTCCGCCTCGAATGTCTCTCGAGCCGCTGCAACTTCAGCAACCCACGCCTCTCGCCGTTGATGCGGCATCGCTGCCGTAAGCGCCTTCAGCGCGGCACTCTCATCGCTGACGATCCCCAAGTCGATCGGTAGATTGCGGCCGATGTCCTCGGCAGACGGGTCGATCCGGATGTACCGGGTATCGGGACCAAACGCGAACTCACCCAGTGTCGGCATGCAGTACTGACCGACTAACACGACAACGTCAGCACTCATGAGTGCGCCGGGCGCGGTGTCTGCCGAAAGCTCGTGGTCGACAGGAAACTGCCCCTTCATGGCACCCGATTCGACGACCGGGATCTGCGCCTTCTCTGCCAGCTCGCGAAGCGCCTTCCAGCCCCGGCTGTAGAACACGCCGTTGCTCGACACGATCATCGGGCGTGCGGCAGCCTGCAGCATCTCGGCGGCAGCATCGATCGCGGCTGGGTCAGGGTGCGGCTTGGCGTCGGTCCGGTATTTCGTCTTGTCAAAGAAATACTCGAGCTCGCTCGGATCATCGAAACGCGCGCGTGCGATCTCGGCCGGAAAGTCGAGATGCACCGGCTTCGGTACGCCGCTCTTCAGCTGACGGAACGCATAGCCCGCATATTCCCATACACGCTCCGGCGTAATTAAACGCTTGCCGTATTTGCGTATCCCCTCGGTCGTGGGCTGCTGATACGCATCTTGGATGCCCTGCTCGGTATCCTCGGAAAATACCGATTTATTACTGGCGAGCACGAGCAGCGGCGAGCGGGCCGAGTTGGCGGCTGCGATCGCACAAATCATGTTGGTAAAGCCCGGCCCTTCGGTTCCCGATGTCGCCGCGACCTCGCCCGTCGCTCGACAAAACGCGTCGGCCGCGTGACAAAGCGCCCCTTCGTGACGACCGCCGTACGTCGGGATACCAGTGTCGGCGATCGCGTGCACGACGTCGTAGTTGCCGGGACAACAGAACAGCGCCTTGACGCCCTCCTCCTTACAGGCCCGCGCAAACACCTGCGCACCGGACATCGGAAAGTCGACGGCGGGCAGGGTCGCGTCCTTGGACGCTTTGAACTCTGGCGGGATGGTGATCGGCTTCGCGTCGGTCTCCTCGGCAGCAAACCCGACACCGCCCGTGCCTAATGCTGCCGCCGTGGCTCCAGCGCCAAGAACGGCATTCTTCATGAAAGCTCGGCGGGATTCGGCGCTGGTAGAACGCGATGATTTCTTGGTCTTTCGCATGGACAAGCCTCCGACCGCGATGCTAACTCCCTGTAAGGGCGCCGTCAATAAATCGAGACGGAATGTCCTCGGCCGTGCTGTTGTACGCCAGCATCGTCGGCACGTCCCTTGCGCAGCGCGTGCCGATGTTGCTCGTCTGCCCGTTGGGGTCGAACGTCAGACGTGCCGATAGCCGTAACACCGACGGGGCATTCAACCACGACCCTCCCCGAGCGACTCGACCAAACCCCATTTCTGGACCGTCAGGATCGACCACCGGACCCACACCGTACGGCGCGTGCCAGTCAGCAACCCACTCCCAGACGTTTCCGATCATGTCGTATATGCCGAAATCGTTCGGTGGAAAGGAGCCAACCGGTGCCGTCTTCAGCCATTGGTCCGAGCCATCAACGACTCCGTCACAGCAGACGTTGGTCCCAAAGTTGGCCCGGTCACTCGATAGCTCGTCCCCCCACCCGTAGATCCGATCGGCGTGCCCAGCGCGTGCGGCATACTCCCACTCGGCTTCGGTGGGCAGGCGTCCGCCCGACCACTCGCAGAATGCCGTCGCGTCATCCCAGTCCAGATACACCATCGGGTGAACACCGGTCTGCTTAAAATCCGGTTGTCTGGGAAACGACCGTTGGGTCACTCGAGCGAACCTCAGATAATGGGCCACCGTGACCTCGGTAGCCATCAGCTCGAACGGCCGAGAAAGCTTCACCGCGTGCCGAGGACGCTCGTCACCGAAACACTCGTTGTCGGCAGGCACGCAACCACGGTGAAACGTGCCGGCTGGTATCTGGACCCACGGAAGCTCGAAGGACGGCTGGGCCACCGTGCCACCCAGCATGAGCACCTGCATCCCGGCCATGGAAGTCAGTGGATGCCCCGCCGGGACAAGGCCGTTAGTTCTCGAAACCGCCGGCCGGTGCGCGGTCAGAGGGTCGGTGGCATGCTCGACCGAGAGCGCACGCTCCGCGTCGGACGAATGCGTCGAGGATCCACCGATTGAACAGGCTAGCGCCGTAGTGATCACACCCAGCACACCTACGAGGGATATCCTGTAGGGAACCATCACTTGCTCGCTGCGATCCTCGATCACACCACCTCAAACCCAGTCAGTAGGACGGTCGAGCCGGTGGTTCGTCGCCCTTCTAGGTCCCGATGGGCCTGCGGAACGTTCTTGAGCGCGTAGGTCTGATTCACGTCGATCGAGACCGCACCGCTACCTACCACCTCGAACAGATCAGCCGTCACTGCCTCCAGTTCTTCGCGCGTATGCGTGTAGGTGGCCAAGGTGGGTCGCGTCAGGAACAACGACCCCTTCGAGGCCAGCAGTCCGGGACTGAACGACTCAACGGCACCGGAAGCGTTCCCGAAGCTGACCATCAGACCGCGTGGCTGCAGACAGTCGAGCGAGCCCAAGAACGTATCCTTGCCAACCGAGTCATAGACGACCTGCACACCCCTCCCACCGGTGATTTCCTTGACGCGCTGGGTGAAATTTTCTTGCGTGTACACGATCGGGTGGTCGCACCCGTGAGCTTTGGCGATCTCGGCTTTCTCCGGCGTCCCGACCGTCCCGATGATCGTGGCGCCGAGATGCTTGGCCCACTGACACGCGATCAGCCCGCACCCACCGGCCACAGCGTGGAAAAGAATCGTCTCGCCGGCCGAGACCGGGTGGATCTGGCGGAGCAGATACTGAACGGTACACCCTTTAAGCATCATCGCCGCGGCTTGCTGGTCGGTCACCGTATCGGGTAGGCGGACCAGTAGCCGGGACGGGATCAACCGGCGATCAGTGTAGCTGCCAATGCTCATGCAGTAGGCCACGCGGTCGCCAACTGCTACCTCGCTCACGCCGTCACCCACGGCCTCGACCACACCGGCAGCCTCATTGCCGATGATCGCGGGAAATGATCGCACGGGATACAGCCCGATCCGGTGATACACATCGATGAAATTGAGACCGACCGCGGTCTGAGCTACAAGAGCCTCGCCGTGACCAGGCAGCGGGACTTCAACTTCTTCCCACTGCAAGACCTCGGGTCCGCCGACCTGATGAATACGAATGGCATGTGACGTTGGCATGTCGGAATCTTAACTCCGATTTGGATCGGGCTCGTGTTCGAAATGCCGAAGACGGGCGGCCATGCTACAGTGTCTGCTGCCAGCGAGAGGCCGGCGATCCGTGACAACACCAACGGGTGCGTTCGACGCGCATCATCCACCATCGGTCGAGCAGGTCGAGGACTGCGTGCATTGCGGTTTTTGTCTGCCCGCTTGTCCAACGTACGCGCTATGGGGAAAGGAAGCCGACTCGCCCCGTGGCCGAATCTACCTGATGAACCTCGGGTTAGAGGGACGCATCTCGATCGACGATAGTTTCACGCGCCATTTCGACACGTGCCTTGGTTGCATGGCGTGCGTGACCGCGTGTCCATCCGGTGTGCAGTACGACCAACTCATCGAGGCAACCCGGTCGCAAGTCGAGCGTCATACCTCACGCACGATTGGCGACCGGCTGTTTCGGTACCTGCTCTTCTCGTTGTTTCCCTACCCTGGTCGGCTTCGCTTTGCAGCACTCAACCTGTGGGTCTATCAGAAACTCGGACTTCAAGCCCTCCTTCGATCGACCGGAATCCTCAACTGGATACCGGCGCGTCTTCGAGCGCTGGCAAGCGTCGCGCCGCCCGTGGCATTGAAGTCTCTGTTCAGGGAACTTCCCGCGCGCATACCAGCGGCGGGCAAGCCTCGGCGGACAGTTGCGCTCGTGTTAGGCTGCGTGCAGCGGACGTTCTTCTCGGACGTCAACGATGCAACGGCGCGGGTCTTGTCGGCTGAAGGCTGCGATGTCATCGTCCCGCAGACCCAAGGGTGCTGTGGCGCACTCATGGTCCACGCCGGGTTGGAAGGAGAGGCCGTCTCGATGGCGAAGCGATTCGTCGACGCGTTTGACAGAGTCGACGTCGACGCGATTGTTACCAACGCAGCGGGTTGTGGCTCGACGATTAAAGAGTACGGACATCTACTACGCGATGAGCCCGCCTATGCGGCCCGCGCAACAGCGCTTGCCAACAAGTGCCGCGATATCTCCGAAGTGCTGGCTGATCTGACGCCGCAGGCGCCGCGTCATCCGCTTCGGATGGCCATCGCGTATCACGATGCCTGTCACCTACAACACGCGCAGCAGGTGACCGAACAGCCTCGCCGGGTGCTGGCAACAATCCCCGATCTTGAGGTACGCGAGATCCCAGAAGCGGGGCTGTGCTGCGGGTCGGCTGGCATCTACAACCTGGTCGAACCCAATGCAGCAGACGCGCTCGGACGACGCAAGCTCAAGAACATCCTCACGACCGGCGTGGACGCCGTCATCTCGAGCAACCCCGGATGCCTGCTGCAGCTGCAGGCCAAGTCCGAGCGACCGATACCAATGTTTCACCTGGTTGAGCTGGTGGATGCATCGATCAGGAACCGACCGCTGGCCCACTAGACACTGGCCCACGCCCAGGATTGAGCCTTCCCTCCGGGTCGAAGCGCTGCTTAATCGCCTGCATGATCTTGCGACCGTCGCCGAGCGGTCCCCATGGATCGATAGCTGTTCTGAGTTCGGGTGAGCCTCGACGAATGACGGCTGCACCCTCGCCCGACCTGAACCGCTCGCGCAAGGCAGATAGCAACGCCACTTGCGCATCGACACTACCACGCAATCGAACATCGAGAACACCGAGGCCCGCCCTGCCCTGCACCGCCAGCTCAACGTTCTGGCGTTCGGACGTCTGGCGAAACCAGCCCAGCGTACGCCCTACGTTCTGGGGAAGCATCGTGACCTTAACGAGCGTGCCGGGCTCACTCCACCAGCGGGCATAGTCGTCCCAGACTCCGTCGGCGTCGACTCCTGCCACCGCCCGGGTCACGCGTCCGCCGGTGGCAAGAAGATGAATCGCCTCATTGGCTTGCTGCGCCACGGCGGTTTCAACCGAGTCGAATCTGACGAGCACACGGGGGGGGGGGCAGCTAACCTCGACCGCCGTTGGCGTCAAGGTGGATGCCTGTACGTCGGCCATCACCGACGCCAGCGTCTCAACAGCATCGGTTTCGACGATCACCGTGCGCGATGCGGGCGCGACGGGCGCAAGCTTGAACGTCGCATCCACGATCACGCCTAGCGATCCGAAAGCTCCCGTCATGAGGCGCGACAAGTCATAGCCGGCAACGTTCTTGACCACGATCCCTCCGGCCTTCGCCAGCTCGCCGTCGGGTCGCACAATCGTGATACCGATGATGAGATCCCGCGGGGTACCGTGACGGTGCCGACGGGAGCCGCTGTCGTTGGTGGCGAGAATTCCCCCGATGGTTGCCTGCTCGGACCAGGGCGGATCGAGCGGCAACCACTGTCCATGGGCCGCAAGCGTCGCGTTCAACGTACCAAGCGTGGTCCCGGCGTCAACGGTTGCCGTCAGATCACCGTGACGATGCTTAATGACGCGGTTCAGGCGCGCCGTCGACACGATGAAGTCGACCAAGTTGGAAACACCACCCCAATCGAGCTTCGTGCCACCCCCGCGTACCGAGACCGTTAGCTGCTCGGCTGATGCCCAGCCGAGCACTGCGGCGACCTCGTCGCCCGTTGCTGGCTCCGCGACAACCTGAGAGCGAACGCCGTCGATGGAATCGGCATCGGTGGACTGTCTCACCGAAACCTGCCCGAGTCGAGACTGTGCCTGGACGAGCAGGGTGTCGGTCGGCACGCTCCCCATCCCGCCTTCGCCTAAACCCGTTCGACGAGCCCGGCTACTTCGACTGGATGGGCACGATAGGGACCCGGCACCTCGCCGCACAGTCGCGGTGTGGGAAACACCTTATTGGGATTGCAGAGGTTCTTTGGGTCGAAGGCGCAGCGCACGAGCTGCATCGTATCGAGGTCGACGTCGGAGAACATCTTGGGCATTTGGTCAACCTTGTCGGCGCCGACCCCGTGCTCACCGGTAATCGAGCCGCCAACGTCGAGACAGAACATCAAGATCTCATCCGCCACGCGCTTCGCAAGCTCTGCCTGCCCTTCTATGCGCTCGTCGTAACAGACGAGCGGATGGAGATTGCCGTCGCCGGCGTGAAACACATTACCGATCCGCAGTCCAGATTCCGCCGCAAGATCGCGAATGCGCGCAAGCACCTCCGGAAGCTTAGTGCGCGGAATCACGCCGTCCTGGACGTAATAGTTCGGCGACACCCGACCCATCGCCGCAAACGCCGCCTTGCGCCCCATCCAGAATCGCGCACGTTGTTCCTCCGTCTGAGCCACCCGAATCTCCCGAGCGTCGGCATCACGACAGACCTGTTGCACCATCTCGAAGAACACGCTGACGTCGGCCTCCGCGCCATCGAGCTCGACAATGAGCACAGCCTCGGCTGGTGGAAAATTCTGATGAACCGCCGCCTCCGTTGCCTCGATGGTGATTCGGTCCATCATCTCGACCGCAGCCGGTATGATGCCGGCTGAGATGATTCCACTGACGGCGTTGCCGGCCGCTTCGGTCGAGTCGAAGGCCGCAAGCAACGTCTTGACAGCCGCTGGCTTCCGCAAGAGCCGCAGCGTGACCTTCGTGACGACAGCCAACGTTCCTTCGGAACCTACGAGGACGCCCAGTAGATCGAGACCGGGTGGATCCAAGGCCGGTCCGCCAATCTGCACGAGCTCGCCATTCGGAAGCACGATTTCGACACCAAGAACGTGGTGAACGGTGAACCCGTACTTTAAACAGTGTGCACCACCGGAGTTCTCGGCGACGTTGCCGCCAATCGAGCAGATGACCTGACTCGACGGATCGGGAGCGTAGTAACACCCCTCGGCAGACACGGCGGTCGTCACGTTGAGATTCGGCACGCCTGGCTCGACCGTGATCCGTTGGTTCGGAATGTCGATATCCAGAATCCGATTGAGGCGGGTCATCACGATAAGCACACCGTCCGGATGCGGCATCGCACCACCCGACAACCCTGTACCGTGACCGCGCGCCACGAACGGGACCGCGTGCTCATGACAGAGCTGCACGACGCGCTGAACTTCGGCGGCGGTTCCTGGAAGCACGGCGAGACCCGGCAGCGAACGAAGCTTGGCTAGGCCGTCGGACTCGTAAGTCGCCAGCTCGGAGCGATCGCTCACCACGAACTCGGCACCAACGGCCTGCTCGATCGCGTTAATCAGGGTGGGGTCTATCATCGCCTCGAGTATTGATCAATGACTCGGTGGATGGCGCGCTGACACACACGGCAGAAACCGACTGGGTTTCGAGTGAACATGATGCAATCTATCTCGGGTCGATACAACCCAACCGATTCATATGACGCCCCCTCAAATGCCCCAACCTTTCCGGCGTGCTCCATCGATGCTAGTAAGACGGTCTCGCGCTCCATCTGCGCCGTAAACAGCCGGTCCATCTCCGTTTCTAGGGCGCCCTGAGCCCGAAGGTTCCGTCGTTCTGTCTGGACGGCAATGTTACCGCGCTCGAACTCCGCCTTGTCCCAGGGTGTCGGAAGCAGCGTGTCGGCCTCGACCAGGCCGCCCCACTTGAGCGCGGCTGGGTCGTGGAGTGCCGTAACATTCGGCTCCCAGGGCTCGGGATGATATGCCGCGCCAGTCTCGTATGCCACGTCAGACGTGTAGTACTCATCCGCCAGCCCGGCGAAGTGATGACCAAACTCATGAATGAAAACGTACTCGGAAAAGCCAGTGTCCACGGCAACCGTCGCCTGGAAATTAAAGATCCCACCGCCGCCGTATTGTTCCTCGTTGACCAGGATCTCAAGAAATTCGTACGGCGCAGCCGATGCCGCATCACGTAAGGATCGATTGTCGTACGTCAGCAGGTAGCGCTCCGAGTCAAAGATGTTGTATTGCGACGACAGCGGCGTTCTACGGAACTGCATCGCTCGAGGTCTGGTGATGCCCGACTGGGTCGCCGGTAGATCGAGACCCCAAACGTTGAAATCAAACCGTCGGCTCCTAAAAGGCTCCTCCTCGAACAGTGCGCCGACGAGCCGCTCGGCGTCAACGTGGAACTTCGCGAGCTCCGACTCGGCGTACCCTTCGCCGATCACCACCAGGTCGACCTTCTCTGATGGGGAACCACTCTCAAGGATCGGCCACACCTCACCCATCGGCGCTCTGTCGACCGGGTTGACAGAGCGCGAGTCGGGGTCGATCACCACCGACCAGATCTCATGGAAGCTGTTATTCGCGTCACGGACCTTGAGCACCACCTGCACCGGCGCCCGGGGCCACGGAAACCGCAGTGACTCGTGGAATGTCCGGTAACGCTCGCTGGACTCAGGTATCGTTTCCCACTCTCCGTAAATGGAGGCAAAGCCACGCGAGTAGACCGCCCGATTGGTTCGCCGATCGATCACCTCAAACAGGTACTTGCCGAGGTTGAGGTCGTCGAGCATTCTGGTTCGGCTCCCTGCCCACGGCCCATCGGACACAATCCGATCCAAGGCCAGGTTCTCGGTTCCGACGCCGCCCGAGTGGAAATAGTCCACCCGCATCGTTTTTTCGATAAAGTACGAATCGAACCCTTCGTCGGTCTGCGCATGCCCGCCGCCGATGGTGATCCAAATGGAGACGAGACCGCCGATCAGAAACAGAACCGCGACAAGATGCACGATCGGGCTCTTGGCACTCACCGCCGTCATGCGGCGTATTGTATCGCTGCGACCGTATTCACGTTGGCCGCTCCCGCGTGTGTGGTGACGGTCGACCATTTGTAACGGAGAACATTAATTATGGTGAATATCGGTCAGCATGTCATAAGAAGTGATTACTACACCCCAGTAAGTCGAAGTTGGACGGGTCGCGGCGGTTGATACTAAGACGGCGACGGTTGAACGCCGCGATGAATTGTCCTTCCGGGCCGAGAACGGCAACGATATATGGATCGTCCAGATATAGCTGCACTGTAACTCGCCGTCGCACGTAACGTCCGCGCTCAGTCGCTGACAGCGAGTTCTCCCGGCACGATTGGGCGAGTTCGCGGGAACTTACCTCGATACGAGAGCCATCCAACATACAGGAGGATACCGACGAACACCGCCAACTTCATTGCGTCGGCTCCACGCGTCTGAGGCAACGCGGCCCACAGGAACCAGAGGACTGGTTGCGCGATGCACACCGCCCAAACGGATCCGTAGAAGTATCGGCGCTCATCACCCTCGCCCTTCGTCGAAAGCTTCACCCGAGGGAGCCGCCCAATGGTGCCAAGTAGCCAGATGGTCAGCGCGATCGGGAAATACACTGTCTCGTATAGCTGACGCAGATGCCACTCTCCCGTCGCGCTGGCGATCATGAGACCAGCTAGGTTGAGCACAGCGAACGTTACAACGGTGCTCCACGCGAACGTATAGCACACTCGGCGATACAACGGATTGGGTCGGTCTTCCGTGAAACGGATGATATAGGGACGCGGCTCAACGCCAGGAAGTTGGCCACGCAGACCGGCGATACCGGTCCCAAGTAGCACCACACCGAGCCAGGCACCCATCCGACCGTCAAACCCGTTCTCAAATAAGTCAAACGTCAGCGGTCCAGGCACCAAAAAGAAGACCCAGATCCAGATCGGCCAGTGCAACAGGCGATAGTAGACCTTATTGCGATAGCGGATCTTACGCTCGCCGGCGTGCTCGACGAAAATCTTGGCGTTTGTCAAAGGTGTGGGATCGGCTACGGGCGACTCCAAGGCAACAGATAGTTTATACGCCCCTTGTCCTAGTCAGCGGCGTTGGTGCGCGGAAACAAGTGTTCGTCGCGGCCCTGGCCATCGTGACGGCCGAAGGGGCATGATCTCGACGTGAAGTCGAGAGTGCATCCCAGGTACACAACGAAATACCGCGTCGGAAACTGGCCGGCGTACGACCGAACACTGGTCCAGCGAGGCGACGTCACCCTGTGGTTGACGCCGGAAGCGATCGCCACGTGGGAGGCCGTGGGCGTCGGCAAGCGCGGAGGGCAGCTGCAGTACTCCGAGGTTGCCATCGAAACCGCGCTGACGCTCCGCCTGATCTTTCACCTGCCCCTTCGTCAGACGGAGGGCTTTCTGAGGTCGATCTTCGGGATGCTGTGCCTCGACCTGTCCGCGCCCGATCACACGACTCTCTCACGGCGTGGTCAGCACCTCGACCTTGCACTTCGCCGCCTCCCCGCGGGCGCAGGCATACATCTCATCGTCGACAGTACCGGGCTCTCGACTGTGGGTGAAGGTGAATGGGCGGCCGTGAAACATGGCGGACGCGGGATACGCGGCTGGAAGAAGCTTCATCTGGGCGTCGACGGATCGGGCGTGATCGTCGCTCACGCCCTGACCGGCGGGCATGTTGACGACGCGACGACAGCCCTCGATCTGATCGACAAGGTCGAAGGCGACGTCTCCTGCCTCACGGCGGACGCGGCCTACGACACGCGTGGCATCTACGAGGCTGCGGGTGCGCGTGGCGCGACGGTCGTCATTCCACCGACCAGGACAGCCACCGTGTCTGGACGGCGACCACGATCGCCCGCGCGCGACCGCACGATCCGACAGGTGCAGCAGGCTGGACGGCGACAGTGGAAGAAGGACTCGGGCTACCATCAGCAGGCCCGTATGGAGAACGCCTTCTTCCGGTACAAGGTGATCATCGGGGAGAGCCTTCGAGCGCGCAGTCGGGCGGGGCAAGAGACGGAGGCCATCCTCGCATGTAACATCCTCAATCAGATGACTCAGCTTGGTAGGCCGGCGTCGTACGCTATCGGTCGTTAACGGGTCTGTGGGTAGGGGGCGTTGCGGGTCAGTTTTCGAACCGCGCAACAACGCCGCAATCCGGGCAGCGAACACAAAAGAGCGAACCGCAGAATCAACATGGCATGTCCTCCAAGACTGGCCGAAGCTACCTCCAGCGCGCCAGCGGCATCGTTGGGGCGATTGTGAGCGTTAAGCCTGTCAGATCGGTCGTCGTACGCCCCCATACCCTACCCCCGCACCTCGCTGATCAGCCACTCGTCCACCGATACAGCTGCCGCGCGCCGCCACCCAGCAGGCCCACTCCGAACAGCAACTGCCCAATCAGCGGCAGCGCCGGCACCGGCGTGCCATCGACACAGTTCAACTGCGCTTCTCCGCCCGCAAGGAGCGCCTCGAGCGCGTCCCGCTCGGCAGGATCGACGCTCAACCCGTATTCCAGCTTGACCTGGATCACCCGCTCCGCGAACCACGCGCCGTGTCGGGCCGGCATCCAGTCGGCGGCGTCCCGGTCACTTTTCTGCGACCGGTTCACCGTCGGATCCGCGATCGTGAGGTTGTCGAGGTCACTGGCAATGTCCCGGCGCCGCTCGTCGGCGATGCCGCTGTCGTGCGTCTCCGCCAGCGCCACGATGTGCTCGATGTCCGTCGCCGCGGTCCCGTTCGCCGTGATGTCGAACGCGAGGCACGAGTAGGGGGTGTACACCTGCCCGTTCGCCTTCATCGTGGGCGGCAACGCCGAGATGATCTCGTCCTCCAAGCTGCTGTAGCCCGTCCCGAAGGCGTCGCGGGCGTAGCCGTCCCGTGGTCGCTCGTCGCAGACTTTCAACCCGCGCCACGTCTCCGCGTCAGCCGGGCAGCCCTGCGTCTCCACCGGCGGCTGCACCTGCACATTGGGGATATAACCGTTGGGGTTCGAGGCAGAGTCACAGCCGATACCGTCGTCGTCCGTGTCGCTCGATCGGCTCCGTTCTAGCCATTCGTAGATGATGCCGGTACCGTCACGGTTGTCTTTGTACGCAGGTAACCGCAGGCCATCATCACGGCCTCCTGCAGGTGAAGCAGGTCCAGCTTCAGTGCACGTCAGGTCGCCGTTCCCGTTCGCATCCCAGTATGCGAAGTCGTCGTGCGATTGCGCTGAGGCGGGCGGTGCGGGTAGCAGTATCAGCACGCCGAACAGAGCGGCTGAGATTCCGTGGTTCCAGTGAGCTTGCAACGTGGTTACCCTCCGTGGCGGCGTGGTCCCGTGTACGGTTTTCGCTTGGCTGATCTCATCTTGGACGGCGGGCTGGCACACCGTTCAGCATGCCGTCTACACCAAGGACGTATGGTAGGAGAGAACCGGACAGGCAGGGTGCAAACAGATCAGCATGTGTCGTAAACGGCCGGTTGCGACAGACGGGCAAGGACGCCTTCCAGTACGCGCTGCCGTGTGTCGTATGCCATGTCTGATTCTATGTCTTGTAGACGTCACGCGCGGGTGCCCGTGTCGCGCGCCCTACTCGTCATGATTAAACCACCGTCGCACGGCGAGCACGACCGCGCCCACGCTGACCAATGCGAGCATCACGTTGTCACTGAGCATCCACGTCACGACCGCGAACGCCGCGCCCAAGACAAGGGACGGCCCTAATCGGCGCAACAGAAGTACCCGCCGCTCTAGGGTGTCGATTCGATTGTCGTGAGCATCGAGCTTGCCTGAGATCCTGTCGAGCTTCTCCTCGATGCCGGCGATATTCGAGCCTTCGTCGAATTCGGGATTGTCAGCCATCATCCAGGGACCTTGGAATTAGTCCTCTGCCGCTGGATCTGGCTTTTCAGGAAGCACCCCCTCAAGAGCATCGTGCGCATCCTTGCCAGCTTTTCCGAAGGCATGCCAGCTCACCGTAAACTGGACGTGCACGCCCCCTTTGTCCTGCATAAATGGCCGCTCAACTTTCATTACAGAAACATCCTCGAAGTCGGTTCCGATCAGGTTGCCGGTCTCGAACAGCCTCTGGCAAAACTTCGCGCGGTCCGGCATGACTCCGGGCGAGCAAGATCTCCATGCCGTGCGGGATGATGGGCCGCGGCGGGAAAGCCCAGGGCCGTATCCCTCGACGACTGATCACCGACCAGCTGCGCTCCTACGCCGCCGCGGGCCGCACCGTGATGCCGTCCGTGGTCCACGTCACTGATCAGTACGCGAACAATCGAGCCGAGGTCTCCCACCAACCGACGCGGCAGCGGGAGCGCCAGATGCCGCGTTTCAAGTCGGCCGCTCAGCTCCAACGGTTCGCGTCGGTTCACGGTCTCGTGCAGAATCTCTTCCGAGTCAGTCGACACCTCCTGCGGTCGGCTCACCACCGCCTGCTCCGCACCCGTGCGTTCGTTGAATGGGATGCGGTGACGTGCGCCTGCTGCAAACGATCGGGAGCGTCGATTTCACGGGGCAAGAGCGCATTGCCCTCAACAAGTTGACTGTGAGCATCATTCTCCCGCCTATCGGTGTCGCTCGGTGACACTGGTGGGTGCCGGTGGGTGATGGCCTGACCCTCAAGTTGACTGACCTCGTGTCCTCGTTTTGATCTGTCGGTCATCGCCCACCGGCGAATCATTCGGTAGCTCGCTGACCGGATGGGCCGTGACCCGATAGGGGCCTGCCGCACGAACGGCCCATCACAGTCCTGTCCGTCCGCCCGGACCAGCCAGCGCCGCAACCCGAGGAGGCGACAGTGACGCACAGCGTGTCTAACCTGCACGAAGCGTAGACGGTGATTGTCGGGGTCGATACCCACAAGCACATGCACGTCGCGGTGGCGATCGATAGCCGGGGCATCCGCCTGGGCGCCCACTCGTTCGGTGCCGATTCGGAGGGGTATCGAGCGCTGCTCACCTGGGCCGAGGCGTATGGTGGCATTGAGGCCGTCGGCATTGAAGGGACCGGCGGCTACGGCGTCGGCCTGTCCCGTACGGTCCACCGCGCGGGTCATCGGGTCGTGGAAGTGAATCGAGTCGATCGGCGTCTGCGTCGAGCCGCGGGCACGTCGGACACGATCGACGCGGAGGCGGCCGCCCGCGCGGTGCTCGCGGGGCAAGCCACCGCGACGCCCAAGACGGCCGACGGCGCCGTCGAGATGATGCGGCAGCTCAAAGTCGCACGAGATAGCGCGGTCAAAGCCCGCACCACCGCGATGAGCACGCTCAAACAGATCCTCGTCAATGCGCCACCGGTGCTGCGAGAGCCCTTGCAGGCCCTCACCGATCGCGCGCTCGTCACCCGCTGTGCGGGACTGCGACCGGGTCCACTCGACACACCCGTCGCATCCGGGAAACACACGCTCCGGTCACTGGCCCGTCGCTGGCTCACCCTCGCCGACGAAATCACGACGCATGACCTACACCTCGCCCGACTCACCACCGAGACGTCGCCCACCCTCCGGGAGGGCTTCGCCGTTGGCGCCAACACCGCCGCCGCGATGTTCATTATCTTCGGGGATAACCCTGAGCGGATTCGCTCGGAAGCCGCCTTTGCCAAGCTCTGCGGCGCGTGTCCCGTCCCCGCCTCCTCCGGGATGACCACCGGTCGACACCGCCTCTATCGGGGCGGCCACCGACAAGCGAACGCCGCCCTCCATCGAGCCATCGTGGTCCGTATGCGCTATCACCAGCCGACGATCGACTATGTCATCCGACGCAGGGCGGATGGACGGACGAAACGGGACATCATCCGATGCCGTAAACGCTTTCTCGCTCGGGAAATCTATCAGCGCGTCATGAGAGACTTCCGCACGCGCCAACAGCTCAGTGAAGCCTCCTGAGCGGCCGTCTTGACATATAGGGGCGTCAATGCCCGCCGAACTTATTCCGCCACAGGTAGTAGCTCGCCTCAGAGAACCCGTGCCGCCGACACACCTGCTTGATCGGCAGGCGGCCCGCCTCAGCCTCCCGAAGGAACCCGATCGTCGCCTCGCTGGATCGTTTCTTCACGTCCGATCTCCCTTCTCGTGAGATCTAACTCTAAACGCGGGTGTGTTACCCCGGATTTCCGATTTGCCTGTGGTACCGTATCGTCAGGACCAGTCGCCGCGCCCTGATTTCTGGGGCTCCGACGTAAGACACCACACTACGGAGGATGACACCCGGTGGGTGCATGACAGCACGAGGCGTTTCAGTTCACGTTCAACGGCTTTCTGAAGGTCGCGTTCCAGGGATCGCGGGTCACCTCCGCCGCCGGTCTCATTCTGGTGCGCGAGTTGGATGAACGCCTGGGGCTGGGGACACTCATCTCTGAGCATCTGAACGACTCCCGACAGGGTTTGAACACCCAGTTCAGCCTGGCGGATCTCCTGCGGCAGTCGGTCTACAGCCGGCTCGCGGGTTACGAAGACCTCAACGACGCGGTCCGGGTGTCGGCGGACCCAACCTTTCGTTTCATCGGGTCGCCAAAGCTCTGGGACCGCGGTGCGGCGCTGACATCGACGTTGCATTGGTTCGAGACCGAGCTGCTGACCCAAGAGAAGAATCTCGTCGGGCTGAGGGCCGTGAACCGGGAGGTGCTCGCACAGGCCGAGATGGCGACGCGCGCCGACCGGGTCGTGCTCGACATGGACTCGAGCGAAAGTCCGGTGCATGGAGCGCAGGAAGGGAGCGCCTATAACGGGCACTTCGAGTCCGTCTGTTACCACCCGCTGTTTCTGTTCACTGAGCACGGGGACTGCCTCGGCGCCACGCTACGGCCAGGCAACGTGCATAGCGCCGATGACTGGGACACCCTGCTCCTGCCGGAAATTGACCGGCAGCAGGCGGAGGGGAAGCGCGTGGCGTTCCGTGCGGACGCGGCGTTCGCGAAGCCGGAGATCTATGACGCGCTCGAACAACGCGACGTGGACTATGCCATCCGCATGCCGGCGAACAAGAGCTTGGAGCTGGAGATCGAGGATATTCTGTTTCGTCTACCGGGACGGCCGAGCCGTAAGCCCTTGGTGCGCTACAAGAGTTTCCGCTATCAGGCGAAGAGCTGGACTACACCCAGACGGATCGTTGCCAAGGTCGAGCACCACCGCGGTGAGCTGTTCCCCCGCGTCGGCTTCATCGTGACCAGCATGGTCCTCCCGAGTCGCTCAGTCGTGCGGTTCTACAACAAGCGCGGCACGGCGGAGCAATGGATCAAGGAAGGCAAGCAGGCGACCCACTGGACGCGGTTGTCGTGCCATCGTTTCCGGGCGAACGAGGTGCGCCTGCAACTGAGCGTCCTGGCCTACAATCTGGGCAACCTCTGGCGCAGACTGGTGCTGCCGCCGCGGATCAAGCGTTGGTCGCTCACGAGTCTTCAGCAGCGGCTGGTGAAAACCGGTGGCCGCCTGGTGAAGCATGCGCGGTACTACTGGCTCCTGCTGGCAGAAGGGCATCTGACCCGGCGGCTGTTCGGCGACATGCTGCGGAGGATCTGGGCGCTACCGGTGCCGGCCGGCTGACGCCCGGCCTGAGTGCAACGAAGTCCGCCTGGCGAAGAAAGAGCATCGGTGTGGAGCGGTGTCTGAGGGATGCCCTGAAAGCGGGGGCTCGAGTCGGTTCCACGTCGAGCGCGGCTTCAACAGGGAGCGACGCAACGTGCGATGAAGAAATCTGGCGTGCAGAGAGGCGTGTTGGTGTAATAAAGGCCCTGATCCGGCGGGCAAAATGGAAATCCCGGCTTTAGGAGGTTCTGATCACTTTGCGACTACACGCCGACCGGTCGGCCGCGCACATTTCCGGCAGGGGCTGTACCGTTTTGGAACAAGCGGCGGCGACCGTCGCGTTCCAATTTCTTCCGGAGCCGCATTCATGTCGACCGGATGACCTCCTGGTATATAGTTGGCGCCGCCGCATCGCACGAGAGTGCCGCTGCGGCCGGGGACCCGCCATAGGAAGGAGCCTCGAAATGAAGTTGGTAACCGGAATTATCAAGCCTCACATGCTCGACGACGTGCGCGACACCCTCTCGCGTCTCGGCGTCACCGGCCTCACGGTGACCGAAGTCAAAGGCTTTGGGCGACAAAAGGGACACACCGAGATCTACCGAGGCGCGGAGTACTCGATCGATTTCGTGCCGAAGGTCAAACTTGACATCGTCGTCGATGAAGCGCAGCTCGATGCCGTGATTGATGCGATCAAGACCTCCGCCCGGACCGGCCAAATCGGTGATGGCAAGATCTTCGTCACGGACATCCATCAGGCGATTCGGATTCGAACGGGAGAGGCGGGGACCGACGCGCTGTAGGGTGAGCGGACCCCTAGGCGCTGTGTTTGGGGAGGACCACAGCCATGAAGCTCTTTAGGTCGCAGGCACTCTTTGTCGGCGCCGCCGCGGCGGCCGTCGCCCTCGTTCCACGGCTCGCGTGGGCGCAGGACGATACGCTGAATTCTGGCGACACCGCGTGGATGCTCACATCAAGCGTGCTTGTCCTCTTTATGACGATTCCGGGGCTGTCGCTGTTCTACGCCGGCCTCGTGCGCGCAAAGAACGTGTTGTCCGTGATGATGCAGTGTTTCGCCATTACCTGCATGGTCACGATCCTCTGGACGGTCTACGTATACGGTCTGGCGTTCGGGGACGGCGGCGCGCTCAACGCGTTCGTCGGCACGGGGAAGTTCTTCCTGTCGGGTGTTGGCGTCGACACGGTGGCGGGCACGATCCCAGAGACCGTCTTCCAGATGTTCCAGCTGACGTTTGCCATCATCACGCCAGCGCTCATCGTCGGTGCCTTCGCTGAACGGATGAAGTTCTCGACCATGATGGTCTTCATGGCGCTCTGGGTGACCGTCGTCTACGCCCCGGTGGCGCATTGGGTGTGGGGCGGCGGTTTTCTTGGCGAGATGGGCGTGCTTGATTTCGCCGGAGGTACCGTTGTCCATATCAACGCCGGAATTGCCGCCCTCGTGCTCTGCATCGTTCTCGGCAAGCGAGAAGGCTATCCGTCGACACCGATGCCGCCGAACAGCTTGGTGCTCACCGTGGTGGGCGCCTCGATGCTTTGGGTCGGCTGGTTCGGCTTCAATGCCGGCAGTGCGCTTGCCGCAGACGGTCTCGCTGGGATGGCCATGGCCGTCACCCATATCGCCACCGCCACCGCTGGGTTCACCTGGATGTCGATGGAGTGGATGGGCCACGGCAAACCGAGCGCGCTCGGCATTGCGACCGGCGCCGTGGCCGGGCTCGTCGCGATCACGCCGGCCTCTGGTACCGTCGGCCCCATCGGTGCGCTCGCGATCGGCGCCGCCTCCGGGATCTGCTGTTACGTCGCCGCCGGCACCATCAAGCGGGCGCTCGGCTACGACGACGCCCTGGACGTCTTTGGGGTCCACGCCGTCGGTGGCTTCGTCGGCGCCATCTTGACCGGCCTCTTCACCGCCGAGATGTTCGGTGGCGTCGGTCTCGACGTCAGTATTCGGACGCAGCTCGGGCGGCAATTCGTCGGCGCGGGCGCCACGATCGTCTATAGCGGGGTGATGACGTTCGTGATCGTCAAGGTCCTGGACGGCGTGATGGGCTTGCGCGTTTCCCCGGAAGATGAGACGGGGGGACTCGATATCGCGCTTCACGACGAGCGGGGGTTCAATCTTTAGCCGGGGCTGACTGCCCCGCACCTCGTCGCCGTCGCTTAGCCGGGGCCCCATGCCCCACTCCGTGCCGGCGGGGGTGCGCCGTGCGCGCCCTGATCCTTATTCGGGCGTCCGAGTGGCGTGGGGGGGCATCGGGGCCCCACTAACGAGGGAGCCAGGGGATCTGGGGGAAGCGCCTGAGGGCAGCGCCTACACCGAAGGCGATATTCCCCCAGTCTAAGCTTGGCCAACTCGGTCGACCAAGGCGGCTGCGACAGCATCTGTTGTGGCATCCCCGCCTAGGTCTCGTGTGACCACCGTGCCGTCTGCGACGTGCGCCTCGATCGCGGCGACGATCTGGCGTTACTCAATTCGGGGGGACGTCGGGCGTACTGTCCAAAAACTAGATCGTGGGGTTGACGGCCGGTCATGTATCACGCTGCTGACCGATAGTCGTAGTGCAACATCCCACCGAGCCGCTGGCGGCACGGGACGCGACCACGGGGTGGCGGTGCCGTCGACAGCGGCAAGATCAGGCGATTGTCGAGCCCCTGGTGATTCCGTTCGTGGTGGTCGTGCGCGACGAATTCGCGGACGGCGCGACGCCGCGAGCCCTCGCCGATCAGGACCATGCGCTCGAGGCAGGATGCCTTGATGGTGCGCACGAAGCGCTCCGTGTAGGCGTTCAGGGTCGGCGCGCGGGAGGGGAGTCGGATGGGAGTGACATCGGCCGGGGGGAGCGTGTCGCGCACGGCCGGCCGGAAGAGCGGGTCGCGGTCATGGATGAGGACCCGGATGTGTCGCAGGAATCCGTCCTCGGCATCGGTGGCGTTCCGCATGAGCTGGGTGACCCACGGCCCGTCGGGCTCGGCGCTGATGCCCGCGATCTGACCGCGGCGGCTGGCCAGGTGAATCAGGACCAGCACGGTGAAGCGGGTCAGGCCGCGTGGCGTCCAGACCTCGACAGTGAAGAAGTCGGCGGCGGCGAGCACGTTCACTCGAGCGGTCTGGTTTTCCGCCGCCCGCAGGCAGCTTCACACCGCCGCGCTGTGGTCTATTTTTGCTCCGCCGTTCTCACATTCGACTTCTAAAACCCTGCCACCATGCCTGGAGCCAGTTTCTTGACAATCCTAACGAGTTCCTTCACTTCGCCATCATCGACAACGATCTTCCGCCCCACGACAGCACGGGTGTCGCCGGTCTTTGTGACGTAGTCCTGATCGATAACGCCCAGTTTGTGTGCGATGACGTGGCGCTTCTGAAATGCCATGACAGTCGCCCGCCAATCTGCCGGCTCTACCGCCGTGGAAAAATCAACTCCGAACAAATCCAGGAAGCCAGTTCTCGCACCTTCCAGATTCTGAAAATTCACCTTCTCCGCTTTAGCGGGAGCCCGTGCCTTGTTTGCGTGTATGCGACACAGTTCGCGCCCGAACCCGTCAAAGGTGGAAACGCAGTCTTCCAAGGCATTCTCAATAAGCCTTTCGGCTAGGACTTTCTCCGCCCGCGTTGCCATTTCCAACATCTTTCCGACCACTTCGAGGCTTTTCTCGAGGATCTGGACAGAGTTGTGCTGGCCACAGTCCGGGCAGTAAGCGAAGACACCGTATACCGAGTATCGGAGTGTGCAGTTGGTACAGACAACCTCGGTTTCGAGCTGCCTTTCCCTGTAGTAGTGGATAGGCGGCTGCCGACCCGTCTTGAGCTTCATCGAAAAGCCTATGCCGAACGCACCTTTCGGTTTGTGGTCAAACTCCAGCCTCTTGAGGTCTTTGTGAATCGCGTCGGTGATCTTCCGTATTGCGACCGATCTGGCGTATTCGATCTGCGCCTTAGTCCAGAACTCACCATGCCCAGCGGAGTGACCGCAGTAAGGGCAGTGGCACGGAAGTCCGTCGCCCTTGAGACCAGTGCCAAATTCGATCTTGAAGTACCCCTCGCAATCGGACCGCGGGCACTCGCGTCCCGTGAAGCGGTTCTCGTCTACCGGGATCGAGATCGAGATACGGTTGCCGAGACGGCGAAGATGGTCCATCAGTGTGTCGCTTCGGCGCGGCTCGTGTCCGTCACCCGTAGCTCGCCGGATATTAGCTTTGGCAGCAGCGTGTCGCGCAGGGAAGCGAGCACCATGGACCCCGTGTTCACGCAGTGGCAGGAGCAAAGATCTGGCTCACGTAGATGCCACACTCGTACTGTCCAAAAACTAGATCGTGGGGTTGACGGCCGATCATGTATCACGCTGCTGACCGATAGTAGTAGTTCAACATCCCACCGAGCCGCTGGCGGCACTGGACGCGACCACGGGGCGAGTACCGGGACGAGACACGTCGAGTGTTTGATTCTCTGTGGCTCTGTAACGAAGGCACCATCAGCGAGGCAAAGAAGTTTGCCACTGAAAACCGTTTCGACTGTATTCGACTGCGTAAGCGGATCGATGGGTGGGAAGTCCGCACCACAGACTTTGATTGGGTGTCACCAAAGGAAGGCTCTCGCCTCACGGTGAACATTCAGTTGGGCCCCGGCATCGCCGGGAAGCTCCAGGCCTCCAGCGACAACTGCGCGAAGCTCGTCGAAATGCTGAAGACGTACATCGTGCCCAATCTTGCTCGGTGAGCGTTGGCCGTTTCAATAAGTCGTAGACGACGGCCTTCCGCGCCGCGCCCACCAGCGTGGCCAATTGCGCCTGGCTCAACCCACGTGCGCGACGCAGCGCGCGGATCTGCTCAGCGTAGTCGTCGGGTACACCAGCCCAGGTCAAGGGCACGCGACGGTCCGCCGGCCGCAGCGTCTTGACGTGCACGCCGATCAGCAGCGCGAGCACGGGTAAGGGAAGGAGCGCGTGCTCATCGCGATGCGTGGCGAGCGCCCGGGCTCGCGCCATGACGTGGGGCGGCGTCGCCCGCCGCCCGGCATCCCACGTCCGATACGATTCGGGGGACACACCGAGCATTGCCGCGAACGCCGCCTGCGACTGGCCTAGCGCGATCCGGCATTCACGCAGCGTGCGGGGCTCCACGACGTCACACCATGCCATCGGCGCCGGCCGTTGTGAAGCGCGGGGGTGGCGCTCGGCGTACTTCAGTCAGCCCATCTTGGAAGGCGACCGGTCACTTTGTTCGCCTGTACCTTCGCCCTCGGTGCCCAGGCAGAGGGCACAATCAGCGAATTCTTTAGGAAAATGGCGCGCCCGGCAGGATTCGAACCTGCGACCCTCGGCTGAGAAGGCCCCATGTCGGATCGGTGATGATCGGTTATATCAAAGCGGTTATATGTTTTGAGGGATTGACCGCCACTTCTGGCCGAAACCTGACGCCAATTCGACCACATTCGCCACCTCATCGCCTCGCGACCATAACCGATGGGGTCGCGGGCTGGCTTCCGGGTCCCACCGCCGCCAACCGTCGACCTGCGCGTCGGCGAGCTGTTTCCAGGCGGTCGGTGGAAGCACCGCACGAACTCCCCCAGTACCACCTCCACGTTGATGGTCGAGATCGCGGCCACCACGAAGAAATCCCTGGCGGTGCCCGAGAGGCGTTGCATGAGGCGATGGTCGGTTGTGTGGCAACTTCGGCCAGCGGCGGCTGGTAGCCTGAACAGATGGTGAAGCAGGCCATTCGACCGGCGATCGTCACGTGGCGACAGACCGAGCCCGAGCTGATTCTGTGCGCTGTGCGCTGGTACCTGCGGGACTCGCTCTCGTTCCGCGATGGCGAAGAGCGGCTCCGCGACCGCGGTCTGGAAGCGGACCACACGACCATCTGGTGCTGGGTCCAGCACGCCGGTCCCGAGCTGGAGGAGCGGCTGCGCCGTCATCTCAAGCCCACCCAGAGGTCCTGGCGTGTCGCTGAGGCCGACGTTTGTGTCAGGGGCCGTTGGGGCTCCCTCTCCCGCGCCCTCGATTCCGCTGGCGCTACGATCGACTGCGTGCGCTCGGGGTGGCGCGCTGCCGCGGCGGCCCACCGCCTGTTCCGCCAGGCGCTGCCTGATCCGGCGCATCCTCGGCCCCGCGTCATCAACACGGACCGCGCACGCCGCGACGGCTCGGCGATTGCCCGCATGCAACAGGACGGCATCCGGCAACGCCGTGGCCGCCCCCGACCGGTTCACTACGTGCACACCATCGTGGAGCTGCCTTGGTGCACAACTCCATTGAGGGCTGAGAGTCTCCCGTGACTCCGCCTGCCGGTCATCCGATCATCTCGCCATCGGGTATCCCGAGCGCCGTCATGGTGTTCAGGATCTTGCACCCCAACCTCACCTCGACTCTCTGGGACGCCAATCCCCTCGCTCGCATCGCTGAGCCCAGGATGGCCTTGTAGCGGTGGAACGGCGTCTCCACCTTGCTGCGCCTGCTGTAGCCCGATGCGACGTACCACTTCCGTTTCCCAACACGTGATCGTGCTCGGATGTTACGATTCCGCTGTCGCGTGCCCGCGGAGTCGAGCGCGAGCTGAGCGCCCTTTCGTGGCGGTATCAGCACCTTCGGCGATCGATGAGCACGGTGATTCTCCAGCGTCTTATAGACGTCGCCGGTGTCGTACGCGGCGTCGGCCTTGGCCGAGGCGATGGGACGCTCGATCTGGCCGACGAGTGACGCCACCCGGGAAGCGTCTCGAGCCCGCTTGCTCGTGAGCTCGCAGGCGACCACGTCACTGGTTTGCTCATCCACAGCGAGGTGCAGCTGGTAGTCTCTGGCTTTCGGCGGAGTGCGCAACTGGCCGACGTGCACTGAAAGACCGCTGCTGTCGATGCGGAGGTGGACGGGCTTCACGGTTCGCCTCTCGTAGGAAGCAACCTTCCCCAGCCTCGCCTTGCGCCTCGAGATTGTGCTGTGGTCGGGCACGTCGTTGTCCAGATTCAGGAGCGTCAGCAGCGAGCGCAGGAAGCCCTCAGTCTGCCTGGACGCCAGGCCAAACACCAAGCCCAAGGTGACCGTCGTCTCGATGGCGTGGTTCGAGTACTTGCGTTGTCGGCCTGGCTTCCTGCGCGTCGGCCTCGGCGAGTTCCAGTTGGCGAGCTTGCCATCGGTGAGTCCGAGCCAGACGGTCAGACTCCCGCGAGCGCGGAGACCCGTCTCGTACTCCCGCCAATTCCGGACACGGTAGGCCTTCTGGACGTACTTCCGCTGGGTGCGCTTGAAACTCGTCATGCGGGACCTCGGATCTCGGGGTGGAGGGCAATTATTGACCGAGATCGCGAGTTGCGCACCAAGGCACCCGACCGCGGCTCGGTGGGAGGTTGCACTACGACTATCGGTCAGCAGCGTGATACATGACCGGCCGTCAACCCCACGATCTAGTTTTTGGACAGTACGGGAACGTATCCTAATCTGAGCTTCTCTCAGGCCAGCAGGCGCAAGATGAAGCGTTCTTGGTCCTCGATCAGCTCAGGCGCCGTGTTGTTGTGCTTCTGCATCCCTGCGATGATTTTCCGCGGAATGCCCATCCCCATGTGCTCCAGATAGTTGTAGTCGTGCATGACCTCTTTCAGGAGTTGATTTCGGTACGCCCGCGTTCCGGCTCGCATCCGCTCTGGCGTAATCCCGTTTGGCAGCCTGCCCGGGGAGATGATTTCCAGCCGGTTGCTATAGAGGCTCAGCTCAACATCTGTGCTGGTCAGCAGATAGTCACGATGAATCAACGCGTTGACGATGGCCTCGCGGAGCGCCTCTAGGGGATAGGCAGGCTTTTCCACTCGTCTCCCGCCTTCCAGCTCAGTGGTTCCCGGCGCGTTGCGGTGCACAAATTCTAGGGCCTGCTCAACCAGACCGTTTTCAACGATCGCCCCGCTCACATCCAGCAATGGCGTCATAGGCCCGCGCAAAGCCCTTCGTTCGCGCGCAACGTAGTCTTTCTCCGTTCCAGGGAAGGCGGCAGCGTCAATGCCAGCATGAGGAAGAAAGCGGTTCGGCGTTGTTCCGAACAGCAACATTCCCCCAACGCTCACGCCCTCCTCGGTCATGATCTCCGTGTTGACAAGAAGGGTTCTCCAGCCCGCATCGTCAGCATCAGCCGGCACTGCCTGTTCCCGCACCCGCTCGAAATAATCTCGCCGCCGGCGCCGGTCCAAGTCATTGAGCGTCGCGCCGGACACCGGGCGCAACTCCGCGCGTATCAATCCGCGCTGCTGGAACAGCCGCCCCAGTTCTTCTTGAGTCGCTTCCCTGCTCTGGGTTCCAACCCTGATGTAGTACTTGTTGCTGTTGTTGTGCCAGAGGCCGTGAACGTCGTAGCCGCGCGTCACCCGGACGATCGCCACGTCCTTCCCAGGTTCGACCTCCCGAAACACCTCATAGAAAGGGATAATCGCCGGCCTAATCTTGTCCCGGCATGTCGTCATCACCCACTCTTCGAGGTTGGCTCTCGTGACACCGAATATGCTGCCGCCGTCCTCGACGCCCAGCAGCACCATCCCGCCGCCAAGGTTCGAAAAGGCGACCAGTTCCTTTGCCAGATCGTGGTTCTGCAAGGTGTCGCGCTTGAATTCGACACCGGAGTTTTCTCCGTTGTTGATGATCTCCAGCAATTCGGTGCGTGTTGTCATCCTTCAAAATCCATACTTGGAACGCCGCATCTCGAAGGCGTCCTTTCCCCCTTCGAGGATCTCCTCCACCAGCTCGCGCACCGGCCTTGAGTCAATGGACCCCATGTGCTCGGTCGCTATTCTGGCCTGCCCTTCTCCACCCTCTCCCGACGCGGCCAAGCCCAGAATTAAGTCGGCATCCCCAAGGACCGGGATGTTCGCGTTGTGGGTCGAAAAGACGAATTGTCGCCGCCGTTTTTCCTGCCTCATGATCGGCACCACGCCCTCGGTAATGAAGCGATTGTCGAGATCGTCTTCCGGCTGATCGACGACGAGAGGGGCCTCGGATTCCAGCAGTAATAGCAGCAGCACGGCCGTCGCCTTCTGGCCGGTCGATAACGCTTCCAGCGTCTGCCACGTGGGCGGTTCATCGTCGGGCGCCGTGTTCAGTTCCATCTTTGTCGTAGCAGGTAGGTCCAGCTCCTCGATTCTCATGAACAGGTCCAGGCTAGCTTGCGAGATTCTTTCGGCAGAGCCGGCCGGCAACGAGTAGTTTTTCATCAAGGCCTCTCTGCCCTCCCGGCAGCGCTGCACCAAGTCCGGCAGCGAGATTTGTTCGAGAGAGCGCAGCCGCTCCAGAGCGGCGCTCAGGTTCCCTCCGACCTCACGCAAGAGCTGCTCCAGTGGACCACGATTTCCCGCCATCGTGACCTCCACGCGCACGCGGTCACGGAGCTTGCGAGAAACCCTCTTCGCCGCGCTTTGAAATTCGCGGTACTCGCTCGCTTTCGTGTCCTCCCATTCCGACAGCAGCTTGCGGCGGTGCGTTTCGTGACTGGCCAGGTCGCGTTTCAGGTTCTCTTTTTTCTCTTTCAGCGGCCGGAGCTCTTCAATCTGCTTCCGAAGGCGGATGAACTCAGCCCCGTCAACCTTCGATTTCTGCAGCTCCCGCAGGAGCTTCTCATACGTTTCCTCGACGGTTTTCCGCTTCTCCTCCCAGCGGGCCTTGGTCCTCGCAACCGCGCTGTCAGCCTCCGCCAATGCCTTCGCGAGATCATCGGCGATCACCTTCAGCTTCGTGCTCAGCGTCCCTAAGCTCACACCGATTTCTGTAAGGATGTTCGCATTCGGCAACCCTTCCAGAGCTTTCGGAGAGACAAAGGCCGCATCCAATGGGAGCATCCCCAGCAGCTCACTCTGCAGCGCGCGCACGGGATCAAGACGCTCCCCGCCATAGGCAAAAACACGCTCTTCACGGATAAGAAGGCTCTTTTCCTTCAGCCGATCTTCGAGCCCGGCTTCCTGGAACCGTTTCTGCGTCTCCTCCAGACCTGGAAGCGCCGCGAGCCGCTCGTCGAGCGCTTTCATTTCTCGCCGGACATCCACAATGCGGCTTCGCGAGCGTTCAAGCTCCAGCCTGAGCTTCGATTTCCGTCCCGAAAGGGTGGCATCACGGTCAACGAACCGCTCCAGCAGCAAAGTCAGCTTCTCCCGGCTCTTTGTTAGTTCGGAAATCTCGTGCTGCCCAAACACCTCCACATCCGGCATCACGTCTCTCGGCGAGAGCGTCAGCACTTCCCCGGTTTCGTCTTTTACGATGGCCGGATTCGGGACCGACCGCTCGATGGTGTAGCACCGCGAGGAAGGCTTGTGCGATCGCACCAACAAGGAGATTTTTGTCCCGGAGCGAAGCACATACCGGATAACGGCTTCATGCGACTTGCGCGCCTCTTCTCCGATCGGTTCGAGGCCGAGTGCGTAGCGCATGCTCTCGATCATGGTTGATTTGCCGGTCCCCCTTCCGCCAACCAGCACGTTCAGATTGCCGTTGAAATGAACCGACGTGTCGCCGAGGAAACCGCCTTCCCACGTCACTGCCAGGAACTCCGCATGCGGTTCCGCTTGCGGGTCGCTATTGAGGCGGATGCGTGACTCGGGATCGAGAAAAGCCTGCCGCAACGCCTCGACCGAGACGCTCGACATCTTGATGAAGCACGAAGCTCCGTCCTTCTTAAGGTCCTCTAGATCGTTTACGTCCGAGGCGTTTATGATTGCTGCGGGTCGCGGGCGCTTGTGCTCCACATCCTTGTTTTCGAGGATGGGCCGTATGTTATCGGGCGCGCTTGAAATCGGACCGGCAAGTGCACAAGCCAGAAGATCTGGCGATTTCCAGGCATTCGCACGAGGCTGTCCGTTCAGCTTCCTTAGAAGCCCTCCATCGGCGGCCACATGCGCGGCCACGCAGATTGAGCCCCACTCCTTCGCCTGTGCCAACAGTTCAGTGGAATCAAGACTTCCCGTCGGTGAAGCCTTCGTCGTATCGTGAACGCCGCATTCTCCAATGAACCGTTCCAGCATGTCGTCCCTGTCTGGATCGAATAAGCAGAGAAAATGCACGCCGTCCTTTGTCACGGCTTCAAACCCGCTGAATGCAAACAAACTCGCAGCGCGGGCAGCCTTTACCAATCCCTTTGATTCGTCAACTCGATAGTGGTCCGTAACGGCGATGACTTCGATTCCTGTCTCATGGCAGGCGTCAACGATGGCAGCGTTGTAATCCTCTTCTCTCTGGAACGCCGTTTGCTTGTTGTGCCGCGCTAAATAGGCGAACGGATTAACCTGCAAGGCGCAGCGGTAGAACCGCGCGCCGTTGGGCAGCGCCAGCGCGGTGTTCAGCTGCACCGATAAAGTCACTGTCGAATTGACTGCCTTTACGGTCATTGCCCCGCCTCCATCAACACTCTCAGCCCATTGATCCATGCAACGAGATTTCCCTTTTCTTGCATGCGCCTGTCTGCTTCTCGCAGGAAGGATCGAACCACGTTGAATTGCTGACCTGAAGAAATTTGGTCCGGCACTCTCGCCGAAACATGTCGAACTGGCCGACCGCCGCCGCCTCGCTACGAGGCTGGTCGATGGTTTCGATCTTCTGCATCACAGGGCCAAGCCCGCGACATCGACCTCACCCCGATTGCCCTACTCGTCGTACTTCGCCTCCCACGCCTAGTTCCGCGCGGAGAGACAGCGGATATGGATGTGCTGGCCCGTAGGTCTTGCCGTTGCCACTCATGGCCTGTCCGCCTTCCTTTTCGTTCTGCGGGCAGGCGCTCTCTCGCTTGCAGTGTACCTCTCGGAGGCCTCCCGGACGACCCAAGCCAGGGACACCTTCTTCTGGTGCGCTATGTCCTGGGGGATGTCCCGTGCGCTGTTGAAACTCAGCGGCAGCTTGGTTCACGACTACGCAACCATCTCTGACGACTCCCCGAGTCCTAACCGCGCGTCGCGTGCCCGGAGGGCAGCGACCAGCGCGGGCATATCTTGACATCCTTGCACCCGGCGGAACCCCTTCGCCGCTTCGAGCACCCCGGCGGCCACCCAGCGCAGCACCATCGTCCCGCCGCGCCAGCGTTTCACATGGCGCTGCACGTGGCGCGTTCGGCTGAGGAGACTCTCGATGGCGTTCGTGGTGGCGAGCGATCGTTGGAGACGCTCCGACAGACCCACGCCGAGCACGGTCAGCGTCTCGTCGAGCCCTTCCCGCACGCTCGTGGCCGCACTCGGGTAGTCAGTGTCCAAGCGCCGCGCCAGGTCCTGCAGCAGACGCTTGGCCGTCTTGACGTGGCTGTTCGTGTAGGCGCGCGTGAGGACCGCCTTCACCCACGGCCGCTGTGCCTCAGGGAGATACTCCAAGATGTTCCGGCCCTTATGGACCTGACACCGCTGCACCAGTGCGGCGCGCCCGAATGTCTGGGTCACGGCCGTGTCGAGGGCCTTCGTGCCATCGACGATCACCAGCAGGCTCCGGTCGGTGCGCAGCCCGCGGCTGCCGAGATTGGTCAAGAGCCCCTGACAGACCGTCGCGTTCTCCGTGGCCCCTTCCCACAGGCCGAGCGGGTGTTTCGCGTCCATTTTATCGATGCCTCGGGCGACAACGATACAGTGTCCACCCACGTGCACGCCATCAATCAGCAGCCCCACCAGATCCAGCGCGTCGAGCGGCGTCGCCCGCCACGCATCCAACTGCGCCTGAGTCTGCGCGACAAAGCGTCGACTGACCGCACTCTTGCTCGTGCCCCGCGTGGTGACGTCGGCGCCGAGCGGTTCCAGACTCCGCGCATACTGGCGGGTCGCCACACCGATCAGCATCTGGTCGACCACGCGCCGGTTCAGCGGGTCCGCATTCGCGAATGCCCGGGCCGTTGGCAACGGAACCTCCTCGCTGCCTTGGTGCACAACTCGCGATCTCGGTCAATACTTGCCCTCCACCCCGAGATCCGAGGTCCCGCATGACGAGTTTCAAGCGCACCCAGCGGAAGTACGTCCAGAAGGCCTACCGTGTCCGGAATTGGCGGGAGTACGAGACGGGTCTCCGCGCTCGCGGGAGTCTGACCGTCTGGCTCGGACTCACCGATGGCAAGCTCGCCAACTGGAACTCGCCGAGGCCGACGCGCAGGAAGCCAGGCCGACAACGCAAGTACTCGAACCACGCCATCGAGACGACGGTCACCTTGGGCTTGGTGTTTGGCCTGGCGTCCAGGCAGACTGAGGGCTTCCTGCGCTCGCTGCTGACGCTCTTGAATCTGGACAACGACGTGCCCGCCCACAGCACGATCTCGAGGCGCAAGGCGAGGCTGGGGAAGGTTGCTTCCTACGAGAGGCGAACCGTGAAGCCCGTCCACCTCCGCATCGACAGCAGCGGTCTTTCAGTGCACGTCGGCCAGTTGCGCACTCCGCCGAAAGCCAGGGACTACCGCAAGCTGCACCTCGCTGTGGATGAGCAAACCAGTGACGTGGTCGCCTGCGAGCTCACGAGCAAGCGGGCTCGAGACGCTTCCCGGGTGGCGTCACTCGTCGGCCAGATCGAGCGTCCCATCGCCTCGGCCAAGGCCGACGCCGCGTACGACACCGGCGACGTCTATAAGACGCTGGAGAATCACCGTGCTCATCGATCGCCGAAGGTGCTGATACCGCCACGAAAGGGCGCTCAGCTCGCGCTCGACTCCGCGGGCACGCGACAGCGGAATCGTAACATCCGAGCACGATCACGTGTTGGGAAACGGAAGTGGCACGTCGCATCGGGCTACAGCAGGCGAAGCAAGGTGGAGACGACGTTCCACCGCTACAAGGCCATCCTGGGCTCAGCGATGCGAGCGAGGGGACTGGCGTCCCAGAGAGTCGAGGTGAGGTTGGGGTGCAAGATCCTGAACACCATGACGGCGCTCGGGATACCCGATGGCGAGATGATCGGATGACCGGCAGGCGGAGTCACGGGAGACTCTCAGCCCTCAATGGAGTTGTGCACCAAGGCATCTTCTTGGTGTCGATTCACCCACCCAGTCACGGCCAGCACGAGGAAGTGCAGAGCGTGGGGCATGGCCGGAGGCTACATGGCTCAGACACGGCCGTCACCCACGTGGTCTCGGGGATTCACTCGCCTCGGCCGTTTTCTCGCACCATACGGGGTCAGCACGGCTGGTGCGATACCGAGGCGCTCGGCTTCCTTCCGCAGGCGGTCAGCCTAAGAGGAAGCGCAGAGCGTCGGGCATTCCCTGAGGCTACTGGGGGAGCAGCCACTCGCACCGACCTTGTTTCGCCGATTCGCCAACCTCGGCCGCTTTGTTGCACCATACGGGGTCGATCGACTCGCTTTTCGCCAACTTGACAATACCGGGCGCGGGTATGGTCGGCTCATAGACAGATCTCGGGCCTCGCACGGTACGTCTCGACTGTCGCCTGTCCATTTCGGCACTGGTGAGCGAGCGAGACGACTGCGTGTGGCAGGGTCCAGTACGCGAAGCCCCGTAGTCTACTTCACGTAGTCGTTTCGACAATCTACACCCCGCCCGAGGAACTCACGCACGCCCCGCTCAGAACGAGATGTACCCGCCTATCCGGAGGAGCACAAGCACGGCACCGCCCGACACGCGTTGACGGTCAACGATCAGGCGTCCTCCATAGCGCCGGCCGAGCGTCAGGCTGGCGCCGATGGTGTGGAACACTTCGTGACCGTCGTATGCCAATCCCTCTCGCACCGCAGGCCGGACCAGCCACTGGGCACGTCCGAGCCGGACAGATATGCCAGCGCGGGTGGTCTTCCCCGCGACATCCAGGCAGCGATAATTGTCCACGCTCCCGTATCCGGACACCGGCCCCGCAACCCGTCCCTGGATGCCGACGTAGTGTCCAGGACACGCGACGCTGTTGCCACTGTCGATGCCCGCTTCCAGCATCATGCGTGCCGGCCCCTCTTGCGCCCATGCCGGTGTCGCCAAGAGTAGGCATCCAAGCATCACCGCCTTCATCTCAATCCCTCCGTGGGTATTGTCAAGTTGACGAAAAGCTCGTCGATCGACCCCCAAGATACTGGGCTCAAGCCCGTCGCGAACCCGCCATGCTGGGCATCAGAAACGGCCTTCAGCCTCAACTTGACAATACCCTCAAGATGAACGAGACGGTCGTAGACTACGGGAACCCGCCGTGGATGAGTTCGGCGGCGCTCCGGTTTGGTTTCCACAGGGGGGGCACATACGGGGCGCGGTAGGCCGGAGACGGCTAGGGTTGTATCGACAATCATGATTCGGAACCGACTCTTACGCGCCCACGGGAACACCGCTGCCATCACGTGTCCCGCAGGTCGTAGCCGACCATGAATAACCCGGCCGCAAGCTCATGGAATCCTGCCTCGCCAGCGCTGAAGGCGTGTGGATTGCGATCCAGTGCGCGGCGAATGAACCAATTTGCCCGCATCACCTGAACGGTGTGAAATCGGGCATCCGGTCGCAGCCTCGGAAACCGCAGGGTGCCGTGACTCGGGTTGCGCACCTTGGCGTTTGTCGTGTTCGGTGCCTCCTTCGGCGTGCCGAAGGCGAACGCCAGCGCGGAGGGTACTTCTGTGCGGCCCGTCGCCTCGCAGAACTGCCGCGCCAACAAACCGAGCGCTGCGCCCACCCGGCCGTCGTAGATGACGCAGTCGTCGCAAAGCAGGCTGTAGATCTTGACGAAGCCCGCGTTCATGCGGCATGCCGAGGTCGGATTATCGGGTTCGCGACACAGATCGCGCTTCGACGGCGTGCGGTTTCTCGACACCAGATCGCGCACGTGTTGGAGTTCACGCACGAGAACCGGTTGCTGTCGGTGTAGATAGCGCACGTTGTGCGCCGCCACGCCGCCCCATTTCAGGATGTTCTCACAGATAGTGACGACGCTCCTGACATCCTCGGTCTGGACTGCCTCCCTGAGCTCGCAGCGAAACGCGTCGAGTACTGTCTTGTTCGCTGCCCACGCCTCGCCATTCCATTTATATTGCAGGAACGCATCACGGAGACCGTTGAAGCTCCAGCGATCGCCGCTTTTCCGGTCGACCCAGGTATGCGTCCATCCCGACGCATCATCGAAGCGAGCCGCCACCCAGTCCGTCATCTCGGCAACGTTCGGATCGGCGAGGAACGCCTCCTTGTTGATCGTGCTCATCATGGTCCCGTCGCAGCGTCGTGGGACAGCCGGAACGTGAGCGTGTCGTCCCGTGCGGTACCAGGTGTCAGTCGAGCAACCGGAAGATGGCGACGACAGCCCCCACGATCACGCCGGCCCGCAAGAATATCGCACGGTAGATGTCGGCGCGGCGTGAGTTGGCTTCTACGCACGCGACGACCTGTGTGCAGGGGGGCGGCCGAAGAGCCGCGTCACGCACTCGTTCACGGGCGTATCGTGCACCTCCACCGGCGTCCCGCACTGGACGATTCGACCGTCGTGCAGTACCGCGATGCGATCGGCGACCGCCAGCGCATCCTCCCCCTCGCGTGTCGCATAGATCACCGTCCGGTACTCGGGCCTCAAACGGAGGCCATGCAGATCGCGCACAAACGCGCAACGAGCAGCGGCGTCCGCGAACGCTGGGTTGACGACGAGGTCGTCAACAAGCAGCAGGTCTGGCAGATCGTCGTCGTTGGGCGGCGGTCCCTGCCATGGAGGAGGCCAGTGCACGACGCCATCGCTGTCGACATGCGAGGCGCCATAACAACCGGGCGGCTCCCGGGCGGAACCGTCAAGCGCCATGTTCGGGAACGCGTAGCGCATGATCGGTACGCCGCGCCATTCTTCCGGCCTCCACTCCGGCGAAAAGATATCCCACGGATCGCAAAAGCGCCATCCACGCACGATGCCCGGCTTCACGTCGCCGGGCTCGCGGCGGTCGGCGTCCCCGATCAACACGTTGTCGCCGTGCGCGGCAACGATCCGGAGCAGTGTGGACTTGCCCGCGCCGGGCAGTCCGACCACGGCCGCGATCTCTCCCGACCGGACAAAGAGCGACACCCCGGCGAGGGCTGGCGACGTCACGCCCGGGTATCGATGGGTGATCTGGTCGAGAAAGACGTACATCACGCAACTCGCTGGCGTCGAAACCCCATTGCACCGTTCCCGGCGCGCCGATCTGGTGATCGTGCAGAGCAGAACCGAGAGGTGCTGACAGTGCACGCTCGGCGTGGGCGACGGCGTGGACGCGAGCCGGGCCGTTGGATCGTCCGACCGACGACTGTCACCTCATGCAGGGTCGGCGATTGTGCGCACAGCATCAACACCAATGGTATTGCAGGCACGCAACGGGTCGTCGTCACCGTGACCGTTGAATCGAGCCCATGGATTCCGGTAGCAGCCGTCGAGCCGCGGTCAGGAGTCGATCTTTCCAGACGATCCGATCACGCCAGGTCTCGGGAATGCCGGTCAGGCCGTAGAGCGCACCGGCGAGTTGTCCGGTCACCGCCGCGACCGTATCGGCATCGTCGGCCAAGTTGGCCGCGAGCAACACGGCACCGCGGAAGTCGGCGTTGGTGCGCGGATGCGGGCAGGCCTACGCGCTTCAAACCGTCGAGCCCGTCACCTACCGATGCGGTACGAGACGGGTCTGCCAAGCTCGGTCATCCGGTTCAGAACGTTACACGCGAGCACGGCCTCACGCCGTTGCCCCGATGAACTGCGTGCCCGAAGACCGTCGCCGACGATCGACGTGTACCGGAAGAACGCATTCTCCACGCGCGCTTGCTGATGGTCCTGCGCCCTAGGGTTTTCTTGGACACTTGATTGCGAGAGAGTTCTCGCAGGAGGAGTGTCGAGATGAGGAAGCACGATCAGGGTTCGGCGGCACCACGACCCTCGCCCCTCGCGCACCGGCCGCACCATAGAACGCGAGCGTGTCGTAGGCCGGATCCGCCGTCACTCTGGTGAGGTGTCCCTCCACCTCGTCGACCAGACTGATCCCCGTAATCGCGTCATCGGCCGTCGGCGCAGTCAGCGCGCCGGCCACGATCACACGGGCCCCGTCCACGCCGAGATGGAGCTTCCTCCAGCCGCGTCGCCCTCGGCCCCCATGTGTCGCCGCGGCCCACGCACCGTCGCCGACGATGGACAGTCCGGTGCTGGCAACGATGAGGTGCAGGCTGGTGCCCGGGCGGGCGCGCCGACGCGCGAGGGCGAGATGCTGACCGCGTCGCGAGAGCGTGGTGTGATCGGGTGCCGTGAGATCGACGCCCAGCATCCCGAAGATCGAGGTCCAGACGCCCTCGGTCTGACGCAACGGTCAGTGGAAGATGAGACTGAGCGTCAGGGCGGTTTCGATGACGAGATCGGAATACTGGAGTGGCCCGCTCCGCCTGCCGACGCCAGCCGCTGCCCACGTGGCGATCGCGTCGGGCGTGAGCCAGAGGGTGACGTCGCCTCGCCGCACGAGGGCTCGGTCGTACTCGGCCCAGTTCCCGACGCGATACGTTGTCGTGTACTTCGGATGCACGCTCGACTTCACATCGAGATCATGACCCGCCGGCGGTCGCGATGGTCAACATGCCGGCCACTGCTCGCCCACCGCGCTGAATCAGCGCACCAACGCCCCTCGGCGCGGTCACCGTTCCATCGCGGCTTTGCACTACCATCACGACGTACTAGTGCTGAAATCGGTTCTTTCACGAATAAACCGGCATCACTCTATCCCGAGCTGCCACATCAGGAACGCGTGCTGATCAACGACGTCACGCAGCCGCAGGTTGAGCGGCTTCCCCTGTCCGTGGCCGGCATCCCGATCGACCCACAGGAGCACCGGGCGCTCCGACGGATCGGAGGCGGTCGCCGCCTGCAGGGCCGCCGTCATCTTCCGGGCATGAAGGGCATGCACGCGGGTGTCGTGCTCGCCGGCGGTCAGCATCACCGCCGGGTACGACGTGCCCGGCCGCACGTGATGATACGGCGAGTAATTGACGAGAGTCGCGAACTGATCGGGATTCTCGGCCGATCCGTACTCGGGCACCCAGTAGCGAGCCATCAGGAAGTTCTGGTACCGCAGCATGTCGAGCAGCGGCACCGCCACGATGGCCGCCCGACACAAGTCGGGGCGCTGCGTGAGCACCGTGCCGGTGAGCAGGCCGCCGTTCGACCCGCCGCTGATCGCGAGCTTCTCCGAATTCGTGTAGCCGTTGGCGAACAGCCACTCGGCCGCCGCGACGAAGTCATCGAAAACGTTCTGCTTCCGGTCGAGCATTCCGGCTTCGTGCCAGTTGTCCCCGTACTCGCCGCCACCCCGCAGGTTGGGCACGGCGTACAGGCCTCCCGCCTCGAACCACTGGAACAGCGTGGCCGAGAACGCCGGAGTCATCGAAATGTTGAACCCTCCGTACCCGTAGAGCAGGGTCGGCACGGCACTGTTCAGCTCGAGGTCTCGGCGGTGCACCAGGAACATGCTGATCGGCGTGCCGTCCTTCGACGGATACCAGACCTGTTCGACTTCGACCGATCCGCGATCCACCGGCACTGCAGGCTGCTCCCACAGTTCGGGCTCGGCACCAGGATTCGCGAGGTCGACGCGGTAGATCGACGTCGGATGGTTGAAGCTCGTGAACAGGAGGTACGCCTCGGTCCGGTCCTCCTCGGTGGCGATCTGTGTGGATCCGATTCCTGGCTGTTCGAGGATGCCCCGCGACGTGCCGTCCAGATCGAACACCTCGACGAAGTTCGATGCGTTCCGTAGCCAGGTGACCGCCATCAAACCACGCCCGAACGAGAGGCTCTCGATCACGGCATCTTCCCGCTCGGGCACAATGTCCCGCCAGCCAGCCTGGCCCGGGCTGGGGGTCTCGACCACGACCACCCTCCCGTTGGGTGCGCCCTTGGTCGTCTGCAGGTACAGCGTCCCGTCGATGACCGTGCCGACCGCCAGGCCGGGGACACCGATCGAGACTTCCCGCCGGTCGAACCGGCCCGTCTCGAGGTATGCCTCGAAGTCGACCAGCCAGACGTCGGTGGACTTCGTGTCGATCCAGTAGCCCAGCAGCAGCCACCGGCCGTCCCGCGACAGCGATCCGAACGGCCCCCACGTCGTGGCCAGCGCCGCGTTCTCCTCGCGTGTGTACTGCCGGAGGAGCACGACGTCGGTCGACGGATCGGTCCCGGACCGATGGAAGAGCACGCGGCCGGAATAGGGATCGTCGGCGTCGGCCAGGTTCTGATAGACGAAGCCGGAACCGTCCGGCAGCCATTGCGGAGCCTGCGTCTTGCTGGGAATCTCGAGGGGACGCCTCTCGCCGGTTTCGATGTCGAGGAGGTGCAGGGTGGTGTTCTCGTCGCCCGCGCGATAGGTCCCGTAGGCGAGCAGCCGACCGTCGAGCGACGGCGAAATCCACTCGACCACCGTCAGCCCCGAAGAGTCAAGCATCGCCGGATCGATCAGCGCCGCCGGTTCGCCGCGATAGCCGTCACGCCGATAGATGACCGGCTGATTCTCGCGGCCCTCACGTTTCGAGTAGAAGTAGCGGTCGCCACGCACCCGCGGTGCCGTCACCGATCCGACCTCCATCAGAGTTCGCAGCCGCTCCTCGAGCGCTGGTCGCCCGGGGAAGGCGTCCAGGACGGTTCGTGTGTAGCCGTTCTGCGCGTCGGTCCATCCAGCGACCTCCGGGGTCACCTGGCCCGGGTTCTCGGGATCGGTGTTGTCACCTTCCAGCCACCGGTAGTCGTCGACGATCTCCACTCCGTGGAGCATCTCGCGGACCGGTTCGACTGTCGTGGCCGGCGGCCTGCCCGACGGACGGTAGCCCTGACTGCGCGAGCAGGCGGCGATTGCGAGACAGACACTCAGCACGAACAGGATCTTCATCCGGGAACTCCCAGTGAGTCGAGGCAGGTCGGCAGCATAGACGATGCCGCCGCGGCACCCCAAATGCCGTGCTCAGATTCGCCGTAAAGTCGGCCTCGGTCAGGCGTTGGTGCACGGATCCCGCGCCCTCGGTACGCCACGATCGACCTCCTGGCCATCGTGGCGACAGCAGGTGCATGATCTCGACATGAAGTCGAGCGTGCACCCAAAGTACACGACACAATACCACGTCGGGAATTGGCCGGCATACGAACGAGCGCTGGTCCAGCGCGGCGATATCATCGTGTGGTTGGCCCCGGATGCGATCGCCACTTGGGAGGCCGTGGGCGTCGGCAAACGTGGCGGGCAGCGGCCGTATTCCGATCTCGCCATCGAAACCGCGCTGACGCTCCGGCTCATCTTCCACCTGCCCTTGCGGCAGACTGAAGGCTTCTTGACGTCGATCTTCGGGATGCTGGGTCTCGACCTGTCCGCGCCCGATCACGCCACGCTCTCCCGGCGTGGCCAGCATCTCGACCTCCCGCTGCGTCGCGCCCCCGCAGGTGCCGGCCTGCATCTCATTGTCGACAGCACGGGACTCTCGATCGTGGGCGAGGGTGAATGGGCCGCGGCGAAACATGGAGGACGGGGGAGGCGAGGCTGGAAGACGCGGCATCTCGGTGTCGACCGATCGGGTGTGATCGTCGCCCGGGCCCTGACGGAGGCGAGCGTTGACGACGCGACGACTGGCATCACGCTGATCGAGGCGACCGACGGCGCCCTCGGACGGGTGACGGCGGATGCCGCCTCCGATACGATCGGCTTTTACGAGGCCGCCGGTGCGCGTGGCGCGACCGTCGTGGTTCCGCCGACGAGGACGGCCAACGTGTCTCGATACGGACCGCGGGCGAGCGCTCGTGATCGCACGATCCTGGCGGTCAAGGAGAGAGGACGGCGACGCTGGAAGCAGACGTCGGGCTATCATGGGCAGGCCCGCGTGGAGAACGCGTTCTTCCGCTACAAGTCGATCATCGGAGACAGCCTTCGAGCGTGCAGCCCCGCAGGGCGGGGGACTGAGGTCGTCCTCGCGTGCAACATCCTGAATCAGATGACTGGGCTTGGCAGGCCAATGTCGTACCGCATCGGTCGGTGAAGGAACTGTGGATCGGGATCGGTGCGGGCTAGCAGCCTGTCGGACTTAGGCCCGGGTTTTATAATAGGGCTTGTCGAGTCGAGGAGGTCGAAGTAGATGCCGAAGTTCGTACAGCGGCACCAGTCGCAGCTGTATTTGCTGCCGCCGGACCTGCGCGATTGGCTGCCGGAGGACGATCTGGCGCACTTCGTGGTTGAGGCGGTGGAACGGGTGCCGCTGGAGCGGTTCCAGGTAAACGAACGGGGCACCGGATCGGCGCAGTATCACCCGCGGATGATGCTGGCGTTGCTGGTGTACTGCTACGCGAACGGGATCTTCGGCTCGCGTCGGATCGAGCGGGCGACGTATCGGGACATTGGCGTTCGGTACGTGGCGGCGAACTGTCACCCGGACCACGACACGATCTGCACGTTCCGGCGCAGCAACTTCGATGCGGTAGCGGAGGCGTTCCTGCAGGTACTGCTGCTGGCGAAGGAGCTGCAGCTGCTGCGTGTTGGGACGGTGAGCGTGGACGGGACGAAGGTGGACGCGAACGCGAATAAGCGCAACAGCCTCCGCTACGACCGGGCGGGGGCGTTGCGCGAGCAGTTGCGAGGCGAGATCGAGGGGTTGTTGGATCAGGCGGAGCACGCCGACACGGACGCCGCGCCGGACCCGCAGGGTCTGCCGGAGGAGTTGTCGCGGCGGGACAAGCTGCGGGTGAAGCTGGACCGTGCGTGCGCGGAGTTGGAACGGCGTGCGCAGGCGCGTGCGGACTCGGAGCGGGCGGAGTACGAGCGCAAGGTGGCGGCGCGGGAGCGGCGTACGGGATCGCGCAAGGGTCGGCACATCAAACCGCCGACGGAAGCGCCGGAGGCGGAGGAGCAGATCAACCTGACGGACGCGGACAGTGCGCTGATGCGCAAGAGCCGGCGCCATGAGTACCGCCAGGCGTACAACGCGCAGGCGGCGGTGGATGCCGACGGCAGTCAGTTGGTGTTGGGGGCTAGGGTGAGCGTGTGCGCGAGCGACCGCAACGAGTTGGTGGCGGATGTGGATGCGATCCCGGCGGCGTTGGGCGCGGCGGATCGGGTACTGGCGGACAGCGGCTACGCGACGGGCAGCGAGGTGTCGCAACTGGCAGGTCGCGGTGTGGAGGTGTTGGTGGCGACGGGGGCGGAAGGCCAACGGCGCCAGCACGACTTCCGACCGGAGCCGCCGCACCCGCTGGCGAAGGAGCCGCAGGCGGACTGGATCAAGTCGATGCAGCAGAAGATGGCACTGCCGGAGCACCGGGCGCATTACCGTTTGCGCAAGCAGACGGTGGAGCCGGTGTTCGGGATCGTGAAGCAGGCGATGGGCTTCCGGCAGTTTCTGCTGCGGGGTCTCGAGAAGGTGGAGGGCGAATGGGCCTTGGTAACGCTGGCGTATAACTGCCGACGCTTGCACAACCTCAGGCTGGCATGACGGGGCTATAAGGAGCGGAACTTGGCGTGTTCGCGACCCACCAGAGGCGTCAGAAAGGCCTCCAGGCGCCGTCAGCGACCGATGGCCAGGAATACAGTCCCCGTTTCGGTCGAAGCGGCCCTCCCGGCACAGAGACACAGGGCGTCGTTCACACAGGTGCCAAGTCGCTTCCGCGCGCGTTTGCCACGCCCAAGTCCGACAGGCTGCTAGCTCCGATTCATGCAACAACGCCCTGCATCGCCTCGGCCATCGCCCTCCTTGTCGCAAACGACCGTTTACGACACATGCGGATCGGCTACGCTCGCGTCTCAAAGGCGGGCAATGGGCGCACCATGGATAACTTCCGCACGGAAGTGCATTTGGACTATAGGGGTGCCGAACCGGGTCGACCAAAATGGAAATCTCAAATACATCGTTGAATCATCGATTCGTCACGCTCGCGCTCATCGCCGCGACGGCGTAAGGTGCGTTTAATGGGCCGAGGTCCGGTCAGTGCTGGTCGAGTCTCCCAAGTAATCCCAGGCCATGCCGCCTGCGCTACAGTTCCTCGTTCTCACGTTCGCTGGCTGGGTGAACCGCCACCAAGACGATCTGATCGCGTATCTCCGGGAGGAGAATCGGGTCCTCCGGGAGCACCTGGGCCCTCGGCCGCTTCGCCGGACCGATGCCCAACGCCGTCGACGCGCCGTGTGCGGCCAGAAACTCGGACGGCGCGTCGTGATGCAGGTCGCCGGCATCGTCACGCCTGACCCGATTCTCCGCTGGTACCGGAGAGTGATCGCCCAGACATACGACGGCAGCGCCCGCCGCGGTCGAGGCCGGCCGATGACGCGCCGTGACGTGGCCGCGCGCGTGGTCCGGATGGCGGTCGAGCATCCCCAGTGGGGGGACACACGGATCCGCGGGGCGCTCTCGAACCTCGGCCACGAGATCTCTCGGACCCCGGTGAAGCGGATCCTGCATGACCACGGGATCGACCCGGCTCCCGAGCGGAGCCGGCGCCTGCCCGGGAAGACGTTCCTGCAGGCGCCCTGGGAGGGCCGCACGGCCTGCGATCTGTTCACCGTCGAGGTGCTCACGCTGGCCGGGCTCCAGCGGTACCTGGTCTTCTTCGTGATCGCGCTGCAGTCCCGCCGCGTGCCCATCGCCGGGATCCATCCGCAGCCGTACGGCACGTGGATGGAGCAGATGGCCCGCAATGTGACGGACCCGGTCGATGGCTGCGTGCGCCGCGCCCGCTATCTGATTCACGCCCGCGACCCGCTCTCCACGCGGGGGATTGGCGAGATCCTGGAGGGCGGGGGTGTCCAGCCGATCCGTCTCCCGCCGAAGAGTCCCCATCTCAACGCGTATGCCGAGCGGTTCGTCCGCTCTATTCAAGGGGAATGTCTCAGTCGCGTCGTCCCCCTCGGCGAAGGGCCCCTGCGTCTCCTCGTGGGCGAGGACGTCGACCACGACCAGCGCGAGCGAAACCACCAGGGACTCGACAACCAGCTCCTGCAACGACCGCCACCGCCGGTGAGCCTGGCCGCCGACGTGCAGCGGCGGGAGCGTCTGGGCGGATGGCTCAATTTCTACCACCGGGAGGCCGCATGAGCGGTCGGCCGATTAAACGCACCTTACGGGTAACGAGCCAGGGCCGTCAGTCCTGACGTTATCGAATCTCCACCCGGTCGAGCATCACGCCGAGCTCGCGGGAATCGGAGCTGTCAAGCACATCCCACGGCACCCAAGGGGCGGTCTCGATTCGCAGCTCTGACGACTGGCTGGCGGCGACGTCGCGGGCGAGTTCCGGCGGGATCGGAACGACGTAGGGCTCGAACCTGCTCGAGGTCACCGGGACGGCGCCCAGCGGGCGCTCGTTGAGAAACAGACGCGCCACGGCCGGCCCGGCCCGGGCTGGCCGGCCGCCGTCGTTCATGTGGAGCGTCAGCGTGGCGGCGTCTGGATGGGTACCCATGATCCTGACGGCCGATCGATCGCTCGTCCACCGATACGTAACGCCGTTCGGCGAGCGCTCCGACGCGTGCATGCCGGCGACGTAGGAGTCGTTGCCTGCACCGATGTCGAGGTGGAACACGCCGGCCGGTCGGAGCTCCACTCGGGCGAGTACCACGCCGAGCTCACGAGCGTCGCGGCTGCCGATCACATCGCGTGGCACCCAGGGGGTTGACTCGATCCGGAGTACGGAAGCCGTTTCCCTGGCGGCGACGTCACGGGCGAGATCCGGCGGGATCGTAACGGTGTATCGCTCGAACGTGCTCGTGGTCACCGGGACGGCACCCAGCGGGTGCTCGTTGAGGAACAGACGCGCCACGGCCGGCCCGGCCCGGGCTGGCCGGCCGCCGTCGTTCATGTGGAGCGTCAGCGTGGCGGTGTCGGGACGAGTACCGACAACCCGGACGACCGACTGATCGCTCGTCCACCGGTACGTGACGCCGTTCGGCGAACGCTCCGGTCCGTGCATGCCTGCGACGTAGAGATCGTCACCCGCGCCGATGTCGAGGTCGAAGACACCCGTGTCGGACCGCGCCGGCACCAGCTCGTAAACGCCGTAGGCGAACTCCCAGGGCACGACGCCGTTCGGCAAGGCGTTCAGCGCTCGCTCGTAGTACGGTATTCGATAGCGCTCGCTCGTGATGAGTCGTGCCGCCGTGTCGCGCGACAGCAACTCGGTGCCGTTGCCGCCCATGAACAGGACGCGGGCGTACCGCTGGCGCGCCCAGTCGAGGAACTCGCGCAAGACCCCCAAGTCGGGGTCAGGGTCTCGAAAGACGAGCACGTCGCGGTCGTGAATGTAGGCGAGCGGGGGCGCCAGCGTATGGGTGTCCGCCAGCCTGCGCGACTCCACTAGCAACAGGTCCCGCGGCGTCAGGCTTGCGGCCAGTCTCGAAAGCGCCGGGATCATCCCGGCGTGCTCGACGTGCCGGAGGATTGGCCAAGTGGCTTGCACGTACTGCCAGCCGAGTGCCGCGACAAGCACGGTGCCGGCGGCAACGCGCACCCGTCCGATCGGCAGCTCACCGGCCCACGCCAGGCGGCGCCGGTCGAGCCAGGCCACCGGCGTGAACGCCGCCGCGCCGGCCAGCAGCAGGGAGACCGGCAGGATGATCAGCACGTACCTTCTGGCCATCCAGAAGTGATCGGGCGTGATGCGCGCGTTGTAGAAGATGACGATTGCGAACGCGGCCGAAAGCAGGACGAGCGCCGAACCGCGCCAGAACCGCGGTCCCGACACGACGCTCCACCCGACAAGCGCAGCGGCGAGCCCCAGCGGCTGCAGATAGAAACTGGTATAGAGGGTGAGCCAGTTGGGATTGAGATCCGGTGAACGGTCGCCTCCTTCGGCGAAGACCAGGGCGTAGGCGGCGAGAAGCCAGATGGAGGCCAGCAGGAGGCGCGGGAGCCAGATCCGCGTCCCCGCGGCGGCTGCCGTCCACCTGTCGGTCACGCGAAACGCGACCAGGACGGCCACGGCGGCGGCGGCCGCGGCGACGACGAGACGCGGCGCCTTTTCCTGCTCCAGGATGAACTGGAACGACATGAACACGTATGGCCATGGCACGACGACGAAGTATGCCGCCGCTGCGGCAGTCATCACGACCAGGGGCAGTACGAACGCGACCAGGACATGTTGGCCGGCGCAACGACCGAGGATCACGGCCATGCTCACCGCGCCGACCACCAGGATGCCAAGCAGGTGCGCAAACAGGGTCAACCCGAGCAAGATCGCGGCGATCGGGGCGAAGAACCGCTCGTTGTCCACATGCGCCCGCGCGTACGCGAGGAGGCCGGCGAACACCAGCCCTTGCACGATCATCTCCGCGTTGAAGAAGCGCGCGAACCAGACCTGCGCAACGTTGACCGAGAGCAACGCGGCGCCGGCGAACGCCGCCCGTCTGCCCAGGAGTGCGGCGCCCGCGAAATAGATGGCCAGGACGCCGAGCAGCGCCCACAGCCCTTGCACATACCGCGCTCCCGTGAGGCCGTACGCGTCGTACGCAATCGCGATCCAGACGGGATACAACTGAAGGAACTGCCCGACCACGGTCCCGGTGTCCTCGTCCGTGACGAAGAATCCCAGGAACCTCCGGTCCACCGCTTCGATGGTGACGTCGGGACGGAGGAACAGGTCCAGATACTCGGCCGGTACGGTTCGGACCAGCCGGTCGTCGATGGTCAGTGAGCCGCTCTTCGCGATCTGTATCCCGGTGTTGAAATAAATCCCCGGATCCCGTCCCCCATTCACGTATTCCGCTGGCGGCGCAACAAAGAACACGGCGGCCGCCAGCGCGATGAGTACCAGCGGCGCGAGCGCCGTCCGTGTGGGCGGGGTAGCTTCCGCTCCGAGAGAACGCGCGCGCCAACAGACGAACGCGGCGACGGCGCTAATCAGGCCGTTGATCCAGAGCACGCGGTCCAACTGGTAGGTTCCAAGCGCCGCGAGCCCGAACGCTATGAGGGACGAGAGCGCAACGCTGATGACGACGGCCCAGAAAACACGCTCCTCGGCGAGCGCTGCGCATCGAGACGGGTGCGCGACGGGGAGCCTGAAGATGAGCGCACCCGGCAGGTAGGCAACCAGGAGGACGACGAACGCCAAGTGCAGCACAAAGTAGCGTATCACGCAGCCCCGACAACAGTGGGGCTTACGGAGCCGCGTGCGCTCGTCGCGCTGGCCAGGGTGCAGCGCCGTGCGCGCGGAGAGATTCCGCGGCCGACGGCCGTTGGACGATGGTGAGTCCTATCGGCCGCTACGGACGTCTGCCGATCGCCGCATAGTCCTGCTCGGCGAACATCAGGCCATTCAACCGGTCGGCGTGTTGATTGAAGGCCTCCGCCAGTTCGCAGACCGCCCCCCCCACCGGCGTATCTCGCATCGTCGGGTCGACCTCCACGCGCTGGAGCTTCGCCGCCTCGGGCAGTGGCGATCGGTAGACGACCTCGATGTCGACGAAGCCGCTCGATCGCAACAGGTAGCTCAACGTCTCCGGGTGCAGCGGATGCCGGTGCGTGAAGTCGCGCACGTAGGCGCTGAAGAACGCCATCCAGCACGCGGGGTTGAGCGTTTCCAGCACGATGCGGGAATCCGGGCGGAGGGCGCGGTGCGCCTCGTCCAGCAACCGCTGGAGATAGGCGGCCTCGAGGTGCTCGACGACCTGACTCGAGAACAGCCCGCCAATCGACTCGTCGGCCTGCCCGCCCAGGTATTCGAGCGCGTCGGCCCGCGTCGCGTCGAGTCCATGCTTGCGGCACCGCTCGACAGCCTCGGCATTAGCGTCGACGCCGCGGGCCGTGATCCCGCCCTCGTGCAGCAGGGCCAAGAACTCGCCGCGGCCGCACCCGACGTCCACCACGTCGGACGCCCCATCGAAATACGACAGGTAGGGGCGCTGGTGCGCCATGATCTCCTCGCGTGAGCCGCGGAAGGAGTCCTCGAAGCAGACGTACTTGTACGCCTCGAGATCGGGCCCGGTCGGCTGCGGCGGCTCGGCCGCGACGCGGTCGTTCGGGGCCGGGTCTGCGCCGCCGAGCCGTTTGAGTTCCCGCTTCATCGTGTGCGTTGCGGCGGTGATGAGTGCGACCGACTGGCGCAGCTCGATCTCTTCCGCCGAGCGCTTGTGGGCCAGGTCGTCGAACCCCTGACGGGTCGAGTTCCTGACGCTCTCGATGTCCGCGGCCATGCGGTGGTCAGAGACGAGCGCTGATTCCAGACGCATCCGGAACTCGTCCGTCACGCTGTCGAGCCCGGCGTCCAGGCCCTGTCGCATCCGGCTCAGCTCGTCGCGCAGTTGACCGGCTTCCCGGCGGTCCTTCGTATCCACGTACAGCGTGATCTGCTGCAGATACTGGATGAGCCGACTGTGAAAGGCGGCCAGAGCCTCCAGATGGTTGTCGAAGGCCGCGATGACGCCGGACACGGATGTCCGACTGGAGCTCGTGCCCGGGTGATCGCGGTTGACGTGCTCGACGAGTACCGCGTTGAATCGCTCCTGGCGCTGCAGAATCGGCCCGATCAGGTTCCACACAAGCTTGCGCAGACGCCGCCGCCATCCGGAACCCAAATCGATATCCGCTTCGGACGCGATACGCCAGTTCTTGTTGAGCGGGTGAATCTGTTGGTCGTCGAAGCCGGCCGGCGGGTGCGGTAGTGCAAGCCGCTCCGGGAGCGCGCCGTCGAGCGCGGTGAGCGCGTCGTTGTAGAGGCCGTCGGCTTCCTTGCGCAACCGCTCGAGACGTTCGAGCGAGTCTTCGGGTTCAGGCATCGACGCCATGGGTCCTAGTCGCCGCCATCGCGGCGCAGAAAGTTCGGCATCACGCCGAAGGGCTTCAGGATTTCCTGCGCGCTCCGCCCGCCATCATCATCGAGATGCGGGGGCAGCGCAGGACGGCCGGGCGGCCGAGCGGCCGCAGCGCACATGACCCGTTCGTAGTCCTCCGCCGAGCGATCCATCCTGAAGTTGGCCTGCCAGTACGCGCGGGCGGCCGCGCCAAGCCGCTGCCGCAGATCGGCGTTCCGCAACAGTGCCAGCATGGCGGCCGGAAGCGAGCGCCCCTCGTCGCAGATGTCGATGGCGACTGCGACCGGAGCGGGAGAGGCGCCGCCGTGCACGACCGGCGTGGACCGTGTCCAGGCGGCGGTGGCGGAGAGCACGGGAACATCGTGATTGTGCACGAGATCGGTGATGATCGTGGCCTTTCCGGCCGCGAGCGCGCGGAGCCATGTGGCGGAGGTTTCGCGCATCGTCGGCCATCGCAGACAGAGACAGATGTCGGTCGCGGAGAGGTATCGTGGCACGTCGGCGTCGTCGACGTAGCCGGCGAGCGTCACCCGGCCGTCGAGACCGGCCGCCTGCAGATCGGCGCGCACGTCGTAGTGGTCCACCGGGCTTCCGACGAGCAGCAGGTGGGCGTTCGGTTCCCTGTCCGCTAGGCGGGCCATCGCGCGCACGATCTGTGGAACGCGCTTCTCGGGCGTGACCCAACCGAACGCGCCGAACACGACCGCCTCGGGCGGGAGCCCGTGTCTGGCGCGTATCGTCGCCCGTGCCGTCCCGGTGTCGTCGGACACCGGATCATCCATGCCCGCGCGGATCACTTCGATGTGCGCCTCCGGGTAGCGTCCGCGAAGGTGTGCCGCAAGCCACTGATTGTGGATCGCTACGGTCCGGGCCGTCGAAACTACCAAGCGCAGCATCGGCCATTGGAGGCGAAGCGTCCCCGACAGGCCTGCGATGACGAGCTCGGCGGCAGCAGCGTGATGCGGATCGTTATAGGCGAACTCGGCCCGGTATCCTTCGAGATCGCCGCGCGAAAAGAAGTAGTAACTGCGCGCGTCCTGCAGGTTGCCGTCGTGGATGACGACAAGTCCCGGGTAGCGGGCCAGGTACGGCCACATGTAGTCATGCGCGGGGGAATTGCCGAGCTGGTAGATGATGAGATCGTAGGGGTCCCGCGCGTGCCTCCAGACAATGTCATGCGCGCTGAACGCGTGCGCGGAACCACGCGGCGCATGACTGCGCTCGGACGCTTCGTCCGTGAACAGGTCGATGTGGTGCCGCCGCGCCATCCAGGGCAGTAGCGCGGCGGTGTACGTGGCGATGCCGGACTTTGTTGACTGGTTCGGTGCGAAGAGGGCAATCCGCATGGTGTTTTCTATGTTCTCGCCCCGCGCGCTCGCACCGGCCCCTGAGATGGCTCGGGCGGCGCGTCATCCGGAGACGAGCGACTGGATGACGCCGTCCCAGGTGACTCTGGACGCCCGCGCATGGCCGGCTTCCCCGAGCGCGCGCGCCCGTGCCTCGTCGACGAGCGTATTCAAGGCGGCTGCAAGTGCATGGGCCTCGGGATCGCAGACGATCCCGGAGACATCATGCTCGACGAACTCCAGCGGACCTCCCGAATCGGTCGTAGTAACTACCGGCTTGCAGGCCAGAAAAGCCTCGAGCGTGACGTACCCGTAGTCCTCGTCGTAGGGCGGATAGACAACAGCCCGCGCATTGGCATACAGATCGACGAGCGCCTCCTCACTGACCCTCCCGCGGAACTCGACGCGGTGCGAAACGCCGGCATCAGCGGCTTTCCCGCGTAGTGTTTCTTCGTCCGGTCCCTCGCCGGCAATTATGAGACGAAGCGATTCATGGACGTGCGGCATCGCCTCGATGGCCAGATCGACTCGTTTCATGCGGTTGAGACGTCCCACGGAAAGCACATAGGACCCGTATGACTCGTGGCGCAGGCGGTCGGCCAGACTCGGCGGATGGTACAGCGGCTCGGCCTTCAACCCGTTGAACCGCTGCAGCCGCGTGGCCGTGTTCACTGAAATCGAGTAACGGCGCCGGCATTCGCCGAGCATCTCGCGGTCGAGCACGTGGAGCCGCTCCCGGAGCCCCACGTCCAAATCGGCATGCGTGAAATCACTGTACTCGGTGCCGCACAGATCGTACGCGGCCCGGTGCTGGTGCGTGAGCCAGACGACCTTGTTCGGATGGCGCACGAAGTACGTCGGGAACTTGGTACAAATGACGACGTCGACGGGTTTATGGTCGCTCTCAGTCAGATCCAAGAGCCGCCATGCCGCGGCGCTCGCCAGGATCTCTTCCTTCGGATACCATTTGAACGGAATGGAAACCAGATCGGTCTCGTATCCCGCGGCGCGCAAACGGTCGACGAGCCCCCGAACAAGCATCTCCGCGCCGCCGGTCACGAAGGGCACCTGGGTTTCGCACACGAGAACCGTTCGTACAGCCATCTATCACAACGCCTGACTGCGGCATCTCCCTTTAATGCGCTCGAAGACACCCAGCATTCGGTGCGATCATACACGATCGGGCGAAGAGTCGGCGTTACCACTTCTTGGCTCATCCCCTTGCATGCCAGCCGCGCGGACCCGCATCCCGCGCCGTCGGTGCCGTACTGCGCCACCACCGTCGCGGCACTGCCGATCATGACCACGACCAAGGCGCTGACGCGCTGCGCGTGGGCCATGCGGGCAGTCCTGCTGTCTGCCATATCGTTCGTCTCCGCTTTGTCCCACGCCGACCGGCATCGGACGCTCGACGGCGGACAGCGGCCTGCGGACGACCGTGCGGAGAAACGAATTCGCGGGCTCCCCGGACTTGCGCGGAACGGCGCGCCGCAGCAAGCTGTAGGGAAGATGACGGAAGGCCCGTCGACGTCGGCGGTCAGGAGCCGGCTTCAAACCACCCCAAGCGGCTGTCATGAAGAGTGGCGGTCGTGAGCGTTGGGGAAACGTCGAGCATGACTCGGCAGGTGTGGATCAGAAAGACGAACGCACGTGAACCACCGGTGACTCGTCGTGAACCAGTACAGGACATCGAAACCGATGGAGGGTGAGACCGTCGGGAGAAGTCTGGGGGGTGCCCTGAAGGCTGCCCAGGCGGTGTCCGGCGTGCAGGGGGCGTGAGCCTGGTCCAGGCTGCTCTATGGCGCTGCGGGAACCAGTCGTCTCGATGCGAAGGGAGCCGTTCAAGTGGCGACCCCACAAGAACCTGAGTACCGAGGCGAGGCACTGGGACGGAGTCGCGCGTAGTCGTGATGAAGGCGCTGTCATGGCGATGGAGCGAAGGGGCGACGTCGGGCGGTCTTGTCCGTATCCAACTGGGCTCTCCAAGAGGAGATGCGGATGAAGGCAAAACCATTTGTCCTCAACCGAGCGGACCGCGACCTTGAAGAGATCGCCCGCGAGTTCAATCCCATATTGCAGGGTTGGATCAACTACTACGGGCGATTCAATCGGTCTGCGCTGTATGCGTTCTTGAGGTACTTCAACCAGACCCTGCGAGCCTGGGTCATGCGCAAGTACGCCCGCTTTCGTGGGAAGAAGACCAGAGCGGGACAATACTTGGAACGGATGGCCAAGGCCCGCCCGGGACTGTTTGCGCATTGGCACTGCGGGATGACAGGTGTGTTCGCCTGATGGGAGCGGTATGAGCCGAGAGGTTCACGTACCGTTCTACGAGAGGCTGGGGGTGCAATTCCCCCGGCCTACTCACCGCAGACGGCTCAGTTTTCGGGACGTCGAGGACCTCCTCGCCGAGCGCGGCATCACCGTCACGTACGAGACGATCCGCCAATGGTGCCTGACGTTCGGTCCGAGCTACGCTCGCACCCTCCGGCGCAGGCGTGGCCGGATGGGCGACACGTGGCACCTCGACGATCTGTTTGTGACGCTCAACGGCCGCCAGCAGTATCTGTGGCGCGCGGTGGACGAGGACAGCGACGTGCTCGACATCCTGGTCCAGTCGCGGCGGAATCGGCGCGCCGCGGCGCGGTTCTTTCGAAAGTTACTGAAACGCCAGCAATGTGTTCCTCGACGGCTGATCACCGACAAGCTCCTCCGCAGTTACCCGGCGGCGTGCCGTACGGTGATGTCGTCGGTGGTCCACTGCACGGATCAGTATGCGAACAATCGCGCAGAAGTCTCGCACCAACCGGCGCGACAGCGGGAACGCCAGATGCGGCGTTTCAAGTCGGCCGCTCACGTGCAACGGTTCGCGTCGGTCCACAGTGTCGTTCGGAATCTCTTCGCAGTGGGTCGGCATTTGCTCCGATCCTCGCACCACCGTCTGCTGCGGATCTGCTGCGGACGCGGGCGTTCGTCGAATGGGACGCGGTGACGTGTGCCTGCTGACTGAGGGCGGAGGCCAGACTCGATCGGGGAAAAGAGTGCCCTTCCCTGATCAAGTTGACAGCCAACCCACGCGCCCTTTCGTCGGTCGCTGGTACCTGGCGGGAGCGGTTTCGCTTACTGTCCTCTGGCTGGTCGTGCGCGGCTTCGCACCGGCCACCGGGCTCACGCGCAGCTACCATTACCCGTACGCCACGCTCGACCGCTCGATCGAACCTGTCCTTGAATTACTGACCACACCGGTCGTCGAAGAACGAATCACGGCGGTCGACCTCGCGTTCATCGACGCGCGAAGTCATCCTGCGAGGAACTATCTGGTTCGCTGGAACGGGGTTTGGTTTTCCCCCCGCCCGGAGCGGATCGACTTTCACGCCGCCGCCGACGATGGCGTGGTCCTGCGCCTGGACGGCGAGGTCGTCATCGAACGGAACTCCGAGGCCGGCACGGCCACGGCGGTGCGCACGGTGGAGCTCGACGCAGGCGCCCACCGTCTCGATATCGACCACTGGCAACACGGCGGCGCATCCCGCCTCCACCTGGAGTGGGCTCCCGCCGGCGGCAATCCGGTACCCCTCAGCCCCAGCCGGCTGTTCCCGGAAGATCCGGGCGCACCCGCCTACTGGGTGCTGGCGGCGTCGCCGGTGTTGCAGGTGCTCGTCCTGCTGATCTGGGGGGCGATCCCCACATTGTTGTTCGGCCGCATGGTCCATCGAGAAGTCTCCGCCTTGACCAGACAAGAGCTGTCGACCCGCCTGCGGGTCCTGCTGTTGCCCGCGCTCCTCGGTCCAAGTCAGCTTCTTGTCTTCGGCCCGTGGACGGTACACGCCACCAATCGGACCGAGTTCCTGGTGTCGTTCTGGAACCTGGCGCCACGCTGGCTCTGGCTGCTGGGCCCCATCGTGGGTGGACTGGCAGCGCTCGGGATCGTCCTGCCGGGGCGGTGGTTTCCGCGCTACGTGGCCGCGCTCTGTGCCTTCGGCGTGTTGCTCTGGGTGCAGGGGAACCTGCTGGTCGCCGACTACGGGTTGCTGGACGGCGCCGGACTCGACCTGGCGTCGCACGCATGGCGGGCTCCGGCCGAGGTCGGGCTCTGGATAGGCGGGATCGCCCTGGCGGCGGTCTTCGCCGGGGCGGTTACGCGGGCTGCGCCGCTGGCGAGCGCGCTCTTGATGGCGCTTCAGGCGGCGGTCCTGCTGCTGCCGGCGATCGCACCGGCCGCGGATCGGGCATCCGCCCCTCGTAGCGCCCGGGCAGCGGACACCGGCTGGCAGTTGCCGCCGGAGCGGATCTACGAGCTCTCGCGCACCCGCAACCTCATCCACATCGTGCTCGACATGTTCCCCTCGCACGTATTCGCCGAGATCGCCGCCGCCGATCGGCCCGCCTTCGACCGCAACTGGTCCGGGTTCACCTTCTTCAGCGATCACCTGGGTGCTTTCCGCACCACGAGAGCCAGCATGCCGGCGATGCTCGCCGGAGTGGCCTATCGCAACGAGTTGCCGTTCGACGAGTTCAGGGCGAGCCGCGCGAACGTCTCCTTCTTGCATGCGCTGGGGCAAGAGGGCTATCAGCTCCGGTGGGTTACGCCCCTGGGCGGCTACGGTCCGGCCCCGTCGCTGCCCGGGGTCGATGCCTCGACCTACTACCGCATCCCGTCGCCGTACGGGAGTCACCGGAACTACCTCGCCGTCTCGGCGGCCCAGTTGCTCGACCTGTCGCTGTTCCGGCACGCGCCGCACGACCTGAAGGCCAACGTCTACAACGAGCAGCAGTGGCTCCTCCAGCCGCGGGTTGCCGCGCGGATGGAGGTGGAAGCGGCTACGGAACGAGCCGCCGGGGACATTCGGTTTCTGCGGGAGTTCGCCGGCCGGATCACCCCGGGCAGCGATGATCCGGTGTACGCCCTGCTGCACGTGATCGCGCCGCACCCGCCGATCGTCGTGGATGCCGACTGCCGGTACCTCGGGAAACGCCTGCCCGTGTCCACGGACAGCTTCGACGCGCAGGCGCGGTGCGCGTTGAGCGGCGTCCAGGCACTGCTCGACAGTCTCCGAGCTCTCGATCTCTACGACCGCAGCGCCATTGTGGTGACGTCCGATCACGGATTGGCGGCGATGACTCCCGATGACCATCCGCTCTACGGGATGCGCTCACCGGCCGGGCCGCTCGACCGGATCGCGACCGATGCCACGCCGCTGCTCGCAATCAAACCCGTTGGTGCGCGGGGTCCGCTTCGCACGTCCGACGCCCCGACCGCGATCACCGACCTGCCGGCCACGCTGCTCGACCTCGCGGAGCTGCCGAATACGCTGCGCCGGGGCGTGTCGGTGCTTGCGCTCGATCCAGCGACGCCTCGCGAGCGCACGTACGCCCATCACGAGTGGGGGAGGCGGAACGACTGGGCGAGCCCGTACTTCGACGTGCTCCACCTGTTCTCCGTCAACGGACGTGTGACGAACCCCGAAGCCTGGCGCCATCGGCGGGCGCTCTTCGAGCCGACCGACGACCGCGAGGCGCAACGCAGGGCGCATCGGGTCGGCCTCGAGGCGGTCGAGGACGGGATGGCGGGCCGGACCGGCCGTCCTGTCTACCGGACGGACGACTACGCGGTCTTCTACGTGGCGCCGGACACTCGACGTATCACGTTCGACGTGCGCAGGGCGTCAACCGCCCGGTCACCCCGGACGGTGACCGTACGAATCGACGGCGACGTCTTCGGGGAGCACCGACTTGCGGACGATACATGGCACACGCTCGCGTATCCTGTCACGGTACGCGAGGCGGCCGACAGCCCGTTCTGTGTCGAGTTGCTGGTGAGCCCGGTCCGGCGCGGTGGCGAGGACTCTGACAGCGGTGTGATGCTCCGGGGTGACATCTGACGCGGCGCGGGTCAGGCCAGGGAATCGCCTGACCGGCGACTATAATTCGCTGGGCGTCGCCCACGTCATGGAAGCGATTCGGCAGGTGGATCCGTCTACCAGGATCTACCAGACAATCGGCCAGAGTCTGGGTGCCGCTGGTGCCGGAGCGAGCATACCGGATGATCGCGTCGGTGGGTCGGGCTGACCGCGTTCCTGACACGGCCGTGGCGGTGCGCGCCTACGTCAACGGACGCCTGATGGCCTGGGCGCTGTTGCTGGACGAGCAGTTCGGCCACGCACACAGCACACCACGCGCCCCCAGCGGCGCTCGAAGCGAAGGACCCGAGAACAGAAGTTTCTGGAACGGGTGCATCTCAATGCCGCGGGTATCGACATTGGGTCCGGGAGCCATTGGGTGGCGGTCCCCCCCAGACCGAGACGAGCAGCCTGTGCGGGAGTTCAGGAGCTTCACGCATGCGTTCATCGACCTGGCCGACTGGCTCACGGCGTGTGACGTCGATACCGTCGCGATGGAGTCGACCGGCGTGTATTGGATCCCGCTCTATGACATCCTGAACATCGTTGTCGTCGTTGTCAGTAGTAGTAGGCGGCAAGTTCGTCCTCCGTGTAGGGCGCGAGCAGCTCCGCGAGCGTCATGGTGCGCGGCCGAAATTCGGGTTTTAGGGCTTCACAGGCCCAGGGTTGAATCCCAGGTGGAAAACTGGCGAGGAAACTGTCTCGGGCGAGCTGTTTCCAAGTCCGGCCGTAGGCCCGTCGGGGGGGAGGGAGCCGTTCGATCCGGTAGGCCACGTCGGACATGTACATCGGCCACTTCGCGCGGGCCTCGGCGCGGCGGCGCCGTAGGGTCCGCTCGTGGATCGTTTTGCGCGAAATGAGCGTCGTTTCCGGCCAAATTCGCACCGCCGTGTCCGGGATCTTTGACTTTTAGTCAATGTTCATAGGGGGTCGTAAGAAAATTTGGAAATCGAATTTTGCGAAAATGCGCGCAAGGGGGGGCGGACGGTCACGCCGCTCATCCGGACGAGATTCGGGGGTGGTGGGGGTTACGGCGCACACCGAGCCGTTGGTGTCAATACCTCCACACTCGCGGCCGCGGCGGGCGTCGAGGTCGTTTCGTTTCTGACCAGTTCGGCCGCATGTTCGCCGACGAGAACAACGTGGCCCGAGCCACCTCAGAAATGAGATTTTGATTTTCCTAGAGATCGAGCCACTGCATCGCGCCCCAAGCGACCGTCGTCGCCAACACGACGCAGACAAACGACTTGAAGCCGCGCAGCCTGCCGATGCGTAGGAACTCCATGTCGCAAGCAGGCTCTCTAGTCACGAGGGTGAAACTCAGCTGGTTCTGAGTCGGTCAGCATCCGCTCATTGGGTGAGAACGAAGTGAAGCGCTAGCATCAACGCGATCCCAACGAGGACTCCGCGCACGAACCATCGCGCCCTCGGGCTCTTCAGATTCTCCATTCGCGCTTGCTTCAACCATAATCGTACTAGAACCTATTCCTGTGCCCCAGGGTTTTCTTGGACACCTGATTGCGAGAGAGTTCTCGCAGGAGGAGTGTCGAGATGAAGCAGCAGATGGAGGAGTCGGCGGCGACGGGAGCGGCCGCCGGGCGGGGCCGTGGACAGTGGGCTGGTGTGTCCCCGACGTGCTGACGCGCAGCACCCACGCGCATGAAGGTCTGGCCACAGTGAAAGCAGGTCCACCCGTGGTGCGGTGTGGTGTAGGTGTCACCTGGACAGGGGTGCTGTGCTCCTCGACCATCCGGACGGTACGTTCGCGCACTTCCGGAGAAAACCGACTTGGACGTCCCATAGACCCCATCCTCCCAAGCAATGAGGTCTCCGAGAAACCCGGTACGATTCAGTCGGGTCGACGGCGGTGGCCTACGGCAGTCTGTGGTCGAGGAACGCCAATCCCACGGCGATTACCACCGGCGAGGGGCTGCCCAACGTGGACGACATTCGCCAGAACCTGGCGGCCACGACGAGCAGTTTCCAGGGCGTCCTGTCCGACGGGCTGGTCAGCCAGCAGGTGCTGGTCGGGGTGCACTACGCGCTCACGGAGGACCTGGCGGTGGGCGTCAAGGGCCGCTGGGTCCACGGCGCGGCCTTCGAGAGTGACGAGGCGGTCGTCTGGGATCCGTTGCGCAGTCACGCTCCCAATCTGCGCCGCGATGGGAGCGAACCCGTCTCGGGGTAGCTGTTGACCGACGCCAGCACGCTCTGGAATGTGGGCCTCAGTCTCACCTACGACTTCTAACACGGGACGCTGGTGCATCACTTTCTGCTGCGACGAAACACTCTGGACTTGTCGGAGCAGTAGCCACGGATACCGCCTTCCCCCTTCGTGCGAGACACCCCGCAGCGGAAACCAGGCTCTTCCAGCTACTCCACGCCTGGGCGGTACCGACGCTCGGCCGCCCGCACGATGTCCTCCCGGGTGTAGGCCACGGTCTTCATCTCGCCGCGCGCGAACAGCGCCGCCTGATCGGCGTAATACGGCGACGCCACGCGGCTACTCTGCCCGTAGGCCAGGACCGAATAGGCGCGGGGCGGGCTCGTGAACTCCACCGCGAGCACCCACCCATCGCCTCCCACGGCCCGGCGACGGCCATCGTCGTCGGTGCGGAAGTTGAGCACGCGGTGGCACCCCAACGCGCCCGCGCACCCCCCCACGGGCACGTCCACCGCGCCGCGCCGCACCCGGTGCACGTCGCCCCACGCCACGTCCCACGCACCGAAGCGCGTCACCGTCTCCTCGATCGCGGCCGGGAACACCCGCGCCGCCAGCGCCGGATCGGCCAAGCCTCGCGGTGTGCTGGTGGGCGCCTCGGGCGTCCAGCCTTCCGCAAACGGCTCCGGATCGTCGTCGCCCTCGTACGCCGCCGCGATCGCGTCGGTGTACCGGGCCCACCACCGCTCGAAGAGCACACCACCGCGGCTGGCCGGCGCGGCGGTGTTGTCCCATCGCTCGAGCAGCGCGAGCGCGTCGGCCAGCGCGGTCGCGCCGACGGTGCCGATATCGAGCGTGCCCTCGTCAAGCGCGCGGTGGATCCCAGCCAGCAGGTCGCTCTTGACGCGATCGGCCAGCAGCATCCGGTAGCTGTGCTTGCGACGCACCACCTCCTCAAGCGACAGCCGTTCGTCGGTGCCCACCAACAGCGCCGCATGCTGGCTTCGCAGACGGAACCCCTGTGCCTCGAAGTACGCCGGATAGTCGGCCGGGTCAAGCGGCGCGCGCAGATTGGTCAGCCACGGGCCGTCGTTCTCGTTGCGCACGTACCCGCCGGGCGGGTTCAACACCTGCGGCAGCTCGTCGAGCGCGTGCATCGCGCTCCAGATCTGGTCCCGGCGCGTCACCGGCACCGCGCGCGTGTCGTCGTAGGGATGCGGAAACACCGGCATGGCGGCATTCCAGAGATAGAAGACGTTGCCCTCGGCGTCCGCGTAGGTAAAGTTGGACCGCGGGAACGCGCGCAGCCGCATGGCATCGGTCCACTCGTCGAGCGTGGTGGCCTGCATCATGCGGAGGAATTGTTCGCCGCCGCGAAACTCGCCGTCTTCGGGGGTCCGCAGAATGTAGATCCGCCCGTGGTCGCGGTGGATGACCGGGCCGAGATCGGTGAACACCCGCTCGCGCGTCTCGAAGCCGTAGCCGTCGCCGTTGCGAAACCGTCGCGTCACCAACTCGCGGTCGAGTGGCACCGAGATGCCGTCGAGCACGTAGTGGTCGAGACGCGCGGGATCGACGTCGAGCGCATAGACCTGCCCGTTGTTCACGTTGTTGTTGGTGGTCGCGAAGCCGAGCGACGAATTGAACTCGCCGACGATCCTGAGCGGCGCGCCAATCCGGAAGTCGCCGTAGAAGTCGAGGCGCCCTGGCACCACGACATGGGCCTCCCAGTAGCCGGCGTCCCACGACAAGTGCGGGTTGCGCAGCAGGATCGCCGCGCCGGAGGTGGTGCGGCTCGGCCCGAGCGCCCACGCGCTCGAGCCCACTTCGAGGGGATCCCCATCGGCGGCAGTATCGTCGCGCTCGATGTCACGCAAGGGCGCGTCGGAGGCGCCGGTCAGGCGGCTGATCCACCGGCGGGTCTGGCTCGCGCTGGCCCGGGAGACGTACAGCGCCGCCACGTCGTAGCCCGTGAACGGCGCGGTGACCCAGCCGACGAACTCATCCGGGTGCTGGTCAACGTAGCGGTTCACCCCGGCGGCGAAACCCTCGTACACGTCACGCGTGTCCTGCTGCAGCTGGGAGTAAACCTCCACTGCGCGCTGATAGTAGGGCTGGCTGGCAAAGTCGGCGTCGAGCGCCGCGCGGCCCACATGCAAGGCCAGCTCGCCGCGCGCGCGCAGCAGCCCGAGCGGCACGCGCTCGCCGTAGTCTTCCACCTGCAGGTACCCCAGCGCGTAGCCGAGCGCCTTGAACGTGTCGGCGTAGATGTGTGGTACACCGTGCGCCGTGCGCAGGACCTCGACCTGCGCCGTGAGAGCGTCGCCGTCCTGCGCGCGCGCCGATGTCGTCCAAGTCGATGCGCCAGCGACGCAGAGCAGCAGCGCCCACGCCAGCGCGCGCCACGCTGCGCGTGTCGACGGACTGGGGCGCGGGTACGGTCGGTGCATAGACAACTCCTCAGGCCTCGCACGGCACACGGCACGTCTCGACTGCCGCCTGTCCGTCTCGACACTGGGTTAGCTGCTGCGTGTGGCACGGCGCCCACACGCGAAGTCCCGTAGTCTACTTCACGTAGTCGTCTCGAACATTTCAGGAGCAGCCAACGACCATGTGAGGACTACTCAGTTGACGTTCACCGCTGAGGAACGCGACCGCCTGGCCTCAATACTGGACCGCGTATTCGGAATTGCTCAACAACCGGGACGACCTGCTCGTGCTTGCGGGGAAGGGTGCCGTCGCGTCGGTCGAGTACGTTAACGTTCGGCCGGTCGGCGAGCCGACCCAGTCTTCGATAAGGTTCATCTACGAGTCATCGGTCAGCGAGGGCAAAATCGACCTGACGGCCAATGCATTGGTTTCGTTCTTCAACACGACGGAGGGTCTTCCTCCGGATCTCGACCGGCGCCACATGTGGTCGGTCTCCGGACAGATGGATGCGCCGCTCGGATCGATCATCGACGGCCGCAGCTTCGTGTTCACGCTGTCGGGAATGGTCCAGCACATGCTGGTGACGCCGACGAGGGCAATGGCAGAAATGGAGCCTCCGCCGACAGCGGTGAAGGTGATGCCGAGCATGTTCACGAGCGGGAACGACACGATCTGGCTTGGACAATTTAAGTTAACGATTCCGGTCAAGGACGGCGGATTCAAGATTCCGATCTCGGTGACCTGGGCCACCCGTACGGATCTCGTGGACAAAGCGGCCGTGCGGGGCAGCATCGGCCTCACGTTCAGCCTGGATTCACTGCTATAGGTGTCAATCGTAGGATCAACACCCAAGAAGAAACGAGCAAGGCCAGTCACTGCGGGCAGGTAGTCTTTCGATTGCGGATGCCCGGAAGCCGGCGTGAACCACAGGCCAGCGCCATTTCGGCATCGCGCGTCGGATCACGAACTGCTAAAGTCAATGTTGGCGAAGTATAGATATCCGTTCTTAGAAAGAGTGCTGTCACTAAGGACGCAACGGTACCTTAATACCCACAAAGTTCACGTGCGGTTGGAACAGGCGATGTGTGCGGACTTGAAGATAAAATATCGTGCGAGACTAAAGGCGACGTGATTATGGGCCGCGGTACCCTGTCCAGGAAGGCGACGCGCTAAACGAGTTCAATCTAATCTTCACTGGCGTGGAGCTGTATTCTCCATCTCTTAGAGTAAGTCTACTCGGCTATCCATAAGGACGGTTCACTAGTCTGAGACTCTACCGCTGCGTCATGCCACCCCGTGCGTGTGTTCCCCACCGAGGTAGGCGCCAAGTCTGCCATAGATGCACGATAACTCATTCTATAGCAATACCTTACAACTTCAGCTGTAATCGCTTCCCCTCATCGTATCCCCCTAGATGTCCGCAGGCGTTGAAGACCGTGTGTGGACGGCTTGAGATCTTCGACCGCAGAGACGACCACGCGCTGATCAACGCTGCAGGGCACCATCGTCACCGCTGACCCTTCCCAGAAGCACAGCGGGTGTTTGGCGCCCGTTTTATCGAGGCGCAGCGCCACGACGATGCAGTGGCCGGCTGACGTGGAACCCGCTGAGTGCCATCTGGCTCGATGCGTACTCGCTCGCCTACACGGTCGCGTCCCTCCTCAATCAACTCTTCGGCAAGGGCAAAGAACCGTTCTAGCAACAGGCTTACACGAATCTGGTCCGCTGGATCATCGAGCTGCACCGCGTGCTGCCCGGCGGATGGGTGACGCTGCGCGACGTGTACCACTGCGCCATCGACAAGGCGCTGTTCGCGCAGAAAATCACACAAGCGCAGACCTACGCGGCGGAGATGTCCGACGAGTGGATCAGCGTCTCGGCTGACGCGATAGCCGGCGACCACATCGACCCGCTCCGCGCCTTCGGCTTCAAGCCGGACCCGGCCGACCTGTTCCGCTTCCAGGCGCGCGCGGAACCGGCCGTGTTCACGTACCTCAAAGAACACCACATCACGCACACGCATGAGCGGGTTGAGAGTACCAGCGCGCAGGAGATCCGGCTCCGCGTCGAAGCCGTGCATCGCTAGTACGTCCACAACTGGAACACCCTCGACAATAAAATCCGGTCGAGCATCGTGGAAGGCGTCTCCGTGTTCCTCAGCCTGTTCGACGTGTCGTCCGTGGCTCGCGTGTTGTGCCCGGCCGCGGCCGAGGCGCGACGGTTCCACGTCCCGGCCGACGACGCGCCCGGCACTGCCACCACGCCGCTCGCGGCGACCGCCATGAAAGGCGTCGATCTGCCGCCCCTCGATGCGCTGATCGAGCGCGGGAAGGTGCTGGCCCTCAACATGCCCGCCGGCACCAACCCGGCGCTCGCCCGGGCGATCGGCGTCATGCTCAAAAATGCGTGGCTTCAATCGTTGTTGCGCCGGCCGGCGACGATGCAAGCCGCGCCCGGCCGCTACGTCCGGCCGGCCGTCTTTCTCTGCGACGAGTATCAGGCCTTCGCCAGTGTCGGCGAGGACGACCCGAGCGGCGACGAAAAAGCGTTTGCGCTCACCCCGTAAGGTGCGTTTAATGGGCCGAGGTCCGGTCAGTGCTGGTCGAGTCTCCCAAGTAATCTCAGGCCATGCCGCCTGCGCTACAGTTCCTCGTTCTCACGTTCGCTGGCTGGGTGAACCGCCACCAAGACGATCTGATCGCGTATCTCCGGGAGGAGCATCGGGCCCTCCGGGAGCACCTGGGCCCTCGGCCGCTTCGCCGGACCGATGCCCAACGCCGTCGACGCGCCGTGCGCGGCCAGCAACTCGGCCGGCGCGTCTTGATGCAGGTCGCCGGCATCGTCACGCCTGACACGATTCTCCGCTGGTACCGGAGATTGATCGCCCAGACATACGACGGCAGCGCCCGCCGCGGTCGCGGCCGGCCGATGACGCGACGTGACGTGGCCGCGCTCGTGGTCCGGATGGCGGTCGAGCATCCCCAGTGAGGGGACACACGGATCCGCGGGGTGCTCTCGAACCTCGGCCACGAGATCGCTCGGACCCCGGTGAAGCGGATCCTGCACGACCACGGGATCGACCCGGCTCCCGAACGGAGCCGGCGCATGCCCTGGAAGACGTTCCTGCAGGCGCCCTGGGAGGGCCGCACGGCCTGCGATTTGTTCACCGTCGAGGTGCTCACGCTGGCCGGGCTCCAGCGGTACCTGGTCTTCTTCGTGATCGCGCTGCAGTCCCGCCGCGTGCCCATCGCCGGGATCCATCCGCAGCCGTACGGCACGTGGATGGAGCAGAGGGCCCGCAATGTGACGGACCCGGTCGATGGCTGCGTGCGCCGCGCCCGCTATCTGATGCACGACCGCGACCCGCTCTCCACGCGGGGTTGTGGCGAGATCCTGGAGGGCGGGGGTGTCCAGCCGATCCGTCTCCCGCCGAAGAGTCCCAATCTCAACGCGTATGCCGAGCGGTTCGTCCGCTCTATTCAAGGGGAATGTCTCAGTCGCGTCGTCCCCCTCGGCGAAGGGCCCCTGCGTCTCCTCGTGGGCGAGGACGTCGACCACTCCCAGCGCGAGCGAAACCACCAGGGACTCGACAACCAGCTCCTGCAACGACCGCCACCGCCGGTGAGCCTGGCCGCCGACGTGCAGCGGCGGGAGCGTCTGAGCGGATGGCTCAATTTCTACCACCGGGAGGCCGCATGAGCGGTCGGCCGATTAAACGCACCTTACGGGGTCGCGGAGCGTTTCATCCGTACGTGAAAGGAGAATCTCTTGTGAGTGCGGAGCTTCGAGACCATCGAAGACCTCCGCCTGGCCTTGCTCGCGTTCAAGCGGACGTACAACGAACAGTGGATGCTGGCGAAGTACGACTATCGGAGTCCAGCCCAAGTGCGACGCGATTTCGACGGGCTGGACGCGGCCGCGTAGAAGTGATTACCTTCAAACCACTGTCCAAGAACCCTGGGGCGCTACAGCCGTGGTAACCGCTTTTTGCCGCCGTACTTGGGTTCTGGTGGAGCACGACGGGCCGGAACAGACTCACCGGCGACGAGCCGCATTCAAACGGCAGGCGCAGCGCACGTTCTGCTTATATCGGTTCGACGTAGACGGTCAGGACACGTACGCCCAACTCGCGCGCGTCGTCCCCCGCGCCCAACTCGGAAGGGATGAAGGTCTGATCGACGAGCAACTCCAGTCGGACCACGTCGTCGGATCCGAGCTCGGTCGCCGTGAGCGTTCGATCAATCATCACGGGCGCTGGGGTATCGAGAGACAGCTCCTCCAGCACCTGTTCGCCGATCCGGAGACTGAACTGCTGTGGCGTCTCGAACACGTTGGGCCGTCCTGCCACCTCCAGTATCAGGCGAGCGTCGCCCCTGGGATTCCGGAACGAGACCCCCGCGTGGCCGGTAGTCCAGTGCCAGGAGGCTTGGCTGTTGGGCGGGAACTCGGCCCCGTGCCAGCCGTCCTCGTAGACGAGGAAGCTGCTCTCGTGCTGCGGGGTGAACGTGATGGAGGCGGTCCGGTAGGCGTTCTGGCCAATATGGTCGCCCGCGAGCACCAACCGCTCACCCGTGGATGGCAGGTACAGCCCGACGGCAATCTCTCCTTCGCCGATGTACGGATAAAGCGGCACCATGATTCGGCGCGAGCACTCGATGGTCTGTCCCGGCTCCCATTCGCTCGTCGGTGTTGCCGGCGGATGATCGTCAATCCAGAGCTGCTCGCCGCTGTTGTCGAGCACATGGACGAAGACGGTGTAGTCCTCCGTCATCGGCTCGAGGTCCGGCGATACATCGAATCGAAACGTCATCTCGAGCGGTCCACCGATCGGAACGGTCGCGCGATCCAGGCGCAGGTTGACGGTCGCGACCGGCGGACCCGACGCTCCGCCGCTACAACGGACGGCAGACAGTAGAGACGCCGCCAGCACGATGACCGCGGCCACGATCCGGAGTTCGAAGTGGTGACGCATCAAATAAGCAGCATACCATTGCCTTGGTGCACAACTCCATTGAGGGCTGAGAGTCTCCCGTGACTCCGCCTGCCGGTCATCCGATCATCTCGCCATCGGGTATCCCGAGCGCCGTCATGGTGTTCAGGATCTTGCACCCCAACCGCACCTCGACTCTCTGGGACGCCAGTCCCCTCGCTCGCATCGCTGAGCCCAGGATGGCCTTGTAGCGGTGGAACGTCGTCTCCACCTTGCTGCGCCTGCTGTAGCCCGATGCGACGTACCACTTTCGTTTCCCAACACGTGATCGTGCTCGGATGTTACGATTCCGCTGTCGCGTGCCCGCGGAGTCGAGCGCGAGCTGAGCGCCCTTTCGTGGCGGTATCAGCACCTTCGGCGATCGATGAGCACGGTGATTCTCCAGCGTCTTATAGACGTCGCCGGTGTCGTACGCGGCGTCGGCCTTGGCCGAGGCGATGGGACGCTCGATCTGGCCGACGAGTGACGCCACCCGGGAAGCGTCTTGAGCCCGCTTGTTCGTGAGCTCGCAGGCGACCACGTCACTGGGTTGCTCATCCACAGCGAGGTGCAGCTTGCGGGAGTCCCTGGCTTTCGGCGGAGTGCGCAACTGGCCGACGTGCACTGAAAGACCGCTGCTGTCGATGAGGAGGTGGACGGGCTTCACGGTTCGCCTCTCGTAGGAAGCAACCTTCCCCAGCCTCGCCTTGCGCCTCGAGATCGTGCTGTGGTCGGGCACGTCGTTGTCCAGATTCAGGAGCGTCAGCAGCGAGCGCAGGAAGCCCTCAGTCTGCCTGGACGCCAGGCCAAACACCAAGCCCAAGGTGACCGTCGTCTCGATGGCGTGGTTCGAGTACTTGCGTTGTCGGCCTGGCTTCCTGCGCGTCGGCCTCGGCGAGTTCCAGTTGGCGAGCTTGCCATCGGTGAGTCCGAGCCAGACGGTCAGACTCCCGCGAGCGCGGAGACCCGTCTCGTACTCCCGCCAATTCCGGACACGGTAGGCCTTCTGGACGTACTTCCGCTGGGTGCGCTTGAAACTCGTCATGCGGGACCTCGGATCTCGGGGTGGAGGGCAATTATTGACCGAGATCGCGAGTTGTGCACCAAGGCAGGCGAAAGGTGGTCCGGGTGTCATAGGTCACCGGCAGCCGGCCGTCCCGCGCCGCTGACCGCAGCGTCTTGACGTGCACCCCGATGAGCAGCGCGAGCACGGGTAACGGAAGGAGCGCGTGATCATCGCGATACGTGGCGAGCGCCCGGGCGCACCAGAGGGGGCACCCGTGTTCGCGCCTCCCACTGATAGACGACGGTGTTGTTCGCTGCGCCAATCAGGGCTGCACGCTGGGCTTGGTTGACGCCGATCCTGTTGTCACGGGCTGGCCGCTGTCGTGAAGAGCGTGGTGAGGCGTTGCCAGAACAGGGGCGACGGCGTGCGTTTGCGCGCCTCCCATTGATAGACGACGGTCTTCCGCGCTGCGCCCACCAGCGTGACCAATTGCGCCTGACTCAACCCACGTGCGCGACGAAGCGCGCGGATCTGCTCAGCGTAGTCGTCGGGCACACTGGCCCACGTCAATGGCGCGCGACGATCAATCGGCTGAACCGGTCGGCCATAGTACGACCGCCGAAACGCCCTGGCCGCGGCGGGAGTCGCGCGGGCCCGGAGGCGGCGAAAGGTCGTCCGCGTGTCATAGGTGACCAGCAGGCGTCCGTCTCGGGCCGCTGATCGCAGCGTTTTGACGTGCACGCCGATGAGCAGCGCGAGCACGGGTAACGGAAGGAGCGCATGGTCATCGCGATGCGTCGCCAGCGCCTTGGCTCGCGCGAGTATCTTCAGCGGCGTCGCCCGTCGCCCGGCATCCCACGTCCGGTACGACTCGGGAGACGCACCGAGCATCGCCGCGAACGCCGCCTGCGACTGGCCCAGCGCGATCCGGCAGTCACGCAGCGTGCGGGGCTCCACGACGTCACACCATGCCATCGGCGCCGGCCGTTGTGAAGCGCGGGGGTGGCGCGGGGCGTACTTCAGTCAGCCAATCTGTGGGGACGACCGGTCACTCTGTTCGCCTGAACCTTCGCCCCCAGTGCCCAGGCAGAGGGCACAATCGGCGAATTCTTTAGGGAAATGGCACGCCCGGCAGGATTCGAACCTGCGACCCTCGGCTTAGAAGGCCCGCTGTCGGATCGGTTATCAATAGACGGTTATCACCCACGCCGCCTCGATGGTCTGAATCTCGCGAATTCACGCCGATTCTTGCCGCACTTCGCCGTTTCATCGCCTCACATGCGATAACCGATCGCCGCGCTACACTTCTTGCGGTGGTAGGGAAAGGACCCGCGATAGGCTGTCCGACCGCGGCACGTGGATCCATCCCTCTCGCCTCGCTGCACCAAGAGATTCACTCGGGACCGGCTCACACAATCCGACCGCTAGCATGCGGGCGATGATCGCGGCGACCAGGGCGTCGAGCACGTCGGCGCTGTCAACGGACTTGTCACGCATGGGTTCGGGGACCGTCAGGCCCGGTGCACGGGAAACTCCTTCGGCAAATCGCGACCGTCCTCCTCCTGGTCGCAGGCGTAATCCTCCGGTCGCCTGAGGGGGAACGACGGATTCGACGTTGCAGCGGTCGACACTGTGAGCCCGTGGGAGTACGAACCGACGTTGCTCAACGGCGAGCCGGTGTCCGTTCGGTTCACGGCCACGGTCACCTGCATTCCCGGGGACGCGGACCAAACAACGATCGGTGGGGCACCCGTCTTCGGCAACTTCGTCCTACCGGAGGAACCCCCGCCAACGCCATCAACCTCTCCGGCACCGAGCCACCGATCGCGAAGAGGCGACTCCGTGGTGTCATGCCATGCGTACAGTCGTCCAGGTCGTCGACCCGATCATGTAGCGGCCCCTCTCTAGGCCCTTCACCCAGCGGGCAGGACTACGTCCGGTCGGTCGACGGCAGCGCTGCCCGTCGTCGGCGCTGCCGATCCCGCTGCGCATCGCGTTGGGGCACTCCGCCGGCGCGGCACGACTGGCAATATCGCCGCTGATCGGGCCGCGGCCGCCGTGTGGGTGTGTAGATCGCGGCACACGCGGAGCACACCGCCACACTGGTCACCCGTGTGATCGTGAACAGCAACTGACAGGCCAAGGTCCCGAAGAGGCACGTGCCCCCGGCACTGGAGCCGAACTCCACCTGGCGTCCCTGAGTCGGGCCCCGCGCCATGACCGGCCTGACATCCCCGATCCGGATCCATTCCTGGACCACAGAGGAGAGGAGGATCCATTCAGCCTCCACCGACGGGCGCCACCACGGGACGGGCTGTTTCCGGTGTTGGACGACGACCTGCCAGTCCTCGGGCTGCCTCGGCTGGTCGGCATGCAAGCTCGCCGCGAGGTCCAGGATTGCCCGGGCCTGTCGCGCGAAATGCCGCCACCGTTCGAGCGGCGCCCACCCGTCGAAGCGCCACGCGGGATCCTCCCTGCGGGATAAGGGCCGACAGCGCCGCGTGCCGTCCTCGTTGCCCAAGTGAGAGGAGGGCAGCCCATGTTCACAGATGCCCAGGATGCCCCAACGACGTGCGTAGGCGCGGATCGTCGGCCCATCCCCGTCGGCGAGCCTGACGAAATCACTGAGGATGTGGGGGCCCGGCCTGCGGGTGGTCCACTGCAGCGGGTCCCCACCCCGTAAGGTGCGTTTAATGGGCCGAGGTCCGGTCAGTGCTGGTCGAGTCTCCCAAGTAATCTCAGGCCATGCCGCCTGCGCTCCAGTTCCTCGTTCTCACGTTCGCTGGCTGGGTGAACCGCCACCAAGACGATCTGATCGCGTATCTCCGGGAGGAGAATCGGGTCCTCCGGGAGCACCTAGGCCCTCGGCCGCTTCGCCGGACCGATGCCCAACGCCGTAAGGTGCGTTTAATCGGTCGACCCCTCATGCGGCCTCTCGATTGTAGAAACTGAGTAATCCTCCGAGGCGTACCCGCCGCCGAACGTCGGCGTCCGGCCTTCGCGGAAGTGGTGGTCGTTGCAGGAGCTGGTTGTCGAGTCCCTGGTGGTTTCTCTCGCGATGGTCGTGTTCTCTGTACTCGTAGACGAGACGACGCAGATGCCCCTCGCCGAGCGGGGCCACGCGTGTGAGACACTCCTCTTTGATCGACCTGACGAACCGCTCGGCATAGGCGTTGAGATTGGGACTCTTCGGCGGCAGCCGAATCGGCTGAACACCGGCGCTCTCCAGGATCTCGCCAAAGACCCGCGTATAGAGGGGATCGCGGTCGTGAATCAAATGGCGCGCCCTGCGCAAACAGCCATCGACCGGGTCGGTCACATTGCGGGCCTGCTGCTCCATCCACGCGCCGCCCGGCTGCGTGTGGATCCCGGCGATGTGCACACGGCGGGTCTTCAGCGCGATCACGAAGAAGACGAGGTACCGCCTGAGCCCCGCCAGCGTCAACACCTCGACGGTGAACAGATCGCAGGCCGCCAGGCCCTCCCAGTGCGCGGCGTTGTTGCATGAAGAACCACTGTGGGTGGGGCGGCGTGGCCCGCACTTCTCGTGACCCTCCGCAGGAGCCACACTACCGGGATGCAGTCGAAGGTCCATCCCACGTATAAGACGCAGTACCGCGTGGCGAACTGGCCGGCCTATAACCAGGCCCTCGTTCGCCGCGGCGATGTGACGGTGTGGGTGTCCTCGGAAGCGATCGCTGCCTGGACGGCCAGGCGGAGCGGCCGGCGGGGTGGGCAGCGGCGCTACTCGGATCTCGCCATCGAGACCGCTCTGACCCTGCGGCTCATCTACCATCTCCCGCTGCGCCAGGCCGAAGGGTTCCTGCACGCGCTGTTCGGGATCATGCGTCTCGACCTCTCCGTTCCCGACTAGACGCCGCTCTCTCGGCGCAGTCAGCATCTGCGGCGCCGTCTGCGGCCGGTCCCGCCCGGCGAGAGCCTTAATCTCGTGCGTGACAGTACGGGTCTGTCCATCGTCGGGGCAGGGGAGTGGGCGGCCGCGACACACGGTGGTTGCGGCCGGCGTGGCTGGCGGAAGCTCCACCGTGGCGTCGATCAGTCAGGTGTGATCCGTGTCCACACGCTAACCGAGAAGACGGGTGACGATGCGACCACCGCCGTGGATCTGCTCACTGCGGTCGAGGGCCCTCTCGTGCGCGTCACCGCTGACGCCGCCTCTGACACGGTCGCCGTCTACGAAACGGCGACGGCGCGGGGTGCGACGGTCGTCATCCCACCGGCCAGGACGGCGAACGTCTCTGGTCACGGCCCGCGGTCGCCCGCGCGGGATCGGACGATCATGTTGGTGAAGATGCTCGGCCGGCGCCGCTGGAAGCAGGTGTCAGGGTACCATCGTCAGGGCCGGGTGGAGAACACGTTCTTCCGATACACGTCCATTATCGGAGATGGCCTCCGGGCCCGGAGCCCAGCCGGGCAGGGGAGTGCGGTCGTCCTCGGTTGTGCGATCCTCACTCGGATGACCGCCCTCGGCCGACCCGTGTCGTATCGCCTCGACAGGTGAGGATCCTGTCGGTGGGCATCGTGCGGGCCAGTCACGATTCGTGCAACAACGCCGGTGTCGAACGTCGCGCGCCGATGCTGGAGACGGTAGTAGGGTGTGCCGTTCGTCGACGAGAACGTCTTTCCGCACCCGACGCACCGATATCGACGGCGTTTCCCGGATCTCGTTCGGTAGAAACCGTGGCTGACGAAGTTCCCGGCACCGACGCTTCCATGGACCGAACATGCGGGATTGGGACATCTGCGATTCTTCCATTCGGATTGGCCTTTGTCGACGAAAGAACTGCGTCTCTCGAAATCGGGCACAAACTCTAGCACACAGACGGGTTACCGGGCGGCGACCAACACTTGGTTGCGGAAGCACCAGATCACCGCCACTGAGGGTGCCCTCACGACCATGGCAACTGTCAGGCGATTTGTCTCCCCGACGACGGCGTGCAATCACTCCCGCCCCGGCGGGTGTACCTCAAACCCGTCGTGTCCCATGATTCGGCCGAACTCAAGAATCGGGGCATTTCGGCTATCCTCCGCGACATGGTTGATCCGATGGCCCTGCGCTGGTTCGACGTGGCCCGAAGCGCCTGGTTCTACCAACGCGAGACCGAGGCCCTCGCCTCTCTCCTTCGAGAGAACCGCACGCTGCGGGCCCAGCTCGACCACCGGCCGCTCCGACTCACCGACGACCAGCGCCGCCGGCTCGCCGTACTCGGCCATCGCCTGGGCCGCGCCCGCCTGCAGAGGAGGTGGTCACCATCGTGACCCCGGACAGGGGGCCTGCCGGACAAGACACACCATGACCCGCGCCGAGTTCGAACGTTTCGTCGTTGAGGCGATCATGTTGATTCCTCAACGCTTCCGGCGTGAGATGCAGAACCTCGCGCTGGTGGTCGAAGAGGAGCCCAACGCGGAACTCCTCGCGGAGATGGAGATCGACCCGCCGGAGTCGCTCTACGGTCTGTACCAGGGAATTCCGCTGCCGGAACGCACCTGGGAGCACGGCAATGCGCTCCCCGATTGCATCACGCTGTTCCAGCGTCCCATCGAAGAAGACCACGAAGCCGAGGACGAGATTCGCGCTGCCATCGGCGAGACCCTCATTCACGAAGTCGGCCACTACTTCGGGCTCAGCGAAGAGGAAATCGAGGAGATCGAGGAGCGGTACTGGCGGGGTGACACGCTCGGCGCCGATGAGGACGACAAGTGAAGGCACAGGAACAAGTTCAGTGGGAGCGAGTAGACTTGGACCTGTGGCCATTGGGATCGTCATCGCGTTGCTGGCGGGGATCGTTGCCGTCGGACTCGTGGTGGAGCGTAGGCGGCGTTCGCGAACCGGCACGCTGTTGGAGCTTGGTGCCATGAGTGAGACGTGGATCGCGGAGCAGCAATCCAATAGACGCCTGGATCGGTAGTCCCACCACTGGCGACACGCCCGCCGCGTCCTTGGGCCTGATAGGCTCTCGCCCACCCCAAACCTCGTGCGCTCTTTCGGAGTCCCCTTCCCGCGGCGCGACTCTCAGCCTACGATCCACCCGCATGCAGGACTGCTATGCCTTTGACGTCGGGGACTTCGGCAAGCTGGGCCTCTTGCGCCACATCCATCGCGTGACCAATCTGCGGCTTGGAGTCCTGTGGTGGCGAACCACCCTTGAGACGACCAGCAGTGACGGCAAGCACGTCGCCTACCTGCAGAACCCGGCGTTCCGAGCGTGCGATCCCGATCTGTGGGAGGAGATGCGCCGGCGTTTCAATCCCGGCGCACGGACCATTGCGGACCGGCGTTGGTGCGCGGAAACAAGTGTTCGTCGCGGCCCTGGCCATCGTGACGGCCGAAGGGGCATGATCTCGACGTGAAGTCGAGAGTGCATCCCAGGTACACAACGAAATACCGCGTCGGAAACTGGCCGGCGTACGACCGAACACTGGTCCAGCGAGGCGACGTCACCCTGTGGTTGACGCCGGAAGCGATCGCCACGTGGGAGGCCGTGGGCGTCGGCAAGCGCGGAGGGCAGCTGCAGTACTCCGAGGTTGCCATCGAAACCGCGCTGACGCTCCGCCTGATCTTTCACCTGCCCCTTCGTCAGACGGAGGGCTTTCTGAGGTCGATCTTCGGGATGCTGTGCCTCGACCTGTCCGCGCCCGATCACACGACTCTCTCACGGCGTGGTCAGCACCTCGACCTTGCACTTCGCCGCCTCCCCGCGGGCGCAGGCATACATCTCATCGTCGACAGTACCGGGCTCTCGACTGTGGGTGAAGGTGAATGGGCGGCCGTGAAACATGGCGGACGCGGGATACGCGGCTGGAAGAAGCTTCATCTGGGCGTCGACGGATCGGGCGTGATCGTCGCTCACGCCCTGACCGGCGGGCATGTTGACGACGCGACGACAGCCCTCGATCTGATCGACCAGGTCGAAGGCGACGTCTCCTGCCTCACGGCGGACGCGGCCTACGACACGCGTGGCATCTACGAGGCTGCGGGTGCGCGTGGCGCGACGGTCGTCATTCCACCGACCAGGACAGCCACCGTGTCTGGACGGCGACCACGATCGCCCGCGCGCGACCGCACGATCCGACAGGTGCAGCAGGCTGGACGGCGACAGTGGAAGAAGGACTCGGGCTACCATCAGCAGGCCCGTATGGAGAACGCCTTCTTCCGGTACAAGGTGATCATCGGGGAGAGCCTTCGAGCGCGCAGTCGGGCGGGGCAAGAGACGGAGGCCATCCTCGCATGTAACATCCTCAATCAGATGACTCAGCTTGGTAGGCCGACGTCGTACGCTATCGGTCGTTAACGGGTCTGTGGGTAGGGGGCGTTGCGGGTCAGTTTTCGAACCGCGCAACAACGCCGGCCGCCGCGGAACCGGTCCCGTAGTCGTCGACGCGAGCAGGGCCGAGGAGGTGTACATGAGGATCGATACCACCCGGCAAGATGAGCCGACCACGAGCGTCGATCTCCTGCGTGTGCACGTCACGCGCGACAAGTCCCGTTCCGATCTCGGCGATCGTCGCGCCGACAACGCGGACGTCCGCCAGGCGTCGGCCGTCAGCGGTGACGACCTCACCAACCACCGCGTATGAGTGTCTCGGCTTCCTGTTGCGCGGGGAGAACAACTGCGGTCACACCTAGGAGGTTGACGATCACGAGACGTCGGAGCCATTGCATCACGCACTCTCTGTACTCGACCCTGTGGCAGCACATTGTTGGCAATCGAGTGGTTCGGTGCACGTTAGCATTGTGACGCCGCACTTGACCGCCCGAACCCGTAAGGTGCGTTTAATGGGCCGAGGTCCGGTCAGTGCTGGTCGAGTCTTCCAAGTCATCTCAGGCCATGCCGCCTGCGCTCCAGTTCCTCGTTCTCACGTGCGCTGGCTGGGTGAACCGCCCCCAAGACGATCTGATCGCGTATCTCCGGGAGGAGAATCGGGTCCTCCGGGAGCACCTGGGCCCTCGGCCGTTTCGCCGGACCGATGCCCAACGCCGTCGACGCGCCGTGCGCGGCCAGCAACTCGGCCGGCGCGTCGTGATGCAGGTCGCCGGCATCGTCACGCCTGACACGATTCTCCGCTGGTACCGGAGATTGATCGCCCAGACATACGACGGCAGCGCCCGCCGCGGTCGAGGCCGGCCGATGACGCGCCGTGACGTGGCCGCGCTCGTGGTCCGGATGGCGGTCGAGCATCCCCAGTGGGGGACACACGGATCCGCGGGGCGCTCTCGAACCTCGGCCACGAGATCGCTCGGACCCCGGTGAAGCGGATCCTGCACGACCACGGGATCGACCCGGCTCCCGAGCGGAGCCGGCGCATGCCCTGGAAGACGTTCCTGCAGGCGCCCTGGGAGGGCCGCACGGCCTGCGATCTGTTCACCGTCGAGGTGCTCACGCTGGCCGGGCTCCAGCGGTACCTGGTCTTCTTCGTGATCGCGCTGCAGTCCCGCCGCGTGCCCATCGCCGGGATCCATCCGCAGCCGTACGGCACGTGGATGGAGCAGAGGGCCCGCAATGTGACGGACCCGGTCGATGGCTGCTTGCGCCGCGCCCGCTATCTGATTCACGCCCGCGACCCGCTCTCCACGCGGGGGATTGGCGAGATCCTGGAGGGCGGGGGTGTCCAGCCGATCCGTCTCCCGCCGAAGAGTCCCAATCTCAACGCGTATGCCGAGCGGTTCGTCCGCTCTATTCAAGAGGAGTGTTTCAGTCGCGTCGTCCCCCTCGGCGAAGGGCACCTGCGTCTCCTCGTGGGCGAGTACGTCGACCACGACCAGCGCGAGCGAAACCACCAGGGACTCGACAACCAGCTCCTGCAACGACCGCCACCGCCGGTGAGCCTGGCCGCCGACGTGCAGCGGCGGGAGCGTCTGAGCGGATGGCTCAATTTCTACCACCGGGAGGCCGCATGAGCGGTCGGCCGATTAAACGCACCTGACGGGGTCACTTGTGACACCGGTGGGTGCCGGTGAGTGATGGCCTGACCCTTAACTTGACTGACCTACGGTCCTGGCTACTGACCTGTCGGTCATCGCCCGCTGGCAACTCGTACGGCAGCCAGCTGACCGGATGGGCCGTGACCCAATAGGGGCCTGCTGTACCCACGGCCCGTCACAGTCCTGTCCGCCCACCCGGACCAGCTCGGGGCCGCAATCCGAGGAGGCCACCCGTGACCAACCGCATAACTACGCCGCCCGAAGCGCGGACGGTGATCGTCGGTGTTGATACGCATAAGCATGTCCACGTCGCGGTGGCAATCGACAGCTGGGGGATCCGTCTGGGCGATCACGCGTTCGTAGTGGACTCGGGTGGCTACGAGGCTCTGGTCACGTGGGCCGAGACACACGGGCGGATTGAGGCGTTCGGGATCGAAGGCACCGGGAGCTACGGCGCTGGCCTGGCACGGGCCGTCCGCCGAGCCGGGCATCATGTCGTGGAAGTGAATCGGGGCGACCGCCGTACACGCCGCGCCGCCGGCAAGTCCGACACCATCGACGCCGAGGTGGCGGCGCGGTCCCTGCTCGCGGGGCAGTCGACGGCCATCCCCAAGACCGCGGACGGCGCCGTCGAGATGATCCGCCAGCTCAAGATCACACGGGATACCGCCATGAAAGCGCGCACCACGGCGATGAACACGCTGAAGCAGATCATCGTGCAGGCCCCGCCCGTCCTGCGAGAAGCCCTCCACGACCTCACCGATCACGGCCTGCTCACGCGCTGCGCCGGACTCCGACCGGGCCCCATCGACACGCCCATCGCGTCCGCCAAGCACACCCTCCGGTCGCTCGCCCGTCGGTGGATGGCTCTCGCCGAGGAAATCGCGCTGCACGACCAGTACCTCGCGCGTCTCACCACCGCGACATCACCGACCCTCTGCGAGGGCTTCGGTGTGGGCGCCCACACCGCGGCTGAGCTGTTGATCATCTTCGGCGATAACCCCGACCGGATTCGTTCGGAGGCCGCCTTCGCGAAGCTCTGCGGCGCCTGCCCGATCCCGGCCTCGTCTGGGATGACCACCGGGCGGCACCGCCTCAATCGAGGCGGCCACCGACACGCCAACGCGGCCCTCTATCGAGCCGTCATCGTCCGGATGCAATTCCACCAACCGACCCGCGACTACGTCGCCCGACGCATCGCCGCTGGCCGGACCAAACGCGACATCATCCGCTGCCTGAAACGCTTCCTCGCGCGAGAGATCTACCAGCGCGTCATGACCGACTTCCGCGCTCGTCAAGAGATCATCCAGGCCGCCTGAAGGAGTGTCTTGACATATAGGGGCGTCAGTGCCCGGTGAAGTGCCACGATAGTTTTCCCAGTACCAGCCGAGCCGGAAACGCGCGCGGGGCCGCTGGCGGTCTGTTCGACAAACTGACGTTGTTCGGGATGGAGAAAGACCGACCATTTATCCCAGGGAAACTCCAGCGCGCGTTCGAGTTCTTCGACGTTGGTCATCACGCGGAAGCGTCGCTGGGCGTCTGGGTGGTCGAATGGATTGAATGCCTCCACCCCCGGTATCGCCTGGGCCAGAACCTGCAGCGGTTGCGGGGGGTTCTGTTGCAACTTCGGGCCGGCGACTTCAAGATGGACGGTCTTTGACAACGACTGGACCGGATCCCCATCATGCCCAGCGACAATCCGTTCCAATGGCGTCAGTTCGAACCAGAACTCATCCTCCTGTGTGTTCGGTGGTACTTGCGGTATGCCGTGAGTTACCGCGACCTCGAGGACATGATGCGCGCGCGGGGCCTGTGTGTCGACCATACGACGATCTATCGATGGGTGCAGCGCTATGCGCCGGAGATCGACAAGCGGTGCCGGCCATTTCTGAGACGCACCACGGATTCGTATCGAATCGACGAGACGTACGTGCGTGTCGGCGGGGCCTGACACTATCTTTACCGGGGCGTTGATTCCAACGGTGACACGCTGGATTTCTTGCTCCGGGCCACGCGCGACAGGAATGCGGCCATCGCGTTCTTCCGCAAGACGGTCGGTGCGTCTCATACGACGCCCCCTCGCGTCGTGAACGTGGACAAGAACCCCGCTTACCCGATCGCGTTCGAGGCCATCAAACACGAGGGGTTTTTCCGACCACGTTCGTCTCTCCGCCAATGCAAGTATCTGAACAACGTCATCGAGCAGGACCATCGATTCATCAAACGCCGTACCCGGCCGATGCTGGGGTTCAAGCGGTTCACCACGGCGTGGCGGACCGTCCGCGGTATCGAGATAATGCATGCGCTCCGCAAGGGGCAGGCGCGGTGGATGGCGAAGGGCGACGTGGTCGGTCAGACGCGGCTGATCCACAAGGTGTTCGGATTGGCCGTGTAGCGAGGTCCACCCAACGGACTCTCGCGCGTGATCCCAAACGTTGCAACAGAACCGTCCAGGGAGACTCGCCGCATCTTGGAGGAGGTGTTGCGAGACGGCGGCGCGGAGGTCGGACCGATCGAAGAGGTGCGGACCCAGGTCAGTGAGGGGCAAACGCGTCCCGACCTCGTTGGGTTTGATCGACACGACAAGGAATGCGTGTTCATCGAGGCGAAGTTCTGGGCCGAACTCACCGAGAAGCAGCCCACCGCCTACCTGAAGCGGCTGCCGCCGCACAAGGCGCTCGTGGTCGTTGCGCCCGCCTCGAGGATCGAACGGCTCTGGGCTGAGCTGCGCCAGCGGGCTGGAGCCGACGGCCCGCGTCCCGCGTCTGAGCCGGCGGCGTTCAGAAGCGTCATGACGGTCTGCGGGCGGCACCTAATGCTAACCAGTTGGGCGCACCTGCTCGCACGCCTCGATGGCGCCACCGACGCGCACACGACGATCGCAGTCCAGCAACTGCGAGGGCTGATCAAGATGAAGACTGAGAACGTATTCCACTTCCACCCGCTCCATCTGGACGAACTCGACCGCAAGGTCCCGCGTCGGTTGTTGAGCCTGCAACGGCTTGTCGACGACGCCACGACCCGCGCGGTCGAGCATGAATACGCGAGCACAGCAGGCTCAGTCAGGCCGACGACCACTAGTTACGGTCGGTACCTGTCTCTCGCCGACGCCGCCGCATGGTTTGGCATCGATTTCATGTGCTGGGCTTGGGACTCGTATCCGGATACGCCGCTGTGGCTGTCTTTTCAAGAAGAATGGCGTTCAGAGGAATCGCGCTCACTCGGCGAGATTCGCCGCGCGCTTGAGCCACTTAAGCAAAAAGCCCCATCGGAATGTTTCGAGGAGGATGGAACGCTGTATGTCCCTATTGATCTACCGCCACACGCCGAGTATGACGCGGTGCTCAAGGCGGTGGGCAGACGTCTCCAGGAGGTCTCGGATCTGATCAGCGCGGCCGGTGGCGCGGCCGGGTTGTGATGGGAGATCTTTGCCCGATAAGCGCCATGATCGGGCCTCTTTGAGGCGGGTGTGTGCCCGTGGCGGCACACGTTCCGCGACGACGGACGGCGTCATCCGACGTCGATAACCACCCGGCAGTGATCACTTGGCCCCCATTCGTCCGGGGCGTTGAGGGCACGCACGCGCACGGCGTCCACCATGCCCTTCGATGCGAAGACGTAGTCGAGCTGGGCCTCCGCGTCCGCCGGCGATGTCCCAATCCGGCGGAAGGTTGGCACGTTCTTGCTTTCCTGTGGCAACCACTCGGGCCAGGGATCCGCCTGTCGACCGTGGGGTGCCTCCGGGCCGACGCACTGCAGGCCGAGAGCGTCCATCCTGTCGAAGATGGTTTGTTCACGTGCGCTCCAGTAAGGGTTTTGGTATGTGCTCGGGCCGCGCGTCACCGTGAAGTCGCCAGCGACAAGCACACGGTGCTGCTGCGGCCGCCCGATGAAGGCCGACAGGTCGGAGATGCTGCGATGGAGCGAGCTGTCCACGTTCTTCATTTTCCCAGGCACGACAGCATGCGGGTACTCGTATGCCGGGCAAATCGACACGGCGATGAACGCCTCGGCGTGTGGCGGCTGGACTCGCGCGGCCGCGAGGAGGTACGGGTCCGTCGCGAACGATTCCTCGATGAACGTCACCTTGGCGCGATCGCTCAGACGAACGACCGCGACCTTGCCGATGCGTCCCTCCGGCCACACCCCAGGATTATTGATGGCATGAGCGGAGATGCTTACGTCGGCCGGCGGGGGACGCGCCTCCTGCAACAGTGCCACGTCTGCCTCCATGGTGCGCAGTAGCCGCCACGAGGCATGCTTATTTTCGATATTCCAGCAGACAAGCGTGACCGGATTCGTGGCCATCATCCTGGCCCCCCAGAGGGCAGATCCCGCCTCGTGTGTGCTGCCGATCGCCCCCGCCCACATCTTTCCAGTAGTAAGCGTGTCAGACCGATCCTCGCGTGGCGTCACGCCGCGCCCAGTGGACCGCGTCAATCGTGAGTTTACAGCCATGGGATACGGAGAGAGGCGACGGTTTTCAAGCGGGCGTCCACGAAAAGGTGCCAGACGGTCTGTTTGCGACCGGGAGAGTCTACCTTGGGCTTGATCCGCCGCCGGCGGGCGCCGGCGGTCCGTAAGCTTCCCCGATCGAGGGCGTTGGTGCGCGGAAACAAGTGTTCGTCGTGGCCCTGGCCATCGTGACGGCCGAAGGGGCATGATCTCGACGTGAAGTCGAGAGTGCATCCCAGGTACAAAACGAAATACCGCGTCGGAAACTGGCCGGCGTACGACCGAGCACTGGTCCAGCGCGGCGACGTCACCCTGTGGTTGACGCCGGAAGCGATCGCCACGTGGGAGGCCGTGGGCGTCGGCAAGCGCGGAGGGCAGCTGCAGTACTCCGAGGTTGCCATCGAAACCGCGCTGACGCTCCGCCTGATCTTTCACCTGCCCCTTCGTCAGACGGAGGGCTTTCTGAGGTCGATCTTCGGGATGCTGTGCCTCGACCTGTCCGCGCCCGATCACACGACTCTCTCACGGCGTGGTCAGCACCTCGACCTTGCACTCCGCCGCCTCCCCGCGGGCGCAGGCATACATCTCATCGTCGACAGTACCGGGCTCTCGACTGTGGGTGAAGGTGAATGGGCGGCCGTGAAACATGGCGGACGCGGGATACGCGGCTGGAAGAAGCTTCATCTGGGCGTCGACGGATCGGGCGTGATCGTCGCTCACGCCCTGACCGGCGGGCATGTTGACGACGCGACGACAGCCCTCGATCTGATCGACCAGGTCGAAGGCGACGTCTCCTGCCTCACGGCGGACGCGGCCTACGACACGCGTGGCATCTACGAGGCTGCGGGTGCGCGTGGCGCGACGGTCGTCATTCCACCGACCAGGCCAGCCACCGTGTCTGGACGGCGACCACGATCGCCCGCGCGCGACCGCACGATCCGACAGGTGCAGCAGGCTGGACGGCGACAGTGGAAGAAGGACTCGGGCTACCATCAGCAGGCCCGTATGGAGAACGCCTTCTTCCGGTACAAGGTGATCATCGGGGAGAGCCTTCGAGCGCGCAGTCGGGCGGGGCAAGAGACGGAGGCCATCCTCGCATGTAACATCCTCAATCAGATGACTCAGCTTGGTAGGCCGGCGTCGTACGCTATCGGTCGTTAACGGGTCTGTGGGTCGGGGGCGTTGCGGGTCAGTTTTCGAACCGCGCAACAACGCCCTGTTATCTGGTCCGAGCCTGGAACCGGATCGCTCCAGACACGGCCGGATCAGACGGACGGCCTTCTAAGCCGAGGGTCGCAGGTTCGAATCCTGCCGGGCGTGCCATTTCTTTCTGTTATTTATGGTTCCTCTCGGATGCTGTAAGACCGATAATTGGAAACGTCAGCTCAAGGTGGGTTTGTCTCGCCTATCGCGATGATGCTGAGGAGCCGATGGATCCAGAGAACGCGATGTGTCAATTGAGGTGCGCTATGTTGAAGACGCCTAGAGCAATCGCCGTAGTGGTGATGTTTTGCCTGCTCCTATCTTCGAATCTGTCTGCACAAACGGCTGTGGGCAGTCTCCGACCAGTAAAGTTCGACAAAGTAGAAATCAGGACTACGCACAGGAGAGCAGAAAAGGGCGATACGGGGGAATTGATTGTTTCTCGAGACCTTATTAGGTTCACGGAAAACAACGGACGGAACGAGTACTTCTCTGTTCGGAGTGACGCGGTTAGGGAGGCATCCTATAGACAGATTTCAGGACGGCGTCTTAAATTGGCTCTCGTTTCGTTCGGCGTCGGTCTCTTTTTGAAGGGCCAAAAGCACTACATGACACTCTCGTTCGACGATGGGAACTACATGGTCAGAACGGTCGAGTTTAAACTCGACAAGAATAATTACCGTGGCGTCCTGCGGGAAATTGCACGGGTCACTGGCGTCCCTGTGGAATATGGGCAGGGGAGCGTTAACAAGGATGTAGAGACGTCTGCGAGTACACCGTGGCTTGGAGGCAGGGCACAAACCACGACTACTACCCGAACAAGTACTAAGCGGCCTGGAAGCAGACCACAAAGCCCGGTTGCTACTCAAGCCATCACACGTAACATCCAGCCCGGCATAGCTGCAAGCACCCAAAGACTCGAATCAGCTAGATCCGGAACCAAGATTATCTTTCCGTTCCGTAACATCACCCAGCAACCTGAGGACGATTGGATCGGCAACGGAATCGCCGAAACTTTGAGGACCACCCTAGCGCAATCCGACCGGCTGTCCGTCATCATGGCTGAGGGCTCGTCTCCCACCATCGAGACGGCCGCCGCCGTTGATAAGGCACGTCGCCTCGGCGCACGATGGCTAATCGACGGTGGCTACCAGAAAATTGACGGGCAGATTCGCATTACGGCGCGCGTGATAGAGGTTGATAGTGCGAAGATCGTGGAAACGAAAAGAATCGATGGAAGGATCGACGACCTCTTTACACTACAGGACCAACTTGTTGCCGAACTGATGGAAGGGGCGCCATTCGCACTCTCAGTCGACAACCGATCGGGACTAGCACCTCCAGTCGTCACTACGACATCCTCGACGGATAGACCAGCCGATGTAACTGAGCCAACTCTACAGACCCGGTCAGGACAAGGGGACGCCGAGGCTCTGCAAACCCGTGCAGCACAAGGGGACACCGAGGCTCAGTTCATGCTCGGCTCGATGTATACCGCCGGCACCGTAGTCGAACAGAATAATTTTGAGGCTGCCCAGTGGTTTCAACGAGCTGCCGATCAAGGCCACGGACCGAGTTTCGTGCCGCTAGCTCGAGCCTTTTTTATCGGGCAGGGAGTGCCACAAGATTTCGTCAGCGCGCATCTGTGGTTCAACATCGCAGCTGCCCGTTTGTCCGGTAACGACCGAACGGTTGCCGTCGAGAGTCGCGCCCAGGTGCAGGCCCAGATGAGCGAAAATCAACTCGCTGAAGCGCAAGGGCTCGCCCGGCAATGGACGCCCACAGTGGAACGCCCACGGACCGCTTCTGCGCAGCCGGCGAACAGGCCAGCCGGAGGGACTGAGCTGACAGGCCGACCCGGATTTTCCGCGGTTCCGCCCGGCGAGGTCATCGATGGCGCCCCACCACCGATGCCACCCACAACCATCGCGCCGCGGGACGCCAATGGCCGCCTCAACGCCCAAACGATGCAACAGTGGCGTCTAGCGGCAAACCAAGGGGATGCCGACGCACAGACGAACCTTGGAGTCAACTATGCGACCGGTGACGGCGTTCCGCAGGACTATGGCGAGGCAATCCGATGGTATCGACGAGCTGCTGAACAGGGGAATAGCTATGCGCAGAACAACCTTGGGGTGATGTACCGCCATGGCAATGGTGTCCGGCAGGACCATGTGTTGGCACACGCGTGGTTTGACCTCGCCACGTTGAATTCAAGTGGTGACATACAGCACAGCGCGGTCCTGTTCCGTGCCCAGGTGGCACAAGCATTGAATAATCGTCAGATCGCGGAAGCCCGGCGTTTGACTGCAGCGTGGAACGTCGGCAATTTTACGACAACACTTGAGGTATCGCTACGAATAAGACACCGTCACAGTTTTGGTTTTAGCCCCGCAACATTAACCTTGGGAACGGAGTTCCTGGAATTTCGTCACCCGAACAACACGTCGCACGATTTCACAGTTGCAATGGCTAGGATTACCCAGTTAAACAGTGCAAATGGGTGGAGGGGAAGCGATTCTATGTACACGCTTCATTTCTCCGAATCTACGAACGCTGGTGACAAACTCACGTTTGGGGTGCCTCCAGCATCAGTCAATAACATGGTGAAGTGGTTACAGGTCTACGCTCCGAGAGCCACTATTCTGGACTAATGCGTTGAGTGTTCGGTTAGGATCTCCGGTGCGTGGCTGTGCCTCGCTTTCGACCAAGAGACTGGTAAACTGCTGTGGGAGATCAATCTCGGCTCACCGGTTACCGGATTTCCGATCAGCTTCGGCGTTGACGGACGCCAGTATGTTGCCGTCAGTACCGACGCAGGCTCATCGATCAAGCTTCGTTTGACCCCCGAACTCAACCCGAGCTTCGAGAGCAACCTGTGCGTATTTGCGCTGCGGGATCGAGACTGATTTGCCTGCTGCCCCGCGCAGGCTAGCCATCTTGCGGTTCGTTGTTATGGGTAACGTTGATTCGGTGATCACGTCTACCCCGGGGGCTGGGGCTTCATGTCTTGGAAGAGGAACCGGAGGTTCCGCGCCGCCACAATAAAAACGTTGCCACCCCGAAAAACAGTGTCAGGCCCACTGACGCATAAAACCCCAGCACCTCAATGACCGCAGGCTCGGCCTCTGACTGGATCGCAAGGTACCCTCCGAGCACCATTTTGACTGAGACTACGAACCCCATCGCCAAGGCCACTATTTTGACGGCCACTTTCACCGAGAACCCGCCTGCCCGCAGGCGCGCTAAGATCGCTCCGACTGCGACGACAATCAACCCGGCGAAGAGGAGCGCCCGCACCATTACCCAATCTCGGGTGGCCCAGGTGATTGAGCGTTGTCGCCGGGCCGATACACCCAGCCCGTGCCGCCCTCATCGATCTTGGCGACAACCTCACACGACCCAACCGTGCTGCCGGGTCGGAGATTCATGGGCAGTCCGGAACGCCTCCACCGAATTTTCGGCGAGCTCCTAGGATTGGAATCCAACTCGTGGAAATTATACGAGGGGAGCATTCGCCGCGGCGGGCCCTGGTACGGGGGTGGACGCCGAGGTTCAGATAGACTGTAGGCGCCCATTTGCCATGAGGTGTAGACCATGACCATCCGACCCCTCGTACTTCTAGCGAACGGCTTGGTGTTGGCGCTGCTCCTATCAACTGTGGCCACCACCCAATCTAGCCATGGTTCGGCATCGTTGCGTACACTGGACGGGCGCCCGAATTTCAGTGGCGTATGGGATTTCCGGACCGTCACGACGCTGGAACGCCCACAGGAATTCGCCAACAAGGAGTTCCTCTCTGAGGAAGAGGTCGCGGCATATGCCGCAGCACGGGTGCAGACCAATAACGCCGACCTGAACCGCGAAGAAAAGAAACAAACGACGACAACTCGAGGTCAGGTGAATGGTACACGTGAAAGCAGAGACCTCGCCCTCGCCTATAACGATTTTTGGTGGGACCGCGGAACGGCTGTCGTCGAAACTCGTCGAACGTCCCTAGTCGTTGATCCGCCAAACGGACGGATCCCGCCACTGACCGACGCGGCTGCCGAACGAGCGGCTGAAGAAGTCCGGATCAACCAACGACCTTCAGAAGGCCCCGAAGATCGTCCACTTGCCGAGCGATGCATTACTGGTTTCAATTCAGGACCGCCGATGCTGCCGTCGGCCTACAACATGAACGTGCAGATCTTTCAGACTGCCGACCACGTGACGCTGCTAAACGAAATGGTCCACAACCCACGTATCATTCCACTCAATAAAGAGAACCATAGCGCCATTCCACAGTGGACCGGTATGTCCCGCGGACATTGGGAGGGGAACACGTTGGTCGTCGAAACCAGGAACTTCCTGCGGGAGACTAGCTTCCGGAACTCAAGCGAGAATCTCCAGCTGATAGAACGCTTTCAGCGGTTGAATGAAGAAACGCTGCTCTACACTTTTACGGTCACCGACCCCACAACCTGGACAGACTCGTGGACGGTAGAGCTCCCAATGCGTCGGAGCGACTTGCCCATCTTCGAATACGCCTGCCATGAGGGAAACTACGGCATGGAGGGCACGCTGACAGGAGCCCGCGTCATCGAGAAATCATTGGGTGAGTGAACCTCACAGCGGAACGAAATCAGGTCTATGCACTGACGCGTCGCCTTAAGCCACTCCCTGACCGCGTGGAGTAGGGACTCAGAGCACCACTGTAGGCGTGATTGAAATCAATGATCCAACCACGCCTTTAAGTGGTCCACGTATCGATCAAGGCACTTTGCTGAGTCGCCACAAATGCGATCGAGTCCGGACAAACAAGCTTCCCCGCGCAATCGCTGGACTTGACATCGCGACCTCGTCCAATGCGTTGGTGGCAATAACGGCAAAGTCCTCAGCGGGGTCAAGCACGTAGGTGTCGCCACTCTCACTCAGCACAAAAATCTTTCCGTTATAGGCCCACGGCGACGCGGTGAATCCTCCCGCACCAACAACAATTCGGCGACGAGGTTGCTTCGTTTGCTTTTGTTGCTCGGTGAAGAACAGAACCTCCCCAGTTCTTGCGTCGTGCACCGTAAAGAAACCCCGGTCTAACAGCGTAAAGTAATAGTCACCGTAGACCAAAGGAGTCGGATGGTACGGACCCGCACTATCGTCAGACCAGGCAATAAACGTATTGCTCTGTTGGCCACCCTGTAGGGTGATATCACCCTCTGCGCCAGAACGAATCGCATAAGCCGGCCTAAATTGATCCGCTATATAGCCTGACGTCACGTAGAGCAACCCATGTTCGCTGAATGGTTGGGGAATCGTGATTGAGCTCATCCCCCCCAGACTCCAGAGTTCCGCACCCGTCTCGATGCCATAGGAACGAACCCGGCCGCTACCGGCCGTAACCAGTTCGGTTCGGACATCGTTCTGCCAAACGAAAGGGGTCGACCAATTTGTCTCTTCATCACGTTCGACTCGCCAGCGCTCTCTACCAGTGGCCGCGTCCAAGGCAACAACAAAGGACTGCCCTTGGTTGTCATTAACGATCAAAAGCATCCCCTCGTGTAACACTGGCGAGGCCGCCGTGCCCCACCCCATGCGTGTCGCATTTGGCTCGAAACGCTTCTCCCAAACCAGGCCCCCATCCATATCAAGGGCGAAGACACCAACGTTGCCAAAGTACGCGTAAACCCGCTCGCCATCGGTCACCGGCGTTTCAGAGGCGTAGCTGTTTTTGAGGTGGCGATCGAACGTGGGTTCCTCGGAGTTAACCTCCGTCTGCCAGACAATATCGCCACTCTCGAAATCAATGGCAAAGACCAACCATTGGTGAACGTTCGCGGAACGCTCCATCTTCTCACCTGGCTTTTGATCAGGATAACCAGGCTCAACCGAGGGAGAACCGTACGGAAAGTAGAGCCCCATCCGCGGCTCCTCGATCTCACCGGCACTGACAACGGCGGTAACGAAGATACGGTCGCCCCAGATCACGGGGGACGACCAACCCAAGCCATCGATCGAAGTCTTCCAAACGACGTTATCTGTCGTGCTCCAGGTCACAGGCAGCCGTGGATCGTCGTCCGCAATCGAACGAGCGTCAGCACCCCGAAAAGTCGGCCAGTCTTCGTTCTCGAGAGAGTCAGCCGTCGTTCCAGCACACAATGTCAGAATCAGAACTACCGGCACGGTGGTCAACAGCGAATGGAATCGAATGTAAAACATAGCTAGAAAAAATATCAACCGTTCCACCGAGTCGTCAAATGAGCGAAACTGTCAGCAACTTAGGGTAGCGCGAACACGAATAGGTCGTTGCCGATACTCGGACGTAGTTTCGGTGTCAAGCGTAAGGGGGCCGATGTTGTGTCAGCGGTACCGGTAATCACAGCGACATACTGCTGACCATCGACGGCGTAGGTAACTGGAAAGCCGGTGATCGGCGAGCCGACATTGATCTCCCACAGCACTTTACCAGTCTCTTGGTCGAAAGTCCGGAACCGTCCGTTTACATCACCCCGTCGTAGACGAGTGGGGTGCCCTGCTGCCGCCCGGGCCCGAGCTCGCGCGCCCAGACCATCCGAAAAATATCGACGTTGTCGCGGTTGATCTGGTCAAACGGACTGTAGCTCCAGCTATCGAGCGTGCGACGCCACATGAGCCAATCAGCTGGATCCGGATCCTGGAGCATAGCGTCGGTGATCGGATCGAAGCGCTCGACCTGTGCCTGGCCGGGAAACCCGGCTGCAATGGTCAGTGCGGCACAACACTGACGACGACCCACGCATTGTCCCTCCTCTAGAGATGACCCGTAAGCCTGCGACGATTATAGGTCTGGTCGGAACGGGGGAAATACCGCAGCGAAGACCGAAACCCCATGGGTCGACTACAATCGTCGCCTCGCCGGCCACGCCGTTGCTCGGACGCGGTCATCCGGCAGATTCGACGGAAACGGAAAGGGAGGCATCGCGTGGGCATCGAGAGTAGGAACCCGGCCACTGAAGAGCTGTTAGAGCGATTCGACCCGATGACGGATGCGGCGATTGACGCGGCGCTCGAGAAGGCCGACCGAACATTCCGGCATGTCCGGCAGACTGATGTTGCCACTCGAGCGAAACACCTACGCGCCGCGGCTGAGATCCTCGAGGGTGAGGCCAAGCAGTGGGCGGAGATACTGACCACCGAAATGGGCAAGACACTGACCGCGGCCGCTGCCGAGGTAAAGAAGTCCGCGCTGGGCTGCCGGTATTATGCCGACCACGCGGAGACCCTGCTTGCCGACGAGCCGCTCGACAGTAACGGCGCCAGGAGTTTCGTTCGCCATCTCCCGCTCGGACCCGTACTGGCGGTGATGCCGTGGAACTTCCCTTTCTGGCAGGTGTTTCGATTTGCCGCTCCGGCCTTAATCGCCGGCAACGTCGGCCTGCTTAAACATGCCTCCAACGTGCCCCGCTCAGCCCTCGCCATCCAAGACATCCTCGAGCGGGCCGGGTTTCCGGATGGTGCCTTTCAAACATTGCTTATCGGATCGGACAAAGTGCAGAAGGTGCTAGAGGACCCGCGCGTTCGGGCCGCCACCCTGACCGGCTCCGAGGGGGCCGGGCGCGCCGTGGCCGCAACGGCCGGCCGTGTCCTCAAGTCGACTGTCCTTGAGCTCGGTGGATCCGACCCGTTTATCGTAATGCCATCGGCTAACCTAGACCGCGCGGTCGAAGCAGCCGTGACTGGGCGGACCGTCAACAACGGGCAGTCTTGCATCGCGGCAAAGCGCTTCATCGTGCACACGGATGTATACGACGACTTCACTGAACGTTTCGTCGGGAAATTTGAGGCACTGACAGTCGGCGACCCGATGTCGAATAATACCGACATCGGCCCGCTTGCGATGGCGCAGGTCCGGGACAATATCGACGAGCAAGTGCGGCAGTCGACAGCTCAAGGCGCCACGCGGCTGACCGGGGCCGAACCAGTCGCCGGCCGAGGCTACTTCTATCGACCGGGTATTCTCGCACAGGTTCCGGAAAGCGCACCAGCCTACGCGGAGGAAGTATTTGGACCGGTTGCAATGCTGTTCCGCGTGTCGAATCTCGATGACGCTATCGCGCTCGGCAACGCGACCCGATTTGGTTTGGGCTCAACGATCTTCACCGAGGACGCGAAGGACATCGAGCACGCAGCGAACGATCTCGATGCGGGTGCCACCTTCGTCAACCAAATCGTCGCCTCGGATCCCAGCCGGCCGTTCGGCGGGGTTAAGGCATCGGGCTACGGCCGCGAGTTATATCGTGACGGGCTGATGGCTTTCGTCAATCGCAAGACCGTGTCCGTCAGATGACGGTCTCTAGCACCGTTGGAGTAATGAACATCGATTCGTTATCCCCTTCGACATGCGACGTAATTGGCAACACGCCGCTGGTCGCGTTGGATCGCATCACCGCCGATTACTCCGGTCGCGTGTTTGCCAAGCTCGAGATGCTTAACCCGGGCTTCTCAAAGAAGGACCGTGCGGCCCGTCAGATCATCGAGGACGCCAAAGCCGACGGGAGCCTGACTCCAGGCCAAACTGTCGTCGAACTGACGAGCGGTAATATGGGGACCGGGCTTGCGATCGTTTGTGCGAACAAGGGCCATCCATTTATCGCCGTCATGTCGCGTGGCAACTCTGAAGAACGCGCGCGCATGATGGCATCACTAGGCGCCGAAGTGGTTCTGGTTGATCAATCCATCGGGTCGCAGGTCGGCCAGGTAAGCGGCGCGGACCTCGCGCTTGTCGAAGAAGAAGCTCAACGCCTGACACAGGAACGACACGCATTCCGTGCCGACCAGTTTAATCGAGCCGGAAACGCAAGAGCGCACTACCTCGGGACCGGTCCCGAAATATGGCGACAGACAGATGGTCGAATTGATGGCTTCTGTGATTTCGTCGGATCAGGCGGCACGTATGCCGGCGTTACGCGTTTTCTCAAGGAACAGAATCCGAGCATCAAATGCTACGTTGTAGAACCGGAGCATGCGGCGATACTGGCAGGGAAAATGGTCCGTTGTCCGGACCACCCCATTCAAGGCGGCGGTTACGCGATGGACGCGCTTGAATTAATGAGAGGTGTGCCGATTGACGGTCACCTCGAAGTCTCGGGTGAGTCTGCAAAGCACGCGGCTCACCTGCTCGCGTCAAAAGAGGGCATCTTCGCTGGCTTCTCCTCAGGCGCAAACCTGGCAGCCGCTCTACAACTCCTCGAAGGGCCGCTTAAAGGGGGCAGTATAGCGATGGTCGTCTGCGATTCTGGACTAAAGTACTTCAGCACTGAGCTCTGGGAGAGAGACTAGTCACTCGGTCTAGCGCCCTGTCTCTCCGTCCTGCCTCACCCCAACGACAAACATTGTATGGATTGCCGAGTCATAAACATCGGTGGTCATCACGGCACCGAGAGACAGCTCGACTACCACTACCGAGAAGGGCGCCAACTGCTTGCGGGGTAACTGGATCAAGAATGATTGACTGCCGGACAACACTGTAAGCGGTTGGTTGAAATTCTTCCACCCTGCCCACAGGGAGTGGCCCATAACGACGACACGTTGTAATATCTGATACGTAATAACAGGTTTATATGGAGGTTGCACAAAGACGGGGAAACCAATGAGGGAATTGATTCTGCGATATACAGCGGGGGTGCTGTTTGTTTCGTGGCTCGGCGTGCCTCTTGTGGCAGCCGGCCCGCAAGTCCAGTCCGCGGAGGTCGAATCGCCGGCAGCTTTACGGGAACAGGCCCTGATCAAGCAATATTGCGTCACCTGCCATAGTGAACGACTCCAGACAGGCGGAGTTTCGCTCGAAGCGGTCGATCTCGCTGACGTATCGGCGCACTTTGATCTTTTAGAAAAAGTGGTCAAGAAACTACGTGCCGGTGCCATGCCGCCACGCCCGCGCCCGCGACCAGACGCAGAAACGTACGAGCACCTAATAACCTATCTTGAGACTGCACTCGATCGTGCGGCCGAGGCTAACCCCGACCCCGGCCGAACTGAGACGATTCGCCGAATGAATCGTACCGAGTACCAGAACGCGATCCGTGATCTGCTGGCACTTGAGATAGATGTCACTGGCTTGTTACCGCGCGACGACTCCAGCTTCGGTTTCGATAACGTGAACACCGGTACGATCTCGCCAACCTTAATGGAGCGCTACCTGGCTGCGGCGCAGAAGATTAGTCGGTTAGCGGTTGGTAGTCGCTTGCCCGCACCTAGAAGCCGGGTCGTCATCGTTCCTGCCGATCGGACCCAGGAAACTCATGCTGACGGGCTACCCTTCGGCACACGGGGCGGAACGCTAATCCACCATACGTTCCCGGCCGACGGCGAGTACGAAATTCAAGTTCGCCTGCAACGCGATCGTAACGAGAACGTCGAGGGCATGAGCGAGATTCACCAGGTAGAACTAATTCTCGACAACGATCGGCTCGAGTTGATCCCGATGAAGCCGCTTGGGGTCAGGAGTTTCGACGGGAATGGCACCGCGTACGTCACGGACGTCGGGATCGACAACCATCTCAACGTGCGCAGTTCGGTAACTGCCGGGCCGCACGCGATCGGCGCAACGTTCGTCCGAAAGAACTCCGCGCTGGTTGAGACCACCCGACAGCCCTATCAGGCCCGGTATAACTTGGATCGCCATCCTCGGCAGCAGCCGGCCGTGCGGTCCGTATCGATCGTCGGGCCGTTCGAACCGACCGGAGTCGGAAAAACGCCCAGTCGTGCCCGCATCTTCTCGTGTCGTCCGGTGACCGCGTCTGCGGACGAGGCAGAAGAGTGCGCGACGTCGATTATTGCCTCGCTCGCCCGCCGTGCGTACCGCCGCCCAGTGAAGGTTGACGAACTCGACCAACTCATCTCGTTTTACCGTAACGGTCACGTCGATGGCGGATTCGAGGTAGGGATCCAGAACGCGTTGAGAGCGTTACTCGCGAGTCCAGAGTTTCTCTTCCGAATCGAACGCGACCCAGACGGACTGCCCCCGGGCACACCCTACCGCGTGAGTGACCTTGAGCTGGCATCGCGCGTGTCGTTCTTCCTTTGGAGCAGCTTGCCCGACGACCAGCTTTTGGACGTAGCAGCCGCAGGGCAGCTAAGTAATCCAGCAATGCTAGCCACCCAAGTGCGCCGTATGCTGGCTGACCCTCGTGCGAAGACCCTGACGACGAACTTCGCGTCTCAGTGGCTGCATCTCAGGAACCTCGATGCCGTCCGGCCCGACGCACGCCGCTTTCCGGACTTCGACGACAACCTACGGCAGGGGTTTCGCCAGGAGACACAGCGCCTGTTCCAGAGCATCGTCGATGAGGATGGTAGCGTCCTCGACTTGCTCACAGCTGACTACACGTTTCTCAACGAACGGGTCGCCAAGCACTACGGAATCCCCAATATCTACGGAGATCACTTCCGTCGCGTTGCACTTCCGGAGAACGGCCCCCGAGCGGGCATCCTCGGCCACGGGAGCATCCTAACGGTCACCTCCTATGCAACACGAACATCGCCAGTACTGCGCGGGAAGTGGCTCCTGGAGAATCTCCTCGGTGCGCCACCGCCGCCACCGCCGGCGAACGTGCCACCGCTCGAAGAAAGCCGGTCGACAACGAAGGTCCTGTCGATGCGCGAGCGGATGGAGGCCCACCGCCAGAATCCTGCATGCGCCGTGTGTCACCGGATAATGGATCCTGCGGGACTGTCAATGGAGAACTTCGACGCAATCGGCCGGTGGCGAGACGGTGAGAGCGGGGCAACAATCGACGTGAGCGGAAGCCTCCCTGGCGGGGAGGAGTTCAACGGCGTCGCGGGGCTTCGCAGCGCACTACTCGAGCGCCCGGAAGTCTTCGTGAGAACGATGACTGAAAAGCTGTTGATCTACGCGTTGGGGCGAGGTCTGGAACCTCCCGACGCATCGGCCATTCGAGCAATTACTAGTGGGGCAGCCGACGAGAACTATCGTCTATCCTCACTTGTTCTTGGTGTTATCGAGAGCAGTCCGTTCCAGATGAGGAGATCACAGTCATGATTATCAAAAAGATGGCATTGCCCCGGCGTACATTCTTACGTGGCGTGGGTGCCACACTGGCATTACCGCTGCTCGACGCCATGGTCCCGGCGGCGTCCGCGTTGGCACAAACGGCCGCAACCGCCCCGCGGCGCCTTGGCTATGTCTACATCCCGATGGGGATGAATCCAGCACAGTGGACGCCAACGGAAGTGGGACAGCTGACCGAGTTGACGCCATCACTGGCGGAATTGACGCACCATCTCGACGACATTACGGTCATGACCAATCTGGAAATCAAAGACGCCCATATTTCCGGCAACCACGCGTCAGCGAACTCGTCATTCCTAACCTGTGTGCGACCGAAGCGAACCGAGGGCAGCGACTATGTCAATGGCATCTCGGCGGATCAGATTGCGGCTCAAGCAATCGGCGGTGACACACCGCTGCCGTCACTCGAACTCGGGACCGACTTGATCGCACAGGTCGGCAACTGTGATAACGGATTCGCGTGTGTCTATCAGAATTGCCTGTCGTGGGCGTCGGCGACCGCACCGAACCCAACAGAGGCCGACCCGCGTATGCTCTTCGAGCGTCTATTCGGTGACGGTGGCACACCGGCGCAGCGGCAGGCTGAGCTCAAGAAAGATCAAAGCATCCTCGATTGGGTACTCGATGACATAGCGCGCCTGCAGAGCGAGCTTGGTCCAGGTGACCGCAACCAGGTGAGCGAGTATCTCAACACTGTCCGAGAAGTCGAGCGGCGAATCCAGCAAGCCGAAAAGTCGGCGGCCGAATCGCCGCTTACCGATCTGACGCGGCCGACCAGTGTGCCTGATGATTGGGAAGAGCACGTGAAGCTGATGTTCGACATGCAGATACTTGCGCTGCGGGCCGATTTGACGCGTGTCATCACCTTCCAGATGGCGCGTGAGGCAAGCACACGGACCTATCCGCAGATCGGCGTACCGGAGCCGCATCACGTGATCTCACACCACACCAATGATCCGCAGCAGCTGGCCAAGCTGGCAAAGATCAACCAGTACCATGTTTCACTCTTCAGCTACATGGTCGACAAGCTGAAGGCGACCGAGGATGGCGACGGAACGTTGCTCGACCACACGACGTACCTGCTCGGAAGCGGCTTGGGTAACCCGAACGTCCACGATCACCGGAACCTACCGATCGTCGTGGCCAGCGGTGCCGGATCGAAAATCCCCGGTGGACGGCACATCAAGTACGACGAGCTAACCCCGATGGCGAACCTCCACCTCACGCTACTCGACGACGTCGGTGTGCACCTCGACGACTTCGCGGACAGCACCGGGCGAGTTGGTGAGGCGACCGAGCCACTATCGCTATAGGAATTTTCAGGAAGGTTCTGATGCCTCGCTTTATTTTTCTTTTCGTTGCGCTACTCCTGATCCCGGCTAGCGTCAGTGCCACGGTTGGAGCGGTGGACGCGGGATTGATGGCCGCGATCACAGCCGTGGATGTGGCGGCGGTGCGAGCAGCCCTCGCGGGCGGTGCTGATGTTACGGAACCGGAACCTGATGGCACGACACCGCTGCACTGGGCGGTGCATGCGGACGACGCGACGATTGTTGAGTTATTGCTTGATGCCGGAGCCGACGCCACCGTGGCGAACCGCTACGGCATGCGTCCAATCATGCTCGCTTGCACCAACGGCAATGCGGCCATCGTGAAGCTCCTCCTGAACGTGGGGGCCGACGCCAACACGACGGCGACTGAAGGTGAGACTGCCTTGATGACGGCGGCACGAACCGGTTCGACCAACGTCGTAAAGCTTCTGCTCGATCACGGTGCCGATGTCAACGCCGTTGAGACATGGCGTGGACAAACAGCGCTCATGTGGGCCGCTGCGGAAGGCCATGCCAACGTGATCCCGCCGATACTTGCGCACGGCGCCGACATTACCGCTCGGTCGGCGACCGGCTGGAGTGCGCTGCTCTTCGCCGTGCGTGAGGGCCAGATCGGCGTCGTGCAGACTCTGCTCGAAGCTGGCGCCGACGTCGAGGACACCTTGCCAGTCGTGAAACAGGTGCGCGGATCAACGAGCATCCGCCCCGGGGCGACCGGACTCAACGCGTTCCTGCTGGCTGCGGCCAACGCGCACTACGAGTTGGCAGCGCTCCTGGTCGAGCGCGGGGCTGACGTGAACGTGGCCTCGCGTGGATGGACGGCGCTTCACCAGGTCACGTGGGTCCGTAAGGCCGGCATTGCCGGTAGCAACAACCCGTCGCCAAAAGGCTCCGGTACTATGACGAGCCTCGAGTTCGTGAAGAAGCTCGTCGCCGCGGGCGCCGATGTCAACGCCCGGGTCACGGTGAAGCCTCCGGCGGGAATCACGCGGATGAACTTCATCGACGGTACTCCGTTCCTGCTCGCGGCGCGAACGGGTGACGCTGATTTGATGCGCGTCCTCGCTGAGCTCGGTGCGGATCCGCTCTTGCCGAATGCAGACAATACACCCCCGATCATCATCGCGGCCGGGGTCGGCACGTCCGCCCCCGGCGAAGACCCAGGGACGGAGTCAGAGGTCATCGAGACGGTCAAGGTTGCACTCGAGCTTGGTGGTGACATCAACGCCGTCGACGACAATAGCGAGACGGTGATGCACGGCGCGGCGTACAAGCACCTGGAAGGGCTCGTCCCGTTCCTGGTCGAAGCGGGCGCCAACATTGACGTCTGGAATCAGCCGAACGCCAACGGCAAGACACCGTTGGATATCGTCACGACCATCGGCGGGCACCCTGGTGAGAACGTGGCTCCCGACGGGCCAACCGCGGATGCCATCCGTGAGGTCATGGAAGCCGCCGCGGTGACCTCACCAGCGGCCAACTAACAGCCTGTCCCCGGTCACCAGCTGAATTCTCGCGACGGAACCAGCCTCCGCGGAGACGACGCGGGAAGCCACAGCTTCAGTCCGCGCAGATTTCACTGCCGACTCCTCGTGCGCGTCCTATTCGACCTGTGGAGCGACGCCTATGGGTATCGCGCTCGAAATCAGAACTCTCTACGACTCGGGTTCATGGCGAATAGATCACGTCGCTCGGAGTCGGCTGACTCCGTCGAACTCAGCTAGCGCCTGGGCTGGCGCATGCGATCTCTGGGCTTCGGTCCGAGTCCCGACGGACGCCCAGTACCTCGATCTAGGCCTTTCTCGAGCAGATGGGCGGCGCTACTTTGCAAGCGGATCGGGGCGGACCTGGAACTTGACCGCTTTTTGCAGCGTTCCAGGCCCGCCCTCGAGATGCCAGGCCGCGTAGTTCGAGAAGCTCGACCACAGTCCCCTCCCTTTCCAGCCGGTCGTCGGATCATCGATCCGCCCGACCGACGAGCGCGAGAAGAAACCCATCGGGTAGGGCACCCGTAGCGTCACGAACTCCTCAGACCTGGGGAGAAACACCTCGAGCGAGTCGGTGTTCACTACCCCGTACACTGGCGTCTCGGACCCGAACCCCAGAACGTCGTGGTGGTCGATCTGAGTCAGGTAGCTTTCATCTGAGTTGATCGGCATCTCGGCATTCGCATACGTCGGCTTCGCCATCCGGAAGAAGGCCCACCCCTCGGGGCAGCTCTGTCCCGTAGCTTCCGGGCCATTAGTGACCGTGCATCGGCTGCGATCGAACGACGCTAAGTGGCCACTGCCCCGCCAGTCCTGCCACACGATGCCGTCGCGCGTGATATGAAGCCCGCCGCTGCCGTACGCCGGAGGTTCCACGACGTCCACCGGGGATTGATAGACCTCGGCAATGCACGACTCGGGTGGGCTGTCTCCAAGCTCAAGACGAACGAGCGTATTGTCCTGGCGCCCGTTGTCGGAGCACCAGACACTGCCGTCGGCGGCGTTCACGGCTGGCGAGTAGCAACCGTACGCGATCCGATGATCGCGCATCGGGTCGACCGGCTCGTTCGGCTCCGTCCAGTTCGGCGAGATTACGCCGTCACCATTGGTGTCGATGACGGTGGGACACCATCCCTGCGCCGCCTCGGCATCTTCCGTTTCGTTCCACACCTTGGTGTCGATCCACCCGACGCCGTCGCTGAAGCCATAGTAGAACCGGTCGTCGTGCCCGAGCTGGTTATGATCGGCCGAATAGCAGGTGTCGATCTCGCTGACGCGATCGGTCTCGGGATCGTAGAGAAACACCTGTCGAACTCCACGCGAGATCGGGAAATACGCGCCGAACGGATTCGACGCGTCGGTGCAAAAATTTGGCTGGGCGTCAGCGGCTCGAGTTCGTCCAGTCAGCCAGACTCGCGCTGCCCCATCCATCGCGACGCTCCGTGGATCGACCGCCCGCTCCCAGATCGGCTCGTCACCGTAGTAGGGCGATGTCGGCGTGTCGGCGTAAATCTTGGGCGCACCTGACGAAATCGGAATCACACGGGCTCGATGCTCGACCGGGTCGAGCACCGCGATGATGTCGTTAGGCTGGACGACACCGTAGACGAGCCCGTTCGCGTTAACCGTCGCGTCGCGCACATCAGACGGCGCGCTGTCGGTACGCCCGTCGTGCTCGGTACCCCAATCCCAGAGCGTGACCACGACGTTACGCTCGACACCCGTTGGACGAGGCGGTGCCTGGCTCGGAGCCTCACCGGCCGCGATCCGGTCAGTCCAGTCGGCGAACATCGCCCGCTGCGGGCCGAGGCGCTGAAACATCCCAGCCATGGCCACGCCCATCGGCCCCATGGTGACTCGTCGATCCCAGGCGGCAAGATGCGAGTGGGATTCGTTTAGAATACTGCTCGGGATCTCGCGCGTGGCCTTGTTCCCGATCTGATGGCAGTTCATGCATCCGGTGACGGAGCTGCCGAGCTCCTGCTGCGAGTGCTCGCCCTCCGGAAGCTCGATCATGGACAGCCACCACGCCGCTGGATAGACCACCGCCGCCATCAGCGCATCCGGGGCGATCTCCGCTGCTATATACAGAATCTGCCCCGGTTCGGCAACGATCCGCTCGGAGTCGACGAGGCCGTAGCCACGGACGAACACCTCGTAGGTCGCTGGCGGCAAGTCGGGGAGGAGGTAGCGTCCGTTGTCATCCGTGGCGACGATCCGGATGAACCGTGTCGGTAGGTCGGTCGTCTCGGCAATTACCCACACGCCCGCTTCCGGCCCCTGCTCGCTCGTTACGACACCGCCGATGTCATCGGCATCCAGCTCAATACCAGTGCCGCTTCCCACCAAGTCCTCCAAGCCAGTGCAGCCCAACATCATCGGCATCATGGCAATCGCGCCACCGCCAGCCAGTCCGAATCGCATGAACATCGATCGCACACTTGCCGTCATCTCCATTCTCATTAGACCGCCTCCTGAGCTTGTCATCCTATCGGCTAGCGAAGGTCGCTGAAAAACGTCCGCAGGTCGTCGACAAATACCTCAGGCTGCTCCATAGTCGCGAAGTGCCCGCCCGTCGGCATCTCCGTCCAGTGCGTGATGTTGTAGCTCGCCTCGGCCCATTTGCGAGGCGCGATCGACAGCTCGTGCGGAAAAATGATCGCCCCAGTCGGGACCTCGACGCGTCCCATCCCACCGGATGAAACGCTGTGGGCGCTCTCGTAATAGAGACGTGCGGATGAGGTCGCCGTCTGCGTCACCCAGTAGATCATGATGTTCGTGAGCAACTCGTCCCTCGTGAAGACCGACTCAGGGTCGCCGTTGCAGTCACACCAGGCTCTGAACTTCTCGACAATCCACGCCGCTTGTCCCGCCGGTGAATCGTTGAGGGCGTACCCCAACGTTTGGGGCTTGGTTGCCTGAATGCGGGCATATCCGTTTTCCTCGCCGTTGTAAAAGGTCTGCCTGGCCTGCGATCGCTTCAACTCCGCCTCTGGCACGTCCTCGGTAGGATCGTCCACACCAACGGGCGGCCCGGCGAACATCATGTTGAGATGTAATCCGACAACTCGTGTGGGATAGTTGAATGCGTGCCACCGGCTAACGACCGCTCCCCAATCGCCACCCTGTACCCCGTACCGGTCGTACCCAAGACGAGCCATTAGTTGCGCCCCAACCTCGGCAATCCGGTCGGGTCCAAAGCCGGGTTCGTGGGGTTTGTCCGAAAAGCCGTAGCCGGGCATAGACGGCGTAATGACATGGAACGCGTCCTCAGCCCGACCACCGTGTGCTACTGGATCGGTCAGCGGGCCAATGACCTTGGCGAACTCGGCAACCGACCCGGGCCATCCGTGTGTGATGATGATCGGCAGGGCGTCGGCTTCTGGGGACCGCTGGTGAATGAAGTGGGTGTCGAGACCGTCAATTACCGTCTTGTAGTGATCAAACTCGTTCAGACGGCGTTCCTGCGCGCGCCAGTCAAACTCGTCACGCCAGTAGGCGATGAGTTCGGTCAGGTATCCAAGGTCAGTCCCATAATCCCAGTCGACGCCATCGAGCTGGTCTGGCAGCCGCGTTCGCTCCAGTCGCGTCCGGAGGTCTTCAAGCACTGCGTCGGGGACGTCAATGGCGAACGGCCGGATCGCACTGGGGTCTGGTAATGTGTCGGACGGGCCATTTGCTGCGGTGGACGGGGCGGTCGCGGACACGGCGGGACCATCTTGGGGTGGCCCACAATCAATTGCAAGAAAAAGACTAACTACTATTGCCAGTTGTCTCACCGCATTGCTCCTTTTCGAGCCAACGTGGATCGGTCGTTCACTTCCGCACCATCATAGTGTCATCGAGACCAATAGAGTTGTCGAACCCAACCGCGTTATGATTGCAACATAGGGTCGCCCCGGACGCGTCGGTCAACGCCTTAGGGCTTAGGTCTCATGAAACAGCACGTCAGACGACACACGGCCGCCATCGTCGTCGTCGCAGTAACGGTCTCAGCGCCTTCCGGCGGGAGCCAACCCGCGCAGAACACGAAAATCGTCGAGATCGACACACTGAACGTGCGAGACGTCGTGTATCACCTCTCGGGAGGCGGTGCAAATAGCCTGGCTCTCATCGACGAGATTAACGGCGGTGTGGTTCTCATCGACACAAAGCCGCCTGGCTGGGGCTCTTCGATGATCGAGATGATCGAACAAGTGACTGACTTTCCGATCACGACCATCATCAACACGCACGCACACCCGGAACATGCTGGAAGCAACAACGAGTTTCCTGACACGATCCAGATCATCGCGCACGAGAACAGCGATGCAGCAATGCGTCGAATCGGATTGTACCCAACCGGCTCACCAGGGCTTCCAACAACCACATTTCAGAATCGCTACTCACTACTCGACGGCCTTGATCGGATTGAACTCTATTACTTTGGGCCGGCTCATACCGATGGCGACATTGTCGTCGTCTTTCCGGAAAAACAGTCGTCTTTCGGATCCGGCTACGATGGTATTGCCTACGTCGGCGATCTATTTCCAGGCAAGGCGGTCCCAGTTATCGATCTGAAGCTTGGCGGGAGCGGCGTGGCCTTTCCGGAGACCTTGGCAACGCTTCTGGCGTCAATTGACGGTGTTTGGCGGGTCATCACTGGCCATGGTCCATTTCCCATGACTTACGCCGGTCGAGGGCGGCGTGAGCAGGGCACGAATCGCTTCTTTTCCGGATTCATGACCTGGGAAGACTTAACTGAGTACGCTGACTTTACTAGCGACCTGCTCGCCTTCGTGAAGACGGCATTCAGCGCGGGTCAGAGTGTCGACGAAGCAGTCTCGAATCTTCAACTTCCGGATCGATACGCCGGCTATGACATGACAAACGTGCGAGCAACTGTGACAGCGATCTACAGTGAGTTAGCGGAACAGTAATGTGTGGGTTCGTTGTCAACGGCAAGACCCAGAGGACTGAGAAATAGTCCGAACATGATGAGTTTACGACTGACGACAGTGGTGTTGGGAACGCTGGCTTTGGTTGGCAGTGTGGCAGACATCCATGCCGACGATTGGCCCGAATTTCGTGGCGAAGGCCGTCGTGGCGTGTGGCGTGAAACCGGGGTGCTAGAAACGTTTCCGGCGGACGGTCTTAAGGTTCGCTGGCGTACTCCGATCAAAGCGGGCTATGCCGGACCAGCTGTAGCGGATGGACGGGTCTTCGTCACCGACTGGGAACCGACGCAGGGCATGCGAGGCATCGAGCGCGCGATGGCGCTCGACGAAGCCACCGGACGCGTCTTGTGGACCACCGCGTGGGAGGCCGACTACGCCGGCATCAGTTGGGAGGTCGGCCCCGGCGCCACGCCGACAGTCGACAGCGACCGCGTCTACACGCTCGGTCGAGCGGGCGTGCTGTCGGCACTTTCTGTCGACAGCGGCGAAGTCCTCTGGCGGAAGGACTACAGCACCGACTACAGCGTGGATCGGATGCGCTGGGGTTTTGATTGGGGATTTGCCAGTGCTCCGCTGGTCGATGGCGACCGACTCATCTGCTTTGTGGGAGGACCGGACAACGCGTTGGTGGTGGCCTTCGACAAATTGACCGGCGAAGAGATCTGGCGAGCACTACCAGGTGGCACCGACCTCGGTGTGGCACAGCCGATCATCATAGAGGCTGGTGGCGCACGACAGCTCATCGTATGGAATCCCGAGGAAGTCGCCTCTCTTAATCCAACAACTGGAGACATCTATTGGCGCCAGCCATACGTCGTCGGTGGAGCAATGACGATTGCGGTACCGGTACAGGTTGGCACACAACTTTTCTTTACGACGTTCTACGACGGTCCGATGATGCTGACCCTCAATCAGGATCGTCCTGGTGCAACCGTTGCTTGGAAAGGTACGAGTAATAGCGAGATCCGAACTGAAGGACTCCACGGAGTCTTAGCCACCCCGATCATTGACGGCGGATATATTTATGGTATTTGCAGCTACGGACAGCTTCGCTGCCTAGACGCCAGGACCGGCAAACGGATCTGGGCCACACAGGAAGCAACGGTGGAGCGACGTCGATGGGTATCAGGATTCATGGTGCGGAATGGCAACCGTGTGCTACTGAATAACGACCGCGGCGATCTTGTCATAGCTAGGCTTAGTCCATCGGGATACGAAGAAATCAGTCGTACCCATTTGATCGCTCCTACCTCGCTGCCAGGTAATCGCCGAGAACTTCGCTACGTAAACTGGGTACATCCAGCCTACGCAAATAAGCACATCTATACCCGAAACGACGAGGAAGTCATCAGCGTGTCGTTGGACGCTTTGGACTACGAGTGATGGCCGCTCGTTCTCGACCGGGGAGGCACGTTGTCTTGGCCGGTTCCCTTGTCCTCAGCCTCGCGTTCGCTGCCACCAGCTCCGCAGGCCAGAAGACCCGTTGGATCGAAGTCATCAGTCCTCATTTTCGGATCATTAGCGACGCCGACGAGAGTGATGCCCGCCGCGTCGCTCGCGAGTTCGAGATCATCCGGAGCGTGTTTCGGTCGGCACTACCCACGCTCGTTGCCGAACCGAGACGTCCACTAACGATACTCGCGACACAGAACGAGGATGGCTTGATCTCTCTCCTGCCACAGTTCAACGACAGCGGCGGTGTACGTCCGGTTGGAGCATTCTTGGAGGGCTCATTAGAACACCACATCGTACTGCGCGTCGACTCAAGCCGATACGACAGCTTCCGCCCGATCTACCACGAGTACTTCCACCTATTGACCAGCATCAACACCGGCCGTCTACCGACATGGCTGATGGAGGGTCTCGCCGATGTCTACGCCAACACCGCGGTTCGTGGCTCCACCGCGGAGATCGGAAACGCACGGCTCGACTATCTCGACCTGCTAGTCCGCCACCAGTCCTTGCCGTTGGCCACGCTGCTCGCAGAAGACACCGATCCGCATGAGTGGGACGCGCTGGATGCGAGCATCTTCTACGCCCAGTCGTGGGCATCCGCACACTTCCTCTTGCTCGGTGACCGCGCGGGCAACGGAAAGCAAGCGCTAAACAATTATATCGCTCGCGTGAGGAAGGGTGAAGACGCCGTGACGGCATTTGAGGCGTCGGTCGGGCCACTTGATAAGGTACAGCGGGCACTAGCGGGCTACATCCGACGCGATGCATTCTACGCAATGCGGATGAATGCGCCGCCAAGCATCGACGAGGAGGCCAAGCTTGAAGTGCGCGCGCTGTCAACGGCCGAGACGCTCGTGGCGCGGGCGCGCGTCCTCAGTCACGGTGGGCATACACAACTAGCGCGGTTGCTGCTTGCTGAGGCGCTTGCCGCCAATCCGAGCTCGCCACTAGCATACGAAGCACTCGGGTTACTTGAATGGTACCAGCACCGGAACGCCGAGGCTGCTCAGGCATTCGCCGAGGCCATTCGGCTCGGCTCGACGAGCTATATCCCCTACTATCTGAGTGCACTCAGCCTGCGCTCCGAATCAACGAAGGCCGCCGTCGATCGGCAAGCTAAAAAACTGCGCCGAGCCGTCGAACTCAACCCGCGCTTCGCACCGGCCTACGCCAGCCTCGCCATCATCACAATCCAGTATCCGGAAGGAAACGCCGCAGCCCTTGACTTCGCGCAAACTGCGACCGAGCTCGAACCGAATGCGCCCGAGCACTGGCTGGCGTTAGCGCAGGTCTGGCTCGCAATGAATCGACCAGATGAGGCCCGGAGTGCAGCAGAGCGGGGACTCACCAGCGCTCGGGCCGGCAAGGAGCGAACCGTCGTCACGAGGTTCCTCGATTCGCTCGAAGGCGCCCGAGCGCACTACCTGCGCGGGAACGCACTGCGCAACAGCGGAGACGCCATCGGCGCAGCCGACGCGTATCGCACGGCCATCAGCTTGGCGCCCAATGATGCCGCGACATACAACGGTCTGGGAATTGCCCTCCGCGCCACCGGAAACCTCGAAGCCGCGGTTCAGGCGTTCAGGAAGACCGTTCGCTTTGAGCCCGGGAATGCGGCCGGGCACAGCAATCTCGCCAACGCTCTGCATGCGCGCGGTGCGATCTTGGAGGCGATCGTCACGTATCGGCTGGCCATCCGTCTCGACCCAGACCACGCTGGCACCCACCGAGCACTGGGCGACGCGCTGCGCGATTCGGGACAACGTCAAGCCGCGATTGCCGCGTATCGCCGCGCGATCGAGCTAGACCAGAACGACGACCGCGCAAAACGTAAGCTCGAGGCCATGGTCACTCGGTCATTGCGCTGACCTTGCCGTGTTGCCAGTGCTCCACGTCGCTGGATCTTCTCCCAGCGGTGAGGGGGTTAGCCTAGCGCTCGGTGCTGAGCGGTTCAAGACGGCACGGTGCTGGGCAGGACCGGGAGCTATCTCGCATGTTGATCGATTATCTCTCGAAATAGTCGGATGTGATCCGGCGTGCTGCCACAGCACCCACCGACGATCCGCACGCCAGCCTTAAGCAACGCCGGCAGCTCCGCCACCATGGCCTCGGGAGTTTGCTTGTACACGACCTTCATGTTCTCAAGCACCGGCTGCCCGGCGTTGGGTTGCGCCATCGTCGGCAGATCGCAAACCTCTCGATACAGCGTTACGGCCCTGGCGGCCCAGGTGACATCCACGCCGCTTCCGCAATTAAGCGCCACGATATCGACACCAGCATTGCGCATGAACTCGGCTGCCTGCTCCGGTCCGATACCCATCATCGTCCGCAACTTCGAACCGTCGCGCGTCACATCATAGGCCATTGATCCGATCACGCACGCGGCGCCGGCATTCTGGGCTGCCTCGACGCCAAGCTTGAGCTCCTCAAGTGCGGTTTGGGTTTCGACGATGATGGCATCGGCGCCAGCCGCGAGAAGCGCCGCGGCCTGCTCAGTAAACGCTTCACGGACACGCTGCTCAGGAATGTCGCCGTGCGGTTTCATTAATCCACCAAAAGGACCAATATCGCCAAGCACGAATCCCGGTCGATCGCCAAAGGCCTGTCGCGCTAACTCGACACCCGCCGCGTTGATCGCCGAGACATCTCCGCTGCGATCGTGGCGCTCCAGCATTACCTGACACCCGCCAAACGTGTTCGTTAACAGACAGTCGGACCCCGCCTCAACATAGGCCCGCTGGATGGCTAGGAGCCGATCAGGATGATCCAGATTCCAGGCTTCACCGCAACCGCCTGGTTCCAACCCGCCGAGCTGCAGTTGAGTTCCCATCGATCCGTCGCAGAGGAGTACCCGTTCCTGAACAGCTTCGAGCAACGTTTGTCCCATGATGTCACCCCACCTGATCGGGCATCGGATTGAACATGCATCCCTCCACGAATACCTCAAAGAAGTCTGGTGTCGTCTCGAGCTCAACGTGTTCGATCCGCCCGATCAACGCCTCAACCGACTCTCGTTTCCGTTGCGACAGGAGTAGCTCCCGGGCGCCTTGCAGCGCCGCATTCCCAATTTTCACCACGCGGTCTACCGGAACTGGTGCCAAGAACCCGATCGCAATCGCATTCGGCACATCAACATAATTCGCAAACCCACCGGCGAGATACAGCCTGTCGACATCCATCGGTCGGAGACCCAACTCGCGCATCACGATAAACTGACCGCAGAAATTAGCGGCCTTGGCTTGGGCAAGATTGCTAGCGTCGGAACGAGAAAATGATATTCCGTACTCCGGGACAATGGGTAGCTCGGTCGCTTTTTCTGCAAACACCCCTTTTGGCGTCATCTGGTCCGACCGCCGCAACTCCGCCAACACGTCAATTAAACCCGATCCGCACAATCCCCTCGGAACAGCGTTGCCAATGACGTCGTACTTAACCCCGTCATTCCTCAGGTGCAGCGACTCAATCGCGCCGTCGACCGCAGCCATCCCACAACGCACGCCACCCCCCTCGAATGCCGGTCCCGCGGGACACGACGCGGCCGCAAACCGCCCCTCGTGTCGGACGACCACTTCTGTGTTCGTGCCAACGTCCACGAGCATAAAGCTCTCGTCTTTTGCAGCCGCATCAATCGCAACCAAGTCGGCGACCACGTCGGCACCGACGTGACTAGCAACGAGCGGCGCAGCATAAACCTTGGCTCTAGGGTGCACCCACAGACGCAATGTTCGGGCGTCGACAACCAGTGCCGTTGTCTTACGGGTGCCCGCCAAAAATCCCTGCTCGATCGTCGACTTGTAGGGGTGTTGTCCGATCGGCTGGACGTCGAGATCGAAGAAAAGATCGCGCATCGTTGAATTTCCGACGATCACGATCTCGTAAATTATCTGGCGGGGAAACTTGAGCCGCTGACACATCTCGCGCAGCTCCTGGTTGAGCGTGTTGATGACGGCTTTGTGTAGCTCGCCACGGAACGGCCCGCCGTCATACGAAATGCGGTGCATTATGTCGCTCCCGCCGAACCGCTGCGGGTTCTCGAACGACGCCAGGTAGACGCTCGCTCCGGTTTCAAGATCGACCAACTCAGCGACGACGGTAGTCGTGCCGAGATCCACCGCCACCCCGTACATCCGCCCGCGGTACTGATCGATGACATCGTCCCCATAGAGCACGCGGTCTCCCGATCGACGCACCTTGGGGTCAAGCTTGAAATCTTTCTTAAAGAACGACGTGAGAATCTTCGGTTGGCTCAGGAGTAGCGAGAACTCGATATCCCCGTCGGCGCGTTCGATCACCGCCTGGCAGGCAAGCCGGTAGTTCTCGCCCAGAAAATCCTCGGCCTCCGTCCGCGGTCCCAGACTCTCGTAACCGGCACGCACTTCGACGATACACTCGTGACACACACCGGTTCGGCCGCACGACGTAGGAACGCGCACCGCGAACTCATCAGCGAATTCAAAGATAGTCTTGCCGACAAGCAGCGGTAGCCCCTTGCCATCGTGAGAGATCTGGCCCATGGTCCCTAGACCTGGACCGCTACGTAGTTTTCCACGCTGCGCGATAGTCGAGCTTGTCGTCGGCCACGCACAAATACGTCTGGCCCGCAACCGTCGGCGGGCGTCGGTTTCGACACCCGAACTTGGCAGTACAGTGATCAAACCGGTTCTTGTACGGACACCGGTGGGTCGACGACTCGTCGGCTTTCTGCATCATCGCCGAGAAGATCTCGGTGATGCGATCCAAGCGCTTCCGGTAGTCTTCTTCGTCGATCTTCTCCATTTATCCTATCTATGTCTCCATCGCCAGGTCGGCAGCAAGTCGCTTGGCCAGGGCGACGCATTCCATCGCGTCTTTGCCGAAGCCATCTGCTCCCATCTCGTCAGCAAATTCCTTGGTGACCGGTGCCCCGCCGACCATGATCTTGACATCATCTCGAATCCCCTCGTCGATGAACACCTCTATCGTCACCGCCATGTTCGGCATGGTCGTCGTGAGCAGCGCCGACATCCCCATCAGCTTCGCTCCATGCTCCTCAATCGCAGCCAAAAATTCATCGGCCGAGGTGTCAACTCCGAGGTCGAACACCTTGAAACCCGAACCGCGCAGCATCATGATGCAGAGGTTCTTCCCGATGTCGTGGAGATCACCCTTCACTGTGCCCATCACGACTTTACCGACTGGCTTGATTCCCGAAGCCGATAGAATCGGCTCAATATGTGCCATCCCTGCCTTCATAGCACGTGCGCAAGCCAGCACTTCCGGCACATAGATGAAGTTCTCGCGAAACTTGATCCCAACAATCTGCATCGCAGCGATCAGACCATCATCCATTACCTCAAGGGCCGGCACGCCGTCGGCTAAAGCCTTGGCCGTTAACTCATCGACGGTCTTGTGCTGGCCATCAATCAGTGCTGCTCCGATATCCTGCATCGGCACGCTGATTTTCGTGTATGTCGCGATGAGCCCATCGCGCTCGTCGGCCTGATCGATGTACTCTTCAATTTCCCTTCGAATGAACTCGTTCGCAATGTCACTGATAGCCACTGTGCTGCCTGTCTTATTGCCCTAATCGAGCGCTGCGTGTTCCCGGCTCCAGGCGTTCACGGCCCTCGGAATCTCTTTAAGGTTCTCGATCGCAGTCTGCAGCGGAATCGCGCACTCAGGTCCCACGAGTGGCACACCCGCCTCGAGGTTCTGATACACCTCGGCGCGCACCTCCTGGGGGCCCTTGGCAAACAACGTCTCTGGATTGTTGATATTTCCGACCAGCGCGATGCGATTTTGCACGATCGCCATCGCTTCGTCTGGCGGGTTCTTCGAGTCGTAATGAAACGCCGCCAAACCCGTCTGTGCGATGTAATCCATGCGGTCAAGCGTTCGACCACAGATGTGCAAAATCAGTGGGACCGGTAAGCGTTCGACCAGCTCGATGTGGAGCTCGCTCAGGAACCGCTTGTAGTATTCACCGCTCACGAGATCACCCGTTGCATGATCCGGCAGCGTCAGGGCATCGACTCCAGCGTCAATTTGCGCCATTCCAAAATCGACCGTCGCTTGCTTCATCCGATCCAGGCAGACCTTCGTCTTCTCCGGATCGTCCAGCGACATCAACAAGAACGGCTCGACGCCGAAGCAGTGGTAGCCCAGTGTCCACGGGCCCATCGTCTTGCCGATGATCGCAACCTCATCACCGTACTCCTTCTTCAGGATCTTGATAGCGTCTACCACGCACTTTGTGTCTTTGTGCGTAAGGAAGTCAGGTGGAATCTGAATATCGTTCGGCTCGATCCAGATCGGCTCGTGCATGCGGACCGTCGGCCAATTATCCTTTTGCTCCCACTGCAATTTGCAGCCCAGGGCAGACGATTCCTGAATGATCGAGAACACCGGCATGATCGTGTCGAAACCTAGCTCGGTGTAGCCGGTCGCGGCCAACCGGGCCATGAGCTCGGGATCGCGATTTGCCTCCGGAAAGGGCGCATCAACCAGGTCCATCAACTCCACGGTTGCCACCGAAGTTGGATTGCACACGGGAGTGCGATCCACCGGCTCACCACGAAGGGCCGCCAAAACACGCTCTCGTCCCGTCATCTCTTAAAAACTCACTATTCCTGGGCGCTCGGCGCCAAGAGCTGTCCCCGGGCGGCCGCCAGCTGCTGCTCCCGCTCGACACCTCGGATATTCAGGGCGCGACCGATCAGCAACCCCACCAGTTTATCGTGTGACCGACCGCAGGAGAACGTGATTTGGCCGGCGTCCCCTTCAGCCCATACCATCTCGCCAAGCTTGACAAGTCCCGCGCCGATCGCAAGTCTGCGCTTCTCCCGCTTCTCGTCGCTTCCCTCGCCGGTTAGACAATACAAGCCGTCACCCAGACTCGAAGCAGTCACATCCCCAGTCAATTTTTTGTCGAAGATCGTCAGCGGCTTCGGCTCAATCGAACCAGTGGGATCCACCTTGCAGGCCTCCAGAAAGAGCCGCCGGCACGCACGCTCATGTGACCGTCCACACGGGAAACGCACCTGTAGTCCGTCAACCTCGACGCCTCCCAGAGACGCCATTGCTCGAGCGACCACCACAACGCGCTCCGCCGCCCCGTCAACCTGGCTGTACGTGTTCACGAAAAACACCGGCTTGCCACTGTGCTCCTGGCGGTAGAGCGCGATTGAGATGTCATGACAATAACGATCCATCGACATGAGCTCAATCCGTCGCCCGAGATCCCTGGTTAGGCCCACGATAGAATCAAGTGTAACGGGAGGGCGAATTTAATCAAACTACACGTGACACCGGATATGCATTAAAACTCGGACGAAGCCCGGTTCTCTGAGCGCCCCTAGACGACGCGGTGCAGGAGATCTTCACCCGCGACGAGTCGCCGGCAGTTCTCGCTGGCGACCCCGATGCTGCGCTCTAAGGTTTCCCGTGTAAGCCAAGCAACATGCGGGCTGACGACGACGTTATCGAGCTCGAACAGGGGGTTGTCCGGCGGAGTCGGCTCCACCTCAAAAACATCGAGTCCAGCCGCCGCAAGCGTCCCGTTCCGCAACGCAGATATGAGCGCCACCTCGTCCACCAAGCCGCCGCGCGCCGTGTTGATGAGAATAGCGCCCGGCTTCATGCGTGCGATCGCGTTGCCATCGATGAGGCGCTCGGTCTCTGGTATAAGCGGCACGTGCAGTGACACGATGTCGCTTTCGCTAAGGAGCGCGTTAAACGCACGTGGCTCGCCGACGGCATCGGGCTGATCGATGACGTCTGTATACAGAACCCGAGCACCCATCGCACTCAGAATCGGAGCCAGGAGTCGCGCGACTGCACCGTAGCCAACCAAACCGACCGTTCGACCACCTACCTCGCCATAGCCATCCTGCCAGACCAATGGCAGCGACCACCCACGGCCGTGTCGGATTTCGGTATTGGTCTGGTGCAACTTACGCAGCGTTGTCAACATCAGAAGCAGCGCCATCTCTGCCACCGCGTTGCTGTTAGTGCCGGGCATGTTACAGACGGCCACGTCGTGCTGTTTCGCGGCCTTGAGGTCGATGGTGTTTACACCGATACCAATCTTTTGGACCAGGCGTAGCTTCGGGGCAGCGTCGAAGACCGCCGTCGTCACCGGCTCAAGTAAGTGCCAAAGCACCTCGGTTTCAGGAATGAGCTCGGCGAACGTGTCACGGTCTGACTCTGCGCACACCGCAACGGAGAGCCTCTCCGATTCCAGCTGGGTCAATCGTCGAGCGAGATCAGGGCTCGCTGCGTAGTGAAAGATCACTCTCACAAACTGGGAAGATGTTATACGCGTGCCGACCCTGTTGCAAAGTTCGACACGACACGGCCTTGGCGAGAGTGCTCAATTTCGCAATCGTCTAGAACGATCACCGTTCTTCCTTGGTACGCATGGGTGTTCTCAGCCGAACCGTAAAATCACACCACCGACTCTGACTCTGATGATGACGGCGGCGAGCTTGAGCCACGACCAGACTGAAACCGCTTAAGGATCAGTTTCACCACCAGTGGGAACAGGCCCAGCAGCGCGAATGCAACGATAAGTTGGGGTGACAAGATATCGCCGATACTCCGGTCATTGAGCGCCTGCAGATCCGGAACCGTCGCGCCGGCGTAGACGTAGACGGCGGTCCCGGGCAACATCCCGATCTGACTGACCCACCAATACGGGAGCACGCGGAACGGCGTCAATCCCATCACGAGGTTGATCACAAAGAAGGGTACGGCAGGAACGAGCCGTAGCGTGAACAAATAAAAGGTGCCGGCCTGCTCCAGCGCGGCATTAAAGGCACGCAGTCGCTCGCCGAACCACCGCTGAATTGAGCTGCGCAAGATGTACCGGCTCAGGAGAAACGCCAGCGTTGCACCGGTTGTCGACGCGAAGCTCACGATGATGAGACCCGGAACGAACCCGAAGTACCAGCCGAAGACGACCGTGAGCACAGTCGCGCCCGGGAGCGACAACCCAGTCACAGCGACGTAGATCGCGAACCCCACGCTGAACACGACAAGCGGATTGGTCGCTTGAAAATCCCGAATCGACGACTCTCGTTCGACGATCTCCTCCAGACTCAGAGCGTCGCCAAACTGCGTATACCAGACGCCAATCACGGAAGCTACTAGCCCCAGGATGACCCATTTGAACCAGGAGCGGTTCGTCGGTTGCGGGTCAGTGTCGGCCATGATGGCCCCCCTCGGTGTAGATACGTCCAGTGTACTTAGGGTTGGCCAGACCAAGCAGCCATCAACCTCACTGCACGGCGATCAGGTCGACCTCGAAGATCAAGGTCGCGTTCGAAGGAATGGCATCGCCTGTCCCCCGCGACCCATAGCCCAGCTCAGGGGGATGACTAGACAACGCGTGCCGCCAACCCGCATCCCGACGAGGTCACGGTGCCCTTGTTCTCCGGTGCATTTGAATCGTAGAGCCAACTGGTATAGTCAACCGTCAGCCGCTGCTCATTCCCGACTGTGGCACCAGAGCCGACAACGAGGTTGGTCACAGTGAACGACACACCTTCTGACGGGGCAACCGGATTGTCGTCCCCACATGCGGCCATCACCCCAAACCCGAACAGCAGCGTCAACCAAACTCGTGTCCTCGTGCTCAACGCAACCAGCAAGATACCTCTAATGAGGTGACGGCTCAGTTGGGTCACTTCCATCCAGTGGGGCACCTGTCCCGGATGAACCTGCGAACAACCGCCGCCCATCAGGGAACGTCACGTCTCGACCATTCGCTCGGTTCGCGCCGTCCAGCGCCTGATATCCCTCAACAAGCACCTCCGTGCCGAGCACAACGGAGTCTCTCGACCACCCGCGGCGCACAAGCGCACCGGGAGGCCCAGCTTCGATCATCCAGCTTTCAACCGTCCCATCCTCATTCGTCACATCGAGATGAATCCAAGCATGAGGATTGATCCACTCCATCTTCGTGATCGTTCCACGCAACGCAACTGGTTTAGTGGCATCGAATTCAGCTGAAAACGCATGGTGTGCTGCGATGGGCACAGTGGCTAAGACCAACGCCACCGCAACGCCGACGACCATCCTTCGCATGACTACTCCCTCACTCTTTCTACCCTATCTCGTCGCTTCGGCAGCCTCTTTGTCTCGAGTACGCGCACCACTAAGAGTATTGGGCACTCCGTAGTTCCCCTCGTGACATGAGTACTCAACGAGTTCATACTGGCCATTATCCTGTTCAAACGTAAACTGGCCGGTCCAGGGTCGTGTCCAGACCGTTGGATCATCGATAGTGAACTGATACTCAAGCACGCTCGGTCCGATGCGGGTATATCGTTCGACGAGCGTCATGTCCTCAGACGACCCACGGTATGGCACCCGCCCGTTAAAGTTGGTTGTTTCAATGACGAGCGTATCGCCTTCCCAACGACCCTGCGGATCACCCAACCACATCTTAAGGTTCTCACCCACCGCCTCGCGCGCTGTCGTGGGAACGATTCGGGTTTCGTGAACCATCTCCTTCTGGAGTGTGACAAATCCAGGTCCCTGCACGATCTGCAGCCCGTTGTTGTAGACCCCCGGCATCATCATGCCGGGCAAGCCACGCGTGATACAGCGCTCCATCAACGGAAGATCCTCCGGACCACCAGGCGGTCGTGAGCGAATTCGCGCTCGCTCTTCGCGCGCACGAGCTGCCAATGCTTCACCATGATCCGTCTTGGCCGGTACTCGACCATCTCGTGGGTCGAAAATCATGGCCACTTGCGTCGATGGAGCCGACTTGACATACCCCAGAGTCGTATCCCGCCACTCACGCTCGTATCCCCAGATACTGCCCAGCGTTCCACGTTCGCGGCGAGCTGCCGCCTGCTCCGGAGTCAGGTTGTCGACGTCGACAAGGTTGCGTGGTCGCTCGAGTGGAATGCCGTGCGCAGAATTACTCGTCCAAATCCCTTGCAGATCAGGCTCACCCCACGGTGTCTTCGGCGTGTCGTACGTTTCGCCTCGGTCAGCTGTCTGAGCCGATGGAAGTCGATCGGGAATAACACCGGCCCATGTCGTTTCGACAACCGCGAGTTTGACGTTGTCTGGCCCCATGATGAAAGCGCGCCTCGCAGATGTCCGACCGTTGTCCGGCGCCATAGGCTCTTGTCTAAACTCGACACCTCGGCGACGCATGTCCTCGACTGCAACATCGAGATCCGACACAACGAACGCGATGTGGTCGATCGCGCGTCCGTCTGTTGTTGCCGGTGTGCCATCGGCATGTGCTGACGCGAAAACCCAGATATCACCGAATCGCAACCCGGCTAGACTTCCCCTGGCTGCTGGCTGCCCACCCAGTACGTCTCGATACCAGGCAAGGGTTGTCTCCGGATCAGTCGCGCTGAGATGAATGTGATGAAACCCAAGATGATCCCGATCCTCCACAAGCTCGATACGGGTTCCCCAGGGGTCAAAAATGAAACCGGCCTTAAACCATCCTGGAACATCACGAAATGTTGAACCATCGGCATATCGCTGCAGCCTGACACCTGTACCGTAGACACCAGCTGCTTCGAGCTCGGCCATCTTGGCTGTCAAATCGGGCAGTGAAAAGCTGATGTGGTTCACACCGGTTCCCTGAGTACTACCTATCGTGGGCTGGGGAACAAAAACGAGCTCCACACCGCTACAGTTCGCGGCGTCCGGTCGATCGGACAACGGATCGCACTCCATGTGCTTCGTGTACCACTTAACCCCCTCGGTAGGAACTGGCGTCGTGATATGTAGGTGGTGGTAGTCGGCCTGGGCCGCGTGTAAAAGCCCTGGCTTGAGGAGCACCATAGCCAGAATGAACATGAATACAAGAGCGATACGCTTTGATTTCATGACGTGACACCTCCCAATACTGGCCGCTTTACCGAGTTGGTTCCCTACGTAGATGGCCATATAAGAGATCCTCCGAGTACTCCACACACTTGTACTCCAACACCCGAGCATGGGCTTCGAGACGCCGGTAGAGCGGCATGCTGATGGTCCAGGGATGAGTAAACACATTGGCATCTTCGATGGTAGCCTCATAAGTGATGGCATTGGGACCCATCGGCGTGTACCGCTCAACGACCCGAAGCGTATTGCTGGCAAAGTTCCCAGCCCGGTCGAACCAAGCTTCGCCGTTAAATTCTGCAACCTCAACGATGAGCGTATCACCATCCCACCGACCATGTGATCGACCCATCCAACTATCGATTGGCGCCGGCTCGGGATTCTCCTTGTCCATGTGGACTGTCCGACTTGCCTCGGCAAACCCGTAGACGATCATAATTTTCTTGTCGCCTTGGATAATCTGGAAGGGATAAGGCAAATAGGTTGCACGCGGGACCCCCGGCATGTAGCACTTCGCTTCAGGATCTTCGGTTAGTCGGTTCTCCAGGTTCTTACGCTTCTGTGCCAACGCCCAGTCTTGGTAGGGAATCTCGTTGCCCACAACCACACCTTGACCGGGGGGTACGGCACCGATGGCTCCAAGGTCGGGGTGTCCGGCACTTGACGGATGGTCCTGGATGTCCCAATGAGCGGTGCCAATCGCCTGCCAAATCCCGTTCAGATCTGCATGCCCATCCCAGGTGCGCTGAACCTCTCCTGTTTGAGCTGCCGCCGGGGTCGCGGTTAGAAGGACAACGACGATGGGCGCCCACATCATCATCACGCACTGCAGCGCATCTTTCATATGAACGATCTCCCTCTGCTCGGAAGGTGTGCTGAAACCGTCGCACCAGCCACGGCTTACTAGATATTGTAGCCAAGTTACAGCATCTGTGGATGAGGCCAGAAATAAAGGAATAGTGGTGGGATGCCGGTTAATAACCGCCTCTGATAGCCGCTAAGCAAGCAGCATGATCGTCCCCGAACGGAAACCGATCGCTCGACCCGTCTACATCGTGCATGTCTTATTCGTGGCGCTTGCTGCGTAGTATCCAGCCAGTTCGTCACCGATCGCCACCAACTGGTCCTGAGTCACCTCCGCCTGGAGACGCTCAAAGAGGACTCGTTCTTCCGTCCGGATGTGTTGTCTGAGACACTTCCCGAAAGCAGGTAACCGCTTACCGAGCCGCGTTTGATGGTCGTTCTTGAGTTCTTCAATCTGGACACGCATATCGTTGTGCTCGCCAACGAGACCAGCAACCATTCCCGCACCCCCTCGAACCTGCGCCGTCACGACTGGAAACACGCACACCTCCTCGGCATCAAAATGCGGTCCAAGCGTCGTCTCGAAGAACTGAAGAAGCAGGCGCGCCTGACGGCATCGATTCGTTGGCCACGGTGCCCGGGGTGCCGTCGAATGTCCCAGAACAAGGCGCTGTGCCAGAACGAGAGCATCGTGATGCTGCCGTGACAAACAAACGAGGCTGGCGTGACGTTTCATGGCGCAAACACCTATCAGACGCTAATTCCCCAAGTGTTGTATGACGAACCGAAGAAACGTCGAAATCAGAATGGCCATGACCGTCTTTACGTGTCGAGCGGCAGACCGAGACGACGTCTGAGATACGCGACCCGGTCCTCAACCGGCGGATGCGTCGACACATACGGACCTAAGCCGCCATCATCGGCCGTGGACAGCGCGCCAAGCCGTCGAAGCCCGCGAACAGCGCCGACAGGGTTGTAGCCGGAAGCCTGAGTAAGCCGAGCGCCCAGCTCATCAGCCTCAAACTCGTTCTCGCGGGAGTACGCTCGCTCCAACCATTCCAAACCGACCTTTCGTATCCACGGACGCAGCACTCCTCTACCCGGTGACGCAAATGCTGCCGCAGAAAGTACTTTCTGTGAAAGGATGCGATCGATCGCGTGGCGTCGGATGACGTGTGACATCTCGTGCGCCAAAACGAACGCCAGCTCATTGTCAGCGCGCCCACACAGATCAACCAAGGATTCGGCTACGAAGATGAACCCACCCGGTAACGCAAAAGCTGACGGCGGCTCGTCAGTCACCGGCCGAACGGTAAACCGATGCAACCGGTTACGCACGGACCCAGAGAGCCGATCACAGAGCGTATCGAGAAAAGCTTGAATGCTGGTATCGGTACTGTACACAGACTGCTCGCGGATGATAGCGCCCATGTCGCGCCCGACGGCGTACTCCGCCCGTATCCCATCCTCCTCGTTTCCCGCAACCGACTCCCACATCCACTTTGCCCGACGATACTTGATTCCAGCAAGGCGCCCAAACCGGTAGAAGCGGGTCTCCACTACCTGACCAGTGTAGCGTGACGACATTCAATTGTAGGCGTCGGACCCTCGGCCAGTCACACGGTGCAGGAGGGGATCAACTCTCTAATGCCGATACTAGAACTCTGAGACCTTATGATATGTAGTGACCGCTAGGCCGGACCGAAAGATCTTGCTACTCAAGTGGCTATTCGTTTCTGTGTAAACGTGATTCGTGCCGTAGTATCGGTTCAGACGGACCTTGATGAGTCAGAAGACGACGGCACTCCGCCCAGCACATGTGTGTGATTGGATCACGAATTTGCATTTTCGAGACGCCTGGGACTTTAGTTGGTGGGGTCAGTGACCGATAAACTCAAGTGGCTCAGTACATGCGTAACCTTACTCCCCTTCTTGTCCTAATCGCCGCGTTTGGCTCGATAACTGCGACCGACGCGTGGGCGCAAAGCCTTCGTGGCAGTAAAAGTTCGCTCGCCAGGCAGAACGCTCAGGCAATTCGCCACGACTTCACGTATTTGCGTGACTCACAGCAATTGAAGAGGTTCGTCAATGCTAGGTTGCTCGTGCCTGTACGTACCAGCCACGATTTCAGACTCAAGGACGTATCGTTCCCGTTCACGCGGCCGGAGGTCAAGGTGTTTATCGAGCGTCTGTCTCGACAGTTTCGGTCAGCGTGTGGAGGACAACTGATCGTTACGAGCCTGACACGTCCGGCGGCCAACCAGCCGCGCAACGCGTCACCGCGCTCTGTACACCCTACCGGTATGGCGCTCGATCTCCGACGGCCGCTCAACCGCCCGTGTCGCAACTGGCTCGAAGACACGCTGCTTTACCTAGAAGGCCAAGCCGTTCTCGAAGCCACCCGCGAGCGAAGCCCACCCCATTATCATGTCGCGCTCTTTCCGCAAGACTACGCCGCATACGTCTACCAAATAAAGAGTCGCAACCGTCAATCAACACACTTGCCGGGTGAACTGACACACACGGTTCGACGACGCGACACGCTGTGGAATCTGTCGCGGCGCTTTGGCATCACGACACGAGACATTCAGCGTGCCAACGACCTGAGGTCGTCGGTGATTCATGTAGGCCAGGAACTGAAGATCCCGGTTTCCGTCAGCGTTACCCAGTAGACTTGAAAAGCGAGTCAGCTTCTACACGCCGATAGAACGACGACTGAACCAAAGATCAAAGGTCAGGTGCAAGAAGTAAACCTCGAACTCATGGGCGAGAATGTCTGAATCCGTAAAACGTCTCTCTCACGGGTAACGATGGCTGCTAGCGCGAGGTCGCACGTTGTCCTGCGGCCGTGAATGTCAGAGCGACGTTCCATTAAAGATCTACCCGACACTCGAATCCACGACCACGCCATCGTTCGGTCGGACCTTGCCCCGAGTTTAGCCACGCTGTAGCCGGATCACTAGCCCTCCAGTAAACACTGAGAGGCTACAATGACGACATGGCTGATAGCGACGACAGGCTGGACAAACACATCGACGAGTGGCGAGAGCTCCTATCTGATGAAGCCTATGCCGTCTTGTTCAAGGAAGCGACCGAGCCACCGCATGCCAGTTCACTCAATGACGAGAAGCGGCAGGGCATCTTCGTCTGCGCGGCCTGTCATCTACCTTTGTTCCAGTCAACCGCGAAGTTCGACAGCGGCACGGGTTGGCCGAGCTTCTATGCGGCGATTGAAGGTAGAGTCGCGACGAAGCGCGACTTTAAGCTGATCTTGTTCCGTACCGAGTACCACTGCGTACGGTGCGGCGGCCACCACGGCCATGTGTTTCCCGATGGTCCCCCACCGACAGGTCAGCGATACTGCAACAACGGAGTGGCGCTCCGGTTCGTGCCGAGCGGTGAACTGCTTCCTGACCTGCGAAGCTAGAACTGGTTTCATACTTGCGGCGCACCACCTAGGACGTTGCGGCGTCCGAGTGCCGGTGTCGTTATCGAACCGGTTCTAGAGCAATTCCTTACTTCGCTCGGCGTCCTGCTCCATTTGCGGAAACACGAGCGACATCAGCCACAACAGAAGGACAATAATCAAAATTAGCATACCCCACCGCATCGCGGCCGCGAGCAGCGAGAGGTCGAACACCGGGAACGCCGGCTGAAACCGGAACTGCATCAGCTGCGCGCCACGCTCGGTCATCCAATGCCACGCCGTGTGGACCACCAACGCCGACAACAGGATGGTCCCCACCCGCTCTGCAATCCCGAACCTAAAGAACACCGCAAGTGCCGGCACGAGCAGCACGATGACCAGCAGCTGGCCGAGCTCGACACCGATATTGAACGACAGAAGCGAGGTCAGCAGGTGACCACCTGCGAACTGAAGCGTCTCGCGTAGGGCAAACGAGAACCCAAACCCGTGGATGAGACCGAAGCCAAAAGTGACAAGCCACCGCCGCTTGAGCCGAACCCCAAGAATATTCTCAAGCGCCACGTAGAGGATCGACAACGCGATCAACGTTTCGACCAAGGGTGGGAACCAGAGCGCATCGGGTGCAAAACCAAATGCCGATGCGATGAGGGTGACCGAGTGCGCGAGCGTAAACGAGGTCACAATCGTGACGAGTGGTCGAATACGTCGAAACGGGATCACGAGGCAGGCAAGAAACAGCAAGTGGTCGATGCCGTCCAGGATGTGGTCGAACCCGAGCCCGATGAATCGGAACGCTGCCTGATGCCACCTCGGGTCAAGCCGTACAAGCCCGGGATTGCCTCGATAGTCGAACGCTCGAACGGACCCATCGGCGAGCACAAAGCGCAGAACGGTTCGTGTTCGAAGGCCAAGTCTGGCGAGCGTTGGATCGATCGAGAAGTTCGACTGAGCAGATTGAATCGGATACTCGAACATAGCGTCGAGCATCGCCTGCTGCCAGAAGATCTCGGTGCCATCGGGTAATCGCGGCCCGAGCATATACACTAGTGCTTCGTCGTACGTTGCAAACGACCGGTTTGATGGAATTGAGGCACGGACCGCGACGAGTTCCTGCCCCTCGAGTCGCTCATCTTCTTCGTAGATATCGAGGTCATCGGCGATCCACTGCATCGCGGCGTCGCGAAGCGCGGCGTCGGCCCGCGGGATGTCGAGGTATCCGGGTCCCCGCTGGGGGAAGTTGACGTCCTGCATCGACGCAATCGGGACCCGCACAAGCACCCGTAGCTGATTGCCATCGGCTTTGACCAGAACCTGAAGCAGCACGTCGCTGGGGATGTCATGAGCACGAGGTCCCGACGGGGCACTCAGCACGAGCCCCACGACTAACATCACCAAAACTACGGACCTGCCGCCGGCGGCACGTCGAGCGTGCGCCGCTAGCCGCCGCATGTAACTCACTGATTTCACTCCTGATAGACGTTTGAGGGTGCCCTGGATCGAGCCACGGAGACCACACCGGCCACGTCGCAGAAAAGATCGCTTCATGCGAAGCAATTGCAAGTATACTTGTCGCCTTCGAGGGGCCCAAACTAGCGTCGCAGCCGATCGTTCGGCTGCGCAACGGGTGGTCTCGTTAAACCGACAAAGGGAGGACCCGGATGAATCGGAATTGCAACCTTCTTATCGGATCGTCTCTGTTGGCTCTGATCATCGCGTGTGGCGTCGGACAAAGCGTGATCGAGGATGCGGCCCACGAGGATGCGTCCATGGGCATGGGTGATGGCCCGATGGCCCCGATGTTTGTCGTCGATCCGCTGTGGCCAAAAAACCTGCCGGACCACTGGCTAATGGGCGCCACAATTGGTGTCGACGTCGACTCGAGTGACACGATTTGGGTCGTTCACCGCAACACGCCCGACCAGTTCGCGGCCACGACCGAGATCGGCCTCACCCAGGATCCGCCAGTTAGTGAGTGCTGCCAGCCTGGCCCACCAGTCCTAGCCTTCGATCAGGAAGGCAACCTCGTACACAGCTGGGGCGGACCAGGCACCGAAACCGGCGATTACACATGGACCGCATCGAACCATGGAATCGCAGTTGACCACATGGACAACGTGTGGATTGGAGGAAATGGCGCTTCTGACTCGCACGTCCTCAAGTTCACGAGGGACGGAGAGTTCCTGATGCAACTCGGCACGTCAGGAGCCCGTCAGACAGGGACGCAGGACGGTCGACCCATCTACACACGCAACAGCCACGCCCCAGACAGCTATGGGCGTGTCGCGGAGATCGGTATCGACCCATCGACCAACGAAGCCTACTTCGCCGATGGGTACCTCAACCGCCGGATCGCCGTGGTCGACATGGAGACCGGCGACATGAAGCGCGCCTGGGGCGCTTACGGCAACGAGCCCGATGACGACCTCGACTTGGGACGATACACCCCGGGCGGCGAGCCAGCACCGCAGTTCCGTGGTCCGGTCCACTGCGCTGTGCTCGCAAACGATGGTCTCGTGTATGTCTGTGATCGCGGCGACGACCGCATCCAGGTCTTTCAGCAGGATGGCACGTTCGTCGACGAGTACTTCGTCGCCACGAACACGCTGAGTCAGGGCTCGACGTGGGACATCGCCTTGTCGCCTGACCCCGAGCAGAAGTTCCTCTATCTGGCCGACGGTCAGAATATGAAGGTCTACATCCTCGAGCGCGAGACCATGGAAGTGCTCACGGCGTTCGGTGATGGCGGTCGGCAGCCGGGAATGTTCTTTGCCGTGCACAGTATCGCAACGGACAGTGACGGCAATATCTACACCACGGAAACCTACGAAGGCTCAAGGGTCCAGAAGTTCGTGTATACAGGCATGGGTCCGGTGCCGCCTGGCGCCGAGGGTGAAAAGAGTCAGGGTGTGCTCTGGCCAACCAACTAGGCGACAGCACCGAATAGCACCGTATGAGCCTGGCGAGCAACATCGTTCGCCAGGCTCTTCCTTTTTGTCCTCTCGTCCCACCCGAACGCCTTGACGACTAAGTCGCCCGGTTGTAGGCTGCGGTCACATATCGCCGATTCGACGAGTACGTCGGGTACGGCAAGCTTCTTGGAGGTTCACGATGAGAGCGGGTCTGGTCCCTGTGGCGTTCGTTCTCGCGGCTCTGCTCACGGTCGGCATCGCGGCCACACAGCAGGCCGACCCAACCGCCGACATGTTGCGTGCGGCGGAGGCATTTCTCGACACGCTCAGTCCCGAGCAGCAACAGGCGGTGATGTTTCCATTCGATACGGAGGACCGCTTCGATTGGCACTACATCCCGCGAGAGCGCAAGGGTGTCGCGCTTAAGACTATGACTGCAGCGCAGAAGGAATCCGCACTTAATCTCGTCCGCAGCGGCCTCAGCCAGGAAGGGTTCGACAAGTCGCAGACGATCAGAGAGCTCGAACAGATACTGTTTGAGCGAGAGGGTCGGGCGATTCGAGACACCGAGCTGTACTTTTTCATGATCTTCGGCGAGCCGTCGGCAAGCGACACTTGGGGTTGGCGGTACGAAGGACATCACATCTCTCAAAACTGGACCATTGTCAACGGTGAAGCGATCGCGACCACACCTCAGTTCTTTGGCACGAACCCAGGGCACGTGCGCAAGGGACGCATGCGTGGTACACGCGTGCTCTCGGCTGAAGAAGATCATGCGCGTTCCCTGCTAGGGTCGCTGTCGCCGAGTCTCAGGTCGGCGGCCATCGTCAGCGGTGAAGCTCCGAGAGACATGTTGACGAGCAGTGACCGGCAGGCAGCCATGCAAGACAATACCGGCGTGTCGTACTCGCAGCTGTCTTCCGACCAGCAACGCGTGCTGTGGGTCCTCATCGAGGAGTACGCGAATGTGCAGCGCGACCCCGTCGCAAAGGAGCGTCTGCGCAAGGTTCGAGCGGCAGGGCTAGATGACATCACGTTCGCCTGGATGGGAGGAAGCGAGGTTGGCGAAGGCCACTACTACCGCGTCCAAGGCCCAACTTTTCTTATTGAGTACGACAATGTGCAAAACAGCGCCAACCATGTCCATAGCGTCTGGCGCGACTTCAACGGTGACTTTGGCCGAGATCTGCTCGCTGCCCACTACACGGAATTTTCCCACCAGCGTGCCGACGACTAGGACCCACTAGAACAATAGAGAACTGTGATCGAGGGCAACAACGACACGCGGTCGGGGATAGGAATAAACCGGCGACGGTTTGGCGTGACTGCACACCCGATGGCTTCGCTCAGGAAATAGTTCAAGGAAACGGCTCAGCGCCAAGGTATCCCCGCTAGTGAGCGAGCGAAGTGGGGGGGGAGGATATAACACCCCAAGGTCATCTCACCCCTTCCGTGGGGTGATGTTTCCCCAATCTCAGAAACAGTCTTCATTATGAGGAGGGGTTCGGTCGTCCTGTCGTGCCGACCATGACCTGCGCGACATCAAGGGTCTCAGGAGTGATCTTCGACAAGGGACCGACCCACGCTGACGCGGTGGCTGGCCATTGATCCATTCTACTGCTGAGCCGGTTCGTCCTTTTAACGCAAAGGGTTACAGAGGTCGCGTGGTAGACTGGTGCCTCTGCCTCTGCGTGGTGAGTGTAGCTCAATGGTAGAGCACCGGACTGTGGCTCCGGATGTTGCGGGTTCGATCCCCGTCACTCACCCCATCTTCTCCCGCATGGGTATCCCGTTCTTTCAGGGACTTACCGTTGTTCGGCGTAGGACCATACCTGTCCCGATATTTTGGCTCTGAAGCAGAACCTGAGAGATTCCTGAAAGATTCACCATGCTCCAAGCGCCTGACGGCTGAACTGGCGAGAAAGATCCCGGACGACGTACCCTGCCCGTTCTTGTACCCGATCTACATAATCTATCCCTTCTTGGCGAATCTTCTTGAGCTCACACCAAACCCTGACATCGACGGTAACCCCTCGGTTCGGAGACCGGTCATCACCACTGCGCCGTAGGGCCTCTCCAGCAGCGGCCTCGACCAGAGCCGATATGTATGACATAGGATCGGCATGGCTCATACGCGCGTTGAACACGTCCTTACCACAGCCGGCAGCTTGGTCTTTCCCGGTATCTACGACACGCTCTCGGCTAAGATGGCCGAACGTGTCGGCTTTCCGCTCGCGTTCGTTTCTGGCTACGCCGTGTCGGCGACGCTTATCGGGGAACCCGACATGGGACTCCTTACACAGAGCGAGATCGTGGACCGCGCGCGGTCAATCTGTCGCAGCGTCTCGATCCCGGTCATCGTCGATGCCGACACCGGATACGGTAATCCACTCAACGTCATCCGAACCGTCAACGAGCTCGTCACCGCCGGTGCGGCGGGGTGCTTCCTCGAGGACCAGGTCTGGCCCAAGAAGTGCGGACACATGCGCGGCAAGAAGGTCGTCCCTCGCGATGAGTATCTCGAGAAAATTAGGGCCGCAGTGGAGACCAGGGGTGATCGCGACTTCTTCATCGTCGCGCGCACTGACGCGCTCGCCGCCGTTGGCATCGACGAGGCAGTCGCGCGAGTCGAAGCGGCACATGCTATCGGCGCCAACGCGACTTTCATCGAGGCGCCAAGAACCCTTGAGGAACTCACCGAAATCGGCCGCCGAGCGCCAAAACCAACGGTCGCCAACATGATCGAAAAGGGCAAGACGCCTGTCTTGCCTCAAGCGGAACTTGCCAACCTCGGTTTTCAGCTGGTCTTGTACCCACTCGCTGGGCTGTATGCCACGGCGAAGGCACTCCAGACCATTTTCGGGACGCTCATCCAAGACGGGACGACAAAACGAAACGAAGATGCGCTGATCGCGTTCGACGAGTTCAACGAACTCATCGGGGTCGACCAAAAGTTCGCGCTCGCCGAACGATTCGGTGAGCGGAGCTGATGCGAACCACGCGTGCCTCACCGCCGACGGGCCTGACCTCGAAAATCCATAGCGGCACGGTGGCTAGCGATCTATAATTCCGCTCTCGTCCGGTGTCGGCGCCGCTCACGCGGCCGCCCGCTTCCGTCTCCGAGATCACCCAAGGGAGGTGACACGGTGAAGTTACCCGTCAGTATCACGATCAACGGCCGTCTCTACGAACGTGAGGTCGAGCCGCGGCAACTTCTGGTCCACTTCATTCGAGATTTGGGCGCACTCACTGGCACCAAGATCGGATGCGACACGAGCCAGTGCGGGTCGTGTACGGTGTTGCTCGACGGCGTCTCCGTCAAGTCATGCACCTGCCTTGCTGTCCAGGTCGACGGTGCCGATGTCACGACTATCGAAGGGCTCGCCACCAACGGTGCCCTCCATCCGCTGCAAGAAAGTTTCTGGGAGAAACACGGGCTCCAATGCGGCTTCTGCACACCCGGGATGATCTTCGCGTCGCACGAGTTGATCCAGCACAACCCCACCCCGAGCGCCGAAGAGATCCGCCACGCCCTCGAGGGCAACATGTGCCGGTGCACGGGTTATCAGAACATCGTGCATGCCGTTCAGCACGCCGCGGAACAAATGTCAGGAAAATAGCTATGGCGACGAGAATTTTTGGCTCCGGCATCCGTCGGCGGGAGGACCCGCGTCTGCTCACCGGCACTGCGACCTACACCGACGACATCACGCTTCCCGACATGCTGCACGCGGCGATGCTTCGCAGCCCGTACGCGCACGCCACGATCACTCGCATCGACACGGGCAAAGCCGCGGCAGCACCCGGAGTGGTCGCGGTCTACACCAGCGCCGACATCGAAGGCGCGCTCCAACCGGTACCATGTGCATGGCTGCTGCCCGACTCGGATTTAAAGGTCGCCGGATACCCGTGCATCGCCAAGGACGTAGTGCGGTACACCGGCGACATCGTCGCGGTGGTCGTTGCCGAGAATCGCTACCAGGCCGCGGACGCACTCGACCTGATCGAGGTCGACTACGAGCCTTTACCGACGGTGAGCGACCCTGAGAGCGCCGCGAAGAGCGGTGCGCCGCAGCTGCATTCGGACATTCCCGGCAATCAAGCCTTCCATTGGGTCGTGAGTGGCGGCGATGCCGACACCGCATTCGAGAATGCCGAGGTCGTCGTCAAAGAGCGGATTCGTCAGCAGCGCCTCATCCCGAACGCGATGGAGCCGCGAGCGGCTGTCGCGCAATATAACCAGGCGACGGGTGAGCTAACCCTCTGGAATACGACCCAGAACCCACACATCGTTCGGTTCCTCAACTCGGTCGTCACCGGCGTGCCGGAGGACAAGTGCCGCGTGATCGCACCAGAGGTCGGCGGTGGCTTCGGTAGCAAGATCCCGGTCTACCCAGGCGACTTCCTGACCGTCTTTTGCGCCAAGACCATCGGCCGGCCGGTCAAGTGGACGGAAACTCGCAGCGAGGGCTACACGGCCACCACGCACGGCCGAGACCACATTCAGGACGTCGAACTGGCTGGCACAAGAGACGGCAAGATCACCGGGCTCCGATGCACGGTGCATGCTGGCATGGGAGCCTATCTGTCGACGGCAGCACCGGGAATCCCAACGATTCTTCACGGGCTGATGCTGTCTGGGTGCTATGCCATCCCCGCCATCAAGGAGGACGTCTACGGCATCTACACGAACACCGTCCCGGTGGAGGCCTATCGCGGTGCGGGTCGACCCGAGGCCACGTTTATGATCGAGCGGCTCGTCGACCTGTTCGCCACTGAGATCGGGATGGACCCAGTCGATGTCAGACGAAAGAACTTCATACCGAGGTTCGAGAACGGTCACGATACGGTGACCGGGCTAACCTACGACAGTGGCGACTACCCGGCCGCGTTGACAAAGGCCCTCGACCACGTCGGGTACGCGGGTTTACGAAAAGACCAGGCCAACGCGCTGGAAAATAATCGCTATGTCGGTATCGGCATCACATCCTACGTGGAGATCTGTGGCCTCGGACCATCTCAGGTCGCGGGGGCGATCGGCTTCCAGGGCGGACTCTGGGAAAGCGCGATCGTCCGCTTTCACCCAACCGGTAAAGTCCACGTCTTCATCGGGGCATCGCCGCACGGGCAGGGTGAGGAAACAACATTTGCGCAGATCGTGGCGGACGAGATCGGCGTTGACCCCAACGATGTCAAGATCTTTCATGGTGATACGGATACGACCCCGATGGGCTGGGGAACCTACGGCAGCCGCACAACCGCCGTCGGGGGTGCGGCGCTCGCCCTGACGGTGCGGAAGATTCGGGACAAGGCGAAAGTGATCGCCGCCCACCTACTTGAGGCGGCTGTCGCAGACATGGAGTACGAGAACGGCACGTTCTTCGTCAAGGGCTCGGCCGACAAGAGCAAGACCATTCAGGACGTGGCACTGATGGCGCACCTCGCATGGAACATGCCCGAAGGCGTCGAAGCGGGCCTCGAGGCATCGACCTTCTACGACCCGCCAAACTTCGTGTTCCCGTACGGCACCCACGTGGCCGTGGTGGAGGTCGACATAGAAACGGGCCAGGTCAACCTCACACGCTACGTCGCCCTCGACGATTGCGGACCGCAGATCAACCCGACCATCGTCGCAGGACAGGTGCATGGCGGAGTCGTGCAAGGCATCGGTCAGGCACTTTTGGAAGAAGCAGTCTACGACGAGAATGCCCAGCTCATAAGCGGGTCGATGCTCGACTACGCGCTGCCGCGGGCCGATGGGCTTCCCGATATCGAGGTGCTCTCAACCGTGACGCCGTCACCCCACAACCCGATCGGGGTCAAGGGAATTGGCGAAGCCGGCACGATCGCCTCGACCGTTACCGTTTACAACGCCGTCATGGATGCGCTGCGACCACTCGGAGTGAAGCAGGTGGATATGCCGTTCACACCGGAACGCGTCTGGCGCGCCATCCAGGAAGCGAAAGGGAGCTGAGCTATGTTTGCCGCTGACTTCGAGTACTACCGCGCCGGCTCCGTGACCGAAGCCGGAGATCTCTTGCAGAAACATTCCGGTGCAAAGCTGCTTGCCGGGGGACACAGTCTCATCCCGCTGCTCAAGCTACGTCTAGCGGTTCCCGAGACCGTGATCGATATCGGGCGTATCGCTGAGCTCAAGGGGATTACCGTGAGCGATAGCACGCTGCGAGTGGGGCCGCTGACCACACATGCCGAGATCGCCGTCTCCGCCGACGTCCGGAAGCACGCCCACGCGCTCGCGGAAGCCGCAGGACAAATCGGGGACCCAGCCGTTCGCAACCGCGGTACGATCGGCGGTAACGTCGCCCATGCGGACCCGGCGTCGGATCTACCGACGGTTCTGTGCGCCCTAGGGACGAGCGTCGGCGTTCAGGGCCCCGGCGGCAGCCGCACAATCGCGTGCACCGACTTTTTCCAGGGTGTCATGACGACTGCGCTGGGCGAGAACGACCTACTGACTTCAATCGATGTACCGGTGGCAGGACGCGGTCAGGGCAGCGCGTATGCGAAGTTCTCCCACCCGGCCTCGCGGTATGCGGTCATTGGAGTTGCCGCCTCGGTCACGCTAGACGGAGGGCGCTGCTCGGCGGCCGCAGTCTCAGTCGGTGGCGTTGTGCCGGCTCCGGTAAGAGCTGGCTCGGTTGAGCAGGCGTTAGTCGGACAAGTATTGTCGGATGAGGTTATAGCAGCGGCGGCGGGCGCCGTCGGGGGCGATCTCGGGGCGGACGAGGATCTCCTCGGTGACATCTTCGCATCAGCCGACTATCGAAGGTCTGTCACACCCATTTGGGTACGACGAGCGCTTGCCGTAGCCGCTGAACGCGCTGGATAACAATCAGAGCTGCGACGTGCCTGACACATCACCGAGCAGCCCGAGCTCGATCGACGACCTCCAAGCTCGACTCCAGGCGAACCAATACATCGCCGACCGCGGATTAACCACGTCAGTCTTTCTCGCACTCAAGCTCCAGCGCCCTCTGCTGTTGGAGGGCGAGGCCGGCGTCGGCAAAACCGAGGTCGCGAAGGTGCTGGCACCAGCGCTCGAAACCACGCTGATTCGCCTCCAGTGCTACGAGGGTCTCGATATCGCGCATGCCGTGTACGAGTGGAACTACGCCCAACAGCTGCTTGAGATTCGTTTGATGGAGGCGAGCGGTTCCGTCAGCCAAGACCGTGACGCCGCCGCCAGGGAGCTATTCGATGAAAAGTTCCTGATCAAGCGCCCGCTGCTTCGGGCCATTGACTCGAGTAGCGGGAAGCCGTCCGTCCTGCTGATTGACGAACTCGACCGCGCCGACGAGCAATTCGAAGGCTTTCTACTGGAGCTGTTGTCGGACTTTCAGATCACAATCCCGGAGCTCGGCACCATCCAGGCGACTCACCCACCGGTCGTGGTCTTGACGTCGAATCGAACCCGCGAGCTTCACGATGCACTTAAGCGCCGGTGCCTCTACTACTGGATCGACTACCCCGATTTTGAGAAGGAGCTCTCGATCATCGCGACCAAGATTCCGGATGCACCGTCTCGACTGGCCGAACAAGTCACCGGGTTCGTGCAGGAACTCCGGCAGGCGGAACTCTACAAACTGGTCGGAGTGTCCGAGACACTGGACTGGATAACCGCCCTGATCGCGCTCGACAAACAGGAACTCGACGCCGACACGATCGACCAGACGCTGGGTATCGTGCTAAAGAACCAAGAGGACATCCAGGCCATTCGCGGCGTACGGGTGCAGGACATGTTGAATAGGGTAAAACATGGAGCGGCGGGTGAGCGGAAGGGAAATAGCGGGTAAGGAGAAAAAAGAAAGCTTGAGGCGGCCGCACTCTCAGGAGTGGTCCGAAGGGCTTCCGATTCTCTTCTGACCCGTACCTCCTCACTTTACTCTCAGCATGAGCGCCCTGCTCCACAACTTGATCCACTTCTCCCGCCTACTCGGCGACCTTGGGCTCGACGTTCAAGCCGTTCGCACACTGGACATCGTCCGCGCCCTCGATCATGTCAATATCGGCGAAAGGCCCGACTTCTACCATACCCTCCGATGCCTGCTCGTCAGACGCCCGCAGGACATTCCGCTGTTCGATGAGGCCTTCCGCATCTTCTGGAGGAAGCCGCCCAACAACTGGACAACCCGGGACCTGCGGGCCATGGGCGAGCATCGGCGGACCGGTGCTCCGAAGGTTGAGATGCCGGCTCGCTCACCTAACGGCGAATCCACGCCGTCAAATTCTTTACCGATCAAGTTCGAGCGCGTGGCCACGCAAAGCTATAGCAATCGCGAGGTGCTCAGGCAGAAGGACTTCGCAGATCTCACGACCGAAGAATTGTCGGAAGCCCGTCGCATGCTCGCCGAACTCCGTTGGGACATGGAGTTCCGTCGGACGCGACGCTGGCGGCCTGGACCAAGTGCCATACCCGACCTCCGACGAGTAATGCGATCCAACCTACAACACGGTGGCGAACCAGTCACGCTGCCAACGCGGCGCCAACGAGACCGCCGTCGACCGTTAGTCTTACTCTGCGACGTCAGCGGATCGATGGAACGCTATTCGCGCATGCTGGTCCATTTCCTGTACTGCATGACGGGGCGACTCCAGAACATCGAAGTCTTCGTGTTCGCGACTAGGTTGACTCGGGTAACACGAGAACTCGCCCCTCGGTTAGGCCGCACCAGAGATAGCGACATCGTGTTGCGACTGCTGACCCACGTTCCAGATTTTGCCGGTGGAACGCGTATCGGCGACGTGCTGCGTGAGTTCAACATACGGTGGTCGCGGCGGGTACTGGGACACGGAGCCATCGTGCTGGTGATCTCTGACGGTTGGGACCGTGGTGAACCCGACCAGCTGCGACGCGAGATGGAGCGGCTGCAACGCACAGCACGCAGGCTAGTTTGGCTTAATCCGCTACTTGGCTCACCAGAATACGTGCCACTGACACGCGGGATCAAAGCCGCGCTTCCTTTTATCGACGACTTCCTCCCGGTCCACAATTTGGAGAGCCTGGCCCAGTTGGGTGAACATCTCAACACGTTGCCCGGGCGAAGGAGGCAAGTGAAGCCTCCAGCATTTTTCTGACTCCTACCTTCTATCCCCTATCTCCTGCCTTCTTCTTGCTACCCTTAATCGATGAAGATCTCCTCTTCCTATCACTTCGACGCACCGCGAACGACCGTGTGGGACTTGCTCAACGACCCAAACGTGATCGCTGGCTGTCTCCCCGGATGCGAGTCGCTCGAGCGAGCTGGCGACGACATGTATCGAGCAACTCTGACCGTCGGAGTCGCGGCAATCAGCGGTCGCTACCAGGGAACGGTCCAGATCACGGATCAGCAGCCACCCGTGAGCTACCGTTTGATCGTCGAAGGCAATGGGCGGGCTGGAATTATCAAGGGCGAGGCTGCGGTTGGGTTATCCGAGGATGGTAACCACACTGTCGTTGCCGTCGATGGCACCGGCCAAGTCGCCGGAACGATCGCCCGTGTCGGCCAGCGTCTCCTTGGCAGCGTGGCAAAAATGATGATGGACCGGTTCTTTGGATGTCTGGCCATAAAAGCCACGGCCGTTGCCCCGCACGACTAGTGTCCGCATCCCCAACCACTGCAAGAACCGAGGCCGTGGTAACGTGGGATCGAGTCCTTGGCAACCTGCGATGGCACGCTCATCACTCCTGAAGTCGGCTCTCGTCGTGGTTATCGGCCTGACGGCCGTTGCCGTCTTGATTATCGGTGTGCTCGTCGTCGTGTTCGGATTACGGTTTGAGCTTGGCGGCAACATGCGCCCGATCTTCTCGTTCGGGAGCCCCGAGGAACACTATAACAACCTCGAATCGAATCGTAGTCAGCACTACTCTCACCTGCTCCCAGCTGCTCCAGTCACCGACGCCTCGAAACCGCCTTATTGGACTGAATTCAGGGGTCCCGACCGCGACGGACACTACACCCAGCAGCCAATTCGTACTGATTGGCCTGCCGGTGGCCTGACCCAGATGTGGAAACAGCCGATCGGTGGTGGCTACGCATCATTCGCCATCGCGAACAACCGCGTGTACACCATCGAGCAACGTCGTGATCGTGAGGCCGTGACCGCGTATGACGTCGATACGGGACGCGAGTTGTGGGTGCACGATTGGGACGCCAGGTTCGACGAGATGATGGGCGGCTCTGGACCGCGCGCAACGCCGACCTGGCACGAAGACCGAGTCTACGCCCTCGGTGCAACCGGATTGCTGTGGTGTCTCGACGCCACGACCGGTAAGGTTTTGTGGCGTCGCGACGTTCTGTCTGACAGCGACGCTGTCAACCTCCGGTGGGCAATGTCGGCCGCCCCTCTGGTCGTCGAAAACCTCGTCATCGTCCAGCCTGGCGGTGGGTCCGGATGGTCGGTCGTCGCCTACGACCGTCGGTCAGGTGACGTCGTGTGGCACGCGCTCGACGACGTGCAATCCTACACGTCGCCAATGACCGTCACGCTGAACGGATTCCGACACATCGTCGTCGTTACGGCGGAGCGAGCGGTGGGTATGGTGATTGACGACGGAACCGTAATCTGGGAGCACCCGTGGCGGGTACCGGTCGTTCCGAACATCGCCCAGCCGCTCGTTGTGAACGACAACCGGCTGTTCTTGTCGGCAGGATATGGACATGGTGCGACGGTGATTGAACTCTCGGGCGAAGACCCGCCGCTTACCGTTGAAACTGTCTGGCGCAACAACCGCATGAAAAACAAGTTCAGTAGTTCGGTGCTCCATGACGGGTACATCTATGGCTTGGATGAGGCCATCCTCGCGTGCATCGACGCTGAGACCGGCCAGCTGCGCTGGAAGGGCGGCCGCTACGGCTATGGCCAGCTGCTACTTGCCGGCGACCACCTAATTGTACTCAGCGAACGAGGAGAGCTCGCACTGGTACGTGCGACGCCGGACCGGCATGAGGAGGTGGCGTGGTTCCCCGCCATCGAAGGCAAGACATGGAATGTGCCTGCGATTGCCGAAGGACGGCTACTGGTCAGGAACACACGAGAAATGGCAGCGTTTGATCTGAGTGGTCCGTAGGAGATTGGGAGTAGAAGGTAGAACACGATTGGAGGCTAGCATGCTGCGAGCGTTGCCCAAAGGGCACCCGTTTTCCCCTGGCTTCTACGTCCTGTCTACCACTCCTTAACCCCTCCTGCCTTCTCTGCGTTGTAGCGGTCTTCGAGCTGAGCGCAAGCTGACCCGCACATGGTAAGATGCATCGGTTCGAGGCCGCCTGTATTGCGCGCCCGTAGCTCAGCTGGATAGAGCGCCGGGTTTCGAACCCGTAGGTCGGGGGTTCGAGTCCCTCCGGGCGCGCCATTCATTTCAGCACCTCTCTGATTGCGCCCGTAGCTCAGCTGGATAGAGCGCCTGCCTCCGGAGCAGGAGGTCGCAGGTTCGAATCCTGCCGGGCGCGCCAGCCTAAAAGATCAGTGGGCTATACTCGTCCGATGATCGCTGGACGCTGCGCCGTGGCGCTGGCTGCAACGTTATTGTGCACGATCGCGTGTGCACCCTCCCAGAACACGCCCGCTGAGCGCGTGCTCCTCATTTCAATTGACACCCTTCGAGCAGACCATCTGGGCAGCTACGGCTACGTGCGTAACACATCCCCGAACATTGACGCACTCGCTGAATCGAGCTGGTTTTTCTGACTCGCTGTTTCCTCGAATCCCAGTGTGGCCGCGCTGCTGAGCATGTGGTTCCATTCCAGATGCGCACGACACGCTGGCGGAAGCGTTTACTGGCCAAGGGTGGCGAACTGTTGCCGCGGTCGACAACGCTAATCTGTCCAAGGCCGCCGGCTATGCTCAAGGATTCGATGCGTATCACGAGACTTGGGAAGACAGTGACCACGAGATCGATCGGACCCACCTCATCACAAGAACCGCCGTTGAACAGTTGAAGGGTTTCGCGCAGACACATGAGTCTTTCTTCATGTGGCTACACTACGTCAACCCACATCTCCCGTATACGCCGCCGTCCGGCTTCGACAATGCTTACATGAACGATGCCCACTTCGATGGAAGTCTGCATCTACCACGGACACCAGGAGTTATCGGAGGCATTCGTCCCGATGTCTATATCGATGGCGAGCACCGCCTTGCGTACTACGTAGCCCAATACGACGGTGAGGTCTTGTTCGCTGATGAGGAGATCGGAAAGGTTATCGATGTCGTGCGATCGGAACCAGCGCTCTCAGATACAGTGATCGTTTTGACGGCTGATCATGGTGAAGGCTTGGGCGAGCAAAACGTGTATTTTGAGCACGGGCCGCATGTTCTTGAGTCCCACGTCCACGTGCCACTACTTGTTCATCTGCCAAGCGAAGCATCCAGGCCACGTCGAGTTATGCGACCCGTGAGTACGATCGATGTCGCGCCCACCATTCTTGAACTGGCAGGACTCAGATTGCCAGCTTTTTCGGGTAACCGCGCCGTATACCCGTTGGCAGGCGAATCCCTCATCCTTACTCCCGAAGGTGAGCTCCCGAACCATCGTCAGAACATCTTTTTTGCGAGTCTCGATTTCTGGGGTGTGCGATCGGCCGAGTGGAAGATGATCCTGAAAACGAGAGAAGACGATGGACCGGGCGAAACCCATCAGCTGTTCAACGTAAGGAATGATCAAGCGGAATTCCATAACCTCTACGATGGCGAAGCGGAACAAGCCGTGCATTTACTCAGACGAATTGAAGCTCGGCGTCAAATCCAGTCAAACTTTCAGATTGGCAGTACAGATCCAGCTAATCGCTATAAAAGGCTGAACCAGGAAGCGTTAAAAAATCTTCGAACGCTTGGCTATCTACGATAAGAATCCAACGCAGTCTTCACGGCCGGCCGCGACCACGAAAGTACCGGTCCTTCTGACAGTTCCCACCGAGACACGATCGCCCTTCGGAACTCATCGGCCATGACCTGGTACCCATTGGCTGTGGGGTGCAGCCCATCGCGACCGATCAAGGATGGGGTTCGTTCGAACAACGAGAACAGATCGACCACCGGTCCTAACTGACGATCTTGTGCGATCTGACGAATCCGTTGATTTAGGTCATCGATCGCCGTTCGGAGACCGGGTCGTTCGATCTCTTTGATGTCGCCGACAGGTGTGAGAGTCGCAAGCAAAACCGCCACACCACTGCTCTGCGCCGTCGCGACCATCGCATCGAGATCGCTGGCGACGTTTTCAGGACCGACAAGCTCAAGCCGGTTGACGCCTTCGAGGAGAAGCAGCACTTCCGGTCGAAAGGTGTTCAAGACTCCTGGCAATCTGGCCCGACCCTCGGATGAGTCTTCCCCGCCTGAACCGGCGTTCACGATCTCTAAATTTTGCTCCGGGTAGCGGTCCTGGAGTAAGCCCTCAAGCTGCGCAGGATAGGAAAGTGGGGTCCCGGCAAGCGTGGATTGGGCAAGCGCCTGAGACACCGTTCCAGTTGTGATGCTGTCACCAAAAGCCACGATCTTTGTGATAGCCAACTGGCGCAAAGCGACACGTACCGCAAACGTGCAGTTCGTGGCCAGGTCAGCAGCCGCTGTCGCGGAACATGTGACGGTCGTAGTTCCGACGGGAAACACCGATCCGGACGCTGGCGTGCACGTGGCCTTCCCTGCTTCCTGCCCCGCAATAGTTGGCGCCGGAAACGAAACGCTGACCTCTTGACCCACGTTGATGACACGATCGACGCCCTCAGGACAAACCAGCGCTGTTTGGAAGCCAGGCCCTTCGAAACTCACAACGGGCGATGGCGTAGTGGGAGTCGTCTCAATACAGGCAACCATCGCCGCGAATAGTGCAACACAACACAGCCCGACCAAGCGACACAATGGCATCTATCTCCCAGAAACGAGCGATCACTATATCGTGTCCGTAAATAGCTACCAAGGCAGGTGTTGCAACGTTCCGTGGTGACACGATGAAATTGCTGCTACGATACCAGGTCGCGTTTAGCGTTAAGCAATTTCATGGGCCGCTAGCTCAACTGGCAGAGCAGCAGACTCTTAATCTGCAGGTTTGGGGTTCGAGTCCCCGGCGGCTCACCACTTTTCCCTAACAAAATCGGTAAACCGTGCGGGTGCGACAGGCACCCGTCCCTCCAGAATGCCGGCGTGTGTCCTTTTTGTGTCCCACCTCGCAATTTTGCTGCGTACAGGGGGGGCGAAAGTCGCCGCCGTCCGGGTGCCGATCCACGCGAGTCCGACACCCGTCAGAATCGCAACGACTGCGAGCGTCGGTGTGTGAACACGCGGCGAGAAGTGAATGGCATCGTTCGGTCTCCTGGGTTGGTTAGCGTGACCGCTGTGTTTTGTACCACGTTTGTCCCCAGCCTGCCTAGATCGGGGCGGTGCCCGCCGAATCCGGTCGCCTGCTCGAAGGCGTGTGCGAGCTGCAGCACTGACGGACGAGCAGTTGGAAGAAGTTGCGGGGGGAGTTATCCCAATACCAAGCTTTCGTGTGGGTATGCGGGGTAGTTACGTATCAATCAGCCCTGTCCCCACCCCGACCTCAACGGTTTTCTTACCACGTCCCCCTGTGGGGCCGTGTGTAACGAGCGGCCGTGCACTCCACCAGTAAACCCACTTCACACTTGTTTCGTATTTCTACTGACATTTCGGATTGGGTTACCCCACACCTTGGCGTTGGGAACGGTTACCGTTTCATGCTCAGTGGAAAAGATGACGCAGGCCGCCAGATTCACCTCAAGAATCTCGCCTGTCACACCAGCCACACTGACCGTGTCACTGTATCGCCCCAGGGTTCTTGGACAGTGGTTTGAAGGTAATCACTTCTATGCTGCCGCGTCTAGCCCGACCCGGTCGCGTCGCACCTGGGCTGGGCTTCGATAGTCGTACTTCTCAAGCATCCACTGTTCGTTGTATGTCCGCTTGAACTCAAGCAAGGCGAGGCGGAGCTCCTCGATCGTTTCGAAGCTCCGTACCCACAAAACGTTCTCCTTCAGTGTGCGGATGAAGCGCTCAGCGACGCCATGCCCTTCGGGCTCCCGCACGAAGCTCGGTGAGCTCTCGATACCAAAGAACTTGATCTCCCGTTGGAAGTCATCGGCCAGGTAGTTCGATCCGTGGTCGTGACGAAGACGAAGCCCGCTGGCGACACCTTTGGCGATGGCGCCGAAGCGTTCCCGGACGCCCTGGCGGATCGGCTCCAGGGCCTCGAACCGGCTCCCGCTCTTGGCCGCATGGAGGCCGATGCACTCGGTCGTACAGTGATCGACAGCCACGAACACGAACGCCGCCCCCTCGCCGACCGTCACCGTGGCCGACATGTCCGTTCCCCACATCACATCGGGGGCCTCCGTGGTGATCGTGCCGTCATGCGCCTTCGGGCCGTGCGCGTGCCCCGCGCGGTGCGGGGCCTGGAGGTCGTGCTCCCGCATCAACCGCCGCACCCGCTCCTTCGAGGTGCGGATCCCCGCGACCCGCAGCTTCGCCCAGGCTTTGCGGTACCCCTCGCCATGAAACGGCGAGGCTTCGAGTACCCGGCGGATGTGGCCGACCAGCACCTCGTCCGGGGCGGCACCGACCGGCCCGCGGCGACACCACGGCGCGCGTGACCTCGTCGCGTGACGCCTCGCGTAGACGCTGGACCGCGCCCGCTCCCACACGCGGTAGATCCGCTGCACGCCGTACGCCCGACGGGTGGAGATCGAATGGGCGCCACTCATCGCGTCGACCTCCTCCGGGCCAAAGGGGAGCCGGCCTCCAGCTGGTCCACCTTCGCGTAGAGCAGTTCGTTCTCCATCAGCAGCTCGCCGACCTTGGCCCGCAGCCGACGGTTGTCTTCACCCCGGGCATCCGTCGCTCGGCTCTTCAGGCCCGCCTGGCCCGCGGCCAGAAACTGATCGCGCCACTGCGACGCCCGCGCCGCCGTGATCCTCCACTCCCGCGACACGGACTCGAGATCCTCCCCGCGCAGCAAGCACATCACCACGGCGCTCTTGCGACCGACTGAAAACCGGCCCCCTCCGGTCGCCCTCCGGCCTCCCTCCGCCACCGCCGACTCCTGATCGTGCTTCTCCATCTCGACACTCCTCCTACGAGAACTCTCTCGCAATCAAGTGTCCAAGAAAACCCTGGGGCGCCCCAGCACCCACCAAAAATGGCCGTTTGATCAGGATGAAAACGCCTGCGGCAAAGTTAGACAACACGTCTTTGACCGCAAAGCCCACGACAAAGCCGGTCACGCTCAGACCGGCGATGAATGGGGACACGTCAAATCCCAAGTTCCCGGCAATAAAGGTGATCAGTACCAGCCAAAGGAAGATCTTGACGCTGCGCTGGCATAGTATTTCTAATGTTCGGTCATAATCTACCTTCGCAAAAAATCTCGCGAAGCTCTTGTCGACGACTCGAATGATGACACTACCGATCAGCAGTCCAACTGCGGCCAGACCCCACGCGAGGTAACGTTGTGAGATGTATTCCTGGGCTTGCGAAGCGAGTTCTTCGAGCATGAGATGCCTTCACGATGAGGGAATGTCGATCATAGGAGCAGGTGTTTCTTGCTGGCCTGACTGTCGCCTTCGTTCGTAGTCAGTGGTGACCCGTTCCCAGCGGCCGCCGTTATCACGAGTAGTCGTCGCATCAGAACCTCCCTCGACCTGACGCATCCTACCGTACCGCCTACGCCTGAATGCGGCGTTTACGCTCGTCCCCGTTGAACCGCTACTTTTGTAGCGGGCTACAAAAGTCGGTAACAACCTCCGATTGCACCCTCATCCTGCTAGCGGGAGGGTGCGTCCTAGTCTTCTACGGGGTGCATCCACCCGTCACGGTCACGAGGTGGAAGATACCAATGGGCAGGTGGACTACTTCGGCGCACGCGCCCGCGAGGCGGGGATGCTAAGCCAAGGTCAGCATGGCGGCGCGATGACCGACAAGGCGGAACAGCTGCTTACATCACGCCAGCGCAAATACAAGAAACGATGACGTGTACGTACAGAGAGAACACCTCATAGGTGTTCTCTCTTAGTACAGATGAAGGTGATTACATCTCACTGCTGGTCTTTGGATTCAGTTCGCTCCCTCCATCGAGTTCAGCGCCGTCACAAACTCGCGCCAGGGAACTGGCCTCCCGTGAACGGGGGCGAGCGTCGTCACATCCAGCTTCATACGCTGCACCTGATTGTACAAGCTGCGCATCGCCGGTAACTGCGCCGCTCGAGGCGGCTCATGGGTGTCGAACAAGTCCGCCTGAAAAGCGATGCGCTCGGCCGGCAGATAGGCCATCAGCATGCCGGCGACGTGTCGCAGGGGCTGCACGTAGTACACGCGCAAGATCCGGGAATTATCAGTAATCACGTAATTCTCCTGGATCGCCTCGTAGGTATAGCCCTCGGCCAGCTCGGTCGGCGGCCATTTCGATACGATGTCAGGCTTGACGGTTCTCGGCTCGTAAGTCAAAACGTCTTTGTTCAGGAACTCGAGGTTCTGCATGTGCGTCACGATGGTCGAGCCGATGTGGAGGTACGTGCGCAGTCCTCCGATGTGATCAAAGTGCGGATGAGAACTGATCAGCCAGCGAATCGGCTTGTTCGGAGCCAGCTTCACGACTTCCTCGATGACCGCCAGGCTGCGCTTTTCGTTCACGGGCGCCTCGAACACCGCCACGAAATCGTTGAACTCCACCATGTAGCTATTGGCGGGCCCGCCGCCGAGGAGGTACACTCCGTCGGCCATTTGTTCGACCGTAACCTGCGTGGGCCAGGTCGCCTGTGTCACCGACGGAGGCACCGGAACCGGATCATCGCACACGTTGGGCTGCACATTAGGGAACTTCCCGCCGTAGGCATTGTGGCCAGTGCTTGTACCGTAGAACTGCCAGTTGTCATCCCATCCCTGGTGTGAGTGCCAGGAGACCGGCCATTTCACGTTGCCGAAAGGGATTTGACTGGTGGACTCGTGCTCGATATTGAAATCGCCGAACGCGGGTATGTTCACCGTGGTCTTGATCCGTTGTATCTGATTCTGCGAGTTGATCGTGGCATCCACGCGATATTTCCCGAGCATCGTAATCGCGACCACGTACATTTTCTCTGGAATTACCACGTTCCCGTCTCGGCCTTTCTCGATCTGCTCCCACCGCCACAGGGCCACGGGATTGGCACCCGGCAGGCGAGCGGCTTTGAGGAACCCATGGGGGTTCAGCCACATGTCCAGTTGGTACACCTCCGCAAGCTCAGGTGAGACGGCCACGGGCGGCCCGTCGCCATCCATGTGCCAGGCAGACTTGCCATTGACGATGTGCGTTTGACGGGTCTCCCTCTGGGTCGGCGTGCCACCTTCCCAGCCGATCCCGTACTTCCATGAAGCGGGATTCAGACCCGGCTCGCGGTCGAAGGTCTCCTTGCTCGTTCCAGTTTTCCAGTTGATGGTGCGCGTGTAATTGGCCATCGAATCGATACGCGGCCAGTCGACGTTCACGGCGTTCTCGAACGTCTGGCCAACGGCGGCGCTGTCGCCGGCGCCGGAGTACGTGATGCATCTCAGATTGGCTTCGCCGATTTCCTCGGCGACGGCAGCCAAGAGCGGCACGGGATCAACGTAGCCTGGGGAAAACTGCTGGGCGGGCATCTGACCTCCCACCATCATGAGTAGAGCGACGGTGCCGAATAATCGTTTCGCCATCTTTCCTCCTGACACTGTTTAGCCTGGTCGGGCTGCTAGTTCTCCTTGACGTACTTCAGCAACGTGTGCGGGCCGAGGGACAACCCTCGCACTTCTGCCCGCGTCGCCAGCTCGTTGCGTTCGGCGTGACCGTACCCACCGACTGGGGCGACGTCTGCCGCTTCCGCCCTGATTAACTCGCCCCACCGACCTCCATTCATGTGTTGGGGGAGTGTCGGCCAACCCTCCACGAGCCGGTACGGGTTGGGAAGTTGGGTCTGTTGGGTCTGCGCAGCGACTCCAAGAGGGATCTGCGCCCACCTCGAAACGGGGAATTCCCACAGGATCAGCAGAACCAAGACGGCGAATATCATGGGCCTTCGCATGGTGGTTACTCTTTTGATCTGCGATTTCCCTTTGGGCCTGCCCCGTATGGCACCTTTATACACCCCTGGGGCGCCGAACCCACGAAACTTTCTACGGCGAACCCCTCCGACTGATTTCCAGGTCGGTCGCACTGTTCTGGACGGTACACGACGACCTTCCAGCCGCGTTGGGTCAGCTTTCTGATGTCGGAGGGGTTGCCGAGCCCCCGACGGACCCTGAGAGCGGCGCGTCGTACAGTTACCGGGTTGTCGATCAGCACCGATACGAACTGTGCGGTGAGTTGGCATGTGTGGCGACCGGTCATGGAGTTCCTCCACTGACCACAACCATAACGAACGGTGAAACTTCTAGCCTAGCGCAGCCCGGCTGGCAGTTCAACGGGGACAGGGCTTACAGCGCACGCGGGTGCGCGGCGTCAGGCGTGTGCAACGTTGTCCGTCACGTGTGCCTACATGTAACGACCTGTGATACTTTCTTGTCAGTAAGGATAGGATTAGCTATCGGTCATCAGTTACACGGTCCCCGTATCGGCCTCAGGCCTTAGTAGAGACAAGTGGAACACGGAGGTTATCCATGAAACGTTTGCTTGTTCTTTTTTCGTCCTCGGTATCGCAGCCATCTCACCAAACTCCTATGCCCAGTCAGATGCAGAACTCATCGAGCAGGCACTGGCAGCGGCGCCGGTTCGAGCACGTGACGATGCGTCGGTCATCAAGTGGAGCGCCGACTATACCTACACGACGATCAAGGATGGCACGAACCAGATCGTCTGCTACAACCGGGCAGATGAGCGAGACCGGCCGCCGTTTGCCGTGCAGTGCACAAGCATGGCGAACCTCGAAAGAGTTACGCAGAACCGACAGTTTCGTGCAGATAGTACCGACCGCGACGGGGAGCGGGCGCTAGTTGCTGCCGCCGCACAGAACGGCACCCGCGTGAAGGCAGAATATGGCTCGTTCTTCAGATCGATGAATGGTCCAGACCAAGCAAGTGCCCGGGTTCATCAGACAATCGCAATGCCGGGGGCGACCACAGCATCATCTGGCTTCCCTGACAACCGTAGCCAGGGCGGCGCGTGGGTCATGGCGGCGGGCACGAGCGAAGCCCATCTAATGGTCCCGTGACACTCTAGCGAAGCTCTAGAGAGAGGACGCCTGTCCCCTCCCTCGTGGAGAGGGTCAGGCGTGTGCGACGTTTGTACGACTTCTTCCGGAAATGCTTGCCGCTGATGGGCTTCGAGACGCGTCAGTGCAGCGGGCTGGTCAATGGGGAGGGCGCCAGGCTAGCGACAGGAGTTGAGTGCCGCATCCATTTGTGCCGTCGAGTAGGACACCGGGTACCCGCGTGAGAGGTAAGCGGAATAATGCAGGGTGTCGTCTCTGAGAATAGATCAGGAGGATGAGGATGCGTGCAGTAACGATTGCGATAACCATGTTCGGAGTGGCTACGGCCTGGGGCAGCTGGGATGGTATCGTTGTTGCGATCCAGCCGAAGGACCACCCGCCCACCATAACTGGAGTCTGGATACTCAACGAAGAACTCAGCGACAATCCGACCGGACCAACCTTGCGCGGAGGATTTAGAGACCGGGAGAGACAGGGGCGTGGTGGCGGCTTCGGTGGTCCGAATGGGGTAGGCGGCGGCTGGGGTGGATTCGGTGGTAGATTGGGAGGGTTTGGCGGTCGTCCGGACGATGACCGGCCTGACCCGAAGAAAATAAAGGCCATGCGGAAGGCAATGGAGGCCATTCGAAAGGCGGCGGAGGACCTGATCTCTGTACCGCGCAAGATGATTATCGTGACGTTGGAAGACGAGGTATCGCTGACTTACAACGATGGTCGTGTTGTGCGACTTATTCCTGATGATCGCGAGCATGCAGGCATTGCGGGTACCGCAATGGCGGTCAAGCGGAGAACGAAGTGGGAGCGCGAGGCACTGACGACACAGATCAAACTGCAGTCGCGGTTGAAATTCGAAGTGAAAAAGACCTACGCGCTGAATCTCAACGGACAACAGCTCACCGTCACGTCGCGGTTCGAGGGTGACAGCCTGGGAGATGACGAGGATCGCGCGTTTCGATGCGTCTACGATCGTGTCTCGAACTAGATGCGCTTGATAGCCAAACGGCGGGCTACCAATTGATATCGAGGAGCAGAAATTATGCGGGATCTTCGCACGCACCTCTGGATTAGCCTGTTCATACTAGCGGTATTCTTAGTGGGGTTGGGCATAGGCGTTTACTTGATTCCAGGATTGTCCGGACCCCCAATGATGTATTCCGCTGCTGGGCGAGCATCACCAAGAGGATTCAATTTCAGTCATAGACGCCCGCCTGGCCGACCACCGGTTGGGGATAAGAGTCGTGCCCCAGGTAGGATACTGCGCCGATTGGGAACCGTACTCGAACTTAGCGAGGAACAATCCGAACGTCTTGAAGCATTATTCCAAACGCAGCGCGAACAATTGGACACCCGGAGAGAAGCGTTTCGAGCTTCGGTTGCCGAAATTCTAACGCCGACACAGATGGAACTCTTCGAGAAAAAGTTCCGTGGTAAGCGAGGTCGCACCCGCGTGAACCGTAAGCTCCGTCCCATTGAACCGCGCGCTTCTCCGCGTTAGGCTGCTATAGGCACTTCACGGTTCGGCGGGCGTGTGTGGAGGGAGTCGATGACCCGTCGCTATGCACATCTCATGGCGGTCACCATTGCCGTCGCGGCGTTCAGTGCGCCGATCTTTTCGGAGGAGTGATGTTATGGCTGAGGTTCCGATTGGAACGGTTACGCACTACTTTGGCAAGCCCCAGGTCGGCATCGTCGCTCTTACTGGCGACGTGACTGCAGGGGAGACGTTGCGGTTTCTCGGTCACGGGGCTAACTTCGAGCAGACGGTCACATCGATGGAGATTGAGCATGCTGCTATTGAAACCGCGTCCGCTGGGACCGAGGTGGGAATTCGGGTAGCTCAGCGTGTCAGAGAGGGAACCCAGGTGTACAGAGTCTCGGCCGAGACCCGTGGTTGGTTCAAGAGTCTGAAGGCGCTATTCCTCAGTAAGTGAGATTAGCTAGACAGCACAGACGCTTAGCGTCGGCGAAAGGTTCACGGTCCATCTCCTGCTACACCCCGAAGCCCAACGCCTCGCCAGCGAATGGGAAGCCGCGTACCCGCGTGAGCCGAACGCTGTTCCCCGTTAAACCCGCTTCCGCCAGCAGTAGGATGCTGGCCTTCGGAGGGAAGTCTTATGAGAATCAATATGAGGATTTCACTAGCCCTGGTTGTGTCATTAACTGCTGGCGCGGCCCTGCTCGCGCAGGACGAAAGCAAGTCAGAGCCACTCTTCGTCGGCCACGATGATATGAACATCAAGTTCGAGAACGGCGGACTAGTCGCAGCAGCCTCGACTTATAGGGTGACGGCGAGCCACCGCGATCAGCCAGGCCAATCCGAAGTGCATGAGAAGGTGACCGACATTTTCTATGTCACCGACGGGCAGGCAACCGTCGTCCTGGGCGGAGAACTGACCGGCAGCAAGATGACCAGGCCGTACGAGTATCGGGGCAACGCGATACGGAACGGACAAGCCTACGAAGTGACCAAGGGGGATGTCTTGGTCATCCCGGCGGGGACACCCCACTGGTTCCAAGCCGTCCCCGACGAGGTCAGCTACCTTGTAGTAAAGGTCATCCCAGAGTAGCTCCCGAATCGCGAGGTCAGAATTAGCTACTGGCAGGGAAAAGCTTCGGTGAGAGCTTCGAATATGAGTGGGGCATCATTTTCATGTAGCCGCCTTGGGTGATCTCTGAGATATTCCACAACGACTCTGATCGCCTGTTCCGGTGTAAGACCACTTGGAGGGCACAAAACTGGACCGTCAGTTTCCGCAAGCGTTAAACCCCAAAGAAGTCCTCTCACTAACTCTGTACAGAGAGTTGCACTGGAGCCTAAGCCACCCTCGACACCGCTGCCATTTGCTGCAGTTAAAGTCGCTTCGCAATGCTCCAAAAGCTCAACACCTGTTTTGCCGGTTCGCGTAGTTTCGGCCTGCCCATAGACATCGGTAGAACCAGCAACGTCAACCGCTACAATCACCGCCAGCACGAAAAGATGAAGTCGTCGCATGGGATTTGTACCGCCCCAGGGTTCTTGGACAGTGGTTTGAAGGTAATCACTTCTATGCTGCCGCGTCTAGCCCGACCCGGTCGCGTCGCACCTGGGCTGGGCTTCGATAGTCGTACTTCTCAAGCATCCACTGTTCGTTGTATGTCCGCTTGAACTCAAGCAAGGCGAGGCGGAGCTCCTCGATCGTTTCGAAGCTCCGTACCCACAAGACGTTCTCCTTCAGTGTGCGGATGAAGCGCTCAGCGACGCCATGCCCTTCGGGCTCCCGCACGAAGCTCGGTGAGCTCTCGATACCAAAGAACTTGATCTCCCGTTGGAAGTCATCGGCCAGGTAGTTCGATCCGTGGTCGTGACGAAGACGAAGCCCGCTGGCGACACCTTTGGCGATGGCGCCGAAGCGTTCCCGGACGCCCTGGCGGATCGGCTCCAGGGCCTCGAACCGGCTCCCGCTCTTGGCCGCATGGAGGCCGATGCACTCGGTCGTACAGTGATCGACAGCCACGAACACGAACGCCGCCCCCTCGCCGACCGTCACCGTGGCCGACATGTCCGTTCCCCACATCACATCGGGGGCCTCCGTGGTGATCGTGCCGTCATGCGCCTTCGGGCCGTGCGCGTGCCCCGCGCGGTGCGGGGCCTGGAGGTCGTGCTCCCGCATCAACCGCCGCACCCGCTCCTTCGAGGTGCGGATCCCCGCGACCCGCAGCTTCGCCCAGGCTTTGCGGTACCCCTCGCCATGAAACGGCGAGGCTTCGAGTACCCGGCGGATGTGGCCGACCAGCACCTCGTCCGGGGCGGCACCGACCGGCGCGCGGCGACACCACGGCGCGCGTGACCTCGTCGCGTGACGCCTCGCGTAGACGCTGGACCGCGCCCGCTCCCACACGCGGTAGATCCGCTGCACGCCGTACGCCCGACGGGTGGAGATCGAATGGGCGCCACTCATCGCGTCGACCTCCTCCGGGCCAAAGGGGAGCCGGCCTCCAGCTGGTCCACCTTCGCGTAGAGCAGTTCGTTCTCCATCAGCAGCTCGCCGACCTTGGCCCGCAGCCGACGGTTGTCTTCACCCCGGGCATCCGTCGCTCGGCTCTTCAGGCCCGCCTGGCCCGCGGCCAGAAACTGATCGCGCCACTGCGACGCCCGCGCCGCCGTGATCCTCCACTCCCGCGACACGGACTCGAGATCCTCCCCGCGCAGCAAGCACATCACCACGGCGCTCTTGCGACCGACTGAAAACCGGCCCCCTCCGGTCGCCCTCCGGCCTCCCTCCGCCACCGCCGACTCCTGATCGTGCTTCTCCATCTCGACACTCCTCCTACGAGAACTCTCTCGCAATCAAGTGTCCAAGAAAATCCTGGGGCGCCCCAGATTCTCCAAGACTCAGCGGAAATCATAAGCCTATTATTCCTTTAGTTTCGTAACACCAACCGCCACACCTTAAAAAGTACTAGTCCTAATACATACAACACCCCAGTTGCAAATTGCATCGCCAATACCCCCGCCGTGCAGGCCAGCATGCCCAGTCGTTCCGAGGTCGACACGTTTCTGTCTCGCTGAGACAATGACCGTGCGTGAGCAGCACGTTATATCAACGACTGTTAGCGGCCACTCCGAGCGTGGCACCCATCCGCTCGGCCGCCGCGGAAGCTGCCGCGATCTAGGGCAGCGCCAGGGCGAGGATCGTGTCCGACGCCACGACGGACACGTACTGCTTGCCGTCGACCTGGTAGGTCAGTGGGCTCGCTCTGATGCCGGCCTTGGCCGTCAGTGCGAAGAGCTCGGATCCAGACCGGGCATCAAAGGCGTAGAAATCTCCGGTGGCGATACCCTGAAAGACGACGTCGCCGGCCGTCACGAGGTTGCCACTAACACCGTCAAAGGGGACGGCGACGTTCGTCGATCCCGATAACTCGACGTACCACGCCAGCTGCCCTGTAGCAGGGTCATACGCCGCCAGCGTTGGGGTCGGGGTAACACCTGTCTCACCCCGTTCGATCACGTTCTCCTCTTCTCCGTCACCCCCTGGCTGCAGCGTGTCGCCGACCGGCTTGACCTTGATCGAATATGCGTCGTTCTCGCCAGTCATATACAACAGGCGCGTTCGCGGGCTGAAGGACGAGGAGCCATAACTAGGTCCGCCCGTCAACCCAGGGGACATGATGACGAGCTCGTTCACCAAGAACGGATGAAAGCTTGGCCGCACGCGTGCGGCGAGCTCCTGGTTGGTCACAATCGGATACGTAGTACAGAAAGGTTGCTGGGGGACGCCTCGCGAAGTGTACGGGATCGGCTGGGTCGGCCACACTTCCTCCCCGGGCACGTCGGTGGTCATTGGTACGGCACTTTCGACAATCGGATTGATCGGCTTTCCTGTCTCGCGATTCAGGATGTACGCATAACACGTCTTCGCCAGGGAGGCGATACCTTTGACCGTCTGTTCACCGACCGTTACGTTGAACAGCGTCGGCCCGGTCACGAGGTAACCGTGTGGAGTCCGGGCTGAAATGTGGAGGACGTCCCCGGCGCCAACGGGATACCGTACCCCACCAGCAATGCCGGTGCCTTGGCTACCCATACGGTTAAGCATTTCGCCTCCTACAAGCAAGGTTCCCGCGCCGCTCGTCACGAACATCACGTCGCTGATGTCATCGTGGATTTCGAAGACTCCGTCTGCGTCCCGATGGATGAATCGGAAGCGATGGGACCCAGATGGATTGCCGTAGTCAGTCAGCGTTTCTCGGGCAGAGTGGTCTGGACCAACCCTCGTGGAGAGAGCTGTATCCCGCTGTTCCAGCTCCAAAGAGCTCCACCGAAGGAATCGCGGCGGCTCAGGCTAAAGCAGGGGTAAAAGCGGAACCACAGCTATGAAGAGACACAGAAACACAATCATTTTAGTTCCTCTTTAAGCTTAGCTATTCGCGAGTACCCGCAAGATGAGCTAATACTCGTCCGGTGCGATCGTCCGAGAGCTAATTGGAGAAGGGACGAGCCGAACGAAGGTGATCGAGCATGCCCCTATCATAGGGATCACGGAGGGGGGGGAGGTTAGGGCTCACGCGGGTGCGCGGCGTCCCATTCGCGGGCTAGGCGCTGAGCTTCGGCGATTTGACTTAGGGTTAACTGTTCCGCGACCATGTCTCGAGCTTCGACTGCGTTATCCCGAGCATCACCCGTTGACCGTGAGACCGCGAGATTAATCCACATCTGAGCGATTACATGATCCTGTAGCACACCGCGGCCGGTGTTGTACATGGTTCCGAGGTTGAGCTGCGCTGAGGCGTATCCTTGCTCGGCTGCCAATCGGTACCAGCGCACCGCCTCGACGTAATCCTGTGGAACACTGAGGGCGTGGGTGTACGCCAATCCAAGGTTGAACTGTGCTTGGGCGTATCCTTGCTCAGCTGCCAATCGGTACCAGTGCACCGCCTCGGCGTAATCCTCCGAAACGCCTCGTCCGATGGCGTACATCAACCCGAGAAGGTACGACGCCTGACTATCCCCTTGCTCAGCCGCCAACCGATACCACCGCGCCGCTTCCGTATCATCCTTCGAGACACCTACGCCGTTGGCGTACTGATCCCCAAGCTCGCGCTGCGCGTCGGCACGCCCTTCGTCCGCCGCCACCTGGAACCACCGTGACGCTTCCGCATCATCCTGTGGAACGCCTCGGCCAGTGGTGTACCTCACTCCGAGGGTGTACTGCGCCACGGCATGCCCCTGCTCAGCCGCTAACCGGAACCACCGCACCGCTTCCGCGTCATCCTGTGGAAAGCCTTCGCCGGTAGCGTGCCCCACCCCGACGTTGTACTGCGCCACGGCATGCCCCTGCTCCGCCGCTAACCGGAACCACCGCACCGCTTCCGCGTCATCCTGTGGAACACCTTGGCCGGCAACGTACATCAGCCCTAGGTTGTACTGGGCCTCGACTAGCCCTTGGTCCGCCGCTAACGCGAACCACAGCGCCGCCTTGGCATCATCCTGTGGGACAGCTCCGCCGGTGTAGTACATGGCCGCGAGGTTGAATTGCGCCTCGGCTAGCCCTTGACCAGCCGCCAACCGCCACCACCGCATCGCCTCGGCATCATCCTGAGGGACGGCTTGGCCGGCAACGTACATCAGCCCGATGTTGTACTGAGCCACAGCGTCACCCTGCTCCGCCTTCACCCGCAGTTCGGCGACAGACTCGTGCTGCGCGTAGATCGGCGCACTGAGCGACACAATGGCAATGGTGATAGCAATGAAACGTGCGTAGCGACCAGAAATAGTGTCCTCCGACCAAAACAACAAAACGGTAAGACCTCTAACGTAGCGCGGGACGGCGGGTAATTAAACGGGGACGGGGGTTACAGGCCAGCATCTGCAGGCCGTCCGCCAAAGCTGGATCGCCGGGCGCCATCCTCAACCGCCTCGTGCGACGTTTTTCGGAAACCCTTTCCGCTGATGGACTTCCATCACATCTCCTAAACCGGTTCGGTTGTGGTCACGTAGAGTTGCTGGGTGGGATACGCAAATTCTATTCTGGCCTTCTGGAATTCCTCGATTAGTTTAAAATTAATCGACTGCTGCAAATCCATGTACGTGTTGTAATCGGGCCTGAGCACGTAAAAGACAACTTCGTAGATGAGTGCAAAGTCGCCGAAACTCTTGAAGTGGGCCCGGTCAAATCTAGCGTTCTGATGCTCTTCGATCACCCGCTTGATCATTGGCGAGATCGCCTTCACCTTCTCGACAGGCGTTTGGTAAACCACCCCTACACTGAAGACGACCCGGCGCTCTTGCATCCGTTTATAGTTCTTGATCCGACTGCTGGTCAGGTCGCTGTTGGAGAAGATCAGCTCCTCGCCGCCGAGGCTACGGATGCGTGTGGTCTTGACTCCCACGTGCTCAACGGTGCCGCGTAGATCGCCCACAATGATGAAGTCCCCAACCTGGAACGGCTTGTCCATAAAGATCGCGAACGAGCTGAACGCGTCCCCCAGTACCGATTGGGCGGCCAGAGCGACCGCCACGCCACCGATGCCGAGGCTCGCAACAAACGCGGTGATATTGATCCCGAGGTTGTCGAAAAGAAACAAGAGTGTCGCCGCCCAGATCATGAACCGGGCAATCCAGGTCATGTTCTTGAGCATCGCGGCGTTGATCGGATCTTCTTTCGCGGTCTGCTCAGTCCATTTGCGGATCCCGTAGACGGTGATCCCTTGGAGGAACTGCGCGACCTTGATCATGAGAATGATGACGAAGAGGGCCTGGAGCAGGCCGCCGACGTTTTCGGGCAAGGTCAAAAAAATGGTGCCGCCGTAGAGGGCGGTGAACAGATAGACAAATGGTCCGACAATGCGTCGAAGCAGATCATGGAGCTGGTCATCAAAATCGTTCGCCGTCCGCTGAGAGAGAGTCTTCAGCCGCCGCAGGATGATCGCCTTTCCAATCGGCAGGCCGACGAGAACGCCGATGAATACCACGGCGGAGATCAAGTAGTCCTCGACCGTGTTCCCAAGGAATTGGCGGTTCATCACTTCAAGGAGTGCTTGCATGTCCTTCCTTCCAAATGTCCTTCGCAGGATGTTCTTCGATATTCTGGATGTTTCTGAGACCTATCTATCGTTCCCTCGCCATCCCTCGCCAAACGCCTGCGGTTCGTCGATCAGAAGCGGCGCTGTCGATTCGATGGACACGGACGCAGATCGTGGATTCTCGGTCACAGTCGACTGGAGCGGCCAGCCGAGGTGCTGGCCCCTAGCGCCTCAGTAATCTCCACTTCAAACACCTCGTGGAGCGATTCTTCCACCAGCCCCTTGAGCAGCTCTCTGTCGCTCCACCGAATTCTATATCCGGATATTGAATTAACGAATGCACGAGGCGTCCGAATTTTGTGCGACATTTTCCGTTTCAGGCGATCCGTTGTGATCCGTCCCGAATAAAGGTGACCTGTATTACCGCTCCTAATCTCTTCTGGTCTTCCGTTGCGAAAGACCCTTAATCTGCGGGGTGGGGATTCGAACCCTGGAGCGAGTTCCCCTAATAACGGTCTTAGGCTCTGTCGTCGCTCCCATGTAATCACGAGGCTTCCATCATGATTAAACTGCCGGAAATCGGCCCATGCAACTTCCCACAAGTATCCATCCGGATCGGAGAAGTAACCACTGTAGCCGCAGAACGACACAATCTGAGCATGCTTTTCGATCTTCCCCCCGGTCTGCTCAACCAGCTTCAGCACTTCGTCAACCTCTTTACTCTTCGTATTGTGAGCCAGTGTGATGCCAGGAAAGCGGCTGCTTACTTTCGGGAAGTCAGGAGCTACATCTTCGGCTAACTTATCGCGTGGGTAGAGGGCGAAGCACGTCCCGCAAGTCTGGAAGAAAACGATGCCATCTTCTGGGGTTCGCGTGGTGGGGAACCCTAACCCATGATGATAAAACTCGTAGGCTTTCTGTAAGGCGTCGACACCTAGCGTGACAATGCTGATTCGGGATTCCATAATCTTCTGCTCCCATACATCAGCCCGAGATTGGACTGCACCGAGGCATGCCCTTACTCCGCTGCGAAAGATTCTTGATCTTCGGGTTTAGGGCTCAAGTCCAAGGCAGTCACCACTTTTCGTAGATAAAACGCTCGTTTCTCGTCCTGTAACCAAACACATACCGCAGATCAAGATCATTTCTTCTCATTTTCTACTGGACATTGTCATCGCTTTTATGAATTCATGAAGCCGGTCTACCGGGAGTAAGTAGTCTTGACGTCAGGTAGTTAGTTCTCCGTTTTTCTTGGCTAATAAACAGGAGGGGAAGGTCATGAGTTCCGAACGTATCTTGGTGGCTTTGCTTGTCGTCGTTGCTATCCTGGCAGCTATCCCCCAGATTATGTTTGGGCAATGGGGTCTCGTCCTGGTCCTCCTTGGGCTAATAGCGGGCGCAACAGTAAAAGCTGGTGATACGACGGACCGAATAGTTATTTATGTAGCTGCCGTCGCACTACCAGTATTTTCCGACAGTCTGGATGCCATTCAGACAGTCGGGCCTTGGGTTAACCAAGTGCTCGATAATGTAGCAACAGGCGTCCAAGGCATGGCGGTAGCCATCTTTGTCCTAGCGATCTATGGAAAGCTCATGCCTGGGTCCAAATAATAACGAATGACTGTAGGCATCGAACGTTAGACTGATCTGACTTGACTGTAGCAGAGCGTCTTCATTACTACGGGTGAGTTGACACCCTCCGCTAGCAGTCACGTGGCAGCGGTGTGCCGAAGTATTCGGCCTAAATGGCCGGTAAGCCTACCGCTGCAATCCGCCTGTGGTGCGAGGACTTTCAGGCATAGCTGTTACTGAAATCGCGTAGTAGTTCATCGTTGAAGTACACCAGAAACATAAAAAACGGTGGGACAGTTAAGTTATCCAACACTCTGGCACTAATCATGAAGCCAAAACGATTCATCATCCTTCTCGCGATCGCGACCCTCACAGCCTGTGGGAAGAGCCCAGTTCCCGACAGTGAGCCGGGAGGGCTGGCTATTGTCGGGGCTCAGTTAATTGACGGCACTGGCGTGGGTCCCGTCACGGACTCGGTCATCGTGATTCGCGATGACCGCATCGTGGCCGCCGGGTCACGGGAGAGCACTGCCGTGCCCGCTGGTGCGGAGGTCATTGATGCCGCCGGTAAGACAATCATTCCAGGGCTGGCGAACTTGCACACCCACTATCGTGGTGGCCCGGCAGACGTTAAGCGCCAGCTCCAGGCACAGATCTACTACGGCGTCACCACCGCGCGGAGCATCGGCAGTGATTCGCCCGAGGTCGTCCCCTTCTTACTTGAAGCCAATGCCGGCATCTCCGGCTTGCCGCGCACCTACACGGCCGGCACCGGCTTCCAGGCTCCCAACGGCTTTCCCCCGGGTTCCACCCGGAACCAACCGGAAACGCCCGAAGAAGCCAGCGAGCTGGTCCGCGGGCTGGCTGAGCAGGGTGTCCACTTCACCAAGATGTGGGTCAACGAGATGCCGGAGCCGGGTCGCAAGATCACACCTGAGATCAGGACGGCCATCGTCGACGAGTCGATCAAGAACGGCCTCATTCCCGTCGCCCACATCGACGACGAGATCGACGGTAGGCAACTGATCGAGGCCGGCCTTCGGGACTTCCTGCACACGACCGTGCTGACCTTCGGTCCTGGAGCCGGCACGCCCGTCGATGACCCTGAGCCGTCGCAGGAGTTCATCCAAATGTGTCTCGACAACGGTGTGTCCTTCACGCCGACGCTGTCGATCATCCAGAACAACTGGCACTTCGCGGAGCATCAGGAACTGCTGAAGGATCCAGATCTGCGCGCCGTGCTTAACCCAGATGCGCTGGCCCGGTGGGATGACCCCGAGGCCCGTGCAGAGGTCGTTGAGGCTCCCAACTTTGAGGACCGCAAGGCAGCGTTTCGCCAGGTCCTTGATTTTGTGAAGACGATGCATGACGCGGGCGTCCAAGTGGCGCTCGGCACGGATGCCGGGACCGCCAACGTCCCGATGGGATGGGGCGTGCACCACGAGATGGAGATGTACGTCGAGGCCGGGTTGACACCGATGGACGCGATCGTCGCCGCGACCGCGACTTCGGCCGCGCGGATGCCCCCGGTTGGCGAAGCCGACTTCGGTACACTCGAGGCTGGAAAAATTGCTGATCTGGTTTTGCTTAACGCCGATCCTCTGGTCGACATCCGGAACACGCTCAAGATCGATCAGGTCATGCGGCTCGGCGAGTGGGTGGACCGCGACGAGCTATTGCCGATACCGTAGTAGTAACCGGTTTGGCCCGCCGTCCCGCGCTACGCTCCAACCTCGTTACAGTACCGAGTAGACGAGGAAACCACCAACCCCTATCGCCGCCGCCGCGCCCACGCGAATGAGCGCCGGCGGACACCCGTTAACAACCCGCTGCCTAAAAGCCTCTATGCGGCGTGCCCCGACCAACGGGATCACCAGTGCAGTTGCGACCAAGCTAAATCCAACGATACGGAGCGTCGACGGAAATATCGTGTCGCTCGCGACGGCCACCAGCACCAGGCCAATAAGCAACCGAGCAGTGAACACTACCGGGAGTATGTCCCGTCGCAGTCTCGCAGATGCCAGACGGAGTAACCGTGTCGGTATCACCGCGCCGAAAACACCGATGACCGTCACCAGTATCCCAAATACCAGTACTAGGGTCGTCATCGATCAATCGTATCCTCAGCCACTTAAGTCGTTCGGGGCGTCTTTCGCACCTTCGGATTCGCGCCGGCACAGCCTGTCGGTCACCCCCGCGGTGAAGAGATCGCCACTGACATTGACGGCACTGCGAGACATGTCCAGCAGACGATCCATCGGCAGGATAATGCCGATCACGCCGGACGGCATACCGAACATGGCAAGCACGTCCTGAATTACCTTGACACTACCTCCTGGCACACCAAGCGTGCCGACCGAATACAGTACGACCAACAAGGCAACGCTGCCAAGCGTACCAATAGTCACCGCAACACCGGCGACTTCACCGAAGAGTGACATCAGGAACACAGTGGAACCGTTTCGTCAGGATGTTGTCCGACATTCTGGAACGGAGCGTGTATGGGCGTGTGTACCGCCCCAGGGTTCTTGGACAGTGGTTTGAAGGTAATCACTTCTATGCTGCCGCGTCTAGCCCGACCCGGTCGCGTCGCACCTGGGCTGGGCTCCGATAGTCGTACTTCTCAAGCATCCACTGTTCGTTGTATGTCCGCTTGAACTCAAGCAAGGCGAGGCGGAGCTCCTCGATCGTTTCGAAGCTCCGTACCCACAAAACGTTCTCCTTCAGTGTGCGGATGAAGCGCTCAGCGACGCCATTCCCTTCGGGCTCCCGCACGAAGCTCGGTGAGCTCTCGATACCAAAGAACTTGATCTCCCGTTGGAAGTCATCGGCCAGGTAGTTCGATCCGTGGTCGTGACGAAGACGAAGCCCGCTGGCGACACCTTTGGCGATGGCGCCGAAGCGTTCCCGGACGCCCTGGCGGATCGGCTCCAGGGCCTCGAACCGGCTCCCGCTCTTGGCCGCATGGAGGCCGATGCACTCGGTCGTACAGTGATCGCACGAACGCCGCCCCCTCGCCGACCGTCACCGTGGCCGACATGTCCGTTCCCCACATCACATCGGGGGCCTCCGTGGTGATCGTGCCGTCATGCGCCTTCGGGCCGTGCGCGTGCCCCGCGCGGTGCGGGGCCTGGAGGTCGTGCTCCCGCATCAACCGCCGCACCCGCTCCTTCGAGGTGCGGATCCCCGCGACCCGCAGCTTCGCCCAGGCTTTGCGGTACCCCTCGCCATGAAACGGCGAGGCTTCGAGTACCCGGCGGATGTGGCCGACCAGCACCTCGTCCGGGGCGGCACCGACCGGCCCGCGGCGACACCACGGCGCGCGTGACCTCGTCGCGTGACGCCTCGCGTAGACGCTGGACCGCGCCCGCTCCCACACGCGGTAGATCCGCTGCACGCCGTACGCCCGACGGGTGGAGATCGAATGGGCGCCACTCATCGCGTCGACCTCCTCCGGGCCAAAGGGGAGCCGGCCTCCAGCTGGTCCACCTTCGCGTAGAGCAGTTCGTTCTCCATCAGCAGCTCGCCGACCTTGGCCCGCAGCCGACGGTTGTCTTCACCCCGGGCATCCGTCGCTCGGCTCTTCAGGCCCGCCTGGCCCGCGGCCAGAAACTGATCGCGCCACTGCGACGCCCGCGCCGCCGTGATCCTCCACTCCCGCGACACGGACTCGAGATCCTCCCCGCGCAGCAAGCACATCACCACGGCGCTCTTGCGACCGACTGAAAACCGGCCCCCTCCGGTCGCCCTCCGGCCTCCCTCCGCCACCGCCGACTCCTGATCGTGCTTCTCCATCTCGACACTCCTCCTACGAGAACTCTCTCGCAATCAAGTGTCCAAGAAAACCCTGGGGCGCCCCACGTGGCTCTAGTTTGGCATTCGAAGGATTGCGTGTACTTCCGGTCGGATGTTCCTGATTCGATCGATGTCCAGTCCCATCTGAAAGACCGTATCGAAGAACTCGTAGAATCCCTCCACCTCGCTGTTCCATGCGGCCGGATACGGTATTAAGTGGTGTCAATCCATCTTCGTTCCGTAGACCACTGACGACGCCCGCGGCCAAAAGCAATACGACGGCTTCGGGATACCAAAGAACGCGGTGACATGTAAGGCGGTAGTCCCGTCGTTGTCTTGAATATCAAGAGAAGCCTCATTCTCGATCAAGAAGCGAACAATCTCCGTTCGACTAAACATCGCTGCAAGTATTAGCAGATTACTACCGTTTGGCTCCCGAACATCCGGGCCGAGTGTCCGGCCTCCAACGCTCGCTAAAGCTAGATGAGATCACCGGTCACGGCACCTCCCGTGAGTCGGGCGCATTCTACGCGTAGGTCGGCGCACTGAACACCGAAATAGCAATGACGAGCGCGAGCATCTTGGCAATAACAGCGAAGACATGACTGCGAACTGTCATCGATCGACTCCCTTAGATCTCCCAGCTGGGGCAATGTGATTATTCCTCAGTGGCGGCCTAGTAGAGAGTCTGGCGAAAGCAACAGCGCAAGATGTGCCGTATAGTTCACGTCTCTCCACATGCAAGCGCTACAAAGAAACAAGGTGCATTACCGACTGCGAGAAACAGGGGAACATACAGGAGCTGTTATGGACAAGAAACGATTCGAGAAGGGCCTGTCAATACGTCGACGGGTGTTGGGTGCCGACTACGTCGATAGGGCGCTCGAGACCGCTGACGAGTTCAACCGTCCCATGCAAGAACTTGTGACCGAATACTGTTGGGGTGAAGTCTGGGGCCGGCCAGGACTCGATCCTAAGACTCGAAGCCTACTCAACTTAACCATGCTCTCCGCGCTCAATCGACCCCATGAACTCAAAGCCCACGTCCGAGGAGCTCTCAACAACGGGGTGACCAAATCGGAGATCACCGAAGTCTTCCTGCAGGTCGCAATCTATTGCGGCGTTCCGACAGCCATCGACAGCTTTCGGGTTGCGCGGGAAACGTTCACTGAACTCAATGCTTGATGTGTTGCACCCATACAATTAGGAGTGCATGACTTTTCGCAAGCTATTGAAGAAATTAAGAAGATAGTGTGAGCTGTGTGAACCCAATCGGCCTCATGAACACACGTCGCTAGTCAGGAAAGAGTGAAAGGACCACCATGAAAGCCCGACTACATCCGATGCTCAAGCTTGTTTCTCTCGTGCTCGCGCTCGCACTGCTGACGGTCGTGCCGGCCTCCTCCCAGCAGGAACTTCCCATCGACCCGCTCCGCTTCACTGATGAAATCCGTGCATTCGAGGCGGCCGACCGTTTGTCGATGCCACCCGCCGGCGGCGTCGTTCTCACCGGCAGTTCAAGTATTCGCCGTTGGCAATCCATTAAAGAAGACCTTGCTCCCCTGACCGTCGTGCCTCGAGGCTTCGGTGGGAGCACGATGGCCGACCTACTGTACTACCTCGACCGGATCGTTCTACCGTACAAACCCCGAGCGGTCGTGCTCTACGAGGGCGATAACGACACCGGACGCTTTGTCGTCCCACCCGTAAAGATCGTTAGGCAATTTGAGAAAATCGTTGAACGGATTCACACCGAGCTGCCTGCCACACGTATCTACGTTCTGTCGGTCAAGCCTAGCCTCGCGCGGGTTGGCGTCTGGGATAAGGCGGTTGAAACGAATAGTCTCCTAAAGGAGGTAGTGGCTCAAGATTCTCGCCTTCGATACGTAGACGTGGCAACGCCACTCCTCGACGAATCCGGCAAGGTCATGATCGACGTCTTTATCGACGACGGCCTACACCTCAATAAGAAGGGAACGGAAATCTGGGCCACAACAATTCGCGAGGCACTAGAGGAAGAGGTCGCGCTCGAATGACACGCGTGCTGCAAGTGACGGTTAGTCGCAACAAACACTTGGCGAGCCGAGCTGGCACGCTCGTTACAGTCCGTTAGGTGGGACGGTACGCAAGCACCAGTCCGGCTCCAACCGCGGCCATGAGAATGCCGATGAAAAAGATGGGCGACGGGCTGTTCTGTGGCGGGTGGTAGAGCATCGCCACGAAGACGCTGACAATAGGAGCCCCGGCAAACACCAGCGGGGGAACGATGGTGGGCTGCCCCCCATTAACGAGCGCAAACACGATACCCAAGGCCCCCAGTGCACCCAGCACCCCAGCCCCGATGCAGAAAGCCATACCAACCGGCGTGTAAATATTCCAGCTATCTGCTCGCGCGATCATGACACCGGGAACCGCGATCGCGACCATCACATACGCCACGCCGACCATAAGGAAGGCGTGAATACCGCTCCCTCCTAGGGCCACCTGCCCCCTGTGAAGGGTTGAAATATAAGCACCCCAGCTTAAGACGGTCAGAACAACGAAGGGCAACCACTTACTCATCTGCACGCTCGCTTTCATGATGAATCCAGAGTGCCACGCATCATTCTACAGTGCGTCGCGGAACTGCGCCCTCCACAGGATCCGATGCTCGCAGGTGAACGCTAGCACGTCGCTATAGCGGCCTGGCCTTGGGGCGGTAGGATCTCACGCGACAGCAGTCCCCACACGGTGTAGGTCAGCTGCTGTGCAGCAAGAGGCCTAAGCAGGCAGTTCATCCCCATCCGACCAAGCACCTCGGCGGGTTCAACAGATCTCTTGTGTCCTCTACAACGCTTCCTGCGGTCTCCAGCGAAGCTATAATCTAGGTGGAAGGCTCACGCGCGTGCTTAGGCTTCTCTCGACGTTTACCGCGCCGGTCGCCCTCGTGCTCATCGGGCTGCTCCTGCTCGAGCCTCCCGCGCTGACACCTGGCGACCGCATACCCACGCTCCGAATATTTACTGGCGGAGGCGCACCGAACACCAGCGGACAAGTCACACCCGTGTCCGACCTCGCACCCTATCTTGGACGATGGCGACTCGACCTCGACGCGATCGCACAAACCGACTCGGACATCGAACCGTATGTGGTCACTATTGAGCGACGGAGCCTGAAGGTCTGGGTCCACGTCACCAGCGCGGACGCCGAAGTTGGAAGCACGAAGTCCGAGGCCACCCTGGGTGAGAACACCCTAGTGACCATAGTAACCCGCCGGCGTGCGGGTGGTATCCCGGAGCGTGTCTTGACTCGCTATAGGGTAATGGGGAATACGATGGAGATGGAGCAAACGGTTTCGAGCTTATCCGAAACCGTTACGACGAGTCTTCCACTCGCTCGAATCACCTGTGATGAATAACGTCGGTTATGTAGATGCAATCAGCGCGTTTTCTTCCGATGGCCGAATTCGTGCGTATGATCTGGTGGTACTTTAGGACGACCAGGCGGCGATTCCGCCTTACGATGTGGTGGTGCTTGCCGGTCGTCGACTTGCTGAACGCGCGCCGGATGTCATTCAAGCGTTAGCCGCACTAACTGACCGCATCTCGGTTGAACGCATGCGCATGCTTAACCTCGCCGTTGACGAAACGTAGGATGACCCGGGTGCAGTTACGGATCAATTCATCCGCGAACTCGCATCATAGGGAGGGGTGACAGGAGATGTCCGTCGGCTGCGGGCCAATTCATCCGCGAACTCGCATCATAGGGAGGGGTGACAGGAGATGTCCGTGCTGAAGTTTCTTGGCTTGTCTGAAAGTGGGTCTGCTTCACCCGACGACGGCTCTGCCGACACCGAGACGATGCGTCGCATCGCGGCTCAGCTGGAACGGATGGATGAGGACCAGGCACTCTACCTAGCGGCATTCGCCTACATTCTGAGCCGCGTCGCCCACGCTGACTCTGAGTTCAGCGACGAGGAAACGTACAAGATGCAGGAGATCGTGCAGAACCTCGGTCATCTTACGGAGCCGCAAGTCACGCTGGTCGTCGAGATCGCGAAGAACCAGGTCAGGCTGTTCGGGGCCACCGAGAACTTCCTCGTCGTCCGGCGGTTCAAGGAAATGGCCACGGCCGAGCAACGTGTCGAACTGCTCGATTGCGTCTTCGCGGTCTCGGCCGCGGACAACTCGATCTCGGCCGTCGAGGAGGGACAGGTCGGCCAGATCGCGAAGGAGCTGGGGCTGACGCACGACGAGTTCGTAGCGGCACGGGTCGCGTACAAGGAGCACCTCGAATCGCTCAAGCGCCTTCGACAAACGCCTTAGCGATCATGACGTCTTTCGGACCGACGGATTTGCATTCAGCATCACCGCGATCCAGCGAAATTCCTGAGTATTTTCAAGCGCGATTTTGACCACCATGGTCAAGGGCACCGAGAACAGCATGCCCACCGGCCCCCAGACCCAACCCCAGAACACGAGCGAGACGAAGACGACGAGCGTCGACAGACCGAGTTTCCGCCCCATCAGTGTCGGTTCGACGAAGTTGCCAAAAACGATGTTGATCGCCAGGTACCCAATCGCAATGACGGCGGCACGACCGGGTCCGAATTGGATTACGGCGAGCAGGACTGCCGGAACCGCAGCCAGAACAGAACCGAGGTTCGGGATGAAGTTGAACAGGAACGCGATGAGACCCCAGAGCAGAGGAAAATCAAGACCAAGCGTCGCGACCCACAGCCCGACGATGGTACCCGTCATGGCACTAATCGCCGTTTTTATAGCCAGATAGTGTTGAACCTGACGGGTCATCCGATCGAAGTGCCCGAGATCGATGCCTTCGCCAAACGCCGCCCGCACCTTGTGGTGGAAGCCAGCGGCTTCCATGAGGATGAATATCACGGTAAGAAGCACTAGGAAGGTGTTCGATGCGAATGAGGCGACCGCTCCAAGTGCGCCGCTGAGAATATCGAACAAACCGACCGGCAGCAACTCCAGCGATTGCCACTCCGCCGCAGAGATGCCGACACCTTCGAGTAACTCGAGAGTCGAATTCATCAATTCCTGTAAACGGACCTGATAGCGTGGGGCAACGACACTAAATTGGTTGACCGAGCGTCCAACGACCAACACAAACACAGCCATGACCGTAATGGCCGCAAGCACGGTGATCAGTACCGCCAGCGGCTGCGGCAGGTGGTGCTTCAGTAGCCACCGCATGAACGGCATACTGACGACCGCAAATACCACGGCTACAAGAAACGGAAGCACGAGGTTAGACGCTTCCCGGAGCCCGGTGACCACGATGATGAGGGCGGCGGCCGCCACAAGAAACCTCGTTCCGCCAGTAGAGATGGTGGGCATTGGTGTTTCCTTTTCCTCGGCGCGGACTGTGTCGTGCCATCCTCCGCCGTCGAGGATTACATAGTACCAGGAACCCCAGGCATGAAGCCTCCGGATCCCAGCATGTGACATGCACCAGGGATCACCGCCAGGGGTATGCTAGTGTTAGCAGTTTCACGCCGACGTGCGAAAGTGGCGGAACTGGCAGACGCGCCGGATTTAGGATCCGGTGGCCGAAAGACCATGGGGGTTCGAGTCCCCCCTTTCGCACCACCGTAACGAGGTAACGCGGCCGGCACGTAAAATGTGGATGTACGAAGCGAGTCAGCATCAAGGCTGTTGGCCCGACCGACCGATACAATAATATGAAGGCGGAACTAACGGACCTCAGTGAGACACGCAAAAACATCGCCGTCGAGATACCGACGTCAGCAGTCGACTCGGAAATCGAACGGCTGTCGCGGCACTATCGCCGATCGATCAAGATGCCGGGGTTCCGTCCGGGGAAGGCGCCGCCAAAGCTGGTGCGACAGCGTTTCCGTGATCAGATCCTGAGCGAGGTAGCGCAGGACCTCATACCGAAAGCCGTGGACGAAGCAATACGCGAGCGCGGTTTAGAACCAGTCGACACGCCGTCGATACGCGATGTGAACGTCGAAGAGGGACACCCGCTGACCTTCATCGCCACATTCGAAACGCTTCCTCCGGTCGACCCCGGCGAGTATCGGCAACTCACCCTGTGTCGTCCGCCTGTCGAAATCACAGACGAAGCGGTCGTCGAAGCCATGGAGGCACTTCGCCAGCGTCTAGCTCGACTCGAGACGACCTCAGGCCGCGCCATAACACACGGCGACACGGTGACAGTCGACCTCGTGCGCCAACCCGTGTCGCCAACAGACGCAGAAACCCCGGAAGACGCCGAGACTCACGAACATGTCGACGTCGAAATCGGCGGGGGTACCAACCCTCCAGGCTTCGACGAACAGCTCATCGGTCTGGACGTGGGTACCACACGCAAGTTCACCGTGCACTTTCCCGACGACCACGCGGCCACGGAGCTCGCCGGAACTGACGTGGCGTATACCGTGACCGTTAAGGTTATTCGCGAACGCGTGCCGCCCGATCTCGATGACAAGTTCGCGCGCGACCTCGGCACCTTCGAGACGCTGGACTCGCTGACCGCGCAGGTTCGAGAAGACCTGGGGCATCAAGCGGAGTACGAGGCAGACGCCAAGGTTCGGGACGAGCTTATAAGGCAGTTGGCGGCACGAGTCGAGAACGAGGTCCCGGAAACGCTCATCTCAGGAGAGATCGACCGGCGCATTGAGCACTTCGTGAGTCATCTGATTTCACAGCACGTGGATCCACGACATGCCAACATTGATTGGGACGCCTTTCGCAAGGAACAGCGCGCCCCGGCTTCGGCAACCGTGCGAAGCACTTTGATCATCGACGAGATCTCCAAACGTGAATCGATCAATGTCGAGGACGCCGAGGTTGAGAAGGAGCTTGAGCGTCAAGCCGAGCGTTCAGGTCGCACCGCGTCGACCACCCGTGCGCTCCTCGAGAAGGAAGGCGGTCTGAACCGTTTCGTCCGTGGCTTGCGCCGCGAAAAGACCATCGATTTCTTGTTAACTAAAGCCACAATCGTGACCGCATAACCCGTTTCTACGTCGAGAATCGTTCAATGCCTGACCTAAAGAACCAGTTAATCCCCATGGTGGTCGAGCAGACCAGCCGTGGTGAACGCGCCTACGACATCTACTCCCGTCTACTCAAGGACGGTATCATTTTTATCGGTTCACCAATCGACGACGCACTGGCGAATCTAGTAATCGCCCAGATGCTGTTCCTCGAAGCCGAGGATGCCGACCACGATATCACGCTGTACATCAACAGCCCCGGAGGCGTGATCTCAGCCGGTCTGGCAGTTTACGACACAATGCAGTTCATCAAGCCAGACGTGCAAACGTACTGCATTGGCCAGGCCGCGTCGATGGCGGCTATTCTACTAGGCGCCGGCACCAAGGGGAAACGGTTCACACTCCCCAATTCTCGGATCATCATTCACCAGCCATTGATATCCGGGATTGGGGGACAGGCTACCGACATCGATATCCACGCAAAGGAAATCCTGCGCACGCGTGCGCGTCTCAACGAAATTCTGGCTGAGCACACGGGTCAATCGCTCGAACGTATTCAAGAAGATACGGAGCGCGACTACATCATGACCGCGGAGCAATGCCTGGAATACGGTATTATTGACGCAGTCATCCGGCAGCGCGTGTAACCAGGCACCTTCACAGGAACATGGCCAAGAAAAACGGTGACAATGAAGTCCTACGGTGCTCGTTCTGCAACAAAGACCAGAACGACGTCCGCAAACTCATTGCGGGCCCAACGGTCTTTATTTGCGATGAGTGCGTCGATGTCTGCAACGACATCATCACCGATGATAACCGGTCTGAAGCGCCGGGCGGACTTCATTCGTCGTTGCCAGTACCTCAAGAAATCAAGAAGTTCCTGGACCAGTATGTTATCGGCCAGGAACTGACTAAGAAGAAGCTCGCGGTGGCTGTCTACAACCACTACAAGCGCATCGAGATCCAGAAGAAGTCGAAGAACCGCCAAGACCCCGAGCTCACCAAGTCCAACATCCTGCTAATCGGACCGACCGGAAGCGGTAAGACGCTTCTGGCGCAGACATTGGCGCGGCTTCTAGCGGTCCCTTTTACGATCGTGGATGCTACCACGCTCACCGAGGCTGGCTACGTCGGAGAGGATGTCGAGAACATTATTCTCAAGCTACTTCAGGCGGGTGGCGGGGATATCGAGAAGTGCCAGCAGGGCATCATCTACATCGACGAGATCGACAAGATCTGTCGCAAAGATGAGAACCCCTCGATCACTCGCGATGTTTCGGGGGAAGGAGTGCAGCAAGCTCTCCTCAAGATCCTTGAGGGAACGGTAGCCAACGTGCCACCCCAGGGCGGGCGCAAGCACCCGCATCAGGACTTCTTCCATATAGACACGACGAACGTGCTGTTCATCTGCGGTGGAGCCTTCGTGGGTCTCGAGAAGATGGTCCAGCGCCGACGCGGCAGAAAGACGCTGGGCTTTCAGTCCGAGATCGCCTCGTCGCGCAACAACAGCATCGGGGCAGCTCTGGAACACATCGAACCCCAGGATCTCATTCGCTACGGTTTGATCCCGGAGTTCGTCGGCCGACTCCCGGTGGTTGGCACCCTCCACGAACTCGACAAGGCGGCGCTGGTTCAGATCCTCACGGCCCCGCGCAACGCCATCACGCGGCAGTATCAGAAGCTGTTTGAGTACGAGAACGTTAAACTGCGATTCACCGATGACAGCCTAGAGGCAATTGCCGAAGCCGCATTGGAACGCAAGATCGGTGCGCGCGGGCTCCGCATGATTATTGAAGATCTCATGCTCGACCTCATGTACTCGCTGCCCGGGCAAAAAAAGATCAAAGAGTGCGTGATCACTCGTGAGGCGGTGCTCGCCAAGGACAACCCGATCACACTCATCGAAAAGGCAGGGTAGTGGAAGACTACGAGACGCTCCCAATCGTTCCACTTCGCGACGTTGTCGTGTTTCCGCACATGATGATGCCGTTCGTGATCGGTCGCCCTTCATCGACCCGGGCTCTCGAGTACGCACTGGTCAAAGACAAGCGAATCTTCCTCGCGGCCCAGAAAGACGCGATCGACGATAATCCGAACCCCAGCGACATCTACACCATGGGGTGTGTGGCCAACATTGTTCAGAGCCTGAAGCTCCCGGATGGGAACGTCAAGGTGCTCGTCGAGGGACTGAATCGCGCGCGCGCCGTTGAGTGGAAAGAAGACAAGGGTTTCTATCGGGTCGTGGCTAAGGTCCTCGCGCGACCCGAAGCCGAGGACAACGTCGAGGAGACCATGAGCCGAGTCGTGTCCCTATTCGAGCAGTACGTCAAACTCTCGAACAATATGCAATATGACGCCATGATCGCAACGGTTCGCGTGGACGACCCGTCGAAGCTGGCCGATACGATAGCCGCACATCTGGCCGTGGGTGTCGAAGAGAAGCAAAACCTGCTGGAGATCATCTCACCGGTCGAACGTCTTGTCCGAATCTCTAGCATCCTCGAGACCGAGGTAGACAAACTCCAAGTCGACCGCCGCGTTCAGTCGCGGGTCAAGAAGCAGATGGAGAAGGCGCAGAAAGAGTACTACCTCAACGAGAAGATGAAAGCGATCCAAAAGGAACTGGGACGAAAGGAGGACCGTGGTAACGAGGTCGACGACCTCCGAAAGAAGATCGAGAACTCCAAGATGCCCCGGGACGTCGAGGAGAAGGCTGTCCAGGAACTTAAGCGGCTCGAATCTATGCCTCCGATGTCGGCCGAAGCCACGGTGTCCAGAAACTACGTCGACTGGTTGATCGCCGTGCCGTGGTACAAGAAGACTCGCGAAAGCCGTGACCTCAACCGCGCGGCTAATATCTTGAACGAGGATCACTACGGCCTTGAGAAACTCAAGGATCGAATCTTAGAGTTCCTGGCCGTTCGGAACCTAGTGCGCAAACCGAAGGGCACTATCTTGACCCTGACCGGGCCACCGGGCGTCGGGAAAACCTCACTGGCCAAGTCGATCGCGCGCGCGACCAACCGGAAGTTTGTTCGACTGTCACTGGGCGGCGTCCGTGATGAAGCCGAGATCCGAGGCCATCGCCGGACGTATATCGGTGCGTTCCCCGGGCAGTTAATCCAGATGATGAAGAAGGCCGGAACAACGAACCCGGTATTCTTGCTCGACGAAGTCGACAAGATGTCGATGGACTTTCGTGGTGATCCCTCGGCGGCATTGCTCGAAGTGCTCGATCACGAGCAGAATCATACGTTTCTCGATCATTACCTCGACGTCGAGTACGACTTGTCGAACGTCATGTTCATTTGTACCGCGAATGTGCTCCACACAGTTCCGCAGGCGCTCCGTGACCGCATGGAAGTCCTGCAGATTGCTGGGTACACCGAGCTAGAGAAGATTGAGATTGCCAAGCGTTTCCTGTTGCAGAAGACGCTCAAGGCAACCGGCTTGCGCGACAAGAACGTAACGTTTGCCAATGGCGCGTTTGAGACGATAATTCGTCGGTACACCAGGGAGGCCGGGGTCCGGAGCCTCGAGCGGGAAATTGCCTCGATTTGCCGCAAGATCGGACGCAAAGTCGTCATGGAAGGCAAGAACTTCTCTGATGAAGTCACGACCGACAAGGTCACGGAGTACCTAGGCGTTCCCAAGTACCGTCCGATGATGGCCGAGGAGCGGAACGAGATTGGCATCGCGATGGGTCTGGCATGGACCGAAGCCGGCGGGGAGCTTTTGATCACCGAATCGATTCTGATGCCTGGCAAGGGTCGGCTGACAGTCACTGGTAACCTTGGTGACGTTATGCAGGAGTCGGCGCAGGCTGCGATGAGCTACGTGCGGGCGAAGGCAGAAGAGTTCGGCATCCCCAAAAACTTCAACCGCAAGACCGACATCCACGTGCATGTCCCGGAGGGTGCCATTCCGAAGGATGGCCCGTCGGCTGGAATCACTATCACGACCGCGCTCGTCTCGACGCTGGCGAGGATACCAACGCGTCGCGAGGTGGCTATGACCGGAGAAATCACCTTGCGTGGCAAAGTTCTTCCCATCGGCGGCATTAAAGAAAAGGTCCTGGCCGCGCACCGAGCCGGCTTGAAGACCATCATCCTACCAAAGGACAACGAGAAGGACCTTGCCGACATCCCGAAGAGCGTCCTTGATTCACTCGACCTCTACATGGTTGACACGATGGACGAAGTGCTCAAGATCGCGCTCGCCGAGCCAATGCGCCCCCTCCTTCCGACCACAGACCAACCTAAGCAGTCTGGGTTATCGAATGAAGTGACACACTGAGGTGACGGAGAAGGTAGAAGCTGAGAAGTAGTTGAAGGCAGTTCCGCCAAATCTCTAGAAGAGCCGAAGGGGTCATCGTTTCTTCTACCTTCTACTCCCACCTTCTAGTTCCCCTTCCCCATGCGCCCTCCTTCCGCGGAGTTCGTCACCAGCGTGACCGCTGATGGTAGACTACCTGCGATCAACCTCCCGATTATCGCTATGGTTGGTCGGTCGAACGTCGGTAAGTCGAGCCTCATCAACGCTCTTGTCAAACACCGCATCGCACGTTCCGGCGCCAAACCAGGAACTACCCGACTCCTCAACTTGTATCGCATTTCGACCGCCCGCCCAAAGGGCTTGACATTTTTGATCGCCGATCTCCCCGGTTACGGTTACGCCCGCGGCGGCACACAGACGCACCGTGAATTCGACCAGCTGACGGGCGGGTTCTTCACCCAGCTGGACCGCCAGGAATCCGATAGCGGTAACACATCTCAACGACTTGCCGGGGTCGTACTCGTCGTGGACATCCGCCACCCCGAGCTCCAGTCCGACCTCTCGGCCCGGGCCTGGATCAGCCATCGCGGCTACCCCCTGGTGGCCGTCGCCACGAAGGCGGATCGAATTGCGCGGTCTCGACAGGAAGCCGCCCGCCGGCGCCACAGCGACGCGCTTCAGTGCCCGGTGGTGCTGCTATCGACCCGGACGGGCGAAGGAATCGGAAAGGTGTTAGCGAAAATCTTAGGAGTGCTATAATTCACGGTTCTAAGGGTGAGCCGTGAAGTTAGGTATCCATCCAGAATATCACGAGGTTGAAACTCGCTGTGCTTGCGGGGCGACGTGGAAGACACGATCAACCAAACCCGAGTTGCATCTCGAAATCTGCTCGAACTGCCATCCGTTCTTCACGGGGCGCCAGAAGCTAATCGACACCGAGGGCCGGGTCGAACGTTTCACGAAGAAGTTCGGTCAGGTAACCGTCGCGAGCCGGAAGCAACAGGAATCGACTCGAAAGAAGAAGGCTCGAACCCAGACCGCTTTCTAGTCGCCGCTCTAGAACTCAGGCCTCCTCCGACGAGAGGTTGTGTTCCGTTAGAACCCCTCTCGCATCGATCTTCCGACCGAAACGGCTAGGCACTATTGGTTGGTTTTTTATGGTCACACTCTGGGCGACCGACCCTCCGTCAACTCCTACCTCCTGACTGCCCCCTCCCTAGAACGCCTTGGACTGACAGCCGTCAACCGTGATACAGGCTCCATTTATCCAGCTAGCCTTGGATGACGCGAGAAACGCGACGACAGACCCAACCTCGTCCGCGCGTCCGAACCGGCCACACGGGAGGTTCGATCGGATGAACTCCATCATGCCCTCCGGGTCTTCCTGCTGTCGCCGATGCCATGAACCGCCGGGAAACGAGATCGACCCAGGTGCCACACTGTTCACCCGGATGTTGTCGCGTGCGAGCTGCTGCGCCAAAGCCTTGGCGAGGCTGATCTCGGCGGCCTTGACAGCATTGTAGGTCATCCGACCCCCCGATTCGCGACCCCAGATCGACGCGATGATCAGGATCACGCCGCCACCGCGCGTTCGCATGTGGGGCACTGCGAGACGTGAGGCACGAATCGCCGGGTAGAGGGTCTGATCCAAGGCCTCCTGCCATTCGTCGTCGGTTGTCTCTACCACGTCACCGCCACCGGCTTGTCCCACGCTGTTCACAAGGATGTCGAGGCCGCCAAAGGCCTCGACCGTCTGCTCCACAACCGTCGCTACCCCCGCCGAATCGGATAGGTCCGCAGACACCGAGATCACACGATCGGCCGCGCCTGCCACCGACCGCAGCTTGCCTGTTGCATCGTTGAGTTGCGTGAGTCCACGCGCGCAAAGACATACCCGGCATCCTTCGCTTACAAGTGCTTTCGCGCTTGCGAACCCGAGTCCCCGACTCGACCCAGTAATGATCGCAATCTTATTCTTGAGTCCTAAGTCCATGGCTTCGCGCCTGCTGACACCCTATCGGCTCAAAGGGCTCCTACCAGTTAGACCATTTAAACGCCAGTTAAACTCATGATACTAAAGCGTAACGTAGTTCGCAGCGAGGAAGGACCGCTCGATCGGATACAGCTTCGGCTCGATTGTGGTCAGAATGGCTTGCTTGAGCGGCGTCCGTCCCGATTCCCACCAGCCGCGATCGACGAATGAGGCCACAAACTCATCCTCACGCCATCTGAATATCGTGCTAACAGCCTGTCGGACTTGGGCGTGGCAAACGCGCGCGGAAGCGACTTGGCACCTGTGTGAACGACGCCCTGTGTCTCTGTGCCGGGAGGGCCGCTTCGACCGAAACGGGGACTGTATTCCTGGCCATCGGTCGCTGACGGCGCCTGGAGGCCTTTCTGACGCCTCTGGTGGGTCGCGAACACGCCAAGTTCCGCTCCTTATAGCCCCGTCATGCCAGCCTGAGGTTGTGCAAGCGTCGGCAGTTATACGCCAGCGTTACCAAGGCCCATTCGCCCTCCACCTTCTCGAGACCCCGCAGCAGAAACTGCCGGAAGCCCATCGCCTGCTTCACGATCCCGAACACCGGCTCCACCGTCTGCTTGCGCAAACGGTAATGCGCCCGGTGCTCCGGCAGTGCCATCTTCTGCTGCATCGACTTGATCCAGTCCGCCTGCGGCTCCTTCGCCAGCGGGTGCGGCGGCTCCGGTCGGAAGTCGTGCTGGCGCCGTTGGCCTTCCGCCCCCGTCGCCACCAACACCTCCACACCGCGACCTGCCAGTTGCGACACCTCGCTGCCCGTCGCGTAGCCGCTGTCCGCCAGTACCCGATCCGCCGCGCCCAACGCCGCCGGGATCGCATCCACATCCGCCACCAACTCGTTGCGGTCGCTCGCGCACACGCTCACCCTAGCCCCCAACACCAACTGACTGCCGTCGGCATCCACCGCCGCCTGCGCGTTGTACGCCTGGCGGTACTCATGGCGCCGGCTCTTGCGCATCAGCGCACTGTCCGCGTCCGTCAGGTTGATCTGCTCCTCCGCCTCCGGCGCTTCCGTCGGCGGTTTGATGTGCCGACCCTTGCGCGATCCCGTACGCCGCTCCCGCGCCGCCACCTTGCGCTCGTACTCCGCCCGCTCCGAGTCCGCACGCGCCTGCGCACGCCGTTCCAACTCCGCGCACGCACGGTCCAGCTTCACCCGCAGCTTGTCCCGCCGCGACAACTCCTCCGGCAGACCCTGCGGGTCCGGCGCGGCGTCCGTGTCGGCGTGCTCCGCCTGATCCAACAACCCCTCGATCTCGCCTCGCAACTGCTCGCGCAACGCCCCCGCCCGGTCGTAGCGGAGGCTGTTGCGCTTATTCGCGTTCGCGTCCACCTTCGTCCCGTCCACGCTCACCGTCCCAACACGCAGCAGCTGCAGCTCCTTCGCCAGCAGCAGTACCTGCAGGAACGCCTCCGCTACCGCATCGAAGTTGCTGCGCCGGAACGTGCAGATCGTGTCGTGGTCCGGGTGACAGTTCGCCGCCACGTACCGAACGCCAATGTCCCGATACGTCGCCCGCTCGATCCGACGCGAGCCGAAGATCCCGTTCGCGTAGCAGTACACCAGCAACGCCAGCATCATCCGCGGGTGATACTGCGCCGATCCGGTGCCCCGTTCGTTTACCTGGAACCGCTCCAGCGGCACCCGTTCCACCGCCTCAACCACGAAGTGCGCCAGATCGTCCTCCGGCAGCCAATCGCGCAGGTCCGGCGGCAGCAAATACAGCTGCGACTGGTGCCGCTGTACGAACTTCGGCATCTACTTCGACCTCCTCGACTCGACAAGCCCTATTATAAAACCCGGGCCTAAGTCCGACAGGCTGCTAACTCGGACCTCACGCCCAAGTCAGTCGATGGCCACATGCCGAGGCGTGGTCGAAAACTCCCTGACGACCGCTTCCAGTTGGTTGTCGAGACGCGCCGCCGCGTAGGCCTCGCTACGCAACCGACCGCTGTCGACGGATCCACTGCCAAGGACGAAAAATAACCTCGGATCGCCGAAGGCCGGTAACGCAGATGTCTCCAGTTCATCAAGTGTCAACGTTCGGCCGGCCACGCGATAGGTGCGGCTCCCAAACGCGCCAGGAATCTGCCGAATGCCCTTGGCCGGATAACCGGGGAAACGACCTCGAATTGGATAGTGCTCGACGACGGTCTGGAGTACGAGGGCGTTGTAAGCATTGAACCAAAATGCTTTCTGGGCATCGGACGGCCACCAATCAAACCGCTGAGGAACCTCGCCGATCGAGCGAATGAACCGGTCCAAGGCGTCACGGTCAGCTTTCACAGCGGCGTAATACAAGAGCTCGTCGCGCACGTAGAGGTCAAATAGGCGGTCAAGGTTAAACGAGTCGTGGACCTGCCCCCTCCCACACGTGTGCAGATGCGGTTACACCATCCATATCAGCAATAAAGGGTGATGCTAGGGCCGCGGCGACAACCGCCATCCAAGTGATCTTCACGTATGGCTCCTCTCCATGGTCATAGCTGACATGAACCGACCGAGCATGATACAACAGGCACGACAAGTGGCTTAATCATGCTGACAACATCGGCGCTTGGAATGGCCTTCTATGGCCTGTATTCAGTGGCCACGGGCATAGCCGACCTCGTCGGAGGTATGCAGCTTGAGTGGTGGGCCAACCTCTGGTTGATCGTCGCGGGTTTTATTCTGGTGCTGGCTGCGGCGTTCGTGCGAGTATCGATGCTGGGCGGTCTCGCCTTGGCCGTAGGGGGCTTACTGGCATTACAGTCGATCAGCCTCCACAACGCGGGGCATCTGTACGGCAACGTTGCGCTCGAGGCTCAGCTGGCTCGCGCAACCATGGCTGGGTTACTCGTCGCGTTAGCGTACTTCGGGTGGGAGTCCGATCCGAGTCAGCGAACAACGTGATGCCAACGCGTCAGGCGCATCCGCTCGTCGCACCGCAATTGACGCACTTATAGCACGCGCCGTTGCGAATCATGATCGCGCCACACGTCGAACACGGAGGCGCGTCGTGATCGTTCTGAATCGCGTAAGGCATGGCCATCCCGCCGTCCGGTCCAGAAACCGAACTAGCCTCTTTCTCGGGCGAATCTATCGCGGCGCTATTCAATGTCAACTGCTCGGCTTCCAGCGCCGGATCGGCTTCACCGTCGCCAGAACCAACCGGATTCCTCACGTTAACGCCTGCCTGATACTGCGCGGCTTGAGAGAGAAACTTGGTCGCCATCCAGCGGAAGATGTAGTCGACGATCGACTTTGCCAGGCGCACATCTGGGTTCTTAGTCAGGCCCGACGGCTCGAATCGAACGTGGCTGAACTTGTCGACGAGCACCTGAAGTGGCACGCCGTACTGGAGGGCGTACGACACAGCCTGCGCGAATGCATCGGCAAAACCCGAAATCGTTGACCCTTCCTTAGCCATGACCAAGAAAATCTCTCCCGGCGTGCCGTTTTCGAACAGGCCGACCGTGATATAGCCTTCATGACCCGCAATATCAAACTTATGGGTGATCGCCTGGCGCTCATCAGGAAGCTTGCAGCGAACGGGTTGTGGATGGTCTGAAACGGCGGCCTCCATGGGCTCCGATGTGTTGAGCGGCTGGGTCCGCTTGCTCCCATCTCGATAAATGGACACGGCCTTGGCGCCCAAACGCCACGCGTCGAGATACGCCTGCTCAATCTGCTCGATCGAGGCCTCGGTAGGTACGTTGATCGTCTTTGAGATCGCGCCCGAGATGAACGGCTGCGTGGCCCCGATCATCTTGATGTGGCCCATGTAGTGAATCGAGCGCTGACCGTTAACCGACTTAAAGGCGCAATCGAACACCACAAGATGATCGGCTTTGAGATGCGGCGCTCCCTCTATCGTCTCGTGATCGTCGATATACCCGACGATTTCTCGAACTTGCTCTTCGGAGTAGCCGAGCTTCATCAGCGCCATCGGCACGGTCTGATTCACGATCTTCATCAGACCGCCACCGACGAGCTTCTTGTACTTGACGAGTGCGATGTCCGGCTCAACGCCGGTCGTATCACAGTCCATCATGAACCCAATCGTTCCGGTCGGCGCAAGCACTGTCGCCTGGGCATTCCGATAGCCGTGATCCCGACCAAGATCGACCGCATCGTCCCAAGCATCCTTGGCAGCGTTGTACAACGACTGCGGGACACGGGCTGCATCAACATCGTCCATGGCGTCGCGATGCTTACCCATCACCCGAAGAAACGGCTCACGATTCTTGACATACCCAGTGAACGAGCCACCGTGGTCCCTTGCAATGCGTGCCGACTGCGCATATGCGCCGCCGGTCATGAGCGCGGTGATAGCGGCAGCATAGTCGCGCCCCTCGTCACTGTCATAGGGAATACCACGCGACATAAGCAACGCGCCAAGATTTGCGTACCCAAGTCCCAGTGGACGGTACGCGTGACTGTTGGTGCCGATCGACGCCGTGGGATAGCTCGCGTTGTCTACGAGGATCTCCTGCGCAGTAATCAGCGTCCGCACGGCTGCGCTGAACGCGGGTATGTCGAACTCTCCGGGGTCCGTCTCGCTCAGGAAACGCATCAAGTTCAAGGATGCGAGGTTGCACGCCGAGTCGTCCAAGAACATGTACTCAGAACATGGGTTTGAAGCGTTGATCCGGGCCGTATTCGGGCATGTGTGCCAGTCGTTGATCGTCGTGTCGAACTGCATACCGGGGTCGCCGCACACGTACGTTCCATCGGCAATCATGTGCATCAAGTCACGAGCCTGATATGTATCCATTACGCGTCCGTCGCGCACGGCGTGCGTCTGCCACCGGCTACCGTCAACCACTGCCCGCATGAAGTCATCAGAGACACGTACGCTGTTGTTCGAATTCTGGAAGAACACCGACGAGTACGCCGGGCCTGTGAACGAACCGTCGTATCCGGCATCGATCAAGGCCCAGGCCTTTCGCTCCTCCTCGACCTTGCAGTTGATGAACTCAACGATGTCCGGATGGTCGGCGTTCAGAATGACCATCTTCGCGGCTCGACGCGTTTTTCCACCCGACTTAATGACGCCCGCGAATGCGTCGTAGCCCTTCATGAACGAAACTGGACCAGACGCGGTTCCACCGCCAGCGAGTATCTCTCTTGAGGAGCGGATCGTCGATAGGTTGGAACCCGTTCCAGAACCGAACTTGAACAACATGCCTTCGGTGCGTGCAAGCGTAAGAATCGACTCCATCGTGTCGTCAACCGAATTGATGAAGCAGGCGGAGCACTGCGGCGCCGGCTCGAAGCCACAGTTAAACCAAACCGGGCTATTGAACGCAGCTTTCTGATGAACCAACAAGTACTTGAGGTCATCGCTGAACGCCTGCAGGTCGTCCTCGCTGGCAAAATACTTGTTGGTGTGCGCCCAACTGGTGATCGTGTCGACGACCCGACCGATCAGCTGCTTGACGCTCCGCTCGCGGTCAGGCGTGCCGATCTGTCCGCGAAAGTATTTGGAGACCACGATGTTCGTCGCCAGCTGTGACCAGTCCTTCGGGATCTCCACGTCACGCTGTTCGAAAACGGTCTCGCCCTTCTCAGTTGCGATCACCGCTGACCGCAACTCCCATTCAACCTCGTCAAACGGGTCGACACCATCGCGACTAAAATATCGAAGGAACTCAAGGCCTGGAGCTGTCTCGTCTCGGGTTTTAGTCTCATGTTGGAACTGGACTTCGTGAGAATCGTGCTCCTGGGCAGCATCTCTTGACATGTTCTTTTCTCTCCCGAATGCTGACCTTCGCCAACCCGACGATCAGCCCGCCAAAAACTCAGTTTGGAGTGCGCGCGACCGACGAAAACCTGGGGTTACTCTCATGGTCGGCTTGGTCGCGCTAAGAGACCTACTATGCGACTACCACCCTATGTCTGTCAAGACCCAAAGCACTAGATGTTGTGTCCTCCTTTACAGGTAGACGCTAGATATGGCTAAAAAGTCAGTAATCATCGCCCATCCATGTGATAGATTTTGGCCGGCAGCATGACATCGCCAACACCAGAACACGATCGTAACAGCGAGATTCCATCCGTCGGGCAGACCGGCTTGCCCCCCTCACCTGAAGACCTTGGCAATCCGCACCACCATCGCTCCTTGGCACAAGCCCGAGTTATTGCCGCAATCGAAGTCTTTCTCTGTTCGGGTTTTCCGACTCAAGTCGTCTTGGCGCTAGCCCTTGGCGTCGTTGGGGTTGGGCCAATCGAAGCCGGAGGGCAACTCTCTCTACTCTGGGTCGTTGCGCTCTCACTCGGTGACGCGTTACTGATCCTCTGTCTCGTCTTCTATTTCCTTTCTAGACACGGCGAGAATCCATGGGATGTCTTCGTCGGGGCACGTTCGCTTGGCACTGAACTCCGCCTAGGTGTCCTGCTTGTCCCACTCGTTCTGGTTTTGGCCGCGGCGAGCATTACCGTTGTGCATTCATTCTGGCCGGAGCTGCGCAATGTGCCTAAGAACCCATTCGAAGCGCTCATCCGGTCACCGGTGAACGCGGCAATATTCGCGGTCGTGGCCGTTATCGCCGGGGGCGTCCGCGAGGAACTCCAGCGTGCCTTCATCTTGTGGCGGTTCGAACAACACTTGGGAAATAGATGGATCGGACTGATTATTTTCAGCGTCGCATTCGGCCTGGGCCATCAGATTCAAGGGTGGGATGCCGCAGTCGTCACGGGACTTCTCGGGCTGTTCTGGGGCATGATCTATCTCACGCGGCGCTGCGTCATCCCGGCGATGGTGAGCCACGCCGGCTTCAACCTTGCCGAGATTGCGGTCGCAGTGATCGGCTTCGGCGTGCCTCCGGGTTAATATTTCGCGTAGCAAGGACCGGAACATTCGCGCAGCACCGTACCCCGTATTGCCTGGGCGTCGTCCTCATGGCACGCGCCGGATCCGCGCTCGGTCAACCAGCCCGGACACCCATGCCGCGTGGGCCTGATCGCGTAGTTCCGTATCAATCGCCGAAAAGCGATCGAACACATAGCCTTCACGGCGAACTTCGTCGACCAACACCTGACGTAGGTCTTTAGCCGAGAAGCCATTCCGGTCGAGCACGCGATCAAGCTCTGTCTCGCTCCGGAACGACTGCCTGACAGTATCGTAGCGCTGATCGACCACTGCGGCATCCGGCTCAGCCACCATAAAGCGATTGACCTCGTTGAGCATCAGTCGACGCTCGATAAGGTACGTCAGGGCTTCGGCCTCGGTGTCGGACCCGACCGGTGAGTCGACGAGACCGAGTTCTATGAACGCCCGTACATCCGATCGCATGATGACATCGCCATCAACGATGGCCAAGATCCGATCCAGCAGCTGGGTCTGGCCCGCTGACGCACCCCACCACGAAAACGCGAGTAGAAACGCCGCGGCGACGACATGTGGCCGACCCGTCGCTGACTCAGAATGCCTGACCGATACTGATGTGGAGAGCTGTCGGTCGTTCCAACTCGCCATTGTCGAACTCCTGACGGTCCAGTTTAAAGCCAAGGTCGACGCGAATCGGCCCCACTGGAGACTGGTATCGTACACCGAAGCCGGCCCCGCCTCGAATTCGGGTGAGGCTCATGTTACTGACCCTGTCGTACACGTTCCCGCCGTCGAGGAACCCGACGATGTCGATGGTTCTCGTCATCGAGAAACGAAGCTCTCCGTTAAGAATCAACGTCGCATTACCGCCCAGTGGAAAGCCATATTTATCGATCGTCGCATCGTCGCCCAACCGATCGAGCGCAAAGCCGCGAACCGAGGTGTCCCCTCCCGCAAAAAAACGCTCGCTCAACGGAAGCTGGTCCACCAGTAGCTCGAATGACGAGCTGCTGGACACCTCGATATCGTCGAGGCCAGGCGGCAATCTCGGTGTTACGGTTACCGACCTCACGAACGCGCGCACCAAACCAACCCGCACGCCGGTGGCAAAGACGAACCGACGGACACGTGGGATCTCTCGATAAAGGAACGCGCCGATGAACATCTTCGCAAACCCGAGCTCGGATCCGATCGCCCTGGCCGCGAACTGTGCGTCAAACGTGAATAACTCACCGTGGTGTGGATCGATCTCGTCATCCCGAGTGTCTCGGACCAGGCTTCCAGAGAACGATGAGAGACGGACCTGTGGAAACAGCCGATCGACCAACGGCTCGTCCTGTGGATTCAACTCTTTGTTCGATGTGGTGTTCTGCCCCAACCCGTAGTCGATCGACGCCGTTATGCCCGGTCTCAGCTGCCGGATGATCTGTGCGTTGACACCTCGACTAAACAGGTCGAAACCGGGGCGAATCGTTTGCTCGACGAACCCAGTAACGAAGCCGTCCCATCCCGAATCCAACACTCGGGGCTCCTGGTAGGTGCCGAGGACGCGATACTCGTTGAGACCGAGACTACGGGCGTCCGCCGCCAGAAAACCGGCCGAATCGTTCTTGCGGCGGAGACTCACGCGAGTGTACAGGTCGATTGACCGATTCTTACCCCACAAGTTTCCTCGCCCGATCTGCACGAAACCACGTGGGGCAAACTCTAAACGCTCAACGGCCTGACTCCCAAACTGGTCTGTTTTGCGGCGTAGCCGAACTGAGGCTTCAAGTCCCCCGCCGTATCCCACGCGCGTGGCGGACGCTTCGTCGACCATAATCACGACGTCGCGCAGGCCATCTCCGCCGTGACTGAATTCGCGGATATCGATACGGCGAAATACCCCCAAAGTATTCAGTCGGCGACGCGTCTCTGCCACATCGACCAAGCTAAAAGGACTCCCCTCCACAAGCGTGATCTCGCGTCGAATCGTCTCCGACTGGATCCCCTTGTTCCCGACGATCAGAACGTGCTCAATGATGACCCGGGTACCAGGGTTGACCCGATAGACGATGTCGACGGCTTCCAGCACTTCGTCGAATTGAGGTTCGACCACCACGACGCCATTCTCGAATCCCTCGTTGAGCAATCGAACACGAAGTGCGTTTCGATCGTCGATAACGTTTGGAACGTAGTAGGGATCGCCTGCTTCGAGTGTGGTGAGCGAGCGCCAATCGTTGAGAACGAACCCCTCTGGGTCATCGATCTCAACCGAGCGTATGAGGGTCTTAGCGCCCTCGGTAATCACGATATCGCAAGTCACCCGAACCGTGCCGGCTGACGGCTCAGCCGACTCCGCATCGACCGGCGTGATCTCAGGCGCGACGTAAACGATCGCAAACCCGATCCGAAAATAGTGTTCTGAGATCGCCGCGATGGAGATCTCGAGTTCGCGCATGATGAGCGGAGTCCCAACTGTCAGGCTAATAAGTTCCGCCACCGTTGCATCTGGCACCGACTCGTTGCCAGAGAAGGTGACCGCAGCAATCTCGTAGAGTGGTCCGCGATCCACGTTGAAGACAATCGCTAGCTCGTCGCCGTCGGCTTCACGCGCGTACTCCACCGACGCATCCCGGTACCCGAGGTTGTTCAGCAGACGTTCGATCCGCCGATCGGCGTCTTCCAGTAAGTCCTCGTCGACCGAACCCTCTCGCTCGACCCCGACCAACTCAGCCAAGTCCACGCTCGAAACCGAATCGCCAGTAAACACAATCGTGATACGTGGCCCACGGTGGACATCGATCCTGAGGTCGACGCTTACGCCGTCGTCGGACATGTCGACGCTGTGGCTGAGATCTGCCTGATAGTAACGCCTCGCACGCAGCTCGGTCTCGTAGTCGACCAGCCGCCGCTCGACGTCGGTGCCGTCGTACAACTGATTGCGACGGAGTCCGAGGCGGACGAGCGTCAATTCACGCTCGGCGAACGATACCCCTCTCAAGAAAATCTGTGCGATTCTGGCGCGCGCGCCAGAACGAACCTGCACCAGGAGCACCTGTTGTGAACGACTGGTGCCGACAACCTTGGTCGACACCTCGGCGCCTATGAAGCCACGCTCACGGTAAAAGCGCCGTACGATCTCGGCGACCGTGGCGACTGCTTCCACTTCGAACGTCTGACCATGGACCGCGGTAACCACCTCGCGCAGGTCGTCATCCGAGATCCGGACGTTACCGTCAAACTCGATCCGGTTAATGACCGCAAGCGGAACCAACTCGTAATCGAGCACAACCCCCTCGCCGATCAGCCGTCCACCGACTTGAACATCCTCGTACTCACCGAGGCTGAATAAGTGGGTTAGGCTCTCACGCACTTGTCGCATCGAAAGCGGAATCCCGACTCGAGTCTCGATAAGTTCGACGACGGACCCCTCGCGAACGACACGCCCCTCGCTGCGAACGTTCACCTCGACAACGTTCTCCCCCACGAACTCGTCAACCGTCTCCGCGGCGCCAACGGTTGGTCCGGTGGCCAAGAAGAGAAGGACAAATGACAGGAGGATGCGACCGCGCACATATTGGCGCGCGCCACCAAAGTCCGTCGGGCACATGCGGTGCATCAAAAGACGTGCCGAACTCGAAAATCAACTGCGTAAGTCCGGTCGGCGTTCTGAGAGAAGATCCACGACAAGCGGTCGTTCTGGTCGTACTCGAGTACCACGAGCAAATCCTGGTTCGCACCGCTCACCGCCCGCGAGAAGGTCACATGGGCCCTGTCCGAAATACGCTTGCCGATCAACACCCGAGCCGTCGGCCGGAACTGGGTCGCCTGCTGTGCTGACGGATCGCTGAGTGCCGGCACGATCTCGAACGAGTCCACACCGAACGACTCTTCAACCACCGACGACAGTGGATTCGTCAATAGCCGAGCTGCTCCAACCTGCAACAACTCTTGTCGCGCTTGCTCCTGGGCTCGCAGCGACCGAATTTCGGCGGCCTGGGGATCACGGATATCACCCAAGAGTAGCGAGACAATCTCGGAGTCCTGGAGAGGTGGATCCGACGAGAGTTCGATGTCGAGCCGATCCATTGTTCCAGTTACCCCAAATGTCACACGGTACGTCTCGGACGGAACCCGAATGTCGGTCTCGAGCTCGATGTCTAGGTATGGATCGAGTTTAGTCGGGTCGGAGAACGTGATGCTTCCTCTCGTCACGCGATAGCGATTGCCTTCGAAGAACACCTCGCCGCGATCGATTTCGGCATTCCCGTACATCAACGGTTGGTCGTAGGTCCCACTAAGGGCAAACTCCGCACTGGCGACGATTCGCGCGGCGCTATCGCTGATGCGGAGGGTCGACGGCGCAAGGACGCGGATGTCATAACGTAGGGGTAACGTCAACTCGACGGTCTGCGGGGCCAGTGTGCCCCCCTGCGACGTGAAGTCCAGCCATCCGGTAGTCGGCTCGAACAGGTCGAGCCAAATCGCGTCGCGTACTATAGCCGTCCCGGACAAGACAATGTCCTCAAGGTCACCGCCCAACGTCAGCTCGGCGTCGACCACTGACCGCATACCCTCGGGAAAGCGAAGTTTCATGCCGGTGGCTTCTGCCGTGATGTTGAGCTCACCGATCTCGTATCCCCCGATCCCCACTCGACCACCAAACTGGATCGGTCCCCCCGCGAGCATTCCGGTCAGTCTATGAAATCGCACACCGTCGGGCTCGAACGTAACCCGCCCATCGAGTTCATCCAGGGCATGCGGTAACGAAAAGTGCCGAATACGTCCGCTAGCGACCGACGCCGTACCCACAATAACCGGCCGCGAGATGGTACCGCCGATATCTGCCAACAGTTGGGCCGATCCGGAGCTCTGTATATCGGGGAAAAAAGCTTGTAGAACCGCCAAGTTCGTATCGCCATTTGCTCGGAGTTCGACGTGCTGATCCCGCAAATCGATCAGACCCGTGAGCTCTAGGGAGGTCCCCTCTCCGACAAGTTTCATCTGATTGACGTGCACGACGTAGTCATCGAGTGAAAACCGAACCAAGCCATCGTTTCTAACAGCGTACTCGAAGAGATCTAGCTGAAGCTGTTCGACCGTGGCATCCATCGTGATCGCATCTACCTCACGGATAGGCCCAACCAGCTGTAACGTGCCGCTAACAACGGCCGAGACATCAGAAGGAAATTCTGTGGTGTACGCGCGCACGAAGGGATTGATCACCGTGTTGGTAAGGCGAAATGAGAGATCAGCGGTGTTGTTGCCCTCAAGTTCGATACGACCCGACCCGGAGATAGCAAGGTCAGGCGAGGCAGCCTCGACGGCGACCCGCATGACACCGTTAGCAACGTCAGCCCGGCCAGTAACCTGACCGACGGTCTCTCCTCGCACGCCAAAGTCACTGACCGTGCCATGAACTTGGTATCTGGGTTCATCGAACGCCCCCGCACCCGTCACCGTGAACTGCGCCTGACCACTGACGGGAACCAGCTCACCGCGCAACGACTCGATCGCCGCGAGCGCTAAATCCCGTCCATCAAGATTGAGCGAGTAGGTCTCGTTCCACCGGATGAACATCGCGCCGGTCAGTTCTCCATCACCCTTGTGCATCTGGAGGCCATCCAACCGCACACCGTTACCCTCGAATCGAAGTCTTGCGGTGGCGAGGTCGAACGGCTCACCCCACACCACCGGTTGAGCCATAGTGAGGCCACCCATCCCAAACGGTCGATCATACTGGCCGTTCAGGCGAATCTCTCCAGTCAAAGGACCGTTAACTTCGTACCCTTCAAGGGAAAATATGTTGCGCAGTTGCTCTGAAGGAAACGCGTTAAGGACAAAGCGTGCGTTGATCTCTTCACCGCCGTCGGCTCGGGAAAACCCGAGCGAGAAACGACCGTCCACGCGCATCAACGAGTCACCCTGGTTGAACACGCCATCTGCTACCTCAAGGTAGGCGTTCTCGACGACGATTCGACCTGCGCCGATCCCCCAGTCAACGTTCCATGCAAAGATATCGTCGCCATCGAACAGAGCCTCGATTCGTGGCGTCGCAAACGAGCCGAGCATTACGCCACGAAGCTCCCCGCGCCCCCGAACCGAGATCTCATTAGTCGGATTCCCAAAGGCCGTGAGCACAGCAGCCATCAGGCGGTCACTCTCCTGCCAATCGCCGCTCATGACATGAAACGGTATCCGAGAGCGATCACCGAATGCAGTCCGTCCCTCAAATTCGATACGTGTGGTTGATGTTGCAAGACGACTCGGAGCGATCTCCACCCACTCGGGATTCACGGTGTAGTGAAGCTCGCCTCCAATAGATGTGCGCCACGGCTCCCCAAGCGGGTCGAACTGCACCCCTGCAGGAGATTCCATGCCGGACACCGACGCGCGCGGCAAGGCGTCAGTCAACACCTGGACACCCTCTGGGGGGGTGACAGTGAAATGGCCTTCACCGGCGTAGTGGCGAAACTGGCCCACCGGCCACCGCAAAATATTACGCCCCCTGACGGATCCATCAGGTCGAATCCCGATTACATCGATAGCACCGGTCAACGCTGCCAGATCAACATTGGCAACAGTGGTATCCAAGGTAGCCACCCCCAGGTCACCGCTCCCCAGCGGTGCCATCGCGTAGCGCAGATCGAGAGTGCCGCCATAAAAACCTGACGTGTAATCGAACACCTCGAACCGATCGTCCGTCCAAAGTAATGATGCCTTCGTGTCGGGAAACACAAAGTCGTTCAGTACCCAATTGGAACTGACGAACGAACCCGTCAGCTCGCGACCGCCATCGAAGATATGCCACATGCCTGCAAGCCGGGCCTCGCCACTAACCGTGAACGGATCGTCAGCAAAGAAAATATCCTTCATGATCGGGAGGTCAATGTTGGAGTCAATAATGTGATACGTCTGCTCCGGCCAGGCGAGCAGATCGATTTCGCCTGTGAGAGTTGATTGAAATCCATCCAGCGAGAGCGCGATGTCGGTCAGGGTAACGTCTCCCCCATCAAGATCGTAGGAAGCCTCCATATCAACCGTCATCGGTTTGAAGTCGTGAATCTCGACCGTCCCACCACGGAACGAAACCTCCCCACTATAAATGTCTCGGTTTTCGACAGTCAGATCGATATCACGAGCCGTTATACTCCAGGGTTCACTATGGTTCCGATAAACGAACTCACCTTCGTACGCGTGAAAATACTGAACGGTGGTCACGATCCGCCGCGGCGAGTCAGCTACTGGACCCTCACCAGTAACTTGGTCCCCCACGGCGCCAGTGTCAACGTCATCGCTCCCTCCCACGATAGACGGAAAGCTTTCACGACCGTCCGGGAAGCTCTCACTCAGCATGCGCCAACCGCGTACATCGATGTTATCCACCAATATTTCCCCATGAAATAGGGGCAGCCACGACGTCGAAATGACCATGTGCTCACTGGTAAAAAATGGTTCATCAGTCGGCTCAAGCCCCTCAACCACGAGGTCTTGGATCAAGAAACGACCCGGCACGATGTAGCTTCCGAGCCGTCCAATCCGAACCGGTCGATCAAGCCGTTCGGAGATGAACCGCTCGGCCTGTTCACGAACTGCCTGACCAAGATCGATCGTAACGGCTGAAACTGCGACCGCGGCGATCAGCACAATCAGACCAATGGCGATACGCCAAATGAACTTCCGATATCGGATCGGTACGCGGAACGCAGTCCATCGCCGCTTCCACCATGTCGGCTCCGGATCGTCGACCCCGGCTTCAGTGGTGCCCAGTGTAGGGTCTACGTGTCTAGTCGGCTTCTCGGACATCTCTCGCTATGCGATGACAATCAGCACTTTACCAAACTCTACGGACGCGCCGACCTCAGTATTGATCTCCACCACGCGCCCCTCCCGCGATGCCCGCAGTTCGTTCTCCATCTTCATCGCTTCTATCACGACAACCCCCTGATTTTCAGCAACCATGTCACCTTCGGCAACCAGTACACGCACGACCCTGCCAGGCATGGGTGCGACTACGGACTGCGGTCCGGCATCGCTCAAGCCGTCGTGCTGTTCGGTTCGACCCGACCGATGGCCGTCCACCACCACGCGTACGACGGCGCCACCGACGTGCACATCAAATTCGCCAGACCGTTCTGTTTCAGCGACACGAATCTGGTGGCTACGCCGTGTCTCACCAAGCTCAAGAATCGACAGGATATCGCTGGAAACCCGGCGAACATCAACCCTCCTTTCTATACCATCGACCGACACGCAGAGACAATGCATGTCGTCATCCTCGGCTCCAATCGTTACGCAATGTGTCTGTCCACGTAGCGAGACTTCAACCGTTCGCGGCACCATCAATGCAGGCCCCCTCGAGCCGGGCTGCGCGACGCCAAGTTGTCAGGTTAGTCGCCTGCGGTAGTCCGGCGGCGGTGGGGCCTCCATTAAGAAACGTTCTAACTGCAGAAGCAACGACCGCAAGATCTTCCACATCCGATGTGATCTGCGTAAACGACGTACGACTTCGATCTTGGAGCACGACATCGAGGAATCCAGTGTCAACCCCTCCAGACACAAAATCCGGATGACGCAACATCCACTGAAAGAAGGGAATGGTGGTCTTGACACCGCCCACCTCGTACTCCCCGAGCGCTCGCAACATACGTTGTATCGCCTGGGTACGGTTAGGCGCCCACGCAACCAGTTTCGAGATCATCGAGTCGTAGAAGACTGGAACTTCGAAGCCCTCGTCCACGCCGCTATCGTCCCGAATCCACGGCCCAGCCGACGGCCTGAGTCGTGTAATTCGACCCGGTGATGGAATAAACCCTGCATCAGGATCTTCCGCATAGACACGGCACTCGATAGCGTGGCCGTCAGCCTCCAGCATCCGGCCGGCATCGAGGACAAGCCTTTCTCCAGCAGCCACGCGAAGCTGACACTGTACGAGGTCAACTCCCGTCACCATCTCGGTAACCGCATGCTCGACTTGCAACCGGGTATTCATCTCGATGAAATAGAACTGCTGGGACTCATCAAGCAGGAACTCGACGGTTCCGGCACTGGTATAACCGACTTCTGTAGCGAGCGCCGCGGCTGCTTCTGCAAGAGCCTGTCGGGTATCGAGACTGACCGCTGGCGACGGACTCTCCTCGATGACCTTTTGATGGCGTCGCTGTACAGAGCATTCGCGTTCGACGAACGGCACAACCCGACCGGCGTGGTCAGCCATTATCTGCACTTCCACATGCCGGGCAGGACTGACACACCGCTCAAAATAAACTGCGGGATTGCCAAAGGCCGAACCGGCTTCCGACTGCGCGGCTTGCACAGCGCTGATCAACCCCGCTGCGCTCCGCACTAAACGCATTCCTCGGCCACCACCACCAGCGACCGCCTTGACAAAGAGCGGGTATCCGACACTACCCGCCTGAGCTTCCACCTCGGATGCCGAGATCCCTTGACCAATCGGCACATCGGTACCAGGGATAACCGGAACGCCAGCCCGCTTTGCGGTCTGACGGGCGGCGGTCTTTCCACCCATCAGGTCGATCAGATCAGCGGATGGCCCGACAAAACAGAGTCCAGCATCCTGACACGTCCGAGCAAACTCCGCGTTCTCCGCCAAGAAACCGTAGCCGGGATGAACCGCGTCCGCGTGACTCGAACGAGCAGCATCGACCAGTTTGTCGATCCGGAGATAGGTATCGCCGGGCAGATCACCACCGAGCGCCAGCGCGGCGTCAGCGTACCGAACATGGGGCGACAAACGGTCGCTATCAGAGTAAACGGCGACGCTTGGCCATCCCAACTCGCGGCAGGCCCGTATGATCCGGACGGCGATCTCGCCTCGATTGGCGACCAGAACTTTCACAGGGAAGGCGACAGCCCAGGCACGGGCATCTCCCTATCAGTCTAGCACTTAAGTGATATTCAGGGATGGTGTTAACGGATCGATAGTCACTCAGAGCGGGATGTTTCCATGCTTCTTTGCCGGATTCTTGTCCCGCTTTCCCTCAAGACTCGCCAGGGCACCAATAAGCCGAGGGCGGGTCATGCGGGGAACGATTATTTCATCAATGAACCCCCGACTGGCGGCAATAAAAGGATTGGCGAGTTTTTCGCGAAACTCCGAAACTCGCTGGGCACGAAGCGCGTCCGGATCATCCGCGGCATCTAGCTCACGCTTGTAGAGGATGTTCACAGCACCCTCCGGTCCCATCACCGCAATCTCGGCGGTAGGCCACGCAAAGTTGAGGTCAGTCCGGATGTGCTTGCTCGACATGACGCAGTAGGCCCCGCCATAGGCCTTTCGCGTGATCACCGTAACCTTCGGCACCGTCGCTTCCGCGAACGCGAACAAGAGCTTCGCACCATGCCGAATGATGCCTCCGTACTCCTGCTTGGTACCGGGAAGGAAACCCGGAACATCCTCGAACGTCACAAGTGGGATGTTGAAAGCGTCGCAGAAACGTACGAACCGGGCGCCCTTCACCGATGCGTCAATGTCCAACGTCCCGGCGAGGTGCGCCGGTTGATTCGCCACGACACCAACCGAGCGCCCTCCGAGGCGCGTAAAGCCGACTACTAGATTCCGAGCGAAGTGCCGATGCACCTCCAAGAACTCGCCGTCATCGACAACCGCGTGAATGAGATCAAGCATGTCGTACGGTTGATTCGGCGACTCGGGCACGAACGTGTCGAGGCCGACATCCTGTCGATCCACCGGGTCCTGGGGATTCAAACGAGGTGGATCATCGAGGTTATTACTCGGAAGGTAGCTCAGCAGCGTCCGAATTAGTGATATACACTCACGATCGTCGTCAACGGCAAAGTGCGCCACTCCACTTTGTTCGTTGTGGGTCATAGCGCCGCCCAGTTCATCCATCGAGACATCCTCGTGCGTCACCGTTTTAATCACGTCGGGTCCTGTCACGAACATGTAACTGGTTCCCCGAACCATTACGGTGAAATCCGTAATCGCAGGTGAATAGACAGCACCGCCAGCGCAGGGTCCCATGATCGCCGAGATTTGAGGAATGACGCCCGAGGCAAGCGTGTTGCGAAGGAAGATGTCGGCGTAGCCGGCCAGTGAAAGCACACCTTCTTGAATTCGGGCACCACCCGAATCGTTCAGTCCGACGACGGGTGCGCCGTTCTTCATCGCCAGGTCCATAACCTTGACGATCTTCGACGCGTTAGTTTCGGACAGTGACCCACCAAAGACGGTGAAGTCCTGCGCAAAGGCATAGACGAGTCGGCCATCGACACGACCATAACCAGCCACGACGCCATCACCAGGAACATGCTGGTCAGCCATGCCGAAATCCTGGCACCGATGCATGATCAGCTTGTCGATCTCGCAAAACGTTCCGGAATCGAAGAACAGATCAACCCGCTCCCGGACGGTAAGCTTCCCGCCGTCGTGTTGTCGCTGACGCTTGACCTCGCCTCCACCAGCCTCGGCCCGCTGTTCGTAGTCGTCCAGAATCTGACGCTTGTCCATCACACCTTAGCCGCCTGGGAGTTCTCCCAATCCCCTAGAAACTTCTTGAGACCAATATCAGTGAGCGGATGCTGAAAGATGGCCTCGATAACTTTGGGTGGACATGTGCAGATGTCGGCTCCCATCTGCGCAGCTTCGATGATGTGCATCGGTCCCCTCACACTCGCCACGAGCACTTCGGTCGTGAATTCGTAATTACTGAAAATATCGACGATCTGACTAATCAGATCCATCCCTGAGGTCCCGATGTCGTCGAGTCGCCCTATAAACGGACTAACAAATGTCGCACTGGCCTTAGCAGCCAGCAACGCTTGGGTCGCCGAGAAGACCAAGGTCACATTGACCCGGATCCCTTCCTTCGATAACAGACCGCACGCCTTGATGCCCTCTCGACCGAACGGCACTTTGACCACAATGTGCTCGTCGACGGTTGCGAGTTGCCGACCCTCGCCGATCATCCCGTCAGCATCGGTGGCCACGACCTCGGCACTCACCGGTCCACCGACTAGTTGACAGATCGTCTTAAGGATCTGCTGCGGGTCGCCGCCTGCTTTCGCTACGAGCGATGGGTTTGTGGTTACACCGTCGATGATTCCGAGCGGCACAAGCTTCTCGATCTCCTCAACGCTAGCTGAATCCACGAACAACTTCATGATGTCACTCCTCAGAGTAGCGGATACGAAACGGCCCGTCGCCATCACTCACGCTTACACGACCCCATTTACAAGCTCACCGATCCCATCAATTCTGACAACAACACGGTCACCCAGTGCGAGCGGTCCGACCCCAGACGGCGTTCCGGTCGCGATCACGTCGCCCGGATGCAAGGTCATGACGGTCGACACAAATTCAACCAACCGTTCGACACCAAAGATGAGCTCCCGGGTATTCGACGCTTGGCGACACTCGCCGTTCACCCTCGCCTCAACATCCAGTTCGGCACTGTCAAGACCGACCGCGATACAGGGCCCAATCGGCGCGAAGGTATCGAAACCTTTGGCCCTCGTATATTGCACGTCCTTTCTCTGTAGATCCCGAGCCGTAACGTCGTTGACACAGGTCACACCAAGCACGTACTCGCCAGCCTTATCAGCCGGTACAGCATGCGCCCGTTTACGGATGACCACACCAAGCTCAGCTTCGAAATCGACCCGTTCGGCACTCGGTGGAATGATGATGTCATCCTCCGGTCCGATGACGGCGGTCGACGGCTTGATAAAGATCAGCGGTTCGTCCGGAATCGGCTGGTTCATTTCTCGCGCGTGATCGCGGTAGTTCAAGCCAACCGCCACGATTTTTGACGGCGTGACCGGCGCGAGAACCTTGACCTGAGCCTCGTCAATAGGCTCACCGGCAGTGTACTCCCCAAACGGGTTCCCATCGAGTCGGCGCCAACCGTCCTCCTGTCGAAGTACGTAGATCGCCCGCCCACCCTGCTCAACGCGATAAAGTCGGTCCATCCGATCGTGCACCTTTCAATCGTGATCCCGGTCCAGCTAGTGTCTAGCGGGCTTGCTCCGTCACCTCAGAAGACGGAGGACTGAGATTCGGTGGGTCCGCGCCGTCGACAACTTGCACCGCGTACACATAGCGCCCATCGGTCACCACGCTCGTGTCGCGATAAGCCGGTTCGACAATCGGCACGGGCGTGATCCGTTCGAGTGTCGCACCTGGCGCATCTCGGCGCAAGACCAGGTAGCCAACAACGTCAGCCTCGAGGCTAGCATCCCAAACGAGGTTAATCGCGCCAGCGCTCGCAACGGCGATCAAGCCGGTCGGCGAACTCGGCGGGAACGTGTCCACGGGAACGACGCACGTTGAGGCTGACGGCGGTCCAATGACCTCAAGCCCGTCAACTTGATCGACGGTCCGAACGACGTAGCATCTACTCACTCCGAACACCACGGTTGGCTCGACGAACGTCGTGACATTGAGGTCTTCAAGGTTAAGTGACGCCAGCGGAGGAAGCGTCCGTGGAGGCTCCAGTTCAATTGGCGGACTGGGTGGCGGATCGCCTTCCCCGTCGGCTGCTTCCTCGAGCGCGTACACCCGATAGGTCGAAGGGACCACCCCGAACTCAACGATGGGAGCGGACGTGAGGACATCATCCTCCGCCGGCGCCTGGACCGGGATTCGCGCTGTGGCCGGCGCCGTCCACTCGAGAAACACTTCGGACTCGGTGTAGGTCACGGCCGGAGGTCCTGGCGCCAACGTCGGTGCGGCAAGCGTCACTTCAGCTGGAATTGGCATGCTCTCACGGCCACGAGTTGAGATAGCTACCGCGCGGTAGGTCCGCCTCGGAAAGGTCGGGAGCGGAGAAATGAACGGACCTAGGCGAAGTTCCCCAGACTCGTCCTCCAGGTCTTCGTCCGTCTCCACCTCCTCCAAGTAATCCTCCAGCGGAACCGGCTGGCGAACCTCGGCAGTCAGAGTCTCAAGGATGACGATCTTGCTGTCCTGATCGCTCATCTCGTCATCCACTGTACCATCGACGGTCGTTTCATCGTCAGCCGGTTCCTCATGCGTCGTGGGCGGGTCCTCCAAATCCATATCTGCCACGGATATGGTGGCGACGAGTGTCGCGAGCTCAAGCCAGTCGTCAAACTCAAGGGAGACCGGTTGATCCGGATCGGGATGCGTCGTGAGGGCGTAGAACTCAATTCGATCGAGATCGACCAGTTCCGAGCCGTCGGAGTTCTCGGATGGCATGTCGAACTCGATGTAGACCTGATTGCCGAGCCGGCTAACGGAGAGCGGCACGGTCCCGGGAACGATTATGAGCGGTGGGAGCGGCCTCCCCTTCATGCCGCACGCGGATGAGACCAACACGGCCGCCAATACGGCACGCGACACAACCGAACACCGGTGAAGCGGGCGGGTCACAGAATGTAGCGGGAAAGGTCGTCGTTCTTTACGATGTCAGCGAGCATCGTGTCGACGTACCCGCCATCGATAATGACCTCGTGCTCAGCCATATCGGGTGCCTCGAACGAGATCTCATCGAGGAGTTTCTCCATGATGGTGTGGAGACGGCGCGCGCCGATGTTTTCGGTCCGCTCATTAACCAGCGTCGCGAACTCGGCGATCCGCTGAATCGCGTCAGACGAAAACTGGAGATCGATTCCCTCAGTCGCCAGCAACGCTGTGTACTGGGTCACGAGCGCACCCTTGGGTTCCGTGAGGATTCGGACAAATTCATCGGTCCCGAGCGCCTCAAGCTCGACCCGGATCGGAAAGCGACCCTGCAGCTCCGGAATCAGGTCAGACGGCTTCGAAACGTGAAACGCACCGGCTGCGACAAAAAGAATGTGATCAGTTCGTACTATGCCGTGCTTCGTATTGACCGTCGTGCCTTCCACGATCGGAAGAATATCTCTTTGGACACCCTCGCGACTCACATCTGGTCCCTGCCCCCCTTCCCGCCCAGCGACCTTGTCAATCTCGTCAATGAAGATGATCCCAGCTTGCTCGACCCGTCCGACGGCACCCCGACCAACGCTCTCCATATCTACGAGCTTCTGCTCCTCTTCCCGAACGAGATACTCCTTGGCTTCCAGCACCTTCATGCGTTGCTTCTTGGACTGACCCTGAAAGAAATTCGGAATCAGATCCTTCATATTGACGCCGATTTCCTCAATCGACGACCCGGTCACGATCTCGAACGAAGGCGTGGCGCGGTCACGCACCTCCACCTCAACCACGCGGGAATCAAGGCGCTCATCGTGTAGCTGGTCCCGAAACTTCTCCCGGGTACGTTGTGCGAGATCCCGTGAACCCTCGGGGTCGGGTTGCGGTCCAACCGCCGGTTCGAACGGCGGTAAGAGTAGATCGAGCAGGCGCTCCTCTGCGTTGTCCTTAGCCTTCTCGCGCACTTCGACCAACCGCTCCTCGCGAACCATGTCCACTGCCAGCTCGACCAAGTCGCGAACCATCGATTCGACGTCACGCCCGACGTATCCGACATTTGTGAACTTCGAGGCTTCGACTTTGATAAACGGGGATTGCGCGAGACGCGCAAGCCGCCGAGCGATTTCCGTCTTACCAACACCGGTCGGACCGATCATTAGGATGTTCTTGGGCGCAACTTCCTCAGCCAGCTCTGAGGGCAACTTCTGACGGCGCATCCGATTCCGAAGGGCGATAGCCACCGCGCGCTTGGCTTGGCGCTGACCGATGACGTGCTTATCCAGCTCGCCTACGATCTGTCGGGGCGTCAGCGCATCGATGCTCGTTGCACTGGTCTCTGGCAAGTAGATGGGCATGTGTGCTTTGGAGAACTGAGTATCCGCCATGAACGCCGCGCTAATTCAAAGCTCTTCGATCGTGACACTGGCGTTCGTGTAAATGCAAATGTCCGCTACGACCAGCATTGACTGTTCGGCGATTGCACGGGCGTCGAGTGCGGAGTGCCGCGACAGCGCCTTCGCGGCGGCGAGCGCGTACGGTCCACCCGATCCGATAGCGATAATGCCATCGTCAGGCTCGATCACATCACCGGTCCCAGACAGCAAGAACGTCGAGGAAACATCGACAACGACGAGCATCGCTTCAAGACGTCTGAGAACACGATCGCTCCGCCAATCCTTGGCAAGCTCGACGACTGACCGCTCGAGATTGCCCCGATGCTCTTCCAGCTTTGATTCGAACCGCGAAAACAACGCAAATGAATCGGCGGCGGCACCAGCGAATCCCGCCAATACGCAATCGTTGTACAGGTAACGGATCTTCTTGGCTTGTTGCTTGACGACAGTGTTCCCAAATGTCACCTGCCCATCGGCTGCGATGACCGTCTTCCCGCCATGACGCACGGACAGCACAGTCGTTGAATGAAGGACATCAGTCATAAGGATTACTTGACCTTTGCAGACTGTCGACTGTTGGCAGCCGACCATCGCCGAAAACCCCAATATACAGGGACACCGGCCGCTATGATCACGACCCCCGCCAGTGATGTTCCCGGACTACGCCATATCGCGTTCACTACCATTGCGGTACTGGCAGTCACGAAAATGAGCGGCGCGATTGGATAGCCCCAGGCACGAAATGGCCGTGCCGCGTCTGGCTCGCGATGCCGCAGCACGAAGAGAGCACTGACAGCAATACCCGAAAATAGCACCACGGCGAATGCCGTGTACTCCACCAACTGAACGAAGGTTCCAGTCAATACTAGAATCCCGGCCCAGACGCTTTGCGCGATGATCGCCACAACTGGGGTGCGAAACCTCGGATGCACCGATCCGGCCGCGGCAAAAAACTGGCCGTCTTGTGCCATCGCATAATAGACTCGGGGACCGGCGAGCACCATCGCGCTGATGCTCCCTGCGATCATGACGACCGACGCCGCGGCCAGCGGCGCTGCGATCGCAGCGCCAAATAGCCGATTAGCTGCAGCATCAACAACGCGAACCTCTACGGCTGCCAGTTCCGGAACTGGCAGCGCGTAGATGTATAAAGCGTTCAGTAACATATAGATCACGACCACGGTGACCGTGCCAATCGCCATCGCCAGTGGCACGTTCCGGCCAGGGTCCCGCATTTCTTCTGCCACGTAGGCCGCCGCGTTCCACCCGGAGTAGGCGAACATCACAGGAATCAGAGCCAAACCCCATGCCGACGCGGTGACTGGACCTACGGGTGCGCTAAAGTGAATGCCCTCACCGGCACCAATCGCAAAACCAAATGTTACAAATGCTACAAGCACGAGGACCTTGAGACTGACAAGCGCATTCTGCACGACACGCCCCGGTCCAATGCCAGCGATATGCACAACCGTCAGGATGCCGATCACCGTGATTGCCACGAACGACTGGGGTGACACGCTGAGCGTGACGAGCGCCAGCGGAACCTGAAACCACGGTGTGGTATCACCAGCTAACGGTAGAAACCGCCCGAGATAGCTGGACAGTCCTACGGCACTCGCCGCAATGGCACCCGAGAACCCAGCAACAAACGATGTCCAGCCTGTTAAAAAACCAGCAACAGGGCCGAATGCCTCTCGTAAATAAACATACTCACCGCCGGCTCGTGGCAGGAGTGCCCCAAGTTCAGCGTAGGCCATAGCGCCAGCGAAAACCAGAGCGCCTCCCGCGAGCCAAACGCCAAGTATCCCAAAAGGGTTGGGAATACCCTGAGCAACAAATGCTGGAAGAATAAAGATTCCGCTGCCAATTACATTGGACACAATGATGGCGGCGCCATCAAACGGTCCTAGCCCTCGAACAAGCGCTGCCTGCTTAGAATGAGACAACTACCTAGTGTCTGCTACTGCGTTAGGAGCTGACGGTCGATGTGGTACTCACCGATCCGAACCCACTGCTCGGCACGGTGCTTGACGAATAGCTCGACCTTGGCGTCCACGAAGTCTTTGTGCCGCAACATCTCGATTCTGGCCTGCTCGCCGGTGTACCCAAGTCCTGAGTTCATCGTGAACTGATCGGTTATTCCGCCTGGGCTGATACCCTCTGAACCAACGGCGCGGATGTAGGAGGATCCCCACACCTGTGGTTCGCCAGCGCACGTGTCGGCTTTGGGATTCGCCGGAGAGACCTCGGACACCGGTTCCGGTTGTCCCTCGTAAGCGACTAGGCACCGCCGAAAGATCCCGTTCAGCTGCAGTGTACGGGCCAACTCGGACGAAACGTTCTCAAGACGAAATGAAATGGTCGGCACCAGCTTGTTCTGGCCAAACTCATCGAAACCGACATCGAGCCACCCGGTGGTCACCTCGAAGATCCGTAAGGCCGAACTGATGTCAATCGAAGAAACGGCGCAGCTGAACAGCGCCAGAGCAAGAAAGACCGTCCGAACGCTTCGGGGGGGGAAACACGCGGGACGACTCGACCACATTCAGGCATTGTAGATCATGTGACATCCGCGCTGATCGGTCGCCCGCCGTCCGATCAGCCAAGTAAATATCGTCTACCGCACCTTTACCAGATCCTTGATGTCCTCTGCCGATAAACGCCCGGCCTCGGCGGCTAGAAGGTCGCGGCCCTGGACCCTGAGGAACAGTGTGCTCCGCGCTCCTGGAACTCTACGAGGGTCCACCCTCCCTCGCGCGTCGCGCGCAGCAACCAGAGACCCACTCATCATCCGAGATCCTCATCGACGCTCCGTACGCAATCAATACACCCGCGAGCTCGGTGCTCAGTGCCTCAGAGTAGGCTGCACCCGGATCGAACTCGGGAGCAAGCTCGACGTTACGGGTGCCACCGTCCGCTTCCGGTGGAATCCTCTGCCCCGTCACCGTCATGGGGCGTTGGAACTCCGCCTCGAGCTCGGCAAGGACTCGATTGAAATCCAGCTGCCCAGGGCCTTGGGGCATGGCGTCGAATCGGCGTCGCAGCTCCCGGAACGTCGCTGACATCCCACCCTCCATCCGGTCGAACATATTTATCGACCAGAGGAGACTTCGTCGAACGACCGGATACTCCACGTCGAAAAAGACACCGTAGTCATCGAGCACGAAACCTCGCGCCTGAATCGATCCCGCGAATAAGACCAATCCAGGCAACACCGAAGATAGCTGCTCTTCGACGACACGCACCCCGCGTGCAACCGCTTCCTCGAGCGCGTGCTCCATCCGTTGCAACTGAAGGATCCGATTCTGCTGCACAGTGGAAACAGCCTGCTCGCCGCCTGAACGCGGAGTGTCCTGCGCGGTGGCACCCAACGTCGGGATAGTCACAAGCACTGCCAACAGAATGGTCCCTGTCTTCACCTCATCTACCTCCTACACCCAGACCCGATCCGGCAGTGTGCCAATCTCGCACCCGCGGAAAACCTACCAAACACTGCAATGCTAACGCTAAGACACCCGGACCAGATAGTCCGTCACACCCTCCAACGCACCAAGATCTTGTTGAAACCGCTGCTGATCCGCGCGTCGCTGCATGTCGAACTCCCGTGCGAACTCCGTAAACCACACGGCCACCTCCTGCTGCTGACGACGCTCGCTCTCCTCAATGAGACGCTGGATCTCCAGCAGCAGGGCCGAACGATCGGCTTCGGCGGACGTTACGGACGCCGGCAGGAACTCGCGGGTGAAAACATCGCGCAACTCATCCTCAAGCCGATCCAGGTCGGCGTGCCACGGCACACGGCCATCTACGCTGACGCCTGTCATCGGATCCACCGGCTCCAACGATGTCGACACCGACGTTGCTGAACGGTCTTCCCATCCCATCCGCAGGACAACGCCATTAGGATTAAAGCGAACCTCCACGCTGACAATCGCTACGGCAACAACCAGAACAAGACCAGCCGCAGCGGCAAGTCCCCAGGATGGTTCGAGCATGCGTCGCCACCATGGCGCCAACCTGTCGCGGTCGGCGACGAGCCTGAATCCCAGGGTTGGCTCGGGTCCCTCCCAAAGGTCAAGTACACCCCGAACCGACCGGAGCGCCTCGAGCTCCCCCGCACACGCTGCACACCTAGCTACGTGGATCGTAACCCGCTCGCGTTCAGTCTTGTCACACTCGTCGTATAGGTAGGCGACAAGCGACTCCTGAAAACCCTCGGTACATGCTTGTGTTGAATCCATTACTGCTCCCGCACGATTGGCTGTGGATACGCAACAACTTGACGGCCGGCCGACAGTCCCTTAAGGCCGCTCTCCGCAAGGTGTCGCCGAAGAATGGACAAGCCCTGATACAGCCGGGTCTTGACGGCACTCAGGGGACAGCCGACCAGTTCCGCGATCTCGCGGAACGTCAAACCGTGGTATTCCTTCAGAATGATGACGGTTCGTTGCTCGACCGGCAAAGTCGCCATCACCTTGGACACCGCACGACCAAGATCACGTCGCACGATCAAGTCTTCGACCGTTTCACTGATCGGGTCGACGATTCCCTGCTCGTTCAAATCGAAGCCTTCGCTGGGCTGGACCACCGTCGCTCGCTTCTCTCGACGCAGCCAGTCCCGGCACAGGTTTAAAGCAATCCGATAGACCCACGAGGAGAACCTCGCCTGGCCTTTGAACCCCTTCAGACCCCGAAAAGCGCGGAGAAAAGCCTCCTGACAAATATCCCGTGCATCTTCTTCACGCCCGAGCACACGGAAGGCTAGAGTGTAGATTGGACGCTCCCACCGCACTACAAGCTGGTTGAAGGCGTTCGTATCGCCGGCGGCGGCCAAGGCCACGAGCTCCTCATCGGTCCTACACATGAGATAGTCGGAGGTTCACCCCCTTAACAAGTTAGACGATGGAACCGCCGTTCGGGTCTTCTGACGAAAGAATCACCCATTGGTCTTGTCTAGAAACGCCGTAACCATATATATTATCAATAAGATGAAGGGTTTTTCATTCCTAACGATCGAGGACGTGCTGGAGTACCTCCGGGTCAACCTTCACACGGTCTATCGTCTGATTAAGGCCGGAAGGATTCCCGCGATCCGGCGACTGAATGGTCGGTTTCCGGTCGTCGTGATTATCGGATTCTCGACCGAAGACAGCGCAATCGAAGCAGTCAACCTGGGTGTTTCCGGCTACCTTCCCAAGCCGTTCGAGGTGCCCAGAGTCCTAGAGGTCGCGACCAAGACGCTGGGCACCTAGCGATCGCGCGGCGCCAGCCATCGTCGCTCATACCATCACAACGCGTCATGCTTCAGCTCTCAGGCGTTCACAAGGGGTTCGGCGCACGTGTCTTACTCAAGCACGCGACGTGGCAAGTCCGGTCTGGTGACCGGATCGGTTTGTGTGGCCCTAACGGGGCTGGAAAAACGACGCTGCTCCGAATGATGGCAGGACTGGAGGACCCTGACGCCGGCACGATCACTCGCCCCACCGGCCTTTCCGTGGGCTATCTACCGCAGGATGGGCTCACGCATCGCGGTCGGACCCTATTCGATGAGGTCAGCACAGCCTTTCAAGAACTCATCTCACTCCACCAGGAAATGCGCGATCTCGAAGCTGCTCTCAGTGATCCGTCGGTCCTAGAGACGACCCAGCTGGAGATGCTCAACCGTTACAGCAAGATCCAGGAGACGTTTCGGGACCGGGAGGGCTACCACATCGAGAATCGGGTCACCGTGGTGCTGCGCGGTCTCGGCTTCACCCAGGAGCAGTTTTCACACCAGACAGAGACGTTCTCCGGCGGATGGCAGATGCGAATCGCCCTGGCGAAGCTCCTGCTAGAACATCCGGAGCTACTTCTCCTGGACGAGCCGACCAACCACCTTGACCTTGACGCCAGGAACTGGCTCGAGGAGTTCCTGAACAGCTACTCCCACGCTGTCGTCCTCGTATCGCACGACCGTTTCTTCCTGGACACAGTCGCGACCGCCATCGTCGAGATCGGGCTCCAATCTCTGACGAGCTACGTGGGAGGCTACAGCCACTACCTCGTCGAGCGAGATGCGCGGCTCAAGCGCCTTCGCGAACAAAAGCGTCGACAAGACGAAGAAGTAGCCCGAATGCAAGCGTTCATTAACCGTTTTCGCTACCAGGCTACGAAAGCCGCGCAGGTGCAAAGTCGGATCAAGATGCTGTCGAAGATCAAACCGATCGACATCCCACCCGAACGCGGGAAGGTGCATTTCACGTTCCCAAGCTGTCCGCGTAGCGGACGAACCGTCGTCGAGGTTCGGGACGTACGGAAGTCATACGGCACGCTGACGGTCTTCGAGCATGCGAATGTCCTTATCGAGCGTGGTGACCGCGTGGCGCTAATCGGCCCAAACGGCACAGGTAAATCGACACTCATGAGGATGCTTTCGGGCGTTGAGACTCCCGATGCGGGAGAACGGGTCGAAGGCTCAAACGTCGTGGCACAGTACTTCGCACAGGACGAAGCCACCCGTCTAGACGGCTCACTGAATGTCTATGAAACGCTCGCCTCCGGTTCGCCTGTCAATATGGTCCCCGCAATTCGCAACATTCTCGGTGGTTTCCTGTTTACCGGTGACGACATCCACAAGCGGGTCAGGGTTCTCTCTGGCGGTGAGCGGACAAGGCTCGCGGTGGCCCTAATGCTGCTACGACCGTCAAATACTCTGCTTCTTGACGAACCGACCAACCACCTCGATATTGACTCGACGAACGTCTTACTGGACGCGCTGTTGGACTACGGTGGCACCATTATCTTCGTGTCGCACGACCGGTACTTCGTGGATCGGCTGGCCACGAAGATTCTCGAGATCGGGTCGGGTGAAGCCGTCCTCTATCCAGGCACGTACGAGGACTTCCACTGGAGCAAGCAGCGGTGGGCGAAACCGCCGGCTCCAGACCCGCCTGCCCGGACTCGGGCACCTCGCCAGCCGGGTCATGCGGTTGCACATCGCCGGACGCAGGCCGAGGCTCGACGGCAACAGCGACGACTAAAGGCGCTAAACGATCGAATCGCAAACCTCGAACAGCGGATCAGCGAGCAAGAAAAAACCGTGCAGCAACTCGAGGCCAAGATGGCCCAGCCGCTGTTCTATCAGAACGAGGCCGAAGCACAGCAGACAGTCGCGCGGCATCAGAGCCTGATGTGGGAAGTGGGCAACCTCATGAACCAGTGGGAAGCCTTGCAGGAGGAGACCGCCGAAGTGGAGAAAGCAAGGATCAAATCCTAGCACCAGATCCGTAACCCGCTGTCGACCGTTCGTCACGTAAATCGACCTTCGCAGAGACCGACGTCCCATATTCCCAGCACAGTTGCTGGACCAATAAGATTCTTTCTTTCATAGACTCACAATTCTAGCCGGGGAACATCCGAGAGCTCGAAAACACGATCGAGCGCGCCGTGCTTCTGGCCGAAGGAGCGCTCGTTAAGTAGTAAGGGCCTACGCCTCGGCGAACTAACGCCCAACGAGAACACAGGCGAACACCCGTTGGTCCTTGAAGATTCCCCTCACCAGAGTTCCTCTCGAGGAGATCGAGAAGCAGGCGGTTATGAAAGCGCTGACCATATCCAACTGAGTCCAGAAGGAGATGTGGCGGAGCTGCTTGGCATCAGCCTTCCACGAGGTCGCCGGTTGTCGTCGAGTAACACAAAAGACGACTCATGCGGATGGCGCGGCAGCCTGGTCTCGCTCCTCCTCCTAAGTCAGAAATCCTAGAGATCCTGAGTCGATCTGGTGCCCGTCAGGCACGGGGGTGAGTCTTCCGATAGAGCTCGGTGAGCTGCGCCGCGTTTACGTGCGTGTAGCGCTGAGTGGTGCTAACTCGGCGATGGCCAAGCAACTCCTGAATGGATCGTAGGTCGGCTCCACGTTCGAGCAGATGGGTCGCAAACGAGTGCCGAAGCGCGTGTGGGCTGATGCCCAATCGTGTATTTGATTGGGCGACATAACGCCGGACCAGCCGACCGACACTCCGGCTCGACAGCCGCCCGCCTCGGTAGTTCACGAATAGCGAGGATTCCATGTTTCGGTCTTGGCTCTCAGCCATCGACCCCACCAACCGTTCGCGGTCGGGAAGATAAGTTCGAATCCGTTCGTCGGTTGTCCGATTGAACGGTACAACTCGTTCCTTTCCCCCCTTACCGTGGACACGCAGCAAGCGGCTGCTCAGGTTTACGTCCTCAAGATTGATACCAACCAGCTCGCTGAGCCTCAACCCAGACGCATAGAAGAGCTCAAGGATCGCACGGTCTCGCCGTCCGAGCGGAGTGTCGACATCTGGAGCGTCCAGCAGGACCCCAACCTCTGCGATATCGAGGTGAGCCGGAATCTTCCGAGCAAGACGCGGACTAGCAATCAGCCTCCCCGGATCGTGATCCAAGATGCCTTCGCGGCGTAGGTATCTGGTAAAAGAGCGAATCGCAGCAAGCTTTCGCGCCGCTGTTGAGGCCTCTACGCCGTCGCGATAGAGCTCGGCTAGGAACTTGCGCACGGTCTGGCGGGTCAAATCGTCAGGTCCGACCCCGCGACCGTGCCCTCTGGTCCCGAGGAATGATAGGAATTGGGACAGATCCCGGCGATACGCCAAGATCGTGTGGTGGGACGCGTTACGATTCAGTCGTAGGTAATCAAGAAACGCCCTGAGGTTTTCTCTCATGTTCCTGTCCAAAAGACGAGTCGGCGCGCCAAGCGTCGAGCGCGTTAAGCGCCCGCTGGGCCATGGCCTGTCGGCGGGCCCACTTCTGACGCGGAGGTCGATCCAACGGCGACAGAAGTCCGAACGACACGTTCGTCGGCTCATAGTTCAACGGGTTCGCGTGCGAAACGTAATGGGCAATCGCCCCGAGCGCGGTCGTGCGTGGAGGCGCCTCAAGGCTCCGGCCACCCGCCAACGCAGCCGCGGCGAGCCCAGCGATAAGACCAGACGCGGCAGACTCGACATAACCCTCAACACCGGAAAGCTGTCCCGCAAAAAAGAGTCCGGGGTGGCGTCGAGACTGCCAGGTGGGACCTAGAATCGACGGTGCATTGATGTAGGTGTTGCGGTGAATCATGCCGTAACGAACAAACTCTGCCGTCTCAAGGCCGGGGATGTGACGAAACACACGTTTCTGCTCGCTCCATTTCATTTGCGTCTGGAAACCCACGAGGCTGTAGTGCTCGGCGGCCAAATCGTCTTGCCGCAGCTGTACGACGGCATGAGGACGCCGTCCCGTCACAGGGTCCTCAAGGCCGACCGGCTTCATTGGGCCAAACCTGAGCGTATCGACACCACGTTTGGCCATCACCTCGATGGGGAGGCACCCTTCGAAGAACTTCGCATCGTCGAAGTCGTGCAACTCGGCGCGCTCAGCGTCGAGTATGGCCCGGTGCAACCTCTGATACTCGTCTTCGCCAAGTGGACAATTCAGGTAGTCGCCCGCCGACCCAAGCGGTCCGACTGGCGTCGAAACCGGAGCCGCGGATGGCCCGTGAGCACGGGGCGTATCACGGCCATACCGAGACCCCGCAAAAACCCGAGACCGATCGATCGACTCGGCCAGCACGACCGGGCTGATCGCATCGTAGAAGTAAAGGTGTTGCTGTCCTACAAGCCGAGCAATCTTGTCTGAGAGCGCCTCAGACGTCAACGGGCCGGTCGCAATTATGACCGGCGATCTGGGTTCGACGTCCTCTGGAATCCGGACGATCTCCTCACGCCTAATCGTCACGAGAGGATGAAATGACAGCGCCTGCGTGATCTCGTCGGCAAACCGGATGCGGTCGACAGCCAGCGCAGTGCCGGCGGGTACACGTGTCGCGTCGGCCGCCCGGATCACCAGTGAACCGAGGCGGCGCATCTCCTCCTTAAGAAGCCCGACAGCGTTTTCGAGCTTGGTGCCCCGAAGGGAATTACTGCAGACCAACTCGGCTAGTCGATCGGTTTGGTGAACGCGAGTGCGTCGGTGCGGCCGCATCTCGAAGAGCGTAACCGGCACGCCCAACGACGCCGCTTGCCATCCGGCCTCACTCCCCGCTAGACCACCACCAATGATTCTGATCATAGGGGCACGTGTAGACGTGACGGGCTACACCACCGTGAGCTCCTCACTTCGCACGTAATCACAGTCGTCTTTATGACAGAGCATTTGCCGTCCGTGACGCTTGGTGACCTTCTCTACCAAGAACGGCGTACCGCAGTCGGGACACGCCTCGGCCAGTGGCTTGTTCCATAACGTGAAGTCGCAGTCGGGATAGTTGGCGCAGCCATAGAAGACGCGTCCCCGACGTGACTTGCGTTCGACGATATCGCCCCCGTCGCTTGGACACGCGACACCCGTATTCTTGAGCTTGACGTAGCGGCACTTGGGATAATTGCTGCACGCAGTGAATTCTCCGAATCGACCATGCTTAATCACGAGGTTCGCGTCACACTTCGGGCACTTCTCGTCCAGCGGTTGATCCGGCTTAGCGGCTGACAGACCCTCTGCGGTGGAAATAAGCTTCCGAGTCGTCTTGCAATCCGGGTACCAGGAACAGGCGAAAAATTGCCCAAACCGCCCACGCTTGACCACCATGGGACGTCCACAATTCTCACAAATCTCCTCTTCCTGCTCGTTGCGCGTCTCGGTCTCCTCATCCTCAAGCTCCCGTGTATTAGTGCATTCTGGGTACGCCGAGCAGGCCAAAAACATCCCAAACTTACCCACCTTAATGATCATCGGCAACCCGCACTTGTCGCACGTCTCGTCACTGGGCAGGCCCTTGGTCTTGATGTCCGGTATCGACGTTGCAGCCTTTGCGAGATCATCCTGAAACGCCTCGTAGAAGCTCCCAATTGTGCTCTCGTAGTCCGCTAAACCCTCCTCGATCTTGTCGAGGCGCTCTTCCATCTCTCGGGTGTAATCGACCTGGATGATGCGGTCAAAGCTCTCCGAGAGCAACTCCGTGACGAGTCGTCCCAACCGGGTTGGCTTGAACCGCCCGTCAACCTTTTTCGCGTAATCGCGGACCTGCAGCACCCCGATGATCGAGGCGTAGGTGCTGGGGCGACCGATACCGTTCTCTTCAAGCTCCTTGACAAGGGTCGCCTCGCTGAACCGGACCGGAGGCTGGGTAAACTTCTGCTCCGGCGTTAACTTCTTGAGTTCGAGGACGTCGCCGCGGCTTAACACGGGGAGCAAACCGGTTGCCAGTTCGTCTATCTCGCCGACGGTCCGACTCGGCTGGCCTGGCGCCGGGGTTGAGGTTGCGTCCTTCCCACCCTTCTCATACGCAGCCATCCACCCACTGAATTTGGGCACGGATCCCTTCGCTCGCAGTACGTAACCAGCTGCCTCGACATCGAAACTGGTGTCATCGAAGGTCGCGTGAGTCATTTGCGACGAAACAAAACGACTCCAAATCAAACGATACAGATAGTACTGATCCTCGGTTAGGTGAGGCTTCACACTGTCCGGATCGTGTGCCATGGAAGTGGGCCGAATCGCTTCGTGCGCATCTTGTGCGTCTTTCTTCGTGCGGAACCGATTGGGTTTCGCGGAAACAAAGTCCGCCCCAAACCGCTGGCGGATGTACCCACGAACATCGTCGATCGACTGTTCCGAGACGCGCGTCGAGTCGGTCCGCATATACGTGACGAGACCAACCGACCCCTCGCCAAGCAACTCAATGCCTTCGTACAGCTGCTGGGCGATAACCATGGTGCGCTTGACGGAAAACCGTGATGCTTGCTGAAGCTTGCTGGTGATGAACGGTGGCGGAGCGCCCTTCTTGCGCTCCTTCGTCGTGACCGACTCAACCACGTAAGATGCACCCTCGAGATCGGTAAGAACGCGCTTCGCCTGCTTCTCGTTCTCGACTTTGATGGCATTCTTACCGCGCTTAACCAGCTTGGCATCGAACTCCGGCGGCACCGGTCCTGCGAGACGAGCCGTGATGTGCCAGTACTCCTCGGCCTCGAATGCCTCGATCTTGGCTTCGCGGTCGCAAACCAGTCTCAACGCGACCGACTGCACACGACCCGCACTCAAACCGCGGCGAACTTTGTCCCACAGGAGCGGACTCAGCTTGTAGCCCACAAGTCGGTCCAGCACACGTCGGGCCTGCTGAGCATCGACCATCCGCTGGTCGATCTCACCGGCGTGCTCAAGCGCCGCGAGTACGGCCGACTTGGTGATCTCGTTAAACATGAGGCGGCTGACCCTTCGCTTCTTGGTCGCCAGTTCGTTGGCCAGGTGCCACCCAATGGCCTCACCCTCGCGATCAGGGTCGGTCGCGACGTAGACCTGATCGACGTTCTTGGCCGCGGCCTTCAACATTTTGATGACTTTCTTGCGGGTTGGGATCACATCGTAGACCGGAGTGAAGCCACCCTCGATGTCAACGCCAAGCTTGCTCTTGGGTAGATCGCGAATGTGTCCCATCGAGGCGACAACCTTGAAATCCTTACCCAAGTATTTGTTGATCGTCTTGGCCTTAGCGGGCGATTCGACGACCACGAGCGCTTTTGCCATTAATCTTGACCCTCGTAATTACGTTACATCATCCCTGCAAGCGACGATATCGGCTTCGCACGAACCGAGCCACCCAACCCTCGATCTCCAACTTAATCGGGCGGGCCAATAACTCCGCGGGGTGCGGTCCAGAAACAGCAGTCAAATCGTCAAAACCCTAATTTTTCAGGGGTCTATATACCGAAGAACCGGATTACTTAAAACTGTCAAGTGCGGGTTTGAGACTGCTCTTCGGCACAACGAGCCCTGATCAGCGACCGGCTGCGCTGGGCTGCTTCGATGACGACCACCGCAACCGAGAGATCGCTGATGATCCGGTTTCGTCGTAAAAAAATGAAACTTCCGTGTAGGCTCTGATCGGCGCCGTCGAGGGGATCAGTGCCGGCCGCGGCCAGCAGGTCACGCGCGCTCGATTGATAACACAGCTCCGCGAGCACCACGGCCTGGAACAGATCCATTCCATGTCACGTGACCTACAAGATCCAGACCTTCGGTCCTGGCGCTGAGCAGACCGAGACTGAGAGGGACATCTTCACGTTCCGGACAGTACTTGCAGCCCTTCCCGAGGCTGACTATAGTGGAGAAAATAGATGACAGTCAGACCACTCCTGATTTGCAGTCTCCTGGCGCTCAGCACTGCCAGCGTGACATACGCTGACGTTCGCTCCGACGCCAAGGCTCAGGTCAGCTTCGGCATTGCGGTTGCGGAGAAGGGGCTCTGGCGGGAAGCACTGTACCGGTGGGAGCGAGCCGCTGAAATTGATCCCAGTTACGCCGCGGTGTGGAACAACCTTGGTGTCGCCTACGAACAACATGGACTATTTGACAAGGCACGCGAAGCCTATGAGAAGGCGATCGACCTAGAACCGAACAACTTAAATATCATGCAGAACTATGATTTATTCAGGGAGATTAATGACCGCATTCAGGAATCTCGCTAGCGTACTGCTACTCATCGTCGTTTCAGGCTGCGCGGAGTCCTTTTATGAAGTGCCGCTGGAAACACCACTGCAGCCCAAGCTGGATGTCACACGCTTCCAGCGTATTCTCATCGCTGGCTTTGTCACGGGCGGCACCGACGAAATCGATACGAACCTTGAGACCGCCAGACTCCTCCGCAGTCAGCTCCGCACCAGCTCCAAACTTGAAGTGATCGACGCCGAAGTGATCGAGCTGCGTGACATCGCAGAGCAGCAGGCTGATTTCGTTGCTCCACGCCCCTCATCGGACTCACCCCCTGAAGAGGTCGCCGCAGAAGATGAAGGTGACGAGGCCACAGAGAGCGAGGACACGATGCTCTCCGAGAAGGATTTGGAGGCCTACGAGCACATCTTTAGCGACGCAAGCTACTGGCGACAGCTCGGCGAGGAATTTCAGGGCTCCTTGATCCTTACGGGCACGATTCACTTCTCGCCACACGACGTTGCGAGCATGGTGAATCGAGAGCGTGAGGTGTACGACTCATTCGGGCGTCGACGCGTGGTGCCCCTGCGCGCCTACCAGGATCGGACAGGTTACGTCCTCAGCCCTCGATTTATCTTTATTGACGGCAGCACAGGCGCTACGCTCTACACGGAAAGACACCGCGAGGAGATTCTCTACGACAGGCAGCAGAACCCGCCCGCGCTCTCTTCCTACTTTGAGTTGATGGACCGATTGATGCCATCGTTCCTGGCAACGCTCAGCACTGAGAGCATTCGGAGCACGCGTATCTTGTTACGATAGCAGGTGTCTTTGCAGCGACCCGTCTCTGGTATTACGCTAATGGGTCTGCTCACGAATGAGAAAGGCTGCTCATGTACGCGATTATTCAGGCTGGTGGACGACAGGTGCGTGTTGAGCCCGGACAAGTTATTTCCGTCGACCGCAGCGCGGATGGTGGCGGCCAAGCCGTGACCTTTGATGATGTGTTGTTCGTCAGCTCGGATGACGGACACTTCGTGAGCGGGTCGCCCCGGGTAGCAGGTGTTCAGGTAACCGGTATAATCGAAGGAGATTACCGGGGTAAAAAGATTCGGGTGTTCACGAAGAAGCGGCGAAAAGGTATGCGTCGCACGATCGGGCACCGGACACAACTGACTCGGGTTCGGATCACCGGCATCGACGCAAAATAGTTTTGTAGAATCTCGTACACTCACATAAGAGAGTCGTGGCACATAAGAAAGGTCAAGGTAGCTCCAGGAACGGCCGAGACAGCCAGGCCCAACGCTTGGGCGTCAAGCGTTTCGACGGGAACCTCGTCAAGGGAGGCGCGATTCTTGTCCGTCAACGCGGCCGACGATTCCGGCCAGGACTCAATGTTGGGCTCGGCAAAGACGACACGCTGTTTGCAACGACGGCGGGCCGCGTTCAATTTGAGGATCACGGATCCCGCGGCCGCGTCATCAGCGTGCTGCCGTTCGCTCAGTAACCCTCTCCAGCCGTGCGCGCCAACGGGTACGCATCCATGCCTATCGACGAGTTCGAGGCTGCCCGGCATCGAGCCCGCGTGCCCATGGGGGATCCAGGCGTTTGCAGTACGGACCGAGGAACGCGTAGGACATGTTCGTCGACCAGGTCGACATCGAGGTTTTCGCCGGCGACGGTGGGAAGGGTTGTTCGAGCTTCCGCCGTGAGAAGTTCGTTCCGCGCGGGGGGCCAGACGGCGGTGACGGTGGTCGCGGTGGATCGGTACGGCTGCGCGCGAGTTCGCACCACAACACCCTCGTCAACTACCGTTTTAGGCCCATCTTCCGGGCACCGCGCGGCGCACACGGTCAGGGAGCCAACCGCGCGGGGCGCGCGGGGAAGGATCTAAACCTCGAGGTCCCCGTTGGCACGGTCGTCTACGATAAGATCGGCCAGGAACTGATCAAGCTCGCTGACCTGACGGCGATTGGTCAACACGTCATCATCGCCAAGGGCGGACGCGGTGGCCGGGGCAACCAACACTTTGCTACACCGATCGATCGCGCGCCGCGCCGCGCCGGACCGGGAGAACCGGGTGAGACCAAGCGGCTGACGTTATCACTCAAATTGCTCGCCGACGTGGGGCTTGTCGGCTTTCCTAACGTCGGCAAATCGACACTCATTTCCAAACTCTCGGCGGCCCGACCGAAGATAGCAGACTACCCGTTTACGACCTTGACCCCGCATCTGGGTCTAGTCCAGCTCAGCGACGACCGTTGCTTCGTGTTGGCTGACGTGCCCGGTCTCATACTCGGCGCACACGAGGGACACGGCCTCGGGCTCGACTTTCTGAGCCATCTCGAACGGACAAAGCTACTCGTCCACGTCGTCGACGTGTCGTCGGAATCGGGCCGAGACCCGGTATCCGACTTCGAGATAATCTGCCACGAACTGGCTTCGTACCGAGTTTCGCGGATTGAAACACTTCATGCGCCTCTCGCGAACAAGCCCAAGCTCGTCGCCGCCAACAAGATCGATGCGATGGATGACCCAGGGAGATTGGCCCGTCTCAAACGGCGCCTTAGCGAAGAGTCGATCCCGATGTACCCGATCTCGGCCGTGACCGGCGAGGGCCTCAAGGCGCTGTGCGAGGCGATGTGGCATACGCTGAAAGGATGCTCAGCGTGACCGAGCTAAACCGTTTGGGCATTCTGGGCGGGACGTTCGACCCGGTCCACCTCGGACACGTCGACGCCGCGTCTGCTGTTCGCAGGGCGCTTCGGCTCGCCGAGGTGAGATTGATTCCCACGCGCGTAACACCACACCGAACACGCGAGCCGCAGGCCTCTGCGGGGCATCGCCTGGCCATGGTCGAGCTTGCCGTCGAGGGAATGGACGGCCTGAGCGCCAGCGCCGTCGAACTGCGTTCGGAAGACCCTTCGTACACGTCGCTGATGCTCGAGAAGCTCAGTAAAACTGGCCTGCAGCCTTGGCAGCTTTTCTTCATTACAGGTGCGGACGCGTTTGCAGAAATCGCCACGTGGCACAACTATCCGGACGTGCTGGATAGAAGCCACTTCGTGGTCGTTTCACGCAAAGGCCTTCGGGCTTCTGATTTGCCGCGGCAACTACCTGACCTCGCGTCGCGGATACGTCACCCGAACCGCGCCGATGGGCGGCAACCGTACGACACGACGGGTATCTGGCTAGTCGATCATGACACGCGAGACATCTCCTCATCTGACGTTCGCTGGCGATTGGCCTTGGGCCAGTCGATCGACGGTCTGGTGAATCGCTCAGTGTCAGCCTACATATCACGCCACCACCTCTACGCTCGCGTCGAGGCGGACGACACTTTGCATGACTGAAGAATCACGACAAACAAAACCAGCCGAAGTCCCGACGAGCAGGACTCTACCAGCGACGGTACGGCACGCGGTTGACGCGGCGCTTGACAAGAAAGCTCTAGACGTCGTCGTGCTCGATCTCAGAGCATCGCAAGCCTTCACAGACTTTTTTGTGCTCTGCTCGGGACGAACGACCCGTCAGGTTCGCGCCATCATCGACGAAATCGAGGAAAGACTTCGTACCGCAGGGTTACGGCCTTCGCACATCGAAGGATATGAGTACGCCGAGTGGGTCCTCGTTGACTGCTTCGACTGCGTCATCCACGCCTTCACCCACGAAACCCGTTGCTTCTACGACCTGGAGCGCCTCTGGGGGAATGCGAAGCGCCGCGAGTTCAAATCGCCCTACTGAACGTGCACTCTCGTCACACTGTGTCCGGCTTTGCGGCCACTTGGGGTTCCAACGGATGTCTGACGACATGCTAGAACTGCTCTGAACGCCGCGATGTCGCGTCATGTGATGCGACGGTGGACGGTCACCACAAGCAACCCTCACCGCCGCCATGACACCACCGACCGGACGACGTCGGCCGCAACTTCGGCAGAGGGGCGGTCGCCTTCCACGGTAATCCAGTCGGGCTGATCGGCGAGTCGAAGATAGCGCTCACGAACGGCAACCTGTAGTCCGTAGTCACGCTCGTATCGATCCCGACCGGTCGTCTTGCGCTCCAGAGCGGTCTCGGGAGCAACATCCAGAAAGATAGTAAGGTTTGCAGGTGGCAAGAACTTCTGGAGGTCGACAAGCCAGGCCAAATCCAGACCCTGCGCTCCACCGTACGCCAAACTCGAGGCGATGTATCGATCAAACAGGAGGGTAATGCCGGCTCGCCGCCAGCGCTCGATATCGGGCTTCCGCTCGTAGCGATTCGCCACGTAGAGCAGTTGCATAACATCGGGGCCATAATCGCGCTCACCTTGAAGCGCCCGAGCTAGCTCCTCTCCTATGGACGTTCCGTAATCTGGAAACGACACGACGCGCGCCTTGCAATCTGAGGTACGCATCTGATCACGAAGCTTGCGTGCTTGTGTGTCTTTTCCGCTCTGGTCAAGGCCTTCGAAGGCGATGATCAAGGGTTCCTCTGGAAACTTGAGCATGTTCACTTCAGACTTCCATCGCCAACATGTCCTCGACACGTTGTCGACGACGAATTACCTGCGGGACACCTTCATCAACCATCACCTCGGCTGGAAGCGGGTGGCGATTGTAGTTAGAAGCCATGGACGAGCCATAGGCACCGGTGTCGTAAACGATCAGGAGGTCATCGACGAGTGGAAGCGGCACGATCCGGTCGTGGCCAATAACGTCACTGGTTTCGCAGATCGGTCCAACGATATCGCATGCGACCGGCTGCGTAGGCCTTGGCTCAAGTACCTCGATCCGGTGAAAAGCTTTATATAGGGCGGGTCGTATGAGCTCGCTCATCCCTGCGTCTACAACGACGAAGAACCGGCCCTCTGCCTGAGGCTTCACGTCGACGACTCGCGTCACTAAGACGGCGGCCGGGCCGATGATCCAACGCCCTGGCTCGACCACGACCGACAACCCGGCTGGCACGCAGGCATCCAAAACCGTCTTGGCATAATCCGAGGCGCTGGGCACGTCAGCCCCGTCGTAGGAGATACCAAGGCCGCCACCGATGTCGACATACTCAAGGGGCGCACCGTCAGCCCTGAGCTCCCGGGCGAAACCGACGACCACCGCCGCAGCTTGACGAATCGGGTCCAGTGCCACCATCTGCGACCCAATATGTGCGTGCACCCCTACCAGTGCAAGGCCGTCGGCCTCTGAGACCCATCGGCAGATGACCTGGGCGTCGCTCAAAGGAACACCGAACTTGTGGGCACGCTGCCCGGTCGAAATGTGCGGATGCGCTCCCCCAGCCACGTCTGGATTTACCCGCAAGGCCACGCGCGCACGCACGCCTGCTGTACGCGCAAGTTGATCGATTCGCTCCAGCTCACCCTGCGATTCCGCGTTAATCGCATAGAGACCACGGTGGACCGCCATCTCAAGCTCAGCCCGGGTCTTTCCCACGCCGGTAAACACGATGTCGTCAGGTGCGAAACCCGCACGCAGCGCGACCTCAACCTCACCGCCTGAGTTCGCGTCGACACGTCCCCCAAGCGAGCGAATCAATCGAGCGACGGCCAGCGTCGAGTTCGCCTTCAGTGCGTAGTGGATACGATGAGGATAGTCACCGAACGCGTGGTCGAGATGGGCGTAGCGCTCTCTGATCACAGCGGCGGAATACACGTAGACTGGGGTGCCCTCGGATCTGGCGATCGACGCCAACGCCCCGCTAGCGACATCACCCAACCTGGGTGCGACTCTCTCTGACACCGTGAAGAACTCCAGCTACCAGATGGTAAACGCGACATTGTACACCGCGATTCTGTTCTTTCTGAGATCGGATGAGGCCGAGCGACCCCATACGAACATCGCTCAGTTCGTGGGCGAAGGACGGGACCACACTGGGAGGCCGATGCCCTAGTCGTCTAGAGCGTGCATTTCGACGGTGAGCTACAGATGATCGGCGCCGTTCCACACCGACTGGTCGAACGCTTCACGCGCGCGGGCGAGACCATGCCAGTACCAGTTCACCGTTGAGGATCCCGAGACGTGGGTGGCCCCTGGACCGCCTTGATCCCGTTGAGGAAGAGCCAGGCGCCGTTGTTCGAGTACGCGTGCCACGAGAGAAACTACGCCATGGCTAACATGCTTCAGGCAGCGCGGACGCAAAAACGTGACGCGCGCGCTGCCGCGACGCATGAATCACGGTAATTCTCGCGTCAACTCGACGCCAGCGTCTGATTGACGGGAACGGAGGCCGTCTCGACCTCGGACACCGGATCTACCGCAGACTCGACGAGATGCCAAGCATCGGTGTCCTCAAGGATTTCCTGGGCAAAACTCGCGTGTAGTGCGTGGCCACCACGGTGAACGACCAGGTGTCCGATGATCGGATATCCGACGAGCGCAAGATCACCGATGACGTCGAGAATCTTGTGACGAACGAACTCGTCGTCGAACCGAAGCGAGCTATTAAGCACACCGGTTTCACCGAGAACGATCGCGTTATCAAGCGAGCCACCCAGAGCCAAACCTCGCTGCCGAAGTAACTCGACCTCCTTCAAGAAGCCGAACGTCCGAGCCGGCGCGATCTCATCGACAAAGCTCTCTTCGGTCATCCGCAGCGTACGGCTTTGATGACGGAGCATCGGATGGTCGAAGCTGATGCTATAGGTCACCTTGAAGTGATCGGATGGGTAAAGAGCGATTCTCTTGTCACCTCGTGACCGCAAGATCGGCCGGATGACCTTGAGGAACTTTCGTGGCACAGTCAACGGTCGCACACCGGCCTCGTGCACCAGATAAACGAACGAAGCTGCGCTCCCATCCATGATGGGAACCTCGGCCTGGTTCAGTTCGACGACCACATTGTCGATTCCGAGACCGACAAGTGCTGCAAGGAGATGTTCGACCGTTTCAACCGATGCTGAGTTGCGAGCCAAGCCGGTGGCGTACTGCATGCTTGCTAAGTGCCCCACATCGGCTGGAATCTCCAGGCCATCCAGATCCAGACGCCTGAATACGACGCCGTGGTCAACGCCCGCAGGCTTCAATTGAAGCGTGACCTTCTGTCCTGAATGAAGGCCGATTCCCGAGCAGACCACCGATCGTCGAATTGTTCGTTGAAGGTCTTTCACGATCGGTAAACTTCCATTCACGACTCTTGATAACTAAGCAAATCGTATGCCGAAGTTCTAGATTAAGGAATAGCTTCATAAATAGCTATATATAAATACTTAATATTATTTCACGGTTCGGCAGCGAGTAATCAAACAAACCATGTGAGGCTTAATTACCACGGTCTAGGATAAAGAAACGTGGTTATTTTGCCACATTTGAAGGGTACTTATCACGTCTTAGCCAGACTCATGAGGCCAAGAACCCACGACTGTTTGGGCGACAGTCTTCACGAAGCGGCCGACGAGAGTCCCAGGACCGAGCGCAGATAACGTCCGGTGTGTGACGCTTCGGCAATCGAGACTTCTTCAGGCGTACCCTCAGCGACGATTTGCCCGCCCAAATCACCGCCCTCTGGCCCGAGGTCGATCACGTGGTCGGCTGATTTGATTACGTCCAGGTGATGCTCGATTATGACGACGGTATTTCCTTGGTCGACAAGCTTGTTCAGGACATCCAGAAGATGACGGATGTCTTCAAAGTGCAATCCGGTCGTGGGCTCGTCCAGGATGTACAGAGTTCGCCCTGTACTGCGACGTGACAGTTCCTTCGCTAACTTGACACGCTGGGCCTCCCCGCCGCTCAACGTCGTGGCCGACTGGCCCAGTTCGATATACCCCAGTCCAACATCCTGAAGCGTTGCAAGCTTTGTCGCGATGGATGGGAAGTTTTCCAGCAATGGCATCGCTTGATCGACCGCCAAATCGAGCACATCGCCGATCGAAACCCCGCGGTATGTCACTTCCAGGGTCTCGCGATTATACCGTCGACCCTTGCACTGCTCGCATCTGACGTAGACGTCCGGGAGAAAATGCATCTCGATCCCAATCACCCCATCGCCTTGGCACGCCTCGCATCGTCCCCCTTTGACGTTAAACGAGAATCGCCCAGGCTTGTATCCGCGGGCACGCGACTGCGGCAGCATCGAGAACAGCTCTCGAATGAACGTGAAAAGTCCCGTGTAAGTGGCTGGGTTCGACCGCGGCGTTCGCCCGATGGGTGACTGATCGATCTGAATCACCTTGTCCACGAGATCGAGCCCGTCGACCCTGTCGTGGGTACCCGGATCAGCGACGGCACGATGGAGCATCCGGGCTAACGAGCGATACAGGATGTCGTTGACCAGCGTCGACTTGCCGGACCCGCTGACCCCCGTGATCGCCGTGAGCACCCCGAGCGGGAAACGTACGTCGATCGACTTCAGGTTGTTGGCCCGCGCAGCCCGCACCGTAAGCGCGCCCCGCAGAGACGGTCGTCGCGCGCTCGGTGTCGGAATCGTGCGCGTGCCGCAAAGATACTCCCCGGTAAGCGACCCATTGCCGTCAGCCAGCAGTTGCGCAGGCGTCCCTTGGAAGATCACATGCCCACCTCGCTCACCGGCGCCGGGTCCAAGGTCAATGAGATAGTCGGCCGACCGGATTGTCTCCTCGTCGTGCTCCATGACAATAACGGTATTGCCCAAGTCGCGAAGCTGAGCGAGCGTGTCGAGCAGTAGGCGATTATCGCGCTGGTGAAGCCCAATCGACGGCTCGTCGAGCACATATAGCACGCCCGTCAAATTCGACCCGATCTGCGTCGAGAGTCGAATCCGCTGCGCCTCGCCACCCGAAAGCGACGCGGTCCCTCGGGCTAGAGTTAAGTAGCCGACTCCAACATTCGCGAGGAACTGCAGACGCTCTCGAATCTCACGCAGAACGCGATCGGCTACGAGCGTCTCGCGCCCGCTGAGTTGGATCCCAACGAAAGCGTCGCGGGCGTCTGCAATTGACAGATTGACGTATTCGGCAAGCGTGCGCCCCTTGACCTGAACCGCACAGCTTTCGGGCCGGAGTCGACGTCCATCACACGCCTGACACGGTCGCATCGACCGATATGACTCCAGCGCTTCTTGCTCCTTCCCCGTGCCCTCGGCATACCGACGACGCAGATTCGGGATAATCCCTTCGAAGTCTCGTCCGAACGGCTGGACCAGGCCCGTCGTCCGCCGCCGTCGACCAGTCGACGTTGGGGCTTTCGAACCAGCTGGGCCGTGAAGTAACAGGTCTCGTTTCCTGCGCGTCAGCTTGGCAAACGGTACCGTGACATCCATGTCGAAGTACTGACCGAGCTTCGACACCGCGTCGCGGACAATCCGCTCGTCTGGCGCCCAGGGTGCTACCGCGCCGTCAATGAGGGACTTCGACGTGTCCGGCACAATTAGGGTAGGGTCGAAAGCTTCAATGAACCCCAGACCTTGACACTCCGTGCACGCACCGTGCATCGAGTTAAAAGAAAAGATCCGCGGCGTCAGCTCCGGCATGTTCACACCGCATGTCACGCAGGCCAGACGGCGCGAGAAGAGCCGATCCCCCCCACCCAAGGTGTTGATGATGACGATGTCATCAGCCAATCCCAGCGCGATCTCAATTGACTCGGTAAGCCGCCGGTCGGCACCAGGTCTGACCACCAGCCGATCGACCACCGCTTCAATCCAGTGATTCTTTCGCCGATCGAGCCGACTCGAATTCTCAAGCGAGATCACGTCTCCGTCGACCCGTGCCTTGAGGAACCCTTTGGCGTGCAGAGCCGACAGGTCTTTTTTGAACTCCCCCTTGCGCCCTCTCACGACCGGCGCCAGCACGTTGACCCGCTCGTCGGTCGGCCCCTGCATGACCGCCTCCACGATCTGCTGCACCGACTGCGAGGTAACCTCCCGACCGCAGCTTGGGCAGTAAGGAACGCCGATATTGGCAAATAACAGCCGAAGGTAATCGTAGATCTCAGTGACCGTGCCGACCGTGGACCGTGGGTTAGACCCTGTTGTTCGCTGCTCAATCGAAATCGCGGGTGACAAGCCGTCAATCTGGTCGACATCCGGCTTTTCAACCTGTTCGAGGAACTGGCGCGCGTATGCTGACAGCGATTCGACATACCGCCGCTGCCCTTCGGCATAAATGGTATCGAACGCCAGCGACGACTTTCCTGAACCGGACAGCCCCGTAATGACGACCAGATGATTGCGTGGGATCCTTACGTCAATGTTCTTGAGGTTATGTACGCGGGCACCGCGCACGTCGATCCAATCTTGCGGCATGGGCGCTGTGAAAGCCGGACTCGTAATTCACCCCCCCCTGCCAAATCGCCTGATGCCATCAGCCAGGGTCGTTCACGATAGCCCGAACTTTCGATGGTAACACGTTACCGTCGCAGGGAGCTGAGCGGCAGGTCCAACCGATACGCGGTGTCATTCGAGACCACCACCAATCCGCCGGCCGGATCAAATGCGAGCCCAACGAGCGCTGGGGCGGCTAGCATGCAAGTCGCGGAACCATCCGATTCGACCCGGTAGACTCCGCTGAGGCCGGCGAGAGCCTCGACGACGTACAGGGCACCCTGCCCATCAAACGCGAGACCCTGCGGTCGTCCCAATACCGAGCACACCGTATCGACCTTACCGGAAACATCGACGCGATTGACGACGTCACGCGAAGCCAATGTCGGAGCCGTCACATACAGCGCGTCGTCAGGTCCCCATGCGAGGTGGAAAGCTGCAACACTTTTCGGTAACGTGACGAACGGCTTCGGTTGACCCGAGGTGCCCACCCGGAACACCGTTCCAGACCGGTCCCCGACGTACAACGTGCCATCGCGATCGAACGCAAGACCACACGCCACGCCAAGATCACTCGCCACGACCTCATAGCGACCGTCAGTCTCCACCCGATAGACCGTTCCGTCAAACCGACTTGAGACATGGAGTCGACCATCAGGTGCGAGTGCCATAGAGGTCGCGTTGGTGATGCCCGATACGAACGGTTCTCGGAATCCATCCCGACCAACGCGGAACAGCGATACCGCCACCTCTGAGCCTCCGGTCCCGCTGTAGGTGAAGTACAGCTGACCCTCATCGTCGATAACCGGGCTGTCGACCTGATGGAGACCGGTCGCAACGGGCGCGCCCAGCTCGACGAATGCCGTTTCACCTAGAACGCCCTCAATGCGAACTGTTGCATGGCCACCTTCGGCGTCGGTCGCGACGACCACCGATACCGCACGTGATGAAGCACGGACGACTCGCGCAGGACAGTCACCCACATGCACGGTGGGCAGTCCGTCGTTGACAAGGTCGGATCCTTCGACCGTAATGCGTCCACCTGGAATTGCCCAGACAGGCTGGATTGACGTGATTCGGGTTTGGCTGGTCTCAGGAGACAAAACGTAGTGCCTGGGCTACATGCTTATTCGACACCGGAACCATCGGCTACGTATCTTCGAGCGCGATCTTCCAGTACAAGTAATCTCGCCAACTATCGGGCGTGCTATTGAGACCGACCGTCAACCGCACGATCGGAGCCCTTGTGGGGCGCCGGGGTTGGCGAATGACTCGCATACGAGCCTGGGCGGGAGTTCGGCCGCCCTTCCGCCTATTGCAGCTGATGCACGAGGTGACAATGTTCTCCCAGTCCTTGCGGCCACTCTGCGATACAGGCACGACGTGATCGAACGTCAGCTCCGACACGGGAAAACCATCCCCGCAGTACTGACACTGGTGGTTGTCGCGTGCATAGATGTTGGCGCGCGAGAAGGGGACATAGTGGAAGTGGCGCCGAATCGTGATGTAGCGGAGCAACCGAATGACGGATGGAAGCTTGAAGCTCACGGAAACGGACCTGACCTCACGATCGTAGACCGAAATCACCTCGACCTTACCCTGACACCACAGAGTGATCGCCTTGCGCCAATCTACGACATTGAGCGGCTCGTAGGTCGCGTTCAGCAAAAGGGTCTGCTCCATCTCTCGACGCTATTCTTGCCCGACACAAAGACAGCTGTCAAGCCTTCATATCTTGTAACATACTGTTAATTATAGAGTTACTTATTTCAACAATAAGTCTAAGGATGAAGCCGATCGGAGAGGATCGGAAGCGGCTTGCCGAAGTGAATATTGGTTAGCGTCTTAATCAAGACCGATCCTGTAACCGGGGCCTACAGAGACTAAGGACCTTGATGACGTCGCGCTCACGCGGCTACTCGTTTACCGGATATCCGTTCATCATGGCCAGCGTGCGAACCTGCATGATCTCGTCGCGCTTGGGAGCCAACTTGAGGTGTCGTGTGGGCGGTGTCGCCTCCGAACATCACCTGTCCACCATCCTGAACGCCATGGCAGTAGCCATTTCACTCACGGCTAGCCCGTTCCGGCATCCGGCCGCCGATAGCTAACCGGCAGGTTGGGTAACTGACGTACGGTCGCGGATGGGAATGGCAACGTCTTCCAGCGCAGCTCGAAGCTCGGCCTCGGCCTCATGGTCCACGGACTGCAAAGGCGGGCGTGGAGGTCCGCCGACGAACCCGATCAAATCGAGTGCGGCCTTCAGTCCTGGTACACCGTAGCGGCGCGTGACCAGTCGGGCGAGGGGCGTGAGGCGACGCTGTAGCGCTCGAGCTTCGTCGAGCAGCCCCGCACGGACCAGCTGGTACAACTGGACACACTGCTCGGGAGCCACGCATGCCGCGGCCATGATTCCGCCGGCTGCCCCACAGAGCAAGCTCGAATAGAACGTCGGCGCGGATCCGACTAGAACCTGAAAGCCGTCAGCCGTCTCGTCCACCAGAGCCGAGACATAGCCGGCATCGCCGCCCGATTCCTTCATCCCGACAATGTTGGGATGCTCGGAAAGCCCGGCCACGACGTCGACCTTCGGGCACACGCCGGTCAGCGCTGTGAAGTTATATAGCACGACCGGAACGGGACACGACTCCGCGACAGCGGTGTAGTGATCGAAAAACACCTGCGAGGTCATCTGCGACTTGAAGAATGACGGCGTCCGAACCAACACGGCATCCGCACCGAGCGACGCCGCTCGACGGGAGGCGTCAACTGCAGCTCGAGTCGACTCTCGTCCTGTCCCGACCATCAGCAACTGGGAAGCTGGAACCGCGGATCGAATCGTCTCCACCACGCGGTCGGACTCCGCTTCATCGAGAAGGGGCGCCTCGCCGTTGGACCCAAGCGCGACGAGACCGCGCAGTCCGGTCGTGACCCAACGCTCCGCGTTTCTGACGAGCGCGTCGAGGTCGACGCTCCCGTCCTCCCGAGCAAACGGTGTGGTGATGGGTGGAAACACCCCTGCGAGATCCATTGAGCCTATTGTAGCGCCAGATACAAACGTGACGTGTTTATGGCAGCCGCGGAAGATGGAGGGTACGTCTACGGGTAAATGAGTCTGTGACCGTGGCACAGCCGAGCTACGGAGGAAACCAGTAGGCACTCAAGCGAACCGGGATCACCGCATGCTGCAGCCGTTACTCGATTGCTTCGAAGTCGAACGAGCGCTCGATCAACGTTGACATACCACCCAACCTGTCTCGTCTTCAATTAGCTGGGCGCGACCGACTCGCTGCACCTGATCTGGAACATCGCAGACACGCTTAATAGGCTGATGGCGATTCCGAATCTCATTGTGGTCCCAGGGTTGATCCCGTTCAGACTGCAGAGGGAGTGCTTAGCGGGTAGATAGCAAGCACAAGGTGATAAAGCCCAATCACCTATGTCGGGGAAGGTGCCACCAATCTACGCACTTGACGACTTGTCGTCTTCTGAACGACACCGGTCGGTGCGCGTCCCAGAAAGCTCCTGAGACAAGATGAGCGCGTCGCCCACGGGGCATCCCTGGAGCAGATGCTCCTGGATAATTCGCTCGAGCACGGGCGGGTCACACTCACGATACCACGTGCCTTCCGGATAAACGACAGCGATCGGTCCACCCTCGCAAACACGCAGGCAGTTAGCTTTCGTACGAAGGATACCGCCGCGCTCGGAAAGTCCGAGCGCCTTTAATCGTTGCTTGAGATACGCCCAGGCTTCGAGGCCACGTTCCTTGTTACAGCACTTCGGAGCAGTTTGATCGCAGCAGAGGAAGATGTGCCGCTTGGCGGCATCGACTCCGATCAATACCGCAATACCACGCTGTTGAGTTCGAGACCCCTTCTCAGGTGTGGATATCGCCATATTCGAACCAGCGACGACCGCCAGGAAACGACCAGTCTGGCCACGTAGGATAGCACGCACCAATGGCCAAGCGCCTCGCGTTGTTCGATGACTGGACTACGGTCTTTCTCGACACAATCGAGCAAGTCGGTAACGCGCTGTCCCATCCATCCATTTGACTAAAGTCTGGTCAGCTGATGATCGTCGGGCGCGCGAAGAGCGCTAGATGACGACTGCTACAATGAATGCAGCCGATGCTTCAGAGAGGGTGCGCCGCGCCAGCGGTCTTGATAACGGCTCTCGTTGCATTCGGAGCAACGAGCGAAAGACTCGCGCCGGCGACTGATTCGATATCCTCCGCCGACCTCAGACGAGACGTGTACCAGCTCACGTCCGACGACATGAATGGGCGCCTAGTCGGTACCCGTGGAAACCGGCGGACGGTCCAATTCATCGCCGACCGCTTCGAACAGCTTGGTCTTCAAGCGCCGTCTCGTGACGGTGGGTTTCTTCAGCCGTTCGATCTATTGACGGTGTCCCAAGGGGAGCACCAAGCGCTCAGCATTACGACGCCAACCGCCGAAGTCAGCGCCGTCCTCGGCGTCGACTTCTTCCCGGCTAGATTCAGCGGAAGTGCACGGGCGGAGGGATACCTCGTATTTGTCGGGTTCGGGATCACCGCACCGACACTGGGGCATGATGACTACCGCGGCGTTGACGTGGGTGGACGTGTCGTGCTCATCCTAGAACACGAACCGGGCGAGTATGATCAGGACAGCGTATTCGACGGAACGGACCTCTCAGAGCATTCACGTGCGGTCCGCAAGGCTCTGGAGGCTCAACGTCGGGGTGCCGCCGCGGTCTTGTTCGTATCGGACTCTCACAATCATGCGGGCTCGGCGCCGCTCCTTGCCGACAGGCGTCGGGCATGGCCAACCAACGAACGACGCGTGCCCGCGTACCAGCTTGCGGATTGGGCAGGCGAAGTGCGGATTCCGGTGGTGTGGATTTCGGACACGCTAGCGGAACGTTTATCTGAAGGCCCTGCGCTTTCGTTTTCAACCCTGACGGAACGAGCCGAGACTCCCGGTGGTATCTCGGCGGTGGCCTCCTTCGATCTCGTCGTGACGGCGGAAACGACTATTGAGCGTAGCGCGACCCGCGTGCACAACGTCGTCGGTCTGATCGAGGGTGCCGACCCTGAGATCCGTGACGAGTGGGTCATAGTCTGCGCACACCTTGATCACGAAGGATCGACTCCCAGTGGAATCTTTCGCGGTGCCGACGACAATGCGTCCGGTCTAGCTGGTGTGTTGGAAATCGCTGAAGCGTTCACAGCGGCGACGCGTGCAGGTGTGCGCCCCAGACGGTCGGTGCTCCTAGCCGCGTGGAACGCGGAGGAACGCGGGCTCCTGGGCGCCTGGAGTTACACGGAGAACCCTCTCACGCCCCTCGAGAGAACGGTCGCAGTACTCAACATGGACATGATCGGTCGCCATGAAGAAGTACCAGAAAACGGTGGACGACGGTTTCGAGGACTCAGACCCCAGACTGCCAACTCCAACCAGAACGCCGTCAACCTACTCGGCTATAGCTTCAGCACCGACCTTCGCGCAGCCGCTGAAGCGGCAAACGATCTGATCAAGCTGAATCTACGATTTCGCTACGACCATAACCGTTCAAACCTCCTGCGCCGGAGCGACCACTGGCCGTTTCTGTTTCACCGTGTGCCGGCGCTGTTTGTCCACACCGGTCTTCACCCCGACTATCACACCGAAGGCGACGAGCCGGACAAACTCGACTACGACAAAATGGTGCGAGTGGTCCGCCTCGTTTACCAGCTGAGCTGGAAGCTCGTCCAGGCTGACGACAGCTGAGCTGGAGCGGCAGTCTTTCCGCCCAGCCGCGCCAGTCATCTTGTAAACGACCACGGCTCGACTAACCGTTATCGTCTGGCAACCCTTCCGAGCTGGTTCTCCAACGTCTCAGGCAAGCGTACGCCGATCAACATCTCCGAAAGAGCGTGTCAGGGCGACGGCATCGGCGAGTATTCTTATGTACTCGGTGCGTGAGACCTCAATAGCACCAAACTGCGAGAGATGCGGCGTGAGCCATTGCATGTCGAGCAATCGAAATTTTCGTTCGCGCAGGCGCGCAACCAACGCACAAAGAGCTACCTTCGATGCGTCAGTCTCGTTTCGAAACATCGATTCTCCGAAGAACACCCCACCCAGCGCGACCCCATAGAGACCTCCGGCGAGGCTTTCGCCACGCCACGCTTCCAACGAGTGGGCGAAACCTGCTTCGTGAAGGGCACAATAACTCTCGATGATTTCCGCGTCGATCCAATTGCCGGCATCGTCAGGACGGGACGCGCATGAAACGATCACCCTCCGAAAATTGTGGTCCACCGTGAACCGAAATCTTCCCTGGCGAAGGACGCGTTGCAACCGTCGCGAAACATGAAACCGGTCCAATGGGAGAATTCCTCTGTCAGTCGGGGAATACCAATCGAGCCGACCTCGCAACGCCATCGGGAAAAACCCAGTCCGATAGGCTTCTAGTAGCATGTTGATGGGGATCATGTGGACGTCGTATTATCTCGCTCGTGAGTTACAGCCCGGCCGAAAGCGGCGTGCATACGTCGGAAGCGATTACCCGCGGGATCCGAGTGCACGTCACTGCCCGCTACTCACCCGACCGCTCGGAGCCCCTACGTAACCAGTGGTTCTTTCTCTATACGGTCGAGATCGCCAACGAAGGACCCAACTCGATACAGCTCATCAGCCGGCACTGGACGATTACCGACGCCGAGAACCACATCGAAGAAGTCCGCGGCCTTGGCGTTGTCGGGAAACAGCCCACTCTCGGTCCCGGCGAATCGTTCGAGTACACATCGGGCTGTCCGCTAACGACACCGTTCGGCACGATGCAGGGCACCTATCAGATGGTGACATCAGAGGGAGATCGATTTGATGCCGAGATCGCACCGTTCATATTGAGCGAACCCTACACCATTCACTGAGTCCCAAGGGCACTCGGAATCACACGTGGGTTAGCAATCCAAGTCTTGGTCGACCCGAGAGATAACGACACCCGCTGATTCGAGACCATTTCGAAGGTATCCAACCAACTCGGCAGCCCCAACAGTGTCACCGTGAACACAGATGGTCTCCGCCTGAAGGTTGATCGAACTCCCGTCGATTGCGACTGTTCGACCCTCTGTTACCATCCGAACCGCGCGCTCAACCACATCTTCTGGTTCGGTGATGAGAGCGCCAGGCTCGGTTCGCGACACGAGCGTGCCATCCGAATGGTACGCACGGTCGGCAAATACCTCCGACGCCACCTTCAATCCAAGCGCCAAACCGGATTCCAGCAAGCACGAACCCGACAGTCCGTAGAGCACGATGGATGGGTCGAAGCACTGTGAGGCTCTGGCCACGGCGTTTGCCAATGACCGATCAACCAAAGCCATGTTGTAGAGCGCGCCATGCGGCTTGATGTGACTAAGCCGTCGACCATGCGCCGAAACGATTTTGGCCAATGCGCTGAGCTGATACAAGATAAGGTTCTCGACTGCATCGGGGGAAATGGGCATCGGGCGACGACCGAAACCAACACGATCAGCGAATCCCGGATGTGCGCCTATACTGACGCCGTGTTCCAACGCTAGTCGAACCGTTCGGCGCATCACAGACAGGTCACCAGCGTGGACCCCACAGGCAACGTTGGCCGAACTGATGCTGGCCATCATTTCGTTATCGTGGCCGGATGCATAAGTGCCAAATGACTCTCCGAGATCACAGTTGAGGTCCACTCGAAGTCTTATCATCGTTCACGTGCTGACGCACCGTGCAAAAGAATGTGCAGCGTTTTGGCTTTAACCCACGAACTATCAGTAGCAACGGTATAGCTAAATCCGAGGTCACGATATGATTCGACAACGGCTCGGATGTCACAGGTCACGGTTGCTAGAAAGCGCATTCCATCCATAGATTAAGGTGCTTGACACCAGCGGTCCCAAGACACACACAAGCAGATTAGCCCACTCAGACTTGCGGAAGTAGGATCACCCAGTAATACTGATATTTCCCGCGAACGGCGCTGCCACATACCTTCGGATGGTGCGGGCCGAAAGGAAGAGGGGGAGGAAATGACGGACCGGATCGAAACCGGAGGACTCCAGGTTGACGAGAAGCTGTACAACTTCATCAACGATGAGGCGTTGCCAGGAACTGGTATATCCCCAGAGGCGTTCTGGGGCGGCTTTGACCAATTGGTCCACGATCTGTCGCCGCGGAACCGCGAACTGCTAGCTAAACGCAACGAACTCCAGAGACGAATCGATGCTTGGTATCAGGAGTACCGCGATCAGGCGATCGACTTGAGTGACTATAAAGCTGTCCTCCAGGAAATCGGCTACTTGGTTCAGGAGGGCGACGATTTTACGGTGAGTACGGCAAACGTCGACCCGGAGATCTCAACCATTGCAGGACCGCAGCTTGTCGTGCCGGTCACCAATGCCCGATATGCGCTGAATGCTGCCAATGCCCGCTGGGGTAGCCTTTATGACGCCCTCTACGGAACCGACGCGATTCCCGAAGAGGGAGCCAAGCGCCTCGGTGACTACAACCCAATTCGCGGTGCCCGTGTCATCGCGGTCGCCCGGGACTTTCTCGATTCCGCAGCTCCGCTCGCCCACGCCAGCCACACAGACGCGACGTCCTATGCAGTGGTCAACGGAGAACTAGCTGTCACCCTTAGGGACGGCGTCGTCACTGGGCTCACTGACCCATCAAAACTCGCCGGATATCGCGGTGATGCAGGTGCACCATCGGCTGTATTACTGCAGAATAACGGACTCCACATCGATATCACCATTGACCGCAGCCACCCAGTAGGCCGTGATGATGCCGCCGGAGTTAGAGACATCGTGGTCGAAGCAGCTATCACGACCATCATGGACCTTGAGGATTCGGTGTCAACGGTGGACGCGGACGATAAGGTAGTCGCCTATCGTAACTGGCTCGGACTAAATAAAGGCGACCTGAGCGACCGCTTCGAAAAGGGCGGTCGAATGGTAGACCGATCGATGAACCCTGACCGCGTGTACACCGCGCCAGACGGATCAGAATTAAGGTTGCCAGGGATCAGCCTGATGCTGATCCGAAACGTTGGGCACCTCATGACCAACCCAGCGGTTCTGGATAAGAATGGGAACGAAGCACCGGAGGGAATTCTCGACGCCATGATCTCGTCGATGATCGCCATCCACGACCTAAAGAACCGCAAGAACAGCCGAACCGGGTCCGTTTACATTGTGAAACCAAAAATGCACGGGCCGGAGGAGGTCGCCTTCACCGATCAGCTACTGGCCCAAGTCGAAGATATACTGGGGCTCAACCGATACACCCTCAAGATCGGCATCATGGACGAGGAACGCCGGACGACGGTTAACCTGAAAGAATGCATACGCGCCGCCAAGGACCGCGTGTTCTTCATCAACACCGGCTTTCTCGATCGCACCGGCGATGAGATGCACACCGCGATGGAAGCCGGCCCGATGATTCGCAAGAAGGACATGAAGACCGCCGATTGGATGGTGACCTATGAAGATTGGAACGTCGATGTCGGCTTAGCCTGCGGTTTACCGGGTCACGCCCAGATTGGGAAAGGCATGTGGGCCATGCCGGATCTAATGGCCGACATGTTGAAGACCAAGATCGACCACCCTAAGGCCGGTGCCAACACCGCCTGGGTCCCCTCACCAACCGCCGCCGTACTACATGCCACCCACTATCATCACGTGGATGTTGCTGCCCGCCAAGTCGAAATAAGGTCGCGGGCCTTGGCCAATCTCGAAAAAATTCTGACGATTCCACGAGCCGAATACCCGAATTGGTCGGCAGAGGAGATTAAGCAGGAACTGGACAACAACACGCAGGGCATCTTGGGGTACGTTGTGCGCTGGGTCGATCAAGGCGTCGGCTGTTCCAAGGTGCCGGACATCAACAACGTAGCGTTGATGGAAGACCGTGCGACCCTGCGTATCTCAAGCCAGCACATCGCCAACTGGCTGCACCACGACATTTGTACCGAAGCACAGGTACGAGAGACTCTCCAGCGAATGGCCAGTGTGGTCGACGGTCAGAACGCCGGCGACCCGAAGTATCGACCCATGGCGCCCAACTTCGACGACAGTGTTGCTTTTCAAGCGGCCTGCGACCTAGTGTTCAAGGGACGCGAACAACCCAGCGGCTATACCGAACCGATCCTCCACGCGCGCCGGCAGGAGGCAAAGGCGAAGTTCGGCGGGTAGCCAACCTATCTACTCGCCGCCACAGCTGCAATACCGTGCTCGGCTTTGACAGGAACGGGGAGAAAAAGGCACCGTTGCAGTGATGGAACGCGACGAGTCAATGGCGATACCAGATTATGGCGAGCTCGGAGCGCCAGACACTATGATCCGCCGATGTCTCAAGCACTAAAGACGTTACCCTTCGTCGCTGATTTGCCAGCAACCTTCAATCTGCGTAGCGAGAAACTACTCGGCGCCTACTAGTGACTCGACTGATGTTAGAGCACGCCGATGCCATCGTAAGCCGCTATCCCAAGCAGGTCACATTTGTCGGCTACCGGACCTGCGAGATCCGACCGATGACCAAGGCCGATCTCGAGGCGGTTGTTACCTTCGCCAACGACCTCGATCCAATAGATCTACTCTATCTGCAGATCAACATCACCGAACGAGCCGTCGTCGAGACCTGGGCACATAACATCGAGACCGGCCGAACGTTTAGTGTGCTCGTACTATGAGGGTGACACGGTGCTAGCCGAAGCAACCTTGCTATACAACACGACGAACTGGACACGTCATTTCGGCGAGATTCGGATTCAGGTCGCGCCGCGTGCGCGTCGAATCAGCTTGGCACGACTCCTCGCTGAGGAAATCGAGTGGTTTGCCCGCCAGCTTAAACTAAGAGTGTTGACCGCGGGTATGACGCTGGAGCAGGAGGCTGCTTAAAAAGTGTTTCGCCAGCTCGGCTTCCAGTGTGAAGCCGTGTTGTGAGATTACGTAAAGACAGCGGACGGCAACACCCGCAAATCTATTGGTTGCCACGAAGCGATTGTAAGCGTCTACACCCTCGGCAACCCAAACCGAGAGTGAAAGCGCCGATGTCTCGAGGAGGATTTTGTGGCTGACGAGAAATCGGATGCTGGATCTGATGTGGCTAGCAACAAAGACCATATCTACAGTCCACCTATGGACTTTTCAGTGAATGCCCACGTCAAATCGCTCGATGAATACCGCGCGATTTACGATCGCTCCGTCAGTGATCCCGAAAGTTTCTGGGCTGAGCAGGCCGAACAGCGGATTACTTGGCTTGAGAAGTGGCACACTGTCCGGCAGTACGACTACCACAAGGCCGAAATCGCATGGTATCTCGGCGGCAAGCTCAACGCCTGCTACAACTGCGTTGATCGACACGTTGAAGCTGGCCGCGGCGGCGCCACCGCACTACTCTGGGAAGGTAACGACCCCACTGAGAGCAAGATCTACACCTACGCCGAGCTTCAAGCCGAAGTCCAGAAAGCCGGGAACGCTCTCAAGAACCTCGGCATCGTTAAAGGCGATCGGGTTTGTATTTACATGCAAATGATTCCGGAGCTGGCGATCGCGATGCTGGCCTGCGCGCGGATCGGCGCGGTCCACTCGATCGTGTTCGGCGCGTTCACGGCTGACAGCCTTGTCACCAGAATCAACGACTCGAAGTGCAAGGCGATCATCACGCAGGACACCGGTGTGCGTGGCCTGAAGCAGGACGTCGCGATGAAGGCAAACGCTAACAAGGCCGTCGGAAAAACTCCAAGCATCACGAAAATTCTCGTCGTCCAGCGCACGGGATCGCCGGTCGAGATGACCGATGGCCGTGATGTCTGGTGGCACGATGCGCTAGCAGCTGCTGACGAGATTTGCACGCCCGAGGTGATGGATGCCGAGGATCCACTCTTTATTCTTTACACCTCAGGATCGACAGGCAAGCCCAAGGGCGTGCTACACACTACCGGCGGTTACCTGACCTACGTCGCAACAACCTTCAACTACGTCTTCGACTACCACCCAGGTGACGTCTTCTGGTGCACGGCTGACATTGGCTGGGTAACAGGCCACAGTTACATTACCTATGGCCCGCTCGCCAACGGCGCGATCACGATGATGTACGAAGGCGTGCCTAACTACCCCGATTGGGGCCGATTTTGGGAGGTCTGCGAGAAGCATAAAGTCAACATTTTCTACACCGCGCCGACTGCCCTTCGCGCGCTAATGAAGGAGGGCGACCGTTGGCCGGCAAGATACGACCTGAGTAGCTTGCGCCTGCTCGGTACCGTCGGAGAACCGATCAAATCACCGGAATGGACCTGGTATCACACCGTTATAGGAAAAGAAAAATGTCCGATCGTCGACACTTGGTGGCAAACAGAAACAGGCGGTATCCTCATTTCGCCATTGCCGGGCGCAACACCGACTAAACCGGGTTCCGCGACGTTGCCGCTCTTCGGCATCAAGCCCACATTGGTCGATGACGAAGGCAACATCCTCGAAGGCAACGATGTTCGAGGCAATCTCTGCTTATTGGAGTCGTGGCCAGGCCAGATGCGCGGCATCTACGGCGATCAACAACGATTCTTCGATACCTATTTCGCGCGATTTCCCGGTAAGTATTTTTCAGGCGATGGCTGCCTACGCGACAAGGACGGCTACTACTCGATCACCGGACGCGTCGACGATGTCATCATCGTTTCCGGGCACAACTTTGGCACCGCTGAGATCGAGGGCGCGATCGGTAAGCACCCGTCCGTTGCAGAAGCCGCGGTCGTGGGTTACCCGCACGACATCAAAGGTAATGCGATATACGCTTCGTCACTCTCAAAACTGGCCAGATACCGACGGATGAGATGAAAAGCGAGATCGTAAGAGCTGTCCGCGCCGACATCGGCCCCCACGCCTCACCAGAGACAATCCAGTTCACTGACGGCGTACCGAAAACACGTTCCGGCAAGATCATGCGTCGAATTCTACGCAAGATCGCTGAGGGCGATGTTAACGACCTCGGTGACACCTCAACGCTCGCAGACCCAAGCATTGTGGACTCGCTAGTTAGCGGGCGTGTTCGATGATGCGCAACCTCGGTATCGTGGGGATGATCGGGCTCTGGATGACGCTCGGGACGGACGGAACAGCGCAGGATGCCCCGAGCCTTTACACCTGTGCCGACATGACAACAGCTAGCGAAGCGCCGTTGGGCGTGACCCTTTGCAACGCAAAGCCTACATCGATGCTCACTGGTCGAGCGGAGGCCGACAACTTACAGATAAGAGACGGGGCCCTTGTCCTCGACATCAATACCGCAGGGGTCGCCGCTACTGCCGGACTTCTAGCCGGTGACATGATCTACCGGATCGGGGGAATCGACGTTTCGAACACCTCGACCGCAATTAAGGAGCTCAGCCGGGTCGGGAACGCAGCCGACACGGTTGTCAACTTTCTACGTAGCGGCCGGCCATACCGTATCAAACTGAGACGGAGTTAGGTGTTGACCAACATCAGCACACTCGTCACCCTGCCCTTCTCTGTCCTGGCCACCACACAAATAGTGCTGGCCCAAAGCTCTGTAGTCGACCAGTTCCAGAACGTTGAGCGTCAGCAATATGATCTCCAAGCAGTCCTACCAGATGCTGACTCCTACAACTTCATTGAGGCGAACCTACCACACTTTCGAGGCTACTCAGGCGACGAACTCGTCGGACTTGCAAGATCTGTGAACAAACTGGTGAATGGGGAGCTATCAGGGGACCCACGATCGTGAAAAGTGAATGTGTTCGCTGTGATGACTGCGAGCGGCTGTATGCAGATGAAATCAAGTGCCCGCACTGGCTCAATCTCGGACGAAGCAAGCAACGGATTCCCGTTACAATCGTAAAGTAACAGAGCGGGTGGGTACTCTCGCAACGCTCGGGTGGTTCCGCGGACGGGTGTGGTACCGTCGCTACGTGATCGTACCGATGTCGGGCACAATTGCTATCATCGGACTAGCGTGGACGGCAGATCGGGTGCTGGCATAGCTGACGAAGCCCCTGATATCATCGCCAGTCTGACGCGTGGAACGTGTTTTCACCCTAGTGAAGTCATGTTGGACATGAAGTCTACAGTCGGCACTCGAGTGCGCGTCGTGGTGAGCCTCCTCGCGATCAGCCTCTGCTCAGCATCCCAGTCCCAAGCCGACGACTGGCCAAGCTGGCGCGGCCGCTCGCAGAGCGGCGTGTCGAACGAGACCAGCCTGCCATCGACCTGGTCGGTGGATGGAGAGAACCTGGTCTGGTCGGACGCATGGATCGGACGGTCGACACCAGCGGTATTCGACGGCCGCGTCTGTGCCAACGGCCGATCCGGCGATGGCGTCGAGAAACAAGAGGTGGTTGCATGCTGGGATGCCGAAACAGGTGCCAAACTCTGGGAGCACCACTTCAGCATCATGAACACCACAGTTCCGTTCAACCGGGTCGGTTGGGGGAACGTTACCGGCGACCCCGAGACTGGGCACCTCTACGCGCTGACCGTTGACGGCCGCTTCAATGCTTTTGATCGCAACGGCACGATTGTGTGGAGCTGGCGCCTCGCCGAGGAACTCGGTCGAGCCTCTGGGTATGGCGGCCGGACGTCGACGCCAGTGGTGGACGAAGAAAGCGTGTTTCTCTCAATCATTGGCGCCTCTTGGGGCGAATACCGCGGCCCACCCCGACACAAGTACGTCGCCTTCGAGAAACGGACTGGACAGGTGCAGTTCATCGCAACGCCGGGCGGTGGTGTCTTCGACATGAACACCCAGTCGGTGCCAATTGTCGTCGTCGTCGACGGCCAACGGCTGCTGATTGACGGAAACGCCGACGGATGGGTGTACGCGCTACAGGCTCGGACCGGTGAAACGGTCTGGAAGTACAAGCTCAGTAAGCGCGGAATCAACGTATCACCTGTTTTCGATGGAACGACCGTCTATATCAGCCACAGCGAGGAAAACGTTGATCAGGGCACGATGGGCCGCGTCGTCGCCATCGATGCGACTGGCACGGGCGACGTGACCGCAACCCACGAGCGCTGGCGCGTCAACGAGGCGGCGGTTGGATTCGCGTCGCCACTCATCAAGGACGGCATCCTTTATGTCATCGACAACTCGGCTAACTTGTTGGCGATTGATGCCGACGGCGGCGAGATACTGTGGGATCACAGCGTTGGCACAGTAGGCAAAGCGTCGCCCGTATGGGCCGATGGAAAGCTCTACATCAACGAGACGAACGGAAACGTCCACATCCTTAAACCGCGTCGAACCGGCGTGACCGTTCTGGACTTCGATGAGGTCGAGGTCGAAGACGGGAGGCATGCCGAGATCTACGGATCGTTCGCGCCGGCCTATGGGCGACTCTACTTCACGGCTGAATCGGGGATTTACGCGATTGGCCATCCAAGCGCTCCGTTTCGAGCCGATGCGGGCGAGAGTGTATTCAGCAACGAGGGGGTCCCGGGTGACACAACACGCCTTCAAGTCGTTCCTGCCGAGTTGATTCTGTCTGCGGGCGATACCGTCCGGTTCCGAGTACGTGCTCTCGATGCTCAAGGACGACTCGTCGGAGAGCAGGAAGCCCGCTGGGCCGTGGACGGTCTGGTCGGAGCAAGCGTTTCGTCCGACGGAACCCTGTCGACGAGCGCTTCGGTCTCGACACAGGGTGGCCGGGTCGTTGCAACGGTTGGGGAATTCACAGCTGTGGCACAGGTCCGGGTTTTCGCGCCCCTTCCCTGGTACGAGAACTTCGAAGGTGGGCAATCGCCGATATGGATCGGAGGCGGACCTCGCGTCAGCGCGGCGGACATCGGCGGTGAGCAAGTACTCATGAAAAGCCCTTCGCCAAGCGGCCTTCACCGACACGCGATCTACCTCGGTCCAGCCGACATGACCGGCTACACCGTTCAAGCCGACATGATGGCTTCTGAGTGGCGACGGCGCCGTCCGGACCTCGGGATCATCAACAGCGGCTACACTCTGGATCTCCAAGGCAACGTGCAGCGCGTACAGCTGCAGTCGTGGGCGGCCGAGCTTCGGATCGATGAACGGGCCGAGTTCGCCTGGGAATCTGGCATTTGGTACACACTTAAACTTCGTGTGGACCTAGACGGTGACACTGCACGCATCCGCGGAAAGGTCTGGCCTCGTGACAAATCGGAGCCATCCACGTGGACCGTCACTGTCGAGGACCCGCAACCGATACGCGCCGGCAGTCCGGGGCTTGTTGCATACTCGCCTATTGAAATCTACATCGATAATGTGAGGGTGACGGAGAACCAATGATTCGACACGGTCTTACGTGGGCACTTGCCGCAGGGCTTCTAGCAGGTTCGAGCGAAACCGGCGCTCAGGAAACCGCAATGTTTGGGAATACGCCCGCCCGGAACATGGCTTCCGACGATACGGGGCTCCCTATTAGCTGGGATGTTTCGACCGGGAAAAACATCCTATGGTCACAGCCGGTAGGCTCGCAAGCGTACGGCGGTGCGGTCGTCGCCGGCGGAAAAGTCTATGTCGGTACGAACAACGAGGGCCGTCGCGACCCGAGCATCGAGGGCGACAAGGGCGTGGTCATGGTCTTCGATGCGATGAGCGGTGAGTTTCTGTGGCAAATGGTCCACGACAAGCTGAGTACGGGACGTGTGAACGATTGGCCTTTACAGGGAATTTGTTCGACAGCGTATATGGAGAACGACCGTATCTATTACGTCTCAAATGAGGCTACCGTCGTCAGCCTCGATGCGGAGGGATTCAAGGACGGCGAAAACGACGGGCCGTTCACCGACGAATCGAACACGGGCGAGATGGCCGGAGACGTGGTTTGGTCGTACGACATGATCGGCGAGCTCGACGTGTTTCCCCACAACCTAGCCACGGGTTCTCCGCTGGTCGTCGGCGACATGCTGTACACGGTGACCAGCAACGGTGTCGACGAGGGCCATGTCAACGTACCCTCGCCGTTCTCACCGGCATTCATCGCCCTCGACAAGAACACGGGCGAGCTGATGTGGGAACGGACCATCGCTGGAGAAACCATTTTACACGGCCACTGGACCAACCCAGCCTACGCCGAAATCAACGGCCTCGGTCAAATCATCTTCGCGGGTGGTAACGGCGTGCTCTACAGCCTGGATGCTGAAACCGGTGAAGACGTCTGGCAGTTCGACCTTAACCCGAAGGACTCCGATTGGATATTGGGAGGTCGGGGCACGCGAAACAACGTGCTCGCGACTCCCGTCGTCTACGACAACAAAGTCTACCTCGGCGTTGGTCAGGATCCGGAACACGGTGAGGCGCCAGGACACTTCTACGCGATCGACGCAACAGGAACCGGCGACGTTACCGATAGTCACCTCGTCTGGCATCGGGGCGGCGAAAATTTCTATCGCACGATGTCCACCGCTGCGATCAAGGATGGAGTGCTCTACATCTCGAGTCTGTCAGGCTTCCTACATGCGCTTGATCCCGAATCGGGGAACGAGTTCTGGACCTACGACACGCTCGCAGCAGTGTGGGGCTCGCCGTTCGCAGCCGATGGTAAGGTGTACCTAGGCGACGAAGACGGCGACGTCGTCGTCTTGAGCGCCGGGCGTCAGCTCAAGGTTATCGGCGAGTACAACTTGGGTGCCGCCGTCTACAGCACGCCGGCCATTCGTGACGGGGTCATGTACATCCTGACTCGTAATCGACTGTGGGCCATCAAGGATGGAGCGCAGGACAACCCGCTGAACTAAAACTAAGACCGCGCGACGAAACTCGCCTTAGTTTCTTTGCTCCCTCGCCCTCGGCACCAGCTCTGCCTCGATCCGCTCGCCATCACGAATAAACACAACATTAGCGACCTGCCCGACGCGCAAAAGATCGAGGGCGTAGGTGTAGTCGTAGATATTCGCGATCGACTGCCCTGCAAGTTCCACGACGACGTCGCCGCCCTGAAGGCCAGCTAGATCCGCTGGACCACCACCCACGACACCCGACAGTAATAGTCCCTCAGCTTCCTGACTGTAGTCGGGAATGGTTCCGGTGAAGATCCGCATCACCGCCTGACTTCCCTGTTGGGCCACCCGATCGACTCTGACAAACTGAGGCGGGGCATCGGTGTTCGTCAGGTGATTGGCAACAGCGGAAGCCAGCGATGCGATCCGAACCAGCCCATCGTAGTTGAGGGTATCTGGATCATCAGTGGGTCGATGGTAGTCCTCGTGACTCCCGGTGAAGAATCCGACGCTCGGAACATCGGCCTGAATCAAGCTCATCACGTCAGTTGGCAGGTACGGGGTATCGACAAACTGGAGATCGAATGCGAACGCTTCGTTTAACTCCTCCACCAGCTCTATCCAGATGGGACTAGTCCCAACGGCCTGTACGCTCAACCGTTCCTCGACGACCCGACCGACCATGTCGAAGTTCAAGTACGCTGCGATCTGATTCGTCGGCACCGGTGACGTTTTGACGAAGTCGGCCGACCCGAGCAACCCGAGCTCCTCGCCCGACCAAAAGGCCAAGATCACACCACGACGCCGTCCTGCCCAGGCCAGCTGGGATGCCGCCAACAAAACAGCTGCAACGCCAGACGCGTTGTCATCAGCGCCGTTATGTACTTCTCCGGCTTCTCCTTCGCGCGCCAGTGAGTTTCCACCCGTGCCGCGCCCAAGGTGATCGAAGTGCGCGCCCAGTAGGACGTAGGGTTTAGCGATCTCGCTCGATTCCGAACCGGGTAGCAACCCGACCACGTTATGACCAACCCGCTGTTCTCGTTCGATGCGGATCTCCAGTGTCACCTTGACATTAGGGATATCGAATCCGGTCACATGAGGATTCCCGCTATCCAGTGACGCCTGTACGTCGTTAAGCGTCTTACCGGTCAAGCCGATCAGTATCTCTCCCACGTCACCGGCAACACTCGCAGCGTGGATACGCGAACCCGAGATGGCCGTGTCAAACGTCATCGGCACAAGTGCGCCGGCGTTTGGCGAACGAGGTCCGGTGACGACGATGAGGCCAGACGCGCCGCGCTGCCGCGCAGCCATCGCCTTGTAGCGAAGCCCAGAATACCTAGATAGGGCACCCCTTAGCTCGCCTTCTGCTTCTTCAGGAAAATAACGGAGCACCATCACGGTCTTCCCGTTGACGTCAAGTGCCGCGTAGCTGTCGTAGGCGAAGCCTTCAGTCTCGGGCACGACTAGGCCATAGCCAGCGAAGACCAGTTCACCCGACACTGTTCCAGTGCTGGAGAAGGACAGTGCCCGAACCTTGTGTCCGTTCCACGACGTTGAATCGATCGCAGAACCATCGACAGACACACGACTTTCACTGTCGTTGACGCCGGCAGTAAATTGAAACGGCAGACGATAATCGGCGGCGCCTGGCAGCGGTGTCGCGCCGATCATCTTCAGCTGAGTGATGATGTAATCCGCCGCGCGCTTGGCGCCCTCGGTCCCGGTTAGTCGCCCCTCCAATGCATCGGAGGCAAGGGTCTCCACCATCTCCCTCGAATCCATCGTGATCGGTTCAGTCGGGTTGGCGCACGCCCCGGACAACAACGTGGCCGGCACCCACAACATCATCGCGACGCGACAACAGATTGCACTCGGGGTCATGCTCGGCGTTCCTTACGGCGATTCGAGCCGAACGACCCGTCGTGATCCGAAACGGAGCGACTGTGAGTCAGAACCCCAACTGAACTCGTACGTTTCGGGGTCCGAAACGAGCACGCTAACGCCGGTCCGTGAGTGAACCGCCGCGACCCACGCGGTCTGTCCCGCACTCACAACGAACGCCAAGTAGCGTCCGTCCGGAGACCATGCCTGGCTCGACAGCGTACGATGCGCGCGCTCGTCGCCGGGCGATTCGCTATGGCGAATGTCGACTAGGTGCATCGTGACCCGCAGGTCATCCGACAGCACCCACAAACCATCCGGGGCAACAACGGCCACTCGCTCGCCGTCAAACGACCACACCGGATCGCACGATCCAGGTGCTGTACCCACCTGACGCATCCGAGTACCGTCGTCAATCCAGACGCGAGTTCTTGCGATCCATCGTGCACCATACTCAAGTGGACCTCCGGGCTCCTCAACGCACAGTGCGACCTTGCCACCTTTACGCGTGAAGCTCACCAGCCGAACGGCGCCTGGTGGCAATTCGGGTGCACCCTGACCTATAGACGGGGAATCCTCACCGGAGGGCTGTTGCGGCTCTCCCGCGACGACGACGGTGCCGACGATGGCAAACAAGTAGAAGGGAATTGAGACAGTGGTTGGTAACATCAACACTCGAGCACGACGGTAGTACCCATCGCCAACTTCACTGTACTCGATGGAAGCTCACCGTCAAATAGACCCGGGCCGATCTCCGATCGGGCCGCTGATTGATCATGCACCTTCTAGTGGTCGGATGGGGCACCCACGACCACCACCAACACATCGACCAAGGCACCCGATAGCGCCGACACGCGTTCTCCTGCCAGGACACCTGCTCCGGAAACACCGAGAGCATTACCTGCGCGAGGCTGGTAAAGCGCGTCAAGCGGAACGCCGCATCGGTCGAATCCAGTCATGCCGTTCGCAGGGCACCAGTTGGACGATCCGATACGCGGCGTTCCCACCGCTACCGATCCTTCTCAAGCCGCTCAGCTGGGAGCACGAAAGACCAGCGTTTTTCGCTGCCGACGCGCGAGGTTTAACCTCGATTTTCCGGCGAAGCCCATGCGAGAACAAGATCGCACACAGTATGAAATCGCGTAGCTAACCGTTGGCCGTCTTCCCCGGGAACCGTTCCGATCCGTCGGTAGTCCTGCTTGGCCCGCTTCACCTCATCAGCGGCGGCTCGTCGTTCGGCAGCCTCATCGACCCGTGCGCCCATGAGGTTGCTCGCCAGTGTATCTCGCCACTTGCTGGCCAGAATCTCTACCGGGGAGGTGCCGGCCTGGGCGAGGTCAATCGAAGGTCGTATGGCCTCCAGGCGCGCGCACAGCTTTTCGAGTCGCTGCAATTTTCTCGTGGGGTCGAGATCCGTGCCGCGGAATGTGTCAGGCCGCGCGGCGGCCAGTTGGGCGAGCGCCTTTCCAAACCTCATGGACAGCGTTCGACGCACGTTCGGTGAAACCTCTTGAGCGTCGCGCCAGCGCTGCTGCAGCTCACGGACTTTCTCCGTAAGACCCTCAGACGAAGCGTCGGTCGAATAAGCCGAGACCAATGCTTCGACCTCGACACACAACGACTCGAGAACGGCCGATCGCTCGGCCGCAGCCGCGTTTTCCTTCTGGTTCGCTCGCTCGAATACCACCTCAGATGCCGAACGAAATAGCAGCCACAAAGCATGGGAACGACTGCGTCGAACCGGTCCGATCGTCTTCCACTCCCCCTGTAACTGCTTAATCTCAGCGATGGCAGCGGGCAGATCTTCCGACTCTGCCAACGCCTCAACCTTTGCACATAGCGCCTCTTTGCTGGTCAGATTCTTGGCCCATTCCTTCTTGCGGTCAACAAGATCGACCTTTCGACGACTGAAGAAGGTGTTGCAGGCTTCTCGGAACCGCTTCCACAACTGTCGCTGCTGCTTACTCGGCGCAGCGCCGATCGATTTCCACTCCGCCTGAAGGTGGGTAATCCGCTGGACGGTCTTGAGCCAATCGCTCGAGCTTGCGAGCTGCTCAACCTCTTCAACCAACGCGATCAGCTTGACGAGGTTCGCCTCACGTTCGGCAGCCTGCTCGTCCAGCTTCTGCTGGTAACGCGGATACACTGCGTCGTGCGCCTTCTTGAAACGCTGCCAGAGCTCCTCGCCTCGGTCTTTTGGCACATCCGCCGTCTGGCGCCACCGCGACATGATGTCCTGAAACTGAACCACGATTACCTTGTCCGATCTCCCGGCAAGCGCCTCCATCCGACCGCACAGAGACTCCTGAATTCCCAGGTTCGCCCAACGTTGCCAGTCCGCAAAGTCGCGAAGTTCGCGTACCCGTCCGAGTAACTGCGTATGAGCGCGCCGGAGTTGCCGTAAAGCCCCGTCCTTTTGCCGCCTGGGCAGAGGACCTGGATCGTCCAGCAGTCGCCTAATCCTACGCAGTTGCCGTTCGCCAGCGACTAGTTCGAGATTCTCCGACGCGACGAGTCCATCGAGAGTCCGACAGTGCTGCTGTATCCGGCGCAGGCCGTCCTGCTCAGCACGCTCCCGGCTGGCCGCAGCCTCACTAAGGATGACCTTGCGACGTTGGTCGACTGATTCTCGACGCCGCTGGAGTTCGCGCAGGGGACTATCCGCCTCGCCGTTGGCTCCGCTTGTCGGGCCCTTCGACATCAGCACCCGCCATTTCGTGTCGAGATCGGCCCAGCGCTCATCCAACACGGTCTTACTTTCTGGCCCAACGAACTTTTCCAGGTCTCTGACAACCGTTTCCACAGCGACCAGGTACTCCTGGGAGACGGGAACGACCCTCGGCTGGTCCGGTTCAGGTTCCGGGTCGACAAGTAATGGCGGGCGCGTCGCTACGACCAATGCCTCAAGCTCTGCGAGCCTCGCCTCGGCTACCTCTCGAGCCGCGGAGAATCGGCGGGCTACCTCAGTGTTGGGGACACCTTCGATGTCCGCCCATCGTTCGAGGAGGCGATCGAGGGCTTCCCGTCCACGATTGAAATCGTCCTCCCCGGCAACTGCATCCAATTCATCGCAGACGCGGACGTGATCGCTCGGCGGTGGAGGCTGGACAAGGGCATCGAGAGCCGACAGCTCTGCGCGAGTTCGACGCTGAACAGCCTTCTGCTTGGCCCGCTTTCCCAGTTGCTCGAGTACTTCGCGGGTCAAGTGTCCCTCCGTCAGCCGATCAAAGGCCAGAAGGGCAATCGCCTTGTCGTCAGTCTTGAGCACGACCGCCTGAATCTCACCGGGATCGTCGAGTTTGGCTAGCGCTTCCTTCGCGATTTCCCTCCGAGTCGCGCGCCGCGCGACAGACCCGATCGCACGCTGGTCAGTCAACCGCAACAACGCCGCCCGGCTCACCGACTCCAAGTACGCGGTGCGTGCCACGGCGATCAAATCGTGCTCGTCAGACAGCACACCAACCCCCAATTCACCCTTCAATGCGTCCTCGGTGCCAATCACGAGATAGCGAACGACACCCTGCGCCTGCGCGCGTACTGCTCCATCGCCGTCGGACTCAATGATCTCCACGAGCGCATTGAGATCCTCAATCCGGACAACAGCCTCACGTCGCACCGAAGGGTCATCATCCTTACGCGCGATCTGAAGGAGCAGCTGCTGCGTCCCATCGTCGTCAACCAAGTCACGGATCGCAGTGACTCGAGTCGACGGATCGGTGCTCTCCCAATCGGGCTGCGAGCGAAGCTTGTCAAGCAGTTTCATCTGGGCACAGTCAAGCCAAAAGATTGGACAGGTGGTTGAGGATTATGCATACTCGGGACCAGTTCTACGTTCACGATGTTGTCCCTAAAGTTTGGCACTTTCGGAACAACACATCGTATCAACAGTATTTAGGGGAAACAACTGATCCTGATTTATGGATCTTGCAATCCTTGATATTGGATCAGTCTAGCAAATGAGCTGTGTGTAAGGCCAAGCAGTTCCTTCGTCCAATCGCACTCGTCGGAGTGGGCCTCGCGATAATCGGCGGCGGGTTTTCGTCTTCCGCCCAAGGCAACCCAGTCGTCGTAATGGAAACGAGTCTCGGTAACATTACCATCGAACTGCTTCAAGACGATGCGCCAGTCAGCGTCGAGAACTTCCTCACCTACGTGAACGACGGTTTCTACGAGGGCACGATATTTCATCGGGTGATTCAGGGCTTCATGATCCAAGGTGGAGGAATGACCAGCGACCTCTCACCCAAGGCTCCCCGCCCCCCGATCCAGAACGAGGCACGAAACGGGGTTAGCAACGCGCGCGGTACCGTGGCGATGGCACGAACTCAGGCAATTGACAGCGCCACATCACAGTTCTTCATTAACATCGTCGACAACGCGAGAGGCCTCGATTACCGTAGCCTTGATCCCACTAGCTATGGGTATGCGGTCTTCGGACACGTTACCGACGGCATGGATATCGTCGACAAGATCGCCGCAGTCGAAACCCAAAACCAAGGTCCCCACGACGATGTCCCGGTCAAGCCAGTTGTTATCAACTCGGCAACGGTACAGTAGGTGACGACATCGGCCATTCGGCACGCCGCGGTCTCGCTCATCCTGGTACTACTGGGTCTCACAGCCGTGCCGATGGCCCAGGAACATCCCCCGAACCCCCGGGTCATCATCGAGACCACACGTGGCGATATCATGGTTGAGCTCTTGCGGTGCGACGCTCCCGTCTCCGTGGCCAACTTCCTAACTTACATGCAGGACGGTTTCTATGAGAGCACTATCTTTCATCGTGTCATCCGAGGGTTCATGATCCAGGGTGGGGGAATGCTAGAGGACCTATCAACTAAGACCAAAGGTCTTCGCGGTGGCATTCTCAACGAAGCCACGAACAAGCTCAAGAATCTTCGGGGAACGGTCGCGATGGCTCGTTATGCCAACCCGAACTCAGCGCGGTCGCAGTTCTTTATTAACGTTGCCAACAACAGCTCGCTCGACCACAAGAACAGAACCAATGCTGGTTTCGGTTATGCCGTCTTCGGACAAGTCACTAACGGCATGGACGTCATTGAAGAGATCGAAGGCACCCGAACCCACCGAGTTGACCGGCTAAATGACGTGCCGGTGGAGCCGATCATCATTAAGCAGATTCGGCGACTCAACTAGAACCGGTCTCGTGGTAGATTCCGGATCCACACCCACCTCACACGTCTCGGCTGATCTCGCCGCGAAGATCTTGACGATCGTCGCCGAGCTCGTCAGTGAGCTGCACGGCACCCCACCAGAACGCCAAGTCGGTCCTGACGATTCGCTTGAGCGAGACCTCGGCATCAGCAGTCTGGAGCGCGTCGAGCTGCTAGTCAGACTTGAGTGCGCGTTCGGTGTTCGTCTAGGCGACACTGCCATGACTGAAGCCGTGTCGCCGCGCGATCTTGCACATGCCATTGCCTCGGCTGATCCAGCGGCGGCCTGGACCCTACCAGCTAGACCGACAGTAACAGCTGGAAGCTTGACGACCGCCGCGCCGATATCCGCTCGAACACTGACCGAGACCCTCGAATGGCATGCGGAGCGCGCGCCAGAACAGGTGCACATCCGCCTGCGGCAGGAAGACGGCGAGGAAACGCCGCTGACCTACGGTCAACTTTGGACCACCTCGGTTGACGTGGCGAACGCCCTGGCGTCAAGGGGACTTAACCGACGAGACACGGTGGCCATCATGCTGAGGACGGAACCGGCCTTCTTTTCTTCTTTCTTCGGCACTCTACTTGCGGGGTGTATACCCGTTCCAATGTACCCGCCTTTTCGGGCCGACCAAATCGAAGAGTACGTGCAGCGCCAAGTGAAAATCCTCCGTAACGCCGACGCACGGCTGATGATCACATTCACGGAGGTGGAACGCGTTGCGGCACTGCTCGTCGGCCAGGCGCCATCGCTCGGTGGCGTCATAACCCATGACATTCTGGTAGCCGAGGGTGCCAGCACGCCTCGGCACTCCGTTCAGCATAGGCGCGACAATTCGGAGCCAGCGTTAATTCAGTACACCTCCGGAAGCACGGGGCACCCCAAGGGCGTACTGCTGACCCACGCGAACCTCCTCGCCAACATTCGTGCTCTCGAAGCACGCCTCGATGTGCGTGCCGACGACGTTGGTGTGAGCTGGCTTCCGCTCTATCACGACATGGGTCTGATCGGAGCTTGGCTCAGCCTGCTCTACGTCGGACGACCGCTCGTGCTGATGTCGCCCCTCACGTTCTTGGCGCGTCCGGCTCGTTGGCTGCAGGCGCTCCACACCCATCGCGGCACCCTTTCAGCCGCTCCGAACTTCGCGTACGACCTTTGCACACACCGAGTCGGCGATGACGAGCTTGAAGGCCTCGATCTTAGTGCTGTCCGGGTGTTACTCAACGGTGCAGAAGCCGTTCAAGCTGAGAGCCTTGATCGGTTCGTCAAGCGATTCTCTGTTTACGGACTGCGGCCAGAAGCCATCGCACCGGTCTATGGTCTGGCTGAGTGCTCGCTCGCGCTGACGGTACCCTCCGTAGGCCGCCGGCCGCAGATCGACATGATCGACCGCGAGAGCTTTCAGCAAACAGGTGAGGCTCGAACGGTAACGGCCGACGCCTCCGCGCTCCGCTTGCCATCATGTGGGAGCCCGCTACCAGGCCACGAGATTCGAATCGTGGACCGAACCGGCAAGAGCGTGCCGGATCGGCAGGAGGGTCTCGTACAATTCCGCGGACCATCAGCCACGTCTGGCTATTACCGCAATCCTGAAGCGACGCGAGAGCTCGTTGGCCCAGACGGCTGGCTTGAAACCGGCGACCTCGGCTACGTCGCCAACGGCGAGCTGTTTCTTTCGGGCCGACGTAAGGATCTCATCATCAAGGGCGGCCGAAATCTGCAGCCACAGGAAGTGGAGGAGATCGTTGGATCGGTTGGGGGTGTGCGAAAGGGCTGCGTTGCCGCGTTCGGGATCGCGGACGATATCCGGGGGACCGAACGATTCGTCATCGTGGCAGAGACACGGGTGACCGCGCGCGAGGCGAGGACCCGACTCGCGGCGGCGATCATTGAACAAGTGGCTATCGCACTGGGCGTACCGCCTGATCGGGTGGTTCTGGCCGTTCCAGGATCGGTCTTGAAGACCTCAAGCGGTAAGATTCGACGAGGTGCCACACGCGAGGCCTATCTCAGCGGAAGACTCTCAAGAGGTCGGCGCTCGCTCGCGCTTCAGTGGACGCTTGTCGTGGCGCAGGCTCTCGCCGGCTATCTGTCCCGAACCCGGAAACGTTCGGGACAACTAGCCTTCACGGGATGGGTGCTGACACTGCTAAGCTCGACCGGACCGCTCGTGTGGCTTGCCGTAGTCCTGGGACCCAAGGGCCAATGGGTCAACCAACTGATCGGCCGTTGGGTCAGACTGCTCTTCGCACTTGCTGGTTGCCCGATTACAACGGTGGGGTGCCAGAACATTCGCGGTGTCAAACGCGGGGTATACGTCGCTAACCACGCCAGCTTTTTGGACCCTGTCCTCATCATGGCCGTACTTGACGCTCCCGTACGATTCGCAGTCAAGGCGCGACTCGCCACTTATCCGTTTCTCGGCACTGTCCTCCGGAAAGGCGGACACATCTTGATCGATAAGAACGATCTCTCGCAGAAAATCAAAGGTGCAAGCGCCGTCCTTGGGCCGCTTAAAGCCGGAGAATCGTTATTTGTCTTTCCAGAAGGCACCTTCGTCGCCGCCCCGGGTCTGTTGCCGTTCCGTCTTGGTGCATTTCGTGCAGCGGTGGAGGCTGGATGTCCGATGATACCCGTCGCGATTCGCGGAACTCGATCGATGTTTCCCGCGGGCACGTTCTTGCTCAGGCGCGGTCGGATCACCGTCACAATCGGTAGGCCGATCACGCCGAGTGGTGAGGAGTGGCCCGAGATCGTCCGACTCCGTAATGAAGCTCGTGCCATGATCGCACGAGAGTCGGACGAACCTGGCTAGTAGGGTTCAGACTGGATCAGTCTCGGCGAGCCGTACGAGATTCGCGCCCGAAATCCGCCAGACAGTCCATTCATCCATGGGCCGAGCTCCGACCTTTCGATACGACGTTTTTGCCAATTCGTTCCAATCCAAGACCGACCACTCCACCCGACCGCAATCACGGTCCACCGCAATCCGCGCGAGCTCAACAAGCAACCGGCGTCCGTATCCCTTCCTGCATGATTCGGGCCTAATGAACAGATCCTCGAGGTAGAGGCCTCGTCGCTCAAGATTCGAACCTCTACGCTTCGGCTGCATCAATGTTCACCCTGATGTGACGCCACTTTCCCTGCTTGAACCGAAGCATGCTGAGTGTTGCCCGCGTCATGTGCCCGAGTAAGATGGCCACCCAGATGTCGGCCGGCTGCAACCCCCGAGTCATTGAGAAATACGTGCACAACCCGATTGGCACAAAGACCTGCGAGACGATTGAAATGTAGAGAGGACTACGCGTGTCACCAGTGCCCTGAAGTGCGCCAGTGTAGGTCAGGGCGACCGCCACGAAGAAGCCGGAAACTGCCAAATACGACAGTAGCTCTTTCCCCAGGTCAAATGCCACCCCCTGATCGAGTGCGAACACGGCAAGCAGCGGTCGTGGAAACACGACGAACGAAAACCCCACAATGGCCGCCACCGCGAGACCAATACGCGATGCCACCGCTGCCGCGCGCGCGCTGCGCTCTGGCCTTCCAACCCCAAGGTTCTGCCCCGCCACCGCCGCGGTCGCACCCATCAACCCCACGGACGTCCAGGTGATCAGTGAGAACAGTTCGGTGTAGCCGACCGCGTACGCGGCCTGCGCCTCGGCACTGAACTCAAGTGATCCAATGAAACGAAGTAAGAGGAGACCCGCGAGGTTCATGACGATTCCTTGGAACCCGGTCGGCAACCCAAACCTGAACAACTCGCGAATGATCGCCCAATCCGGAGCGAACGACATCGTCCTCGAAAAACGAATCACCAGCCGACCCGAAAATAGCAGCACGAGGAACATGATCGCGGTCAACCCACTGGCGATTGCCGTGCCCATCGCCGCGCCGAGTGTTCCAAAACTCGGGATGGGCCCAAATCCCCGAATCAAGATCACGTTCAGGACGATATTCATCGCCGTCATCATCATGCCGAGACGCAGCGGCGTACCGGCGTCACCAGCAGAGCGAAGCGCACCACTCATCATGAAGAAGATCAGCATGCCGATACTAAACACGAACATCGTTCGGATATACGGCAAGGCTTGAACCTGCACCTCGGGAGCGGCGTTGACCATCGTCAACAGCCACGGCGCTGATATGTACCCGACCGGTGCCAGAATACCGACGGCCATGAAAACCGCGGTGAGGAAGGCCTGGTAGACCGTCCGGTTAACCTTGCCCTGGTCGTTCGAACCCGCGAATCGCGCGACCAGTACTCCCATGCCGCTAAAGACCGATATGACAAACACGATGACGAGCAGAAAGATCTGGAGACTCACACCGATTGCCGCGTTACCGGCATGCCCGACGAAGTGGCCGACCATGGCCTGGTCGACGATTCCCTGCATGCCGCCAACGATGTTCTGCAGCATGGTTGGCCACGCGAGCTTCCACACCGCTCGCGGGAGCGGTCCGTCGACAATGGTCCGGTCGAAGCTCTTCTGACGTTCTGGACCGTTCGTCATAGGAGGTAGCGGTCGCGGTGCTGGGGGCGCAGTAAACTAGAACCTATCGCATTAGTCGCTGCGGGGCCGCCCGTCCCGCCAAGCGCGAGGAGTAAAAAGACTGAACGTGGTTGATCAGATAGATTCTAGTGTGCCGTGTGGCCACTCTCGTGATCTGCACCGTGGTGACAGAGCTCCCGTCACTCTATCAGATTGAGGCGAAGGTTCGAGCTGTCCTCGACACGCGCCTTCCGGGTGCCAAGGCGCACCTCACGCTCGCCCCGCGTCCGCGGCATGGGTGGCGTCCGGGACTCGTGCCTCCGAACGCGCGTGTCGCCGCTGGTCTCGTCCTGCTCTATCCGTCTACACCGAACGGCGGGACCGTCCGGCTCGTCTTAACCGTTCGCGCCGGTGCGCTCGGCCAGCATGCGGATCAAGTCTCGCTACCGGGTGGCGCCGTCGACCCCGGCGAGGGAGTGCGAGAAGCCGCGCTCCGGGAAGCGTTAGAGGAGATCGGCGTCGACCCCACCCTCGTCCGGGTCTTCGGCATGCTATCGAAGCTCTACATCCCGGTAAGTGATTTTGTACTCCATCCGATGATTGGAATCGCTCACACGCGCCCGGCGTTTCGGCCGTCAATCGACGAGGTTGGACGGATCCTCGAGATCTCTCTCGCTGAACTGCTGACGGATGGTCCCCACCGGGGCTATCGTTGGCGGAACAAACAGCGGGTCCAAGTGCCATATTTTGAGCTCGGCGGCGAGCGCGTGTGGGGCGCAACGGCAATGGTTCTCTCGGAACTGCGCGCCATTATCGGCACGCCAGCCGAAGACCCGTGGTCCGTGTCGACCCAGCCCGGCCACGCGGTCGCTAACACCGAGACTTCGGAGAATCGCCCGATTGGCTAAACGTAAACGACCGCGTAGCGCACCGTTGCTTGATGCTGCCGAAGTGAACGACGTCGGTGTCGGCTCGCGTGGATCCGAAATCACCACGGTTGCGCTCCACAAGGCCGCCCAGTCTAGATACCTGAACTACGCGCTATCGGTCATTACCTCCCGCGCGCTGCCCGACGTCCGCGACGGTCTCAAGCCGGTCCAACGACGAATTCTCTACACGATGTGGCAAGAGCGTCTGACGGCTGACGCGAAACTGCGTAAGTGCGCCAAGGTCGTAGGCGACGTGATGGGCAGCTATCATCCCCACGGCGACGTCGCTATCTACGACACGCTCGTTCGGATGGCCCAGCCTTTTTCGCTGCGCTATCCGTTGATTGACGGCTCTGGGAACTTCGGCTCGATCGATGGCGATAGTGCGGCGGCTATGCGGTACACCGAGTGCCGGCTTACCCGCGCGAGCGCCGAACTGCTGACGGAACTCGACCAGCAGACCGTCGCGTTTCGCCCGAACTACGACGGGACACGCCATGAACCTGTCGTCCTCCCGGCGCGCCTGCCCACGCTACTGGTCAACGGCGCCACCGGTATTGCGGTTGGTATGGCCACAAACATCCCGCCGCATCATCTAGGAGAGGTCAGTACGGCGCTGCTGAAACTTATCGACAATCCAGATCTTAGCAGCGAACGTTTGTGCGCGTACATCAAGGGACCCGATTTTCCGACGGGAGGACATCTTCTCAACACGGTCGACGAACTCAAGCAAGTCTACAAGACCGGATCGGGCACGCTGCACCTTCGCGCAACATGGGAACCGGGACCGACGACACGAACAACGCAAACGATCTACGTCACGAGCGTGCCGTACATGTCGAACAAGGCCCAGATCGTGGAACGTATTGCCGATGTCGTTATTGCTCGTAGTCTTCCGCCGCTGCTCGATGTAAAGGACGAGTCGACGGACGACGTCCGCATCGCCCTCGAGCTAAAGCGCGACGCCGATCGGCAAATGGTTATGGCGTACCTGTTCAAACACACCCCGCTCCAGACGAACTTCGCCGTCAATATGACCTGTCTCGTCCCGACCGAACACGAACAGCCCGGCCGACCCGAGCGACTCGACCTTCACCAGATCCTCTGGCACTTTCTGCGCTTCCGGCTCGAGGTGGTTACCCGCCGTCTCGAACACGAGCTCGACACGCTGAAGAAGCGAATCCACATCTTGGAAGGCTTTGAGAAGGTCTTCGATGCCCTTGATGTCATCATCAAGCTCATCCGTGCGTCCGATGGTAAGGCCGATGCGGCATCCAAGATAATGCGACGGTTCAAACTCGACGCTGAGCAAACCGACGCCATCCTCGAGCTGAAGATCTATCGCCTGGCACGCCTAGAGATCCTGCTGATCCAGGATGAATTGGCGACCAAACGAAAGCGTGCACACCAGATCAGCGGATTCCTCCAGAATGAGAATCGGCGATGGAGCATCGTCCGGGACGAGATTCGGAAGATCCAGAAAACATACGGTGATACCAAGCGAAATCCCCGTCGCACGCGGATCAAGAGCGTCGCCGACGAGCCGACGTTCACCCCCGACGATTTCATCGTTGACGAAGACTGCGTCGTCCTGATCTCGCAAGACGGCTGGGTCAAGCGACAGAAAGAAGTGCGTAACGTCTCGACGACGCGGTTACGTGAAGGCGATAACTTACTAGCGGCGCTGGCAGGCAGTACGCGAGCCACCGGTGTGTTCTTTACTAACTTCGGTGGCGCTTATACATGCCGCTTGATCGATATCCCGGCGTCTACAGGCTATGGTGAACCAGTGCAGCGTCTGTTCAAGCTCAAGGATGGGGAACGGGTGGTTGGGGCCTGGAGTCTGGACGAACGCGTGGCCCCTGGTATCGCACCCAAACGTGCCGGGGCGGTTCCCGCGTTGCACGGGCTCGCAGTCAGCAGCGACGGTTATGCCTTGCGCTTCAGCCTCCAGCCGTTTCGAGAGTCCAGCACCCGGGCCGGACGACGATACGCCAGACCAGCTAAAGATGCCGAGATCATGGGGGTCGCGTTCGTCGACGGGTCCGAAGTCGTCATCGCGGCCACACGAAACGCGCGCGCGCTATTGTGCAACGTGAAGGAAGTGAACTTCCTCTCTGGTCCAGGGAAAGGTGTCATGCTCTTAAAGCTCCCCGATGGGAGCGACCGGGTGCTCGGTTTCATCGCATCGAGCGGAGTTCGGGATCTCCTAACAGTCGAGACAAGTCGCGGCGCCTCGCAAACGATCAGCACCGCGAAGTACGAGGTGACAGGACGGGGTGGTCGAGGACGCGTGCTGCTGCAACGGGGACAGTTCGTCAGAGTCATCCCACGACCGATTATTGTGGAGACGCCCGACGAAACCCACTCGTCTTAACTGCTTGATCTGGAGACCAGCGGCCTCGAGCACCGCACTCGGGTATTCGGGCAGGCCGGGGGCGGACTCCGGCAACGGGCTATCGAGGCAATCAAGTGGCGGCGGAGCCCAAATAGGCGAAAGCGACTCGCCTCCATGTGAAAGGACTCAACCGCCCTGGCGAGCTGATCGACCTCCTCAACGAAGCGAGTGAGCGACTCGGCGTTCACTCCTGGCGCGAGGCAGGCGCGAAGCTGTTACAGGTGTTCAAGAGCCACCGCTCGACCATCGACAGTCACGGAGGAATCATACGTGGGAGGACGTTCCTACACCGCCAAAGACATAGCGGTTCTCGAAGGACTTGATCCCGTTCGGAAGCGCCCCGGATTGTACATCGGTGGCGTCGGCTCGGCAGGCCTTCACCACCTCGTCTGGGAAATCGTCGACAACGCCATCGACGAAGCGATGAACGAACATGCCGAGAACATCCAGCTCACGCTGCACGCGGACGGCGCGTCGGTCACGGTGAGCGACGACGGGCGCGGTGTCCCGATCGACCGGCACGGCACGACAGGTAAGAGCGCACTCGAAGTGATCTTCACAACACTCCACGCGGGCGCCAAATTCGAGCATCGTACATACCGTACGGCTGGGGGACTGCACGGCGTCGGTGCAAGCGTCGTGAACGCGTTGTCGAAGGAGCTGGTCGCCACCTCTAAACGTGATGGACACGAATGGCAGCAGACGTTCCGAGCGGGTAAGCCGGTTTCCGGCCTCAAGAAGTTAAAGCGGGCGAGGGGAACCGGCACCACGGTATTCTTCAGGCCAGACCCCAAGGTGTTTCCGAAGACCCAGTTCGACCCTGTGGTCATTGCCGATCGTTTAAAGGTTGCCAGCTATCTGCACAAGGGCGTTCGAATCGTGTTCGACGACGAAACAGAAGGTACGCAGCAGGTCTTCCGCCACGCTGAGGGCTTGATCGACTACCTCGCGCATCTCGTCAGTAGCCGTGGGTCGAAGCCGGTTCACGACGCCGCCTTCGTGATCTCCAAGGACCACGCCGGAACCGGCTCAAAGCTCGAGCTGGTGTTGCAGTGGACGGAGACAACAGACGAATACCTGCGAAGCTACGTCAACGGCATTCCCACCGACTCGGGCGGCACCCACGAGAACGGTCTCCGTTCCGGCCTCGGCAAGGCTGTACGAAACTTCATCGACACCCATGGCTTAGCCTCCAAGGGCGCGACGATCACAGCAGACGACATCCGAGAGGGACTCACTGGCGTTTTGAGCGTCTTCCTGCGCGACCCGCAGTTCCAGGGCCAAACCAAAGACCGGCTGAACAACCCTGAAGTCGCCTCCGCCATCGACTCTATCGTGAGGCCGTCACTCGAACACTGGCTCAACCACAACATCAACGTTGCCAAGGCGATCGTCGCTCGGATCATTCTCGCCGGGCGCGCCCGCGAAGCGAGTCGCGCCGCCCAAGAACAGGTCTCGCGACGTAGCGTCGCGGCGTCGCGCCTCAACCTGCCTGGAAAACTGAGCGACTGCACCAGCGCGGTGACGCGCGACCGCGAACTGTTCATTGTCGAAGGTGATTCGGCCGGCGGATCTGCGAAGCAGGCCCGCGATCGTCGGTGCCAAGCGATCCTGCCGCTGCGAGGTAAAGTGCTCAACGTCGAAAACGCATCGATCCAGAAGGTACTCGACAACAAGGAGCTCTCGAATCTTGTGACCGCCATCGGGTGCGGACTGGGAAAGTCGTTCGACATCGAGAAGCTCCGTTATCACAAGGTCATCATCTTGGCCGACGCCGATTCCGATGGACACCACATCGCCACCCTGCTCCTGACCTTCCTCTATCGCCAAATGCCAGCCCTCATCACGGCCGGACGCGTTTTTCTCGCGCAGCCACCGCTCTACCGTATCGACATTAGCAAAAAAACATTTTGGGCGCTCGACGACGAGCACCGGGATAAAATCGTTTCGACGGCGACGTCGACCAACGGCCGCAGCATACCGGAGATCACCCGCTTTAAAGGACTCGGCGAGATGATGCCAAAGATTCTCTGGGAAACAACGCTCAACCCGGCAACACGTCGCTTACTGCGTATCGAGATAAATGACCAGATCCTGACCGATCGAGTCATTAACGATCTGATGGGAAAGGACGCGTCGGCCCGCTTCCACTTCATCATGGAGCGGGCCGATGAAGTGTCGGACCTGGATGTCTAAGACACTAAATCTGGCACCCAACTTTAGTCAGTAGAATAAACCGATTGGCACCTAAAGAAGTCCGCTACAAACGCTCTCGATTCGCTACCCGCCTCCTCGAACATCGGCTCTATACAGCCGGTCATAGCTGGCTGGAGCGGGAACCCGGAGAACTGTGGCGAATCGGATTCACAAAGTTCGCGACCCGTATGCTGGGTGAAATTGTGGAGGTCGGCTTCGAGACCAAACCGGGTGTGCACGTGGAGACCGGGGAAGTCGTCGGCTGGGTGGAAGGTTTTAAGGCAGTCACTGATATCTTTTCTCCGCTGTCAGGTCGTTTTGAGCGGTCTAATCCAAGCTTGGACGATAATATTTCGCTCCTAACGAACGAACCGTACACGAAAGGCTGGTTATTGGAGGTGCGAGGCAAGCCTGGGACAGACTGCCTCGACGTCCACGATTACGTCTCCCTACTAGACACCACCATCGACAAGATGCTCGGTAAACGTCATGAGTAACCAGTCCCGGTATATTATGGTTGGTGGCTTTCTTGGTTCGGGTAAGACCACCGCGGTTGCCAGGTTCGCACGACATCTCACCGATTCCGGACAGCGGGTTGGACTTATCTGCAACGATCAAAGCAGCGGACTCGTTGACACAACACTCCTCAGGTCCAAGGGTTTTGCCGTCGAAGAAATTACCGGTGGCTGCTTTTGCTGTCGCTTTGGCTCACTTCTTGAAGCCGCTCACAATCTGACGACGACGTCAGCACCTGATTTCTTTCTCGCCGAGCCGGTCGGAAGTTGCACCGACCTCATTGCGACGGTCTCCTATCCATTGCGCCGTATCTATGGTGAACAGTTCTCCGTCGCTCCACTCAGCGTACTAGTCGATCCAATGCGCGCTGCACGAATCCTCGGCCTGACCAAGGGACGTAATTTCTCCGAGAAGGTAACCTACGTCTACCGTAAGCAGTTAGAAGAAGCCGACCTTATCGTCATCAATAAGTGCGACGCTCATCCGCGTGACTTTATCGACCGGGTTGTCATCGCGGTAGAAGAGTCCTTCCCCCACGCTCAGACGTTTATCTGTTCGGCAAAGGACGGCACCGGACTTAATCCGTGGTTTGGAGCCGTTCTCTCAGAACGAATTTTCACGTCACGGCCACTGGAGATAAATTACGATACATACGCTGAAGGCGAAGCGCTGCTCGGCTGGCTTAATTGCACCGTGCGCCTGAAGTCAGATCAGCTGTTCGACGGCAACCACACACTGGTGGCTCTGGTTGACGATATCCGTGGCCGCCTCTCCGCACAGGGGGGACACATTGCCCACCTCAAGGTGACACTCGATTCCCAGGATGGAACCGGCACGTTATCGGTCGCTAGCCTAGTTGGCAATGATGGCCCACCCGACCTCCGTGAATCTTTACTGGATCGCGTGGAGGGTGGAGAATTGATCATTAACCTTCGGGCCGAAGCCGATCCGGCCGTAATTGAATCAGTCACACGAGACTCCATCTCGAAACTAAGTAAAATTGAGGCCCGAATTGAACACCTGGAGCAATTCAGACCAGCGCGGCCAATTCCGACGCACAGGATGACCTGATGAAAATCCTCTACTGCAACTGCACGTACGCCAAGGTCGTCCCAAAGGACGTGAAGCAGGCGGTACTGCGACAACTCAGCGATTCAGGTCTGGCCTTCGACGCTGTAGCAGACCTTTGCGACATGTCCGCGCGACGTGACCCAGGGCTGAAAAAAATTGCTGAAGGTGAGTGTATAAAAATAGCGGCGTGCTATCCACGTGCGGTAAAATGGTTGTTTCATGCTGCGGGCACGCCGCTGCCCGACGAGGGTGTCACCGTCCTAAACATGCGTGAGGACTCCGCCGCTGACGTTGTGAAGGAACTGGTGAAGTGAGTCGTACCGAAGGAAAAAACCTGCGGGTCATCCTCTATGAAGGGCCAGGGAGCACTCCGCTCGCGGATGACGTCCGCTACCGGGCGCTCTCCTCCCTGTTGGACAACGGCTTCGAGGTGACCCGACCCGTCTGGGGGCAGGAAGTCGCGCCGCACGACGACGCACCACTCCTCGTTCTCGGACTCTTGGACAATCCGCCTGTCGTTCCGACCGACCATGAAGTGCATTTTCGGAATCTGGCTGACGTGAACGCGCTCGATGCTGCCCGAGAAGTCCGCGAAGAAACCGGGTCGCGAAAACTCGAAGCGTGGAAACCCTGGTTCCCGGTAATTGATTTTGATCGTTGCACCAACTGCATGCAGTGCCTCACATTCTGCCTCTTTGACGTCTACGGCGTGGACAAGAAACAGAACATCACGGTACAGAATCAGGACAACTGCAAAACAGACTGTCCGGCATGCTCGCGTGTCTGTCCAGAGGTTGCCATTCTCTTCCCTAAGTATGGGAAGGGCCCGATCAACGGGGACATAGTCCGGGAGCAAGACATTCAGCGCGAGGCGATGAAGGTTGACATCACGACACTGCTCGGTGGGGACCTGTATGGGTCACTCCGCACGCGGCAACGAGAGGCGAGAAAACGGTTCTCCACGGAAAGAGATGAATCGAAAGCGCTTCTGGAACGCAAGCGCTGTTTGGGCAAACTGAAGAAGGTGCTCGATATACCAGAGGAGGTCCTGATGACTCTCCCGTCGGCGGAGGATATCGAAGCACGCGCCGCTAGAGCCAAAGCAAAGCTTGCCCAACGGCAGGCGCGGTCGCAGACCGTACAAGATGCAAGGCCCGCTCCGTCGGAATCGGAGTGGGGCATCTAAGGCATTGAGCTTATGTTGAAAGCAACGGCTGGCCTTGGATACAGAACCGTGCGCTCCACCGACGCACGTCTTCTCTGGAAGTTCGCCTACAACTTCGGTTACAAAGGTATTCGGTCGGTTCAACTTTTCAAGAAACGTCTCAAGAAAGGGATAACCTTCCCCCCTTTCCTGTATATCTCCATCACCAACAGCTGCAATCTTCGGTGTCAGGGATGTTGGGTAGATGTGGATAAGCCGCAGCATCTTATCAGCTTCGACGATATGGACAAGCTGATCAAAAACGCGAAACAGCATGGGAATAGTTTTTTTGGCATCCTGGGTGGCGAACCTTTCATGCACCCAGACCTGATCCGGATCCTTAAAGCACACCCTGACTGTTACTTTCAAATCTTCACGAACGGCCATCCCATCACAGATACGATGGCCTGTCAGCTGCACGACGCAGGCAACGCGACACCGCTCATCAGCGTTGAGGGAACCGCATCGATCAGCGACACGCGCCGTGGGCGAACTGGCGTCCTTAACCGAACACTCGAAGGCATCCGCTCCAGCGTCCGACACGGGCTGATCACTGGTGTTGCTACGAGTGTCTGCCAAACCAACATCGACGACCTTGTTCGAGAAGAGTGGATCGATGAGCTTATCAACATGGGTGTGCACTACTGCTGGTTCCACACCTACCGGGTCGTTGGACCCGTGCCGAATCCGCAGCTGGCGCTAACACCTGAACAGGTGCTGAAGGTGCGACGGTTCGTCATGGACATGCGAAATCGAAAACCGATCGGTCTTATCGACGCCTACTGGGACGACAAGGGGGAAGCGCTCTGTCCGGCGGCAACGGGCATCAGCCACCATATCAGTCCGTTCGGAGACGTGGAGCCGTGTCCAATCATTCAATTCGCTAATGAAAAAATTCAGGATAACGACGGCGACCTGTACAAGACCATGACAGAATCGCCGTTGTTGAAAGATTTTCGTCGCACGGCAGCTAACGCGACCCGCGGGTGTATCGTGTTGGAGCGACCAGATCTCCTTAAAGAGATCGTCGAGCGACATGGCGCGGAGGACACTACTATTCGCAAGACGGCCACAATCGAGTTGGGCGACCTACGCTCGCGGCCCAGCCAGTACAATCCAGGAAACGAGATCCCAGAAGAGAACTGGGTGTATCGCTTCGCGAAGAAACACTGGTTCTTTGGATTCGGTGCGTACACATAAAAGAAGCGGCAGATCGCATGAACCCGGACCCAACAGACGCACTTGAGAATGGCGGTGTGCCGTTGCAGTTACCCCTGCCGGTACCACGCCAAACGTACCGACCGGCGCAGTCGAACATTCCCGACGACAAACACGTGCGGGTCCGTCTGAAGCGATTCACCGAGGACTACGTCAAGAAAGTGGGCGCCATTCCGCCGCTCACAATGGACGAACTCTCTGAACACACCAGAACGGTCCTAAGAGAGACCAACCTTGATCCAGCCTACAACGATTACGTCTCTATTCTGGTCAGTAATGCTGCCTGGATGGACTCCCTGGCACAAATTCCGTATAACCGGCGATTACTACTCATTCCTAAATGTCTGCGGGTAGAGGAACGATGCCCGGCACCATTCGACGAGTTCGGGCTGCTCTGCAAAGAGTGCGGACTCTGCTCAATCCAGGATCTGACTGTCGAAGCCGAACGTTTGGGTTACGCCGTACTCGTGGCAGAGGGCTCCGCAATCGTTCGGTCGATGATTGAAACAGGAAAGATCGAGGCAATCGTAGGAGTTAGCTGCATCAATGTGCTGGAGAAATGCTTCCCGCACATGGAAGCAGCAGCCATCCCGGGCGTCGCCATTCCACTCCTGCAAGACGACTGTATCAACACGACGGTGGACCTTGATTGGGTCTGGGACCTGATTCACTTGACGTCCGACGACAAGACCCATCGCCTCGACCTCGACGCTCTCAAGACTGAAGTCCGCGGATGGTTCACAAAGGACTCGCTTAACGCCATTATGGGAACGGCCGGGGACGAGACCGCACTGATCGCACGTGAGTGGCTAGCAAAGGATGGAAAACGCTGGCGTCCGTACCTCGCCACGTGCACCTATCTGGCACTCAAGAGCGACCATCAGGAAAGCGAACCCGAGTTGACGACGACCCTAAAGAAGGCCGCCGTCGCGATTGAATGCTTCCACAAAGCCTCCTTGGTTCACGACGACATTGAGGATGGCGACGAGCAGCGCTACAACAGCCCGACACTGCATGCTGAAGTCGGAGTTCCTGTCGCGTTGAACGTCGGCGACTTTTTGGTGGGCGAAGGCTATAGATTACTCGGGGAGCTCGACCAGGTGGACCTAGTTACGGTTGCCGCCAAGGGCCACGTGACGCTCAGCCGCGGCCAAGGCCGCGAGCTACTATGGGTCCGTGCCCCCAAGCCGCTGCTTTCAATGCAAGTCCTGGAAATCTTCCGGGAGAAGACCGCCGCCGCCTTCGAGGTTGCTCTACGCCTAGGGGCAATCCTGGGCCACGCGGATGCTAAGACGCACGACGTCCTCTGTAAGTACAGCGAATCACTGGGTATCGCCTATCAGATTAAGGATGATCTTGAGGACTTTAAAGGAGAAGCCGACTCCAACGACCTGGAACAAGTTCGTCTGTCGCTGATCCTCGCCATTGCACACAGGCGTGCTGAGGGTGCAGAAAAACAGCGGATCGCAACAGTGATCCAGTCGGGCACCCAAGAACTTCAGACTGATGTGCGCCGCATCGTGAAAAAGTGCGGGGCACTCGACAAGACCGAGGACCTCCTTGAAGCCTACAAAGAAGACGCGATCCGGTCGCTGCGATTCCTGTCGAGCCCAACCCTTAAGGGACTGATGCGCCGCATCGTCGGAAAAATTTTTCGCGAGAAACTCATCGAGGGTTACTGCAGTGAGTTTGAGGCTCGAAATGCTACAAGTCGCGCGACTGGCACCGACTCTCCTTCAGGAAGCCGCTGACCCGGTCGCCGAATTTTTCCTTTCTCAGTTCAACGACGATGGTGGAGCGACAGACCGCGCAGGTCAGAGCGACCTCTACTACACCGTCTTCGCTCTAGAGGGTCTAATCGCTCTGCAGCGCGAGGTTCCGCCCCACGCACGACGTTTTCTGGAAAGCTTCGGAGACGGTGATAACCTGGACCTCGTGCATCTGTGCTGCCTCGCCCGGTGCTGGGCAACATTGAAGCAACCGGCACCGGATCTAGCAGGAAAGATTGAAGAGCGTTGGGACCGCCACAGTATCTATCAAAGCTTTCTCGCCTGGGGCGCACTTCAGGATCTGAAAAGGCAACCGAAACCGTTTCCCCTACAGGAAAGAACGTTAGCCGACACGACGCCGACGACTGCCGCGGCAGTGACGCTCCTACGGCAAATGCAGTTGCCGGTTCCAGAGAACGCTGTGAACTGGCTCCTGGCACAGGCGCATCCAACGGGTGGCTTTTCCGCAACGCAAGACGCACCGATGCCGGATCTGCTGTCAACAGCGACGGCGTTGCACGCCCTCTCGGGTCAGCAAGTATCACTTGGGCACCTAAAGGAGAAGACACTCGATTTTCTCGACACGCTCTGGACAGGCAAAGCGTTTTTCGGGAGTTGGGCAGATGATGAGCCAGACTGCGAATACACCTATTACGCACTCCTCGCGATGGGACATCTCAGCCTTGCGTGAGCGGCTACTCGCGCAACGCACTAGCGCAGGCCACTGGGAGGGCAAACTTTCGTCGAGCGCGCTCTCGACGGCAACAGCTGTGTGCGCACTGACGCTCGCTCGTCGAAACGACAAGCTTGTACGCAAGGGCGTACGCTGGCTAAATGAACATCAGAATAGCGACGGTGGATTCGGTGATGCTGATGGCTGTCCGAGCAACATCAGCACCACAACGCTCGCATGGGCTACACTCGCCATGCACGGTTCTTCGGCCGTTGGCCGCACGGAAGGTTGGCTTAAAGAGCGCGTGGGGACACTTTCCCCTGAGTCCCTCACGAAGGCCATCAGTCGCGTCTATGGAGAAGACCAGACGTTTTCGGTGCCGATACTCACGCACTGCGCGTTAGCCGGCCGGTTCGGGTGGGAGCACATCCCAACACTCCCTTTTGAAATTGCGGCCTTGCCCCATTCGTGGTTTAAGTGGTTCGGACTTCCTGTCGTTAGTTACGCACTTCCCGCACTGATCGCGATCGGACAAGCGCAACATCATCATCAGCCGACCGAACAACCGCTGCGCCGTCGAATGCGTAACTTGACGCAACAGAAGACGCTGCGTGTTCTGGAATCCATCCAACCCGAATCGGGTGGCTTTCTTGAAGCGACGCCGCTAACGAGTTTTGTGACGATGAGTCTCGCCGGAAGCGACTTGACAGAACACCCCGTGACACAGAAAGGCATCAACTTTCTGACTAAGTCCGTGCGTGAAGACGGAAGTTGGCCAATCGACACGAATCTTTCGACGTGGGTAACCACACTTGCGATCAATGCGCTGGGTGTAGAGGCATTCTCTCCAATGGAAAGGAGTTACCTGAAGGACTGGCTACTCGGTCAGCAGTACAAAGTCGTGCATCCATATACGAAGTCCGAGCCAGGTGGCTGGTCATGGACCGACCGCTCTGGCGGTGTTCCTGACGGGGACGATACCTCAGGCGCTCTTCTTGCACTCTCAGTCCTCGGTGATGATCCAGAAATCCGGACCGCTGCAACAGCGGGCGTAAAGTGGCTAATCGACCTCCAGAACAAGGACGGTGGCATCCCAACGTTCTGTCGGGGCTGGGGGAAATTCCCTTTTGACCGAAGCAGTCCGGATCTCACTGCCCACGCGTTGAGGGCCTGGCAGGCCTGGCATTCCCTCGACCCCCGCATCGATAATGCGATGGACCGCGCGACACAGCATCTCCTGCAAACCCAGGAACCGGATGGCTCCTGGATTCCGCTTTGGTTCGGCAATCCGTGGACCACAGCCCAGACAAATCCTATCTACGGTACGGCACTGGTCCTCCGGTGCGGTGAGTTGCTCACTCCGGAGGCTCGACAGCGGGGAAAACAATTTCTGTCCTCCACCCAAAGACCGGATGGAAGCTTTGGTACGATCGAAGAAACTGCCCTTGCCGTGGCAGCGCTCAATGACGAACGGGGAGCGCGGTGGCTTGAGGAGCGTACTGATTTTGAACCATCACCAATCGGTTTATATTTCGCGAAACTCTGGTACTCGGAGAAACTCTATCCGCTGATCTTTGCGGTCTCGGCCTTGAAATGATCTATCTCGATCACAATGCGACGACACCTGTCGACCCACGTGTTTTTGAAGCCATGATTCCGTTTTTTGCCATGAACTTCGGGAATCCTGCGAGCCGCCATCATTCTCTTGGACGCGATGCGGCAAGGATCGTCGAAACGGCTCGCGAACAGGTTGCATCCGTGGTCAGAGCAGATCCTCGCGAGATCGTCTGGACGAGCGGCGCAACAGAATCAGACAACCTCGCGCTGCAGGGAGTTGCCCAGTCTTCTGCCTATAAGAAGAAACATCTTGTTACGGTCACGACTGAACACCGAGCGGTCCTTGATCCATGCGAGGTTCTCGAAAAACGCGGTTTCGCTGTGACTTATCTCGGTGTTGATTCTGACGGCTGTCTCGATCTGGATCGACTAGAGAAGGCCATCACAAATCAAACTCTGATGATTTCCGTCATGCACGCCAACAATGAGATTGGCGTTCTCCAGCCAATTGCAGAAATCGGCGAACTCTGCAAGGAACGGGCGGTGCTTTTCCATACGGACGCAACACAATCCTTCGGTAAAGAACCCATCGACGTGAACGCAATGGGAATTGATCTCTTAAGCGCGAGCGGCCACAAGATTCACGGCCCGAAAGGGATTGGCATGCTCTATGTCCGCCGGCGCGATCCGCGCGTGCGCTGTGAGGCCTTACTCTACGGAGGCGGACATGAACGGGGTAGAAGATCTGGAACGCTCAACGTTCCTGGCATCGTCGGTATGGGTGTAGCCGCTACACTTCCGGCGGACAACGGAGTGCGGCTGCTGCGTGACCAGTTGGAGACCGAGATTTGCTCTAACCTTGATGGGGTCGAGGTCAATGGTCATCGCACACAGCGATTGGCCAACACGACTAATCTGAGCTTCCATGGGGTGGATGGAGAGACCCTGATGAAGCGGATGCCAGAAATTGCAGTATCTTCCAGTTCCGCATGCACGAGCGCACAACTACAGCCCAGCTATGTGCTCGGCGCTATCGGCTGTTCTGAGGGACGGATTAAAGGCAGCGTTCGGTTCTCACTCGGCCGGTTCAATACCACCGACGAAATCATGACGACTGCAGCACAAGTGGTGAATTCGGTGAAGGCCCTGCGAACCGAAGCCGAGAAAAAATGACCCCCTTCGACTTCACGCTCTCGACACGCCTCGTGTTCGGGCCGGGCACACTCAACCGTCTCGGCGAACTCGCGCGCGCACTGGGCTTCAGGCGGCCGCTACTCGTCGCTGACCCTGGGCTTACCGACCCGACCGGGGACTATTTGGCGGCTCGCCTCGTCGAAATCGGAAAGGCCGCCGGATTCCCCGTCTACCTCCGAACGGCCGAAGTACGAGAGTCGGACCTCGCAACCCTAGCAGAAACAGCCAGTCCACAGTGGACCAGCACGTTCAATCCGCAACCGTTCGGCCCGTCAGACGATCTGGAGGTTTATCAATGCGCGTACTAGCCTCTCTTGTCCAACCCTTAGTCACCATCAGTCTCATGATCAGCCTGCCAGCGGTGGTGTACACGCAGATGGCCGCCACAATGCCAACGGCCCCTGCCGACGCCTGGCCGCAGTTCCGGGGCACCCCGGAGCTCTCCGGCGTCTCGGCTGCAGCGGTTCCAGACGAACTCGAGCTGCTCTGGACGTTCGATGCCGGTGAATCAATTGATTCCTCAGCCGCGATCGTCGACGGGACGGTCTACGTCGGCACGTACCTCGGTCAACTCATCGCCCTCGACCTCGAGACCGGAACCGAGCGGTGGCGCTATCAGGCGAGCGAAGATATCGGGATCGGCGAGTCCTCACCGGCGATCGCAGACGGTCTCGTGTTCGTCGGCGATCTTGCGGGAGTCCTCCATGCGGTCGATCGATCGACGGGCGAGCCAAAGTGGACCTACCAGACCCAGGGCGAGATCAAGTCCTCGCCGATCATCGTGGATGGGCACGTGCTCATCGGATCTTACGACGGGTTCCTCTACGCCCTCACGATTGCGAAGGGAGAGCTGGTGTGGAAGCACGAGACTCTCAACTACGTTCATGCAACGCCAGCCGTCGCCAATGGCATCGCGTATTTCGGAGGGTGCGATGCGGTCTTTCGAGGCATACGCGTAGTCGACGGTCAAGAAGTGGTCAATCTTGCGGCCGGCGCCTACACGGCAGCCTCGCCAGTCGTCAATGGCTCGCGTGCCTATTTCGGAACCTTCGACAACGAGGTGATCGCACTGGACCTCTCGAGCCACGAACTGCTTTGGCGGTATGAACACCACACCCGGCACTTCCCCTTCTACTCATCGGCACTCAACATCGACGGAAAGGTGATCATCGGCGGTCGCGATCGGATGGTGCACGCTATTGACGAAGTCACGGGTGCCGAAGTCTGGACGTTCACGACCCGCGCGCGCGTCGATTCATCACCCGCTGCCGCAGGCGGCAAGGTCTATATCGGGTCTGGCGACGGGCGACTCTATGTCCTCGACGTCGAAACCGGCACGAAGCTGTGGGAATTCGACACCGCGGCACCACTCTCGGCGTCGCCAGCCATCGCGGACGGCAAGGTTGTCATCGGATCGCAGGATGGCGTACTTTACTGCTTCGGGTAGGCTGCCCAACCCATATCAGCCAGTTAGATATTGACGCTCAGGCCGAGGCTCGATACCCTTGCACTCCCCCTGTGGTCATGTCTTCCTCTGACAACCTGAGACGTTTAAACGTGGCCCGTTGGCGCGTGGCTGGTGGGTTAACCATCGCCATGATGGCGCTGTACTTTTGTTTCATCGGTTTAGTCGCGTTTAATAAGCCTCTACTGGCGATGCTCCTGAGACCTGGGCTTAGTCTCGGCATGCTGGTTGGCGTGCTCGTGATCGTTGCAGCATGGGTACTCATCTGGGTCTATGTCCGATGGGCAAACCTGCACTATGACGCTAGCGTGGCTGCGCTCCGAGGACGGTTGTGACGAGTGGCCTAGGTGAACCAAACCTTGTCGCAATAACGGGTTTCTTTCTATTCATCGCGCTTTCGCTCGGTATTACTTACTTCGCTGCGAGGCGCACGCGTAACGCTGAGCACTTCTACGCCGCTGGTCGAAGTGTCACCGCTCTTCAGAACGGCCTGGCCCTCGCAGGTGATTATATGAGCGCGGCTAGCTTTCTTGGCATAGCTGGATTGGTTGCATTGTCCGGTTTTGACGGGCTCATCTATTCCATCGGGTTCTTAGTTGGCTGGCCAATCGTAATGTTTCTGATCGCGGAACCTCTCAGAAATATCGGACGTTACACATTCTCAGACGTCGTTGCGTTTCGATTGCGCCAGGTTCCGGTACGGGTCTCTGCCGCGGTCGGTTCATTAGCCGTGGTGGCATTCTATCTAATTGCGCAGATGGTAGGTGCCGGTAAGCTCATCCAATTACTGTTTGGATTACAGTACGAGCTAGCTGTCATCATCGTCGGTACTGTGATGTTGGCCTATGTGCTCTTCGGGGGCATGATTGCCACCACCTGGGTGCAAATCGTCAAAGCAGTCCTCTTACTGTCTGGGGCTTTTCTGTTGGCAGCTTTTGCCCTTGCGCGTTTCGGGTATAGTCCGCTGGCGCTTTTTCAGGAAGCGGCCGATCAGTACGGTGCCGGTGTCTTGGGTCCGGGTGGGTTGGTCTCTGACCCGATAGAGGCATTTTCGCTTGGATTGGCCTTGATGTTGGGCACGGCTGGCCTTCCACACATCCTGATGCGGTTCTACACGGTTCCGGATGCACGCACAGCCCGGGCATCGGTATCCTACGCGACGGCGTTCATTGGCATTTTCTACTTACTCACCTTCATTCTCGGTTTCGGCGCGATGGTGATCGTTGGTCAGGATTCCATCCGCGGCGTTGACGCGGGCGGCAACATGGCAGCATTGCTATTGGCTGATGCGGTTGGAGGGCCAGGTTTCATGGGTTTCATCTCAGCCGTCGCGTTTGCCACAATTCTTGCGGTGGTCGCGGGATTGACGCTGGCCGGCGCTGCCGCGCTCTCGCACGACCTGTGGGTACATGTGATTCGGAATGGCGTCGCCTCTGAGAAGGAGCAGTTGCGTGTGGCACGCACCTCTTCAGCACTGCTCGGCGTGGTAGCGATTGTTCTGGGGATCGCGTTCGAAGGACAAAATGTGGCCTACATGGTCGGTCTCGCCTTTGCGATCGCTGCAAGCGCTAACTTTCCAGCGTTGTTACTCTCAATCTACTGGCGAAACTTCACGACGCGCGCAGCGCAAGCCAGTATGCTCACTGGCACGGCGGCGAGTCTCTTGCTGATCTATCTCTCACCAGCAATTCAGGTAGATATTCTTGGTAACGCCGCGGCAATTTTTCCGTTGCGGAATCCTGGTATCGTGTCGATCCCGCTTGCTTTTCTTGTGGCGGTGGTCGTTGCTGTTTTGTGGCCAGAACCAGCAGCAGCGAAGGGGTTTTCAGAGCTCGAACGGCGCATGCACCTTGGTGCTGCTGAGTCGTCACAAACCACACAGGTCTGAACTGCAGTCTGCTGTTCGCCGCCTACGGAGTGGCCGGGCTCATCAGTTCGATCATTGTCGGTCGTGTGTTCGACACCTTAGACGACTACCGCTACGCGTTCTTCATTGGGGCCGGTCTCGCGCTTGTCGCGCTGGTGTCCATTGGATTCGAACTGACGACATAAGTCACACCAAATGCATGACTTCTGTTTTCACCACCTAGAGCGGTACCCCCAACGGTACCCCCAAACATTCTGGCTGCCCTCGGATCAATCAAGCCGAGAGGCGGGTCAAGGCACCCCGGTCGTCCGTTTTTCGTCGGGGAATTCACCAGGGATCTGAAAACCGCGAGCGATCTCTATATATCTATATGCCCGACCGCCGAACATACCCGCTGTTTTTTGGTCCGACGTGATGGTTCAAGGGGACACATCGTATGGGGGAACCAATGGTACACACCGATAACCCGCAGCCTACACGCCATCCCCGTCGATGCACGGCGAAAAGCACACGGACCAAACAGCTGTGCGGACGGTGGGCGATGAAGGGCCAAACCGTGTGCATGATGCACGGCGGTAAGGCCCCGCAAGCACTGGCCAAAGCGGCGGCGGCTGTCGAGTTGGCCGAGTTGCGGATCCGTGGCCTAGCCCCTCGCGCGGTCGCCGAGCTTGAAGCTCTCGTCACCAGCGCCAGCTCCGAACAGGTGCGCCTTCAGGCTGAAAATTCTTTGGTCGATAGGTCGATCGGGCGAGCCACCGAGCGCATTCAGGTCGCGGCGGCGATCACGGTGAAGCGGCCCTGGTAGTGCTTTTCCCTTAACCAGCCTTTTTGTTTTTCTCGGGTAAGGCCTGGTTCTCCTTGGTCACGTCCTTTCCCGGCGTCGAGTTGTACTCGGGAAGGTAACTGGGGTGTCGCGAAGATCGCGTATAGTGGCCGCACCGTCGCATCCTGGCGGGGGAAGTAGCGCATGAGCAGGCAATGTATCGTGGCGGCGTTCGTGGCGGCGGCGGTAACCGTTGCGCCAACGGCAGCATCGGCGCAGCACGCGCCGGATGGGTGGGAGGTGCCGCGTCTGACGGACGGTCGACCTGACCTCCAAGGCATCTGGGCCAGCGACTCAGCGACGCCGCTGCAGCGGCCGGAAGCGCTGGGCGACAGGACCACGCTCACCGACGAGGAGGTAGCGGCGCTGCAGGCAGCCGCCGTCGACTCCCTCAACGAAGGGGACGATGCCGTGTTTGGGGACGCCGTCTTCCTGCAGGCGCTGGCCTCTCTGAAGGACAAGGAGCCGGCACCTCGACGGCCATTTTGGAGCTACGGCCAGCAGTGGATGGGCGGCCGATGGTTCGACAACCGTACGTCGCTCATCATGGATCCGCTGAACGGGCGCCTTCCGCCGATGACACCCGAGGCGGAGGAGCGGAGGAAGCAGGCCCGGGCACGACGGTTCGCCCCGGCGCCGGCGGAACCCGAGACACCGACCCAAGAGCTGGCTCGCCTCGACCCAGGAGTGCTCTGCCGGGGCGGGAACGCGCTGCTGACCGGACGCGGCTACAACAGCAACTATCAGATCTTCCAGACGATCGACATGGTGGCTATCCGAATGGAGATGTATCACGAGAGCCGGTTCATTCCGATTGGCGATGCGGAGCCGGGCCAGCTCGGCCCGCGAAGCAAGATGGGAAGCTCGCGCGGACACTGGGAGAGGGACACGCTCGTGGTCGAGACCACCAACTTGTTGCGTGGCACCAGCGGTTCGACGCGTGACGTGAAGGTGATCGAACGGTTTTCGCGGGTCGGTCCGGAGACACTGCAGTACGAGTACACGCTGGACGATCCGTCGACCTGGACACAGCCCTGGACCGCGCGCCTCTTCATGCGGCCGTCTCCCGGCACCGGCGCCATTTACGAGTACGCCTGTCACGAGGGGAACTATGCGGCTGAGCTCGTGCTCCGCTCCGCGCGGGCGACGGACGCGGAGGCGCCGAAATAGGCTGACACTCGGACGCTGCGAGGGTTCGCAGCTTGGTCATTACGACATCATCACCCTCCTCGGCGAAGGCGGGGTGGGCCTGAATGAGGGAGGGACAACTCTACCGGACACACCCCCTTATGGGGGGGTGTGTGTCTGTCCGGTGTCTGTCCGGTGAGTTCCGGACACCTGTCCGGTGAAAGAACCACCCGTCTTTACTGCCTTAATCCGCATCAGCCAGCTACCTGCCGGACGCATGTCCGATAAATGTCCGGTGAGGGTGTCCGGACACGTGTCCGGTGGTGCCTTTGTGGACGCCAGGGATAATTTAAGTTACTGATTTTAAGGGGCTTCTGCTGACCTACCCCTCATTCGTCGTCTCGCGCCAGAAGGGCCACCCGTGACACGCCGTCCCTCCCGTCCACTTTCGTGAAGATGGTCGACCGTCGCTTGACGGCTTTCGATACCGTATCGACCTTCGCGTCGAGCCGGAGGGTTAGTGGTTCGAGTCCACTCTGAGGAGCCAATCTTTCCAAGGGTTTTTTGATCTAGTGGTGCAGTGGGAACTAAAAGTGTGCCCACATTTGTGCCCCCCCCTGCCCTTCTAGCGATTTAAGAGGCCCCGGTAAGCCGACCCCCGGTCGACCGTTTTCTCTGGCGCGATGTGAGCCGATCCGAAAACCGCGGCGGGGTCGCGAATATCTATATAGCCGACCGCATCACATGAGCGCCATTTTTCGTTTTGATGGAGACGATTCGATCTAGTTTGGTGTCCCCAACGGTACCCCCGCCACACCCAGATTATGATGATTCGATGGAGACCGCATGGTACGATTCGATGGAGGCCGCCTGGAAACGGGGTCCTTCTATGCATAGGTTTCTCTCGCTCAGTGTCCTTCTCACTCTCACGCTGTTAGCCGTCGCCCCGGTGGCACAGGCGCAACCGGGAGGCTCCACTGGCCCCTGGCAAACCTACGACACGTCGAACGGCGAATGGCGGAGCTACGCGGGGGACATCGGTGGGAAGAAGTACTCCCCGCTCGATCAAATCGGCGCGAGTAATTTCGCAGACCTTGAAATAGCCTGGGAGTGGACGTCGGTCGACACGCTGATCAGCCGATCAACCCCCGGCGGTGGTGAGTGGTCAGCACCACTCGACACCATCGTCGAATCGCTCGTCGAAGAAAACCCCGAGCTCTACAGACCCGGTCACCCGCCGCTTGCATCACGCCTACAGGCCACGCCGCTCATGGTCGGTGGCGTCCTCTATTTCAACACGCCCCTCGGGCAAGGAGTCGCGGTCGACGCGACGACCGGCGAGACGCTCTGGGTCTTCAATCCGAAGGGGTACGGAGGAAGGGACGCCGCCGATGAGCAATCCCTGGACGGCGCGGGGGGTCGCCTATTGGACCGACGGCGTGGACGACGAACGGATCCTCTGGGGCACCGGGGCCGGATACCTCGTCTGTGTCGAGGCGAAGACCGGTCAACCTGGGGTTCGAGCACCAGCTGACCGCCGAACGTCATGTCGGCGAACTCGCACTTCTCCTTGACCTCCAGCCGGCTCAGCTTGACGATGAACTCGACGTCCTTGTCGTCCAGCGTGATCGGGTCGGTTCTGGGGAAGAAGCGAGGACCACGACCGTCCCGGCATGGGAAACAACCTGGATGTTTTCGGGCCGGATCGGGCCCACCCCTTGCCTCAGGACGATGCTCCAATCCAGAACATGCAGCCGGGGCCGGCGCCGTCGCCCATCTGCACCTCGTGCGTGACCTCGAGGGTGTCCAGGTCGAGCACGGCAACGCGGTCCACGGCTCTGAGTCCGAGGTACGCGCGTTGACCATCCGGCGCGACGAGGATCGCGCCGTCGCCCGTATCGGTCGTGCCCAGCGAGACCCGCTTCACCACCTCGCGTGAGGCCGCGTCGAGCACCACCAGGGAGGCCCCCTCGCCGTCGAGGATCAGCACCTTGCCGTCTGGCGTGAACTTCAAGCGGTTCGCGTCCTTCATTCCGAGGGTGAGTGTCTGCACGACGCTCCGGCTTGCCACATCTACGATCGACACATTGCCGTCGTTCCGCGTCGCCGTCCAGATCTCCCGGCCGTCGGGCGACAGGTCGATGCCTTCCGGCAGCTCGCCCGGAATCGGAATCACGGTGAGCTTCGACTCACCAGGGCCGGACATCACGCCCTCCACCATCGTGACCGAGTTGGAACGGGTGTTCGGCACGAACATCGTGTTCGTATTCTGGTCGAGAACGAGCATGTGTGTGCCGTCCTGGCCGATGCCCATCGTCCAGTCGATCTCGTCCGTGGACGGGTCATAGCGTCCGATGGACTTGTAGCCTTCGATCGTGAAGTAGACCTTGCCGTCGGCGAAGAGCACGTCGTGCGATTGGCTGCCTGGTCCCGTGTCGACCCGGCGGATCTCCTTTCGAGCGGCGATGTCGATGACCGAAATCCCCTCGATCATGCTCGCCACGAACGCGAGCTGACCGTCCGCCGACGCCGTCACCTCGTGGGGATCCTTCACGGTCGGCACTCGCGCGAGGACCGTTCGGCTCGCGGGGTCAACGATCGCGAGGGCGCTGGCATCCCTGAGCAGAACAAGGAGTTGCCCTGGCGAAGTCTGGGCGCTGGGGATGGTGAGCGCGGCGACGATCGCGCCGAGCGACAGTGATACGACCCACCGGAGCGGCCGTTTGAATGGGCCCATCTCGTACCTCTCTTTGTGAGAATCTGCCGTGGTGGCAATTCTATCATGATGAGCTGGCGCTAAAGGCGTCCGCGTTGGTCTCCCAACAGCGAGTCGACGCTGGGCATCCCGGCCTCAGGGAGCCGGCAACGCCGATCGTGACGCGACCTTGAGCGCCGCTATCCGGCGCCCGCGCCGAACCGTTCCGCGGCACGGGCGCGCGCCCGTTCCGCGACCACCTCACGGTTGCGCGGCGGTGCGTTCGTGACGAGCGAATCGATCAGTTTCCGGGCGATCGCGCTGACATCGTCGACCGCTTCGTCGAACACCGCCTCGTTCGCCTTCGATGGGTTGGTGAACCCGCTGAGCTTTCGCACGAACTGCTCCGATGCCGCCCGGACCTCTTCATCGGTGGCGGGTGGATCGAAGTTGAAGAGTGTCTTGATGTTTCGGCCTTACATGATAGGGGCGTCAATGCCGACAGAGCCCTTGTGGTTCACGCTCCAGTAAGATAGTAATAGCAATGAACTGGCCCGGGCCGCGACAGGCCGGGGCTTAAGGGAAGCGGCAATCATGACAGGTTGGTCCCGTCGGCTGGGTGCCGTCGGCGCTTTCGTCGGCCTGTTCGGTGTCTCACTCCCCACAGTCCAGGCACAGACAAGCGTGTCTCAGGGTGAATGGCGCAGCTACGGTGCGGACAACGCCAGCACCAAGTACTCGCCGCTGGACCAGATCACCGCCAGCAACTTTGACCAGCTTCGCATCGCTTGGAGCTGGGACACTGCCGACGTTCGGATCCTCGCCGCTCACCGTAACGACGCCCGGTTGCGCGGGGCCGGATTCAAGGCCACCCCCCTGATGGTCGGCGGGGTGCTGTTCGTCAGCACCGGGTTGGGGCAGATCGCGGCGCTCGACGCCACGACGGGCCGCACTCGCTGGGTCTACGATCCCGAGAGCTATACAGGTGGCCCCCCCGCCAACGTGATCGGATTCCAGACGCGTGGCGTCGCCTACTGGTCTGAAGGGACCAACGGGCGAATTCTGTTTGGCACCAATGATGGTTACTTGGTGGCGATCGACGCTCGGACCGGCGCGCCGATCTCCGAGTTCGGCAACAACGGGAGGGTGGATCTTACGACCGGCATTCCGGGGGCTGAGCGCGGCAAGCGTCCTCAGCTGGCGGCCGGCGAGTCGTACTACGTGTCAGTCAACTCGCCGCCGATCGTCGTCAGGGACGTCGTGATCGTCGGATCGTCGATGACCGACCGCCCCAATCTCAAGGAGTGGCCGGCAGGCCACGTCCAGGCATTCGATGTGCGAACCGGGGCACGTCGCTGGGTGTTTCACACCGTTCCTCGGAGCGATGATCTCGGCGTCGAGACCTGGGAGAGTGACTCCTGGCGCTACTCGGGGGGCAGCAACGTGTGGAGCATGATGAGCGCCGACGAGGAGGCCGGCTACGTCTACCTGCCAACCGGTACCCCTGCAAGCGACTACTACGGCGGGCACCGACTCGGTGACAACTTGTTCGCCGAAAGCCTGGTGTGTGTGGACGTGGAAACTGGCGAGCACGTCTGGCACTTCCAGTTTGTGCACCATGGTCTGTGGGATTACGATACGGCTTCCGCACCGAACTTGGTGGATTTGACCGTAGACGGACGGCGGGTGAAGGCGGTGGCGCAGGTGACAAAGCAAGGGTTCACCTACGTGCTCGACAGGATCACCGGCGAGCCGGTCTGGCCGATCGAAGAACGTCCGGTGCCACCCTCCGACGTGCCAGGCGAGCGAGCAGCACCGACCCAGCCCTTTCCAACACGCCCGGCGCCATTCGAGCGACAGGGTATCACGACAGATGACCTGATTGACTTCACGCCGGAGCTGCGCTCCGAAGCGCTTTCGATTGCGAGCCACTACCGGCTCGGACCCATTTTCACGCCGCCCTCACTTTACGTCGAGGATGCTACCCGAGGAACGATTCAACTCCCAGGCCCCGACGGGGGGGCGAACTGGCGAGGCGCAGCCGTTGATCCCAACACCGGCGTGCTCTACGTGCCGTCCCGCACGGCGCCCACGATGGTTGTCCTTACCGAGCCAGATCCGGACGTGTCGGATCTGCGCTATATCCGGAGTGGCACATTGGGACCCGGGAGCGCGCACCCGGCGCGGCCGGCACTACCGCGAGGGCCGCAGGGGCTACCGCTGGTGAAGCCGCCGTACTCCCGCATGACGGCCATCGACATGAATACCGGGGAGCACATCTGGGTCGTTCCCACCGGTGAGGGGAATCGATACCGACGCAACCCGTTGCTGCGCGATCTCGACTTGGCACCGCTCGGCGGCGACAATGCCAACAATGGCCCACTCTTGACCAAGAGTCTTTTGATCTACTGTCTGACGGCTGGAGGGACGACCGACGGGCCGCGGATGGTCGCCTACGACAAGGCAGACGGGACTGAACTGGCGTCCGTCGACCTGCCAAGCGGGGCCATCGGGACACCGATGACGTACATGGTCGACGGCCGCCAGTACATCGCGCTCACGGTCGGCGGCGGCCCACGGCTCATCGCCTTCGCACTGCCGCGCGCCGAGTAGGGCAAACGACCAGCAGATAGTCAGCGCCGGCGACGGTCCGCTGGTACGATTCGATGGAGACCGCATGGTAACCACGGACTTTGAAATCCTGTGGTGCTTAGCACCGTCCGGCGCTTTGAACGGATCCAAAAACCGCGACGAGGTCTCTAACATCTATATAGGCGACCGAATGACATACTCGCCAATTTTCGTTTCAATGAAGATGACCCCCCTGAAGATAGAGGACCCCATGAAGGTGACAGACATCGACCAACGTGACGCTCGCCTCTGCATCGGACATAACCGCTCTGGGCGGCTCTGCAACAAGTTCGCGATGCGAGGTCAGCGAGTCTGCAAGAATCACGGCGGGTCAAGTCCACAGGCCCTAGCCAGAGCGGCGGCGGCTGTCGAGTTGGCTGATCTACGCCTGCGGAACTTGGCACCACGGGCGGTCGCGACGCTTGAGGATCTCGTCACCAACGCCACTAGCGAACAGGTACGCCTCGGTGCCGCGAATAGCTTGGTGGACCGGAGTGTCGGGCGAGCCACCGAACGTATTCAGGTCGCGGCGGCGATCACGGTGAAGCGGCCCTGGTAATGGGAGCTGCGACTTTCTTATACGTGACCCGACCGAAAGCGTCTAGCGGGATGCTTTGCGGACAACCGACGCAGAACGTCTGACTCACTCTCTCCAGGACCGGCCATATAGACGTAGGGATCCTCCGTAGCCGTAAAGAGTCGGTGAAAGCCGTGGCGCTTGTAGAAGTCTTCGCGTACCGCAGGGCAATTCAACTCCATCAAATGGTCAGCCGTGTAGGCCGAAAGGATGTGTTTCAGTAGCGCACTACCAATGCCTTGGCCTCGGGCTTTCTCCTCCACCCACATCAAATGGAGCTTCTGACCTTCCTTGCCAGCAGCTAATACGAGTGCCACTGCTTTGTCGGAGACTAGGAGGACATGTCGCGGGTTAGCTAGGAGCCAACGTAACTGGACTTTCCCCGCGTGGCTTTCGCCGAACTCCTTGAACAACACGTCTACTGCGCGGTCTACGTGCTGCTGATGCTCCGCTGAATGCTTTTCCGCTCCTCGTATCGTCGTGTAGGTCATCGGCGTCTTCTCACGATATCGCCGTGAATCTAGAGGCCCGCCGCGTAGTGGCGAGGGAAGATCGGCCACGTCTGTGGGCAACCTATCACGTCCGTCGCGGGCGGTTCAACGGGGACGGGGGTTACGACTGTCGTAGTAGGCAGCTGAGGACACGGCGTAGCTGACCTGACTGCGCATCCGTGACAGTAAACTCGGTGGAAGCGTCTCAGGGACACACTATCGGGGTGGGGGAAGTAGCGGTACCAGTCGGGAACCGCTACTCAACGCTCCACGTATGATCAGGGGCATGGCTAAGGTCAAAATTTTTCACAACAAGCATTGAAACTCATCGGTCAATGCCGTGCGCATTGCTGACGAATTGGGAGTGGAGTTTGAAGAGGTGAACTACATGCAGTTTCCCCCTGACGCTGAGGCATTACGGACTATCATCGCCAAGCTCGAAGATCCTCCCACGGCGCTGGTTCGTCGTGACTCAAAGTTTAGGAAGTTGGGACTCGTGGACGCCGATGTGGCAACCGAAGGTCAGATTGTCGACATTCTGGTGAAGCATAAGCAGTTGTTACAGCGGCCGCTGGTCGTGACCGAGGACGCCGCCATTATTGGTCGGCCCAAAGATCGTGTGCGAGTACTCCTGAGCTAGACGTCGCGGGAAACAACGAGACCAGCCCGCATCGTGACCATCTCACGACCGTTAAAAGCTCTGGTCAACGCCGACCCCCCTTAGTCCATCGGATTTCCGCGCAACCGCGCAACCGTAGAAACCCGGTGGAAGTTCCGTGGAATGTCGGCCGTCTGCTTTCGCCATCGCCCACTCAAGCCGTTCCGCCGTGGGTAACAGATCCTGGGCCTCTGGGAGCGGGTCGCCGATCATCAGCTTCTTGGGGGGGGGGGGGTGGTGACCGATTTTTGGATCGCGAGCCAAAACTAGCGGGTTAACAGCGGCGGACTGGGCTATACGCTTCTGCCTGTCCTGCTCATCATTCCAGTCGGCGACACGTGCGACCCAGTTCCACTTAGCGCTCCAGCGTGCGTGTCCGCGCGTCCCGGACCCAGCTCGCGAGCTGTTCGGCGTTGATATCGGAAGAGTTCATGTTGGCATCTTGACGGAATCGTCGCGCGGAGCGAGTCCCCCTGGTCGTGCCAGTTCTTGTGAAAAACGGCTCAGAATCAGCCGTCGGACGTCTCGCTCTCAGACGCAGTCACCACGTCCTGAAAGTGAAAGCGGTGGGCGATCTGATCGAACGGCTTTCCGTCGACTTCCACGTAGGGATAGATGAAGTAGTTCAAGGGCGGGCCTTGCTGCGGCGGCTGAAGCGTGATGTCACGGCCGAGCGTGAACAGAACCCGATGCGGGTCATGGGCGCCAAAGAAATACTCTCGTTTGTCGGGATGCTTGTTCGCCTCCGACGTGTCGACCGGCATCCAGCCGACCCCGTCCAAGTAGAACTGGGCCCAGCAGTGGTACCCCTCAATCTGGCCGGCGGAGCGGTCGGGCGGAAGCGAAAACCCGATTTCGAAGGTCGCCGGGATGCCCACGGCTCGGTTCAAACCGACGAACAGTGCGTGGAAGTCGGTGCAGTTGCCGGTCTTGACGTCACATGCCCAGTAGATGTCGCCGTTTCCCCATCCGGTGCCGCTCGTGTCGTACACCATGGTGTCGACAACGTAGTCGTAGATCGCTCGCGCCTTCTCCAGAGGAGTCTTCGCCCCGGCTGTCACCTCGGCCGCGATGCCCCTGATCCGTTCGTCAAGCGGCACGAGTCGATCCGGCTGGAGCCATCTCTGGCCGGGAAGGACGGGGACACTGGTGTCGGCCAGCATCGGCTGTACGTGTTCTTGTCGCCTGATGCGGAAACGCAATGTGATCGGAATCGTGCGCACGTCGGCGTCGGCGAGGCTGAGGTGCAAGATTTTGTTGCCATACTCGTGGTCGGTGTAAATGGTCCAGCCATACGGCGTGCCGACCTGCTGGGTGATGATTTCCTGGTACTGGTCGTCCTGAGGAATGGGTATCCAAACATCCACGCGGGAAGTGCCCGACGGGATGTCCTGAACCTCAGTCTCGTAGACCAGGTCGAACGCCCGAACATCCTGGCCGGTGATGGGAAACGCTTGCGCGCCAACAAGGGCCGGCCACACGAGCCAGCCGATGAACCCGATTGCAACCCGCATTCGCATGCTGGCCCCAACTGGACTTAATGCCTCGCGTATCCCAGCTCCCGTTGTCTCAGTCGGTCTCGACTTTGGCGGCGTGGTCAATTGTTAAGACTGCTGATGAGACACGTTGACGGATTCAATATTCTGCTTTAGTTCAGCACAGATCGAAACAGTTGGATGCAGATTCATTAAGGGCTTCACGCTAATTGACTTCTGATTTGGCAACCGTTGGTTAAACACCGCCGTACTCACCACTTAAAATGTCCACCCGGCTGTATCAAGCGGATCATCCCCATGCACTTCGCAAAACACGTAAACGTCTGCCCATCGCTTAATCGCAGAATCGGTTGTGTCGGTCTCGGCATCCCAACCGTACGAATGCGGCGCAATATCACATCGGATGGGCGACGGCTTTGACTGCGGCCACGACTGTTTCGCTGACGAAGTCTTAATCTTATCTCGGCTAATAAACGGTCGTCATGTCGCCACCACCTGCTCACAGAACTCGCTCAGGGCCACCAGGTGGCTTTCCCACCGCTCCAGTAGTGCTCGGTCGTGTGGTGGTCAGCGCGTGGCGGGGCTCGACGGACAGCGCACTGGTAACCCTCGGCCAAGCCCACTCATGTCACCACCGCGTTTCGGCAGTACCGCACCAACGCCACCAGCGAAGCGGTTCGCCTCGGTGCCGCGAATAGTTTGGTGAACCGGAGTGTCGGGCGAGCCACCGAACGTATTCAGGTCGCGGCGGCGATCACGGTGAAGCGGCCGTGGTAGACCTCCTGTGGTGGAAGTACTGTTAATCCGCTAATCCGCGTTACCCATATCGCATCGTCTACGCTGACCCACCCTGTAACATCGAGACACCTCCGACCGCTAATATCGAGACACCTCCGATAATATCGAGACACCTCCGACCGCTGCGCGAGCGACGACGTCTTCTTGTCGATGCCCATCTCAGCGAGCGTAGGCGGCATGTTAGGTGGTACCACTCTGGAACCACCTAACTTCGATGCCCATATCGGCGAGCGTTTCTACTGGTACCAAGACAGTACCGGTAGACTTCTGTCCTCGTTGGTATGATTGACCGCCCGTCGCCTTCGGCGTCTGCTTGAGCAACTCACCGATTAAAAGCCGGTACTACATGGGTACCGCCTTTTAATTCTACGCCCTTTCAATTGCCCTCTCGTCAAGCGTAGGCGGCATGTTAGGTGGGTCCTGTCGCGACCCACCTAACTTCGATGCCCATTTCGGCGAGCGTAGGTGGGGCGTTAAGTTGGGGTTCTCGGAAGGAACCCCAACTTCCTCCACCCTTCTTATACCTGCCTCCACCCTGTTTCGGTGTCTGCTTGAGCAACTCACCGAGTCCAGCGAGCGCCTCGACCTTGAGCGCGTGTGCGTAGCCGATAAGGCAATGAGGGAGGGACACTTCGACCGGACACCCCCCCTAAAGGGGGGGGGATGTCTGTCCGGTGTCTGTCCGGTGAGTTCCGGACACATGTACCAGGAGTGAGGTCCTGATGGGGACAATTTGGGGACAGTCAGCGCATCCAAGTCAGTGAGCGTCCGCGTAGAATTTATGGTGGGAGTGCTTCGCAATGTCGCCTTCATTCTTCTGGTGCACCACCCGCTCCGCCAAAAGGCCACCCCGACCGCCCAGAAGTCCTGCGACAGCGTCGGCGTGGGTCCTTCTCATCCTCTTGCTCGCGCCGGTGGCCTCCTTGGCCCAGGAAGAAACGGCCACCCTCTCCGGTCGGATACTGGATGTCACAGATGGCTCTCCGATCGGTTTCGTGTCGGTGCTAGTCGAGAACGCCGATTCTGGGGAACGGCTGACCGGCACGCTCACCGGCGAAGACGGGCGCTTCCTCGTGCAGGATCTACCAACAGGAGAGTACAGAGTCTCGCTCTCGTTTCCCGGTTTCTACCCCGCAGAGACCGATCTTCTTGTCGGTGAGCTGAACCAGTCGTTCGACCTCGGTGATGTCCGCCTGGTCCGCCTTGATGACTTCTCTGAGGAGATCACGGTGACCGCAGAGGCGATCCGGGCAGCCGGGCTCGACACTCAGGTATTTCAGCTCGACGACGGACCGACCCAGTCGACCGGATCGCTGCTCGATGCGATGAAGAACCTTCCTGGCGTGACGGTCGATCAAGAGGGCAAGGTCTCGCTTCGGGGCAGTGACCAGGTCGCCATCCTCATCGATGGCAGGCAGTCGAGCCTGACCGGCTTTGGCACGCAGCGGGGACTCGACAGCGTTTCCGCCGCGAACGTCGAGGCGATCGAGATCATCCACAACCCCTCGGCACGCTTTGACGCCGCAGGCATGGCTGGGATCATCAACATTATCTATAAGCAGGAACGGGAACTGGGCCTCTCGGGAGACGTCGGCTTGGCCATCGGCAGCGGCCGATTCTCCAAACAGCGTGACGATCTGCCGACCGAGCTCGGCAGCTTCGCCAACAATCAGAAGCTCATCCCCAGCTTGAACCTCAACTACAACACCGAAAACGTGCGGAGCTTTATCCAGGGAGAGCTCCTCGTTCAGGATGATCTTCCTAACAACGAGTTCACGACCCGTTTCTATGACGACGGCCGCGTCATCGAATCACAGGTGCCCGAGAACCGCGAGCAGACGCACTACACCGTCAGACTCGGCTCCGACTGGACAGTCGACGACACCAACACCGTCTCGATTTCGGGAGTCTACGACTTCGAAACGCATACCGACCGAGCGCAGGTCCCCTTCATCCTGGCGGCAACCGGCGAACGTGAACGCTTCTGGTTCTGGCGGGAGAGTGAGGATACGGGCTTCGCCAATGTCAACTTCAATCTGAAGCATCGGTTCAGCACGCCAGGGCACGAGCTCAATGTCAATACCCAGTACACCCGTGGCTGGGAAGACGAGTCATATTTTCTCAACGAGGTCTCGAGGATCCGCGAAGGAACGGACATGACCCGCCTGGATGCACAGGAAAACACGCTGCCGCTGAATATCGACTACACGCGTCCTCTGCGTACCGGTCGGCTGGAGCTCGGCACCAGGATTCAGCGGCGCTGGATACCGATCACCTACACGGTGGATCGCGGCACGCAAAGCGTGATTTACGAGGGGCTCGGCGATTTTTCCGACTGGGACGAAAACATCTTTGCCCTCTACGGCAACGTTGTCCGCGAGACGGGCAAGTACCAATTGGAGGCCGGAGTACGCATCGAGCAAACCGATGTTTCATACACCATTCCAGACGAGAACATTTACTACGACGGCAGCGACGCGTACGACTACTTCGAAGTCTTTCCCAACGTCAAGCTCACGTATCGACTGAATCCCGCAAACCGGGTAGTCGCCGCCTACAACCGGCGAGTCGATCGGCCGGGTGAGCCCGAGCTACGTATCTTTCCGAAATACGACGATCCGGAGCTGCTCAAAGTCGGCAACCCGTTTCTCAGGCCACAGTTCACCAACGCGTTCGAGCTAGGCTTTGGCCGCTCCTGGCAAGACGGATCGATCAGTACGGCCCTCTACTACAGGGACATCAAAGACTCGTTCTTCCGCGTCTTCGCCATCGACGACTCGAACCCGAACTACGACATCGTTAATCGGATCTTCGAGAACGCTGGCAACTCCGCACAGACCGGGGTGGAGGTTCTTCTGGAACACGAGATCGGTGACCCCTGGCGCGTGTCCGGCGGTGTGAACTGGTACCAGAACGATATCGACGCGTTCGACACGCTCTTGTTGTTCCCGACGCCGCGACCGTTCGCCCTGGCCGCCTCGTCGGACGACACGTGGGACGTGACGCTCAACAACCAGCTTCAACTGCCCAGTGCGATCGAGCTCCAGTTGAGTTACGTCTACTACGCTGAGCGCAACGTGCCCCAGGGTAGAGAGAAGGCTCGTTCTTCGGTCGACCTCGCTGTCACGTGGCCGATAATGGACGAGCGCGCCGAGCTTTTGTTCACCTTCACTGACATCTTTAACGATTTCGCCGTCGAACGAGAAATTGACGGTCAGGGCTTTACAGCGCTCTACCAGAACTTTCTGGAAACACAGGTCGCTACAGTGGGCCTGAGATTCCGGTTCTGAGAGGTTTCGTTTGAGTGGGTCTCTCTGGTCGAGCTGACCACTGCGTGTGATCATAGATGTGGTCATGGAAGGCTCTCGTGTCAGTGCGTGCCGGAACCAGCATCACGGTCGTGAATCCATGAAGGCGCTCGGCTGCGGCTTTTCGGATAAATGCCTTTAAAAACGTTCGCGAGTACGGCGGGTTGAGCCATCCACGTCGAGCGCGTGTGTGCCACGACTGCACGAGTGCATCGTCATCTTTACGTTTCATCTTCATCCATTAGCTGACCGGCCAATGTCGCAATCGCGTTTCTCTTTTGAGCTGCCCTCAAGAGTTTTTGACGGCCCGCTTCGATTTCGGCCCTCGTCCATTCTTTTTTTTCTCGCGGCTGGACTACTCCCCCACCCCCCGCATGAACCGTCAAAGCGTCAATGACCCCCGCCCCGACTTCATTAGGTGCTTGACGGTTTGACGCTTCGTGGGGGGGAGGGCCGACCTTATAGCGACTCCAGGCATCGGAAAAGTGATCTCTGTCGTATCCGCGCATGTGCCCGTCCGATCGCGGGAAGATACCAAACTCCTTTAGGCGTCCTGCCAACGCACGAGCGGTCATCGGCTGCCCGCGACTCCAGGTCGCCCAGGGACGCTCTTCGAGGGCGTGGAGCCTGGAGAGTAGCTTCTGTGTACTGATGAACGATTCATCGCTCGGCCACTCGGTTCGGATGTCGCGCAACAACTCGATGTTGATGTCGTCATCTGGCACGTTGGCGCTGCCTGACAGTGCGGTCGCGGCGTCCCGCCCCCGTGTCGCCCATACGCTCCCCGCTCGGTCGAAAATTGCGAGGATCGACATCCACAACTCCTCAGCCCGATCGGTCAAACCCGCCGCCGCTGTCGGTCGGTCGAGGTCGAGGGCGTCGACATTGTGCGTCGCCCATTCTGGCCAAGCTGCACGCAGCTCGGCGGTCTCCGCAGTGGCATCCCGTAAAAAGAACCGCGTAACGGGTTCATCAGCCTTCTTTCTTTTGAGGCGGATGACGATCGAGCGGGTGCGTACGGTGTCCGGCAAATGGTCGTCAATTCCCGCGAGGCATTTCGGACTCCACGTTTTGAAATGTTTCGCGACCCACTTAGAACCCTGGGGGACGAGACGGGTGGCGTGGCCGGATTGCGTATACCCCGTGTTCAAGAGCCCGCGCAAAGCCTCCGCGTACTCTCGGTCGCCCTTGAAGCTCGCATCCGATTCATCGAGCAAGAGGGTCGGTTCCTCGGCATCGCATGTTCGCATTAACGCGGCGGCTGATATCGAGCCGGCCATCAGCGGCTTGGCGACGATGAGCTGGAGGACTTCAAGCAGCCTGGTCTTCCCGCTTGCCGGTGTCGCACTTGTCACAAAGATGTACGGGGTCACATAGGCAGCCGACAGGCACCAGGTGTGCGCCACCCACCCTGTGAGCGCCGTCGATTCGTGACGACCCAGGACCACATACTTTCGGATAAATGCCTCCGTCCGATCGAGGAGTCGCGCAAGCTGCGCCTGGTTAGCGAGATGAGCGGTCAACGTCATGTCGGCCCCCTCTGCGATGCCGCTCGCGCCTGTTGCTCTCGAATAACTGCCCGAGGAGCACCTGCGTCATCTCGCGGTAGACCTGGGACTCCGCGACCAGCAGCTCGATCACTTCGTCAGTCGATGAGGGCGTCTCGGGTGGTGGTGGCGGTTCGAGGGGCGAGTGCATCGCACTCTCTTGAAGCGCAAGACCTTTACTCATTCCGGCCCCGCCGTGCGCTTGGCGACCAGATCTGCGACGAGCTGGCAGATCTCGTCATCGGACCGCCCCGCGATAATGGCCTCGTTTACGGCGGCCATCTCTCGGTCGATCCAGACGGACATCCGACCTATTTTCACGGGTGGAGGGTAAGTGCCGTCTTGGATGCGCGCATAGGTCGTAGCGCGTTTGAACGAGGTGAAACCTGTATCCCACGGACGGCGGATAAGGGTTGGATAATTTGCCATGTCTGACTCCTTTGGAGCGTCCCTGGGCATCCAGGAACGACATGGCTATTGGATCAAAAAAGCGGGGTGCAGGAAGTTAAATACCTTCCTTACTTTATTGGCAGGAAGGTAGATACCTTACAGAGACCGTTCCCACTCAACTGCCGCGGTGCCTAATCGAGGTCGAGGGGTTCCACCGCCAGAGGCTCGACTGCCGCCTGCCCTTCGCGAACCCTGACGACGCGATTGAGCGGCACGTCTGAATACGTGTCGCGTCCTCCGCCGGGCCAGGCCACCGTCAGCCGTCTGATCATGGTGGCTTTGCCCAGACCGATCTCCTGCTGAAGCGTCGAGCTGCCGAAGCTGCCGCCGCTCCCGACCGTGACGTGAATCTGCCGATCTCCGTCGGGCGTTACCACCTCGAGCTTGACGCGAGCACCGATTGCCAAGCGATTCGAGGCAGTGCCTCGCAGCCTCAGCGTGACCCATGCATTGCCATGACCGGGATTCAACAGGAGCACGTTCTGACTCAGATCCGCTTCCGACGCGCCGCCCAGGACCATGTAGACGTCCTGGTCGCCGTCGTGATCGATGTCGCCAAACGAGACCCCGTGACCCTTCTGGATGTGCCCGAACCCGCCCGCCGCGGTCACATCCTCAAAGCGGGTGCCGCCGACGTTGCGGAGGACGCGATTAGGAATGAGCACGTCAAAGGTCGGATTGCCCGTGCCCAGGTAGATATCAAGGAACCCATCATTGTCCAGGTCGCCGTAATTGGAGCCCATGGTCAACAGAATCGTGTCAAGGCCAGCGGCCGTGGTGACATCTGCAAACGTGCCGTCCCCCTGGTTGCGATACAGGCGTGGGTGCTCCGCCGAGTGGCTCAGCCCGAGATGCTCCGCCGCAATATCATCAAGGCTCGCCTTGAAGCCGTTCACAAACAGGTCGAGCCAGCCGTCGTTATCGTAGTCAAAGAACCAGACCGGGAAACTCTCGCGTGGCTCCTCAACACCAGCGGTGGCCGTGACATCGCGGAACGACCACCTGCCGTCAGGGGACGGTCCCTCGTTGTGGAACAGGTAACTCGGTTCTCCAAGGCGCGACACGTACAGGTCAATGCGGCCATCGTTGTCGTAGTCGCCCCACGCGACACTCTTGACGAAGCCAACCACGCCGACCCCAGCCAAGAAGGCGATATCGGTAAATGTTCCGTCCCCATTGTTGCGGAACAGCTGGGACGGAAACCGAGTGCCCGCCTGCGATTCGTTACCCACGTAAAGATCGACATAGCCGTCGTTGTTGTAGTCGCCCCACGCGGCCGTCTGCGTCGGGCCGCCTGCCGACAAGCCTGCTGCCTCGGTTACGTCGGTAAACGACCCGTCGCCGTTGCTCCGCAGCAGCGAGTTCGGGTACGGCCGATTCAGCCAAGCACCCCGCATCACAAAGACGTCGGCGAGGCCGTCGTTGTCGTAGTCAGCCTGGGCGAGATTCAGCCCGCCGATGATCCCCTCCAAACCAGCGTCAATCGTCGCGTCGTCGAACGTGCCATCGCCATTGTTCCGAAAGTACCGAAGCTGATGACGCAATCCCCGTGACGACGCCATGATGTCGAAATCGCCGTCGCCATCAAGGTCTTCCATCACACTGCCGCCCGCCAGTCCAACGACGTCAAGGCCGAGCCGTGGCGCGATGTCCACGAACCGGGTGAACCCCGACCTTGAGCCGTAGGGCGACCAGGGAATGAGCCACGTCGAGGGTACGCCGTCAGGATGCTCGCCAATCCACGTGTAGGCGAGATTGAGTAGCCATCGCGCCGCCAGATCCGTCGGATCAGCATCCAGTGCCTGCTGATACAAGGCTATTGCCCGCCTGGCATTGTCTTGATTCGGGTGTATCGTTGTTTCGTCGGCAGGCATCACGCATCGGGCAGCAGGGTGCGGCGGCCGGCAGTTGTCGCGCTGGGCAAGCCACAAATACGTTTTCCCAAGAATGTGGCGCAGCGGCACAATGAATACCTGTCGGAACTCACTCGACAGGTCGATGCCGCCGGTCTGAAGAAGCTCATGCAGCTGCTCGAGATCAGCTCTGGCTTCCTCAGCCCGCCCCGCCCTCAGCATCGCCTCGGCGACGGTCAACCGATACAACACCTGTTCGCGTAAGGTGTCGGCCGGGGTGATGCTGAGGAGGACTTCCAGCCGCTTCGTACTGGCCGCGAGGTTGTCGTACACCGCGTCACGCGCGGCCGCCTCAAGGAGTTCCGCCATCCGAGCGTTGCTGGGGGGCCGTGGCCGGCTCGCCGGCTGCTGGCTGTCGAGGGTTGCAGCTCCCACGACCAGAACCACGACTGCAACGACGCCGACGGGCAGCCACCTGAGTGTCACGCGCACGCTGTTGGGGTTCTGAAAGCTACAGACATGACTTCTTTTTCTTCTTTTTGAATTGGCTGGAGATCTTAAGCTTTTTGATCGCCTCGGAGACTAGTTTTAACTTCCCTTCTATCGCCTGGTGATTCCGTGTGACACCGAGCAACTGGGCCTCGAGCACAAGCTCCTTAGCCGCCGTGGTGGGGTGAGTCTCTATATCCATCCTGGCCTTGTTTGCCAGCGCGGCGATGATAACCAGCAGCGTCGTCCGCTTTCTGAGGCCAGCCTTTACCAGGTTCATAGCCGTCCACCGGGAGCCGGGAAGGTCCGCACGCCAGAGTGTAGCGCGGGTCGAACGGGGAAAGAAGTGGGGGTGTTTTAGGCCGTCGTCTTGGTGCGTAGGTCGTCCAAATAATCGCTCCACGCCTGCATCATTTTCTTGCGCTCCGGGAGGAACGAAGTTCTGTTGTAGCTCGTCCCGAGCGCGTCCGCAACGCGGTGGGCTAATTGCATCTCGATAACGTGAACTGGGAAACCAAGTTGCTCCTGCAGGGCCGTACGCGCCGTCGCCCTGAACCCGTGGGGCGTCGCCTGGTCCTTTGTAATACCGAGGGATCGCAGCGCGGCTAGGACGGCGTTTTCGGACATCGGACGTCCGTTGTTCCGCGCCCCTGGGAATACCCATTCGGCCTGGTGGGCGGTATATGGGCGCAGGTTGCTGAGGATCTGAACGGCTTGACGACTGAGAGGCACGATGAGATCGGTCTGCGTTTTCGAGACGCGGAAGCGCCACTCGGCGGCATCGAGGTCGATGTCGGCCCACTTCGCGTGTCGTAGTTCGCCTGGCCTCGTGAACACGAGCGGTGCCAAACGTAGTGCGGCCAGTACTACCGGCGACCCCGCGTACCCGTCGATCATCCGCAAGAGCGGTCCGATCTCCTTGGGATCGGTCGCGGCAGCGAAATGCTTAGAGGGAGGCGCTTGAGTCAGTGCCGGTCTCACCGCCGCGGCGATGTTGTGTGTGATGCGCCCCGTCTCGATGGCGTACACGCAGACTTGCCGAACCACCATCAAGACACGACTCGCGGTGGCGTTGGTGCGCGGAAACAAGTGTTCGTCGCGGCCCTGGCCATCGTGACGGCCGAAGGGGCATGATCTCGACGTGAAGTCGAGAGTGCATCTCAGGTACACAACGAAATACCGCGTCGGAAACTGGCCGGCGTACGACCGAGCACTGGTCCAGCGCGGCGACGTCACCCTGTGGTTGACGCCGGAAACGATCGCCACGTGGGAGGCCGTGGGCGTCGGCAAGCGCGGAGGGCAGCTGCAGTACTCCGAGGTTGCCATCGAAACCGCGCTGACGCTCCGCCTGATCTTTCACCTGCCCCTTCGTCAGACGGAGGGCTTTCTGAGGTCGATCTTCGGGATGCTGTGCCTCGACCTGTCCGCGCCCGATCACACGACTCTCTCACGGCGTGGTCAGCACCTCGACCTTGCACTTCGCCGCCTCCCCGCGGGCGCAGGCATACATCTCATCGTCGACAGTACCGGGCTCTCGACTGTGGGTGAAGGTGAATGGGCGGCCGTGAAACATGGCGGACGCGGGATACGCGGCTGGAAGAAGCTTCATCTGGGCGTCGACGGATCGGGCGTGATCGTCGCTCACGCCCTGACCGGCGGGCATGTTGACGACGCGACGACGGCCCTCGATCTGATCGACCAGGTCGAAGGCAACGTCTCCTGCCTCACGGCGGACGCGGCCTACGACACGCGTGGCATCTACGAGGCTGCGGGTGCGCGTGGCGCGACGGTCGTCATTCCACCGACCAGGACAGCCACCGTGTCTGGACGGCGACCACGATCGCCCGCGCGCGACCGCACGATCCGACAGGTGCAGCAGGCTGGACGGCGACAGTGGAAGAAGGACTCGGGCTACCATCAGCAGGCCCGTATGGAGAACGCCTTCTTCCGGTACAAGGTGATCATCGGGGAGAGCCTTCGAGCGCGCAGTCGGGCGGGGCAAGAGACGGAGGCCATCCTCGCATGTAACATCCTCAATCAGATGACTCAGCTTGGTAGGCCGGCGTCGTACGCTATCGGTCGTTAACGGGTCTGTGGGTCGGGGGCGTTGCGGGTCAGTTTTCGAACCGCGCAACAACGCCGCGTTGGTCGCTGAAGTGGAGGCCATGACGGAGAAGGACCACACGGCCTGGATGCAGGCGCTCCGCAAGCAACAGACCTTTCGCACGCGCCCCATTCAGCACCGCGTCATCACGGTGCGCCGCATCGACGCCAAGTACATCCACCAGGAGACGGTCTGGCCGACCCAGTGGCAACCGTTCATCCCATGGGTCCACGAAGAGACTGACTATCTCGGCGAGCGGGACATGCGCGGCACGGTGCGAAACGCCAAGGACGCGCAGAGGGTGTACAACGTCAACGTGTCAAGTCTCTCGGAGTCGGTGAACGATGCGCCGAAGAACCGCGTGGTCGGCTACAAGGGGCAGTTTGGCAAGCCTGACTCCCCTACCCGCCGCGGCTGGGAGACGGCTCCAAACAAGTGGTTCGCGTTCCTCGAAGTGGAACCCATCACCATCGACGGCAAGCCTGCACCGTTCCCTCAGCCGTTCAACGTCGAACCGGCCATCATGGGCCTCGCGCACGCCATCAGTCAGGCAGACAACGACTTGAAGGCCACGGGTCGGTTTCACGATGCCTCACTGGCCATCGTCCATGGCATCTCCCGCCTCCACGCACGAAGGCGACCTGGTACGCGAACCCCAGCCGAGTGTGGCGGCCCCGCCGCAGGGCGATCTCGCGTCGGTCGGCCTCGAGAAAGTTGGCATCGCGAATCAGACGGGGGCGGGAGACGTCTGGGTCGGCGGTATTTCTGCACGAATCTGGTCGGCACCCTATACCGGGCGGGACAGCGTCGATGAACGTTCACGTCTTGCAGCATGTTGCGTTCGAGGGGCTGGGAAGCATGGCGCAGTGGCTGGACGCCGCTGGCCTGCAGACCAGCTATACCCGTTTTTTTGCAGACGATCCGCTACCAGCGCTCGACCGTGTCGATATGCTGATTGCCCTGGGGGGTCCCATGAGCGTCAACGACGAGGCGGCCCTGCCCTGGCTCGCCGCCGAGAAACAGTTCGTCCGGGATGTCGTCGCTCAAGATATTCCCGTGCTGGGGGTGTGTCTGGGCGCCCAGCTCATTGCCAGTGCCCTTGGCGCACGCGTCTTCCGTGGTGCCGTGAAGGAGATCGGGTGGTTTCCGATTCGCGGCGTGTCGACACCCACGTCGGCCTTCCGCTTTCCAGCCGAGTGCCTCGTCTTCCACTGGCATGGCGAAACCTTCGACCTGCCTGAAAACGCCACGTGGCTGGCTGAGAGTGCCGGCTGCGCGAATCAAGCGTTTCAGCTGAAGCACAACGTGATCGGCCTGCAGTTCCACCTGGAAACCACGGCGGAGAGTACGCGGGCGCTGGTGGAGCACTGCCGCGACGAGCTTGTTCCTGGGCCGTATGTCCAAGGCGAGCAGGAGCTTCGCGCAACTCCGGCTTCGAGGTACACCGTCGTCAACAGGCTCATGAGCGACGTGTTGGCCTACCTCACGCGGCCGGCGGGCTAACCAGGCGTGGTCGCAGACGTCCGCCGCGGGTGAGCCCTCACCGTGGCCGCATCGATCACTTCTGGCACGACGTATCCCAGCGCGGTCACCTCCGCGGCACCCCCTCCGCCCGCTCGCGCGCGTGTTCGTCCTGCGGCCGTAGCCAATACGTCACCGAGGCCGCCCAAACGAGTGCCTTGACATAAGATGGGCGTCAGTGTAGGGCTCCGATCCCGCCTTCCCGCGTGGCCCCTTTCGCCTACGGCGGACGGCCCGGCGATCGTCGGCGGGGAGGTCCATCACCCGGTCAGAGCCATCGAGAGCCCGGCCCCCGAATGGCTGACCATTCCCGAGCGCAGACTCTCTACCAGCGTGGCGATGTTAGGCGCGGTCGGCTCCGGCAAGACCTCCGCCTGTCTGCACCCGGTCGCGCGCCAGCTCTTGAGGTGGCACGCGGACAATCCTGAGCGGCGACTGGCCGCGCTCGTCCTGGAAGTCAAAGGCTATTTCTACCACGACATCCGCCGCATCTTCGCCGAGGTTGGACGCGAAGGCGACTACATCGAGCTGAGTCTCGATGGCCGGCTGACGTGGAATCCGCTGAGTGCCACGTGGCTCGATTCCTACTCGCTCGCCTCCCCCGTGGCGTCCCGGTTGAATCAGCTGTTCGGCAAGGGGAAAGAACCGTTTATGCACCCGGCGTAACGCCACCGCGATCCGCCGGTTCCCCTACGCCAGGCAACGTGAATGTCTACAACTCGAAGCCTAGGCGTGCCGGGCGCGCCGAGGGCTATGGCCGCGCCGATGACCACCGCCGCACACGCCGCCGCGACGAAGGCCGCGCGCGCTTCAAACGACCACCGCCGAACTCACGACGGCGCTCCCGCTGTTCGAGGCCGCGACCGGGCGGATCGCCGAACTCGTGTCACGCATGGACGACCGCGAGCCGCGGATGACCGCCACCGAGGACCGGCTCCGCCGGACGATGGAGACGATCCTCGACCACATCGGCGACCCCGACGGCGTGCCCGACCAGAGGAGCCCCCCGCGTGACCACCATCGACCGGCTGAGGCACCCGAGCATCAGCGCGGCGGTGACACGCGCCGCCGGCATCGACCCGGAACCGACTCCGCGCCGCGGCGTCTCACACGATGGACCGCCCAGGCCCGGCGCGCCGTGTCCCCCGCCGCGCGGCCGACCTCATGGAAAAGCGCGCGCGGCCCAGGTCAAAGAGGCCGCCTGTTGGGTCCGGTCCTTTGGCCGCACGCCCGGGCCGCGAAGGCTATCCGGGCCGTTTTTGGCTGATGGGGGAGATACTATCCACCATTTTTAGCCTAAATCCTAGTAATATCGTCTATATCAGCTATACGTATACAACTAAATCTACGTTTTTAAGCCGGGTTCCCCTGTTTTGCCGTCAGGGCGAGAGCCGAAAATTGTCGCGGTCACAGCCGTTGGGGAGGAACACTGAGGGAAATCCGCCTGGCTGGTACCCGTCTCCCTACTCATTCCCTCACTTCCAGGTCGAGTCGTCCGGTTTTTCGTTTCTCACCCCAAAGATAAACAGGCCACTGGCCTGTACGTCCTTACTGCTCTTGTTACATGATCTGTAATACATGTGCGTGGTGTCTGTTTCACCGATGGAAAACTTCTAAAATCACAGGGTTTTGTGAAAAACCCAGACGAGGCGCGTAGCGTGCCCAGGAGCGGCGTTTGTGGACCGGCCGCCGTGCGAGACAGCACCGGCTGATGGACCGTCAGGCGGCACAGCGGAGTCTAGCCCGTATCAATAAGTAAATATTTATTCCATTATCAACACTTCCTCTCCACTTGCCAGGTCTTTGAGCGTCCGTATAATAAAATTGATGATAAACACAGACCTGAAAACCCAAGCGCTCCAGCTCCCCGCCGAAGAGCGTCTTGAGCTTGCAGATTTTCTGATCGAGAGCACTCTTCCCGCTCTGACTGACGAGCAAAAGGCTCAGCTTGACAGGCGGTTGGCTGCCTACAAAGCCAATCCAGACGATGTTTTCAGCTGGGAAGAAATCAGAGCGGAACTCGCGCACATCCAGCGATAAAGCTGGTCTTGACGGCCCAGGCTAAGGCAGATCTTTTTTCAGCCACAGAGTTTTACAACGATCACGAGCTCGGAGCTCGCTTTCTCTCGGCTGTGGACGCCAAGGTAGAGCAAGTCCTGGCTTTCCCCGAAAGCGCCCAGGTGGCTTACCGGGCCGTCCGCCAAGCCAAGGTCAGAGGCTTCCCCTACTCCATTTTCCATGAAATCCACGAGGAACTCCTCGTGGTCGTGGCCGTGATGCACGCCTCGCGTCATCCCGACGCTTGGAAACCGTTAGTCTGATTCGACGGCTCAACAGAGCCGTTTTTGAATGGGTCCTCTCCCCCACCTACCCTACAGCGGATTCTTTTGTAATGAAGCATATAATTATTCGCTTATATCTGTATTCTCTTCCACGACCTTCTCGAAGGCGTAAGGTGCGTTTAATCGGCCGACCGCTCATGCGGCCTCCCGGTGGTAGAAATTGAGCCATCCGCCCAGACGCTCCCGCCGCTGCACGTCGGCGGCCAGGCTCACCGGCGGTGGCGGTCGTTGCAGGAGCTGGTTGTCGAGTCCCTGGTGGTTTCGCTCGCGCTGGTCGTGGTCGACGTACTCGCCCACGAGGAGACGCAAGTGCCCTTCGCCGAGGGGGACGACGCGACTGAGACACTCCTCTTGAATAGAGCGGACGAACCGCTCGGCATACGCGTTGAGATTGGGACTCTTCGGCGGGAGACGGATCGGCTGGACACCCCCGCCCTCCAGGATCTCGCCAAACCCCCGCGTGGAGAGCGGGTCGCGGTCGTGAATCAGATAGCGAGCGCGGCGCACGCAGCCATCGACCGGGTCCGTCACATTGCGGGCCCTCTGCTCCATCCACGTGCCGTACGGCTGCGGATAGATCCCGGCGATGGGCACGCGGCGGGACTGCAGCGCGATCACGAAGAAGACCAGGGACCGCTGGAGCCCGGCCAGCGTGAGCACCTCGACGGTGAACAGATCGCAGGCCGTGCGGCCCTCCCAGGGCGCCTGCAGGAACGGCTTCCCGGGCATGCGCCGGCTCCGCTCGGGAGCCGGGTCGATCCCGTGGTCGTGCAGGATCCGCTTCACCGGGGTCCGAGCGATCTCGTGGCCGAGGTGCGAGAGCGCCCCGCGGATCCGTGTGTCCCCCCACTGGGGATGCTCGACCGCCATCCGGACCACGAGCGCGGCCACGTCACGGCGCGTCATCGGCCGGCCGCGACCGCGGCGGGCGCTGCCGTCGGATGTCTAGGCGATCAATCTCCGGTACCAGCGGAGAATCGTGTCAGGCGTGACGATGCCGGCGACCTGCATCACGACGCGCCGGCCGAGTTGCTGGCCGCGCACGGCGCGTCGACGGCGTTGGGCATCGGTCCGGCGAAGCGGCCGAGGGCCCAGGTGCTCCCGGAGGACCCGATTCTCCTCCCGGAGATACGCGATCAGATCGTCTTGGGGGCGGTTCACCCAGCCAGCGCACGTGAGAACGAGAAACTGGAGCGCAGGCGGCATGGCCTGAGATGACTTGGAAGACTCGACCAGCACTGACCGGACCTCGGCCCATTAAACGCACCTTACGAGATGCAATCCGCGGCTGCAGCCCGGATCTCGGATGACGTCGTGAAGGCCCGCCTGATCGAGGAGATCGATAAGGCCAAGTCACTGACCTTCGGCGTTTCGACATTGGGAGTGCGAGTCCACACCTTTCCGACCAAGCCCAAGGACATCGAGGACGATGGCCTGTTCCACTACGCCGTGATGCTGCCCAGCGCCGCATCGGACTCCGGCAAGCCCAGCGCCGAAGCCAAGCGGTTCCTAGACGAGACCACCGGTCCTGAAAAGCCTCGAGTGTGTCGCAACGCCGTTCTGCTACTGACAGCATCGAAGGACGGTCTGTCTGCCGCAGAGGCCCGAGTTCGTGATCATCTGGCGTGGGAGAACGTGATTGATGAGCTGACGCCGAAGACCGAGGAAGAAAGGAGGCAGAAGGGTTCGGTCGATGTCGCGCGATTGCAGACTCTCAAGATCAACATCGACAAGGCCTGTGCGCGCGTGCCTTTGGCCATCGGCCAAGCGTACTGCATTGTAGTGACTGTGTCGGAGAAAGATAATGTCCAGGCATTCAAGATCACGGTCACCGACGATCCGCATTTCGAGACGATCAAGAGAGATTCTCGTTCCCGAGTCCAGGACACTGCTGTCACGGCTGAGGCTCTTCTCCCGGACGGCCCGTGCAACTTATGGAAAGGAGGCGAAACCAGTCGTCGCGTAAAGGACTTGGCCGGGGCGTTCGCGCAACTTCCGCACCTGCCGAAGATGCTCAAGTCGCAAGCCATCGTCGAGACGCTGGTCGATGGCTGTCTGCAGGGTACGTTCGTGCTGAAGCTGACGCGGCCTGACCGCACGTTCCGTACTTGGTGGCGCGCGCGTCCTGACGAGGCGGCACTGAGCGACCCGGCTTTGGAACTTGTGCTACCCGAGGCCGCGGAATTGGGCGACATTCCTGGCGATCTGTTAGCGCGCGAGACGCTACCTGATCTGTGGTCCGGCGACGAGATCACCGTCCAGGACGTGATGAACTACTTCGGCGGCGAGACGCTGGTAATGGTCGACAGGGGGGGGTTCCGCGAACAGGTCTGCGTCCCCAAGGCTTCCGTCGACGTGGTCAGTGCGGCTTTAAATGAAGGGGTCCAGACCGGCAAGGTGTGGCTCTTGTCGGGACCGGCGAGCCTGCTTGCTGAGCAGATCCCAACCGGTGTGCTCAGCCCAGGAGCCAAGCTCAAGGTACCGCCGTCACCGATCCCAGCAGCGTCGATCCTGCCGGAGAACATGGGGACCGCCTGGCAAGGTGGCCTGACGACGGCGCTGGCCATCGCTACAGCCGTGTCGCAACAAACGGGAACCACGCTGCCGTGGAAGACAGTGCGTGACGTTATCGACGGGGCCATTCAGGCCCGTTTCATCGCGCTGACGGACAACTCCGCGCCCTGGCCCTGCGACTTGTCTGCGGCCAATACCGTGAAGATCAAGGTTGCCGCCACAAGTGCGGACAGCAGCGGGGCGGGAACTGGTACCAGTGGAGGTCGTTCGACACCGGCGAGCGTGCGCGTAGCGGCGGCAGAGTTCGAGCCGTCGCAGATGCAGAATCTTGGCGACCTGGTCCCAGCGCTACTGGCAGTGAAGGCTAGAGCGAAGGTTGGAATCAAGTTCCACGTACGGCTGGAGCTTGGCGATGGTACGACTCCTCCGAGTGATGACGCGGTAAACGAGATCAATAGTCTACTTAAGGATTTGGGCGATGACTTCCGGCTTGCCTAAGAAAGAAACGGCACTATCTCGTCCACTTGTTAAAGGCTGAGAATCACAGGCGCAGGTCTTGCGCATACGACCCGGTAACCTCTGCGAAGCGGCCGGCCGGTTCTCCTTTCGACGTGTCGGCTTGGCGAGGAATCTTACGTAACCGCGCGTGCTCACTCGTGGTTAGGCCCGATTGGGGGCCGGTGTCACTCTGGGGCGTTGTTGCGTAAATCGAAACTGGCACGGAACGCTCCCAACGCGTAGGTTCGTCACCGACTGATCACGAACGACTCTGGTCGACCAAGCTCGGTCATCCGATTGAGCACGTTGCACGCAAGCACCGATTCGACCTCTTGCGCTGCGCGAGTCCGGCCTCGAAGTCGATCGCCGAGAATCGACTTGTACCGAAAGAAGGCGTTCTCCACGCGCGCCTGGCGATGGTATCCCGCCTCCTTCTTCCACCGGCGCCGCCCCATCTTGGTAATCCTTCGGATCGTGCGATCGCGCGCCCTCGAGCGCGGTCGACGTTGGGATAGCCTGGCCGTCTTGGCCGGTGGCACCACGACCTGCGCGCCATGCTCAGTCGCGGCGTCGTAGAAGGCGATCGTGTCGTAGGCGGGGTCCGCCGTCACGCTGGCCACATTGCCGTCGACCGCCCCCACCAGCGTGATGCCGGTCAGCGCGTCGTCGGTCGTCGCGTCGGTCAACGCCTGCGCGACGATCACACCCGACCGATTCACCCCGAGATGAAGCTTTCTCCAACCGCGCGTGCCGTGCCCGCCGTGTTTCGCCGCCGCCCACTCCCCCTCGCCGAACGTCGACAGCCCCGTGCTGTCGATCAGGAGATGCAGCCGCTCACTCAGCTCGTGGCGGGTGGTGAAGGTTCACGTCGAGGTGCTGCCCGCGTCGGGAGAGCGTCGTGTGATCGGGCACCCTCAGATTAAGTCCCATCAGCCGGAACAAGGACGTGAGAAAGCCTTCGGCCTGGCGGAGCGGGAGGTGAAAGAGGAGGCGCAGCGTCAAGCCGGTTTCGATGGCGAGATCCGAGTACTTCCGCTGCCCACCACGTCGACCGCCAGCCTCAGGCTTTCACGCGGCAATGGCGTCTGGGGACAACCACACGGTGACGTCGCCTCGCTCGACAAGGGCCCGCTCGTAGGACGCCCAGTTGCGGACGTGATACTTCGTTTTGTATTTCGGATGGACCCGCGACTTCATCTCCTGATTGTGTGCCGCTGGCCGTATCCGGGGCGAGTCGCCAACAGGTCGTTCTGGGACAGGGCGGGACAACTGTGCACCAACGCCATGGGGCGCCGCCACCGTCCTCCCGGCTTTCTTCCAGACTTGCTCAATCTTGAAGCGCCACATCCGCCGTCCGCGCCGGTGCGCCTGCACGATTCGTATGAAATCGGGCTTCGTCAGGTCGGCAATTCGTTGAGGAGGCAAGCCAGCCCTCAACACCGCGAGGCATCCCGGAGCCGTGACCGTTTTCCACTCGCCGACCAGTTCCGGGAAGACGCCGTAGAGCTGATGCACCAGCAGGGTCTTGAGGCGTGCGCGCTCGCGGCGAAGGCGATGGTATTCCCCCCAGGCCCGCCGCAGCTGCATGTAGTTGGCGGGGAGGAGCTGGCACTGGATGACGACTCCCGTGCGAAGCAGCTGTGCGATCTGCTCCGCGTCGGTGAGGTCTCGCTTGTCTCGACCCATCTGCCGGGCCTCGCGCACCCGAAAGGTCGCCAGCGGATTGACCACGTGATACCGAAGTGCGTGCTGCTCAAAGAAGGCACCGACCGCCTCCCACACGTGCCCGGTCGCCTCGAACGCGAAGTGCACCTCTCCTCGTCCCCGGCGGACACGCGGAGAGGTGCAGCGCTCCACAAGCTCGTGGAGACCCTGCCGGGAATGTGGAACCTTGAAGCTCGTGAGACGGCAGCCCTGCGCATCGAGGACGACGACCGGCGTTGGTGCACAACCCTTCGGCTGCGACGAGGCAGCGGTAGGCTCTCTGGCCACGGTGACCGCTACGGGTGCACGATTTCGACATGAGATCAAAGGTCCATCCGAAGTACAAGACGAAGTATCGCGTGGGGAATTGGTCAGCGTACGCGCAGGCCTTGGTCCAGCGAGGGGACGTGACGCTGGGGCTCTCTGCCGACGCCACGGACGCGTGGCGCCCGTCGCCGTCCGGTCGACCAGGCGCGCCGAAGACGTTCTCGGACTGTGCGATCGAGACGGCGTTGACGCTCCGCCTTGTCTTCCGGGTACCCGTGCGCCAACCGGAAGGCGTCTGGCGGTCGGTCTTGTCGTTGATGGGTGTCGATCGCGCAGCCCCCGACCCCACCACGCTCTCCCGACGAAGTCAGTCTCTTGCGGTTGCATGCCGCCGCATCCCATCGAGAGGACCCCTCCATCGCATCGTCGACAGCACGGGACTGTCGATTGTGGGCGAAGGCGAATGGGCTGCGGTGCACCACGGTGGACGCGGCCACCGAGGCGGGAAGACGCTGCATCGTGCTGTTGATCGAGCGGGCGTGATCGTCGCGCACGCGCTGACCGAGCCGACGGTGGATGACGCGACCATCGACCTCATTGCGACGGGCGACGATGCGATCGCACGGGTGACCGCTGACGCGGCCTACGAGACGGTCGCGTTCTACGCAGCGGCGGAGATGCGTGACGCGACTGGCGTGGTTCCACCGTCCAAGACCGCGCGGGTGTCTCGGCGTCGTCCGCGGGCGCGCGCGCGAGATCGCACGATCACGGACGTGCGGACGCTCGGCCGGCGCCGCTGGAAGCAGGAGGCCGGCTACCAGCTCCAGGCGCGGGTGGAGAAGGCGTTCTTTCGGTACACATCGATTCTCGGGGACCGGCTGCGCGCCCGGTCCCGCGGCGGGCGAGTGGCCGAGTCCGTGGTCGCGTGTACCGTCCTGAACCAGATGACCGAGCTCGGTCGGCCAGAGTCGTACAGTATGGGTCGGTGCCTGGCCTCTGGGTTGGGATCGGTGACGGTCAGTTTCGAGTCATGCACCAGCGCCTCGGATCATGTGCATGTCTTGTTGGGTATTCCACCGAAGTTGAGTGTGGCGAACACGGTGGGGTTCTTGAAAGGGAAGTCGGCGATCCGCATTCATCGGGAGTATTTGGGGCGGCAGCGCAACTTCACGGGCTACCACTTTTGGGCACGCGGGTACTGCGTCAGCACCGTCGGTGTGGCGGAAGAGGTCATCCGCGATTACATCCGGAAGCAGGAAGCAGACGAGAAGAAACAGGAGAAACTGAAACTTGGCTAATCGAAGGCCCCTTCGAGGGGCCTTCCTCATACCGCCCCCTCAGGGGGCGGTAGCTGATTTGACAATACCGACCTGGACGCTGTCCACCGGTCGCGGGGCCTGTGGTACGCTGTCGGCCTGTTGCCAGCCATCGATCTCATTCCGCTTCTGTCGGGGCTTGCGGTCCTGTTGTGTTCCCTGACCGTGCACGAAGCGGCGCATGCGTGGGCGGCCGATCGCCTGGGTGACTCCACCGCACGCATGCTCGGACGCTTGTCCCTGAACCCGGCCGTGCATATCGATCCCATTGGCACGGTGGTGTTTCCGCTCATCGCGATGGTCAGCGGTCTGCCACTCATCGGGTGGGCGAAACCGGTGCCCGTCAACACCGTGGAGCTGCGTGAGCACTGGCGACAGAAGTTCATGTTGGTCGCGGCCGCGGGCCCTGCCAGCAACTTGGCACTTGCCGTGATCGCCGCGACTCTGCTGCAGGTGGTGACACCGGCCAGCGGCGGTTTCGGGGGTGAGGCGGCGGCTTCGTCCAGCCTCGCGCCGACGTTGTACCTGGCGATTCGCCTCAACGTACTGCTGGCCGTCTTCAACATGGTGCCGATACCGCCGCTCGACGGTGGCAATGTGCTCTCTGGACTTCTGAGCGGCCCGATGGCTGACGTGTTCGATCGGCTCCGGCCCTACGGGTTTATGATTTTGTACGGGCTGATGTTTACCGGCGCGTTGTGGACGATTATTTCGCCTCCCGCCTCCTATCTGCTCTCGTGGCTCCTGTGACCACCGAACAACGCTTGCGATGACGACACGCCGTCGAAAGCGGCTCAACAGCAGGAAGTCTTTCTTCCACAATCGTCGTAGTGGTCCAGATTCGGCTGGCGACGTACAGAAAACATACGCCAGATGACCAAGACCCACCGAAAGCGAAAGGCGCTAAAACCCCTCGCGCGCATCGCCGTCCTCATCGGCATTTATGTCGTGTTTGCGGTCTCTCTGGGTCTGGGACTCCAGGTCAGCCCCCTCTATGGCAACGTCGGGGTCGGAGTCACCGGGGTGCTGTTCGTACTGTACGTCTACTTTGGATTTATGAGAGGGAAATAGCCGTCGCCCTGTCGTGGGGGCACTGTCCAGTTGACGAAAAGCTCGGCGATCGCCCCCCAAGATACTGGGCTCGAGCCCGTCGTGAACCCGCCATGCTGGACATCGGAAACGGCCGTCAGCCTCAACTTGACAGGCACTGACGCCCCTATATGTCAAGACACGCGTTTTAAGCGGCCTGGGTGACGGCTTGGCGTGTGCGGAAGTCTGTCATGACGCGCTGGTAGATCTCGCGAGCGAGGAAACGTTTCAGGCACCGGATGATCTCTCGCTTGGTTCGGCCGTCCGCCGTGCGGCGTGCGACGTCATCAACGGTCGGCTGATGGTACCGCATGCGGACGATGACGGCGCGATAGAGGGCGGCGTTGGCGTGGCGGTGGCCGCCCCGATTGAGCCGGTGCCGGCCGGTGGTTCTCCCGGACGAGGCTGGGAGCGGACACGCACCGCAGCGCGTCGCGACGGCGGCTTCCGAACGAATCCGGTCGGGATGGTCGCCGAAGACGATCAGCAGTTCGGCCGCGGTGTGGGCGCCCACCCCGAAGCCCTCACGGAGGGTCGGCGATGTTTCGGTCGTGCGGCGCGCGAGGTGCTGGTCGTGTAGCGCCATTTCCTCGGTGAGAGCCATCCAGCGGCGGGCGAGGGCCCGGAGGGTGTACTGGGCGGACGCGGTGAGCGTGTCGATGGGGCCCGGTCGGAGTCCGGCGCCGCGCGTGCGCAGGCCGTGATCGGTGAGGGCGTGGAGGGCTTCTCGCAGTGCCGGCGGGGCGTGCACGACGATCTGCTGCAGCGTGTGCATCGCCGTGGTGCGCGCCTTCACTGCGGTGTCCCGCGTGATCTTCAGCTGGCGCATCATCTCGACGGCACCGTCCGCGGTCTGCGGGATGGCCGTCAACTGCCCCGCCAGTACGGACCGCGCGGCGACCTCCGCGTCGAGGGTGTCGGACTGGCCGGCGGCACGTCGCGTGCGCCGGTCGCCCCGATTCACTGCTACAACCCGATGCCCCGCGCGGCGCACCGCCCGGGCCAGGCCGGCGCCATCGCTGCCGGTGCCATCGCTGCCGAACGCGTCAATCCGCCCGTGGGTCTCGGCCCACGTGATCAGCGCCTGGTCGCCGCCCGAATCAACAACGAACGCGTGATCGCGGAGACGGATCCCCCAGCTGTCGATCGCCACCGCGACGTGGACGTGCGTATGCGTATCAACGCCGACGATCACCGTCCGCGCATCAGGCGGCGTGGGTATGCGGGTGGTCACAGGTATACCTCCTCGGGTTGCGGCCCGAGCTGGCCCGGGTGGGCGGACAGGACTGTGACGGGCCGTGGGTGCAGCAGGCCCCTATGGGGTCACGGCCCATCCGGTCAGCTGGCCGCCGTACGAGTGGCCGGTGGGCGATGACCAACAGATCAGTAGCCAGGACCAAAGGTCAGTCAAGTTACGGGTCAGGCCACCGCTCACCGGCACCCCGTAAGGTGCGTTTAATCGGCCGACCGCTCATGCGGCCTCCCGGTGGTAGAAATTGAGCCATCCGCCCAGACGCTCCCGCCGCTGCACGTCGGCGGCCAGGCTCACCGGCGGTGGCGGTCGTTGCAGGAGCTGGTTGTCGAGTCCCTGGTGGTTTCGCTCGCGATAGATAGTGGTCGACGTACTCGCCCACGAGGAGACGCAGGTGCCCTTCGCCGAGGGGGACGACGCGACTGAGACATTCCCCTTGAATAGAGCGGACGAACCGCTCGGCATACGCGTTGAAATTGGGACTCTTCGGCGGGAGACGGATCGGCTGGACACCCCCGCCCTCCAGGATCTCGCCAATCCCCCGCGTGGAGAGCGGGTCGCGGTCGTGAATCAGATAGCGGGCGCGGCGCACGCAGCCATCGACCGGGTCCGTCACATTGCGGGCCATCTGCTCCATCCACGTGCCGTACGGCTGCGGATGGATCCCGTAAGGTGCGTTTAATGGGCCGCGGTCCGGTCAGTGCTGGTCGAGTCGCCCAAGTAATCTCAGGCCATGCCGCCTGCGCTCCAGTTCCTCGTTCTCACGTGCGCTGGCTGGGTGAACCGCTACCAAGACGATCTGATCGCGTATCTCCGGGAGGAGAATCGGGTCCTCCGGGAGCACCTGGGCCCTCGGCCGCTTCGCCGGACCGATGCCCAACGCCGTCGACGCGCCGTGCGCGGCCAGCAACTCGGCCGGCGCGTCTTGATGCAGGTCGCCGGCATCGTCACGCCTGACACGATTCTCCGCTGGTACCGGAGATTGATCGCCCAGACATACGAGGCGTTGTTGCGCGGTTCGAAAACTGACCCGCAACGCCCCCGACCCACAGACCCGTTAACGACCGATAGCGTACGACGCCGGCCTACCAAGCTGAGTCATCTGATTGAGGATGTTACATGCGAGGATGGCCTCCGTCTCTTGCCCCGCCCGACTGCGCGCTCGAAGGCTCTCCCCGATGATCACCTTGTACCGGAAGAAGGCGTTCTCCATACGGGCCTGCTGATGGTAGCCCGAGTCCTTCTTCCACTGTCGCCGTCCAGCCTGCTGCACCTGTCGGATCGTGCGGTCGCGCGCGGGCGATCGTGGTCGCCGTCCAGACACGGTGGCTGTCCTGGTCGGTGGAATGACGACCGTCGCGCCACGCGCACCCGCAGCCTCGTAGATGCCACGCGTGTCGTAGGCCGCGTCCGCCGTGAGGCAGGAGACGTCGCCTTCGACCTGGTCGATCAGATCGAGGGCTGTCGTCGCGTCGTCAACATGCCCGCCGGTCAGGGCGTGAGCGACGATCACGCCCGATCCGTCGACGCCCAGATGAAGCTTCTTCCAGCCGCGTCTCCCGCGTCCGCCATGTTTCACGGCCGCCCATTCACCTTCACCCACAGTCGAGAGCCCGGTACTGTCGACGATGAGATGTATGCCTGCGCCCGCGGGGAGGCGGCGAAGTGCAAGGTCGAGGTGCTGACCACGCCGTGAGAGAGTCGTGTGATCGGGCGCGGACAGGTCGAGGCACAGCATCCCGAAGATCGACCTCAGAAAGCCCTCCGTCTGACGAAGGGGCAGGTGAAAGATCAGGCGGAGCGTCAGCGCGGTTTCGATGGCAACCTCGGAGTACTGCAGCTGCCCTCCGCGCTTGCCGACGCCCACGGCCTCCCACGTGGCGATCGCTTCCGGCGTCAACCACAGGGTGACGTCGCCGCGCTGGACCAGTGCGCGGTCGTACGCCGGCCAGTTTCCGACGGGGTATTTCGTTGTGTACCTGGGATGCACTCTCGACTTCACGTCGAGATCATGCCCCTTCGGCCGTCACGATGGCCAGGGCCGCGACGAACACTTGTTTCCGCGCACCAACGCCGCGCGCGGCGTGGCGGGCCGACGTGGTCCGATTCGGGGAACCCGTCGGCTCCCACGAGAATTCGCCTCCTGAAGACTCCAGGGATGCGGCGGGAGCTGGGGACCCCCCGCCCGCGGCGAACGGTCTCTGGGCGGAGTTCATCCGCCGGAGCTTTGGGTTCGATGTCCTCGAATGCCCCCGGTGTGGCGGGCGCCTGCAGCTCATTGCGGTGATCGAAGACCCCGCCGTGATCGAGCGCATCCTGCGCCATCTGGGGCTGCCGACCGACATCCCCGAGGCCCGGCCCGCGCGGCCGCCCCCGATGCCGTTCCTTCTCGACGGCCTCGCCACCGCTGGGGGCGACGACCAGATCCTCGTCGACACCCGCTCTTGAACGCCTCTCCTCGACGGCCCGCCCGGCCCGCCTGTCCGACGTGCGCCCTGCCGCACCGCTGTCGGTTGTGGCGCGGCGCATTCTCTGCGGCGCATTCTCTCTTGACACCCGCCCATAGTTGTGGGTAGACTAACTGCCCTCTGGCGCGCCCAGGCCTGTGAAGGGGGCCGGCACTAGGGGGGTTTACTCGTGCCTATAATCTTCGGAGCGAAACACCTGCTGGTCGCAGCAGCTACGGTCGCCGTACTCCTTTTCATGGAAGTTGGTGCCGTTGGACAAGAAGCTGGTGCCGTTGAACACAGTGTGTCGGCGCTGCCGTCGACTCAGGAGGCGCCGGGATATAACCCGACGACCCCAGCAAAAGTTGAGCTGGGAAGGCTGCTGTTCTGGGACCCGCTTTTGTCGGGACCCCAAGACGTAGCCTGCGTGACGTGCCATCATCCCCAAAACGCCTATGCGGAGGACCGCGACCTGTCGCTCGGCGTGACGGGCATCGGCCTGGGCCGCTTCCGGCGTGACGGGCATCTCGTCAAACGCAATAGTCCGACGGTTCTGAACGTTGCTTTCAACGGCATCGATGAATCGGGCCGCTACGACCCGGCGACTGCGCCGGCGTTCTGGGACAATCGCATCAGGAGCCTCGAATCGCAGGCGCTCGAACCGCTCAAGTCGTTTGAGGAAATGCGAGGGGACACCTACCCGGAGGATGAGGCTGTCGCGAGAGTGGTGGCGAAGCTCCAGGCCAACGCCGAGTACCCGAGCCTGTTCGCCGGGGCCTTCGGCAGTGAACAGCCGGTCACCGCGGAAAACCTAGGCAGGGCGATAGCGGCGTTCATGCGGTCGCTGCTGGCCAACAACTCGCCGTTCGACCGCTACATGCGCGGCGACCGTAGCGCCATGACGGAGGAACAGGTCCGCGGAATGGAGCGCTTCGAGGAGATCGGGTGCATCAGGTGCCACAACGGGCCCATGTTCTCCGATTACAAACTGCATGTCATGGGCGTGCCCGACAACCCCGCTCTTGCATCAGGTGCCACAACGCCCGCCTCCGACGGAGGCGCGCAGAACCCTCCTTGCCCGGCAGGTCCTCCGGAGCCGCGTACTGCAGCGTCCCGAGCAGCGTGCGACAGCTATGCGTTTCGCACGGCGTCGCTGCGAAACCTCGAATTTACCTTCCCATACGGGCACAATGGCATGTTCAGGACGCTGAGCGCCGTCGTGGGGTTCTATGAATCCACCATCGCCGGGGAATCCCGGAACCCGAACGTCAGCTACGAGGAGCTCGATCCGCGGCTTCGCGAGTTGCAGAACGTGGACGAAGAAGACGTGGATCTGATCGAGTTTTTATATGCTCTGAGCGATGGGTCGTTCGACCGGACGATTCCCGAGCGCGTACCGAGCGGCCTGCCCGTCGGCGGAAGCATTCGATAGAGCAGAGTACGCGCCGTCGTGGTATGCCGCTGGCTTTTGGACACCTAAATTTTGAGGCATAGCGATTGGAGGACTCACATGAAACCGACCTCTCTTTTTGTACTCGGCGTAATGGCGGTTGCGATGAGCGCGCCGGCGCAGGCGCAGGTCTATGAGGCGCGCCGGACCGATACGACAGACCCCATCGAAAAGCCGTTGCTCGCCGCTCCGAACGCGGCTATGGCCAGGAACGCCACGGTCATTAAGTGGAATCGCAATCCGGATGCGGGCGAAGAGGTCACGGCTGCCGACTTTACGTTTGAAGTTTTGAGGAGCGGCCCCGGCCGTATGATCTGCTACGACCTGACCGGCTGGCCTGGAGAGCGGCCGTGGTCGGTGGAGTGCACCAGCAGCGACGCCAACCTGCCGCGCATCGCGCAGAATCGAGCGTACGCGGAGATGGGGGCCAAGGCCCAGCCACTGCTGGAAGATGGCAGGCGCGCCGGGCGTCCTGTCTTGTCGAGCAGCGGCACCGGAGGGATTAGGGAGCTGGTTTTGGCCGCCGAGAAAGACGGAACGCGTGAGCTGTCCGAAGTCGGGTCCATTTGGTATAACCTCCGGGGCGACAGTCAGGACACCGCCATCTGGCACACGTTTATCGGCATGCCGGGCTTCACGGGGGAACAAGTCGGACTGCCGAATGTTCGCGACGCGGGCGGCGCCTGGCTGATGTTTGAGGGCACGCCGGAAGCCCACATCATGTTGCCGGGCCGATAACCGGCAGAGAGTTTCTCGGCCTCGGGGTTTTCGACCACGAATCAGGGGGAGGTGTGTGACACCTTCCCCCGATTTCCCGCAGGTTGCGAATGACTTCGCTTTGCGTGAGCTTTATGAAATATCTACTGATAGGTCTTCTTGCCTCCGCTCTTCTTGCCTCCGCCACGATGTTTGCAACCCAGAGCAGACAGACTTTCTCAGGCACGATCACCGATGACGAGTGCCCCAGCGCCGATCATTCCGGAATGCGGATGGGGTCGACCGACGCTGCCTGCACCATCGCTTGCGTCGATGACCACACCGTCGAGTTCGTTTTGTTTGACGGCAAAGCAACCTATCTGTTGAGCGACCAGGACAAATCAAGAGAGTTTGCCGGAAAGAAGGTAGCAGTCGTCGGCACGCTGGACTCCAAGACCCAGACGATCCAGGTCAATTCAATGGCCGCGGCCAACTGACCCATCGATCCTCCCGGCATCCACACGGTTTTCGAATATTTCCTCGTCCGAGCCTCTTGCGAAGCTCGGCGCGATGGCCGACGCCTTCCAGAAGCAGCTCGACACCGACGAGGCCGCCGCGCTCAGCTTCGAGGAGCGGCTCGGCCTGCTGGTCGATACCGAGTGGACGGCCCGCGAGCAGCGCAAGCTCCAACGGCGCTTGCAGACGGCCAAGCTGCGCTACCCGGCGTCGCTCGAAGCCGTCGACTTCACCCGCGCCCGGCAGCTCAATCGCCAGCAGGTCCTCACGCTGGGCACCTGCGCGTGGATCGCCGAACGCCACAACCTGATCATCACCGGGCCGTGCGGCATCGGGAAGAGTTTCCTCTGCTGTGCCCTCGTCGAACGGGCGTGCCGCCGCGGCTTCACCGCGCGCTACGTCCGCATGCCGCGCCTGCTGCACGAGCTGGCCGTCGGCCGCGGCGACGGCTCCTACACCCGGCTGCTCGCCCGCCTGGCCAAGCTCGACCTGCTCGCCATCGACGACTGGATGCTCGCGCCGCTGCGCGACCCCGAGCGGCGCGACCTCACCGAGGTCATCGAGGACCGCGCCGAACGTGCCTCGACGCTCATCGCCAGCCAGCTGCCCGCGGGTGACTGGCACGCCGTCATCGGCGACCCCAACCAGGCCGACGCCATCTGCGACCGCCTGCTCCACGACGCGCACCGCGTCGACCTGAAGGGCCGCTCGATGCGACGGACCCACGAGGCACCGGCCAACGACCGGAAGGAGACGACATGAGCACGCGACCGACAACGCAAGCATACCGAGTCTGCACTGCCAGCCGTACTGCCAGCCATTTCCGGTTCTGCCAGCCACTTTCGGGCCTCTTTGGACCTGTTAAGATCGCTTTTTATCCAATGACTACGGGTTCTTCTAGTGTTGCCGGTGATCTGTATACGGACTCCCAGTCCTTCCCGCCACTGGCGTGCGGACAGGCCAGCACCGTCTGCCCCGCCGCGGTGAAGACCAGCTCCGCGTTCTCGGACACCGCCCCCGTCGCGCCGTCGATACCGCTGATCACGTTCTGGACAATGGTCGGGGTGGCCCACAGGAACTCGCCGGTCTCCCGGTCCAGGGTGTAGACGATGCCCGTCTTGCCCGGGATGCCGGTCACCACGCTGACCTGACCCCCTAAAACCGTGCCAGCCCGAGAGGTAGAATTCGGGCGTCACGACAGGAGGCAGGATGCCACGGAAGCGATTCAGCACCGAGCAAATCATCACGAAACTGCGCCAGGCCGAGGTGGAATTGAGCCGCGGTGTGCGCACGCCGCAGGTCTGCAAGAAACTCGGGATCAGCGAGCAGACGTATTACCGATGGCGCAAGGAGTACGGCGGCTTGCGCCTCGACCAAGCGAAGCGGTTGAAGACCCTCGAGCAGGAGAACACGCGGCTGAAGCGACTGGTGGCGGACCAGGCGCTGGATAACGCCATTTTGAAAGAGGTGGCCACGGGAAAGTTCTGAGCCCGCCCCGGCGACGCCAGGCTGTGGATCATGTACGGCTTCAGCTGGGCGTCTCGGAACGGCGGGCCTGTCGGGTGCTGGACCAGCCCCGGTCGACGCACCGGCATCGACAGCGGGTACTAGATGACGAGCCTCGATTAGTCGCGCGGCTCATCGAGCTCGCGACGCAGTATGGACGGTATGGCTATCGACGAATCACGGCGCTCCTGCAGGGCGAAGGCTGGCGGGTGAATCACAAACGAGTGGAACGACTCTGGCGGCGTGAGGGGCTGAAAGTGCCACACAAACACCCTAAGCGAGGTCGCTTGTGGCTCACCGATGGCTCGTGCATCCGCCGCCGACCCGCGTATCGCCATCACGTCTGGGCGTACGACTTCGTAGCGGAGCGGACCCACGATGGACGGCCCTTGAAGATTCTGACCGTCGTCGACGAGTACTCGCGGGAATGCCTGGCGCTGGTCGTCGCACGGCGGTTGCGTGCGACAGAGGTGCTCGCGACGTTGGCCGACCTGTTCATCTGGTATGGTGTCCCCGCTCACGTCCGGTCCGACAACGGCCCGGAGTTCACGGCGGAGCTCATCCGGCTTTGGCTCAAACGCTTGGACGTCCAGACGCTTTTTATCGAACCGGGGAGCCCCTGGGAGAACGGCTATGTGGAATCGTTCAACGGCAAACTGCGTGACGAACTGCTCGACCGGGAGATCTTCTACACCTTGACGGAAGCCAAGATCTTGATCGAACGATGGCGGCGGGAGTACAACAGCATCCGGCCGCACAGCGCGCTGGGATATCGTCCTCCGGCACCGGAGGGAGTCAATCCCTCACCACGCGGCGGGCTAGATATGAGCTTCGCTCTCTCTTAACAATTGGCACGGTCGCAGAGGGCAGGTCAAGGTGGCTGCGGGCCGCAAACGTGCCTTTCGTGGACGAGTACAAGCCAGGCACAGCCATCGTCCCCCAAATAGAGGCGTGGGCGAAGAGGCACAGCGTCACGCTGGAGAAACCCGGCTGGAAGCCCGAACTCGCCAAGCGCGTCAAGCAGCAGCTCCTCGCGGACGGCCCGAAGCAGATCGAGAGCAGCGTACTCGACGGCTGGCAGAAGCTGTTCGCGGCGTTCCAGGGTGCGAGAACGAAGGCGGATGCCCCCGTCACCGCCTAAACCTGCCTACTGCGGCGTACGGCTACCGTCGTCATGCCACAGTCTGCCTGTGTGCCTCACTGAGGTAGGCCGCCCAGTCGTCCATCAGGCGGCGCCGACGCTCGAAGAGATCACTGCGGGCGTAGGCCGCCTCTGTGGGGTTTTGTACCGTATGGGCGAGTGCGGCCTCGACCACTTCGCGGGGTGTGTTCGTCCGTTCCGCGGCCCAGTCCCGGAAGCTCGACCGGAACCCATGCGGCACGGCGGCGAGGCCGAGTTCCTTGATCAATTTCGAGAGCGTCGTATTGGAGAGTGGCTTCCCGCGCAGACTGCGGAACACGAGGCCGGTGCCGTCGCTCCGTCGCTGTGCGTCGTGCAGGATCGCGAGCGCCCGCCCCGAGAGCGGGACGCGGTGATCCCGCTTCGCCTTCATGCGCGCGCCGGGGATGGTCCAGACGCCCGCGTCCAGGTCCATTTCGTCCCACGTCGCCAGGCGCATTTCGCCGGAGCGCGCCGCCGTCAGCACCAGGAACTCGAACGCATCCTTGGTGGTGACCGAGGCCTGGGAGGCTCGCACGGTCGCGAGGGCGTCTGCCACCGCGCCGTGGGGCAGCGCCCGCATGTGCTGGACGACGGTCTGCTGCCGCCCGAGCGCCTGCCCGAGGGCATCGCCCGCCGGGTTGTCCGGCCGGTGTCCCATGGCGACCGCCCACTTCATCACGGCACCGATCCGCTGCCGCACCCGCCGTGCGGTCTCGGGCTTGTCGTGCCAGATCGGGGTGAGGATTGCCAAGACGTCGGCCGTGGTCACCGCGGACACGGGCATCGCCCCGATGCGCGGGAACGCATAGGCGCGCAGACTGCGCGGCCAGTCCAGCGCGTGCTTGGCATTTCGCCAGCCGGGGCGCTGCTGCTCCAACACCGCGGCGGCGGCCTCCTCGACCGTGGGCGCGCCCTGGCCGTGGCGCTTCTCGGCCCGCGGGTCTCCGCCCGCCCGCGCCCGCTGGCGGTTGGCGAACGCCGCGTTGCGCGCCTCGGCCAGTGACACCAGCGGGTAACCGCCGAGCCCGAGCATCCGGGGCCGGCCCCGAATGACCAGCCGTTGCACCCACTGCCGCGCCCCGGACGGATCCACGCGCAAGTTCAGCCCGTGGCCATCGCAATAGAACCCGGGCTCGGCGGTACGCACAAAGGCGGCGCTCAAGCGGTGCGCGAGGCGGCGCGGCGGCGTGGCCGTCATCGATCGATTCTCGCGCTTGTTGCTATACAATGAACTATACACAATAATTTAGGAATATACCGGACGTCGTGGCACCACGTCAAGACGCCAGCACGTGATTAACACGTATTACTAACGTATTTTACATGAACATGGTTGGACACCATGGGAATACGTGGGACCATGATAGATGGTGGACGCCGCCGCAGCCATCACCGCCACGGCCGCGCCGGGTGTTTGCGTTCAGACTAATGGGGACCAGATGAGGCGGTGAAATAAGAGAGACTTGGCCGCAAGGGGAGGAGGCCCCCATGAGCCAAGCAAAGTCTGCGGAGAAGGTCGTTCAGGAGATTCGTCGGCAGACCCGCCGTCAGTTCTCGGCGGAAGAGAAAATTCGGATTGTCCTCGAGGGATTGCGGAGCGAGGAGAAAATCGCTGCCGCTGCTACCGGAACACCAAGAGCAGGATGTCATCCGTGTCGGCGCCGTACTGCTGAGCCAGTTGTCGAATGGACATCTCCGGGTCGTCGACAACGAAGCCCTCGTCGCCAAGCCGATCGACGACCTGCCGCACGTCCATGTCGACGACCGGTGCGAGCACGGCCTGCGGCACGTTGTCGATTTTGTCGACGACCAGCGCCTCGGCTTCTCCCAGGTTCAGAACGGACGACGCGGCGACCAGGCCGACACCTATCGCCCAGGCGGTCACGACGATGCCGAGAGCGCCGCGCTGACGAAAGTAGGTCGTGAAGGACCGCCGGTGGCTCAGCACGTGCAGAAGGATGGCCGCGGAGAACGAGATCCCGCCAAGCTCATGCGCGAACTTGAAGGGCCTCTCCGTAATGAAGAACATGGTCAGGCCGGTGGCTACCACGAAGATGCCCGCGCCAATCGGCACCGGCGTGGACCAGGATCGGGTATTCCACGTCTTCACCACTTGCTCCCGTCTGCGTCTCGCGCGAGCGCCCCTGCGGACGCGCGTGGCGAGGATAGATGGCTAAGGCTCATGTCATGGTGCGCGGCGTCTCCTCCGCATCAACGCGGCGCGGCTGCTCCCCAGTCGATGATAACGCCAGCGGGGCGCATGGCGGCGCGGTGCGGCGTTGGTGCGCTGATTCAGCGCGGTGGGCGAGCAGTGGCCGGCATGTTGCCCATCGCGACCGCCGGCGGGTCATGATCTCGATGTGAAGTCGAGAGTGCATCCGACGTACACGACAACGTATCGCGTCGAGAACTGGGCCGAGTACGACCGAGCCCTCGTGCGACGAGGCGACGTCACCCTCTGGCTCACGCCTGACGCGATCGCCACGTGGGCAGCGGCTGGCGTCGGCAGGCGGAGCGGGCAACTCCAGTCTTCCGATCTCGCCATCGAACCCGCCCTGACGCTCAGTCTCATCTTCCACGTACCGTTGCGTCAGACCGAGGGCTGCTTGACATCGATCTTCGGGATGCTGGGCGTCGATCTCACGGCACCCGATCACACCACGCTCTCGCGCCGCGGTCAGCATCTCGCCCTCGCGCGTCGGCGCGCCCGCCCGGGCAACCAGCCTGCACCTCATCGTTGACAGCACCGGACTGTCCATCGTCGGCGACGGTGCGTGGGCCGCGGCGACACATGGGGGCCGCGGGCGACGCGGCTGGAGGAAGCTCCATCTCGGCGTGGACGGGTCCCGTGTGATCGTGGCCTGCGCGCTGACTGCGCCGACGGCCGATGACGCGATTACGGGGATCAGTCTGGTCGACGAGGTGGATGGACACCTCACCAGAGTGACGGCGGATCCGGCCTACGACACGCTCGCGTTCTATGGTGCGGCCGGTGCGCGAGGGGCGAGGGTCGTGGTGCCGCCGACCAAGACCGCGTCGTTGTCTCGACGGGGCGCCCGATCAGGTGCCCGCGATCGGACGATCAGAAGGGTGAAGGCGCTCGGACGGCGACGGTGGACGAAGGCGTCTGGTTCCCATCAGCACGCGCGCGTGGAGAATGCGTTCTTCCGGTACACGTCGATCGTCGGCGACGGTCTTCGGGCACGCAGTTCATCGGGGCAACGGCGTGAGGCCGTGCTCGCGTGTCACGTTCTGAATCGGATGACCGAGCTTGGCAGACCCGTCTCGTACCGCATCGGTAGGTGACGGGCTCGACGGTTTGAAGCGCGTCGGCCTGCCCGCATCCGCGCACCAACGCCCCATCTCCCGCGGCCTGGCCAGCGGGACGTCGCTGCGACAGATCAGCTACCAGCTGCGCCGGGCCCCGTCGACGGTGAGTCGGGAGGTCCGCCGGCACGGAGGGCGGCGGCGGTATCGGGCGGCCCCGGCCGACGCGGCGGCGTGGGCGCGCAGCCGGCGGCCCAAGCGGTGTCACTTGGCGACGTCCCCCGCGCGGCGTGCCGCGGTGGCCACCAAGCTCGCGCAGAAGTGGTCGCCCCAGCAGATCGCCGGCTGGCTCCGTCAGGCGTATCCTGATGATCCGACGATGCACGTGTCGCACGAAACGATCTACCTGAGCCTGTTCGTGCAGAGCCGCGGCGTGCTCACGCGATCGCGCCGATGCGGATTAATACTAATTAAGGATGGCGGCTGACCCACAAATATCTCCCGGAACGTGAGTCGCCGCGTGGCGAGTCCGGCCTGCATCGCCGGAGTCCGGACCTCACGCCCGAACTTCAGCGCGCCGTGTGGGCGGACGAAGTTGTAGTGGCAGCGCAGGAGCTCGAGATGTTCTTCGAGCTTGTCCTCCGAGCGCGCATGGGAGAGCGTTCGCCGAGACAGATAGGCCGAGCCCTGTCGGATGGTGAGATTCATCCGTTCAATGAACGACGTGTTCAATGTCGACGAGTCCTCGGAGTGGGTGAGCTCTGCTTCGAACCGCCACGACGCGCCCATCCGCTTTCTTCGGTCGACCTGAACGATGCGATCGTGTCGTCGCGTCTTGAGCACCTGGCCGAGGAGAACCGCTGGACCAAAGACGCGACGGATGACCTTCTCATAGAAATCAAATCCGTCGGTGACGATCAAGGGACAGGGCGCGAACTCCATGCGGGTCGAGATGTCGCGCATGAGCGCCCACGTGTTCCGGTAGCTGCGTCGCCCGACGACGGTCGACGGCCAGAGGCGAGACCACACCTCAATCGCCGCAAAAATCGGTGCTTGCGCCGGTCGCTGTTGATCGGGCGCCTTCACCTCCGAGATCTTTGGGCGAAAACCGCGGGTTCCGCCCAGGGACACGTGAGCGATGCACGCGATCGACGGGAGGGCCTGTGCCAAGCGCGGGTGTGACAACCGTGGAAAACTGGGCTTCAACATCGTGGGCCACGGCTCGTTTCCGACGAAGTGGGGCCGACGCTGGCGGTATCGCTGCACGGTCTGCGGGGGAACGGTCAGCACGCACACGGGGACAGCGTACAGCGGCCGTCGCTGCGCTCGTAGGGCATGCGACCAGGTCGCGAGCCTGCGCGTTGAGGGTGTGAGCATGTCTGCGACCGTCCGGGTCACGGGCCCATCGCCATACCATCGCGCGATGGCTCGAGCGGGCCTCGACAGCGGCGAAGCGCGTCAACCAGCGGATGTTGCGCGACTTCGAAATCATTGAGCTGCAGGCTGATGAGCGCTGCACGTTCATCGGCACCAAGAGCAGAGCCACAGGGTTGTGTGCGGCCATCGAGGTGTGTTCCCGATTGTGGGCCGGGAGTGTGCTCGGCCGCCGCGCCTCTCGAAACGCCACGGCCGTCCTCACCGACGTCATCCTCCGCGGACGCGTGGTGAGATTCCCGCTGATCGCGACCGATGGGTTCGAGTACGACGTTGGGGTGAGTGAGCGCCTCTTTGGGTCGGCGTGCGTCTAGGGTCACGTGCTCAAGACTCGGCGGAACGATTGCGTCGTCCGAGTCGAACGGCGCCGGAGGATCGGCACGGCGGGTCGGCTGAAGGCTGCGCTGTGGGAGTCGGAGGATTCCGAGACCCTGCACACCTCGTTCGTCGAGCGTCTCAACCGCACGATTCGCTAAGGCTCGGCGTACGTGCGCCGTCGCTCGCCCTGCCACGCCCGTAGCGCCGACCAGCTCCACGGGCCCGTCGACCTCTTGCGCTGCTCTTACAATGTCATCCGGCCGCACAGGGCGTTGAAGTGCGGTCGAGAGACCCGGACGCCAGCGATGCAAGCCGGCTTGGTGAACGCGCCAATGAACTGGAGCGACATCTTCACGGCGCCGGCCGCTCTCTACGCATTCCATGTGGCGGTCGTACGCGTTCCCGTTGCCGTCCAGCTCATGCACACTAGCCCAGCCGCGCTGTCATCGTTCTCGTGGCCGCACGAACACAGATCGGCTGCCTGATCAACAGCGAATGGCGCAAGCACCCGTCCAGGCAGCGATCGCTTCCGAGGACAACCACAATGTCACATCGCCACGTCGAACGAGGGCCTGATTGTAGGTCGGCCAGTTCGCAACGCGGTACTTCGTCTTATACGTGGGATGAACCTTCGGCTGCATCCCTGCAGTGTGGCTCCTGCGGAGACGAGAAGGGCGGGCCAAACCGCCCCACCCGCAGAAGGTCTTTCATGCACCAACGCGTGTGCCGGAAAGCCCGGTCAAGGGGGACACGATGCCGTGATGTGATCTTCGAAAGCTTGTTCGACACCCTGTGGGTATCCAATCCCATCCGGCCAAGGTCGGCCGCCAGCCGGAACCGAGTGATGCGTGGGCCTGGGGTGACCCAGGGCGCGAAGCGTTCACAGGGAGCCCGTAGGCCGCGTGATTGAGCCCCGACATGCATTGAGTGCGAGGGCCGACGTCGTGCGTTGGACGGAAGGTCATCTCGCCGCGTCTCAGAGGCCGTGGAGGCGGGGACCTTGCCGGGGTCGGAGCGCGTGGCATGCGTGCGGGAGGGTTTCCCGGGAACCCGGGAGGCCTCATCGTTTTCATCTTAAAGACCGCCGGGGCGCGGGCACCGGCTCACCACGCCCGAGGCCGTGGACGTCGCACCTGGCGTCCGACGGAGCGAACCGCAGGTGCTCGGATGGTACCGCCGGGCGAAGGCAACGAAGCGCGGGGGGATGGACGGCGAGGAGTCGGCGTGTCTCATAGTACCGCCGAAGCGGGGGAATTGAGCCCACGAGACCCCGTGGAGGGAAGGGGGCACCGGCAGGTGGCACCGTTGGAGGGAAAGACGGCCAACACACCGAGGTTGGGTCCCGTCTCCACGTCACGACACCGGATAGCCGCACTGGCCAGACACGCCGTAGGGACGGCGGTGGCCATCGCCTGGCTTCCTGGACCAGCGGGTACGCGACGGCGCGTCGCGAAGCTGTCTGTCGAGGAGCCGGATGCGGCAGAACCCGCACGTCCGGATCTGTGGGAGGCCAGGGTCAGCAACGACCCTGGTCTACCCGACTACGTTCGATCACCGTCGATCATGGTACCGGGTATTGTCACGTTAAAGGTGCAGGTGGCACAGTGGCGGGATGACGAGCCAGGCGCCGAGCTACCACCTTGGGAGGACCGTTCGCCAACGTCGTTGCCGCCTTCGCCGGTCTGCTAGCCATTGGCGTCATCGAGCTCGGGTTGGACGCGGTCGAGGCTGCCGAATCAGTCTCTCCTTTAGGTAGGATGGAGTCATATCCGGGGGAAGGACCGTCAAGCAGGAGTTAGGATGGAAATCAAGTTACTTAGTGCCGACGAGATGGACCGGATATTTGGTGAAGGTCTTAAGATACATGGCCTTACAGACCGTTGTGGCGTTTCTTCGCTCACGGTTCTGAAGGACGTATTTGTCATGATGAAGCGCAAATTAATGCAATTGGGTTCAAGCGACGACGACGAAGAGAACTTCGTGCACGCTATCAAACACGCTATCAAGAATGCCCCGGAATTGGCGCCGAACGAGAAGGTCGAATTGCGAGACACCTTACGATCAGCGTTCGATGGTTTCCACCGCCAGACGACCATAACGAGCGCTAACTCTAACTTCTTAGATCGGGTTCGCTTCGACAATCCGCCACGGCCAGAAAACCTCCCCCCTTCGTAGGTAATCATGGAAATGACGAGCCTGAAGTGCGCATGGTTTCTTCCGGTGTCGCTGCGGCGGTTGTCATTGCTGGCTGCGCACAGGTATCCACCACGCGTCTCGAGATCTTCCCGGCGCACTTTCATCTGCGGGTGGGTGAACAGATCCGCTACTCGGTCTTCCAACGTCGGGATGGAGCGCTAAGCTGGGTCGACGACTACCGGCTCGCGCCCAAGGACCCGGCGGCCGCGCCTGGGCTCTCGCAGGCTGCCGAAGACTTCCCGGTTCGAGGCGGCGGTTCCCGTGCCGATGTCGACGCGACCCAATCGGGTGCCGTCTCGGTGAGGCGAATCAGGACGCTGTCTTCCAGCGGGTCATCATGGGACGGGGTGAGGGCGGACCCCGGATTGAAGCTCATGGACCCGCTGCCAGAAAAGAGGCGATGGCGTGCGTTTCCGCGCTTCCCATTGATAGACGACGGCCTTACCGGCGGCGCCGACCAGGCGCGCGAGTCCAGACTGACTGATGTCGAGGTGTCTGCGCAGCGCTTTGAGTTGAACGTCATAGTCCTCGGGAACGGAGGCCCAGGTCAGTGGCACTGGCGTGGCGGGCGGGCGGCGCTGCGTGCCGTAGTAGTTGCCGACGAAAGTCCAGCGCGTGCTTCAGTGTCGCCCTCGGGCGCAGGCGGCGGAAGGTCGTCCGCGTATCATAGGCAACACCGAGTCGGCCTGAACGCGCGGCTGCGTGCAGGGTGCGAACATGCACGCCGATCATCAAAGCCAGGACCGGCAACGGCAGAAGCACCGTCTCGTCCGGATAGCCCGCAAGGGTCCTGGCTCTGGTGAGGAGTTGCAGCGGCGGCTCGCGGCGGCCTGCGTCCCATGGGCGGTAGGTCTCACGCGGCACGTTCAACTGCGCCGCGAACGCCGACTGCGACAATCCGAGAGCCCGGCGATAGGTTCGCATCAGGCTCATGGGTGCCGGCCCCCCTGCCGCTTGGCCGCGTCTGACCAGTTGAGCAGATCCACTGGGAGAGCGCTCAGGAGTCTCTGCAGGTTCCCGACTGCCTGTCGGCCCGTCTCCGCTAGCGCTCGAGAGCCTTCCGGGCCAACGGGCTGGTCGGCGCGTTCGATGCCGAGGGCCTGGAGCTCCAGGACATCTGCCAGTAGCGCGAATCGTGCCACTGCGGACCTCAGGGCCTCTTCCACAGTTGGCGACGATGCAGGGTCGCTCGCCATGACGGTCACACCATGCCGTCGATGGCGCTGAAAGTGAAGCGGAATCTGTCGACCCGTACTTCAGCACGCTAGTCGTCGGTGCGATGTGACCGGTCGGAACGACGAGAAGTGACCGCAGGAGTGGTCACCAGCCTGCGCAGTCGGCAGAATCCGGCGAGAAAATGGCACGCCCGGCAGGATTCGAACCTGCGACCCTCGGCTTAGAAGGCCGTTCGTCGGATCGGTTATACCAAGCGGTTATATCCTGTGGGTGACTCTCGCAGTCATTTCGCCGGAATTAGGTGCCTATCTGGCCACCTTCGCCTATTCATCGTCTTCTTCCCATAACCGTTCAGATCACCCCCATCCGTTCCGGCCCAGCTGAGCACACCCATCGCGCAGACTCGGCCCCAGCTATCATGTATCCATGCCTTGAGCGCGCACGCGGAGACATCCGCGAAACCAGCTGATTCTCGCGATTCGCGCTGCCCTCTTGTCGACCATCCGGGCCGAATGTCCGCGGGTCCCTCAACGACCTCCGCGACACGGTGTTCAACCCGCTGGTCAGTTCGGCGATGCCTGCGGCCGCCGTCCTGAGCCGCCGCTCCCCCCATCCCGTTGACCGTGGGCCGTGGCTTGCTCCATCGGCATATTCGCGCGCAGATTCGTCGCTGGGCACGACGCTGGCATCTCACCACGCCCTGAGAAGGCCCCGGTGTCTGAACGGTTCTCAATAGACGGTTATCGGCCCCGTTGCCACAGCGGGGGTCCCATCTCGCGAGTTCTTTCCAACATTCGCAGCCTCTCGCTGTTTCATCGCCTCACTCGCGATAACCGATTCCACCCTCCCTTCTCCGTTTGGCTCCCTTCCCCCCCATCTAGCGGCTCATCGCTCGGTCCTCCACCCAGCGGGCAGGACTACGTCCGGTCGGTCGACGGCAGCGCCGCCCGTCGTCGGCGCTGCCGATCCCGCTGCGCATCGCGTTGGGGGACTCCGTGGTCGCGGCACGGCCGGCAATATCGCCGCTGATCGGGCCGCGGCCGCCGTGTGGGTGTGTAGATCGCGGTACACGCGGAACACACCGCCACACCGGTCTCCCGTGTGATCGTGAACAGCAACTGACAGGCCAAGGTCCCGAACAGGCGCGGGCCCGCGGCACTAGAGCCGAACTCCACGTGGCGTCCCTGCGTCGGGCCCCGCGCCATGACCGGCCTGACATCCCCGACCCGGATCCATTCCCGGACCACATCGGAGAGGAGGATCCATTCCGTCTCCACCGACGGGTGCCACCACGGGACGAGCTGTTTCGGGTGGTGGACGACGACCTGCCAGTCCTCGGGTTGCCCCGGCTTGTTGGTATGCAAGCTTACCGCGAGGTTCAGGATTGCCCGGGCCTGTCGGGCGAAATGCTGCCACCGTTCGAGCGGCTCCCGCCCGTCGAAGCGCCACCCGGGATCCTCCCAGCGGCCTAAGGGCCGACAGCGCGGCGTGCCGCCCTCGTTGCCCGCGTGAGAGGAGGGCAGCCCATGCTCACAGATGCCCAGGATGCCCCAACGACGTGCGTAGGCGCGGATCTGCGGCCCATCCCCGTCGGCGAGCCTGACAAAATCACTCAGGATGCGTGGGCCCGACCTGCGGGTGGTCCACTGCCGCGGGTCCTCGCCCCACCCCCAGCACAGCCAGTCCTCCTCAAGCTCCACATCGTTCGGCACCATGAGTTCGCCGACCGGCGGGAGACGCTCCAACTGTCCGGTCTCATCGTCGGAGAGCCCAGCCAGCTCCCAGTCTCGTGTGGGGCTAGTACTCATAGTGAAATCATATTCGATAGCTATACTGACTCTCCGTGCTCCCTTACGCTTGTGGTCTCAACTCGGGACAGAACAGGAGGAGCACACGATGCCACGACGACCCCCCTCATCGCGACCGCACGACGCCGAAGCCGGGCGCGAGCCAGCGTCCCACGCGTCGGGTCTGGCGCCATCCGCGCTGATTCACTCGTTGGACGATCTGCAGCCCGATCCCCTCAACGCCAATCGCGGGACGGATCGGGGCCGCGAGGCCCTGCGGCGCAGCCTGCATACCTACGGCGCGGGACGCTCCATCGTGATCGACAGGCGGGGGCGCATTCTGGGGGGGCACAAGACCGTGGAACAGGCCAAGCACCTGGGGCTCCCGATCACGGTGGTGCCCACCACCGGCGAGACACTCGTCGTGGTGCAGCGGGTGGATCTGGATGCGCGGACCGACCCCCGTGCCCAGGAACTGGCGCTGGCCGACAACCGGGTCGGCGAACTCGACCTCGACTGGGATCCCGCGATCCTGCAGCAGCTCCAGGCGGACGGGCTCGATCTCGGTCTCTTCTGGACCACCGAGGAGTTCGAACGGCTCCTCGGCGAGGGCACCCAGGGCGGGCAGACCGACGAGAACGCGGTTGTCACCCCCGGCGCCACCGACATCGTGCGGGGCGATCTCTTCGCGCTGGGCCGGCACCGCCTGCTCTGCGGTGATGCCACCGATCCCGCGGACGTGCACCACCTCCTGGAGGGACAGGTCCCCGGGCTGATGGTGACCGATCCGCCCTACGGCGTCGCGTACGACCCGGCCTGGCGCCACCGCATGGATCCGCGCCAGCGCACCGCCGTGGGCCGCGTCGCCAACGATGACCGGGTGGATTGGCGTGCGGCCTTTGCGCTGTTCGGCGGCGACGTCGCGTACGTGTGGCACGCGGGCCTCTTCGCGGGCCCCGTCGCCGCGGCCCTCCAGTCCTCGGGCTTCGCGCTCCGGAGCCAGGTCATCTGGGTCAAACAACACTTCGCCCTGAGCCGCGGCGAGATGCACTGGGCCCATGAGCCCTGCTGGTATGCGGTACGGAAGGGGCGCCCCTCGCACTGGCAGGGGGATCGCCGACAGACCACCGTCTGGGACGTCCCCAATCTCAACCCGTTCGGCGGCTCACGGGACGGCGAGAACGCCGTGAGTGGCCATGGCACCCAGAAGCCCGTCCGGCTGTGGGAGCGGCCGATTCTCCACCACACCACCACGCGTGACACCCTCTACGACCCGTTCTGCGGCAGCGGGACCGCGGTGATCGCGGCGGAAAAAACGGGGCGGACGTGCGTCGCCATGGATCTGGACCCGCAGTACATCCACGTCACCCGCACGCGCTGGGAAGCGTTCACCGGCCAGCGCGCGCGCGCCCTACCCGCCCGGCGGCGGGCGACCGGAGGATCCGATGCGTGACCGCGCGGACAAACCGCCGCGCCCACCGCGCCGGACCTCCCGTGGGGGGAAGGGCGGCGCCGAGCCGCGGCGCGTGATTCGGCAGCGCGAGCACCAGGTCCTCACCTTGACCGAGCAAGGCTGGCGGCAGGAGGCGATCGCGGACCACCTCGGGATCACCCAAGCGGCGGTCTCGAAGATCCTGCGTCGGGTCGACGAGCGCGCCCTGCGGGTCGTGGCCGACCAGGTCGCGTACCTCAAGATGCGAGGCACGCGCCACCTGGAATACCTCAGCCGCGAGGGACGATGGGGCTGGGAGCAGAGCAAACAGGGGCGGGTCCGGCGGCGCCAGACCAAGGGCGCCCGGGCTGACGGCACCCCGGTTGTCACACAAGACGTCGTCATCGACGAACATCCCGATCCCCGGATGCTCGATCAGGCCCGCAAGGCCGAAGAGGCCCTCGCGGACCTGCTCGGGCTGACCGGGTCGACGTCGTCCGCCGGGCGATCGGATCCACGGCCGCAGACGGACCTGCCGCCACTCCTCCAACTCAGTGACGAGACCCTGGAGCGCATCCATGCCGACCTTACCCAGCCGCGAGACCCTCAGGACGATCCTCAGTAACCCGGCGGCCGTCCGCGTCGAACGCCAACGCCGACGCGTCCCGACGGGGACCGACCGCGACCTCCTCGCCTTTGTCGAAGAGACGTTTGGCGTCCGCATTCCTGCGGTGGCCTGCTGCCCCGAGCACGTGGCGCCGGCGCAGGCCTTCTGTGATGCCTATTTCAGCCGCGCGGACGTGGCTGTGTGGAAAGCGTCGCGCGGCTTCGGCGGCAAGTCCACGCTGCTCGCGCTCCTGGCCCTGACCGAGGCCATCACGCTCCAGGCGGACGTCACCGTGCTCGGGGGCTCGGCCCAGCAGTCGGAACGCGTGCTGGAGGTGATGACGCGCCTGTGGGGCAGCCCGCGCGCGCCGCGCGACCTCCTCGACAGTCCCCCCGCTGTGCGGAGAACCCGCTTCGTGTGGGGCAACATGATCACGGCCCTGCCCGCCTCCCAAACCGCCGTGCGCGGGCCGCACCCGCAGCGCCTCCGGATCGACGAAGCCGATGAGATGCTGCTGGCGGTGCTCGACGCCGCGCACGGTCAGCCGATGGACCGGGCGGGCGTGCAGGCCCAGACGGTCATCAGCAGTACGCATCAGCACCCCGACGGCACGATGACCGCGGTGCTCCAACGCGCCGCCGCCCGGGGCTGGCCCGTCTACCTGTGGTGCTATCGGGACACGCTCGAACCCCACGGGTGGCTGACCCAGGCGCAGGTCGATCGCAAACGCGCCGAGGTGTCGGAGCAGACGTGGCTGAGCGAGTACGACCTCCAGGAGCCGAGTGCCGAAGGGCGGGCGATCGATTCGAAGGCCGTCGACTGGATGTTTGATCCGCAGCGGGGCACGGCACGCGCCGCCCAGCTCGATCAGGGGTGGGAGGGCGCGGCGCCAGCCGACGCGGCCGAGGCCTACTATGCCCATGGTGCGGACTGGGGCCAGGCCGTCGACTACACCGTGATCGCGACACTCCGCTGCGACGTCCGGCCGCTCCCCCTCGTCGCCGCGTATCGCTCCCGCCGACGGCCGTGGCCGGTCATGATCGCTGTCCTGAACGACCGCATGGCCCGCTATCCGGGCGGCGCGGCGCACGACCATACCGGCGGCGGCCGCGTGGTCGGCGAATACGTGACCGCCCCCATCCTCGATGTCGACATGGTGGGGCACCGCCGCCGCGATCTCTTCATCGACTACTTCGCGGCCATCGAGCGCCACGAGATCACGGCCCCACGCGTGGAACCCTTCTACACCGAGCATCGGTTTTGCCGCGTCGACGACGTCTTCGGCTCCGGCCATCCCCCCGATACCGTCGTCGCCATGGCGCTCGCGTACCACGCCTTCCGTGAAGCCCGCGCCCCCGGCGATTACGGGGTCACGCTCTGACGCCACGGCCATGCGCAGACCCAGGCGGGAGCGCGGGCGGGGCACCCGGGGCCACGCTCGACGGCATATCGAGGTCCTGCACCTGCCGTCGCCACGAGGGCCAGGATGTCGCGATCCGCCGCGCCAGCCCTCGGGGCGACGCCACCATGCGACACTATAGGCATAGTCGGATCACCGAGGAGCCCGATGACGACCCTGACCCAACCCGAACCCTGGCTGCGCGGCCCCGTCGACGGCTTCGAACCGCTCCTGATGCCGGTGGTGCATGCACTCATCCAGGTCCGCGAGGACATCGAGAACTTGGTCGCCCGCGTGCTGGCCGAACACACCTGGGAACGTCCCGGCGGAGCGGCGTCGATCGGGTTCCACGTGCGGCACCTCGGTGGCGCGCTCGACCGGCTCTTCACCTATGCTCGTGGCGAGGCCTTGTCGGACACGCAGAAGGCGGCAATGCGTGCCGAAGGTGACCTCGTCGATCCGGCGCCGTCGCTCGCCGACATGGCCGCCGACATGAACGCGTCGATCGAGCGGGCACTCGAGCAGCTTCGCACGACCACCCGCGACGATCTGCTGACGGCACGTACAGTCGGGCGGGCCGAGTTGCCGACGACGACGCTCGGCCTCCTGTTCCACGCGGCCGAGCACAGCACGCGCCACGCGGGGCAGGCGATCTCGACCGCCAAGATCCTGGCCGGCTCCTGACCGCTCGTGCGCCAATCGGGTCGCCGTCCCCGGGTTTCGTCCGCTCGCGCGACACGACGCCGCCCGTGCCGCCCACGCTCTCGCGTGGCCCCACGCACACCGTAAGGTCGGGTGGCGCGCATCGTCGATGACCAGGGCCTGATCGCCATCGGCGTCGGCCGGTCCGTCTGGCTCGACGCACGCGGCGAGGACGTGCCTGGCCCGCTGGTCGGTCCCGTCCAGCGGGCATGGGTTCATGGTCTGGTCCGCCGACCCGTCGAACCGTTCCGGCCAGTACGGCCAGTCGCGGACGCGGGTCTCGGTCAGCGAGCCGCTCGGCCGGCAGCCGCGCGGGCGAGTGTCGGAGCCGTCGCCGTGGTCGCGCGCGTCGTTCGCGGTCCTGCCGGGTCGCACGGTGGGGCGGGAGCACCGGCTGAATTCGCGCTCCGTCAAGGTGCACTCGGCCGCCACTCGTGGCTCCCCACACATCGCCGTCCCGTCGCCGTCGCACATTCCGCTTGCCTGTGCGGCCCACCAGAGCGAATGTGGACGAACGCCGTCTGCCCGCGGCTGCCACCAAGGAGGGACCCAGCCCATGACCCCGCACGAAACCGGCTCGACCGCCACCCCCGGTGCCCCCCGCGCGGCACCGTCACCGCGCACGTTCGGCCCCCAGGGACCGACCCTGGGAGATCTCAGCGACGCCTACCTCCAGGACTATCAGGTCCGGCAGTTCCGATCCCAGAGCACCGCTCGCGGCCGGACCGCCCATCTCACCGCGTTCTTCGGTCGCGACGCGCGGGCCACCGCCCTGACCACCTACCAGATCCGCCAGTATCAACTCGCCCGGCGTGCCGCCGGGGCGGCCACCGGCACCATCAACCGGGAGACCTCGGCCCTCCACCGCATGGGCACGCTCGCCGTCCACTGGGGCTGGCTCGACACCGTACCCGGCTTCCCCGACCGCCTCCGCGAGAATCCCCCCCGCCAGGGCTTCTTCGAGCACCCCGAATACCTCGCCGTCCGCGCCCATCTGCCCGCCCCGTGGCAGGACATCCTCGACCTCGCCTACTACTCCGGCTGGCGCAAGCACGAGATCCTCGGCCTCACCTGGGACGAGATCGACGAGGCCGGCGGCGTCATCCGGCTCTCGCCGGCTCGCTCGAAGACGTTGGTGGGACGCATCCTCCCCATCTCACAACCCATCGCCGAGGCATTGGTGCGGCGGCGGGTACGCCGCGACCCCGACAGCCCGCTCGTCTTCCACCGCGACGGCATCCCCGTCCGGCGCTGGCGCACGGCGTGGCGCACCGCCTGTCAGGCGGCCGGGGTGCCGACCCGCTTCCTCCACGACTGCCGCCGAACCGCCGCGCGCAACCTGATCCGCGCGAACGTCCCCGAGCGCGTCGCCATGCTCCTGACCGGGCACAAGAGCCGCGCCATCTTCGACCGCTACAACATTATTCATGAGCAGGAACTGCTCGACGCCGGGGACCAACTCGTCGCCTATCTGGCGCAGCAGGCGCAGGCGGTGCCAGCCCGCCAGCGGCCCCACCCGGCCCGCGCCGCCGCCCCGCGCACCGCGCCGGCCCTCCGCCTCGTGCGACGCGGCACCGCGTAAAGGCGCACGGCCCCTCCGCACCGGCGCGTGGCCGGGGGCGGCAGTGGCCAGGACACCGCCCGCCTGTGCGCCGCGGCTCACGCACGGGCCATAGATACGAACCGGCCCGCGATCGTGGCACACGTGGCGACGGGGCGGGCCGACGCGGCCGAACACGAGGACGCCCAGGGCCCCGGCTGCGGGTGCATGCCGGAAGTCACCGACAAGCTGAGCAGCGACAGGGCTGCGCACCGAGCGGTCATGCCGTCCGTCGCCCATCGCACGGACCGATACGCGAACAACCGCGCAGAGGTTTCGCATCAACCGACGCGACAGCACGAGCGACAGTTGTGTTGCAACTTCGGCCAGCGGCGGCTGGTAATCTGAAGAGATCATGAAGCAGGCCATTCGACCGGCGATCTTCAAATGGCGACAAACCGAGCCCACGCTGATTCTTTGCGCTGTGCGCTGGTACCTGCGGTACTCGCTCTCGTTCCGCGATGTCGAAGAGCTGCTCCGCGAGCGCGGCCTGGAAGCGGACCACCCGACCATCTGGCGCTGGGTCCAGCACGACGGTCCCGAACTGGAGGAGCGGCTGCGCCGTCATCTCAAGCCCACCAATAGGTCCTGGCGTGTCGATGAGACCTACGTTCGTGTCAGGGGCCGTTGGTGCTACCTCTACCGAACCATCGATTCCGCTGGCGCTACGATCGACTTCGTGCTCTCGGGGTGGCGCGATGCCGCGGCGGCCACACGCCTGTTCCGCAAGGCGCTGACTGATCCGTCGCATCCTCGGCCCCGCGTCATCAACACGGACCGAGCACGTCTCTACGGCTTTGCGATTGCCAGAATGAAAAAGGAAGGAATCCTGCGACGCCGATGCCGCCACCGACCGGTCCAATACGTAAACAACATCGTAGAGCAGGATCACCGAGCGATCAAACGACGCGTGAAAGCCAAGCAGGGGTTTCGTGATTTTCAGGCGGCGCGGCGAACGATCCAAGGCTACGAGGCTATGCACATGATCCGGAAGTGGCAAGCGAGGTGGGTGAGCGGTTCGGATGTTCGGCGACAGATTCAGTTCATCAAGAACCTGTTCGAGGTGGCGGCTTGAGACGGAGCCCGGCCGACTCGACCAATCGCGCTCGTGCCGCTTTTGAAAAGTTGCAACACATCCCAGCCGAGCGCTCAAGTCTGGGGCCAAGGCCGACGCATCCGAGATCGTGCGCGAGCTTGTGGACGCCGCGATGAAAACCACGGTGGTGGACCGCTGAGGTGCGCCCATATGGCATGGATTGCTTTTCCGAGCTTACGTGATGGCATTCACGGGGAAAGAGAACCCTCTAAATCCTTACTTGTACTTAAATTGACGAGCCGACGACAACGTAAACTGGGTGGTCTAACGCGACGAGATCGGTGGCGGAAAGGGCCAGCTTCCAGAACCCCCTTGTCGTTGTGGCGTAGGCACGCCCCCTCCCAAGCGTGGGCAGCGACAACGGTCCGGCGATCAGTGCTAAAGGAACTAGGTGGCATAATCAACAACCGGAATACACCTTAAACGAACCTTCAGGCTGTCCGAATTTCTGGGCCCACCTCTCTGTTTCTGTGACCATGTCGTTGCGGCACACGGCTCAAGCGAGAGCGTCAGGCGTGTGCGAAGGCTCACGGCACCGAAAGAACTAGAATTATTCGTGTTGCTGCCGAATGCTGGTCGGGCGGTCATCGATCCAGTGAAGTTGCACGGCTACTTGCTATCGACCACTCATCCGATCGGCAGGTTCAAGGCTCGCTTCTTTGCGGCATTGGGGTTTGTTGCCGAGCGTTGGTCTGAGTTCGACACCGCCTTGCGTGCGCAGCATCTAGTCAGCGAGGCTGAGGCAGGTTCGCTCGAACCGCACGGCCAGTTCTTCACAATTCGGGCTATGCTCAAGGGACCCACAGGCGCGTCGGCCGTCGTGGTGAGTGTTTGGCTGGTTCAAACCGGCGAAGATTATCCGAGATTCGTAACGGCTTACCCAGGAGGCGCGAAGTGAGTCCTCAATTGCTCGAAGTGGTTGTGCTTGACAGAGACCTTGCGGCTCACGCGCTCAGACGTGGCGACCTTGGCACGGTTGTCGAAGTGTGCGGTCCCGACGCCATTGCAGTGGAGTTCATTGCGGCTTCAGGGCGCACGCAGGCGTTGGTCACGCTGAAGCCAAGCGAGATTCGGGCGGTCAGCGATGACGACCTGGTTTCGGTGCGACCAAGCAACGCCATCGCAAGCTAGACTGACCTGCCCCCTTAAACGAGTCCAGATCCAGCGCTAGTCGGGGTAGTCCTCCAGCAAGGCGGTACGCCCCGCGAGCATCCGGCACAGGTCATGAAACAGGTGCGCTCCCAGGCCACCGTCAGCTGGGGCGAGACCGAGACAGGCGAGTCGCAATACTAACAGGGCGATTTGTCCATGCGACCATCCCTTTTCGGCGGCGGGCATTGACGCCCCTATATGTCAAGACGATCGTTTAGGCGGCCTGGATGTCTGCTTGGCGCGCTCGATAGTCTGTCATGACCCGCTGGTAGATCTCGCGGGCGAGGAAGCGTTTGAGGCACCGGATGATCTCGCGTGTGGTCCGGCCGCCAGCAGTCCGTCGTGCGACGTAGTCGAGGGTCGGCTGGTGGAATCCCGGATCGCAGGGATGACTGGGTCAATCAGTTCGCCCTGGCCACGGCGTTGGTGCGCGGAAACAAGTGTTCGTCGTGGCCCTGGCCATCGTGACGGCCGAAGGGGCATGATCTCGACGTGAAGTCGAGCGTGCATCCCAGGTACAAAACGAAATACCGCGTCGGAAACTGGCCGGCGTACGACCGAGCACTGGTCCAGCGAGGCGACGTCACCCTGTGGTTGACGCCGGAAGCGATCGCCACGTGGGAGGCCGTGGGCGTCGGCAAGCGCGGAGGGCAGCTGCAGTACTCCGAGGTTGCGGCGTTGTTGCGCGGTTCGAAAACTGACCCGCAACGCCCCCGACCCACAGACCCGTTAACGACCGATAGCGTACGACGCCGGCCTACCAAGCTGAGTCATCTGATTGAGGATGTTACATGCGAGGATGGCCTCCGTCTCTTGCCCCGCCCGACTGCGCGCTCGAAGGCTCTCCCCGATGATCACCTTGTACCGGAAGAAGGCGTTCTCCATACGGGCCTGCTGATGGTAGCCCGAGTCCTTCTTCCACTGTCGCCGTCCAGCCTGCTGCACCTGTCGGATCGTGCGGTCGCGCGCGGGCGATCGTGGTCGCCGTCCAGACACGGTGGCTGTCCTGGTCGGTGGAATGACGACTGTCGCGCCACGCGCACCCGCAGCCTCGTAGATGCCACGCGTGTCGTAGGCCGCGTCCGCCGTGAGGCAGGAGACGTTGCCTTCGACCTGGTCGATCAGATCGAGGGCTATCGTCGCGTCGTCAACATGCCCGCCGGTCAGGGCGTGAGCGACGATCACGCCCGATCCGTCGACGCCCAGATGAAGCTTCTTCCAGCCGCGTCTCCCGCGTCCGCCATGTTTCACGGCCGCCCATTCACCTTCACCCACAGTCGAGAGCCCGGTACTGTCGACGATGAGATGTATGCCTGCGCCCGCGGGGAGGCGGCGAAGTGCAAGGTCGAGGTGCTGACCACGCCGTGAGAGAGTCGTGTGATCGGGCGCGGACAGGTCGAGGCACAGCATCCCGAAGATCGACCTCAGAAAGCCCTCCGTCTGACGAAGGGGCAGGTGAAAGATCAGGCGGAGCGTCAGCGCGGTTTCGATGGCAACCTCGGAGTACTGCAGCTGCCCTCCGCGCTTGCCGACGCCCACGGCCTCCCACGTGGCGATCGCTTCCGGCGTCAACCACCGGGTGACGTCGCCTCGCTGGACCAGTGCTCGGTCGTACGCCGGCCAGTTTCCGACGCGGTATTTCGTTTTGTACCTGGGATGCACGCTCGACTTCACGTCGAGATCATGCCCCTTCGGCCGTCACGATGACCAGGGCCGCGACGAACACTTGTTTCCGCGCACCAACGCCCCACGACGACGACCCGCTCTTCGAGCTGCACCGCCAACTCGACGTCGAGAGTGACCGTGGCCCCCACGCCCACCTCGACGGCATCGCGCACGGCTGGACTGAACCCGGTCAGGTTGAAGGTCATGTCGTAGGCGCCGGGCGGCAGCGGGGCGATCGTGAACACGCCAGCGCCGTCGGTGACGGCGGTGCGGACCGGCTCGCCGGCCGCGCTCCGCGCCTCTACGGTGACCCCGGGCAGCACGAGGCCGGTCGTGTCGGTGACCGTGCCGGACAGCGCAGCGTCCTGCCCAGCGGCGATCGCGGGGGCGACAGCGGCCAGCAGCAAGGCCATCGTCAAAGAACGTGCACTTCCGATGAGGGTTTCGCGCTCAAGCAAGACAACCTCCTTGTCGCCCGGTAGACGGAATAGCGTCACGATGACGGTGACGATCGCCGCAACTCACACGATCATGGATCCGATTCGATGTCATCAGCAATTCAGCGCGGCACGCCGTGGTGGACGAATAAGCGCAGGGCGATCGCGGTCTTTTCCGCCTGCCACTCCGTGAGCCACGGACAGATTACCACCGGGGCCACCGACCGCGGGGGAGTGTGTCTGGTCACATCCCCCCGCCGGACGAGCGCCTGCTCATATTCCGGCCAATTCCCACCGTGATATTTGGTCTTGTACTTCGGATGAACCTTCGACTTCACCCTGAGATTGTCGGCCAGGAGCGTCGACCTGGCCAGCTGATCGGCGACCACGACCCGCGCCGAGTCCGGGCAATCCTGCACCAACGCCGGCAAGACCCGACGCGAGATCATCCGGTGCCTGAAGCGCTTCCTCGCCCGCGAGATCTACCAACGTGTCATGACCGATTTCCGCACGCGCCAACAGGTCACGCAGGCCGCCTAAACGCATCTCTTGACAGATAGGGGCGTCAGTACCCTACCGCGGCGCCCGACTTGTGGATATGATGAACCCGTCGCTCCGCGCCGTGCCCACATCCCCACAGGCAGCAGCGCACCGGCACGGCAACCCAGGTCCAAGGAACCAGGCGGCATGATCAACAACCGAAATACACCTTAAATTAGCCGCCAACCTGTCCGACAAACCGGGGCCACCTCACCGCGCCGTGGCCCGCACCTGGCCGTCGCCACCGTCCGGTCGCTCGTGCGCCACCTTCTCCTCTGCCAGGCTCCGCTCGTGATCACGCGCCAGTAGCCAGTCTGAGATGCGCTGTGCATCGACGGCCGCCGCCAGGATCTCCTTCGGGCCGTTCTCCAGCGCCTTGATCCACGAGCTCACGTAGGCGGTGCCGTGCCTGGGCTCGTGCCCGATGCCCAGTTGCTCGCCGGTCATCATGGCGGCGATTTCCGCCCGCAGCTCTTCCCGCGCGCAGGTCTCCGAGCCGAAGCCGCCATGGTTGACCAGCGTCGACCGATTCAACCGGCTCGGGTGCTCGGTCGCGTGTCCGAGTTCGTGCAGGGCCGTGTGCGTGTAGGCGTCCTGTGAGGGGAACTGACTCCGCTCGGGCACGTCGCGCCAGCTGACGTCTACCACGGGCGACGGTCAGCGATCCGGGCACGCCGGGAGCGAATCAAGCAGCGGACGCTAACCGCACGACGGAGAGAGAATCTGAGGACGCCGCACCACGCGGCACAACGGCGGGAAGTGTCTCTTGTGACACAGCCTCAGTGGTTCGGATTGGTTTGACGACGTACAATTACTGGAGAACAGCGTCGGCGGAAAGGGACTCGACAGAGGAGGCGTGCTAGGTGAGCGAAAAGTCCGCAATCGAATGGACCGACTCAACGTGGAACCCGGTGACGGGCTGCACGAAGGTCAGTCCCGGCTGCAAGCACTGCTACGCCGAAACCTTCGCCGAACGCTGGCGCGGGACTCCGGGCCATCCCTACGAGCAGGGATTTGACCTGCGGCTGTGGCCAGGTCGCGTGGACATGCCCCTCATGTGGAAGAGGCCTCGCATGATCTTCGTGAACAGCATGAGCGACCTCTTTCACGAAAAGGTGCCTCTCCAGTTTATTCAGAGGGTGTTCGAAACAATGGAGAAGGCGTCCTGGCACACATTTCAGATCTTGACAAAGCGCTCGAAGAGGCTGGCAGATCTCGCTCCCGATCTGAATTGGCCTCCCAACGTGTGGATGGGCGTGTCGATTGAGACAGCCAAGTACCTGTGGCGAGCAGATCATCTTCGCCAGGTTTCGGCTGCCGTGAAGTTCCTGTCCTTAGAGCCTCTCTTGGGTCCGCTGGGCACCATCGACCTATCCGGCATCCACTGGGTCATCGTAGGTGGAGAGAGCGGCCCCGGGGCTCGACCTATTGATGCCATGTGGGTGAGGGAGATTCGGAAGCAATGCCGTGCAGACGTAGTACCGTTCTTTTTCAAACAGTGGGGCGGCGTGCGGAAGAAGCGAAATGGCCGGGTCCTAGGCGGGCGGACCTGGGATGAAATGCCGGCCCCACCCGAGACTCCTCCCGATAGCAGAAAGCCCTCCGTGTTTCTTGGCGGAGTTGGAAGGTAATGGACAAGGATGACACGATCGGCGGTTGGTCTGTAGACAAGCTCAGCCTCCTCCGAAAGTACCTCGAAGCCTATGTGACAGTTCTCAGGAACCAAAGCTGGTGCAAGGGCTACGAGTACGTTGATGGCTTCGCCGGAACTGGAAAGCCGATAACTCGGGATGAGCAGCAGTACATCGACGGCTCCCCGCGCGTGGCCCTGGAGCTTCCTAATCCATTCACGAAGTACCACTTCATCGAGAGTTCGAATTGGAGAATCAAGAAGCTGGAAGGGCTGCGGAAGGAGTTTCCGAGTCAACAGGTCAAAATCTACCCTGGTGACTGCAACGACGTGCTGCGGAGAAAGATTGCGCCTGACCTTCCGATGAACAGTTTTAAGCGGGCACTCGCCTTCCTTGATCCTTTTGGAATGGAGCTGGAGTGGAGCACCCTTGAAGAAGTTGCCCGTGTTGAAACTATCGAGGTGTTCCTCAATTTCTCAGTCATGGCCATCAACCGGAACGTGCGGCTGCGCCGGAAGGAGGACATCGCGCCAGCGGTGCGTGAGCGGATGGATCGCTTCTGGGGCACGGAATGGGAAGTAGAGCTTTACGAGGAAGAGCAGACGCTGTTTGGACCAAAGACCGTTAGAATAAAGCAGTCGGGCAAGGAGCTGGGAGAGCGATTCCAGAATCGTCTCAAGGAGATCTTTCCACACTGCACCATGCCGGTGCTGATGACGAATAGCAAGAACGCTCCGCTGTACTGCCTAGTTTTCGCTGGTCACAACCCGACGGGAGTGAGGATCGTCAACGACATCTTCGGCAAGTTCCTCAAGATGGGTTAGAAAGTCAGCGCTGGCCGATGAGTTGTTCGAAGGCATCGAGTTGTGCTTCTGCTGTTCCATCTGTGCTATCGGTTGCAACGCCCGCTCGATGATTGCCGGCTTGCGGATCGTCTGAGGCGTGAAGAGGCACGCTCTCATACAGGATTGCATCCGGTCACCATTGCAGAAAGGTATCGCCAATCACCTCGTCACGTCTCGACGCGGCCGACGTCCCCCCCGATTTGAGTAGCACCGAGGTTTAGAGTTTGGTCGGGACGCCGCGGATCGGCGTCGGGACCTCCGAGAGCGGGCGGGACTACCGGCTGGGCTACAGCCTCGGCTGGCTGGGCGGGGAGGCGCTGGACGTCGTGCTGGGCGTCGACGTGCAGCGGCGGGAACGCGCCCTGCGTGGCGACGCGTCCACTGCGATGCGCCTGCAGGCCACGCTCGGCTGGTAGCGGGCCGACGCGTCGGCTCGCGCGCCGACCAGAGGGCTGGTCCGCGTAAGGTGCGTTTAATCGGCCGACCGCTCATGCGGCCTCCCGGTGATAGAAATTAAGCAATCCGCCCAGACGCTCCCGCCGCTGCACGTCGGCGGCCAGGCTCACCGGCGGTGGCGGTCGTTGCAGGAGCTGGTTGTCGAGTCCCTGGTGGTTTCGCTCGCGATGGTCGTGGTCGACGTACTCGCCCACGAGGAGACGCAGGTGCCCTTCGCCGAGGGGGACGACGCGACTGAGACACTCCTCTTAATAGAGCGGACGAACCGCTCGGCATACGCGTTGAGATTGGGACTCTTCGGCGGGAGACGGATCGGCTGGACACCCCCGCCCTCCAGGATCTCGCCAAAACCCCGCGTGTCGAGCGGGTCGCGGTCGTGCATCAGATAGCGGGCGCGGCGCAAGCAGCCCTCGACCGGGTCCGTCACATTGCGGGCCATCTGCTCCATCCACGTGCCGTACGGCTGCGGATGGATCCCGGCGATGGTCACGCGGCGGGACTGCAGCGCGATCACAAAGCAGACCAGGTACCGCTGGAGCCCGGCCAGCGTGAGCCCCTCGACGGTGAACAGATCGCAGGCCGTGCGGCCCTCCCAGGGCGCCTGCAGGACCGTCTTCCAGAGCATGCGACGGCTCCGCTCGGGAGCCGGGTCGATCCCGTGGTCGTGCAGGATCCGCTTCACCTGGGTCCGAGCGATCTCGTGGCCGAGGTTCGAGAGCGCCCCGCGGATCCGTGTGTACCCCCATTGGGGATTCTCGACCGCCATCCGGACCACGCGCGCGGCCACGTCACGGCGCGTCATTCGGCCGGCCTCGACCGCGGCAGGCGCTGCCGTCGTATGTCTGGGCGATCACTCTCCGGTACCAGCGGAGAATCGAGTCAGGCGTGACGATGCCGGCGACCTGCATCCAGACGCGCCGTCCGAGTTGCTGGCCGCGCACGGTGCGTCGACGGCGTTGGGAATCGGTCCGGCGAAGCGGCCGAGGGCCCAGGTGCTCCCGGAGGACCCGATGCTCCTCCCGGAGATACGCGATCAGATCGTCTTGGTGGCGGTTCACCCAGCCAGCGAACGTGAGAACGAGGAACTGGAGCGCAGGCGGCATGGCCTGAGATTACTTGGAAGACTCGACCAGCACTGACCGGACCTCGGCCCATTAAACGCACCTTACGGGAATGTCTCAGTCGCGTCGTCCCCCTCGGCGAAGGGCCCCTGCGTCTCCTCGTGGGCGAGTACGTCGACCACGACCAGCGCGAGCGAAACCACCAGGGACTCGACAACCAGCTCCTGCAACGACCGCCACCGCCGGTGAGCCTGGCCGCCGACGTGCAGCGGCGGGAGCGTCTGGGCGGATGGCTCAATTTCTACCACCGCGTAGGGTGCCGTAAATCAGCCAACCGTAATCCGATAGCTGAGAACAGGTTGCAGCCGATGCCGAGTAGCCTGGCGGGATGCCTCATGCACTGCACTTCCTCATCTTTACTGCCGCCGGTTGGCTGAACCGCCGCCAAGAGGATCTAATCGACTATCTCCGTGAGGAGAATCGAGTCCTTCGCGAACAACTGGGCGGCCGTCCGCTCCGCCTGACCGACGCTCAGCGGCGTCGGCTCGCCATCCGCGGGCAGAAGCTCGGGCGACGGGTCTTGAGCCGAGTGGCTGGTATCGTCACCCCCGACACGATCCTGCGCTGGTATCGACGACTCATCGCGCAGAAATACGACGGCAGCGCCCGTCGCCGTCGCGGTCGTCCTCTGACGCCTCAGGCGATTGGCGAACTGGTCGTGCGGATGGCCATCGAGAATCCCCGGTGGGGCTACACCCGCATCCGGGGCGCGTTGGCCAACCTGGGCCACGAGATTGGCCGGAACACAGTGAAGCGGATTCTCCTCAGCCGCGGCATGGCCCCTGCGCCAGAGCGAGGCCAGCACACACCGTGGAAAACGTTCCTCCAGGCGCATTGGGACGGGCTGGCCGCAACCGATCTGTTCACGGTCGAGGTCCTCACGCTGGAGGGACTGAAACGCTATCTGGTCCTCTTCGTGATCGAGCTGAGGACACGCTACGTTCATGTGGTTGGCATCCACCCGCAGCCCGACGGGGCGTGGATGGAGCAGATGGCCCGTAATCTGACCGATCCCGGTGAGGGCTTCCTGCGGACGTCACGGTATCTGCTTCACGACCGCGACCCGTTGTACACCGATGACTTCGAGGAGATTCTCAGGAGCAGCGGCGTCAGCCCCGTGCGTCTTCCAGCGCGCAGTCCCAATCTCAATGCCTATGCCGAGCGGTTCGTTCGCTCCATCAAAGAGGAATGTCTCAGCCGAGTCGTGCCGCTGGGTGAGGGACACCTCCGACAGCTTGTCCACGAGTATGTCGAGCACTACCACTGGGAGCGGAACCATCAAGGTCTTCAGAACCAGCTGCTGCGCCGCCCGCCACCGCCTGTGCGGCCAGCGTCCCGGGTGGCTCGGCGGACGCGGCTCGGCGGGCTGCTCAACTTCTACCATCGCGAGGCCGCGTGACTGTTCGGCCGATTAATGGCACCCTACGCGGTAGGTGCCCAGACGCGTGAGATTCTGTTCACCCGGACGTAGGAGAGTTGGATGCCCTGTCCGGCAAGCCGAAGAGAACGCGCTAAGTTGCTCTGGCGTCGCCTTTGGTGTGTCTGGACTGTCCCTAAACTGTCCCTATCAGGACCTCACTCCTCGTGTTTCAGCGCACTCCTCGTAGTTTTCGAGGACGGGCCAAATCTCTGAAAGTGAAGAACTAAAGGGAATAACGTCGATCCTGGTGATCGACGGGCGAGAACTTAAAATCCTGTGGTGCATAGCACCGTGCGGGTTCGACCCCCGCCCTCGGCACCATCTTTATCCCTATGTTTATTGGGTTGAATGGTTGGGTCGTCTCCCCCTGATACGACGGCTTAACTCGTTTGACTGCCAATCTGACTGCCAATCGAATTGAAAAGGGGATGATCGGCCCTCGGTGAAGGGGAGTAATCGACCCCGGTAAGTGGACCCCCGGTCGGGCTTTTTCGCTGGCGCGATTTATTCAGATCCGAAAACCGCGAGCGATCTCTATATATATTTGTACCTGACCGACATGTATCCCCGCCAATTTTCGGTTGCCGGTCAAACGCACCCTTGAAACAATCCCACCCATGAATCAAATCGCATCACGGCACGCTCGGCTCTGTACAGCGTGAAGCTCACGAACGAAACAGCCGTGCAAACGGTGGGCGATGAAGGGGCAGGGCGTTTGTTCGACGCACGGCGGCAAGGCCCCACAAGCACTGGCCAAAGCGGCGGCGGCTGTCGAGTTGGCTGAATTTCGGCTCCGTGGCCTCGCGCCACGTGCGGTCGAGGTGCTCGAACGCCTGCTCACGGCCGAGTCCGAAAGCGTGGCCCTGGGTGCCGCGAATAGTTTGGTGGACCGGAGTGTCGGGCGAGCCACCGAACGTATTCAGGTCGCGGCGGCCATCACGGTGAAGCGTCCGTGGTAATGGGAGCTGTAATTTCCTCATACGTGACCCGACCGATCCGCTGTGGGTCGATGATGCATTCCTTTTCGTGCTCCAGGTAGCATTCCGTTTCGTCGCCCTCTGGGGTCCCAAAGTAGGCGGTATCACGTCCTAGGGCGACACGGTCGGGGACCCGAGACAGCCGATAATTCGTGACCCATATCGCATCGTCTACGTTACCGATATCGCATCGTCTATGCTGACCCACCCTGGGAATATTGAGACACCTCCGACCGCTGCGCGAGCGATGAGGTCTTCTTGTCGATGCCCATCTCCTCAAGCGTGGGCGCATCAGAAAAAGCCGGTCCCGCTTGAGTACCGGCTTTTCCGCGTCCAGGCCCTGACCGTCCCGTCGCCTTTGGTGTCTGCTTTAGCAATTCACCGATTATTGGCGGGACCACATGGGACCCGCCAATAACTCCACGCCTTTCATGGGTAAAGTGGGGTACCCCTCCGGTACGCCAACCCTTTCCCACGATCTTGCACCGCCGCAAGTAATCGCCCGTAGTCCGCATTAAACGTGTCCTCGGGACCGATGTGCTCGGTGCCCTCGTCGCTCACTTCCCTCTTCGTCTCAACGGCAACGCCAAGGAATAGCTTGTCGAACCGGGTCGGTGCTTCGAACTCGTAGCCCCCGTACTTCGGCGTAAAGGTGATCCGGCCTTGCAGCACCGCGCGGCCTTGGGTCGTCGATTGCCGTAGCAGGCGACGATGAGAAGGGTGGCGCCTCCGACCGCCGTAGGGACGGACCTCAGTCCAGTGCCGCGCCCCGCTCGACGAGGAACTCCACCACCGAGTCGTACCCCACCGACGCGGCCGCTTGAACCGCCGTGACGCCGGATGCGTCCCGCTTGTCGAGGGACACGCCCAGACCCACCGCAATCCGGACCGCCTCGAGGACGACCGCCTCGCGCTCGAGCGCTCCTGGGGTCTCGAAACCTCGGATGCCGCGTGCACCCATACCCACCGCCGCCATCAGCGCCGTGATCGGGCCGTCCTCTTGCCAGGCGGAGACCGGTGGCTGCCCCCGCCAGTACGCGGGCGAGTGTATGAAGTGGGGATCGGCACCCGATTCGGCGAGCGCCCTCATTATTCCGGGGTGCAGGAAGCGCGCGGAGAGCCAGAAGGGTGTGGCTCCTACAAGCGCGTTGTGGAAGTGGTAGTCGCGCGACTGCCGTCGTATGGGTGAGGGCGCGAGCAGGGGGGTGTTGGCATCCGCCCCATGGTGCAGCAGACTCCGGACCGCAGTTTCGTTCCCCCTTAAGATCGCGGCGTGCAGCGCAGTGTAGCCGCCCTTTGCCGCGTTGGGGGCGGCTCCGCTCCTGAGGAGGGTCTCCACTACGTCGTCGTGATTGCTGTGCGCGGCCAGCGTGGTTGCACTTATCCCGTACGCAGACTCGACATTCACGTCGGCGCCCGCGCCGATCATCAGCTCGACGGAGGCCCGATCCCCCGCCCGGGCGGCGAACATCAGCGGCGAGTTGCCGCCCTGTTGGATCCAGACCTGGTAGTCCGCGTGGCTGGCCTGCTGAGGGTCGGTCTTGTGCAGCTCGGACCAAACGTCCGTACGGGCGTGTACGTCCGCGTCGTACGCCAAGAGCACTTCTACAACCGCGGAGTGCCCCTGTGCGGTCGCCCACATGAGCGCGGTCTGTCCGCGGGCCGCGCCAACGTTCGGGTCGGCGCCCGCGGCGAGCAGCTGTTCGACGACGCTGGTGGCCCCGGAGCGGGCGGCCGTCATGACCACCGTCTCACCCAAGAGCAGTACCGCGTTCGGGTCGGCCCCTCCCACCAGCAGCATGCCGGTGATCTCGGCGCTGCCGTTCAAGCTGGCGTTCCACAGTGGTGTGGCTCCTAGATCGGTCGCTGCGCCCGGGTCGGCGCCTTCGGCGATCAGCAGTCTCACGGCTTCGACGTCGTCCCAGTAGGTGGCCCAGTGGAGCACGGTGGTGCCGTCCGCGGTCGCCGCGTTTACGTCGGCCCCCTCCGACAGGAGCACCCGCATAGATTCCCAGTTCGCGTGTTTCGCAGCGTCCACGAGCGGAGCTAGAATGGCCCCTCCAACCGCGGCCGCCGTGAGGCAGGCCACCACGACGAGCGTGGCCAGGCTTCGGAGACCGACGTCCGCCCTCTTCATGCCCTTCTCTCCGGGTGCATCCCCACTCCCACCTACAGCCCCGAAAGTGTATCGATCGGCAGCGCTCCCGTGCTCCCTCCGATCTTCTCGACCGGAACGTCGAGCTTGTCCATGAGAGTCACGAGCAGGTTCGCCATGGTGGGCCGGTCCGAGTACGTGAGGTGTTGACCGCCGTGGAGGCGTCCCGCCCCGCCGCCCATCACCAGCACGGGCAGGTTTATGCCCGAGTGTCGGGTGCTGTTGGAGAGGCCCCCGCCGTACAGGATGGTCATGTGATCGAGCAGGTTACCGTCGCCGTCGGGCGTCGAGTGGAGCTTGGCTAGGTAATTCGAGAAGAGCTCGACGTGATAACGGTTGATCCTCGACATCTTCTCGACTGGCTCGGGCTGGTTGTTGTGGTGCGACAGCGGGTGGTGGGCTTCGGCCACACCGATCTGTGGATACGGCCGTGCGCTCTGTTCCTTGCCCATCATGAACGTGACGACACGTGTGAGGTCCGTCCGGAGGGCCATGACCTGCAGGTCGAACATGAGCTCCAGGTGGTCCTCGAAGACGGGCGGAACCCCCTGGGGCTGCGACAGCACGGGGAGCTCGATGTCGATCTGCTTCTCCGCACGCTCGATGCGTCGCTCCACGTCTCGAACGGCCTCGGTGTACTCGTCGACCATCGCGCGGTCCGCCGGTCCGATCTCACGTCTTAAGTCGACCAACTTCTCGCTGACCTTGTCCAGGATGCTGCGTTGTTCGTGGAGCCGCATTTCACGAGCCGCCCGCGCGGTGCTTCCCGTGTCGCCGAAGAGCCTTTCGAACACCGCGCGCGGATTGTGCTCCATCGGCAACGCCTGCGTTGGGCTCCGCCAAGAGATCGTGTGCGTATACACGCAGCTCAGATTAGCCGTGCAGGAGCCGGCGTTCGCGGGTGGGTCCATGGAGAGCTCCAGCGAGGCGAGCTGCGTCTCCTTCCCCAGCTCGCGCGCCAGGAGCTGGTCCATGGAAACGTCCGCTAGGATCTCCACCTCGTTCCGACCCCCGCGGGTGGCGCCCGTAAGGAAGGAGCCTGAAGCCCCGGCGTGGGCGGTCACCCAGTTGGCGCGGATGCCCGAGAAAACGAGCATCTGTTCGCGGAAAGGTGCCAGCGGCTCCAGGATCGGCGACAGCTCGAACGTCTTGCCCTCACCTTCGGGAGACCAGTACGGCATGGCCATACCGTTCGGCACGTAGACCGTCTGGAAACGGTGGATCGAGTCTGCCAACGTCTGAGCTCCCAGCCTCGACGCGGGAACCATCGCGTCGAGGAAGGGAAGCGCCAGGGTTGTCCCGATTCCTCTGAGCACAGTTCGTCGGGACATCGCTCGCCCGGTCAGGATCGTCATATCGGTCTTGTCCATGGTGACTAAGAGGCCTTCCTCATCAAGAACGTCGGACTCTCGACAATCCCCTTGATGATCGAGGACCAACGAAAGTTGTCTGCTTTCGCTTCTCTTACGACGCGACGGATAGCGGGTCGGTCGTAGTACTCCAACCTGCGCCCGAGGGCGTAGCTCATGAGCTTCTCGGTCACGGTCGCACCGAAGTGCTCAGGAGGGTTGACCAACATCGCCCGCAAGTCGGGAATGCCGTGCAGCTCCCGCCCGTCGGGCCAGCTCCCGACGGCGTCGATCGGATTGCCCGACTCGTCCGATGTGCGCCAGCCGCCTATGGCGTCGAAGTTCTCGAGCGCGAAGCCGAGCGGGTCGATCGTCGAATGACAGGCGGCGCAAACGGGATTGGACCGGTGCTGCTCCAACCGCTCCCGTACCGACTTGGGGGCCACCCCCCGCTCGTTCTCCGGAAACTCCGGCACATTGGCCGGCGGTGCGGGTGCGGGCGATCCGAGCACATTGTCAAGGAGCCACTTCCCCCGAAGGACGGGAGACGTTCTGTCCGGGTACGACGTGGCCGCCAACAGCCCGCCCTGCGTCAACAAACCGCCGCGTTGATCCGGATTAGGCAGCGTGATCCGGCGGAAGCGGCTTCCGTAGATACCCCCGATGCCGTAGTGGCGCGCCAACCGTGCGTTGACCCAAGTGTAATCGGCGGTGAGGAGCTCCAGCACGGAGAGATCCTCGCGCAGGCTGTTCCCAACGAACAGCTCGGTCTCCCGCTTGAACCCGTCAAGCAGGCTCTCGTCGAAGGTCGGATACACGTCCGGGTCGACGATCACTTCTCCCACCCGGCGCACGTTGAGCCACTGGGCGGCAAACCCATTGATGAGCGCTTCCACCGCGCGCGGATCGGCGAGCATGCGCCTAATCTGAGCCTCTCGGACCGCGGCCCTCGACAGCTGACCCGTCTGGGCCAGCTCGAGAAGCTCCTCGTCGGGGATACTGCTCCACAGAAAGAACGAGAGGCGGGACGCGATTTCCAGATCGCTCAGGCGATACACGTCTCCCGACTCCGCGCCTTCCGGGTCGCGGGTGACACGCAGGAGAAAGTCGGGATCGCTCAGGAGGTACTCCAGCGCGAACTGAATTCCGGCGTCGAAGCTGTCCCGCGCTTCCCGGCCTTCGTGATAGAAGCCGAGAAGCGTCTCCAGGTCCTCGGGTGTGATCGGGCGGCGGTACGCCAGGGGGGCCAGTCGAGCCAAGATCTCGGCGGCGCAACCCTCCTCCTCCGCCCCCCGATCCGGATGACACACGAAAATCTCGCGTCGGCTGGGCGTGTCTGCGACCCGGTCCGTGGCAACGGGCCCTCCGATCTCGACGGAGTGGATGCTCTGGTCGTCCATGTAGAGCTCGTCGTTCGCGAGCAGTCTCCCCCTCTGGATCGGCTGGGGGATCCCGCCGGGTTCCCACATCTCCCGCACAAACGAGACCCCAACGGTCCGGGGGCCGGCTTCAACGGGCACCCTAACTTCGAGTCGTTCGTCAGCGGTGAGCATGTACGCTTCCCACTCGGGATCGCCGTGCTCGCCGGGCCCGGTGTAGCTCTGCGGCGCGGGCCTCCTGGGTGCCTCGCCCCCAATCGTGAAGCGGCGCACCAGCTCGCTGTCGATCCGCACATCGATCAGGTGAGACCGGCCCATCCCCATCAGGTAGTCCTGCCAATTGCCGCGTAGGCGGACCTTGATTATGTAATCCCCGTCCACAGGGAAGTGGAAGGGAATCGCGATACCACCCCTGGACCCAAACGGCAAGTCCTCGCTCTGCCGCTGGTCCTGGACCACGTGCAGCGGGATCAGAAAGGTCTCGGCGATCGCGTTCTCCGGGGGTAGCCCCGTGGCGAGGCGGGTCACTTGACGGGCCACCGACATATATCGCTCCATGTGAGCGGTGGAGATCGAAAGCACGTCCGCGAAGTTATCGAAGCTCCCGTCCGCAGTCTCGTCGCCTGGGAGGAGCGCCGTCACGTCAACGTCCAGTGCGAACAGGTCGCGAACGGCGTTGTTGTACTCGAGCCGGTTCAGGCGGTGGACTGCACCCACCCGGCCGGGGTTCGGTCGCGCGTCCCACGCCCGGTCGATCTCACCCTCAAGCCAGTTCACCGCCGTCTCGTAGGCGGCGTCGTCGGGACGGGGTCTACCGACCGGTGGCATGGTACGTGTGCGGAGCTTGACGATTGCCCGTTCCCAGACCTCCGGGGCGGCCGCGGGATCCTGCACGTTCAGCTCGTCGAAAGCCAACCCGCCCGCCCGCCGCGTCCCGTTGTGACACGACACGCAATACGCATCCAGGATCTCGCGGACCTCCTGGGAAGCAGCGCGAACCCCCTGGGAAGTGGCGCCGGTGTGTCCGGCCTTCGGGGGGGGAGTCCAGAGCACGTGCGATGCGGGGAGGCCGGGCGCCGGGGAGAGCGACGCCGGCGCGCGGGGCGTGGGAGCGGCCCTTGCGCTGACCGAGATGCCTACCACGACGAAGAGCGTCACGACTGTGGTCTGGCCGATACGGGCCATGGCCAACCCCCGGTGGGACCTCTTCGTTCGATGCCCCGTACTCCGGCGGCCGGCCGAAGAAAAACGTTCTGTCATCGCCACGAATCGCCGCCTGCTGATTCTGGTGGTGAGACCCGGACCTGTCAAGTCACATCTAGGGACTGGCGCGGAACTGGGGTGTCCACGCAACCACTGATGTCAACTAACTCTGGGGTGTCGGACGCTGGGTTTCCCGTGGCCAGTCGACAGGCGTCGGCCTACTGTGGTGACGAGAGCAAACACAACCTTTCGTAGGGGAAAGCGCCAGGTGAATACCACGGATCGAAACCAGTAGCGCTGGAAACTTCCGGTCGACTAGAGAAGGTAAACCTCCCGGACGCGACTAGCGCGGCGTCCCACTCGCGAGCGAGGCGTTGGGCTTCGGCGATCTGCTCGGGGGTTATACGGGTGGCGCGGGCGTTGCGAACCCGGCCCGTCCTCTCACGTCCACAACTTGAACAACGAACTGTGGTTTCTCCGTCGCCACTACAACTTGGTCGCAACACCGAAGAAGAGAAGCGCTACCGCCAGCACAACAGCGGTAATGGCAAAAAATACGGACATATCGGCAGCGCAGCCAGGCGGTCGGCCGTGGACACCTTAGTCTGTGCCGACACAGGCATCGCGTTGGAGTGACGCTCCCTCGCACGCTAGCCGTAGTTGAAGACTGTGCCCAATATTGTGCCCACCCTCAGTACGACACGCTGTGAAGTGGTGGCATTCGACGGTTCGACGATACGCTGGTTTAACGGCTAAAACATTGCTGGTAGTAACTGGTGTCAACCAGTGTGTGAGGACCTGTTGCAACTGCCGCCCGGATTCACCGAACATCCCGATGATTTTTCCGTCTAGCATCATCGGGGTCTCGGCCCGACGGAGACGCGGGGTCTGCCAGACCGATCAGCTTCAGTAGCAACATCGTCTCCTACTCCTTTCCGTACAGCGTGCGAACGAACTCGGTCGCGACGACCGAGGGGTGTCGGCCTGCCTCGTCGACCGCAAGGTTCATCGTTCGTATCGCGTCAACGCTGATCGAACGGTCGAGTCTATTCAGCGCGGTGATGACGTCCGGGAGTTCGCGCGCGACGCGGGCACCGACCAGGACCACCGCGTCGTACGGGGGGATCGCATCGAGGTCGTCATCGAGCAATGTCAGATCGTAGGCTTCCACCCGTCCGTCCGACGAGAACGCGCTGATCACATCGACGTTACGTTGTGCAACGGCCTGATACATCAAGGTCGAGTCCATGGTGCGGCGCTCCGCGAACGACAGATCGTACAGGTTCCGGATCGCGCCCCACTCGGGACGGGCGAAGAACTCGTAGTCGCCACCGATGGCCATGTTGGATGCGTGCAGTGTGAGGTCGCTGATCGAGCGCAAACCCAACCGGTCGGCGTCGCCCGCTCGTACGGCCAAGGCGTAGGCATTCTCGAAGCCAAGGGTTGCCGCGATTGTGATGTCACGTTCCTCACGCAGATAGGTCTCGACGGACCTGAGGAGCTCCCGTGATGACACGGCGTCGGTGCGTCCCATGACGTTCGCCCACAAGGTGCCGGAGTAGTCGACGTAGGCGTCAATTTCTCCAGCCTCGAGGGCGTCAAACGCCACGAGCGACCCCAGCGATTGGATCAACTTGGTGGACCGGCCAGTCTCCTGTTCCACCCATGCCGCCAGGATCGCGCTGACGATGTACTGTTCGGTGAAGGTCTTTGACCCGATCACGATCGGGCGCTCCCGGCTCGTGAGGATCGGTACCCCGAGGCTGACAACAACGTACAGAACCAGCATACCTACGGTCGCTCCCGATGCGACGAGCGCCCGACGCCGACGGTGCATCACTCCCTGTTCGATCGCTCGGATAGTCGCGTCCAGGACCATCGCGAGCGCCGCCGCCGCCACGCACCCGACCATCACGGCGGTGTAGTTCCGCGTTTGCAGTCCACTGAAGATGTAGTTGCCCAGGCTCGTCGCGCCGACCGGGGTCGAGAGGGTCGTCATCCCGACCAACCACACCGTAGCAGTCCGAATCCCTGCAATGATGACCGGCATGGCTAACGGGAGCTCCACTCGCACGAGTTGCTGCCGGGTCGTCATCCCGACGGCTTGCGCCGCTTCCTTCAACGCCGGATCCACGCCAGCCAGACCGGTGACGGTGTTTCGCAGGATCGGGAAGAGACCGTAAAGGGTGAGCCCCACGATCGCTGGCAGAAAACCGATGCTCGGCAAGTTCATGGCGGCGAGCACGGGCACCATGACGGCAAGCAACGCAAGACCCGGTACGGTCTGGATCACGCCTGCGACGGCCAGCACGGGAGCTTGGAGCCATCGGACACGGGTGACCGCAATGCCGAGCGGCAGGCTGACCAGGGCGCTCAGGATCAGCGCTAACAGCGTTAGCTGCAGATGTGCCGTCAGGTATTCGGGGAGGAGGGCGAGCTGCTCGCTCACGTCATGCTGCTCCCGTTTCGTTCGGATCTCGCCGGTCGCCAGATAAACGTGCGACGGCCGAGGCCTGCCGTCGCGGTGTGTCCATGAGCTGGCGTACGTAGTCGGTCTCCGGCTGGGTCAGGAGTTGACGTGGAGTGCCGACCTGTACTAACTGTCCGCGACACAAGACCGCGATCCGGTCCCCGAGCATCAGCGCCTCGACCATATCGTGTGTGACGAAGACCGCTGTCAGCCCGACATCGCGTCGGATCTGGAGGAACGATTGCTGGAGACGCTCGCGTGTCAGCGGGTCGAGGGCGCCAAACGGCTCGTCCAGCAGCATCACCGACGGTCCGGCGGCGAGGGCGCGCGCCACGCCCACCCGTTGCTGCTGTCCGCCTGAGAGCTCATGAGGGTGGCGGGCCCCGAGCGTGGGATCGAGACCAACGAGGGCGAGCAGCTGGTCGGTCCGGCTTCGAATCCGGTCTGGTTCCCACGCGAGGAGCGACGGCGTCACGCCGATGTTTTCGGCGACCGTCATGTGGGGGAAGAGGCCCACCTGCTGGAATGCGTATCCGATCCGGCGTCTGAGCTCGTGGGGGGCGAGCCCGGCGGTGTCGTGACCATCGAGGCGCACCGAGCCGGACGTCGGTTCCTCGAGCCGGTTAATCATCTTGAGCGTTGTTGTCTTGCCGCTTCCGGATCCACCGAGCAGAACGAGTAGCTCCCCGGTATTGATCGTGAGCGTCAAATCGGCCACGACCGTGTCAGGGCCGTACCGCTTAGTGAGATGGTCCAGCTCGATCACACTGATATGGTAGCTGGAAGACCGCGAGGGGCTATATTCTCCGGTCTAGAGTTGGTTCGGGGGGAAGCCCCGATCTAAAAACGACTCGAAAGCAGCCAGGTGTCGGATCGGGCCCAGCTCTCAGCCAGATCCTTTGCGGCAAAGAGATACTGAGTTAACCCGTTTGAAATGCACAGCGTCCAGGGAGCCGTGTTGTCGGGCCGATTCGGGGCGACATTACCCAGTACAGGCTGCCGCGTCTTGTCGTAAGGGGCGTTCAGATAAAAGATACGCAGCACGTTGCCGTCCGAGTCGAACACCTGGATCCGCCGGTTCGATCGATCGGCTACGTACACGTTCCCGCCCCGGTCGACTTGCATGTTGTGGGGCAGACGAAGTTGACCAGGTTCCGAACCGTAGGTTCCCCAGGACTTGATCCAATTTCCATGCTTGTCGAACTTGGCGATCCGTGAGTTGACGTAGCCATCACTAACGTAGATGTTGTCATCAACGTCCCATCCGATGTCGGTCGGACCATTGACAAGGCCGTCGACGGGTCGAGCCTCCTGCGGGCTGATGTGCTCGGGCGGCTCGTAGCCCTCTGGCCGCCGACCCAAGTTCAGGACGACGTAGCCTGCGGGATCGAACTTGACGACCGCATTGGTACCCTTGTCGACAACCCAGAGGTTGTCGTACCTGACTATTGGAGCGCGGTGCAACTCTGTCCGTGGTCGCTTCCATCATGGGCTGGAGCGCCAGTACGACGGCGAGCATGAGCAAAAAATACGGACATATCGGCAGCGCAGCCAGGCGGTCGGCCGTGGACACCTTAGTCTGTGCCGACACAGGCATCGCGTTGGAGTGACGCTCCCTCGCACGCTAGCCGTAGTTGAAGACTGTGCCCAATATTGTGCCCACCCTCAGTACGACACGCTGTGAAGTGGTGGCATTCGACGGTTCGACGATACGCTGGTTTAACGGCTAAAACATTGCTGGTAGTAACTGGTGTCAACCAGTGTGTGAGGACCTGTTGCAACTGTTAACCGGAGGGTTGTAGGTTCGAGTCCTACCTGAGGAGCCAATCTTTGCGGGGGGAGTTGCTTCCGCCTCGTAGTGGGTGCCAAGAGTGTGCCCACATTTGTGCCCCCCCTTGACCTTCTAGCGATTTGAGAGGCCCGGTAAGCTGCCCCCCCCTCGGCCTTTTTTACTCGGTCGATTTCCTTAGAATCCGAAAACCGCGAGCGATCTGAATATATATTTATATCCACCAAGAATTTATACGCGCCGTTTTTCGGTTTCATCCGCATCCACGGAATGCACGCCTCTTGGTACGGGGACACCCCTTGGTACACTCGGCAAATGAATGTAGGTGGAGACTCGGCTCCTTTATGGAACCGAGTTCGCTGAGCGTGGTGGACCTTGAATGCCTTGAGCACTGGCTCGACGGCCACCTTTGTGAGACGGAAGAGCGTGAGGTGGCCAAGTGGCACGAGCCCATCGTGCAGACCTACGTCGACCGGACCGGGGACTCACCACCGAACTCAACGGTGGGTGAAAGCTCCTGCTTGCAGGACAGGCAAAGGTGTTCGGCATCGTTACCGATGCAAAGATCGTGTGCAAGTGCTCCTGAGCTAGACCTCGCGGGTTAGCTCATCCAGGGGCCCTGTGTACGCGCTCACGGCGACGACATCCGCCAATAACCGCCGTGACATCCAACACAGGTCTCATAGATCGCGCCTCCGGCTTCGAAGACCTGCTCAGCATTCTTAGACTCTATGGCTTCAAGGGTTAACGTGGCGGAATCGACGACTGCTTGAGACCATTTCAGCCAATCCTTATCGCCCTCTCCCTGAGGAGCTTTCTTGAGAAGACGCCCACCCTCAGCGAGGAGGTTGGCTGCATTTCGTAGGTCGGTCCATTCACTCTCATTCTGCGGAGCTTTCTCTTCAGTTCCTTGAGAAGTTACAGTGGTCGAAACGGACCTCCAGATAAAGTTGGCTGCGGGATCTACCATGCTTGCCATGATTTCTCGTGGTCCTGACCTCTGCATAGCCAGTCTCAGGAATATCGGGACGGCCACAATTAGGGCAAGCTGATGCGATCCCATCACGGGAACGACTTTAGTCTGTTTTTGGTAATCGGATCACTCAGGTGGGAGTCTGGGGAGAAGGTAAAGAGGCGAGCTAGTTTATTGTAACCCTTTTTAAGATTGGCGGTTCAACGGGGACGGGTGCTACTCAGGCGGGTGCGCTTCGAAAAACTCGCGTGCGCGTCGTTGCGCGTCGGCGCGTTGCTCAGCGGTGAGCCGTTCACCGGCTTCGTCACGGAATGCGGCGTAATGATCTCGTTCCGAGGCGTCGGCATAGGTCGCCGCGATGTTGGCCCACAGATAGGCTTCACCGTCGTCCTGCGGTACGGCCTCGCCTTTGTAGTACGTCACGCCCAGGTTGTACTGCGCGGACGCATGCCCTTCCTCCGCCGCTTGGCGATACCACGCCACCGCCTCGACGTCGTCCTGCGGTACGCCCTCGCCGAAGTCGTACATCACGCCAAGGTTGTACTGCGTCTCTACGTCCCCAGCCTCTGCACGAGCCCGCGTGCGTGTGACGAAGTCGTCTTGAGCAGCTTCGGGTGTCTGAGCGAGCGGAGCGCCCCCCACCAGTAACACGACCATCCCCGCAAGTAAGAACAGACGGAGCGATACAGGAGCCATTTCGGTCAGTCTACGCTTCAAATAGGTACGTGTCATCCAAGCCCTCCCCGTTGCACCGCCCACCAGCCAGCGGTAGGATCGGCGTCTACATCTGCATTGCTGTGTGTTGAGAGTATCTCCACCTAGGAGGTGGAATGGCGCAAGGGTTTTGCTTCGTCTGCGGCAAATGTGACCACACCATCGTGGCGTGGGATGACTGTCTTGGGTACGGCGTACCGTGGCCAAAGGAAGATACCGTGAAGACGATCCAGCTATGGGCGGTCGACCAAAATACGGACAGGCCCTCTGCTTCACCGGTGAAGCGTGTGGACAACACGGAGACTGAAAAGAGTCTCGAAGACTTGCTCGTCACATCTCCCGAGCTCTTGATGCCAGGCCTGACGCTCATCGGGCGGCAGGTGCCTACCGACGGTGGACCACTCGATCTTCTTGGTGCGTCATGAAACCCATTGTCTTCCAAAATTACGGCGGGCTCTACCAACTGCGCATCGAGAGCGCGGAGGATCTTGCCTTCATCCACCAGCTCCACCCAGCTCGTTGGGCCGCCACCACCGTGCAGCTGGAGAGCCTACAGTGCGATCCCGCGTTCCTCGAGTACTTGAATCCAGACGCCAGCGGAACCATCCGTGCCGAGCACTTGCGGGTGGCAGTGACATGGATCTTCCGTATGATGACGAACGGCGACCGAATGGCCGCTTTCTCGGACGTCCTGCGCCTCGCGGACCTCGATACCAGCCACGAGGATGGCCAGAGGCTCAAGGAGGCCGCGATCCATATCCTGGGACAACTGAAGGCGAAGAAGTTGGATGAGATCAGCCTGGAACAGGTGCGCATCTTTCGGAATACGTACGGGATGACCTCGCCCAACGGCGACGGGGTGCTCCCCCCCCAGCACGTTTCGGATCCGGCTGCGGCACAGTTGGCAAAGGACGTACTCGAGCAGGTGGGCGGTACCAAGGATGTAAGCGGCGAAGACGGCATCAATGAAGGTCACCTGAGCCAATTCCTTGATGGTGCGAGGAAGTACCTTGCCTGGAAGGCACTCGCCGAAGATGACGGCAGGGCAGGAATTCTGCCCTGGGGCGACGACACGGCGGCGGCCGGGCAGCTCACGTCCGACTTCGATGCCAAGATCGAAGAGTTCTTCTGGCAGTGCGACCTGGTCAAGCTCGATGCCAGCACCGCCGAGCGGTTCTGCCTGAGTGAACAAGAACTCCAGAACCTGGACGGCTCCGACCTCCGGGCCATGGAAAGACAGCTCGCGCAAGCGCCACTGCAAACGCCTAATGCTGAAGGTGTGCTGAATTTTCAGGACCCCATCAATCCGTACTTCCAGGGTCAGATGGACGAATTACGAAACCGGGTCCTTGCCCGTGCCAGCCGGACTCCCACGAATCTCTCACGCGGATCGGCTGGCAGCAGGTCAAGGCCATCTTCAAGCCCTATTGTGCGTGGCAGGCAGAGAAACCATCGGATGGCGTAGGTGAGCTGAGTGAGACCACGCTGAAAGAATACTTGGATGGTCCGGCTCAGAAAAAACTTCGCCAGCTTCTGCTGGAGGATTTGGCGGTGAAGGAAGAGGTGAAGCAAGTGACTGCCCTGGAGAAGCTCACTCTGTACCAGCGCTGGCTCATGGAACTGGCCAACAACTTTGTAAGTTTCTCCGCGCTGTACGACCCCAGTCGCCGTGCCCTGTTCGAATTGGGCGACCTGATCATTGACGGCCGTGAGCTTGCCTTCACGATGAAGGTCCGAAACCGCGCCGAGCACAAGAAGATCGCCCAGACCAGCAAGATGTTCCTGGTGTACGCCGAGATCAGGATGGCCCAGGAGAAAGGGCGGACTTTCGAGATTGCCGCCGCCCTCACGGGTGGCGGCCAGGGGGCCATCGAAATTGGCAAGCGCGGCATCTTCTATGATCTACAGGGCAAGGAGTGGGACGCACGAGTAGTGGACATGCTCAAGAACCCCATCAGCCTGGCAGAGGCGATCAAGTCGCCTTTTGTGAAAGCCAAAAAGCTATTATCCGAAAAGGTTGAAGCCTTTGTGGGCACCAGGGCCGGGGACCTGGAAAAGGCCACCACCGAGATCACAACGAAGATGGAAAAAGGCGATCCGCTCCAGCAGCCCGCCGAGGTGCCATCGGCGGCAGCGGCACCCCCTTCCGGCTCTGGCATGCGCGACGTGATGCTGGTTGGCGGCATCGCCTTCGCAGCCGTCGGGTCCTCGCTGGTCTACCTGCTCAACACACTTTCGCAGATAAGCCCTCTGAAAGCCGGCGTTACCTTGGTGAGCCTGGTGCTTGTGGTGGCCCTGTTCAGCGCACTTTCGGGTTGGAGCAAGCTGCGCAGGCGGGACATGAGCGCTCTGTTGGAGGCGTGCGGCTGGGCGGTGAATTCCCGCATGTACATGACAAAACGGCTCGGCTACCTCTTCAGCCACACACCCAACTTGCCAAAAGGGGCACGCAAGGAACGGCGCGACCTGGTCACCCTCTTTGTGCGTGAGACCGGCTACGGCGCGTTTCGCTGGACTCGTACTCGTGTTGGCTTGGTTTCCCTGCTGGCCACTCTGCTCACAATCGCACTTCTAGGCACGCTTTGGGGGAACCAGATCAAGGCCCTTGTGCAGACATGGATGGGCGGCTAGCGAGATCACGGCCTGGGAAACTCCATCCGTCGGTGCTAACGGTGTTGATGACCTACGCCTATGGGCGTCCGAACTTTCGGGACGTGCCGGAACCGGAGACGCCTCTCACCATCGAGTTGAACATTCCCAAGCCACCGGGCGTGATGCGTGCCGACTCGACGGGCCAATCTAGACACTTTCCTCAACGCGGTGCATCCAAGCCCTCCCCGTTGAACCGTCCGCCAGGCCGATGACGGGTTACGCCTCAACTAGATGCGCGTCATCCGCTTAGCTGACCTCAGGAGGTATTGACGGCCCGCTTCTCCTTCGACCGCCGTATCCATTCATTTTCATTTTGCACCCGCTCATCATGATCCTTGGCTGACCTCATGACTCGTTGCACTTGAAGCTCGCGTTCCTGAGGGAGCAGCTCGACTGCTTCCCCCCCCCCCCACCCCCCGTCTCACCCGTCCATGTGTCCGCTACCCCCGTATTTATTGGGGGATCCTGCGATGGCCACCCGTCCGCCGGCCTCTTCTCTGGACGGGTTGATACCTCCTGTTTCACCCCATTTTTATTAGGTGCGGGACGCTTGGACGCTTCCTCGGGGGAAAGGCCGACCTCATAGCGACCCCACGCATCGAGAAAGCGGTCTCGGTAGTACCCGCGACAGCTCCTGTCCTCTTTATGAGTGGGACAGATACCAAACTCCTTCAGGCGTCGTGCCAGCGCACGACCGGTCATCGGGTTCCCGTGACCCCATGTTGCCCAGGGACGCTCTTCGAGGTCGCAGAGCTTGGAGAGCAGGCCCTCTGTGCTGATGAACGGTACGTCTCTAGGAACAAGCTCAAAGATGTCACGAAGCAGCTCCACACCCACGTCATCGTCTGAGCGGTTCGTCTCGCCCAAGAGTGCGGTCATGGTCTGTCTCGCCTGCTTCGCCCGCTTTTCACCCGCCCTATCAGCGATCGCTAAGAGCGGCTCCGCCACGTCGTCACCCCGATCCGTTAGGCCAAGGGCGGGTTCCGGTTCGGCGTCTTCAAGGTAGGCCATGTTGTGGGCCACCCAGGCTTCTATACGTTCTTTAAGCGCGTCCACTTCCTTCCTGACTTTACGTTCACTGAGCTTCTCAACCTCTTCATCTCGCCGCTTCCGTTTTATCGCGATTGGAATAGAGCGCGTGCGCACCGTCTCCGGGACGCTCTGACGGCCGATTCCGGCGAAGGCTTTTGGGCAAAACGTCTTGAGTTTTCTTCTTTTGTGCTGTGGGCCCTCACACAGGATCACTTTTCCCTTTCGTGAAAAGCCCCCGTTGAGGATGCCCCGCATCGCTTCCGCCCGATCCGTATTGCCGCCAAAATACGCATCCATTTCGTCCACAAGAAGGGTGGGTTGATCCTCGTCGACCGTCCGTATCAGCGCGGCGGTCGTAATACTGTCAGCCAGTTCCGGATTTCTTACCAGTAGTTCGAGAACTTCGAGCACCCGCGTCTTCCCAGCACTCGCTGTCGCTGACGTGATGTTGATGTACGGCGTGTAGTCGCCGGTCAGGAAGCAGTATGTGTGTATGACCCAGAGCGAGAGTGCGACGAATTCATGATCGGTCACGACGACGTACCGCCTGATGAAGGCTTTTATGTCATCAAGCAGCTGAGCAAGCTCGCGCTGAGCGCCGATAACCGCCAGGGCCTTGTCGATCTCAGCGGTGAGCATCATGCCGATACCTCGCGCGCTTTTCAGCATTCGCAAGCCGTCCTAGTGCGACTTGGAGCAGCTCCCGATACACCTGGGACTCCGCAACCAGCAGCTCGATCACTTCGTCATCCGAGGACGACGTCTCGGGTGGTGGTGGCGGTTCGAGAGGCGAGTGCATCGCACTCTCTTGAAGCTCAAGACCTTTACTCATTCCGGCCCCGCCGCGCGCTTGGCGACCAGGTCTGCGACGAGCTGGCGAATTTCGTCATCGGACTTCCCCTGGATCAAGGCTTCGTTCACGGCTTCCATTTCTCGGTCGAGCCAGGCGGACATCCGACCTATTTTCACGGGTGGAGGGTAAGTGCCGTCTTGGATGCGCGCGTAGGTCGTAGCTCGACGGAACGGGGTGAGAGATGTCTCCCACGGACGGCGGTGAAGGGTTGAGTAGTTAGCCATGTGTGACTCCTTTAGAGCTTCCCGGATTTCCCGGGAACGACATGGCTATTGGATCAAAAAAGCGGGGTGCAGGAAGGGAATTCCCTCTACTTCGACGGAGTTCACTTAATTTCTTGAGTCTCAAGCCATTTGATCAGTTCTTTGACTTGTTTCAACTTGTCATCAACCGTCTGCCAATGCATCTTGCCACCGAACAACTCGACCTCGGTCACGATCGTCTTAGCCGCCCTGGTGGGGTTCGACGTATCGATCTTGGACTTCCTTAACAGCGCGGCGATGATAGTCAGCAGCGTCTCGCGCTCACGTGTCCCAAGAGGTTTATCGCTTTTCTCAGCGGCCTCTGGTGCCGGAGTGGGAGTCTCTATCTTTAACTTCTTAGCTAGCAGATCCAGATCTTCTTTTTTGAACGCAAGTGTGCAGCTTAGGGGCCACGCGCCCACAGCTTTACCCTGCCAGACGAAGGGGTTTAGTTCACGCGGCGACTGCTTGTCTCTGTCCCTTTTTATAAACGCCCCAGTGATGCCCTCTAGGGGTGTCTGATCGTTAATCAACTTGGAAAGATGATGTCTCGCCGGTGTGCCTTGGTCGGTCCGCTCTGTGACTAGGTCCCAGAGACCCTCGTCCAAGATCTGGCCCCGTTTGTCCTTCGTATTGGGGGGAATATGCAAGAACAGCCGCACACCCTTCGGTCGTATGGCAGCAACGAAGACAGTCTCCTGCTCAATTGGGCTACCAACCTCACGCGACAAATACTCCTTAGCCTCGCCACCGGAGTACCACCCTCTGAGGCGAGCGTCCACCAGGTTCATAGCCGTCCACCGGGAGCCGGGAAGGTCTGCACGAGGGCAGTGTAGCGCGGGTAGAACGGGGAAAGAAGTGGAGGGTATCTAGGCCGTCGACTTGGTGCGTAAGTCGTCCAAAAAATCAGCCCACCGCTGCATCATGCGTCGACGCTCCTGGAGGTGCTGCGTTCTGTTGTAGGCCGTTCCCAATGAGTCCGGAACGCGGTGGGCGAGTTGGTGCTCGATCACTTGCGGCGCGAAAGAAAGCTGTTCATCCAAGCACGTGCGTGCCAGCGCCCGGAAGCCGTGGACCGACATGGTTTCTTTGGGGATACCCATGGCGCGCATCGCGGCCGCGAGAGCGTTCTCGCTCATCGGCCGCCCGTTCCTCGGCCCCGGGAAGACGAACGGCTGGTGGCTGGTGTGGGGATGCAGCGCACGGAGGATCGCGACGGCTTGCGTGGCGAAGGGCACGATGTGCGGTGTGTGTGTTTTTGTCGCGATGAATTCCCACTGCGGTTTGGCAGCATCGAGTTTCATGTCTGACCACTGCTGTGGGTCTCGAATTCCGAATTCGGTCGCTAAATCGAGGCCTGGGACACCATTGCGTGGCGCCTGAGTTCTGACCTACGCTGTCTCGCGCATGAAGGATCTCCTGCTCCCCCTGCTTCACCTGGCCGTCACAGCCGCGAAGCTCTGCAGACCCGGCGGCGTGCGAGCCGTCATCGCTGAGAATCTCCTGCTCAAGCAGCAGCTGATCGTGCTGCGCCGTTCGCGCCAGCGTGCGCCGAACCTCAGAGTGGGCGATCGGCTCCTATGCGGATTCGGGGCGCTTTTTCTGAGTCCGGGACGGATTCGCAAGGTCGCCATCGGACTGCGCCCGTCCACGTTGCTGACCTTCCATCAGGCGCGGGTGCGCGGCAAGTACCGCCGATTGTTTTCCTCAAGCGCGCGACCGAAGAAGCCGGGCCCAAAGGGGCCGAGCGAGTCGCTCATCCGCGCCATCGTCGAGCTCAAATCGCGCAATCCTCGATTCGGGTGCCCGCGGATTGCGCGCATCATCTCGCAGACGTTTGGGGTCGACATCGACAAGAACGTCGTGCACCGCGTGCTGGCGAAACGCTATCGTCCCGCCCCGGGCGGAACCGGGCCCTCGTGGTTGTCGTTCGTCGGACACACGACAGACAGTCTGTGGAGCGTGGACCTCTGGCGCTGTGCGTCCATCGTGCTCCAGAGCGACTGGGTGCTCGTGGTCATGGACCAGTTCACGCGGCGCCTCGTGGGATTCGGTGTGCATCGCGGACCGGTCGATGCACCCAGCCTCTGCCGCATGTGCAACGCCGCCATTCATGGGCGGGGCGCGCCGCGATATCTCAGTACGGATCATGATCCGTTGTTCGAGACGCATCGGTGGACCGCGAACCTTCGGCTTCTGGAGATCGACGAAATCAAGACGGTGCCCCATCTACCCTGTCCCTCTGCGACAAGGAGGAAGAAGGGCCTCCCAGGTGCCTGGGCCGTCCTCTTCCAGCGTGCCGTAGGCTCAGACCCCGCTGGGTGCGCGTCTCGGCGTGCCCATCGCGTCGAGACCGCCATCGCCTTCAGGCTGCACAATGCCCTGGGCACCCAGAATGAGCGTTATTGCGTGGCTATAAACCCTACGGCCCACTCGCTTGCGTGCCTACGCATCGGCGTCTTCGTTACCGCGGACGCCGCAAGGCTCGCTCCCGGGGTGGGTGGGTCGCCCTTCACCGGACGGGTTTCGCACCCGTTGGACGGCGAACAAAGTTTCATGACGTCACCGCATCGTCACTCCCCTTTGACCAGCCTTGCCTGGTCGCACCGTGCACCAACGCCGACGAACCTACGCGTGGGAGCGCTCGGGGCCAGTTTCGATTTACGCAACAACGCCACGCATTGAAGCGAGAGCTGAAGATCGACACGACGACGTCGACGAAGAAAGCCGCGTAAGCAATCAGGAGCCGCGGAAAGTTTCAACTAGGAATGGGCTTGACTCCCCTAATCCACCCAGGCACTTGTGACTTTGGTGCATTGATAAAGTTGCCCTTGGTGATTCGAAGAGGTCCTTTGAAGAACACCTTGGCATTCGTCAACAGCAAGCGAGCCACAATGGTCGTGTTGTTGAGTGCGGCGGAGTAGACCTTTATCGCGCCACCGTTCGTCGGGCTCAGCTTTTCGAATCTCACGGCCGGTCCTCCTGAACGTCGCGAAAGAACGTGAACTCCGCTGGGGTCATGTGGCGCGTCCTCATGTTGACCGCTCCGTGTCCAGATCGTGGATCTGCGTCCTCTAGCTCTAGCTCCACGCCCGACCGTCTCGATCGACGTTTCACTCGACGCTGACCTCTCGTCTCAGGACTGCGAAGGTTCGCAGTTCACCAGCCTTGGATGCTCCAGCGCATGTTCCGGCTGACGCCAACGCGCCGACTCACCCTGCTCGTAGAGCTTCCGCTCGCGTTTCTCGCGCTCTTGGTCCGCGTCCTTGATGCTCTCGGTTGACCTGACTTCCCGCACGTACGTCTCCGGAAGGCTCGCCTCCTCGGCACCGATAATCACGTGGTTCAAGTACCACGTGTACGGTCTCAGATTGTCGTCGACGTGCTTAGGGTGAGCGTAGTACGTAAACGCGGGCATGCACTGTCCTTCACCTACCTGGACGTTGCACGCCTTCTTGAGATACCTGCCATTCAGTCCTTCACATTGATCGAGTCTTTCTTCTTGACTGGAATCGATTTCGAACAGTACGCCAAACGCTCTGCAGGCCTCGGCCGGTACGACGTCGCACTTGCCCGAGAGGTCCTGGCTTCTCTTGCGGAACATCAGCTTGTACTTGGGAAGCCAGCCCATTCCCAACGGCTCCGCGGACGACACCCGCTTTTTCAGTCTGCGAACGGACATATTCGAACCGTACGCGAAATAGATTCGGGTGTTGTCACTCATCACTCCTCCTCGGCAACGTCTGGGGTGCTTCCGCCATCAACTGTTGCTACCCCGCCCTTATCTCGTTCTAACCAAACCGCTTAGACTAGATATTCAGTGCCAGAGAGGTGCCAGCGTCAAAATCGGCTGAAAGTATCTGGATGATTAGGGCTTAAGCTCTCTTCACCAACACTTGATGACGGAAGCACCGAGAATCTCCTGCTCAAGCAGCAGCTGATCGTGCTGCGCCGTTCGCGCCAGCGTTCGCCGAACCTCAGAGTGGGCGATCGGCTCCTATGCGGATTCGGGGCGCTTTTTCTGAGTCCGGGACGGATTCGCAAGGTCGCCATCGGACTGCGCCCGTCCACGTTGTTGACCTTCCATCAAGCGCTGGTGCGCGGCAAGTACCGCCGATTGTTTTCCTCAAGCGCGCGACCGAAGAAGCCGGGCCCAAAGGGGCCGAGCGAGTCGCTCATCCGCGCCATCGTCGAGCTCAAATCGCGCAATCCTCGATTCGGGTGCCCGCGGATTGCGCGCATCATCTCGCAGATGTTCGGGGTCGACATCGACAAGAACGTCGTGCACCGCGTGCTGGCGAAACGCTATCGTCCAGCCCCGGGCGGAACCGGGCCCTCGTGGTTGTCGTTCGTCGGACACACGACAGACAGTCTGTGGAGCGTGGACCTCTTGCGCTGTGCGTCCATCGTGCTCCAGAGCTACTGGGTGCTCGTGGTCATGGACCAGTTCACGCGGCGCCTCGTGGGATTCGGTGTGCATCGCGGACCGGTCGATGCACCCAGCCTCTGCCGCATGTGCAACGCCGCCATTCATGGGCGGGGCGCGCCGCGACATCTCAGTACGGATCATGATCCGTTGTTCGAGGCGCATCGGTGGACCGCGAACCTTCGGCTTCTGGAGATCGACGAAATCAAGACGGTGCCCCATGTGCCCCTGTCACACCCCTTTGTGGAACGGCTGATCGGGACGATGCGGCGAGAATTCCTGGATCATGTGTTGTTCTGGAATGCCGGTGATCTGAAGCGGAAGCTCGCCGACTTCCAGGCCTACTACAACGCGGCACAGAGCCATGCGTCGTTGGAAGGCTACACGCCGTTAGGCTTCGCGGGCGAACGCACGGCGGCCCGTGCCGAATTCAACCATGTGCGTTGGATCTCCCACTGCCGGGGCATGGTCCAGCTTCCAGCGGCGGCCTGATGACGAATTCGAGACCGACAGGCGGTGCGCCACGCCGTGCGCCAACGGCGGACGGGGATGCCGTCGCGGTGGAAGACGAGCGGGCTGTCGGGGTCGCGGCGTGCCCGCCGCCGCGCCAGGGCCTCGGCGATGGGTTGTGAGATGGGGAGTATCCGGCCCACCAGCGTCTTCGAGCGAGCCGGCGAGAGCCGGATGACGCCGCCGGCCGCGTCGATCTCGTCCCAGGTGAGGCCGAGGATCTCCTGCTTGCGCCAGCCGGAGTAGTAAGCCAGATCGAGGATGTCCTGCCACGGGGCGGGCAGGCGGACGCGGACGGCGAGGTATTCGGGGTGCTCGAAGAAGCCCTGGCGGGAAGGATTCTCGCGGAGCCGGTCGGGGAAGCCGGGCACGGTGTCGAGCCAGCCCCAGTGGACGGCGAGGGTGCCCATGCGGTGGAGGGCCGAGGTCTCCCGGTTGATCGTGCCGGTGGCGGCCCCGGCGGCGCGCCGGGTCAGTTGATACTGGCGGATCTGGTAGGTGGTCAACGTGGCGGCCCGCGCGGCGCGGCCGAAGAAGGCGGCGAGATGGGCGGTCCGGCCGCGAGCGGTGCTCTGGGACCGGAACTGCCGGACCTGATAGTCCTGGAGGTAGGCGTCGATGAGATCTCCCAGGGTCGGTCCCTGGGGGCCGAACGTGCGCGGTGACGGTGCCGCGCGGGGGGCACCGGGGGTGGCGGTCGAGCCGGTTTCGTGCGGGGTCATGGGCTGGGTCCCTCCTTGGTGGCAGCCGCGGGCAGACGGTGTTCGTCCACATTCACTCTGGTGGGCCGCACAGGCAAGCGGAATGTGCGGAGGCGACGGGACGGCGATGTGTAGGGAGCCACGAGCGGCGGCTGAGTGCACATGTACGGAGCGCGAGGTCGGCCGGTGCTCCCCGCCCCACCGTCAGATCGTGACGCCGTAGTCACCGGGCTGCCGGCCCGTCTTGAAGGCGTGATAGGCCAACGCCATGGCGACGACCGTATCGGGCGGATGCCCGCTCCCGAACAGATCGTCTTCCCCGCAGTACAGGTGCTCGGTATAGAACACGTCGATCCGAGGACAGACGATCTCGTGCCGCTCGATCGCCGCGATGTAGTTGCGGAAGAGGTCGACCCGGTCACGGCTGACCATTTCCAACGGATCGTAACTCTGCTGTGCGGCTAAGATGGTGACCGTACGCGAATGCCTGAAGCCGAACTCTATGGCCCGATCAAGCTGTTCCTGGAGGCACAGGGCTATGTGGTGAAGGGAGAGATCGGGGCCTGCGATGTCATGGCGGTCAAGGGTGATGAAGGCCCGGTTGTTGTCGAGCTGAAAGAACGACTCAGCCTGGCGCTCATCCTTCAGGCCGCTGACCGGCTCGCCTTTTCCGACACGGTCTACGTGGCGTTTCGCATCGGACAGGGCCAGAGCGCCTCCTGGCGCACCCGCAGGAAGCAGGTGACGGGCCTGCTTCGCCGCCTTGGCCTGGGCCTCCTCACCGTCTCTCCGCGCGGACACGTCGTGCCGGTGCTGGACCCCGCGCCGTATCGGCCCAGAACACGGGCTGGTCGCCGGGAACGCCTGCTCAAGGAGTTCGTCGAACGGGTCGGGGATCCAGAGGATGGAGGCTCATCCTCCCGGGAACGACTCACAGCGTACCGTCAGGACGCGCTACGATGCGCACGCCAGCTCGCGGACCAGGGTGTTCTCAAGGTCAGCGTCCTGAGCGAGCGTACCGGAGTGTCGCGAGCCGGCCCGATACTGCGAGACAACCACTACGGGTGGTTTGATCGCGTGAAGACCGGCCACTACGCGCTTTCACCAAAGGGGCGGCGAGACGTACGGCAGTGGCCCGCCGCGCTTGAGCGTCGGGGATCCCAGGCGCCATGATGCCGTGTCCGGAGAGTCCGCGATGCAGGCCAGCCGGTCAACGCGCCTCGCATCAGCCCTACGCGGGCATCCTTCAGCGAAGGCGTCGCTGGGCGTTGGCGCATGACTCGGAACTGACCGACAGCGGTCCCAACCCAGTGGCTCCTCACCGACCAAGACGGGACGACTCCGGCCGACCACGTCGGCCTGGCGCGGGTGGCACAGGGCTGAGGCCTCGGCATGTGTAGGAAATTCAGACCTCGCAGAAGACAGTCGCCGCGGCCGAATCAGACCAGGTCGGGTGTCGAGCCCGACCTGGCAGTGTGACTCAGATCGTGACGCCGTAGTCACCGGGCTGCCGGCCCGTCTTGAAGGCGTGATAGGCCAACGCCATGGCGACGACCGTATCGGGCGGATGCCCACTCCCGAACAGTTCGTCTTCCCGTAAGGTGCGTTTAATCGGCCGACCGCTCATGCGGCCTCCCGGTGGTAGAAATTGAGCCATCCGCCCAGACGCTCCCGCCGCTGCACGTCGGCGGCCAGGCTCACCGGCGGTGGCGGTCGTTGCAGGAGCTGGTTGTCGAGTCCCTGGTGGTTTCGCTCGCGCTGGTCGTGTTCGACGTACTCGCCCACGAGGAGACGCAGGTGCCCTTCGCCGAGGGGGACGACGCGACTGAGACATTCCTCTTGAATAGAGCGGACGAACCGCTCGGCATACGCGTTGAGATTGGGACTCTTCGGCGGGAGACGGATCGGCTGGACACCCCCGCCCTCCAGGATCTCGCCAATCCCCCGCGTGGAGAGCGGGTCGCGGGCGTGAATCAGATAGCGGGCGCGGCGCAAGCAGCCATCGACCGGGTCCGTCACATTGCGGGCCATCTGCTCCATCCACGTGCCGTACGGCTGCGGATGGATCCCGGCGATGGGCACGCGGCGGGACTGCAGCGCGATCACGAAGAAGACCAGGTGCCGCTGGAGCCCGGCCAGCGTGAGCACCTCGACGGTGAACAGATCGCAGGCCGTGCGGCCCTCCCAGGGCGCCTGCAGGAACGTCTTCCCGGGCATGCGCCGGCTCCGCTCGGGAGCCGGGTCGATCCCGTGGTCATGCAGGATCCGCTTCACCGTGGTCAGCAGCCTCTGCATCGTCTTCGTCGAACACCTGACGGCCGCCGCCGCTTCTTCAAAACTGCGACCGTCACTGATGAGCCGACGTACAGTCAGTCGTTCTTCTCGCGTCAGCCGCACACCGCGAGTACGCGTTTCTGCCATCCCAACACCTCCACTGTTTCCTTACCACGTAGCGGTTCAAATGTTGCGATGACCACATGAGAGCGCCCCCTGACGGTAGCCTCTTCATGGGGACGGCTAGGACCATGGGAATAGCCGACACCGCAGGTTCAGGCTTCGGTCGCGGTATCTGCTGACGGCCCTTCTGACTGGCGGCGCTTCGCGATCGCATAGTAGGTCAGGTTCCCGACGCCAAGCAGACCCACGATCGCACCCCCGGCGCCGAACAACCAGGGAGGTGGCCAGTCCCCCGCGGCACCCAGAACCACGAAATAGGCGATGCCTAAGCCGATACCCAAGAAGAGCATGATGGTGCCTCGTTGGAGGCAGTCCTCAGGTGTCACCTTCTTCTTTCTCTCGTCGGGCAATACCGGTGGCGGTTCCATGCCCTTCTCAATCATCAACCGTCGCTCGTCGTACTGCAGTCGCTTCTTCTGATGGCCCCAGTAAATCGACCAAAACGCCACGCCCATCGCCAGCACGACCGAGAGGATCGGTATCATCAACGCGAGTTCGGTTTCCATAGTTGCTCCTTGCGTGTGGGCTGAGCTTGTGCCCGCTTGTCTTCATGAGACGGCCGCCGAGAGAAACGGTTTCACGGTCGCCTCTGAAACCGATTGTCTTCCCGCCCGTCTTATTGAAGAATGGCGCGAGGAAGCTGGAGTCAGCGTGGACCGTGACGAGCAGGCGTTGTTGCAACGGTGCCGCATGGGGGATCAGGCGGCCAGCACCGCGCTTGTGGAGACATACGCGGGGATGGTCGGCACCGTCATCTGGCGTGCCACTGGAGACGGCGCGGCCGTTGAAGACCTCGTGCAGGAGGTGTTTCTGCGTGTCTTTCGGGCGCTGCCTGACTTCGGTGGACGCGCCAAACTGTCGACCTGGATCTACACGATCGCGCATCGCGTGGCGATCGACCACCGGCGCCGGGTCGATCGATGGCGGGAGGATTCAGGAGCCGACTACGACGACAACACTGACCCAGGCCACGTCGACCGATGGCCGACCACAACGGTCATCGATCCCGAGGCGATCGCCATGCAACAGCAAGTAGGCGACCTTGTTCGGGTATTGACGCCCCTATATGTCAAGACACTCCTTCAGGCGGCCTGGATGATCTCTTGACGAGCGCGGAAGTCGGTCATGACGCGCTGGTAGATCTCTCGCGCGAGGAAGCGTTTCAGGCAGCGGATGATGTCGCGTTTGGTCCGGCCAGCGGCGATGCGTCGGGCGACGTAGTCGCGGGTCGGTTGGTGGAATTGCATCCGGACGATGACGGCTCGATAGAGGGCCGCGTTGGCGTGTCGGTGGCCGCCTCGATTGAGGCGGTGCCGCCCGGTGGTCATCCCAGACGAGGCCGGGATCGGGCAGGCGCCGCAGAGCTTCGCGAAGGCGGCCTCCGAACGAATCCGGTCGGGGTTATCGCCGAAGATGATCAACAGCTCAGCCGCGGTGTGGGCGCCCACACCGAAGCCCTCGCAGAGGGTCGGTGATGTCGCGGTGGTGAGACGCGCGAGGTACTGGTCGTGCAGCGCGATTTCCTCGGCGAGAGCCATCCACCGACGGGCGAGCGACCGGAGGGTGTGCTTGGCGGACGCGATGGGCGTGTCGATGGGGCCCGGTCGGAGTCCGGCGCAGCGCGTGAGCAGGCCGTGATCGGTGAGGTCGTGGAGGGCTTCTCGCAGGACGGGCGGGGCCTGCACGATGATCTGCTTCAGCGTGTTCATCGCCGTGGTGCGCGCTTTCATGGCGGTATCCCGTGTGATCTTGAGCTGGCGGATCATCTCGACGGCGCCGTCCGCGGTCTTGGGGATGGCCGTCGACTGCCCCGCGAGCAGGGACCGCGCCGCCACCTCGGCGTCGATGGTGTCGGACTTGCCGGCGGCGCGGCGTGTACGGCGGTCGCCCCGATTCACTTCCACGACATGATGCCCGGCTCGGCGGACGGCCCGTGCCAGGCCAGCGCCGTAGCTCCCGGTGCCTTCGATCCCGAACGCCTCAATCCGCCCGTGTGTCTCGGCCCACGTGACCAGAGCCTCGTAGCCACCCGAGTCCACTACGAACGCGTGATCGCCCAGACGGATCCCCCAGCTGTCGATTGCCACCGCGACGTGGACATGCTTATGCGTATCAACACCGACGATCACCGTCCGCGCTTCGGGCGGCGTAGTTATGCGGTTGGTCACGGGTGGCCTCCTCGGATTGCGGCCCCGAGCTGGTCCGGGTGGGCGGACAGGACTGTGACGGGCCGTGGGTACAGCAGGCCCCTATGGGGTCACGGCCCATCCGGTCAGCTGGCTGCCGTACGAGTTGCCAGCGGGCGATGACCGACAGGTCAGTAGCCAGGACCGTAGGTCAGTCAAGTTAAGGGTCAGGCCATCACTCACCGGCACCCACCGGTGTCACAAGTGACCCCGTCAGGCAGGGAGATCATGCTCACAGTCAAGTTAACTCTCCGCCCAGCACAATGCCGGGATGCACACTCGCCGGCCCCGCTACCTTCGGCATCGCTTTCCGCCCGAAATCATCAGCCATGCCGTCTGGCTCTACCACAGATACTGCATGAGCTTCCGGGATGTTGAGGATCTGCTTGCCGAACGCGGCATCATCGTGTCGTACGAAACCATTCGGCAGTGGTGCGGAAAATTCGGCCCCGACTACGCTCGGCAGTTGAAGCGCCGACAAGGTCGACTCGGAAATACGTGGTTCCTGGATGACGTCTTCGTGACGATCAACGGTGAGCGCCAGTATCTCTGGCGCGCGGTGGATCAAGACGGTGATCTGATCGACATCCTCGTACAACCCCGTCGGGACGCGCGGGCCGCGCGGAGATTCTTCCGCCGACTGTTGAACAGTCAGCGACAGGAACCCGTGCGGCTCGTGACCGACCAGTTGGGCAGCTACCGTGTCGCCCATCGGGACGTCATGCCTGTGGTCACCCATGACACGACGCGATACGCGAACAATCGGGCCGACGTGTCGCACCAACCCACGCGACAACGGGAGCGTCAGATGCGCGGCTTCACGTCATCCGCCCCCGCGCAGTGTTTCTTGCCCGTTCACGGCATCATTCAAAATCTGTGTCGCGTGGGTCGGCACCGGCTGAGATCGGTGCATCATCGAATGTTGCGGGCACGAGCGTTCACCGTGTGGACCGCGGTGACGGCAGCCTGATCTCTGATTAGCCTGCCCTCGTATGTCCCGGACTCGTTAACTTGACTGTGAGCATGATCTCCCTGCCTGACGGGGTCACTTGTGACACCGGTGGGTGCCGGTGAGTGATGGCCTGACCCTTAACTTGACTGACCTACGGTCCTGGCTACTGACCTGTCGGTCATCGCCCGCTGGCAACTCGTACGGCAGCCAGCTGACCGGATGGGCCGTGACCCAATAGGGGCCTGCTGTACCCACGGCCCGTCACAGTCCTGTCCGCCCACCCGGACCAGCTCGGGGCCGCAATCCGAGGAGGCCACCCGTGACCAACCGCATAACTACGCCGCCCGAAGCGCGGACGGTGATCGTCGGTGTTGATACGCATAAGCATGTCCACGTCGCGGTGGCAATCGACAGCTGGGGGATCCGTCTGGGCGATCACGCGTTCGTAGTGGACTCGGGTGGCTACGAGGCTCTGGTCACGTGGGCCGAGACACACGGGCGGATTGAGGCGTTCGGGATCGAAGGCACCGGGAGCTACGGCGCTGGCCTGGCACGGGCCGTCCGCCGAGCCGGGCATCATGTCGTGGAAGTGAATCGGGGCGACCGCCGTACACGCCGCGCCGCCGGCAAGTCCGACACCATCGACGCCGAGGTGGCGGCGCGGTCCCTGCTCGCGGGGCAGTCGACGGCCATCCCCAAGACCGCGGACGGCGCCGTCGAGATGATCCGCCAGCTCAAGATCACACGGGATACCGCCATGAAAGCGCGCACCACGGCGATGAACACGCTGAAGCAGATCATCGTGCAGGCCCCGCCCGTCCTGCGAGAAGCCCTCCACGACCTCACCGATCACGGCCTGCTCACGCGCTGCGCCGGACTCCGACCGGGCCCCATCGACACGCCCATCGCGTCCGCCAAGCACACCCTCCGGTCGCTCGCCCGTCGGTGGATGGCTCTCGCCGAGGAAATCGCGCTGCACGACCAGTACCTCGCGCGTCTCACCACCGCGACATCACCGACCCTCTGCGAGGGCTTCGGTGTGGGCGCCCACACCGCGGCTGAGCTGTTGATCATCTTCGGCGATAACCCCGACCGGATTCGTTCGGAGGCCGCCTTCGCGAAGCTCTGCGGCGCCTGCCCGATCCCGGCCTCGTCTGGGATGACCACCGGGCGGCACCGCCTCAATCGAGGCGGCCACCGACACGCCAACGCGGCCCTCTATCGAGCCGTCATCGTCCGGATGCAATTCCACCAACCGACCCGCGACTACGTCGCCCGACGCATCGCCGCTGGCCGGACCAAACGCGACATCATCCGCTGCCTGAAACGCTTCCTCGCGCGAGAGATCTACCAGCGCGTCATGACCGACTTCCGCGCTCGTCAAGAGATCATCCAGGCCGCCTGAAGGAGTGTCTTGACATATAGGGGCGTCAGTGCCCCCCAGCCGTTGCACCTGACACACTCGCCGTCTTGCCGCTGCTATGCTGCCTCGGGTCTTTTAGGAGATTATATCTGAAAGTGGCGAGACTGCTTGACGTCGTCGCCACTCTCCTGTAAGATGTTCCCATCATGAAGAACGCGCCAGGGAAAGCCTACCGGAAGGGGATCACGCTGAAGCAGATCCTTCGGATGTTCCCCAACGACGAGATCGCCGAGCAGTGGTTTACTGAGAAGCGATGGCCGAACGGCGTCTGCTGCCCCGCGTGCGGGTCGGTGAACGTGCAGACCGGATGCCAGCACAAGACCATGCCCTACCGCTGCCGGGAGAAGGAGTGCGTGAAGAAATTTAGCGTGAAGACCGGCACGGTGATGGAAGGCTCAAAGGTCGGCTACCAGGATTGGCTGCTCGGGGCCTTCCTGCTCATGACCAGTCTCAAGAGCGTCTCGAGCATGAAGCTCCACAGGGATCTAGGGATCACTCAGAAATCCGCGTGGTTTCTCGCGCAACGGCTCCGGGTCGCTCTCTCTCAGGATGGGACGCTGTTCGCTGGCCCGGTCGAAGTGGACGAAACCTACTTCGGCGGTCGCCGCCGGAACATGAGCAACACGACGCGGAAGGCCATGGCGGATACCGGGCGCGGCCCGGTTGGGAAAACGGCTGTTGTCGGCGTCAAAGATCGTGCGACCAAGCACGTCGCGGCTACGGTCGTCACGGCCACGGACGCGGCCACGCTGCAAGGATTCGTACGTGAGCATACCGCGCCAGGTGCGACGGTCTACACAGACGACGCGACCTCCTACGAGTCTTTGCCGTTCAATCACGCCACGGTCAAGCACTCGCTCTCAGAGTACGTCAACGGCGACATTCACACCAATGGGATCGAATCCCTGTGGTCGATGCTGAAACGCGCCCACAAGGGCACGTTCCACAAGCTGAGCCCGAAGCATCTTGACCGCTACGTTCAGGAGTTCGCCGGTCGCCACAACCTGCGCGAGTACGACACCATCGACCAACTGACCGCCATCAGCGGAGGCATGGACGGCAAGCGACTCCGCTACCGGACGCTGATTGCCGAGAACGGACTGGCGTCAGGCGCGCGGGCGTAGGTCTCAAGTTGACTTTTACGGCCAAAAGAGGCGACTATGAACGTGGTTGAGGGATATCTATGAGTAAAACAGTAGCTCTCCTGCAACATGAGAAGAAGTCGTTGCAATCCACGCTCGATGGGCTTGACCAGAAGATCGTGGAGGCGCAGCACCAGGAGGAACTCGACGCGGCGGAGAAGCAAGTGGCCACGGTGAAACTACGGCGTTTATTCGCACAACTCGCAAAGCCTGAGACCCAGTCAGCAGACATCTTGGTGAGCTTCGTCAACATCTTCCAGAAGGTGCATAGTCCCACGTACCTCGAGGAGCTGCTGGCCAAGGAGATCCAGGCACACACGGCCTTCTAGGCCGTCTACTTTTCGGCGACGACGTCAAACACGATCTTGTAGGTGCCCTTCGTGCCTTCGCCGGTGATCGTGACGTTGTCGAGCCCTGAAATGGCGGAGCCCCTGAACAACACGTCATTGCCACCAGCCAGCTTCTTCAGAACTAACGCTTCGACATCGTCGGCGGCACTACCAAGAGATTGACGGGCCGATTTAGGCAGGTCTACGCCAATGTGGTTGCTCGATGCAATCCTGGTTCTGAGCGTGCCGATGGCGGCTTGAAGCACACCCTGCATCGCTCCTTTCAGTTTATCGAACACATCTGCCCGATCCACATCGATCACCTTAACCTGAATGGAATACACATTATTACATGTGAGACGAATGGCTAGGCGGTCCCAGGCGTCTATACGGTCCATCTTGAAACACGATCGCATAGCATCGCGGACGTAGTTGGGCTTATCACTCCTGCCCTTATCACACTCCCAAAAGGTGTCGAGACTGGGCATCACCACGTGTTCAACGAAGAAATCGCCACCCTCGGCGATATACCGGACGTCAAGAATGAACCGGAAATTTGCCTTCTTGTCGTCGAGTTTCTCTGGGAAATCGAAGTTCTTGAGTTTGACCGTGAACGTTGGCATGGTCCCGCCTATTCCAATGGATGGGGTATTGTATTAAGATGGCAACCCTACGTCACGTCAGACGTACAGGTCAGCGTTTGGCGACTAGGAGTATACTCCTAGTGCGTTTATACGCACTTTGGAGGGTCTCTGATGCTGAAACCTGCCACGCCCACATCGACTGACCGTCCGATCGTCCGTGTGCCCCACCCGTCCTACCAGCCGAACGCGCAGGAGCTACGCGAGGACTTGCGCCTGAAAGGACAGTTTAAAGACGCCGTCAAGGCGTTAGTGCGTCCCGTCCGCGTGCGTCAGGTGATGCCGCCGCCGAAGCCCGGTAGTGTCTCAAGCTGACTGTACGGTGGCTTGACTTCAAGAGGCAGTGGTAGCTAGTCTCGCGCACCCCACGGCACCCGGTTGATTCAGAATCCCCTATAATGAGCGTCCTCTAACGACATATACGGATGGAATATGGCGACATTCGTTGTCATCCTTGACGATCAAGGGTCCGCGGACAGCAAAACGGTCAAGGACAGGCTCACGAGTAAGTACAGTGATGTCTATGAATACTTGCCGACTGTTTTCTTGGTTTCAGCCGACGCGATCACGACGAACGTCTCTGAAACCGCAGGGTTTAAAGACAACTCTGCTAGCGGAGTGGTTTTTCGGTTTAAGGCGTACCAAGGCTACACCGATGGAAGCCTGTGGGAATGGATCGATAAGGTGAAGTTGGGAACGGATCGATAAGGTGAAGTGAGGATGTCGGTCCACGAATTCAAGTCCGCTTCTCCGTCTCTGGCACGTGGTGGTGATGATGGCGGAAATATCTCCGACCGCCTTCGGCAAGTCGAAATAACCCTGGAGGGAATCAGGGAGCAGATGAAGACGGTCGCCACGCGCGAGTGGATCCTGTGGCGCGTGCTCATGCTACTTCTATCGGCAATCGGGCTGTCAGCGACACTTGCGACGGCGATCACTTTCAGCTTGATTCGGATGTTCGGGTAGTGAGCTTTGGCAATGACCATGCCCGAAGCTATGATCTGCTCAAAATAGCCCCACTACCCGAAGCCAAGGAAAGCGGTTTCGCCACTTTCAGATATAATCCCCTTCTTTTAACCTCGCGGTCAACAACCGCTTCGGCCCTCGCCCGACTGTCGCAAACGACCGTTTACGACACATGCTGGTGCGCCATGACACGCCGAATGGTTCCACGGCCGTCGTCGTCTGGTACGACGTCGCGCCGGACGTGGCCGCGTGGCTCGTCGGCCTATGTGTTGTCGACACGTCCCGGATTTGGTTCGCCCGAATGGACGTCGCGTTGGGGCTCCGCGCGCGCCTTCCCCGCTGGCCACTTTCGCCCACGTCCGACCGCCCGGCCATCGTCATCACTCCGTCACACTGACAGCGAGCTCCTCCCCGGACTGGCGCATGATCCCGGCACGGGGCCACGATGCCGGCGTGGTGAGTGAGGCACTACCACCGCAGCGCACCTGCGCTCGACCGGGCGAGAAATATCCTCCGCTCAGAGGCGAGCGGCCACGATGGACAGCTGCCCGGCTTCTGGAACCCAGTGCGTGTGGCCGTATACCAGCGCCCACGGCGCAGGGTCGGTGTAGTCACACAGGACGCGGCACGGCACCCCCGCCGCCAGTACCGTGTCGATGTTTGCTCTCGCATGTGGGCTACCCCAGATCGCGAGTTTGCCGCCGCCCTCTATCTGACACACGAGACGGAGTTTCTCCCGGTTCTCTGGATTTTGTTTGACGCCACCTTCATCGAACGCGACCAAGTAAAACGTTGCCTGCATTTTTGTCAAGGGCCGGGTGCGCCGCGTACCACTCCCGTGCGCGGCGTTGTGCCTCGCCCAGGTCCGCAGGCGTCATCCGCTCAGCCACGGCGTCTCGCGTTGTTACGGTGCGCTCGCGCTGCTCGCCTGATGATCGGGAGGCGGCGAGGTTCAACCACATATGGGCTTCGACGTTGTCCTGTGGGACGCCTTCGCCGGTGGCGTACATCACCCCGAGGCCGAACTGCGCGCTGGCGTGGCCCTGCTCGGCGGCGCGGCGGTACCAGGCGAGCGCTTCAACGTAATCCTGCGGGACGTCTTCGCCGCTGGCGTACATCACCCCGAGATTGTACTGCGCACCGGCTTTACCCTGCTCGGCGGCGCGGCGGAACCAGGAGAGTGCTTCAACGTTGTCCTGTGGGACGCCTTCGCCGGTGATGTGTACCTCAGCCCGAGGGCGAACTGCGCGCTGGCGATGCCATAAGGTGCGTTTAATCGGCCGACCGCTCATGCGGCCTCCCGGTGGTATTGTCAAGTTAAGCAGAATCAGGCTGACCGACCCCCAAGATGATGGGCTCGAGTCCCGTCGCGAACCAGGTATGTTGGGGGTCGATCATCGCGATTCCGCTTAACTTGACAATACCATCGTGACTGAGCACAACACGCTGTCCCGGACGTCACGGTCGTCTCCCATGATCAAACAGAGACTGATGCCGTGGTTCGCTGGGCGCTTCTACCCGTGGGCCGACGAGATCGTCGCCGTCTCTCAGGGTGTAGCGGACGATCTCGCCCAGGTCGCCGGCGTGCCAAGAGAGCGAATTGAGGTGATTTACAACCCGCTCGTGTCCGACTCGCTCATGGGGCAGGCCGAACAACCGATTGACCATCCCTGGTTCGAGATAGAAGGCGCCCCGGTGATCCTCGGTGTGGGCCGCCTGACCGCGCAGAAGGACTTCGCGGCTTTGATCTACGCCTTTGCGACTGTCGCGCGGGCCCATCGCGCCAACCTCATGATCCTCGGTGAAGGTCCAGACCGCGAATCGCTACAGCGATTGGTCGCAGACCTTGGGCTTGCTGATCGCGTGACCCTTCCGGGCTACGTGGCGTTGGTGCGCGGAAACAAGTGTTCGGCGTGGCCCTGGCCATCGTGACGGCCGAAGGGGCATGATCTCGACGTGAAGTCGAGAGTGCATCCCAGGTACACAACGAAATACCGCGTCGGAAACTGGCCGGCGTACGACCGAGCACTGGTCCAGCGCGGCGACGTCACCCTGTGGTTGACGCCGGAAGCGATCGCCACGTGGGAGGCCGTGGGCGTCGGCAAGCGCGGAGGGCAGCTGCAGTACTCCGAGGTTGCCATCGAAACCGCGCTGACGCTCCGCCTGATCTTTCACCTGCCCCTTCGTCAGACGGAGGGCTTTCTGAGGTCGATCTTCGGGATGCTGTGCCTCGACCTGTCCGCGCCCGATCACACGACTCTCTCACGGCGTGGTCAGCACCTCGACCTTGCACTTCGCCGCCTCCCCGCGGGCGCAGGCATACATCTCATCGTCGACAGTACCGGGCTCTCGACTGTGGGTGAAGGTGAATGGGCGGCCGTGAAACATGGCGGACGCGGGAGACGCGGCTGGAAGAAGCTTCATCTGGGCGTCGACGGATCGGGCGTGATCGTCGCTCACGCCCTGACCGGCGGGCATGTTGACGACGCGACGACAGCCCTCGATCTGATCGACAAGGTCGAAGGCGACGTCTCCTGCCTCACGGCGGACGCGGCCTACGACACGCGTGGCATCTACGAGGCTGCGGGTGCGCGTGGCGCGACGGTCGTCATTCCACCGACCAGGACAGCCACCGTGTCTGGACGGCGACCACGATCGCCCGCGCGCGACCGCACGATCCGACAGGTGCAGCAGGCTGGACGGCGACAGTGGAAGACGGACTCGGGCTACCATCAGCAGGCCCGTATGGAGAACGCCTTCTTCCGGTACAAGGTGATCATCGGGGAGAGCCTTCGAGCGCGCAGTCGGGCAGGGCAAGAGACGGAGGCCATCCTCGCATGTAACATCCTCAATCAGATGACTCAGCTTGGTAGGCCGGCGTCGTACGCTATCGGTCGTTAACGGGTCTGTGGGTCGGGGGCGTTGCGGGTCAGTTTTCGAACCGCGCAACAACGCCTCTGTTCATCGCGATTACGATCATCGTGGGGCTCATGTTCGGCTGGGCGCGGGGCGCGTTTCTGGCGTGGCTGTTTCCGTCGATCTTTAGGCCAGTGCCCTTACTGATGAGGCTGGTGCTGATGCACACGCACACGCAAGTATCGCGCGGTGGCGGCGCGTCGGCCGTGGCGCGTGTCGGGAATCGAGTCTTTGGAATTTGAGACTCGCTATAACGAGTAGAGGAGACTGATGAGCGTTTACAAGGTTAGAGGCTTCGGAGGCGAGCTTGAGGTCTTTGAAGACAAGGTGACCATAGCTCCGAAGGGCATGCTTGGATTTTTAACCAAAGGATTGAAGGGAACCAAATCTATTCCTTTTGAGTCCATCACTGGCATCCAGCACAAAAAGGCTGGTCTCGGTACGAACGGCTACATCCAGTTCTCTATACCAGGGGGCAACGAGAATAAAGGCGGAGTGCTCTCCGCCACGAGCGACGAGAACTCATTCGTGTACAGAAGAGGCGACAACGCTACGATCGAGGAAATTAAGGAGTACATCGAGCGCCGCACCAAGGAAATGAGAGGCAGATCATCTTCGTCAAGCAATATGGCCGAGGAACTCACCAAGCTCGCTGATTTGCGGAAACAAGGGATTCTTTCCGAGGAAGAGTTTAGTAAAGCTAAGCAGCGCCTAATTGGATGAGGGATACCCGCCGCAAAATCCTAGCGGGATCTTTCACATTCGCCGATCGATCCCGGCATCGACGCCGATGGCCGCCGGGGTGACCGACCTGACGAAGAGAACCGCGATGACGCTGTGCTGGGCCAAACCCAAACCAGCGGACCTGTGGGTCTCGAATTCCGAATTCGGTCGCTAAATCGAGGCCTGGGACACCATTGCGTGGCGCCTGAGTTCTGACCTACGCTGTCTCGCGCATGAAGGATCTCCGGCTCCCCCTGCTTCACCTGGCCGTCACAGCCGCGAAGCTCTGCAGACCCGGCGGCGTGCGAGCCGTCATCGCTGAGAATCTCCTGCTCAAGCAGCAGCTGATCGTGCTGCGCCGTTCGCGCCAGTGTGCGCCGAACCTCAGAGTGGGCGATCGGCTCCTATGCGGATTCGGGGCGCTTTTTCTGAGTCCGGGACGGATTCGCAAGGTCGCCATCGGACTGCGCCCGTCCACGTTGCTGACCTTCCATCAGGCGCTAATGCGCGGCAAGTACCGCCGATTGTTTTTCTCAAGCGCGCGACCGAAGAAGCCGGGCCCAAAGGGGCCGAGCGAGTCGCTCATCCGCGCCATCGTCGAGCTCAAATCGCGCAATCCTCGATTCGGGTGCCCGCGGATTGCGCGCATCATCTCGCAGACGTTCGGGGTCGACATCGACAAGAACGTCGTGCACCGCGTGCTGGCGAAACGCTATCGTCCAGCCCCGGGCGGAACCGGGCCCTCGTGGTTGTCGTTCGTCGGACACACGACAGACAGTCTGTGGAGCGTGGACCTCTGGCGCTGTGCGTCCATCGTGCTCCAGAGCTACTGGGTGCTCGTGGTCATGGACCAGTTCACGCGGCGCCTCGTGGGATTCGGTGTGCATCGCGGACCGGTCGATGCACCCAGCCTCTGCCGCATGTGCAACGCCGTCATTCATGGGCGGGGCGCGCCGCGACATCTCAGTACGGATCATGATCCGTTGTTCGAGGCGCATCGGTGGACCGCGAACCTTCGGCTTCTGGAGATCGACGAAATCAAGACGGTGCCCCATGTGCCCCTGTCACACCCCTTTGTGGAACGGCTGATCGGGACGATGCGGCGAGAATGCCTGGATCATGTGTTGTTCTGGAATGCCGGTGATCTGGAGCGGAAGCTCGCCGACTTCCAGGCCTACTACAACGCGGCACGGAGCCATGCGTCGTTGGAAGGCTACACGCCGTTAGGCTTCGCGGGCGAACGCACGGCGGCCCGTGCCGAATTCAACCATGTGCGTTGGATCTCCCACTGCCGGGGCATGGTCCAGCTTCCAGCGGCGGCCTGATGACGAATTCGAGACCGACAGGAGCCGATTCGATCTTTATACGTCCGAGATCACGGTACAGGAGGCCGGCAGGGGGGTTCGAGAGGCGCGGGCGCGGCGGCTCGCGGCGTTGGCCGACATCCCGCTCTTGCCCATCACCGAAGCAGTCAGCCCGTTGGCCACGGCTCTCGTTCGAGGAGCGGCACTTCCCGACAAGGCCGTGAACGACGCGCTTCACGTCGCCGTTGCAGCGGTGCATGGGGTCGACTACTTGCTGACTTGGAACTATCGGCATCTCGACAACGCGGAAACGAAGCCGGCGATACGAGACACCTGCGCCCGGCACGGGCACGCCGGTCCCGAGATCTGCACGCCTCGGGAACTGATGGGAGGATTGGAAGATGGCGGATGAGGTGATTGAGGAACTGTGGCACATCAAGGACGCCATGGCCCGGGAGTACGGATACGACATCGCGCGGTTTGCCGCGGCACTTCAGAGCCGACAAGGGGAGGAGGGACACCGAGTCGTGGACTTGCAGGCCTTGCGGGAGGCTGGCGAACGAGGAGTGTCGGCGCGTGGTCGCCCATAGAGGAGACGAACCACCACTCAGGCCAAAAGCCGCGCCTGCGGGAGCCGCTAACACCCTATTCCGGGCATTGTCAAGTTGACGAAAAGGTCGGTAGTGGGCTAACGTGGTGTTGCTACTAGATTGCTGGTCGCGTCTGTGATGCAACGCTGACTACTTATATGTTTTCAGATGGACTTGACTTCAATCGCTTGAGCTTCTTGAGCACCACTTTCAGCCAGTCCTCAACGTCAGCTACACCATCAGAATCGAGCGTGTTTGGCCATTCCAGCGTGACGGCACCGTCCCCAAGAGAGAACACTTCACGGGAAACCACAGGACTCTGTCGCTCTTTGCCTGTAGCGGCGCTGGCGTTCATGATCTTCCCATCCAAGGCATCACCCCCGTCCTCAAATCCAGGATCAGTAGGGGAAATTTTATCATATTCAGAGAGCTTTGCGTACACCAGTGTGTCTGTATAGTTCCTGACAACTGTATTTATGGTGTCTTCGGTGACGGCCTTGTCACGCCGTAAGAACGTTCGAATGGTCTCGTCTGAGGGTGATTCCATACCCCATTGGTTGAACATTTCACGAAATATCTTGGGCTCCAGAGCAGCCTTTCGAATGGCCTTGGAACGCTCTTCAGAGTTGGGCACGTTATCTAGAATAATCCTCATCGCCAACTCGCTCAGCTTGACCTTTCGCTGTTCACCACGCCCGAAGTCATCCATCAAGCCGAATTGCTTCATGGCTGATACGGTCTGATGTGCTCCGCTGCTCGTTGGACTATAGCTCCAGTGTTGAGCCGAAGCAGCCAGTGGGGCTGCATGCTTCCCCTCCCTCTGGTAAAACTCCTTGGCCCGCTCTACTGCCTTCTCCAGTGCGATGAACGGGATAATTGGACTCCGTTGCTTCCTTCCCCTACTGGCCGTCTCTGGCATCTGAAGCCTCCGACTCAAGAAAGTACCAGAAGTAGAGACAAGAGTCAAGTTTTGTCTCAGACAAAACTTGACAAGCTGTCTGTTGTGTTGTAGACTTGGAATGACACTTGGAGGAGACCATGAGAAGAAACCATGGCTCCCGTCGGGCTATTGATCGACCCGCCGCCGACGGGAGCCGAAACAACAAAGGGCCGTCCCAGCCCTGGTAAGCTGAGGGACGGCCCCAGGCGGGTCACCCTTTAGAAAGCGCCTAGTCAGCCGCTACAACGGCTGACCAGGCAATCCAAACCATGCGGTAGGGCCGCATGACCGGACCTCAGGTCTATTATCGGCCCTATCCGCCCTTGAAGCAAGGGGCAGATGATGACCTGCCGGAAGTGCCAGCACGGAACCGCCAAGCGGTTCGGATTCACCAAGAGTAAGAGCCAGCGTTACCGCTGCCGCAACTGCGGTGCGACCTTCACCGATAGCCCTCAGAAGCCGTTCGGACGTCACACCACGGACATCGACAGGGCCGTGATGGCGTTTTCGCTACTGACCGAGGGGATGAGCATCCGCGCCGTCTCGCGGATCACGGGGCTGCACAAGAACACGATCCTAGGCCTGGTTGGGACAGCGGCCGACAAGTGCCGCGCGATCTTCGACCGCTACGTTCAGGACGTGACCCCGCGCTACGTCCAGGCCGATGAGATCTGGACGTTCGTCCACACCAAGGAAAAGCGCGTTCGGCCGGATGACCCGCTGGAGTACGGGGACGCCTACGTGTGGATCGCGCTCGACAGCGAGACGAAAGCCGTCTTGAGCTACTACGTAGGACGGCGCGACGGTCAGAGCGGCTATGAGTTCATCCAGGACTTGAGCCGACGTGTTGTTGGCCGGTTCCAGTTCACCAGCGACGGCCACGATGTCTATCCCCAGGCCATCGAGGAACACTTCGGCGCTGACATTGACTTCGCCCAGCTCGTGAAGAACTACTTACCCACGCGCACGGACGGGCCAGACTGGTTTCGACCATCGGCTAGAGTGGTATCAGCCACTCCCAAACTGATCTCTGGAAATCCTGAATTGGCGCGGATCTCGACCAGCCATATCGAACGGGCGAACCTCACCGTTCGGATGCAGCTCCGTCGATTCACCCGCCTGACCAACGGATTCAGCAAGAAGCTCGCGAACCTGAAGGCGATGGTGGACGTGTTTTTCGTGTGGTACAACTTCTGCCGGGTTCATGGAACGATCCGCATGACGCCCGCGATGGAAGCTGGCTGGACGGATCATATCTGGTCGGTCAAAGAATTGCTTACGGCTTAGCAACACGGCGTTAGCCCACTACCAAAAGGTCGTCGATTGATCCCCAAGATACTGGGCTCCAGCCCGTCGCGAACCCGCCATGCTGGGCATCAGAAACGGCCGTCAGCCTCAACTTGACAATGCCCGCCCTGGCGGTGTGACTCAGATCGTGACGCCGTAGTCGCCGGGCTGGCGGCCCGTCTTGAAGGCGTGATAGGCCAACGCCATGGCGACGACCGTATCGGGCGGATGCCCGCTCCCGAACAGATCGTCTTCCCCGCAGTACTTGTGCTCGGTATAGAACACGTCGATCCGAGGACAGACGATCTCGTGCCGTTCGATGGCCGCGATGTAGTTGCGGAAGAGGTCGGTCCGGTCACGGCCGACCATGGTGAAGCCCTGGAGCTGACGGTGCGCTTTGAGCGCCTGGAATTCCCCGATTGCCGACCCGGCACCGGTCTCGTCATGCTCGGCCGGCCCCGGATATTCATCGAGGAGGGCGCCGACGTGCTCAGTCATGACCTGCCATGAACGCCGCTGCGTGCGGTAGGCGGCGACGACCTGGAGCGGCGTGGTATCGCAGCGCACGACGACGGCGACGGTGTGGTGGCGCTTCTGGGCCCAGTCGACGCCGATGCAGTACCACGCCCCGGCCGGATCAGGCCAGGCCCGATCGGCGGGTGGACCCGGCTGGCCGCGCCAGGTGTGTGCGAGATCGCCCGCGGGGATGTGTGCGCCGAGCGTGGCGTCGAACATCCGCTCCACGGCGGCCGGGTCGATGGCGCGTCCTTCGGCACTGGGTTCCTGGAGTTCGTACTCGACGGCCCACATCGTGCGAGACAGCTCAGCCTGCTTCCGCACGACCTGGTCCTCGGTCAGCCACCCGTGGGGTGCGAGCGTTTCCCGATAGCACCACTCGTAGACGGGCCAGCCCTTCTCGGCCGCCCGACGCCGCATGGCCGTGACCGTGCCATCGGGATGCTGATGGGTGGAGCTCATCACGGTCTGTGCCCGCACGCCGTCGCGGTCCATGGGCTGGCCCTGGGCGGCTTCCAGAATCGGGAGCTCCATCTCGTCGATCTCGTCGAGCAACAGGCGCGTGGGGTGGGCCCCGCGCACGGCGGTCTGTGAGGCCGTCAGGGCCTGAATCATGTTACCCCAGGCCAAGGTGGTCTTGGTGAGGCTGGGTTCGCTGGCCAACCACGCCGGGGGGACCTGCCCGGCGGCCCACAGGCGGTGCAGCTGTTCGACCACCCGGAGGGACTGTTGCCCAGAGCCACCCAAGATAATGACGTCAGTTTCAAACAGGATGGCGTTGGCGGCCGCGAGCAGCGCGAGCAGGAACGTCTTGCCCCCGAAGCCACGTGACGCGATCCACAACACGACCGAGTTGCGGGCGCGCAAGGCATCACAGAAGGCCTTCGCCGGCGCCACGTGCCCGTCACAGCACGCCACGGCGGGAATGCGGACCCCGAAGGTGGCCTCGACCCAGGCCAGGACGTCGCGGTCGGTGCCGTCGCGCGCGCGACGACGACCGAGCTCGGCCTCAAGCAGGGTCGGATTCTGCAGGGCGCGGGTCAGGAGGTCGGGTGAGTTCGGCATGGGCACGCTCCAGGGTGTCTGTCGAGAGGTGGCCGAGAAGGCGGACGTTGGCGGAGGTCGGATCGATGGCTGGTGGAAGCGCGCCCGCTGGGAGTGCGGGGCGGTCGTACAAGCCGACCAGGTGCGCGGCGAACTCGTCGCACCGCTGTTCCACCGCCAAGTAGGTCGGATTGCCCGCGGCGGACTGCGTTTCGAGCTCGACGACCGTCGTGGCCGCCGCCCCGCCACCCGCCGCCACCTTGCGCTGCCGGCGCGTGGTCACGTCCGCCTGACTGCGCGCGTGCCCCTCCCGGGCCGCCCGCGCCCGGCGCTCCGCCAGCAGTACCAGCTTGAGTCGGTAGGCCTCACCCTCCTGCGTCAGGGTGGCCTGCCGTCGCGTGAGGATGCGCCGGAGGGCCTTGGACACCCCGCCCTGCGTGAGCCCGACCTCGGCGGCGATCTGGCGTTGGCTGCAGCGCTCGAGGGCCAGGTCCAAGATGCGTTCATCGCGACGCATCCGCGTGACGGGGGGTTCGTAGCCCTGCTGGCCGCCGCGCGCGGGGGCCCGCCGAGCCGTGGAGCGGCGGCGGGTCATCGCGCCCTCCCCCGCCGGCGGGCCGGGGCGCGCTCCGGGGCGAGGCGGACGGCCGTCTGGCCGGTGAAGGCTTCCCAGCGTCTCCGGGCGACCTCCACGTAGATCGGGTCCACGTCCATGGCATACGTGGGGCGCCCGAGCTTTTCGCCGGCAATCAGTGCGGTGCCCGACCCGACGAAGGGGTCATAGACGGCGTCCTGCGCCGTGGTGTGATTGAGGATCGGGATCTCGAACACCCGCACCGGCTTCTGCGTCGCATGGCCGGTGGGCGTGTTGGCCCCGGTCCGCGAGCCGCCAATGGCGTTCAGGTTAGGCACCTCCCACACGGTGCTCTGCGCCCGACCGCCGTACCACGGGGCGGCGCGCCCCTGCCGCACGGCGTACCACGCCGGTTCGTGTTGCCAGTGGTACGCGCCGCGGCCCAGCACGAACGTGATCTTCGCCCACACGATCTGGCTCCGGACCTCGAACTGGGCCTGCCGGAGGCCCGCCATCACCACGTCGGCAAACAAGGCCGCGTGCCACACGTAGGCGACGTCGCCGGGGAAGAGCGCATAGGCCGCCGCCCAGTCGGCCCGGGTGTCATTGGTGACCCGCCCCACGGCGGTGCGCTGCCGGGGATAGGCCGTGTGCCGAAACGCCGGCTGATAGTTCACCCCGTAGGGGGGATCGGTCACCATCAGGCACGGGGTGGCCCCGGCGAGGAGCCGGGCGACATCCGTCGCCGACGTCGCGTCCCCGCACGCGAGGCGGTGGCGGCCGAGTTGGAACACGTCGCCGCGCCGGATCGTGGTCGTGGTGGGCGGGGCCAGCACGGGGTTCTCGTCGGGCTGCGCCTCCGGCCCCTCCGGGGCGAGGAGCCGGGCGAACTCCTCGGGAGTCCAGAAGTCCTCCAGGGCCACGCCCGCCTGGTCGAGCTGCCGCAGCACGGCCGGATCCCAGTCCAGGTCGAGTTCGGCAACCCGGTTGTCGGCCAGCGCTAATTCCTGGGCACGGGGGTCGGTCCGCGCATCCAGATCCATCCGCTGCACCACAACGAGTTCTTGGCCGGTGGTGGGCACCACCGTGATCGGGAGCCCCAGGTGCTTGGCCTGTTCCACGGTCTTGTGCCCCCCCAGAATGCGCCCCCGCCTGTCGATCACGATGGAACGTCCCGTGCCGTAGGTATGCAGGCTGCGCCGCAGGGCCTCGCGGCCCCGATCCGTCCCGCGATTGGCGTTGAGGGGATCGGGCTGCAGGTCATCGAGCGACTGAATGGGTGGGATCTTGCGCACCCGCCTGGCGGGTCCTTTGATCGGGGTCATCGTGTCCCTCCGGCCGGCGCGCGTGCCGGCGTCTCGTCGATGGGCCGCCGGCCCGTCGTGAAGGCGTGATCGGTGAAAGCCAGGGCGACGAGGGTCTCGGGCGGATGCCCGCTCCCGAACAGATCGTCTTCCCCGCAGTACAGGTGCTCGGTATAGCACGCGTCGATCCGAGGACCGACGATCTCGTGCCGTTCGATGGCCCCAATGTCGTGCCGGAACAGGTCGGCCCGGACACGCCCGACCAGCGTGACCCCCTGGAGCTGGTCGTGGGGGGCGAGCGCCGGGAACGCCCCCATCGCGCTCCCGGCGCCAGTCGCGTCAGGCGCGGCCGGCCCCGGATATTCATCAAGGAGGGCGCCGACCTGCGCGGCCATTTCCGGCCACGGTCGCCGTTGAATGCGGTCGACGGCGACGAGCTGGAGCGGCGTGGTCTCGCAGCGCACGACGGCGGCGACGGTGGAGTCGCGCTTTTGGGCCCAGTCGATGCCAGTGCAGTACCACGCCCCGGCCGGATCAGGCCAGGCCCGCTCGGCGGGGGGTCCCGGCGGGCCGCGCCAGCTGTGTTCAAGCTCCCCCGGCGCGATGTGCGCGCCGCGCGTGGCGTCGAACATCCGCTCCACCGCGGCCAGGTCGATGGCGCATCCTTCGGTAGGGGGCTCCTGGAGCGCATCCTCGGTCGCCCACATGGTGCGGCCCGCGCCGTAGGTGCGCAGGCTGCGCCGCAGGGCCTCGCGGACACGATGGCGCCATCCTGGCTGGTACTCAATGCCGTACGGCGGGTCGGTCGGCATCAGCATTGGCCGAGCGCCGTCAAGCACCCGCTCAACATCGACTGGTGAGGTGGCGTCCCCGCACAGAAGCCGGTGCGTGCCCAGTACGAACAGGTCGCCGCCCGCGATGTTCGTCGCCGCAGGTTCGACGGCCGAATCGTCGTCGGTCAATCCACCGGCCGCCTCGTCAAAGAGGTGCGCGAACTCCACGTCGGTCCAGAACGCGGACAGATCGAGGCCATCCTCCCGCAGATGTTTGAGCATCTCGACATTCCATTCGAGATCCAGTTCGCCGACCCGGTTGTCGGCGACGGCCAGTGCACGTGCACGGGGATCACGACGGAGGTCCTCCCGCTGGACCGCGACCAGATGTTGGCCGTCGGTCTTGACGACATGCAAAGGGAGATTCAGGCGGCGGGCTTGCTCGACGGTCTTGTTCCCAGCGATGACGACGCCATGTCGATCGATAAGCACGGCACGGCCGGCACCGTAGGCTTCGAGGGACCGTGCCAACGCGGCGACGCCGCGATCGGTGCCGCGGTTGGCGTTGCATGGGTCGGAGCGAAGGTCCGCGACGTTCTGAATGGGCGATGGAATTTTCTTCGTTGACATACGGTCGTTTTCTTGGAGCGCATGCTCCAATTGTGAACTTGCCATTGCTCGGTGTGACACGTCTATTCTCCCCAAGAACGAGACGAAACGCAACGTATATAATAATGAATACTGTTGCAACATTTATGCGGTCACGGAGGATGCCATGACAGTTAAGACACAACGCAAGAGCCGTACGCCGTCGTCGACAACCGTTGGGACGTCGCGGCGACCACGGACGACGCGGGCGCGCCATCTGGCGCTACTCGTGGAGTTCGCAGACGCGGAGCTGACGGCCACGGCGACTGCGCGGTGGGCGAAAGAGCTGCCCGCCATACGGTGGAGCAGCGCCCCGGAGGTGCTTTCCACTGGGCCGACCCGTCGCGACGTCACACGCTCAGCCCTCCGTGCGCTGCAGCGCACGCTCGCGACGAAGCTCGATGGCCTCGTCCCGACGTCAGACGAGCACGCGAGTCTGCTGGTGCAGGAGGTGGGTGCGCATCGTGCGGTCTTACAAGTGAGCGGGAGGCAGGTCGAGCGAACGGTCTTTTCCGAGTGGCCCAACGCGTTCTGGATCGAGGTGCTGGCGATCCTCGAGGACGGGGGCCATCGGCTTGCCCGATGTCTCAGGCCGGAGTGTCGCCGCGTCTTCGTGAGAAGGCGGCGTCAGCAGTACTGTGCACCGAGGTGCTCGCAAATCATGCGGTCGCAGCGCTGGTATGCGGCGCACCGGCCGGATGCGCAGCGCCGTCGCCGGGAGGCCTATCAGGCGCAGGTCAAGAAGGAATATCCACGCGCGAAGGTCGCCACACGCCCGCGGCGCGCGCCACGGCGGTGAACAGGGGCGAGGGGATCGCGGAGCTGACGTGGCGCACAAGCCAGTCCGTCAGGGGAGCGCGAGTGAGGCGCCCGCCGCCAGGGCCAGCCTCAGCGGTGCCGAGACGCCTGTACAAAACGCCTGATGCTTGTGCAGGAGTCGCTCGGCGGCGGCTCGAAACGCTGTGTCGGGAACACGGCAGAGATCCTCGATGGTGCCCGAGCCAGGGCCGGCAGCCAACCCGACGCCCACAGGACGAGGCGCCCGAGAGGACGGGGCCTTCCGCAGGCGGTCGGCCTGAGCAGATGTCAGTGCGAGCGCCAGCCTCATGGGACCTCTCTCTCACGCGAGGCGTGGAATCGACCCACCCCTGCCCCCCCCACGCGGCCACCGCGTGGCGCCTGCGTCGCTGTCACGCCGAATCTGGTCTGGATCGCTGAGGTCGACGATCGTGTGCAGCTCCTCCATGATCGCGGCACGTACTCGCGCACGAGGCGGAGGACGTGGTGACGGAAGTCGGCACGCGACCAAGGGAACACGGGCTCCTCATGGCCGGCTCCGGGTGCGGTCGGCCACGTTCCCGTGATCGTCGCGGCGATCGGTTATCGCATGTGAGGCGATGAAACGGCGAAGTGCGGCAAAAATCGGCGTGAATTCGCGAGATCCAGACCATCGAGGCGACGTGGGTGATAACCGTCCATTGATAACCGATCCGACACAGGGCCTTCTAAGCCGAGGGTCGCAGGTTCGAATCCTGCCGGGCGCGCCATTTTCCTAGAGAATTCGCCGATTGTGCCCATTGCCTGGGCACCGGAGGCGAAGGTACAGGCGAAAAAAGTGACCGGTCACCTGCCAAGATGGGCTGACTGAAGTACGCCCAGCCCACCCCCACGCTTGCCGGCGGCCGGTGCCGATGGCATGGTGTGACGTCGTGGAGCCCTGCACGCTGCGTGAGTGCCGGATCGCGTTGGGCCAGTCGCAGGCAGCGTTCGCGGCGACGCTCGGTGCGTCTCCCGAGTCGTACCGGACGTGGGATGCCGGGCGGCGAGCACCGCCGCCGAAGGTGCTCGCACGCGCGCGTGCGCTGGCGACGCATCGCGACGACCACGAACTCCTTCCACTTCCCGTGCTCGCGCTGCTGGTCGGCGTGCACGTCAAGACGCTGCGAGCGGCGGCGCGGGACGGCCGGCTGCCGGTGACCTATGACACGCGGACGACCTTTCGCCACCTCCGAGCCCGCGCGACTCCCGCCGCGGCCAGGGCGTTTCGGCGGTCGTACTATAGGCGGATGGTCCGCCCATAGTACGGCGACGTGCCTTGACGGTCGTGCGCACGAGCACCGTGCCGGTCGTTGATCGCCAGCCGTTGACTCGCCCGCAGCACCGCAACGAGGTCTGGTCGGCTGATTTCGTCTTCGCCCGCACGACAGATGGGCGCGTCCTGAAAGTGTCTGACCATCGTTGATGGTGCCACGACGGAAGCAGTCGCAGTCGTTCCCGTGCGGGCGTTCGGCGGCCTTCCGGTGACGCGGGTGCTGGATCACTTGGCGATCACACGCGGTTTACCCCGCGTCCTGCAGCACCGACAACGCGCTGGAGTTCTGTGGGCGGGGGCTCATATCGAGCCGAACTGGCTTTTGATTTACCGCACCGAAGGAGACGAATTACACTTGATACGTACCGGCTCCCATTCTGATCTCCTTAAGGAGTAAATCAGTTCGAGAGTGGCTGCTTTGGGCGCGGTGCCGCGGTGCGCTGGCCTCTGGCGATTGGAGGATTTGCGATGAGAGAGATCGTGGTAACGAAGCTCCAGACCGCCTCTGGTTCGAACTCGAACGTTTCGAAGATCGTCATCAGCCTAGTCACAGCCATGAACCCCTGGGCCGTGAGTCTCCCGTAAGCCCGTCGTGAACGTCGACGCGTCCGCCCCACCGGTCGGCGCCGCGCTCGTGCGCACGCTTCGTCCGAGCGAATGGACCAAGAACCTGATCCTGTTCGCGGCACTGCTCTTCGGGGAACGTCTACTCGATCCGCTAGCGGCAGCTCGTGCGTGCGGCGCCTTTTTGGCCTTCTGCGCTCTATCGGGGACCGTCTACATCGTCAACGACTACGTCGATCGTAAGCAGGACCGCCGACACCCGACCAAGTCGCATCGTCCGATCGCCTCTGGTGCGCTGGCGCCTCAAACGGCGCTCACCGCCGCGGTGGTGCTTGGCTCGAGCGCCCTCGGCTGGTCGTTCTGGCTTTCAGTCCCACTCGGTTTGGTCTCGCTTTCCTACCTCATGCTGCTGACAGCCTACTCGCTGCTGCTGAAGCACATCGTGATTCTGGACGTCCTGACCATCGCCGTCGGCTTCGTGCTGCGAGCCGTTGCGGGGACCGTCGCCGTGAGCGTTCCGATCAGCTACTGGCTGCTCGTCTGCACGATCCTCCTGGCGCTGTTTCTGGGACTCAGTAAACGGCGGCACGAGCTGGTGCTGCTCGCAGACGATGCAGTCGTCCACCGACCGATTCTCGGCGAATACAGCCCGTACCTACTCGACCAGATGATCGGAATCGTGACGGCCTCAACGGTGATGAGCTACATCCTTTATGTGGCCGAATCGGCGACAGCGGCTCGCGTCGGCATGCCGACCCTCAGCGTGACGATTCCCTTCGTCCTGTACGGCATCTTCCGTTACCTGTACCTCGTTCACCGGCGCGGGAACGGTACCCCCTCAGAGCTACTTTTGGCCGATCGGCCGCTGCTCGTGTGTGTAGCGCTCTGGGTCGTCACCGTGGCGATCATTCTGTATTCCTAAAGATCATCAGCCGGACGGCTGCAACCACTACGCACAGACGATGCCGTCCGTCGTTGTCGGCGGCGCGCAGGTAGGGATAGGCGAAGTGCTCGGGGAGCGGCGAGCACATCTGGATCGGAGGAGGGCCGTCGCGACAACGGTAATGCCGCTACACTGGAGCCCGATGCCACGATCCACCGTCGCCATCCTTAAGACACAACCGTCCACGGTTCTTGACGACTACCATGAGCTGCTGAACCTCGGGGGTTATCAACAGGTCGTCGACAAGACGGTCGACACCGCGCTCAAGGTCAACATTTCGTGGCACTTTTTCTTTCCTGGTAGCTCCACCACTCCGTGGCAGCTCGAGGGTGTCATCCGAGCCATGAAGGCCGATGGTTATGATCCGTCGCTCGTTCATGCGTGCCACAACCGCACCGTCGTGATCGACGCGCACCTGGGCGAGCGGGAGAACAAGCAGCTCGACGTGGTCAAGGCACATGGCCTTCGCAACGTGCATCTCTATGAGAGCGAGGACTGGGTCGACGTCCAGGATGCCGTTGGCGATTTGACCAAGAAGTTTCTCTGTCTAAACGACGTCTACCCGAAAGGGTTTCTGATCCCGAAGCGCTTCATCGGTGAGAACATCATCCATCTGCCGACGATCAAGACCCACGTGTTCACGACGACGACCGGGGCGATGAAAAATGCCTTTGGGGGGCTGCTCAACGAGCACCGTCACTGGACCCACCCTGTCATCCACGAGACCCTGGTCGACCTGTTGATGATCCAGAAGAAGATCCACCGCGGGCTGTTCGCGGTCATGGACGGCACGTTCGCGGGCGACGGCCCAGGGCCGCGCTGCATGACCCCACACGTCAAGAACGTCATCCTCGCCAGCGCCGACCAGGTCGCCATCGACGCGGTGGCCGCGAAGTTAATGGGCTTCGACCCCCTCTCGATCAAGTTCATCCGGCTGGCCCACGACGCCGGGCTCGGGTGCGGTGACCCGCGGGAGATCGAGATCGTTGGCGACCAGGAGGCGGCCGGTCAGAACTGGAACTTCGTCGGGCCGTTCAAGAAAATGACCTTCGCGTCCCGCATGCAGCACCAGATCTACTGGGGTTCGCTCCGCAAGCCCGTCGAGTGGTCGCTCAAAACTGTCCTCGCCCCGTGGGCCTACCTCGCCAGCGTGCTGTATCACGACACGTTTTGGTATCCCACCAAAGGCCGACCGATGATGCGAGAGGTTCTCGGGAGCGACTGGGGTCGCCTCTTTCAGGCCTGGGAGCGTACCACTCCTGATGCACACGGCTATCCGGTGGCCGACGGTCCGGGAGTCGGTGTCCGCCGGACAGGACTGCGCGCGATGGCGACGTCGTTCGGGATTCTCGGAACCTGCCTCAAGGAAGCACCAGAATTTTCCGACACACGCCGCCGGGTGGGACCTTCCGGTGATGTGGATTGAAGCCGCGAAAGGCCCATTCGACCTGTAAGCCCGTCGAGACGACCACGCCATCCACATCGATCGTGATCGTCCCGAGTCCCAAGCTGGGCAGATCGTTCTCCGGGCCGGGAAACCGTGTTTGGGTGAGTTGCGCTGACGGCGTAAGGTGCGTTTAATCGGCCGACCGCTCATGCGGCCTCCCGGTGGTAGAAATTGAGCCATCCGCCCAGACGCTCCCGCCGCTGCACGTCGGCGGCCAGGCTCACCGGCGGTGGCGGTCGGTGCAGGAGCTGGTTGTCGAGTCCCTGGTGGTTTCGCTCGCGCTGGTCGTGGTCGACGTCCTCGCCCACGAGGAGACGCAGGGGCCCTTCGCCGAGGGGGACGACGCGACTGAGACACTCCTCTTGAATAGAGCGGACGAACCGCTCGGCATACGCGTTGAGATTGGGACTCTTCGGCGGGAGACGGATCGGCTGGACACCCCCGCCCTCCAGGATCTCGCCAAAACCCCGCGTGGAGAGCGGGTCGCGGTCGTGAATCAGATAGCGGGCGCGTCGCAAGCAGTCATCGACCGGGTCCGTCACATTGCGGGCCATCTGCTCCATCCACGTGCCGTACGGCTGCGGATGGATCCCGGCGATGGTCACGCGGCGGGACTGCAGCGCGATCACGAAGAAGACCAGGTACCGCTGGAGTCCGGCCAGCGTGAGCACCTCGACGGTGAACAGATCGCAGGCCGTGAGGCCCTCCCAGGGCGCCTGCAGGAACGTCTTCCAGGGCATGCGCCGGCTCCGCTCGGGAGCCGGGTCGATCCCGTGGTCGTGCAGGATCCGCTTCACCGGGGTCCGAGCGATCTCGTGGCCGAGGTTCGAGAGCGCCCCACGGATCCGTGTGTCCCCCCACTGGGGATGCTCGACCGCCATCCGGACCACGAGCGCGGCCACGTCACGGCGCGTCATCGGCCGGCCTCGACCGCGGCGGGCGCTGCCGTCGTATGTCTGGGCGACCAATCTCCGGTACCAGCGGAGAATCGTGTCAGGCGTGACGATGCCGGCGACCTGCATCACGACGCGCCGGCCGAGTTGCTGGCCGCGCACGGCGCGTCGACGGCGTTGGGCATCGGTCCGGCGAAGCGGCCGAGGGCCCAGGTGCTCCCGGAGGACCCGATTCTCCTTCCGGAGATACGCGATCAGATCGTCTTGGTGGCGGTTCACCCAGCCAGCGAACGTGAGAACGAGGAACTGGAGCGCAAGCGGCATGGCCTGAGATTACTTGGGAGACTCGACCAGCACTGACCGGACCTCGGCCCATTAAACGCACCTTACGGGGTTGTGGTACCGACGGACCATGTCGTCCATCGCGTTGATACCCACTTCCGAGAGCGGCGTCGGATACCGGCTCGTGCACTGCAGCAGGACGATTTCAGCCTTCTGCTCCTCAAGGAAGTGGACGGCATCGTCTATCTCGCTCCACGGGCTCATGCCCGTGCTCAGTAGTATTGGTCCGCCCGCATCGAGCACCGCCCGTATTAAGTCGCGCGATCGGATTTCGCCCGACCCCACCTTCCACGCCGGCATCCCGAGGCTCGCCAGAAGATGGACAGCCTCGACCGAAAATGGCGAACTGAGGAAGTGCATTTCACGGTCGCGTGCATGGTCAGCTAGCGCCTTCCACTGCGCGACCTGGAATTCCATCCGGTGCCAGTAGGCGTAGCGGCTCTCGACCGCCAACTCGACAAGCGGTCCGAACGCGCAGCACAACCACGCGCGGGCCCCCTTGCGCGCCGCCTGGAAGCTCGACGCCACGGAGGGCGTGCGCAAACTGGAGCCGTCTGCCTCGTGGCTCCAGCGCGACTGGCCCGCCGCCGCCGCGCGAGGGCCTCGAGGAGATCTTCCCCGTGAGTCGGCTCGGCCTGCCTGCATCACTACGCAGGTGCCTCACGACGACGAACATCATCGATTCGACGCACTCAGAAATCCGGCAGCGCCCACGTCGCGTCACCAACTGGAAGAACGGAGAGATGGCGCGGCGCTGGGCAGCCGTGGCCTGTGTGGAGACCGAGAAGCACGACCGACGCGTCACCGGGTTACGAGCATCTCTGGATGCGAAAGGCGCACCTGGATCACGACGACGACAACGATGCAGAGATGCAGAAGGTTGGATAACTTGAATTCACCGTTGCCGCTGACTTCTACTACCGGTGGGACACTCTCTCTAAAGGCCGCGCACTCTTCATTGTCAACAATAGCGTTTCCGGTTGGACGGGGCTTCGCGATCTCAAGGAGTGGTCAGCGGCCACGCCCGCCTGGGGCGGCGATCTCCTTCTGGTCCGTCTTCGAGCGGCTCACGGGACGACGGTGTTCCCCGGCGGCGCTGGCGGAAACGGTCCTGCGTGATAGACCTGAATACCAAGTTCGCGGGTGTCGTGCGAGCCCACGACCCGGTTCGCCGGCACGAATGTCCGGTCCACGGTGATCCGAATCTCGGCGATGTCCTCATTCCCCAGCGCGGTCCCTGGAAGGGGAATACGGCGGCGGCGGCGACCGGCCGCATCGGCGACGAATGACTGCAGCACCTGGTCGCCGACGCTGACCGTGACCGTCTGCGGCGTGTCTGCAGAGATGTCCGGTCGCGCGGCATACTCGAGGTAGAACGTCGCGTCTGCCTTCGGGTTCTGAAACGCCAGGGTGGCGGTCTGTTGGGTCCATCGCCACGTCGATTCAGGAGACGTTTCCTCCGGGTACCAGCCACCGGTGTAGATCAGTTCGTGGCGGTAGAACAGGCGATCGATCGATCGCTGGTTGCCGCCCGTATTGACGCGCCAGATCGCGGCCAGCCGCGCCCGCGACAGTAACCTCGGCGCGCGTGTGATCAGGCGTAGATCGTCATAGAGCGGCCACAATCCAGTGTCCGCGAGCCTGTGGGTCTCGAATTCCGAATTCGGTCGCTAAATCGAGGCCTGGGACACCATTGCGTGGCGCCTGAGTTCTGACCTACGCTGTCTCGCGCATGAAGGATCTCCTGCTCCCCCTGCTTCACCTGGCCGTCACAGCCGCGAAGCTCTGCAGACCCGGCGGCGTGCGAGCCGTCATCGCTGAGAATCTCCTGCTCAAGCAGCAGCTGATCGTGCTGCGCCGTTCGCGCCAGCGTGCGCCGAACCTCAGAGTGGACGATCGGCTCCTATGCGGATTCGGGGCGCTTTTTCTGAGTCCGGGACGGATTCGCAAGGTCGCCATCGGACTGCGCCCGTCCACGTTGCTGACCTTCCATCAGGCGCTGGTGCGCGGCAAGTACCGCCGATTGTTTTCCGCAAGCGCGCGACCGAAGAAGCCGGGCCCCAAGGGGCCGAGCGAGTCGCTCATCCGCGCCATCGTCGAGCTCAAATCGCGCAATCCTCGATTCGGGTGCCCGCGGATTGCGCGCATCAGAACGCGCGCCGTGACCGGGCTACGTAGAATCTTAGGTTTAGACGCGGGCCGGCTCGTACCTGTGGCCCGGGCGCGAGTCGCGGCGCACCGACGGGCGGTGTCCGGCCCCCCGCCGCCCCCCGGCCCGCAGACTGCGAGCCGGGGGCAGGGGGCCAGCGCGCGCCCTTACGCGGTGCCGGGTCGCACGAGGCGGAGGGGCGAGGCGGTGCGCGACGCAGCGGGGTCGGCCGCGTGGAGCCGGCGACGGGCCGGTGCCGCCTGCGCCTGTTGCGCCAGATAGGCGACCAGCTGATCCCCGGCCTCGAGCAGTTCCTGCTCGTGAATGATGTTGTAGCGGTCGAAGATCGCCCGGCTCTTGTGCCCGGTCAGGAGCATGGCAACCCGCTCGGGAACGTTCGCGCGGATCAGGTTGCGGGCGGCGGTGCGGCGGCAGTCGTGGAGGAAGCGGGTCGGCACCCCGGCGGCCTGACAGGCCGTGCGCCACGCGGTGCGCCAGCGGCGGATGGGGATGCCGTCGCGGTGGAAGACCAGCGGGCTGTCGGGATCACGGCGCGCCCGCCGTCGCGCTAAGGCCTCGGCGATGGGCGCCGAGATCGGGAGAATCCGTCCCACCAGCGTCTTCGAGCGCGCGGGCGAGAGGCGGATGACGCCGCCGGCCTCGTCGATCTCCTCCCAGGTGAGGCCGAGGATCTCCTGTTTCCGCCAGCCCGAGTAGTAAGCGAGGTCGAGGATGTCCTGCCACGGGGCGGGCAGATGGGCGCGGACGGCGAGGTATTCGGGGTGCTCGAAGAAGCCCTGGCGGGGGGGGTTCTCGCGGAGGCGGTCGGGGAAGCCGGGCACGGTGTCGAGCCAGCCCCAGTGAACAGCGAGGGTGCACATGCGGTGGAGCGCCGAGGTCTCGCGGTTGATGGTGCCGGTGGCCGCCCCGGCGGCGCGCCGGGCGAGTTGATACTGGCGAATCTGATAGGTGGTCAACGCGGCGGCCCGTGCGGCGCGGCCGAAGCACGCGGCGAGATGGGCGGTCCGGCCGCGGGCGGTGCTCTGGGACCGGAACTGCCGGACCTGGTAGTCCTGGAGGTAGGCGTCGATGAGATCGCCCAGGGTCGGCCCCTGGGGGCCGAACGTGCGCGGCGGCGGCGCCGTTGCGGGGGGGAACGTCGGAGTGGGCTGGCCGCGTGGTCTCGTGTGGGTCCATGGACGCGAGTCCTCCTGCCTGGCCGCCACGGGCGGCGGCCGTCGGTCCACATTCGCTCTGGCGGGCCGCACAGGGAAGGAGAATCTGCGGAGGCGAAGGGACGGCGATGTGCCGGGCAAGGTACGCGCTCGATGGTCGGACGACCGGATCCTCGCCCTGCCGGCGGTCCCGTCGCGTCGCTCCCGGCCACACCGCGGGATGCCGACGGGCCCCGAGGGCCGTCACGCGCAGTCAGCCGCGTCGGGGCATCGGCTCTGCGCCCGTGGGCGCTGGTGTTGTGCGATGCCCGCCGGCTGCGGGACGGGGCTGGTGGTGTCCTGGGGCCTCTCGGTAAAGAGCCGTGGGGCCCGCGGGTCGCCCGTGGCCACGGCGAGGAACAGTCCGCGGATGATCGCCTGCGTGATCGGCAGCGTGCCCATGCGCTCCCTGTCACGGACGGGGATCTGGCGAGCGGGCGGCGAGGCAGTGGCCTGCGACCGGCTCGCGGTCACGCGGGGAACAGGTCCGCGAGCCCGACCCGGAAGGCCCTGGCCAGCTTGACGAGCGCCTGGAGCGAGGGGTTCCGCGCGCCGACCTCGATCCCTCCGATATAGCTCCGGTCCAGCTCGGCGGCGTCGGCCAGTTGCTCTTGGGACCAGCCGCGGGCGTGCCGCAGCGCCCGCACACGTTGGCCGAGGGCGGTGGCCGCCGTCTCGCGCCGTCGCCGCCGAGTTGCCATGGGGGCATGGTCGCGGCGGGTGTGCGTGGTGTCAGTTGACTAATCGTAACAATCGATTTATCGTCACCACGGATTGCGATGCCGGCGTTGCCGCCGCACGGGGGACGCGCGCGAGCCGCACCCAGAGCCGTCGGCCGCGAGTCACCCGGAGCCGGAGCGATGCCTGGACGGTGAAGGGTGCCAGTGCGTATCTGAGGCACGCCACGCGGGGCTTGGAGGATGCCGAGCGACACGCATGCGTGCGGCGTGGCGCGCGGCGCGACCTGACACGCTCGGAGGAAAGCGGTAGCGCTGTAGCGTGGCGCAGAGCTGGTCATTGGTCCACAGTGCCGGCGACAGGTTCTCGCCGCCCGTGATCGCGCCGTCGCAGCTGCGCCTCGTAGAGTAGCGCTCACAGGAGAGTCGTCTTGGCAGGCATCGGTACTATTCTCGTGTTCCTCTCTTTCGGTGTGTTTTTGTGGGCCGTGGTTGGGCTCATCAATCCGACTTGGGCACAACTACCACACCGAAAAATGTCTGTTGCGGTCTGGGCACTCTCCGTCGTGCTTGCCGTTGCGGGCGGCAGCCTATTGCCATCGGACGACTCGACTGAGGGGACTGATAGCGGGATGAACAACCCCACCGGAGTCGCGACAGCGGATGAACGTCCGGCCATAGTCCCTGAGCCTGATTGGACGGCTCACGCATACACGGTTGTTCGGGAAGAGGACATCAGCTCGTCCATTCGCATCCGACGCCATCTCTGGATCGTCGCGCCAATGGCACAGACGCCTGAAGCGCGCATCGCCACGCTCATGGAGGCGGCTATCCATGTCCACCGACAGAGCTACCCGCAGTTTCTGTCGGCGTTTCTCTTGCCATTCGACACGGCCGAAGGCCCCATCGCCATGGCGAGGATTAGCTATGCGCCGGACGGGTGCGGGATGAGCGGGTCGGATTGCACGGGCGACATGTGGACCGACGCGGCCGCGTCGGACGGGGTCATCACAGCGACGCAGTTGGTCATCAGGAAAGATTGGGGCGCCAACAGCGATCGTTTCAAGGATGCTGACGGGCTTGTGGACGAACCGCGTCTTTACCAATTCCTCGCTGACAAACACAGCATGACCGCCGAGGCCGTGCGTGCTGAGATGCTTGGATTTGCTGAGGCTACATGGCCTAGGAAAACCATGGAGTTACCGGACGACTTGAGAACGAAAGGCGAACTCACCGAGGAAGAGCAAGCCAAACTTGCAGACGTGGCTTGCCGTGCCGATTTGCAGTGTTGGGGCGACAAACACAGCTTGCGGGCGACGCGGCCTTGTCAGTTGGCGATTGAAGAACTCGCCCTGTACGACTACGAATGGACGGATGGGTGGCTTGAGTCCAAATTCGACCGCTTCGCTTGGCGAAAGAGCAGAGCCAGAACCCTCACGTATCACGGGTCGAGAATCAAGCTTCAAAATGTCTTCGGTGCGTGGCGGCAAGCGTCGTATTGGTGCGTCTACGACCCGAACACACAAACAGTTCTTGACGCGCGCGCATTTTAACAACCCCTGGAGCAAGGGTTTGTCTGGACGAGAAGTAGAACAGTAGTAAGGCGCAATTGCCACTACCTGCTCGACCGGCTGGAGACCCCTGGCATCTCGACGAGTTGTTTGTCACGAGCCAGCATCGCCAACAGTACTTGCGGCGCGCCGTGGATGAGGACGGTGACGTCCTTGACCTCCTCCGCTCACCCGCGACGGCATCGGCACGCCCCGGTGCGCTTCTTTCGCACGTGAGTGAAGAACCCGCGGGCACGTGCCGCGACGCCTGATCACCGACCGTCTGGGGAGAGCGGGGCCCGTCACGAGCCCTCCTCGGAGTTGTCATCGGCCTGGCGAGCTTTGGGGTCCACGATGACGATCTCAAAGGTGCGCCTGGGCTGCTCCGCCGTGCGCGGCACCTCGTCCTCGCTGATGGTCAGCATCTCGGTAAAGAGCCGTTGGGCCCGCGGGTCGCCCTTGACGGCGTCGACGGCCAGTCTGCGGATGATCGCCTGCTGCATCGACAGGGTGACCGTGCGATCTCCCTCCCGCACGGTGATCAGGCGAGACGCTTCCTCGAGCACGATCTGCGTCAGCCGATCGGGCGGCTGCGCGGGTGTCTTGGACGTGGTGCCCTTTGGGCGGCCGCGCGGATTCCCGGACTGGCCTGGCGGGAAGCGATGCGCCTCGGGCGGGTGGCCGTAGCCGACGGTCGGGTGAGGCCGCGGGCGGCGGAGTCCCCGGCAGGCGCGGCTCATGGCGCCACCGCCTGGCTGCCCGCGGCCGCGGGCCCCCCGGCCTCCAGCCGCGCGGCATCATCGTTGGTATAGGTCTCCCAGCGGGCGAGGATGCGGTCGCAATAGACGGGGTCGATCTCGCAGAGGCGGGCTCGCCGGCCGGTCTTTTCCGCGGCGATCAGGGTCGAGCCGGAACCGCCGAACCCATCGAGCACGATCTCGCCCCGGCCCGAGACGTCGCGGAGGGCGTCCGCGATCAGGTGCACCGGCTTGACCGTCGGGTGCAGGACGAGATCCGCCATGCGGCCCGCCCGCCGGGTGTTGACGCCGCGGTACTGCCACACGTTGGTGCGGTAGCGGCCATGTTGGCCCAGCTCGAAGGTGTTGCAGTGCGGGGCGGTCCCGTGCTTGAAGACGAGGATAAGCTCGTGGCGCGAGCGATAGAAGGTGCCCATCCCGCCGTTGTCCTTGACCCAGACGACGAGGTTCTTGAGTTCCGTGAAGACGGCCTCGCCCGCCGCGAGGACCTCGGGCAGATGGCGCCAATCCATGCAGACGTAGTGGATCGACCCCTCGACACTGTGCGCGGCCAGCGGCGCGAGCGCCTGCTGCAGAAACGCGGTGAATGCCTCACGGCTCATCTCCCCGGCGGCCATGGCGAACTCGCGGTGTTTGATGCGGCCCAAGCCGCCGGCATGCCCGTCGATCGGGACGTTGTAGGGCGGATCGGTGAAGACCAGGCGGGCCTGCTCGCCCGCCATCAGGGCGGGGAGCACGGCCGGGTCGCGCACATCGCCACAGATCAGCCGGTGCGCCCCGAGCTGCCAGACCTCGCCCCGGTGGACCCGGGCGGGGGCGGCGTCCGGGAGGGCCTCGTCGGCTGGGTCATCCGGCTCCTCGGGGGCGACGGTCGCCAGGAGGGCGTCGACCTCTGGGATCGAGAAGCCCGTGACGCCGATGTCGAGGTCGAGGTCGAGGTCCGTGGCCAACAGTGCCCCCAGTTCAGTGGCGAGCAGGTCCTCGTCCCAGTTGGCATTGAGCGCGAGTTTGTTGTCGGCGAGGACATAGGCGCGCTTCTGGGCCTCGCTCAAGTGCTCGATCTGCAGACAGGGCACCTCGGTCATGCCGAGGAGTGTCGCCGCGGCCACGCGCCCGTGACCGGCCAGGATGGTCCCCGCCTCGTCGATCAGCACCGGCGCGGTGAAGCCGAACTGCCGGATACTGGCGGCGATCTGTCGGATCTGCTTCGTGGAATGGGTACGGGCATTGCGGGCCCACGGGGTGAGCGTGGCCAACGGGCGATGCGTGATCTGCGGCTCGGACATAACCACCTCCTGGATGTGTTCCGTGAACCACATCGTGCCGCAGGACCGCCGGAAATCGATGGAAACGATCCGCCGGATCGTTTCCATCGATGACGCGGCTAGCGCGGGGAACGGCGTTTGCGCCTGGGCGGCGGCCAGCATTCCCACGGGCGGGGAAGCGCGCCCGTCCAACAACGGGCATGGGTCTTGATGCCTTTCCTCACGGTGTCCTCACTACACCCGAACACCGCCCCGATTGCGTGGTAGCGCACCAACTTTCCGTGCAGGCCCAGATACCCGAGCAAGTTAAACACCTCGGCGATCGCGAGGTTCCGATTCGCCTGCGCATAGGCGGGGCGCCCCTGGTCACCTTGAGGCTTCGGCGGGGTCGTCAGCTCTCCCAAGTGACGCTGGATCGCCCACGCGGCCAGCGGCGCGGGAAACGGCAGGCCCTGTTCGTGATGCCACACCGCGATGCCATCCAGTGCCTCCCAATAGTCGGGGTCATGCCTGCTGGCCTGGATGTCGTTCCGCAGCGTGTGGGTGGCGAATTACTACTCAGCCCGCAATCCGTTGAGATTATCAAGTTTGGTGATCCTGGGAGTGGTCGCTAGGATGTTCCGATGCGCGACCCGATCATCCTGCTGGTGCACCTGATCGCCACCCTGGCCCGGCTGATGGGCCCCGGCGGCCTGCGGTCTGTCGTGGCTGAATCGGTCTTGGTCAAGCAGCCACTGCTCATTCTGAATCGCTCGCGGCACCGGGCGCCGAATCTCTGCGCGTCGGATCGGATCCTCGCCGGCGTGTGTGCACTGTTCATGCGCCCGGCCCGGGTGATTCGCTCAGCGATCGTGCTGAGACCGTCGACGATCCTGGAGTTCCATCGGGCTCTGCGCACCCGCAAGTACCGCTGGCTGTTTTCACCCACGCGCCGTCGCACCGGCCCCCAAGGACCGTCCAAAGCACTGGTCGACGCCATCGTCGACATGAAGCGGCGCAACCCCAGGTGGGGCTGTCCGCGGATCGCCCAACAGATCGCGCTCGCCTTTGCGGTCGACATCGACAAGGACGTGGTGCGCCGAGTGCTCGCCACGCACTATCGACCGGCCCCCCGCTCGGGTGGTCCGTCCTGGCTGACATTCCTGGGGCATGCGAAAGATAGCCTGTGGAGCATCGACCTGTTCCGGTGCGAGTCGGCGACCCTGCGAAGCCATTGGGTGCTGGTGGTGATGGACCAATACACGCGGCAGATCGTCGGCTTTGGCATCCATGCTGGAACCGTGGATGGCCGGGCCCTGTGCCGTATGTTCAACCATGCGATTCGAGGGCTCTCGCGTCCGAAGCGCCTCAGCTCCGACCACGACCCGCTGTATCGGTTTCACCAATGGTGCGCCAACCTGCGGGTGCTGCAGGTGACCGAGGTGAAGAGTGTGCCGTATGTGCCGCTGTCGCATCCGTTTGTCGAACGGTTGATCGGCACGCTGCGACGAGCATGCGTGGATCAGCTGCTGTTCTGGTCTGCGTCGGACTTGGAAGACAAACTGGTGGCCTTCCAGGACTTCTACAATGCGCATCGGGCCCATGCGTCGTTGGACGGGCGGACGCCCGTCCCGATACGAAAGGATGTCGCACGGCTCGACCGCTACCGATGGGACGCGCATTGCCGTGGTCTCTATCAGACGCCGATCGCGGCGTGACATCTGACCAGCGAAGACGGTGGCGAGCGGGTCGACGCGCCCGCGTTCGACGTCTATCGCGACACAGCAGGGCCGTGCGTCAGCTGCACGCCTTACTCATGCCATCGCGACAACTTCGCGGGGGACTCCCGGCTCACGGGACCCGAAGATCGAACGATGTCGGATTCCTACGAATTCGCCACCCACAGGCGCACCAACGACTCGTATCGGATCGACGAGACGTACGTGCGTGTCGCCGGGGCCTGGACGTATCTCTACCGTGGCGTCGATTCCAACGGCGATACCCTGGATTTCTTGCTGCGAGCGACGCGCGACAGGAAGGCGGCCATCGCGTTCTTCCGCAAGACGTTAGGCGCGGCTCATACGACGCCCCCTCGCGTGGTGACCGTGGACAAGAACCCCGCCTACCCGGTCGCGTTCGAGGCCGTCCGACACGAGGGACTCGTCCGACCGCGTTCGAATCTTCGCCAATGCAAGTATCTGAACAACATCATCGAGCAGGACCACCGATTCATCAAACGCCGCACCCGGCCGATGCTGGGCTTCAAGCGATTCACCACGGCGTGGCGGACCTTGCGCGGCATCGAGATCATGCATGCGCTCCGCAAGGGACAGGCGCGATGGATGGCGAAGGGCGACGTGGTCGGGCAGACGCAGCTGATCCACAAGGTGTTCGGATTGGCCGCGTAACGAGGTCCACCCAACGGATTCTCGCGCGTGATCCCAAACCTTGCAACAGAACCCTTTAGCTAAAACCACGTGGGACTACTTGCTCATGAACTACTTCTCAATCAAGCGTAGAGTTGATGGCGAAACAGACACTTCTGATGGTTAGCTCTGCGATCCAGCGCTCTAGACCAGGATCGTCGCTGCCGCAAGGGCGAGCGTGACGATGTACCGATCGTTGGCCTGTTTCACGAGATGTGTGGCGCCGCCACGGAGCTAGCGTGGGGCCTGTCCAAGCCAACTCGTGACGCGGTCCATAGCTTCGAGCACCTTCGGACAGTAACTCCGGAGGAACGTGGCGTCCAATTCCTGGTTTGGATCAGACCTGGCGGCGGCCTTCAACGCCGCCGATCCGTCGAAGTCGACGTACGCCATGCGAAGCGTCAGCTCGGAAGCTTGCCGCCCGAAACTGTACCCCGGAAGTGTCGCCACGCCCGTGTCTTGCAGCAAACGGTCGCTGAGCTCCTGACTGGTACTAATCCCCTTGGCGCGCAGCTGGGGCTGGTAACGGCGGAAGTCCGGGAACAGATAGAACGCACCAACCGGGGCAGCGACGTCGAGCTCGGCGCTGCGCAACATGGCCGCACAGTGGCGTCCGAGAGCTCGAAGGACGCGTCGACAGTGGATCAGGTACTCTCGAATGAACGCCCCCCCCTGGAACGCCGTAACGGCTGCGAACTGGATGGGTGCACTCGTTGCAGTGTAGGTTTCGCTGGCCACCGCGGCTATGGCATCGCGCAGCCAGCTCAGATTCGTGGGGAACGTGAACGTCCCGAGGCGCCAGCCACCCGCGCCGCACCACTTGCTTAAGCCTGTGCTGATGATCGTGCCCTCCGGGTAGAACTCGGCGATGGACACGTGGCCGCCTTCGTGATGGATCTCTCCGTAGATCTCGTCAGAAAGCATTACCACTTGGTACCGGCGCGCCACGTCGGCCAGCTCCTTGAGCTGGTCGGCTCCGTAGCTCTGACCCGTGGGGTTATGGGGGTAGTTGAGCACGACGATGCGCGGTCGATCCCGGTCGCTGGCGCAGAGTCGATCGAGATCTCCTGGCTTTAGTTGCCAGCGGTTGGCCGCCTGTGTCGACACCCACTGCACGTGCCGCCCGATGATCCGCGCTTGCGGGGCATACGACACCCACGCCGGGGTCGGAATCACGATGTCGCCGTAGTACACCATCTGCAAGAGGAACATGAGCTCCTTCGACCCTGGGCCGATGAGCACATTCTCGCCACGCCGCTTGAGCCCGTGGGTCCGATCATGGTAGTCGGCCACCACCTCGCGTAGGGCGGGGAGCCCCTGAACGGCGAGGTAGTCCTTGCTGTGGGCGTGGGCCTTCAACGCTTCCACGACCGGTTCGGGAATGGGGAAGGGTGATTGACCAAGGCCGAGCCTGAAGACCTCACGACCAGACTCTGCGAGCTCTCGACTCTGCTCGTTCACCGCCAGCGTGGCTGACAGCGTCATCCCGCGCACGTTCAGATTGAGATGAACCGAGGGAACCTTCGGTGACTTCCTCTGATCCTTCATCGGGAGCAGGACCGTGGCCGCACGGTCGTAGGCACCACGTAGCTTGTGTCACAAGCATAGCTGAAGGCGGGTTTGCCAGGGGCCCGGGCGTGTCGACGTGGAAGAGATACAAACATCTTAGGACGTGGGCGTCATATGATCGCTCAGCAACAGGGCTTGCCCCATGGGTGCTTCCGTCATCAAGTGTTGGTGAAGAGAGCTTAAGCCCTAATCATCCAGATACTTCCAGCCGATTTTGACGCTGGCACCTCTCTGGTACTGAATATCTAGTCTAAGCGGTTTGGTTAGAACGAGATAAGGGCGGGGTAGCAACAGTTGATGGCGGAAGCACCATTTGCCCGGCCAGGATGGACTCCGCACCATCCGATTCGCGCTGGGGTTCCGCTTCTAGGCGAGGGGGTTGGCAGCCGTCCGGTAGATCCTGTATAACGTAGGGCCCGCTGGCCGGGGTCCCTATGACAGCGCCCGGTGACACGCCGACGACGTATCGCCCCATTGACCTCAGGAACGTCGCTGAGATTCCCCAGTGGGAGACTCTCGACCCGGATGTACGCGACGCGATGGCGGTGGTCGGCCAGGTGCTGCCGTTCCGCACCAACCAGTACGTCGTGGACCATCTGATCGACTGGTCGCGAGTGCCGGACGACCCCATTTTTCAGCTGGTGTTTCCCCAGCAGGCGATGCTCGAAGCCGAGGAGTTCTCCGAGGTCCAGGCCCTGCTCCGGCACGCCGCCGGTGGTGAGAGGCTGGCCACCGCGGTGAACCGGATCCGGATGAGCCTGAACCCCCATCCGGCCGGTCAGCTCAGTCACAACGTCCCGACGCTCGATGGTCGACCGTTGCAGGGGCTGCAGCACAAGTATCGGGAGACCGTGCTGTTTTTTCCAGCGGCAGGTCAAACGTGCCATGCCTATTGCACCTATTGCTTTCGGTGGGCCCAGTTCGTGGGGCTCGAGAACCTGAAGTTTCAGGCGCAAGAACCTGACGATCTCGTGGCCTATCTGAAGGTCCACCCCGAGGTCACCGATGTGTTGGTCACCGGGGGCGACCCGATGATCATGCGGTCATCGGTACTGCGTAACTACATCGAGCCGCTCCTCGCGCCGGAATTGGACCACGTCCAGAACATTCGGATCGGCACGAAGGCGCTGGGGTATTGGCCGCAGCGGTTCGTGACCGATCGCGATGCGGATGACTGTCTGCAGCTGTTCGAGGAGGTCATAGCAGCTGGACGGCACATGGCGATCATGGGGCACTACACGCACCCGGTCGAGTTCGCGTCGGAGATCTCACGTGAGGCAATCCGTCGCATCCGCAACACCGGTGCCCAGATCCGGATGCAGGCTCCGCTCATTCGACACGTGAACGACGACCCGGAGGCCTGGGCCGCGCTGTGGAAAACCGGCGTGCGCCTTGGGATCATCCCGTACTACATGTTCGTGGAACGCGACACGGGGGCGCGAAACTACTTCGAGGTGCCCCTCGTGCGGTGCTACGAGATCTTCAAGGCCGCGTACGCGAGCGTCTCGGGGTTATCCCGATCAGTCCGCGGGCCTTGCATGTCGGCCTTTCCTGGCAAGGTGCGGGTTCTCGGGGTCGTGTCGCTACGGGACATGATGGATGGCGCCGTGATCGAGTCGGTGCACGACTCCGTGGGGTTCGATATTCTCGATCCCGACAAGCCGTTGCTGGTCTGCGACTTCATCCAGGCGCGCGACCCGGCCTGGGTGCGGAAGCCCTTCTTCGCCGAGTTCGATGAGAACGCGTCGTGGTTTGACGAGCTACGCCCCGCGTTCGGCAAGGCCCGCTATTACTTCGAGGGCGAGAACGGCCCTGCCCAGCCGCATCCACTGCTCGAGCTGACCGAGATGTTGCTCGACTGAGATCCCGCGGCCATGTCTCCAGGCGCAGCCGGACCGCCACCCAGGCAGGCCAAGAGGCGGCCTGTGCCCTTCCGCTTCTAGGTACACAAGAAGAGGCCGGGCAAGACCGCCCGGCCTCATTGTTTCGAACTCGCTCCTGGGGTGCGACTCCTGCGTGGGTTCCTTGTCCTTGCGCAGGTGCTTGTGCCGGTCGCTGTTGATTCGCCGCGCCGTTACACCGTGGCTGCCCATCGGTGGGACTACCGGTCGCTCCCCACACATCCTTCGCCTCGCGTCCTCAAGCAATGCTCGCCTACAATCCAGAGAATATGACCGAAGACGAACGAGAACACTTGCTCAGCACGGTGGGCCAGGCGCACGCGGGCCTGTCCGAGGTGGCCCTCAAGTTGCGGTGGGGATTGCCGCCGAAAACACCGGTGCTCAAGACCGCGATCAAGGCCGAGCGGGCGGCCTTCGATTTCAAGCGATCGCTTCAGCGGCTCGAGGACTCATAGCCGTGATCCGGCTAGCGCCTCAACGAGGCGCTGATTCGGATTTGCCGAGCTATAGTTTCCGTCCTCCTGCCATGACTTTGTGTGAAGCCAATTGGTGTGCTTCTCGACTAAGCGAACCAGTGCGTCATGCTCGATCAGATACCACTCCTGGTACATCAGAAATGCCATGTAGAGCGATTTGCCGACATACTTTTTTGAGAGTGCGAGTCGCGCTTTCAACTGCACTTTCAGCGTACCGCTGCCATCTTTGTGATACGCGAGAAAGTCTGCTCCCTGCCAGTCGTCCGCGAGCTTGATGCAGTTGTATCCGTAGTCGGAGAGCTTTCCCGCAACTTTTTGAAAATTAAAAACCTCCTTCTGCTTGGAGTTTAAATCGGTGTATTTGATCTTCTTGAGTTTCATGAGGGGGTATCAGTGGCATTGACTTGAACCTGTCGCTGGCAGTGTAGGCCCATGACACGCTCTGCGCCACGCGACAGCGGCTACCGCTTTCCTCCCGAGATCATCAGTCACGCAGTCTGGCTCGACTACCGCCTTGGCCTGAGCTTCCGCGACGTCGAGGATCTGCTCGCCGAACGCGGGATCACCGTCTCGTACGAGACGATCCGGCTGTGGTGTCAGACCTTCGGGCCCGACGACGCCCGGACGCTGCGCCACCGCCGGGGCGCGGCTTGGTAAACGCCGCCGCAGAGCCCGCCCGCCCGCAGCCCGGCGGTGAGCGCTCTCATATTTCTATCGGATCCGCCTCGGCCGACGCCGAGCCGGGCGGCCGGTCATGCCGCAACCAGCGTGCGAGCGCCTTGCCGGAATCAGCGATCTCCTCGAACGAGCCGTACCACGCGGTTTCCCAGCCGTCCGCGGGCAGGCCCGTGAACAACATCAGATTGAGCGGGTAGACCTCGCTGTCAGTGCACCGGCGAAAATCGTCTCGGAACAGGAACACCGGCTTCTCCCACGCGATCGCCATGCCCAGCTCCACCATGACGCCCTCATCCGGAGGACAGCCGTTGACCACCGCGAATAGCCCATCGGCCTCGCGTACGTCCCGCAGATCGGCCTGCCCGATCCGATACGCCCAGCCCGCACTCGCCCGGTCGATCTGGTTGTTACGGGCGAACGGCTCCCACACGTCGGCCCCCAGCGACTCCAGCACCCCCACAAGCTCTTGTAGCGGTCCGTCGCGCTGTTGCGCGGAGAAGCCATAGGGGTTCGCCACATAGAGGGTTTTCTTCGCGGTCATGTGTACGTGCGCGGTGGTCGGCAATGGCGCCATCATAGAGGCGCCAGCCACGGGTGTCGAGAGAGCCTGTGATCGCCTGTCGGTCGCCCCGCTTTTGCGCGCGACGGCGCTGGCGGTGCCCGGCACGCTCGTGACGGGCATGATGCCGTGCGGGTGTGTTTGCCTGCGCCGACGGGTGGCACCCGGCCTCCCGATGAACCCGCGGCCGGGCCCGGCGCGTGCCCGTGTTCAGGGGCGTCGGCCCGCCCCGTCGCCGCGTGTGCCGCGATCGCGGGCCGCTTCGTACCTGTGGCCCGTGCGCCCTTACGCGGTGCCGCGTCGTACGAGGCGTAGGGGTGATGCGGTGCGCGGGGCGGCGGGGCCGGCCGCGTGGGGCCGCCGACGGGCTGGCACCGCCTGCGCCTGCTGCGCCAGATACTCGACGAGCTGGTCCCCGGCCTCGAGCAGTTCCTGCTCGTTAATAATGTTGTAGCGGTCGAAGATGGCGCGGCTCTTGTGCCCGGTCAGGAGCATGGCGACCCGCTCGGGGACACTGGCGCGGATCAGGTTGCGCGCGGCGGTGCGGCGGCAGTCGTGAAGGAAGCGGGTCGGTACCCCGGCCGCCTGGCAGGCCGTGCGCCACGCGGTGCGCCAGCGGCGAATGGGAATGCCGTCGCGGTGGAAGACCAGCGGGCTGCCGGTGTCGCGGCGTGCCCGCCGCCGCACCAGCGCCTCGGCGATGGGGGGCGAGATGGGGAGGATGCGTCCCACCAACGTCTTCGAGCGCCCTGGCGAGAGCCGGATGACGCCGCCGGCTTCGTCGATCTCCTCCCAAGTGAGGCCGAGGATCTCCTGCTTGCGCCAGCCGGAGTAGTAGGCCACATCGAGAATGTCCTGCCACGGGGCGGGCAGGTGGACGCGGACGGCAAGGTATTCGGGGTGCTCGAAGAAGCCCTGGCGGGGGGGATTCTCGCGCAGCCGGTCGGGGAACCCGGGCACGGTGTCGAGCCAGCCCCAGTGGACAGCGAGGGTGCACATGCGGTGGAGGGCCGAGGTTTCCCGGTTGATGGTGCCGGTGGCCGCCCCGGCGGCACGCCGGGCGAGTTGATACTGGCGGATCCGGTACGTGGTGAGCGCGGCGGCCCGCGCGTCGCGGCCGAAGAACGCGGTGAGATGGGCGGTCCGGCCGCGAGCGGTGCTGACGGACCGGAACTGCCGGACCTGATAGTCCTGGAGGTAGGCGTCGCTGAGATCTCCCAGGGTCGGTCCCTGGGGGCCGAACGTGTGCGGCGGCGGTGCCGTCGCGCGGGAGGTGCCGGGGGTGGCGGTCGAGCCGGTCTCGTGCGGGGTCATGGGCTAGGTCCCTCCTTGGTGGTGGCCGCTGGCAGGCGGCTGTCCGTCCACATTCGCTCTGGTGGGCGCGACAGGCAAGGGGAATGTGCGGCGGCGACGGGACGGTGATGGACCCCGTGGCGTACGTGCGCAGGCGTCGCCCACAGGTCGACCCGCTGGGCACGTGTCGGCAACGATTCGTCGAGCACCGTTCGAAGATAGCTGGCGCAGGCACCCGGACGGTAGAGGTTCTCGCGTGCACATCAGCCCGTTCGCAGACCGCGCTCGCTCGCTGCGCGACGAGTCGGTGGGGTGTGATGATCGCGGCGTCACGCTGATGGGGCCCGAGGCGCTGAGCGAGGGGGCATCGACGCAGGCCGGCCGCGGGGGCTCATCGAGAAGGTCTCCTCGGCCTCCGGGCCTCCATCCGTCAGAGGGTGACGCCGTAGTCACCGGGCTGCCGGCCCGTCTTGAAGGCGTGATAGGCCAACGCCATGGCGACGACCGTATCGGGCGGATGCCCGCTCCCGAACAGATCGTCTTCCCCGCAGTACAGGTGCTCGGTATAGAACGCGTCGATCCGAGGACAGACGATCTCGTGCCGTTCGATGGCCCCAATGTAGTTCCGGAAGAGGTCGGTCCGGACACGCCCGACCAGCGTGACGCCCTGGAGCTGGTCGTGGGGGGCGAGGTATTGACGCCCCTATATGTCAAGACACTCCTTCAGGCGGCCTGGATGATCTCTTGACGAGCGCGGAAGTCGGTCATGACGCGCTGGTAGATCTCTCGCGCGAGGAAGCGTTTCAGGCAGCGGATGATGTCGCGTTTGGTCCGGCCAGCGGCGATGCGTCGGGCGACGTAGTCGCGGGTCGGTTGGTGGAATTGCATCCGGACGATGACGGCTCGATAGAGGGCCGCGTTGGCGTGTCGGTGGCCGCCTCGATTGAGGCGGTGCCGCCCGGTGGTCATCCCAGACGAGGCCGGGATCGGGCAGGCGCCGCAGAGCTTCGCGAAGGCGGCCTCCGAACGAATCCGGTCGGGGTTATCGCCGAAGATGATCAACAGCTCAGCCGCGGTGTGGGCGCCCACACCGAAGCCCTCGCAGAGGGTCGGTGATGTCGCGGTGGTGAGACGCGCGAGGTACTGGTCGTGCAGCGCGATTTCCTCGGCGAGAGCCATCCACCGACGGGCGAGCGACCGGAGGGTGTGCTTGGCGGACGCGATGGGCGTGTCGATGGGGCCCGGTCGGAGTCCGGCGCAGCGCGTGAGCAGGCCGTGATCGGTGAGGTCGTGGAGGGCTTCTCGCAGGACGGGCGGGGCCTGCACGATGATCTGCTTCAGCGTGTTCATCGCCGTGGTGCGCGCTTTCATGGCGGTATCCCGTGTGATCTTGAGCTGGCGGATCATCTCGACGGCGCCGTCCGCGGTCTTGGGGATGGCCGTCGACTGCCCCGCGAGCAGGGACCGCGCCGCCACCTCGGCGTCGATGGTGTCGGACTTGCCGGCGGCGCGGCGTGTACGGCGGTCGCCCCGATTCACTTCCACGACATGATGCCCGGCTCGGCGGACGGCCCGTGCCAGGCCAGCGCCGTAGCTCCCGGTGCCTTCGATCCCGAACGCCTCAATCCGCCCGTGTGTCTCGGCCCACGTGACCAGAGCCTCGTAGCCACCCGAGTCCACTACGAACGCGTGATCGCCCAGACGGATCCCCCAGCTGTCGATTGCCACCGCGACGTGGACATGCTTATGCGTATCAACACCGACGATCACCGTCCGCGCTTCGGGCGGCGTAGTTATGCGGTTGGTCACGGGTGGCCTCCTCGGATTGCGGCCCCGAGCTGGTCCGGGTGGGCGGACAGGACTGTGACGGGCCGTGGGTACAGCAGGCCCCTATTGGGTCACGGCCCATCCGGTCAGCTGGCTGCCGTACGAGTTGCCAGCGGGCGATGACCGACAGGTCAGTAGCCAGGACCGTAGGTCAGTCAAGTTAAGGGTCAGGCCATCACTCACCGGCACCCACCGGTGTCACAAGTGACCCCGTCAGGCAGGGAGATCATGCTCACAGTCAAGTTAACTAGCCTGGACCAGGATGAGGCGAACTAATCAGAGGATCAGGCCGCGGTCACCTCGGCCCACACGGTGAATGATCGTGCTCGCAGCATCCGATGATGCACCGACCTGAGCAGGTGCCGACCCACTCGAAACAGATTCTGAATGACACCGTGAACGTGCAAGAACCGCTGGGCGTGGGCAGGTGAGGTGAAGCCTCGCATCTGACGCTCCTGTTGGCGCGTAGGCTGATGGGAGACGTCGGCGCGATTGTTCGCGTATTGGGTCGTGGCGTGGGTGACACCGGGCATGACGTCCCGCTGGGCCACGCGGTAGCTGCCCAGCTTGTCGGTCACGAGACGACACGGTTCCTGTCGCTGACTCTTTAAGAGTGTTCGGAAGAATCTCCGCGCCGCCCGCCCGTCCCGACGGGGTTGGACGAGCAGGTCAATCAGGTCACCGTCTTGGTCCACGGCGCGCCACAGATACTGGCGCTGACCGTTGATCGCGACGAAGACTTCGTCCAGAAACCACGTATCGCTGAGTCGACCTTGACGTCGCTTCAACCGCCGGGCGTCATCGGGGCCGAACGTCCCGCACCATGGCCGAATCGTTTCGTACGACACGATGATGCCGCGTTCGGCCAGCAGATCCTCGACATCCCGGAAGCTCAGGCAGTATCTGTGATACAACCAGACGGCGTGGCTGATGATGTCAGGCGGAAAGCGATGCCGAAGGTAGCGGGATCGTCGAATGTGCATCCCGGCATTGTGCCGCGCGGAGAGTTAACCTGACAAAGCCCGGAGATAGCCCCATGCGCAGCCAAGTTCAGTTCATTATCGTCGGCGCGATCCTCGTCTTCCTGGGCATCGGCACGGACGGACAGCCTCGCGGGGGCGTTGTGGCGCACGCACAGGATTCCTGGCGTGGCCTGACCGTCGTGCCGGAACGGCGTTGCTCGCCCTACGACTCGGACGATTACCGATACCAGCAGTCGGTCGAGGATGGGATCATCCGGGAACTCGGCGGCGTCTACGGTCCGTACACCGGACGCTGGTTCGCGAGCAAATCCGAGACCGACATCGAGCACATGGTGGCTCGGTCCGAGGCGCACGACAGCGGCCTGTGCGCCGCCGATGCGGCGACCCGCCAGCGGTTCGCGACCGATCCGCTGAACCTGACGCTGGCCGGACCACGAGTCAATCGTTACCAGAAGAGCGCCCGTGACGCGGCGGACTGGCTGCCGGCGCAGAACCGGTGCTGGTTCGCGGCGCGGGTGATCGCAGTCCGGCAACGCTACGGGCTGACCATCGATCGGCGTGAGGCGAACGCTCTGGACGCGGCGCTGTCCGGCTGTGCTGGGACTGACGTGATTGTGTTCGGCCGTGGCGACACGCCTCCGGCAGCGACGCCGCTTGCTGGTGGTGGATCCGAAGTGGTCGCGGAGTGGGACGACAACCGCAACGGACGCATCAGTTGCGCGGAGGCCCGCGCGCACGGCATCGCCCCGGTGACGCGCGAGCACCCGGCGTATCCGTTCATGCGGGATGGCGACGGTGATGGCGTGGTCTGCGAGTCCGGGGGCAGAAGCTCGGTGGCGGCAAGCCCGTCGCAGGGACGCGGTGGCGCGGGGAGCGGTTGCGGGCCGTACCGTAACTGCACGGCGCTCAGGCGTGATCATCCCAACGGCGTTCCGCGAGGGCACTGCGCGTACCAACGCCGCATGGACCGCGACAACGATGGGCGAGCCTGTGAACGCTAGCGGCCCAGGGAATCGAGTACCGAGCTCCTGCCCGAAGGCGGGCCGGCCGGCCGGGGAATCGCCGCCGGTCTGTGCGTCTGACGACCTCCGACGACAGGTTCTGGTGCGGGTTGCTGGCGCTGAACGGCGGCGGCTACTGAGCGAACCGCGGTGCGGCGGGGTCCGCGGACGGTTCGGATGGTCGTCTGGATTCCCGCGCGGAAAGTGGTAATCGACGGGGGAATGGCGTTGTTGCATGAATCGGAGCTAGCAGCCTGTCGGACTTAGGCCCGGGTTTTATAATAGGGCTTGTCGAGTCGAGGAGGTCGAAGTAGATGCCGAAGTTCGTACAGCGGCACCAGTCGCAGCTGTATTTGCTGCCGCCGGACCTGCGCGATTGGCTGCCGGAGGACGATCTGGCGCACTTCGTGGTTGAGGCGGTGGAACGGGTGCCGCTGGAGCGGTTCCAGGTAAACGAACGGGGCACCGGATCGGCGCAGTATCACCCGCGGATGATGCTGGCGTTGCTGGTGTACTGCTACGCGAACGGGATCTTCGGCTCGCGTCGGATCGAGCGGGCGACGTATCGGGACATTGGCGTTCGGTACGTGGCGGCGAACTGTCACCCGGACCACGACACGATCTGCACGTTCCGGCGCAGCAACTTCGATGCGGTAGCGGAGGCGTTCCTGCAGGTACTGCTGCTGGCGAAGGAGCTGCAGCTGCTGCGTGTTGGGACGGTGAGCGTGGACGGGACGAAGGTGGACGCGAACGCGAATAAGCGCAACAGCCTCCGCTACGACCGGGCGGGGGCGTTGCGCGAGCAGTTGCGAGGCGAGATCGAGGGGTTGTTGGATCAGGCGGAGCACGCCGACACGGACGCCGCGCCGGACCCGCAGGGTCTGCCGGAGGAGTTGTCGCGGCGGGACAAGCTGCGGGTGAAGCTGGACCGTGCGTGCGCGGAGTTGGAACGGCGTGCGCAGGCGCGTGCGGACTCGGAGCGGGCGGAGTACGAGCGCAAGGTGGCGGCGCGGGAGCGGCGTACGGGATCGCGCAAGGGTCGGCACATCAAACCGCCGACGGAAGCGCCGGAGGCGGAGGAGCAGATCAACCTGACGGACGCGGACAGTGCGCTGATGCGCAAGAGCCGGCGCCATGAGTACCGCCAGGCGTACAACGCGCAGGCGGCGGTGGATGCCGACGGCAGTCAGTTGGTGTTGGGGGCTAGGGTGAGCGTGTGCGCGAGCGACCGCAACGAGTTGGTGGCGGATGTGGATGCGATCCCGGCGGCGTTGGGCGCGGCGGATCGGGTACTGGCGGACAGCGGCTACGCGACGGGCAGCGAGGTGTCGCAACTGGCAGGTCGCGGTGTGGAGGTGTTGGTGGCGACGGGGGCGGAAGGCCAACGGCGCCAGCACGACTTCCGACCGGAGCCGCCGCACCCGCTGGCGAAGGAGCCGCAGGCGGACTGGATCAAGTCGATGCAGCAGAAGATGGCACTGCCGGAGCACCGGGCGCATTACCGTTTGCGCAAGCAGACGGTGGAGCCGGTGTTCGGGATCGTGAAGCAGGCGATGGGCTTCCGGCAGTTTCTGCTGCGGGGTCTCGAGAAGGTGGAGGGCGAATGGGCCTTGGTAACGCTGGCGTATAACTGCCGACGCTTGCACAACCTCAGGCTGGCATGACGGGGCTATAAGGAGCGGAACTTGGCGTGTTCGCGACCCACCAGAGGCGTCAGAAAGGCCTCCAGGCGCCGTCAGCGACCGATGGCCAGGAATACAGTCCCCGTTTCGGTCGAAGCGGCCCTCCCGGCACAGAGACACAGGGCGTCGTTCACACAGGTGCCAAGTCGCTTCCGCGCGCGTTTGCCACGCCCAAGTCCGACAGGCTGCTAGCCCGCACCGATCCCGATCCACAGTTTCTTCACCGACCGATGCGGTACGACATTGGCCTGCCAAGCCCAGTCATCTGATTCAGGATGTTGCACGCGAGGACGACCGCAGTCCCCCGCCCTGCCGGACTGCACGCTCGCAGGCTGTCTCCGATGATCGACGTGTACCTGAAGAACGCGTTCTCCACGCGGACCTGCCCATGGTAGCCAGACATCTGCTTCCAGCGCCGCCGTTCTGTCTCCTTGACCGCTAGGATCGTGCGATCACGAGCGCTCGACCGCGGACCGTGTCGAGACACGTTAGCCGTGCTCGTCGGCGGAACCACGACGGTCGCGCGACGCGCACCGGCGGCCTCGTAGAAGCCGACCGTATCGGAGGCGGCATCCGCCGTCACCCGTCCGAGGGCGCCGTCGACCGCCTCGATCAACGTGATGCCAGTCGTCGCGTCGTCGACGCTCGCCTCCGTCAGGGCCCGGGCGACGATCACACCCGATCGGTCGACATCGAGATGCAGCTTCTTCCAGCCTCGCCTCCCCCGTCCTCCATGTTTCGCCGCGGCCCATTCACCCTCGCCCACGATCGAGAGGCTCGTGCTGTCGACAATGAGATGCAGGCCGGCACCTGCGGGGGCGCGACGCAGCGGGAGGTCGAGATGCTGGCCACGCCGGGAGAGCACGGTGTGATCGGGCGCGGACAGGTCGAGACCCAGCATCCCGAAGATCGACGTCAAGAAGCCTTCAGCCTGCCGCAAGGGCAGGTGGAAGATGAGCCGGAGCGTCAGCGCGGTTTCGATGGCGAAATCGGAATACTGCCGCTGCCCGCCACGTTTGCCGACCCCCACGGCCTCCCAAGTGGCGATCGCATCCGGGGCCAACCAACACGGTGATATCGCCGCGCTGGACCAGCGCTCGGTCGTATGCCGGCCAATTTCCGACGTGGTATTTTGTCGTGTACTTCGGGTGCACTCTCGACTTCATGTCGAGATCATGCACCTGCTGTCGCCACGATGGCCAGAAGATCGATCGTGGCTCACCGAGGGCGCGGGATCCGTGCACCAACGCCGTGTATTGGTACCGGCGACCACCACCGCAGATTCCGAGAACCCGATGATTGCCACCGAACCCGCCGCCGCGAATCAACTCATCCGTGCGCTACGATGATGAAATCGTGGCGTCAAAGAGCCGAGGGAACGATGCGCCGTAGCCACTCTTCGGAGGCGGATTCGAAAGCTCCTGCCCCGGAACGTGTTCTGCGCCGGCTAGGCAGCCTTCTCGATATCCTCTCTGGCAGGCGAGCCATCAACCTCTGGATCCCCCGCTCACACATCGAACAAGCCTCCAGGCTCCGCAGTAGGACGTTATCCGATTGGTCGTGGCTGTGGTGGCAGCCCTGCCGCTACATTCGACTCTGGCGGGCCGGTCGAGATCTCATGAATCAGCGGCGCGAGGTACACAACCGCCTGCTCTTGTCCCGATCGGCGTCGGACCCAGACCTCGTCGATCTGAACGAAGCCCAGCGCCGCGCAGTTGTCAATCTTGATGACCGCGTATTCGTGACGGCCGGGGCCGGCTCAGGCAAGACGTGGGTCATCGTCGAGAAGGTCCGCCATGTGGTGCGCCAAGGCGCGGCACGGCCCGACGAGATCGCCGTCATCACGTTTACGAACAAGGCCACCGAGGAGGTACGAAGCCGTCTGCGGGACATTGACGGAGTAGCCGTAGAGACCATCCACGGGCTTGCCATGCAGGTCATCGAGCGGCAGGGTCTTGGGCGGCCCCAGATCTCACCGCTGGCCAACGACAAGAACACCCATCGCCGGCTGACCCTTTTATCCCGTGCGCTCGACGAGACGCTTGCGGAAAAGCCAGAGATGTTCCTCGAAGTGTACGAACGCGGCGAGGCCTTTCTCCGGCACCACGGATCGGGCGACTCCGCACGGCTGCCACTGGTTCCTCCCGGCGACACGGCGGTTCGGTCCCTCGGAGAAGCCAGAATCGCCCTGACTCTATATGCCTGTGGCGTCGCCTACCAATACGAGAGGGAGCTTGTCGTTCCCGAGCGATTTCGCACTCACGACGGGAGACGCTACCACCCCGACTTCTTCATTCCGGACGATCCTGACGAGACGAACCCTCTCCCGGAAGCCGGGATCTGGCTTGAGCATTATTCGCACGATCGCCATGGCAACCTGCCACCCGAGTACCTCGAGCAGGATCGCGACGCTCATCGCCGCTACGACGAACAACACAAATGGAAACGGCGTGTCTTTGCGGCCATGCGCCTGCGGTACGTCGAGACGACCTACGGGGACATCGAGTATGCAAGCGCGGGCGACGAGAGCTTCAGCCACCTGTTGGTGCGGCGACTCAATGCGCACCGCCGGACACCGATCTCTGTCCCCGATCCACACCACGTCAACACGCTCCTACGTAACGTTGTCGCCCGCGAAGGCAAGGGCGCACGACGCATTGCAAAGGAGATCGACGCGTGGATCCGGGCGTGGCGCCAGCGCTCGAGCCGGATACGGCAGAAGGTGCCACCCGGTCTTGGACGCGACGCGCAAAGTGCGGCCCTGGCGCTCGAGCGGCTCGCACGTCCGGTAATGGCGCGCTGGGAGCAGCACCTCAAGAACACGAACACGGAGGATTTTGAAGGCGTCATCCTCAGAGCCACAAGAGTGTTGGCAACGCCCCGAGCGAAGCGCCCCTGGAAGGTCGTCCTGCTGGACGAGGCGCAAGACATCAACCCCGCGCAGGCCGACTTCGTCGAGGCCCTGACCGGTCGACCGTCGCCCGACAATCCCGAGCACCGGGCTCGGTTCACGGCCGTCGGCGACGCTTGGCAAGCGATCTTCGGCTTCCAGGGCGGGGACCCCGGCTATCTCGACGAGGGCGGAACAGAGCGCGACCCCGAGTCACGGTATGCGAGCCGGATCAACCTGGAGCAGACGTATCGGCACGCCCAGCCGCTGGCGCAGACGGCAAGGGCGTACGTGCTGCGTCAGACAAGCGCGAGAGACCGCATCGTGCAGGGCGACTCACAGGGCTTCAGCGATACGCGCTGGCCGGGCGCGGTGAGCCTGGGCTCCTGCCGCCTAACTCCCCAAGGCCGCGTCATCCTCGGCGACGCAGACGGCGCTTCCACGGCGGAAGGGACCACGGCAGGGCTCCTGTGCGTCTTGACGCGAATCCAGGAGTCCCGCGCCCGCGTCGACGACAGAGAGCAGGGATCCGTGCTCGTGCTGTGCCGCCAGAATGCCGGCTTGACCGACCGAGCCCTGAGTCTCGACACCCGCAGCACAGCTCTTCTGCAGGATTGGGATGCCAATCCAGCAAAGCTCCCCGACTACCTCTGGGGAAAATATCGGGCGGAGCTAAGGACCGCGGCAGAACAGCAAGCCCGCAAGCAGGAGGGATTCCATCACACCGCCGTACGCACCGCCGCTGCGAAGGTCGGAGTAGAGATCGATTTCGCCACCATGCACAAGGCGAAGGGACTCGAGGCCGACTACACCATCGTGCTTGACGCTGGACCCGGAACAGCTGCTGAGCAGGCCGAGGTACGCGCTCGCGACGAAGCCCTGGCCCCGATTCGGGGTCGGCTCAGCGAGGCCGAAGAGGAACACCGAATCGGCTACGTCGCACTCACTCGAGCACGCCGGAAGACGTACCTGCTCCTGACCGGCACTGGCGAGGAGCGATCGCTTTGGGGACACACGCTCTGTCGCAACGAACACCGCGAGTACGACGTGAGCGAGGAAGAGCTCGTCGAACTACTTGAGCCTCTGCGGCCGAGCGAGCCATGTCCCGCCTGCAAGCTTTCTGGGACGCACCGCGAGACACTGGTTCTCAGAAATGGGAGGAATGGCCTCTTCGTCGGTTGCACAAGCTACGGGCAGAGGCAGACAAGCTGTGGGCACACAGAGCGAGCTTGCGAGAAGTGCGGCAACGGCATCATGGTCCGCGACCGCCACGGGCTCAGCCGGTGTCACGACCGCCGATGCGGCTGGGAAGTGCCACTATGCGGGTGCCGAGTGCCCAAGCCGATGAAGGCCAAGTCCCGTCATGTGGACGGCCAGCGGTTGCTGGATTGCCAGGATTACGGACCGTCTGGAGGATGCAGTGAGACGGAGATCCTCGCTTGGCGAGAACGGCCGACTGAGCGCCGGTGGTGGAATGTGAGCAGGATGGGTCGATTCCTAGATGTCTTCGGCCACTTCACAGAGAATGAGAAAGGCGAGGTCGTCCTCAATTTCGGCCGGCACGAGGGAGATGTTGCATCACAACGCAGGGATTTCTTGGAGTGGATGCAACAGCAAGACTTTCCGGAGGATACTCTGGTGATAGTTGAGGAAGTCCTGTCAGGAATTAGGCGATGACTTAAGCAGGGTGCTGAAGAACCGTCTGCCACTGCTAGTGGCGAAAGTACGTGGCCGGGGCGATCGGCGGCACCGCACACATCGGCTCGACTCCGTACGTCTCGCGTTCCGCGTCGATCAGCGCCACCATCACGTCGGGCGGCTGGCGCGCACCGCCGGGGCGAACAACGCCGACGCTTGCCACAGGATCTCAGTCGGTATTGTCAAGTTGAGGATGACGACCGTTTCTGATGCCCAGCATCAGCGGGTTCACGACGGGCTCGGGTCCAGTAGCTTGGGGGGCGATCGACTCGCTTTTCGCCAACTTGACAATACCCGTCAACAACGTCTCTGTGTGTCGTTCGTTCGTCACGGCCGCCGGAGCCACCTATCGATCAGGTTGTCACGTATGTGCTCATCAGCTTGTCGTGCCATCCCTGATTGTCTTTGTCGAACAAGATCCACAAGAAGCCGAGAGACAGAATCAGTCCGGAAATCCATTTGCCGATCCATTCCCGAAGCAGCATCGTCATGAACCCTGCCGGCGTTCCATCCTCTTTGATCACGCGCATCCCAAGTACCTGTTTGCCTGGGGTCGTAGCGCGGGCAAACAGCACGAGCGCCCCGATGATGTGGCGTGGTTGCACGAATCGTCACGGGCCCGCACGAAGCCCACCGACAGGATCCTCACCTGCCGATTCGATATGACACTGGTCGGCCGAGCTCGGTCATCCGATTGAGGATCTCACAGCCGAGGACGACCTCGCTCCCCTGTCCAGCTGGACTCCGGGCGCGAAGGCCATCGCCGATGATGGACTTGTATCGGAAGAACGTGTTCTCCACACGGGCCTGCCCATGATAGCCCGACGTCTTTTTCCAGCGGCGCCGTCCGAGCTGCTTCACCACCGTGATCGTCCGATCCCGCACGGGCGACCGCGGGCCGTGGCCAGAGACGTTCGCCGTCCTGGCCGGTGGGATGACGACCGTCGCACCTCGCGCCGTCGCGATCTCGTAGACGGCGACCGTGTCAGAGGCGGCGTCAGCGGTGATGCACACGAGAGGACCCTCGACCGCAGTGAGCAGATCGAGGGCGGTGGTCGCATCATTTCCCGTCGCCTCGGTCAGCGTGTGGACGAGGATCACGCCTGACTGATCGACGCCAAGGTGGAGCTTCCTCCAGCCACGCCGGCCGCCGCCACCGTGTTTCGCGGCCGCCCACTCACCTGCCCCGACGAGGGACAGCCCCGTGCTGTCGAGCACGAGATGGAGGCCCTCGCCGGGCGGGACCAGTCGCAAACGGCGCCTCAAATGCTGACTGCGCTGGGAAAGCGTCGTATAGTCGGGGGCGGAGAGGTCGAGGCGCATCATCCCGAACAGGGCCGTGCAGGAATCCTTCGGCCTGGCGCAGCGGGAGATGGGAGAGGAGTCGCAGGGTCAGGGCGGTCTCGATGGCGAGATCCGAGTACCGCCGCCTGGACACCCACACCGTCACATCGCCACGTCGAACGAGGGCCCGATTGTAGGCCGGCCAATTCGCAACGCGATACTTCGTCCTATACGTGGGATGAACCTTCGACTTCATCCCTGCAGTGTGGCTCCTGCGGAGACGAGAAGGGCGGGCCAAACCGCCCCACCCGCTGCGGGTCTTCATGCAACAACGCCTCAACTTTATTGTGCCGCCGTGATGGTACCCGGGTCAGCGTCTACTCTGGGCGTCCCGTAGGAGATGCTGGAGGCCAGTCCATGACGAATGATGAACGGGTATTTGCGTTGGTTCGATCCGAGCCGGGCGGCCTCACGGATTCCGAAATCCGTGAACGAACAGGGATCAAGCCACACCAGCAGGTCAATCAGATCTGTCGCAAGCTCGCTCAAGCCGGCCTTATTCGCCGACGCTCCGGCCGGGAAGGACGGCTCATCAACCTCCCGGCAGGTTCTCTCGCAGAAAATTCCCAGCCGAACCGGCGCCGCGAACTTAGCACCGGATCGGAGAAGCGTTCGCTTCGGCGCGCTCATGCCGGCGACGCGGCCAAGATGCCGCGCCTTTCGATATCGAAGACTCTCTTCGTGCTCCCGTGTTCAGGAGCGAAGCGAAAGGGCGAGAGACGCGTAGATGGCAACGGCACTTCTGTTCTCGATTCGCTACCCCGTGGACTGGCCGCGGAGTTGAGCACTCGGCGTGTCGAGAATGCGCGGCAAGCGAAGGTTGACGAGACTGCACTTCTGCCGGCGGCGGAGCGATACACCGGCAACCTGTATCAGGTGGCCGGTGACGCGCTTGGCGTACTCGCCGGGGCAGGAGCAGATATCCTCATCATCTCGGGTGGATACGGCGTTGTCCTCCCTTTCGAACTGATTGGCTGGTACGACCAGTAGTTCCGGAATTCAATGTGGCCGAACGGTTTGGTCGCACGATGCCTCGGTGCTTACGCGGAGGCGACCAGCGCTACGGCCGTCGTAGGTTTGCTCTCCGCAACCACCCAATATGCCGGGACATTCCGCAAGACCCATTGGCCTGACGGAGTCAAACAGGTTTTCCATGTCTGGCCGGAGCCGAAGGCGGGCGCAATGATCAAGGCGCCTCGTGCCCAAGGAGAAGCATTGAAGGCGCTCAGTCGAGACCACTACCTTCATCCCGGCTGGACAAGCAGTGACCGTCTCATGATGCAGGTGACGAGGCTAAGGTGAACAAGCCGGTCGACGTTCGGCGCGTCGCCGCCCTGCTCTCTGATCGAACCCGGTCGGAAGACCCACGTACGTTTCCCGAGGATCCCATTACGGCCGAGAAGGCAGGACTCTACTCCTGGCGGACAGACGAGGAGGCTGAGGAATTGTTCCTTCAGGCAGGAGGGGTTCCGGTCGGACAATTGATCTACGTCGGTCAAGCTGGCGCAACACTCTGGCCTTCGAGAAAGGAGTCGACTGCAACCCTGAAGAGCCGAATACGGAATAATCACATCCGTGGAAATCCGTCGTTTTCTACCTTTCGGCGCACGATTTCAGCCATTCTTCGCGAGCCGCTGAACTTGCATCACGCGGGTCCCAGTAAGCTCATGCCAGAGGACAACCAACTGGTATCCAGATGGATCGAGAATCACCTGCGGGTCGCAATCGTCCCGTGGGAAAATCGCCATGCACTCGAGCGTGTCGAGCAAGCAGTGCTCGACATGCTCGATCCTCCGTTCAATCTGGACGGACGACCTCCGACCGTTCTCCGGCGGCGACTCACGGATTTGCGCAGAGCAATCGCGAAGGTATTGACGCCCCTATATGTCAAGACACTCCTTCAGGCGGCCTGGATGATCTCTTGACGAGCGCGGAAGTCGGTCATGACGCGCTGGTAGATCTCTCGCGCGAGGAAGCGTTTCAGGCAGCGGATGATGTCGCGTTTGGTCCGGCCAGCGGCGATGCGTCGGGCGACGTAGTCGCGGGTCGGTTGGTGGAATTGCATCCGGACGATGACGGCTCGATAGAGGGCCGCGTTGGCGTGTCGGTGGCCGCCTCGATTGAGGCGGTGCCGCCCGGTGGTCATCCCAGACGAGGCCGGGATCGGGCAGGCGCCGCAGAGCTTCGCGAAGGCGGCCTCCGAACGAATCCGGTCGGGGTTATCGCCGAAGATGATCAACAGCTCAGCCGCGGTGTGGGCGCCCACACCGAAGCCCTCGCAGAGGGTCGGTGATGTCGCGGTGGTGAGACGCGCGAGGTACTGGTCGTGCAGCGCGATTTCCTCGGCGAGAGCCATCCACCGACGGGCGAGCGACCGGAGGGTGTGCTTGGCGGACGCGATGGGCGTGTCGATGGGGCCCGGTCGGAGTCCGGCGCAGCGCGTGAGCAGGCCGTGATCGGTGAGGTCGTGGAGGGCTTCTCGCAGGACGGGCGGGGCCTGCACGATGATCTGCTTCAGCGTGTTCATCGCCGTGGTGCGCGCTTTCATGGCGGTATCCCGTGTGATCTTGAGCTGGCGGATCATCTCGACGGCGCCGTCCGCGGTCTTGGGGATGGCCGTCGACTGCCCCGCGAGCAGGGACCGCGCCGCCACCTCGGCGTCGATGGTGTCGGACTTGCCGGCGGCGCGGCGTGTACGGCGGTCGCCCCGATTCACTTCCACGACATGATGCCCGGCTCGGCGGACGGCCCGTGCCAGGCCAGCGCCGTAGCTCCCGGTGCCTTCGATCCCGAACGCCTCAATCCGCCCGTGTGTCTCGGCCCACGTGACCAGAGCCTCGTAGCCACCCGAGTCCACTACGAACGCGTGATCGCCCAGACGGATCCCCCAGCTGTCGATTGCCACCGCGACGTGGACATGCTTATGCGTATCAACACCGACGATCACCGTCCGCGCTTCGGGCGGCGTAGTTATGCGGTTGGTCACGGGTGGCCTCCTCGGATTGCGGCCCCGAGCTGGTCCGGGTGGGCGGACAGGACTGTGACGGGCCGTGGGTACAGCAGGCCCCTATTGGGTCACGGCCCATCCGGTCAGCTGGCTGCCGTACGAGTTGCCAGCGGGCGATGACCGACAGGTCAGTAGCCAGGACCGTAGGTCAGTCAAGTTAAGGGTCAGGCCATCACTCACCGGCACCCACCGGTGTCACAAGTGACCCCGTCAGGCAGGGAGATCATGCTCACAGTCAAGTTAACTCTCCGCCCAGCACAATGCCGGGATGAACACTCGCCGGCCCCGCTACCTTCGGCATCGCTTTCCGCCCGAAATCATCAGCCATGCCGTCTGGCTCTACCACAGATACTGCATGAGCTTCCGGGATGTTGAGGATCTGCTTGCCGAACGAGGCATCATCGTGTCGTACGAAACCATTCGGCAGTGGTGCGGGAAATTCGGCCCTGTCGGTCTCGAATTCGTCATCAGGCCGCCGCTGGAAGCTGGACCATGCCCCGGCAGTGGGAGATCCAACGCACATGGTTGAATTCGGCACGGGCCGCCGTGCGTTCGCCCGCGAAGCCTAACGGCGTGTAGCCTTCCAACGACGCATGGCTCCGTGCCGCGTTGTAGTAGGCCTGGAAGTCGGCGAGCTTCCGCTCCAGATCACCGGCATTCCAGAACAACACATGATCCAGGAATTCTCGCCGCATCGTCCCGATCAGCCGTTCCACAAAGGGGTGTGACAGGGGCACATGGGGCACCGTCTTGATTTCGTCGATCTCCAGAAGCCGAAGGTTCGCGGTCCACCGATGCGCCTCGAACAACGGATCATGATCCGTACTGAGATATCGCGGCGCGCCCCGCCCATGAATGGCGGCGTTGCACATGCGGCAGAGGCTGGGTGCATCGACCGGTCCGCGATGCACACCGAATCCCACGAGGCGCCGCGTGAACTGGTCCATGACCACGAGCACCCAGTCGCTCTGGAGCACGATGGACGCACAGCGCCAGAGGTCCACGCTCCACAGACTGTCTGTCGTGTGTCCGACGAACGACAACCACGAGGGCCCGGTTCCGCCCGGGGCTGGACGATAGCGTTTCGCCAGCACGCGGTGCACGACGTTCTTGTCGATGTCGACCCCGAACGTCTGCGAGATGATGCGCGCAATCCGCGGGCACCCGAATCGAGGATTGCGCGATTTGAGCTCGACGATGGCGCGGATGAGCGACTCGCTCGGCCCCTTTGGGCCCGGCTTCTTCGGTCGCGCGCTTGAGGAAAACAATCGGCGGTACTTGCCGCGCACCCGCGCCTGATGGAAGGTCAGCAACGTGGACGGGCGCAGTCCGATGGCGACCTTGCGAATCCGTCCCGGACTCAGAAAAAGCGCCCCGAATCCGCATAGGAGCCGATCGCCCACTCTGAGGTTCGGCGCACGCTGGCGCGAACGGCGCAGCACGATCAGCTGCTGCTTGAGCAGGAGATTCTCAGCGATGACGGCTCGCACGCCGCCGGGTCTGCAGAGCTTCGCGGCTGTGACGACCAGGTGAAGCAGGGGGAGCAGGAGATCCTTCATGCGCGAGACAGCGTCGGTCAGAACTCAGGCGCCACGCAATGGTGTCCCAGGCCTCGATTTAGCGACCGAATTCGGAATTCGAGACCCACACGCCCCTATATGTCAAGACACTCCTTCAGGCGGCCTGGATGATCTCTTGACGAGCGCGGAAGTCGGTCATGACGCGCTGGTAAATTTCTCGCGCGAGGAAGCGTTTCAGGCAGCGGATGATGTCGCGTTTGGTCCGGCCAGCGGCGATGCGTCGGGCGACGTAGTCGCGGGTCGGTTGGTGGAATTGCATCCGGACGATGACGGCTCGATAGAGGGCCGCGTTGGCGTGTCGGTGGCCGCCTCGATTGAGGCGGTGCCGACCGGTGGTCATCCCAGACGAGGCCGGGATCGGGCAGGCGCCGCAGAGCTTCGCGAAGGCGGCCTCCGAACGAATCCGGTCGGGATTATCGCCGAAGATGATCAACAGCTCAGCCGCGGTGTGGGCGCCCACACCGAAGCCCTCGCAGAGGGTCGGTGATGTCGCGGTGGTGAAACGCGCGAGGTGCTGGTCGTGCAGCGCGATTTCCTCGGCGAGAGCCATCCACCGACGGGCGAGCGACCGGAGGGTGTGCTTGGCGGACGCGATGGGCGTGTCGATGGCGTATGGTGCGAGAAAACGGCCGAGGCGAGTGAATCCCCGAGACAACGTGGGTGACGGCCGTGTCTGAGCCATGTAGCCTCCGGCCATGCCCCACGCTCTGCACTTCCTCGTGCTGGCTTTGGCTGGCTGGGTGAATCGGCACCAAGAAAATCGCATCGACTATCTCCGGGAGGAGAATCGCGTCCTCCGGGAGCATCTTGGTCCTCGACCGCTTCGTCTGACCGACGCCCAGCGCCGGCGACTCGCGGTGCGCGGCCAGAAACTCGGCCGGCGGATCGTGAGTCAGGTGGCAGGCATCGTCACGCCTGACACGATTCTCCGCTGGTACCGGCGTCTGATCGCCCAGAAGTACGATGGCAGTGCTCGCCGGTGTATCGCCCCAGGGTTCTTGGACAGTGGTTTGACGGTATTCGCTTCTACGCTGCCGCGTCCAGCCCGACGAGGTCGCGTCGTACCTGAGCGGGGCTTCGGTAGTCGTACCTCTCCAGCATCCAGTGCTCGTTGTACGTCCGCTTGAACTCGAGCAAGGCCAGGCGGAGCTCCTCGATCGTGTCGAAGCTCCGCACCCACAAGACATTCTCCTTCAGCGTGCGGATGAAGCGCTCAGCGACGCCGTTGCCTTCGGGCTCCCGCACGAAGCTCGGGGAGCTTTCGATGCCGAAGAACGCGACCTCCTGTTGAAAATCGTCGGCCAGATAGTTCGACCCGTGGTCGTGACGGAGACGCAGCCCATGGGCGACGCCTTTGCCAATGGCGCCGAAGCGTTCGCGGACGCCCTGACGGATCGGCTCCAGGGCCTCGAACCGGCTCCCGCTCTTGGCCGCATGGAGGCCGATGCACTCGGTCGTACAGTGATCGACCGTCACGAACACAAACGCCAACCCCTCGCCGATGGTCACCGTGGCCGTCATGTCCGTTCCCCACATCGCATCGGGGGCCTCCGTGGTGATCGTGCCGTCGTGTGCCTTCGGGCCGTGCGCGTGGCCCACGCGGTGCGGGGCCTGGAGGTCGTGCTCCCGCATTAACCGCCGCACCCGCTCCTTCGAGGTGCGGATCCCCGCGACCCGCAGCTTCGCCCAGGCTTTGCGGTACCCTTCGCCATGAAACGGCGAGGTTTGAAGCACCCGGCGGATGTGGCCGACTAGCACCGCGTCCGGGGCGGCACCGACCGGCCCGCGGCGACACCGCGGCGCGCGTGACTTCGTTGCGTGACGCCGCGCGTAGACGCTGGACCGCGCCCGTTCCCACACGCGGCAGATCCGCTGCAGGCCGTACGCCCGACGCGTGGAGATCGAGTGGGCGCCCCTCATCGCCTCGACCTCCGCCGGGCCAAAGGGCCGCCCGTCTCCAGCTGGTCCACCTTCGCGTACAGCAACTCGGTCTCCATCAGCAGCTCGCCGATCTTGGCCTGCAGCCGACGGTGGTCTTCGTCCCGGGCATCCGGCGCGCGGCTCTTCAGCCCCGCCTGGCCCGCGGCCAGAAACTGGTCACGCCAGCGCGAGGCCCGCGCCGCCGTGATCCCCAATTCCCGCGACACCGAATCGAGATCCGCCCCGCGCAGTAGACGCAGCACCGTCTCGCGCTTGCGCCCGGCCGAAAACCGACCCCCACGGCCGCGCCCGGTGGCCGCCCCGGTCGCCCTACGGGCTCCCACCGCGCCGATTCCTGATCGTGCTTCCCCATCTCGACACTCCTCCTGCGAGAACTCTCTCGCAATCAAGTGTCCAAGAAAACCCTGGGGCGCTGGACCGGCGTCAGGGACGACCGATGACACCCAAGGCGGTGACCGAACTCGTCGTACGGATGGCGGGTGAGAATCCGACGTGGGGCTACACGCGGATCCGCGGTGCACTCGCCAACCTCGGCCACAACATCGCCAGGAACACCGTCAAGCGGATCTTGCACGACCACGGGATCGCCCCTGCTCCCGAGCGGAACCAGCGCACGCCTTGGAAGACGTTCCTGCAGGCGCACTGGGAAGGCCTGGCGGCCGCCGATCTATTCACGGTCGAGGTGCTCACCCTGGCCGGTCTGCGGCGGTAGTTCGTCTTCTTCGTGATCGCGCTGAAGACCCGCCGTGTGCACATCGCTGGGATCCACCCGCAGCCCGATGGCCGGTGGATGGAACAGATGGCCCGCAATCTGACCGATCCAGTCGATGGCTTCCTGCGAACCGCGCGTCAGTTGATTCATGACCGCGATCCTCTCTACACGCGGGTCTTTGGCGAGATCCTGACGAGTGGCGATGTGGGGCCGATCCGGCTGCCGCCGAAGAGCCCGAATCTCAACGCCTCTGCCGAGCGGTTCGTCCGGTCGATCAAAGAGGAGTGCCTCCATCGTGTCGTCCCGCTCGGCGAGGGGCATTTGCGGCTTATCGTTCACGAGTACGTCGAGCATGATCAGCGTGAGAGAAACCACCAGGGACTCGACAACCAGCTCCTGCAACGACCGCCACCTCCGGTACGCGCGGACGCCGATGTGCAGCGGCGTGAGCGCCTCGGCGGACTGCTCAGTTTCTACTATCGAGAGGCCGCATGAGGGGTCGGCCCATTAATCGCACCATACGGGGTTGAGCGTAGGCGACCAGCGCGGCATCGGGCCCAGTGCCTGTTGGGCCGTCGATCAGTGCCGACCAACCCAGTATCCTGGACGTCGTTTCAGGTTCATGACCGCGAGAATGCGCAACTCGCGCCCAGCAACCGTGTAGAGAAGTGCATACGGAAACCGCTGACACAACCGGCGCCGGATTGTGCCCAATACAACCGGACTGGCTTGTGGATGTTCGGCCACCGCAACGGTACATCGCCGCACTTCTACGATGAATGCGGCGCCAAGCCCAGGCTGCTCGTACTCGTAGTACTGCGCCGCGTCATTGAGTTCGCGCTCGGCCAACTCGTTGAACGTGACGCGCACAGCCTAGATCCGGGCCCGCGCCTCTCGAAAGACTTCGTCTGCCTGGCGGCTTGAGAGGGAGCCGGCGTCCAGAGCTTCAGACCGGCGCTGCGCCTCTTCTGCCCAAATGAGCGCGTTCTCTTCAGGCGATAGATTCTCTAAGCTGTCGAGCAACCGTTCGGCCAACCGGGCCCGGGCCTTTGGCTCGAGTTTCAGTGCGGCGGCCTCAAGCTCTTTGATCATGGGGTGAATTCTACATCCAGATGCTTCCGCTTCACCCCGTACTGTCCAAGAACCCGATCGACGCCGTCCGACGGGCTGATTCTACGCTGGACGCTCGCCGGGTCGCGACGTTCGTGACCGCCGAGAGCCTCTGCTCGGCTCGCCCCGTATGTCGCCTTTTCCCCACGTGTTGCAGTTCCTCGTCGTGGCGTTGGTGCACGGTGCGACCAGGCAAGGCTGGTCAAAGGGGAGTGACGATGCGGTGACGTCATGAAACTGTGTTCGCCGTCCAACGGGTGCGAAACCCGTCCGGTGAAGGGCGACCCACCCACCCCGGTAGCGAGCCTTGCGGCGTCCGCGGTAACGACGACGCTGATGCGTAGGCACGCAAGCGAGTGGGCCGTAGGGTTGACAGCCACGAAATAACGCTCATTCTGGGTGCCCAGGGCATTGTGCAGCCTGAAGGCGATGGCGGTCTCGACGCGATGGGCAAGCCGAGACGCGCACCCAGCGGGGTCTGAGCCTACGGCACGCTGGAAGAGGACGGCCCAGGCACCTGGGAGGCCCTTCTTCCTCCTTGTCGCACGAGGGACAGGGTAGGCCACCGGCCAGGGACGACCGGAGCCGCGGCCGACGGGAGGGCGGGAGTCGGAGGGCTGCATACGAGCGCGGACGTCGGGGACCGGGTTGGCCTCCGGACCCGGCCGAGCAAACGCGGCCCGTGTTGGTGTGCGCTTTCGAAGGGACCCATGACCGGCGCGTTGACGTCGGGACTCATGTCACCAGAAATTCGAACGGTAGTGGACCTGCCCGTGCCTCGGATTCGCGTGCGAATCTGGGGCGCATCGCCATGAGCCACATCAGCGGAAGAGCCGGATGGTGGAAACCTCCTAGTCCGGTTCTGGTGAGGCCCTCGGGGGAGCAATCCCCCGGGGCTACTCGACACCCTTCGGCTGCGACGAGGCAGCTGTAGGCTCTCTGGCCACGGTGACCGCTGCGGGTGCACGATCTCGACATGAGGTCAAAGGTCCATCCGAAGTACAAGACGAAGGATCGCGTGGGGAATTGGTCAGCGTACGAGCAGGCCTTGGTCCAGCGAGGGGACGTGACGCTGGGGCTCTCTGCCGACGCCACGGACGCGTGGCGCCCGTCGCCGTCCGGTCGACCAGGCGCGCCGAAGACGTTCTCGGACTGTGCGATCGAGACGGCGTTGACGCTCCGCCTTGTCTTCCGGGGCCCGTGCGCCAAGCGGAAGGCTTCTGGCGGTCGGTCTTGTCGTTGATGGGTGTCGATCGCGCAGCCCCCGACCCCACCACGCTCTCCCGACGAAGTCAGTTTCTCGCGGTTGCATGCCGCCGCATCCCATCGAGAGGACCCCTCCATCGCATCGCCGACAGCACGGGACTGTCGATTGTGGGCGAAGGCGAATGGGCTGCGGTGCACCACGGTGGACGCGGCCACCGAGGCGGGAAGACGCTGCATCGTGCTGTTGATCGAGGGGGCGTGATCGTCGCGCACGCGCTGACCGAGCCGACGGTGGATGACGCGACCATCGGCATCGACCTCATTGCGACGGGCGACGATGCGATCGCACGGGTGACCGCTGACGCGGCCTACGAGACGGTCGCGTTCTACGCAGCGGCGGAGATGCGTGACGCGACTGGCGTGGTTCCACCGTCCAAGACCGCGCGGGTGTCTCGGCGTCGGCCGCGGGCGCGCGCGCGAGATCGCACGATCACGGACGTGCGGACGCTCGGCCGGCGCCGCTGGAAGCAGGAGGCCGGCTACCAGCTCCAGGCGCGGGTGGAAAAGGCGTTCTTTCGGTACACATCGATTCTCGGGGACCGGCTGCGCGCCCGGTCCCGAGGCGGGCGAGTGGCCGAGTCCGTGGTCGCGTGTACCGTCCTGAACCAGATGACCGAGCTCGGTCGGCCAGAGTCGTACAGTATGGGTCGGTGACTGGCCTCTGGGTTGGGATCGTTGACGGTCAGTTTCGAGTCATGCACCAGCGCCCCGTTCGTTCGCCGCCGCACATTCCCCTTGCCTGTCGCGCCCACCAGAGCGAATGTGGACGGACGCCGCCGGCCCGCGGCCGCCACCAAGGAGGGACCCAGCCCATGACCCCGCACGAGACCGGCTCGACCGCCACCCCCGGTAACCCCCGCGCGACGGCACCGCCGCCGCGCACGTTTGGCCCCCAGGGGCCGACCCTGGGGGATCTCAGCGACGCCTACCTCCAGGACTACCAGGTCCGGCAGTTCCGGTCCCACAGCACCGCCCGCGGCCGGGTCGCCCATCTCGCCGCGTTCTTCGGCCGCGATGCGCGGGCCGCCACATTAACCACCTACCAGATCCGCCAGTATCAACTCGCCCGGCGTGCCGCCGGGGCGGCCACCGGCACCATCAATCGGGAGACCTCGGCGCTCCACCGCATGGGCACCCTCGCCGTCCACTGGGGCTGGCTCGACACCGTGCCCGGCTTCCCCGACCGCCTCCGCGAGAATCCGCCCCGCCAGGGCTTCTTCGAGCACCCCGAATACCTCGCCGTCCGCGCCCACCTGCCCGCCCCGTGGCAGGACATCCTCGACCTCGCCTACTATTCCGGCTGGCGCAAGCAGGAGATCCTCGGCCTCACTTGGGAGGAAATCGACGAGGCGGGCGGCGTCATCCGGCTCTCGCCGGCGCGCTCGAAGACGCTGGTCGGGCGGATGCTCCCCATCTCACACCCCATCGCCGACGCGCTGGCGCGACGGCGGGCACGCCGCGACCCCGACAGCCCGCTCGTCTTCCACCGCGACGGCATACACGTCCGCCGTTGGCGCACGGCGTGGCGCACCGCCTGTCAGTCGGCCGGGGTACCGACCCGCTTCCTTCACGACTGCCGCCGCACCGCCGCGCGCAACCTGATCCGCGCGAACGTCCCCGAGCGCGTCGCCATGCTCCTGACCGGGCACAAGAGCCGCGCCATCTTCGACCGCTACAACATTATCAACGAGCAGGAACTGCTCGACGCCGGGGACCAACTCGTCGCCTATCTCGCGCAGCAGGCGCAGGCGGTGCCAGCCCGTCGGCGGCCCCACGCGGTCGACCCCGCCGCCCCGCGCACCGCATCACCCCTCCGCCTCGTGCGACGCGGCACCGCGTAAGGGTGCACGGCCCCCCGGCACCGCCGCGCGGCCGCGGGCCGGACACCGCCCGTCTGTGCGCCGCAGATCGCGCCCAGGTCAACACGGCCGGGCCGGCCAGCGGTAGTGGCACACGTGGCAACAGGGCGGGCCGACGCTTCCGAACACGGGCACGCGCCGGGCCTCGCCGCGGGGGCATGCCGGAAGGCTGGATACCACTCGCCGGGCGCAGAGCCACACCCGCCAGCGGGGCGTCGCCTAACGGTCGCCGCCAGCGGCCTCATACCCGGTGGGCGAGTCGCCCGGGACGAGGATGGGGCTCACGAGATTGGCCATGTTCCCTCGCCTTGCGGCATCTCTCCTGCCGCTTGTATATTCGCTGTTTTTTCGCTATGGTGCGCGAGTGTGGAAGCCCATCGCTCCAGAGCAGCTGTACATTGATTTCGACGAGAGTCCTCGGGCACTGTTCAACCTCGCCACCTAGGCCCACAGACGCTTGAGGCCTAGACAGCCGATGGGTGAATCTTCCTTCGCCGCGTCCAGATCCTGACGCGGCGAGCACGTCACGGCGTGATCCACTGTCTGGCGTGTGCGCGGCCGCTTGCCCACCGGTTGGAGCCAGGCCCTCTGGCAGCATTATCAAGTTGACGAAAAGCACGTCGATCGACCCCCAAGATACTGCGCCCTAGCTCGTCGCGAGCCCACCATGCTGGGCATCAAAAACGGCCGTCAGCCTCAACTTGACAATACCGTGACGATTCGTGCAACAACGCCCTCGCCCGCGGCGGGCGCTCGTGTTCGCCGGTTAGTGTCCCAGGATGCGGTGGAAATTCGATTGGTTCAACATGCGCCGGCTGCTCGAGCCGATCGGCTACGTGCCGCCAGCGGAATTCGAAGCGCGTTACTATGAGCAGGCCGCAGTGGCCTGACTCAACTAATTTGCCCTCCGGGATTCCCGGTACGATTCAATGCACTTCTGGCGCATTTTTTGTGAAGCGGAGCAATCGAAGCGAATGTCTAGTTCGTGGCGAGCCTATCAGATAAACCGGGAGAGTCACTGTTCTCACGTGGCATGGCAAGGTGCGCCAGATGACGCTCTGCCTGCACTTCTCCTGGCCTATCCGTGCGGGTGAACCGGTCTACGTCGTGTACGCCGGGCGGAAGTTCACCAGGCGATGACGTCTTCGGCCGATACAGGGAACCGATAATGCCCGGTTCTGTCAACTTGAGTGCCGACGTGGCACAGTAGCCGTATGCCGAGCTACCGAGGATACCGATTTCCGTCGGAAGTCATCAGTCACGCGGTGTGGTTGTACCACCGGTTCAGCCTCAGTTTTCGGGACGTCGAGGACCTCCTCGCCGAGCGCGGCATCACCGTCACGTACGAGACGATCCGCCAATGGTGCCGGACGTTCGGGCTGGAGTATGCGCGACGGCTGCGGCGGCGGGGGCGCCAGGGAGATCCGTGGTATCTCGATGAGCTGTTCGTGCGGATGCAGGGCCGGACGCAGTACTTGTGGCGGGCGGTTGACGAGGATGGGGATGTGATCGACATCCTCGTGCAACCCCGACGGAATCGGCGAGCTGCGATCCGATTCTTCCGCAAGCTCTTGAACACCCAGGGCGCCATCCCTCGCTGCCTGATCACCGACACGCTGCCGAGCTATCACGCCGCCTGCCGTACCCTGATCCCGTCGGTCCTGCACGGCACAGCCCCGTATGCGAACAATCGCGTCGAAGTGTCTCATCAACCGACCCGCCACCGCGAGCGCCAGATGCGGGGCTTCAAATCGATCGCGCACCTCCAACGCTTCGCGTCGGTCCACGGCGTCGTCCAGAATCTCTTTCGCGTCGGCCGGCACCTCCTACGGGCCGCTCATCACCGCGCGCTCCGCACCCGAGCGTTCGCCGAATGGAACGTGGTGACGTGTGCTTCGTGAGCAGCCGCCCAAGTTCGGATCTTGGCCGGCGACCCGGCCCGCGTCCGGCAAGTTGACAAAACCCTCGCAGATTCCCGGTACGGTTCACTTGGCACCTGGACGAGGTCTTCGTCACCATCCAGGGACGGCGGCACTATTTCTGGCGCGCCGTCGATCAAGATGGCGACGTCCTCGATATCCTCGTCCAGTCGCATCGCGACTGCCGGGCGGCGCACGCTTTTTTCGCAAGCTATTGAAGGGCCAAGCGCGTCAACCCGTGCGATTGGTCACGCTTTTTTCGCAAGCTATTGAAGGGCCAAGCGCGTCAACCCGTGCGATTGGTCACCGACAAGCTGCGCAGCTACAGGGCTGCGCACCGAGCGGTCATACCGTTCGTCGCCCATCGCACGGACCGATACGAGAACAACCGCGCAGAGGTTTCGCATCAACCGACGCGACAGCGCGAGCGACAGATGCGCCGGTTCAAATCCGCTGCGCACGCGCAGCGGATTCTCTCGGTCCACGGACTCGTGCTGAATCTCTTCCGAGTCGGGCGACATCTACTCCGGTCGGCGCACCACCGCGTGCTTCGGATGCGGGCGTTCGCCGAATGGGATGCGGTGACGTGTGCCTGCTGAACGACGAGGGATACCGAGCCATCGAGGGATCGTCACACCCGCCTCTCATCAACTTGACTGTGAGCATGATCTCCCTGCCTGACGGGGTCAGTGCCGTGCACGGTATTGAAGCAGGTCATCACGTCACAGGCTCCGATGACAGTTCACGCCCATGACCCCCGGCCCGAACCCGTCCGCTGACCACCGCGACCGCACCCCCGCTGGCCAGGCCGGCGGACGAGACGGCGCACCTGGCCGCGAGGTACTGGCCGGCCTCGTCGAGCGGATCACCTTCCACAACCCCGAGACCGGCTTCTGCGTGCTCCGTATCAAGGCCCGCGGCCACCGCGATCTCGTCACCGCGGTGGGCCACGCCGCGATGATTTCGGCCGGCGAATGGATCACCGCCTCAGGTGAATGGACCAACGACCGGACGCACGGGCGGCAATTCCGCGTGCGTTTCTTGAAAGCCTCCGCCCCCTCGTCGGTGGAAGGCATCGAAAAATATCTCGGCTCCGGCATGATCCGGGGCATCGGCCCGGTCTATGCCACGCGTATGGTCCGCCTGTTCGGCACGGACGTCTTCGACATCATCGAGGCCAGTCCGGCGCGTCTGCGCGAGGTCGAAGGAATCGGTCCGAAGCGGGCCGACAGGATCACCGCGGCCTGGGCGGACCAGAAGAGGATCCGCGAGATCATGGTGTTCCTGCACCAGCACGGCGTCGGCACGGCCCGCGCGGTGCGTATCTTCAAGACCTACGGCGCCGATGCCGTGCAGGTCATGAGCGAGAACCCCTACCGGCTGGCCCGCGACATCCGAAGCATCGGCTTCCGTACCGCCGATCTGATCGCGGAACGACTCGGCATCGAGAAAACCGCGATGATCCGGGTGCGCGCCGGGATCGCGTTCGCGCTGACCGAGGCCATGGGCGATGGCCATTGCGGATTGCCCACTGCGGAGCTGAACACGCTTGCGGTGAAGCTGCTCGACGTGCCGGAAGATCTCATCGCCTCGGCGCTGGAGATGGAACTGGCCGCGCAGACCGTGACCGCCGACAGCGTGGCCGGCACCCGGTGCGTCTTTCTGAGCGGGCTCTATCATGCCGAACGGGCGGTCGCTGGACACCTGCGCCGTGTGACCGGCGGATCCTTGCCCTGGCCGGAAATCAACCCGGCCAAGGCGCTGCCCTGGGCCGAGGCCCGCACCGGCTTGACCCTGGCCGACAGTCAAGCCGAAGCCGTGCGCCTCGCGCTGCGCTCGAAGACGACGGTGATCACCGGCGGTCCTGGTGTGGGCAAGACCACCATCGTCAAGACCATTCTGCGGATCCTGCAGGCCAAGGCCGTGACACTCCGGCTGTGCGCGCCCACGGGCCGGGCCGCCAAGCGCATGTCGGAGGCCACCGGCATGGAGGCCAAGACCATTCACCGGCTGTTGGAGGTCGATCCCAAGACCTTCGGCTTCCGGCGCAACGAGGACAACCCGCTCAAGTGCGACCTGCTCGTGGTGGACGAAAGCTCGATGGTCGATGTCCTGCTGATGCAAGCGTTACTGCAAGCCGTGCCCGATCATGCCGCTCTGTTGCTTGTCGGCGACATTGACCAGTTGCCCTCGGTTGGCCCCGGCCAGGTGCTCGCGGACATCATCGGATCCGGTGCGATTCCGGTCGTGCGCCTGACCGACGTGTTCCGGCAGGCGGCCACGAGCCGGATCGTTATCAATGCGCATCGGATCAACGCGGGCCAGATGCCGGAGTTCGACGCGGGGGAGGGCGAGAGCGACTTCTACTTCGTGCCGGCGGAAGACCCCGAACAGGCGGTGGAGCGCATCCTGACCCTGGTCCGCGAGCGCATTCCCCACCGGTTTGGCCTCGATCCGGTGCGCGACATCCAGGTGCTGTGCCCGATGAACCGGGGCGGCGCCGGCGCGAGGTCGCTCAATGTCGAGTTGCAGGCGGCGCTGAACCCCGCCGGCGATAAGAAGGTCGAGCGCTTCGGCTGGACCTTCTCGCCCGGCGATAAGGTTATGCAGATCGAGAACGACTACGACAAGGACGTCTACAACGGCGACATCGGCACCGTGGAAGGCGTCGACGTGGAGGCAGGCGAGCTGATCGCCGAGTTCGACGGACGCCGCATCGCGTACGGGTTCGGCGAACTGGACATGCTGGTGCTCGCCTATGCGGTGACGATTCACAAGAGCCAGGGCTCGGAATACCCCGCCGTGGTCATCCCGGTGCTAACGCAGCACTACGCCATGCTGCAGCGCAATCTGCTCTACACCGGCATCACGCGGGGTAAACAGCTCGTCGTGCTGGTCGGCCAGAAGAAGGCCGCCGCCATCGCGGTGAAAAATGTCTCCGGCCGGCGGCGCTGGTCGAAGCTCGATGAATGGCTGGTGTCCAAGGCGACACTCAGATAGGGATTCTGTGTAGATCGAGGCGTTGTTGCATGAAGACCCGCGACGGGTGGGGCGGTTTGGCCCGTACTTCTCGTGACTCTCCGCAGGAGCCACACCTTTGGCCGCTTCCAGTACACTGGCAGCGACCGGTCTTGTTGTATGAATCAGACATGGCTCGCAACGAGATCATGCGCCTCAGGACTGCGAACGCGAATAGGGCGCCCGGACCGTCACGTTCGCGCACCGCAGACGCCGCGCGCGTGGCCATTCCCCTCCGGATTGCCTTCGCTGCGCCGTCGTCGCTCGTCGTGGAACGCGACCGCCCCTCGCAGTTCCCGATCCTGGATAACGGTCCACCCGGCACGTTCGTCCTATTCCCGGGCAGGCTCCGAGTGGCACTGACGCCCCGATATGTCAAGACACGCGTTCAGGCGGCCTGGACGATCTCTTGGCGAGCGCGGAAATCGGTCATGACGCGCTGGTAGATCTCGCGAGCGAGGAAACGTTTCAGGCACCGGATGATCTCCCGTTTGGTTCGGCCGTCCGCCGTGCGGCGTGCGACGTCATCAACGGTCGGCTGATGGTATCGCATGCGGACGATGACGGCGCGATCAAGGGCGGCGTTGGCGTGGCGGTGGCCGCCCCGATTGAGCCGGTGCCGGCCGGTGGTTCTCCCGGACGAGGCCGGGAGCGGACACGCACCGCAGCGCGTCGCGACGGCGGCGTCCGAACGAATCCGGTCGGGATGGTCGCGGCGTTGGTGCGCGGAAACAAGTGTTCGTCGCGGCCCTGGTCATCGTGACGGCCGAAGGGGCATGATCTCGACGTGAAGTCGAGAGTGCATCCCAGGTACACAACGAAATACCGCGTCGGAAACTGGCCGGCGTACGACCGAGCACTGGTCCAGCGCGGCGACGTCACCCTGTGGTTGACGCCGGAAGCGATCGCCACGTGGGAGGCCGTGGGCGTCGGCAAGCGCGGAGGGCAGCTGCAGTACTCCGAGGTTGCCATCGAAACCGCGCTGACGCTCCGCCTGATCTTTCACCTGCCCCTTCGTCAGACGGAGGGCTTTCTGAGGTCGATCTTCGGGATGCTGTGCCTCGACCTGTCCGCGCCCGATCACACGACTCTCTCACGGCGTGGTCAGCACCTCGACCTTGCACTTCGCCGCCTCCCCGCGGGCGCAGGCATACATCTCATCGTCGACAGTACCGGGCTCTCGACTGTGGGTGAAGGTGAATGGGCGGCCGTGAAACATGGCGGACGCGGGAGACGCGGCTGGAAGAAGCTTCATCTGGGCGTCGACGGATCGGGCGTGATCGTCGCTCACGCCCTGACCGGCGGGCATGTTGACGACGCGACGACAGCCCTCGATCTGATCGACAAGGTCGAAGGCAACGTCTCCTGCCTCACGGCGGACGCGGCCTACGACACGCGTGGCATCTACGAGGCTGCGGGTGCGCGTGGCGCGACGGTCGTCATTCCACCGACCAGGACAGCCACCGTGTCTGGACGGCGACCACGATCGCCCGCGCGCGACCGCACGATCCGACAGGTGCAGCAGGCTGGACGGCGACAGTGGAAGAAGGACTCGGGCTACCATCAGCAGGCCCGTATGGAGAACGCCTTCTTCCGGTACAAGGTGATCATCGGGGAGAGCCTTCGAGCGCGCAGTCGGGCGGGGCAAGAGACGGAGGCCATCCTCGCATGTAACATCTTCAATCAGATGACTCAGCTTGGTAGGCCGGCGTCGTACGCTATCGGTCGTTAACGGGTCTGTGGGTAGGGGCGTTGCGGGTCAGTTTTCGAACCGCGCAACAACGCCTCGGCGGGTTCAACTTGGGCCTCTTCATGCGCACCCTGTGTGGCGTCGGCACGCCCCGCAGCCTGCAGGGACACCTGACGGCGGTCTCGGTCCTCGGTGTTGCGGTGTGGGCGCGCGTCCTCGGCCTCTGGCCCGACCTCGGTGCGCCTGCGGCCGATGACTCGTCCCCGTTCACGCCGCATCATCGGTTTGAGCTCCTCCCCGTCAATGGGCGTTGTTGCATGGTGCGACCAGGCAAGGCTGGTCAAAGGGGAGTGACGATGCGGTGACGTCATGAAACTGTGTTCGCCGTCCAACGGGTGCGAAACCCGTCCGGTGAAGGGCGACCCACCCACCCCGGTAGCGAGCCTTGCGGCGTCCGCGGTCACGAAGACGCCGATGCGTAGGCACGCAAGCGAGTGGGCCGTCGGGTTTACAGCCACGAAATAACGCTCATTCTGGGTGCCCAGGGCATTGTGCAGCCTGAAGGCGATGGCGGTCTCGACGCGATGGGCACGCCGAGACGCGCACCCAGCGGGGTCTGAGCCTACGGCACGCTGGAAGAGGACGGCCCAGGCACCTGGGAGGCCCTTCTTCCTCCTTGTCGCACGAGGGACAGGGTAGGCCACCGGCCAGGGACGACCGGAGCCGCGGCCGACGGGAGGGCGGGAGTCGGAGGGCTGCATACGAGCGCGGACGTCGGGGACCGGGTTGGCCCCCGGACCCGGCCGAGCAACGGTGGCCCGTGTTGGTGTGCGCTTTCGAAGGGACCCATGACCGGCGCGTTGACGTCGGGACTCATGTCACCAGAAATTCGAACGGTAGTGGACCGCGCGCGAAGGGAACCCGAGGGACGGGTCCATTCACTGGCGCATCTCCTGGATGTGCCGGCGCTGGCGGCCGCCTACTGGAGTATCCGAAAGGATGCGGCAGTCGGGGTGGATGGGGTCACCAAGGACCAGTATGGGCAGGACGTGGAGCAAAATCTTCAGGACCTGTACGCCCGGCTGAGGTCCAAGCGGTATCGGCATCAGCCGATCCGTCGGGTGCACATTCCCAAAGACGGAGGTCGGACACGACCGATTGGGATGTCGGCGCTTGAGGACACGATCGTCCAGAGCGCCGTGCGTCACGTGCTGGAGGCCATCTACGAGCAGGACTTTCTGGACTGCTCCTTTGGCTTCCGGCCGGGCCGGAATGCCCATGAGGCCATCCGAGCTCTGGATACGGTGGTGTTCCGGGGCGAAGTGCACTGGATTCTGGAGGCCGACAGCGTGTCCTTCTTCGACAGTCTGGACCGCACCAGGCTGAAGGAGATGCTCCAGGTCCGGGTGGTCGATGGCTCGCTGTTGCGACTCATCGGCAAGCTGTTGCGTGTGGGCGTGCTCGACGGCGAGGCGTATATCACGCCGGACCGGGGCACCGCACAGGGGTCCGGACTCTCGCCGTTGTTGGGTAACGTCTATCTCCACTACGCGCTGGACGTGTGGTTCGACCAGGTCGTGCGACCGCGTCTTCGTGGTCGGGCGACGCTCGTGAGATATGCCGATGACGTTGTGATCGGCTTCGAGCGACGCGACGACGCGGAGCGCGTGATGGATGTCTTGCCCAAGCGGCTGGGACGCGACGGACTCACACTGCCTGCGGACAAGACCCGTGTGCTGCCGTTTGGGCGACCGCCTCGACGGCAACAGGGGGGCAAAGGTCCGGCCTCATTCGACTTCGTGGGGTTCACGCTGCATTGGCGACGAGCCCGCAGCGGTCGCTGGGGCATGTGGTGTAAGACACGGTCCTCGCGTTTGCAGCGAGCGATTACTGTCGCCGCCGCCTGGTGTCGTCGCCATCGACACCTGCCGGTGGCCGTGCAACACGCCGCGCTCACGAGACGCATCCAGGGGTTTTGTCAACTTGCCGGACGCGGGCCGGGTCGCCGGCCAAGATCCGAACTTGGGCGGCTGCTCACGAAGCACACGTCACCACGTTCCATTCGGCGAACGCTCGGGTGCGGAGCGCGCGGTGATGAGCGGCTCGTAGGAGGTGCCGGCCGACGCGAAAGAGATTCTGGACGACGCCGTGGACCGACGCGAAGCGTTGGAGGTGCGCGATCGATTTGAAGCCCCGCATCTGGCGCTCGCGGTGGCGGGTCGGTTGATGAGACACTTCGACGCGATTGTTCGCATACGGGGCTGTGCCGTGCAGGACCGACGGGATCAGGGTACGGCAGGCGGCGTGATAGCTCGGCAGCGTGTCGGTGATCAGGCAGCGAGGGATGGCGCCCTGGGTGTTCAAGAGCTTGCGGAAGAATCGGATCGCAGCTCGCCGATTCCGTCGGGGTTGCACGAGGATGTCGATCACATCCCCATCCTCGTCAACCGCCCGCCACAAGTACTGCGTCCGGCCCTGCATCCGCACGAACAGCTCATCGAGATACCACGGATCTCCCTGGCGCCCCCGCCGCCGCAGCCGTCGCGCATACTCCAGCCCGAACGTCCGGCACCATTGGCGGATCGTCTCGTACGTGACGGTGATGCCGCGCTCGGCGAAGAGGTCCTCGACGTCCCGAAAACTGAGGCTGAACCGGTGGTACAACCACACCGCGTGACTGATGACTTCCGACGGAAATCGGTATCCTCGGTAGCTCGGCATACGGCTACTGTGCCACGTCGGCACTCAAGTTGACAGAACCCCACGATCTGCTTCCACGGAATCTCCGGGGCGCGGCTCCTGGTGCCGTCCGAAAGCTGCTTGACCGCTTCGCCGATGATCTCGAATTTTCGAATGACTGCGTCCTGCCGCATCCGGTTGCCGATAAACCTTGCGCGTGCGAAGCGCCTCTATCCGGACAAAACTTCGGTCATCCGTGGTTTTGCAGTTCCCGGCGGAGGATCTTCAAGGCGCTACTCTTGGGAAGCTCATCAAGGAATGCGAAGGAGCGGGGCACCTTGTAGGCTGCGAGCTCGCGGCGGCAGTACTCGGTCAGCTCGTCCGCCGTGGCGCGCTGGCCGGGGCGCAGCACGACGAACGACTTGACCGTCTCGCCCCGCTTGGGATCGGGTATGCCGACTGTGGCCGCTTCGAGCACGGCGGGATGCGCCACTAGCACGGCGTCGATCTCGTCCGGATAGATGTTGTAGCCCCCGGCGATGATCATGTCCTTCTTCCGGCCGACGATGAAGGTGTAGTCGTCGGCGTCGACCGAGGCGATGTCACCCGTGCGGAACCAGCCATCGGTGAAGGCGGCGGCTGTCTGCTCCGGTGCATTCCAGTAGCCGCGCATCACCTGCGGTCCCTTCAGCAGCAGTTCCCCCTGTTTCCCCACCCCCACCTCCGTCGTCCCGTCCTCCAGGCTGACGACCTTCATATCGGTGTTCGGGAGCGGCACTCCGATGCTGCCGATCTTGCGCCGGCCGTCGAGCGGATTGGCGTGCGTGACCGGAGAGGTCTCCGTCAGGCCGTAGCCCTCGACGATCTTGCCACCGGTCATCTTCTCGAAACGCTGCAGGATGTCGGGCGGCAGCGGCGCCGAGCCGGAAAAGCACGACCGGACGCTCGTGAGGTCCAGCTTCTCGACGCCCTGGGCGTTGACGATGGCGTTGAACATCGCCGGTACGGCCGGAAACAGCGTGACGCGGTGCTTGGAGATACTGGCGATGAGCTGCGGCATGTCTCGCGGGTTCGGCATGAGCACCACCGCCCCAGCGACGCTGAGCGGGAAGGCCATGGCCACCGTCAGACCAAACACGTGAAAGAACGGGAGGACCCCCATCATGACCTCCCCGCCCCGCCGGACGTCCACGAACCAGGCGGTCACCTGCTGGACGTTGCACGACAGGTTTCGGTGCGTCAGCATCGCCCCCTTGGCCACGCCCGTTGTGCCGCCCGTGTACTGTAGCAGCGCGGTGTCGTCCATCGCGATCGCTGGCCGCGGGCGATCCGGCGCCGTCTGCTTCATGAGGCTCCGCATCAGGTGCACGCCCGGGCCGGGCTTGACCGACGCGAGGAGCGGCGGATCGGCCCGTCGCAGCCGGAGCGGTGCCAGCAGGTTCAGCGGGAACCGAAGAAAGTCGGGGATTGAGGCGATGACATAGTGCTCGACGGCCAGCTTCTCGCGGATGTGCGCGACGCGCCGGTCGAACAAGAAGTCGGCGACGACCGCCACCGTGCACCCGGCGTCGTTCCACTGGTGCTCGATCTCCCGTTCGACGTAGAGTGGGTTCGTCATCACCACCGTGGCGCCGAGCGACAGCGCGGCGTAGAAGGCAATCACGGTCTGCGGGAGGTTCGGCAGCTGCACAGCCACGCGGATGCCCGGCCCAACTCCCAGCCTCGCGAGCGCCGCGGCGAACCGATCCACGTCCGCTTGGAGCTCCCGGTACGTCATCGTCCGATTGAGGAAGATCAGCGCCGTTGCGTCCGGATACTCAGCGGCACTCCGTTCGAGGAAGCCGGGCAGCGTGATGTCCTCAAACTCGAGGACCGGCGGAACGCCGGGGTCGTAGAACCGATGCCAAGTGTTGATCGACATCTGCTAAGTGGAAGAAGTGAAAACAGTGACCACCGGGCTGAGTACGAGGCATCGTATCATCAGCAAGCGGCAGAGGCCGTACTCGCCTCATTCAGTTTCCTAGAACGGCATTGTCAACTTGTTGAGGGTAGCGCGCTCTTGCCTCGTGAAATCGACGCCCCCGATCGTTCTCAGCAGGCGCACGTCACCGCATCCCATTCAACGAACGCGCGAGTGCGGAGCAGACGGTGGTGAGCCGATCGCAGGAGGTGTCGACCGACTCGGAACAGATTCTGCACGATACCGTGAACCGACGCGAACCGTTGGAGCTGAACGGCCGACGTGAAACGCCGCATCTGACGCTCACGCTGTCGGGTCGGTTGATGGGAGACCTCCGCGCGGTTATTCGCGTACTGATCGGTGCAGTGAAGCACCGACGGCATCACCGTGCGACAGGCGGCCGAGTAACTGCGCAGCTTGTCGGTGATCAGGCGTCGCGGCACGTGCCGCTGGGTCTTCAGCAACGTGCGAAAGAATCGCGCCGCGGCGTGCCGATTTCGTTGCGGTTGCACGAGGATGTCGAGGACGTCACCGGCCTCATCTACGGCGCGCCACAAGTACTGCTGGCGACCCTGGAAGGCGTTGGTGCACGGATCCCGCGCCCTCGGTGCGCCACGATCGACCTCCTGGCCATCGTAGCGACGGCAGGTGCATGATCTCGACATGAAGTCGAGCGTGCACCCGAAGTACACGACACAATACCACGTTGGGAATTGGCCGGCATACGACCGAGCACTGGTCCAGCGAGGCGATATCACCGTGTGGTTGGCCCCGGATGCGATCGCCACTTGGGAGGCCGTGGGGGTCGGCAAACGTGGCGGGCAGCGGCCGTATTCCGATCTCGCCATCGAAACCGCGCTGACGCTCCGGCGCATCGTCCACCTGCCCCTGCGGCAGACTGAAAGCTTCTTGACGTCGATCTTCGGGATGCTGGGTCTCGCTCTGTCCGCGCCCGATCACACCACGCTCTCCCGGCGTGGCCAGCATCTCGACCTCACGCTTCGTCGCGCCCCCGCAGGTGTCGGCCTACATCTCATTGTCGACAGCACGGGTCTCTCGATCGTGGGCGAGGGTGAATGGGCCGCGGCGAAACATGGAGGACGGAGGCGGCGAGGCTGGAAGACGCGGCATCTCGGTGTCGACCGATCGGGTGTGATCGTCGCCCGGGCCCTGACGGAAGCGAGCGTCGACGACGCGACGACTGGCATCACGTTGATCGAGGCGGTCGACGGCGCCCTCGGACGGGTGACGGCGGATGCCGCCTCCGAGACGGTCGGCTTCTACGAGGCTGCCGGTGCGCGTCGCGCGACCGTCGTGGTTCCGCCGACGAGTACGGCTAACGTGTCTCGACACGGTCCGCGGTCGAGCGCTCGTGATCGCACGATCCTAGCGGTCAAGGAGACAGGACGGCGGTGCTGGAAGCAGATGTCTGGCTACCATGGGCAGGCCCGCGTGGAGAACGCGTTCTTCCGGTACACGTCGGTCATCGGAGACGGCCTGCGAGCGTGCAGTCCCGCAGGGCGGGGGACTGAGGTCGTCCTCGCGTGCAACATCCTGAATCAGATGACTGGGCGTGGCAGGCCAATGTCGTACCGCATCGGTCGGTGAAGGAGCCGTGGATCGGGATCGATGCGGGCTAGCAGCCTGTCGGACTTGGGCGTGGCAAACGCGCGCGGAAGCGACTTGGCACCTGTGTGAACGACGCCCTGTGTCTCTGTGCCGGGAGGGCCGCTTCGACCGAAACGGGGACTGTATTCCTGGCCATCGGTCGCTGACGGCGCCTGGAGGCCTTTCTGACGCCTCTGGTGGGTCGCGAACACGCCAAGTTCCGCTCCTTATAGCCCCGTCATGCCAGCCTGAGGTTGTGCAAGCGTCGGCAGTTATACGCCAGCGTTACCAAGGCCCATTCGCCCTCCACCTTCTCGAGACCCCGCAGCAGAAACTGCCGGAAGCCCATCGCCTGCTTCACGATCCCGAACACCGGCTCCACCGTCTGCTTGCGCAAACGGTAATGCGCCCGGTGCTCCGGCAGTGCCATCTTCTGCTGCATCGACTTGATCCAGTCCGCCTGCGGCTCCTTCGCCAGCGGGTGCGGCGGCTCCGGTCGGAAGTCGTGCTGGCGCCGTTGGCCTTCCGCCCCCGTCGCCACCAACACCTCCACACCGCGACCTGCCAGTTGCGACACCTCGCTGCCCGTCGCGTAGCCGCTGTCCGCCAGTACCCGATCCGCCGCGCCCAACGCCGCCGGGATCGCATCCACATCCGCCACCAACTCGTTGCGGTCGCTCGCGCACACGCTCACCCTAGCCCCCAACACCAACTGACTGCCGTCGGCATCCACCGCCGCCTGCGCGTTGTACGCCTGGCGGTACTCATGGCGCCGGCTCTTGCGCATCAGCGCACTGTCCGCGTCCGTCAGGTTGATCTGCTCCTCCGCCTCCGGCGCTTCCGTCGGCGGTTTGATGTGCCGACCCTTGCGCGATCCCGTACGCCGCTCCCGCGCCGCCACCTTGCGCTCGTACTCCGCCCGCTCCGAGTCCGCACGCGCCTGCGCACGCCGTTCCAACTCCGCGCACGCACGGTCCAGCTTCACCCGCAGCTTGTCCCGCCGCGACAACTCCTCCGGCAGACCCTGCGGGTCCGGCGCGGCGTCCGTGTCGGCGTGCTCCGCCTGATCCAACAACCCCTCGATCTCGCCTCGCAACTGCTCGCGCAACGCCCCCGCCCGGTCGTAGCGGAGGCTGTTGCGCTTATTCGCGTTCGCGTCCACCTTCGTCCCGTCCACGCTCACCGTCCCAACACGCAGCAGCTGCAGCTCCTTCGCCAGCAGCAGTACCTGCAGGAACGCCTCCGCTACCGCATCGAAGTTGCTGCGCCGGAACGTGCAGATCGTGTCGTGGTCCGGGTGACAGTTCGCCGCCACGTACCGAACGCCAATGTCCCGATACGTCGCCCGCTCGATCCGACGCGAGCCGAAGATCCCGTTCGCGTAGCAGTACACCAGCAACGCCAGCATCATCCGCGGGTGATACTGCGCCGATCCGGTGCCCCGTTCGTTTACCTGGAACCGCTCCAGCGGCACCCGTTCCACCGCCTCAACCACGAAGTGCGCCAGATCGTCCTCCGGCAGCCAATCGCGCAGGTCCGGCGGCAGCAAATACAGCTGCGACTGGTGCCGCTGTACGAACTTCGGCATCTACTTCGACCTCCTCGACTCGACAAGCCCTATTATAAAACCCGGGCCTAAGTCCGACAGGCTGCTAGCTCCGATTCATGCAACAACGCCCTGCCACGCCCGTGGCGCCGACCAGCTCCACGGGCACGTCGACCTCTTGCGCTGCTATTACAATTTCATCCGGCCGCACAGGGCGTTGAAGTTCGGTCGAGAGACCCGGACGCCAGCGATGCAAGCCGGCTTGGTGAACGCGCCAATGAACTGGAGCGACATCTTCACGGCGCCGGCCGCTCTCTACGCATTCCATGTGGCGGTCGTACGCGTTCCCGTTGCCGTCCAGCTCATGCACACTAGCCCAGCCGCGCGGTCATCGTTCTCGTGGCCGCACGAACACAGATCGGCTGCCTGATCAACAGCGAATGGCGCAAGCACCACTTCATGCACTACAATTTCGTGAAGATCCACTCGACGCTGAAGACGACACCGGCTCAGGCTGCTGGCGTCACGGATCGGCTTTGGGAAGTCGAGGATTTGGTGGCCTTATTGGACTAGAGGGAGGTCGAAACCTGATGGCTGCAGCGGCAAAACGAACTGAACCGACCCTCAAGCTGATCGAACTCCGGCCAGAACGGACAGAGAAAGGGCTCAGGCGTGGCAAGGAGACAACGTTTCGGCGCGGACCTTCATATCGGCTCACGTTCGAGCGGCCTGGCCCAAGCGGCACTGCGACCTACGTCGTCGACGTAAATCAATTCGGCCACGGTCGGCAGAAGAATCACAAGACGATCGAAATGTTGATCCGTAACGGTCGAACCGCCATCCGGCGACTGCTGGTAAACTAAACCACTACCCAGAATCCGCTGTTCTCGGCGCTGCCAGGCGATTGGTGGCGAGCCCTGCCTGAGGACGCCCCATTGCTTGATGGTGCGCGTTGGCAGCGGTCGATCGCCGCGCTTACGCCCGAGATCTTCTCGGACGGTGTCGATCACCGCGCGCGACTCGATCAGATCGTCGAGACTTTGGCCACGGGGCTCCATGCGGCGGACGAGATCGGTGAACGTCTCCTTCGGGCACAGGCGCTGGCTGTCTGGCGCAACGCACTCGCCGAAGGACCGCTGGCCGCTCTCGACGTCACGCTCGGCGGTCTCCGGGTTGACGACAGCCTGGAACCTGAAGCGGCGATACTCTGGGCCCCGGCATCAGTGGTGGCGGCCATCAGCCGACCGTTCACGTGGCTTGTGGGCCTCACGTCTCGGTCCTGGCCACGGCGCGCAAGTGAGGACCGTTGTTGCCCGACCATGTCATCGCTGCCACGCGTCTCGATCCGCTCCCCGTAAGGTGCGTTTAATGGGCCGAGGTCCGGTCAGTGCTGGTCGAGTCTCCCAAGTAATCTCAGGCCATGCCGCCTGCGCTACAGTTCCTCATTCTCACGTTCGCTGGCTGGGTGAACTGCCACCAAGACGATCTGATCGCGTATCTCCGGGAGGAGAATCGGGTCCTCCGGGAGCACCTGGGCCCTCGGCCGCTTCGCCTGACCGATGCCCAACGCCGTAAGGTGCGTTTAATGGGCCGAGGTCCGGTCAGTGTTGGTCGAGTCTCCCAAGTAATCTCAGGCCATGCCGCCTGCGCTCCAGTTCCTCGTTCTCACGTTCGCTGGCTGGGTGAACTGCCACCAAGACGATCTGATCGCCGGACCGATGCCCAACGCCGTCGACGCGCCGTGCGCGGCCAGCAACTCGGCCGGCGCGTCTTGATGCAGGTCGCCGGCATCGTCACGCCTGACACGATTCTCCGCTGGTACCGGAGATTGATCGCCCAGACATACGACGGCAGCGCCCGCCGCGGTCGAGGCCGGCCGATGACGCGCCGTGACGTGGCCGCGCGCGTGGTCCGGATGGCGGTCGAGCATCCCCAGTGGGGGGACACACGGATCCGCGAGGCGCTCTCGAACCTCGGCCACGAGATCGCTCGGACCACGGTGAAGCGGATCCTGCACGACCACGGGATCGACCCGGCTCCCGAGCGGAGCCGGCGCATGCTCTGGAAGACGTTCCTGCAGGCGCCCTGGGAGGGCCGCACGGCCTGCGATCTGTTCACCGTCGAGGTGCTCACGCTGGCCGGGCTCCAGCGGTACCTGGTCTTCTTCGTGATCGCGCTGCAGTCCCGCCGCGTGCCCATCGCCGGGATCCATCCGCAGCCGTACGGCACGTGGATGGAGCAGAGGGCCCGCAATGTGACGGACCCGGTCGAGAGCTGCTTGCGACGCGCCCGCTATCTGATGCACGCCCGCGACCCGCTCTCCACGCGGGGGTTTGGCGAGATCCTGGAGGACGGGGGTGTCCAGCCGATCCGTCTCCCGCCGAAGAGTCCCAATCTCAACGCGTATGCCGAGCGGTTCGTCCGCTCTATTCAAGAGGAGTGTTTCAGTCGCGTCGTCCCCCTCGGCGAAGGGCACCTGCGTCTCCTCGTGGGCGAGGACGTCGACCACGACCAGCGCGAGCGAAACCACCAGGGACTCGACAACCAGCTCCTGCAACGACCGCCACCGCCGGTGAGCCTGACCGCCGACGTGCAGCGGCGGGAGCGTCTGGGCGGATGGCTCAATTTCTACCACCGGGAGGCCGCATGAGCGGTCGGCCGATTAAACGCACCTTACGGGGTCCTGATGCTCTTTCGCAAGATCTTTGGCGGCGAGATCCGGTCGTACGCCTCTCTGATCGACCGAGGTCGTAGGGAGGCGGTGCTGCGCATGAAAGAGTCCTGTCCCGCCGCAGACATGTTCCTCAACTGTCGCATCGAGACCTCCACCATTTCCAACGGTCGGAGCAAGGCGACAGGGACGGTCGAAATCTTGGCCTACGCAACAGCGGTCACGTTCGCCGGGCCGGATGACGCGTCTACATCCCAAGCTTGAGATCGCCGATATGCACGTCCAGGAGGTGGGTGACACGCAACCCGGTCGTTCCGTCCGTATCGACGGCTGACCGTGGCTGCGACGTTACCTCCGTGCCGTTTACCAGAAAGCGCACCTGGGAGCTTCCGACCTCAACGGAGAGCGTGTTGTTCGACCGCCCCTCGGCATCCAAATCGTTGATCGCATCGTGCGCCGTCCAGTCGACCACTGTCGGTGTCTCGTTGCCCATGCGCTTCTTGACAAGGAACTCGCCACCCTGGCGGATCACGAAGTACGAATACCGCTGATTGGCTCCCGCCAAATCGGAGCCGCCGAAGAACAGGCCGTAGGCGTTCGGATGTCCAGATGGCTCGGTCTGCACAAACATCGCGCTGATCGTATAGTCCCCCTTCGCCATGCTGTTTGGCTGCCAGAAGATGGCCCCGCCGCGACCCCCGGTCGTGGCGTGTACGCCGGTCCCCATCGTTCTGAAATGGAGCACGCTGTTCGCGTCCGTGCCTCGATCGAGCCTCGTTTCCCAGCCGGCCGCCTGGTTGCCTCCGTCCTGGGCGACGAGAAGGGGAACCGCCACCGCTACCGCCAACACCGCCGCCGCGATCACAACGTTCTGCATACTCCTGCCTCCTTGGATGACACTATCGAGTGTGATGCCCAGCATGGATCAACGTCCGCCTCGGATCAACAGAAGACTCAACAGCAGACTCGCCGAGGGCGTATTGTCCAAGAACGAGATCGTGGAGTTGACGGCCGGTCATGTATCACTCTGCTGACCGAGAGTCGTCGTGCAACATCCCACCGAGCCGCTGGCGGCACGGGACGCGACCACGGGGTGGCGGTGCCGTCGACAGCGGCAGGATCCGGCGATTGTCGAGCCCCTGGTGATTCCGTTCGTGGTGGTCGTGCGCGACGAACTCGCGGACGGCGCGACGCCGCGAGCCCTCGCCGATCAGGACCATGCGCTCGAGGCAGGGCTTTGTCAGGTTAACTCTCCGCCCAGCACAATGCCGGGATGCACACTCGCCGGCCCCGCTACCTTCGGCATCGCTTGCCGCCCGACATCATCAGCCACGCCGTCTGGTTGTATCACCGATACTGCCTGAGCTTCCGGGATGTCGAGGATCTGCTGGCCGAACGCGGCATCATCGTGTCGTACGAAACGATTCGGCCATGGTGCGGGAAGTTCGGCCCCGATGACGCCCGGCGGTTGAAGTGCCGTCCAGGTCGACTCGGAGATACGTGGTTGCTGGACGCAGTCTTCGTCGCGATCAACGGTCAGCGCCAGTATCGGTGGCGCGCCGTGGACCAAGAAGACGGTGACCTGATTGACCTGCTCGTCCAACCCCGTCGGGACGGGCGTGCGGCGCGGAGATTCTTCCGACAACTCTTGAAGAGTCCGCGACAGGAACCGGGTCGTCTCGTGACCGACAAGCTGGGCAGCTACCGCGTTGCCCATCGGGACGTCATGCCTGTGGTCACCCACGACACGACCCAAGACGCGAACAATCGCGCCGACGTATCCCCTCAGCCTACGCGCCACCAGGAGCGTCAAATGCGCGGCTTCACCTCACCTGCCCACGCCCAGCGGTTCTTGCACGTTCACGGTGTCATTCAGAATTTGTTTCGCATGGGTCGGCACCTGCTCAGGTCGGTGCATCATCGGATGCTGCGAGCACGATCATTCACCGTGTGGGCCGAGGTGACCGCGGCCTGATCCTCTGATTAGCCTGCCCTCGTATGTCCCGGACTCGTTAACTTGACTGTGAGCATGATCCCCCTGCCTGTCGGGGTCGCTTCGTGACACCGGTGGGTGCCGGTGAGCGGTGGCCTGACCCGTAACTTGACTGACCTTTGGTCCTGACTACTGATCTGTCGGTCATCGCCTACCGGCCACTCGTACGGCGGCCAGCTGACCGGATGGGCCGTGACCCCATAGGGGCCTGCTGCACCCACGGCCCGTCACAGTCCTGTCCGCCCACCCGGGCCAGCTCGGGCCGCAACCCGAGGAGGTATACCTGTGACCACCCGCATACCCACGCCGCCTGATGCGCGGACGGTGATCGTCGGCGTTGATACGCATACGCACGTCCACGTCGCGGTGGCGATCGACAGCTGGGGGATCCGTCTCCGCGATCACGCGTTCGTTGTTGATTCGGGCGGCTACCAGGCGCTGATCACGTGGGCCGAGACCCACGGGCGGATTGACGCGTTCGGCATCGACGGCACCGGCAGCGATGGCGCCGGCCTGGCACGGGCGGTGCGTCGCGCGGGGCATCGGGTTGTAGCAGTGAATCGGGGCGACCGGCGCACGCGACGTGCCGCCGGCCAGTCCGACACCCTCGACGCGGAGGTCGCCGCGCGGTCCGTACTGGCGGGGCAGTCGACGGCCATCCCGCAGACCGCGGACGGTGCCGTCGAGATGATGCGCCAGCTGAAGATCACGCGGGACACCGCAGTGAAGGCGCGCACCACGGCGATGCACACGCTGCAGCAGATCGTCGGGCACGCCCCGCCGGTCCTGCGAGAAGCCCTCCACGCCCTCACCGATCACGGCCTGCTCACGCGCTGCGCCGGACGCCGACCGGGCCCCATCGACACGCCCACCGCGTCCGCCCAGTACACCCTCCGGGCCCTCGCCCGCCGCTGGATGGATCTCACCGAGGAAATGGCGCTACACGACCAGCACCTCGCGCGCCGCACGACCGAAACATCACCGACCCTCCGTGAGGGCTTCGGGGTGGGCGCCCACACCGCGGCCGAACTGCTGATCGTCTTCGGCGACCATCCCGACCGGATTCGTTCGGACGCCGCCGTCGCGACGCGCTGCGGTGCGTGTCCGCTCCCGGCCTCGTCCGGGAGAACCACCGGCCGGCACCGGCTCAATCGGGGCGGCCACCGCCACGCCAACGCCGCCCTTGATCGCGCCGTCATCGTCCGCATGCGATACCATCAGCCGACCGTTGATGACGTCGCACGCCGCACGGCGGACGGCCGAACCAAACGGGAGATCATCCGGTGCCTGAAACGTTTCCTCGCTCGCGAGATCTACCAGCGTGTCATGACCGATTTTCGCGCTCGCCAAGAGCTCATCCAGGCCGCCTGAACGCGTGTCTTGACATATAGGGGCGTCAGTGCCGGCGTGGGCCAGTCAGAAGAGCTTCCGGCCGCGCGTTACCAGGCCGCCGACAAGGACCGGTGGAAACCTGACGGTGGACTTTCACGGGCACCAGTGCCGGAATGCCACATTCGTTGTCGAGTATCAGACAGACTGGTCCACGAAGGGCCACTGTCTCCATCCCTGGAGCATGGGAAAGTACAAACCTAGGCGGATAGGACGAGCATCCAAGGTCTGGATCACGCTTGCATAACCCTCCAACTGCGCACGATACCGTGCCTGCTCGTTTTCCAAGAACCTATCCAGGGCGCTACCAGTATGGGTGCCCGTCTTGTAGTCAATGATCCACCGCGTGCCGCCGTCCACAAAAGTACGATCCAGAATAAAGCGCCGCACTCGTCCTTCGACAACGGCGGAGAGCGCGTACTCCCGTTCGTCGTGTTCGTGTTGGGAAAGAATCCAACCGCCGCGGTCGTCCCCGACCGTGTTCTGCAGAGCTGATCTCGCCCGAGACACGGCTTCGTCGAGCTTCTCCCCGTCTAGCCCTTCGGACTTGAGTGCAATACGGAGGATGTCTTCGCTGAAGTCCAGACGATCCGGCACGCGCATTTCCTGAAGCATCCGATGGACGACGATTCCCACTCGGCGCTGCAGTTCACTCGCCCAGTCAAAGACTGGATGGCGTGCTACGCCGTCTTCCATCTCGGACGGCTGTTTCTGCGGCTTCCAAACGAGATTTTCGGGTGGAAGGGGCCGTACCCAATCAGCAGCCAGGCGCCGCAGTGAGACGCCTTCAGGCTCTACTGTGCCTGTCTGTTCTTCGACGTCTTCCGGTATGCCCTGACTCTTCAACACATCCTCGAATGCTGGCTCGACCGTTGTCCATATCTTGGCCAGCAGGGCCCTCGGATTGGGAGCCTTCAATGCCGTGCCTTCATGATCCAGTGTTGCGTGTCCCAAGAGATGTAAGTGTTTCCGTGCTCGGGTGGCAGCCACATACAAGAGACGCGTACTTTCATGGCCGCGTTTTTCAGAGTCAACCTTCCGCAAGTACTCATAGAGCGAATCCTTGTCGCCGCCGACCTCATGGATCGGTGCCAGCAGCAGACGAGACTGACGGCCATCCATATATTCAAGCCACGTCAGCAAGTGCGGATCGTCCGGCCGCGGGCGACGTCCCAATCCCGGCACAATGACTGTATCGAACTCCAGCCCCTTGGCCTTATGAATCGTCAGCAATTGCAAGGCTTCGCTGGCCTCCACGTCTGGAGGGGCGAACAAGCGGGCAACATCCACGGCGAATTTCCTCTCGTTCAAGAGATCCAATCCGCTTAGTGACTGCTCTAAGAGATCCAGGTAGGCGGCGGCGTCTTCTAACTCCGTCCGAGTGTCGAGGCATGCCGGGCCGCCCAGGGCGATCCACACGCCTTCCACCCATCGGCGAACAGGCAATGTTCCTCGTCGGGCAAGGGCATCGGAGAGCAGGGGAATCAGATGGTCGAGGCAGGTTCTGCCTTCGGAAGACAACCGGGATCGGGTCGTTGGATCCTGTAGGAGATCCCACATTGCGATCGCGGAGTTACCGTGCACCAGCCCTTCAAGGTCCACAAGCGTCAGGCCGCACCACGGCGCCCGAAGAATCGACAGCCAGGCCAGCCGATTCCCGGGATGCAAGAGCGCCTGAGTGAGCGCCAGCAAGTCTTGGACAACCGGACGTTCGCCTAACGCATCGATCTCCACGGCACGAAATTTCTTCCCGGCCCGACGAAGTGCCGAGACGATACTGACCAAGTGACTGCGAGCCAGCACGAGGACGGCGATCGTTTCATCGGGGCGCGTCAGTTGGCTCTCGTTGATGATTTCGAGGACTCGTTCGGCTTCCGGTCCCGACTCTCTCACGAGAAACGGATGTATGCGAACGGCACCGTCAAAACTGTCGGTCTTGAACGGCACTGATGGTTCGTACGTTACGGCTCCGGTGAACAGCTCCTCGGTGTCCGGGAAGGCGTGACTCAAAGCGAGGTTCACCCAATCCACGATTCCTGCACTGGAACGAAAGTTCACCGAGAGTGTCAGTGGCGTCAACGGGAGGGCGCCCACTCCATCGGTCCGCGCACGCAGAAAGAGCCCCACCTCCGCTTCGCGAAAGCTGTAGATCGACTGCATCGGGTCGCCGACCAGAAACAACGTCCGGCCGTCCCCCGGCTGCCAGTCGCTGATGAATCGGGTGAGTAAGGTGTACTGACTCTGGGATGTATCCTGAAACTCATCAATCAGCAGATGCTGGATTCGACAATCGAGAGCAAAGGCAAGGTCGGTGGGGGCTTCGTCCGAACCCAGGGCGGTTCGTGCTCCGATCGCTATCTCAGTAAAGTCGACACAGCCCTCCTCCTGGAAGACCAGTCGAAGCTGGGCGACGGCCAGAGGCAGCAAGAGCATCAGGGCTCCCAGTACAGCCCACTGTGTTTCGCTAAACTGCGCCGGCGGTAATGATCGCAATGCGTGCAACGACGTCACGACAGCCGGTTCGAGTTCGATCGCACGCAAGCGATCTTTAGCCGCACGGCCCGCGTCAGTTGCCGGAAATCCCTCATTCTTCGTCAGCCGACGGCGCGGCATTCCTTGCCCAGTCAGAAACATGTCCGCAAGTCCCAGCCACAGAGGAAGCGAATCAAGGGCGGCACTTGGAAAGTCCCTGAGTTCGGCGCAGATAGCGAGGGGGCTTGCTCGGCCTTCCTGGGCAAGATTCCCAGCCGCAAAGCGGGCCAGCTCGATTGTTTCGTCTCTGAAGCGTGCTGGAAATGCCGTCGCGAGGGGTGCGAGCGCACGCTCGATGACTGCGGTGAGTGAAGACTCAAGGTCCTCGCGCAGAAGGGCGGACGCGGGATTCCCGACCACATGGCGCAACCACTGGTCACGACTCCCAAGCATGGTGCTTAACAGTGTCTCGACGGTTCCGACATTGTTGTCCAGATGGGAGAGAAGTCGCGATAACGCACCGGATACCTCGGTCCGAGTCTCATCGGCATCCAACATCGCCAGGGTTCGGCGGGCCGCCTGACGGTACACATGCTGCAAGTCTCCTTCCGGCTGCAGTGGCGCACCCATCCTGGACACCCAGGGCATTTGCCGAACGAGTGTGGCGCACAAGGAATCAATCGTCTGAATTCGGAGACGCGAGGGATGTTCGGTCAAACGCCAGTTCAATCTGTCGTTTTCAGCGAGGGCTTCCTGTGCGAGTTTCCACGTGTGTTTTTCATGCGGCGATTTGGGCTCCTGCCCCGAGGCGCTCTGGAGGGCTGCGATCACCCGGTGGCGCATCTCGGCGGCTGCCTTCCGCGTGAAAGTGATCGCAACGACGGCCTCCGGTTGATTGACTCGGCCCAGCAATGTCAGGAATCGTTGAATAAGGAGCTCGGTTTTCCCGGAACCGGCCGGTGCCTGCACAATGAATGATTGGGTATGATCGAGCGCCTGGAGGCGCTCTGCCTGATCCTGGACGCGTTCAGGCATCGTCGCGCTCCGACTGATGGTCGTCGGCCTGACTGATCCGGCAGAGTGTTGGTAGAGCGCAGTACCGGCAGGTCAGATGGCGGTTCTTCGGATCGACCGCGGCTCGTCCCGCTCGAAAGTCGTTGCCCAGTCGATCCAGGACATCACGCCAGTTTCTTATCGTCTCGCCGAGTGGCGCCTGGGTGTCGGGCACCTTGACGCCGGGAACAATGCCTTCGGAGTGAGCCAGCCCCCGGAAGCCGACTTGTCCAGTCTTGAGTCTGCCGAAGAACACACCCACCACCAGAGAATCCAATGTGACGGCGTAGATGGGCAGTTGCGGTTCATCCGGCCTAGGCCCGTCCCAATCGGATGGGCTGCACTCACCGGTCTTATAGTCCAGGATGATCAGTCCCCCATCTTCGAGAGAATCCACGCGGTCGGCGCGGATACGCAAATCGATGCCACCCACTGTCACGCGCCGGTTTTCTTCTTGTTCGAGCACCGTGAAAGGCCGCCGTTTCATTTCAAGGAGCAACCAATCCCCAATGACACGCTCGAGTCGCACCTGTTCGATGGCCGCAAATCGAGGCCTTCGGAGGGCGCGGCGACGTTGAGACAAGCCTTGGACCTCCGCACCGACGATCGTACGCACGATTGCCTCCAGACGGTCTGCAGGAGTCGAAAGCAATCCCTTATGGGATTCCAATGCCTGCCAGATCCGCTCGAGAATGCGGTGAATCAGTTGCCCTCGGTCGAGTGCACTCAGCCCTGGTTCCGGCTGATCCAGCGCTTTCGCTCCAAGGCGTAATTCGGCAAACGCTTTGAAGGGGCATGCGGCCTGCAGCTTGAATAGGGACATCCCTCCGTTGAGCGCGGCATCGTCGCACGGAGGTCCATGGTGATCCTCCAGCGTTTCCATGCGGGACGAGCCGTGAAGTTGTTCGACATAGCGGGCCGACGCGAGAAGTCCCAGGTCGTCCACCGCAACTTCAGGCAATGCGCGAAACAGCGGGCTCACTCTCAAATCGGAATCGTCTTCCCGTTGGGGATAACTCACAACGACGGTGGGAGCGCTCGCCAGAAGCCGCGTGGTGAGCACTTGAGTGAACTCCAGTTCCCGGTCCGGTGAGCAGCGAGGCAGGTTGAAACGGCGCTGCAGACGAAACGGCAAGAAAGGGTCGGGGGCGGGCGCCGGCGGCCACGCATTGTCGTGCATCCCCATAATCCAGAGCCGGTCGAACCGCAGGCCCGAGGATTCGAACACGCCCAGAATCTGGACCGGCGCGGGCTCGGACTCGGGCTGAAATTGCCTGGATGAAGCCAAGCGCCGCAGCATACCGACGGCGGTGTCCAGCGGGATGCGTCCGGTGACGCTGTCGAGGCCCGCCAGTTCGGAGAGCAGTTCATTCCACACCTCCAGCGTTTGGTACTCACTGCTGTTGAGGCCTCTGTCTCCGGGCCATCCGATCGCCTGCAGTACTTGGGATAATGCGGGAGCCCAGTCGCTGGGCATCTGCGGGGCTCGCAAGCTCTGTCGCGCGTCCGACCACGCCCTGAGTCGTGACGAGAGCATTGGACACCGATACAAGACATCGCCTCTACTGGCCCTCTTGATGATGTCCGCCAACGAGACCGCAGGCTCCCGCAACGCGCGTAACGCCGCATCCAAGAGAGCCCGGCTCGTTAATTCCTCCTCGGCACCATGCACAAAAGGGGATCGCAGAAGTCGGCCGACGATCTCAATGGGCAGTGCCTCAGGGTTAGTGCCGACGAAGAGGAATGCCGCATCGATGATCGGATATTCGCTGACGGGTAGTCCGAGAGAGATGTTAAAGAGTTGCCGCGGATCCAGGTCGGGCCGCAGACGGTTGCGGGGATGGAAGGCTTCGGCAAAAATACGCTCGATCTGGCTGCGGCATCGGCCGAGGTCGGGAACGATGACGCCGATCCGGAACTCCGAGGCGGTCGCGTCCGAGGCACTTTCCAGCATGTTGCGCGCCCATTCGGCAGCAGCACGAATTTCGCGGGTGCGATCGACCAGGCCTAGGCGGACGCCCTCGCTGGTGGAATCTGGAAGAGTACGCTCCAGGATTTTGACACCACGGCTTGTGAGGGAATCAAAAACTCGTTGCTGGACAGGCGTTGGCTCGAGAAACCCCGCCACTTCAACGTCCTCAGGAACCGGTATCGCTCCCTCACCGACGAGGTTTGCAACAAACGCCGGGAGTTCGGCGCCGGACAACCAGCCCCTCTCACGGCATCGGCGGCTAAACACCTTGGCCCACAGGTGGAAGGTCTCAGAATCGGCAGAATCTCTCCATTCCGGGGCATCCAGCGGAAGGGCCCAAGCACACAGAAGATTCCAGGCATCAAGGGCTGCTTCGGCAGTCGCGGGTACTTCCAGCAGCAGGTTCTCAGCCCCTGAGCGAACGATGCTCTCCCAAACTACTCGTTCCTCTGCGGGTCGGAGCAGGCGCGGGGCTGGCCTGGTCGGTCCGGAATACAACCAGCCCGTCCACAACTCGGAAAGCCAGGCTGAAAAGGGTAGGATCTGGGCGGTCGGCCAGGAGGAAAGGCCAGCGGCCTCCTGTTTCCGGTCATAGTCCTGCCGGAGTTCGCGGGACAAACGTGTAGTAGCGGTTACCAGGACCATACCGGAAGCGTCAGTCTAACGGGTCGGTGACCAAGGCACGCCCCAGATCTGTGAGTGCTGCGTGTCAAGTGCCGCTTCCTTCAGCGTGGTGGCAATCTGCACTTCGCTGAACTTTGACTTCCGCATAACCGCTCCTTGAACCGGAGCAGTCTACTCTTGGATGTCAGGCGATCGGGGACGCTTACGACCCCAGCCGCCGTAGTAGCAGATACCGTACCCGTTTGCGCTGAGCCGAGCATGGTCGGGATCAACCACCCCGACCTTCGGTCGTGGTTCAACCAGCGAAGGCCTAGGATAAATGATCCCGCTCGATCACGAGTGCTCCGATCTTAGCCAGCAGCTGTTGGATTTCAGCATCCAGAGAGGCCGTAGGTCGCTCGTGCTTGCCAGCACGTGGGTACCGAGCTTTCGTTTTCCAGTTGGCAATCATGTTCAGCTGGATACCGCAGCGGGCTAGTCTAGCGGTGCCGTAGAGAAATCGATAATAAGGAATCCACAATGCGGTTCACAGGATGGGGTTCAGGGCTTACGCATGGATTCCCTCACGGCAGCGCCTTGATTGCATCGCAATCATAGTGTAGATTGAGGCCAATTGCCAGCAGAGAGGCATGGCCATGGCGAGTATCACGATCCGTAATCTTGACGACGACGTGAAGACCCGGCTTCGCAAGCGGGCGGCCGGGCACGGCCGCTCGATGGAACAAGAAGCGCGGCTGATCCTGGCCGATGCGGTCGAGCGAGAGGCAGCGCCGACGAAAGGCCTGGGGACAGCGCTTCACGGGTTATTCAAGCCCTTCGGCGGCGTGGAGCTCGAGGTGCCCCCACGCGAGCCGATACGCAAGCCGCCCCAGTTCGATTAAGGCGGCGGTGATGGTTGTGCTGGACACCAATGTCGTTTCCGAACTGATGCGCGACGATCCGCACGCGGATGTACTCGACTGGCTGGATGACCAGCCGACGCGGGAGCTATTCGTGACGGCGGTGACAGAGGCGGAGGTGCGCACTGGTATCGCGTTCCTGCCCGAGGGCAGACGCCGCCGGGGCATCGCCGAGGCCGCCGATCGCGCCTTCGGTGGTCTATTCGCCGGCCGGGTTCTCCCGTTCGACAGCGACGCGGCGCGCGCCTATGCGGAGATTGCGGCCACTTGTCGGGCCGCCGGGCGTCCAGTCTCGCAGGCTGACGGCCAGATCGCAGCGATTGCCCGTTCGCGCGGCATGGCGGTGGCGACGAGGAACGTCCTGGATTTCGCGGATATGGGGATTGACCTCATCGATCCATGGGCGGACGTATGACCGGAACGACGGAGAATTTCTCGTGGCCAGATCGACGTGCTGCTCAAGGACGCCGGGAGGACCCCAACCGATTGGGGGGAGCGTCCTGTTCGAGCACGCGCTGACGGCGTGCGCTGACTACACGCTCTGCGACCGAGCCGGACGGCTCATGGCAGTGATCGAGGCCAAGCGGGCCCATACGCCATGGCTGGCTTCTCTTTCTGCGCTTCGAGCACGTTGCCATGTGTGAAGCAGAGATGCGATCACATATCGAGAGGGATCGGCCGCTTCATCCTGTTTATGTATGTTTAGGAAAGGCGATTCATGACTGAGGACGACCTACACGCGGAACTGGCACGAGTCCGGGCTGAGAACGAGCACTTGAAGCGCCAGCAGTCCCGTGGCCTTCACCTCAAGGTGAGTGAGAAGGGAGCGCTGTCGGTCTACGGACTGGGTCGCTTCCCGGTGACTCTCTATAAGGAACAGTGGACGCAGTTGCTCGACTTCACGCAAGACATTCGTACGTTTCTCGCGCAGCATGATCATGAGCTGAAGCGCAAGGGGGCGTGAGTTTGGTCGACGCACCACGATCACGCTGTCAGAAGACGCCAATCATGCCAGACAGCCCGGCCCAGCGCATCGGTGTGGGGTGCGCCCAGCACCACACCGCGAGCCGGTACTGGACGGCGACAATAAGAGACACGAGGAACCGTGCCTCTTGGCGGCGCCCAGGTCGCGGTCAGCAGATATCCCCCCCTCTGTGATGTTTCGTCGTGTCCTCCTTCGTGGTGACGGACAGCGCACAGGCCAGACCTCCCGGGCGTAGGAGAGCCACCATGGAGCAAGGCACGGACGCAAAGATCTACGGCCGCACGCAGCAAGTGCAGGACGTGATTGTGGCCGGACTGTCTGGCATCAACGACTGCGCGCTCGTGACGGATGCACACCTAGCGGCGATCACTACTCTCAACCTCTCCGGCCAGGGGATGACGGCCCTCCGCGCGGACGATTTTGCAGGTCTCACCCAATTACAGGAACTCCGTCTTTCTGGCAACGCCCTGACGACGCTGCCTACCGGCGTGTTCAGCGGTCTCACCACACTGCAATCCCTCTTTCTTGACCACACCCTCCTGACGACGCTGCCGGCTTACGTGTTCAGCGACCTCACCGCACTGGAACTCCTCTATCTTTCCAACAACGACCTGACAACACTGCCGACAACCGTGTTCCGTAACCTCACTCGTCTGCAGTCCCTTTATCTTTCTAACAACACCCTAACGACGCTGCCGGGCTCTCTGCTCGACGATTTAGAAACACGGGGCGTCACTGTTGATTTAAAGGAAAACCCCGGCTACCTGGGGCCTGGTCCCTTCGACTTCCGCAGGAGCTCTGATGGCTCCCCGCTGGTGACCGACGTAGCAACTACCCGTGGAAGCAACTCGATAAACGGCCTCCCGCGCGCGAAGGGTCGATTAGTCCAGACGTTCAAATTCCTCAAAGCGCTGACTGAGCTGCAGAACCCTGTGCAGCGAGATCTTGACGACCAGCCGCAGGTATTGCGACTGGATTCGTGGCCGGTGCACCCATGCATAGCAGTACGACGTGGCGACCCGAGTGAAGACGACGACGAAGATACGACCGGCAAGGAGTTGGAGCCGATCGTTCGCATCGCTCGGGCAACATTGACACGTTGCCCGAAGCCACTGCATTTGCTCGAGGGATGGCTGAAACCTGGCTGGGAGGCGGTTGAAGCAAGCGTTGATGTGCTGCACACCCGTAATTTCCGTGACGAGGAAAGGGGAACTGTCACGGTGGGGTTCAGCGACGATGACGAGAGGATTGTCGCCCTCAACAATTGGAAGGCGACCCGAACGAAATGGGTTGACGCTGAACGTCCCGCTGTGTTGGCACGCCAACTTTTCGAGAAGATCTACGCCCTCTGGACGACGATGCAGCGCGAAGGCGATCGTCTGGAACTGGTCATAGCAGATGGGATGCTCCATGTCGAAGAGCACCGCGTCGAGCATCCAGTGCTGCTGCAGCGACTCAGTCTAGGCTTCGACCCGTCTCGTCCGGAGTTCCGCTTCTTTACTGGAACGGAAAAGGTGGAACTGCAGCGTGCATTGCTTCGCCTTGTGCCGACGATTGAAGGAAGCATATGATTGCTCACTTCGATCGGGAACTTGAGACCGAGCCTGTGGAACCGCTCGGCGGTGCGGGCACGGAAGGATTCTTCCGACGTCTAGTGCAAGGACTGTTCAACGATGGTGAGTTCCTTAAAGGTAGGCCACGAGGTGGAACCACCGATAGACCGTACCTGTGGCGGGAACCTGTGATCTTTGTCCGTCCGCGGACGGCGGGACTCAGCACGACGCTCGATCACATCATTGAAGACTTGGAAGATAAGGCGTCCGAAGTACCAGAAGGCCTGGGTCGTATCGTAGGTGTGGAGGTCGATGTCTCAGGTGCAGGTTCTACGGTTCTAGACGAGGGAGAGAACCGGCTGACGGCGTCACCTCAGGAAGCCGCCATTCTCTTCAGCAAGCCAGCGAATGCAGAACAACTCGAAATTGCCACTCGCCTAGAGCACGCGAAGGGTTCTGTTGCAACGTTTGGGATCACGCGCGAGAGTCCGTTGGGTGGACCTCGCTACACGGCCAATCCGAACACCTTGTGGATCAGCCGCGTCTGACCGACCACGTCGCCCTTCGCCATCCACCGCGCCTGCCCCTTGCGGAGCGCATGCATTATCTCGATACCGCGGACGGTCCGCCACGCCGTGGTGAACCGCTTGAACCCCAGCATCGGCCGGGTACGGCGTTTGATGAATCGATGGTCCTGCTCGATGACGTTGTTCAGATACTTGCATTGGCGGAGAGACGAACGTGGTCGGAAAAACCCCTCGTGTTTGATGGCCTCGAACGCGATCGGGTAAGCGGGGTTCTTGTCCACGTTCACGACGCGAGGGGGCGTCGTATGAGACGCACCGACCGTCTTGCGGAAGAACGCGATGGCCGCATTCCTGTCGCGCGTGGCCCGGAGCAAGAAATCCAGCGTGTCACCGTTGGAATCAACGCCCCGGTAAAGATAGTGTCAGGCCCTGCCGACACGCACGTACGTCTCGTCGATTCGATACGAATCCGTGGTGCGTCTCAGAAATGGCCGGCACCGCTTGTCGATCTTCGGCGCATAGCGCTGCACCCATCGATAGATCGTCGTATGGTCGACACACAGGCCCCGCGCGCGCATCATGTCCTCGAGGTCGCGGTAACTCACGGCATACCGCAAGTACCACCGAACACACAGGAGGATGAGTCCTGGTTCGAACTGACGCCATTGGAACGGATTGTCGCTGGGCATGATGGGGATCCGGTCCAGTCGTTGTCAAAGACCGTCCATCCTGAAGTCGCCGGCCCGAAGTTGCAACAGAACCGGAATTAGACCGAATAGCGCAGCCCGCGAATTCACCAGTTTCAACCACGCGACAGGAATAAGATTCGGTAGAGTCGATCTTTTTGCTGTCGAGAGTCCACGTGGCTACGCTTCAATTAGGTCAATTTTTCTGGTGCCGGAGGTGGGAGTCGAACCCACACGAGGGGTGAACCTCACTGGATTTTGAATCCAGCGCGTCTGCCAATTTCGCCACTCCGGCTAGTGGTTGAATGGATTAGACTTTCCGAATCCACAGGGGCAGGCTGTCTTCACAATCTTGAAAGATTCTTAAGGTTTTGTCCACGATCGAGTTGCTGAACCACTACTTTGAGACTGTTACCCCGTACGACGTTGGCGACAGAGCCGTTGAAACTAGGCCGAGCTACGTTCCGCCGATCGAGGGAGGCGGTTCTGTTGCAACTTCGGGCCGGCGACTTCAGGATGGACGGTCTTTGACAACGACTGGACCGGATCCCCATCATGCCCAGCGACAATCCGTTCCAATGGCGTCAGTTCGAACCAGAACTCATCCTCCTGTGTGTTCGGTGGTACTTGCGGTATGCCGTGAGTTACCGCGACCTCGAGGACATGATGCGCGCGCGGGGCCTGTGTGTCGACCATACGACGATCTATCGATGGGTGCAGCGCTATGCGCCGGAGATCGACAAGCGGTGCCGGCCATTTCTGAGACGCACCACGGATTCGTATCGAATCGACGAGACGTACGTGCGTGTCGGCAGGGCCTGACACTATCTTTACCGGGGCGTTGATTCCAACGGTGACACGCTGGATTTCTTGCTCCGGGCCACGCGCGACAGGAATGCGGCCATCGCGTTCTTCCGCAAGACGGTCGGTGCGTCTCATACGACGCCCCCTCGCGTCGTGAACGTGGACAAGAACCCCGCTTACCCGATCGCGTTCGAGGCCATCAAACACGAGGGGTTTTTCCGACCACGTTCGTCTCTCCGCCAATGCAAGTATCTGAACAACGTCATCGAGCAGGACCATCGATTCATCAAACGCCGTACCCGGCCGATGCTGGGGTTCAAGCGGTTCACCACGGCGTGGCGGACCGTCCGCGGTATCGAAATAATGCATGCGCTCCGCAAGGGGCAGGCGCGGTGGATGGCGAAGGGCGACGTGGTCGGTCAGACGCGGCTGATCCACAAGGTGTTCGGATTGGCCGTGTAGCGAGGTCCACCCAACGGACTCTCGCGCGTGATCCCAAACGTTGCAACAGAACCGCCGCAGGGACAGGTGGAAGATGAGCCGGAGCGTCAGCGCGGTTTCGATGGCGAGATCGGAATACGGCCGCTGCCCGCCACGTTTGCCGACCCCCACGGCCTCCCAAGGGGCGATCGCATCCGGGGCCAACCACACGGTGATATCGCCTCGCTGGACCAGTGCTCGGTCGTATGCCGGCCAATTTCCGACGTGGTATTGTGTCGTGTACTTAGGGTGCACGCTCGACTTCATGTCGAGATCATGCACCTGCCGTCGCTACGATGGCCAGGAGGTCGATCGTGGCGCACCGAGGGCGCGGGATCCGTGCACCAACGCCGTGCCAAGCCACCGCCCACACGAGTTTCTCGATCAATTTCTGGACCAACTGGTCGTGTTTGAGAGTCATCCCGTCGCTCAGGGTAGTCAGGCATCTCGGACGCAGCGCCGTATCGGATGTCATCGTGCGGAGCTTCTAGCGCTGCCCGAAGCTTGGCATCGGGACACTCCGCAAGCGTCCGGACACCGTCGTGCCGGAGAACACGCTTGCGGGATCATCAACGACAGGATCGAGCCCTACGGCGGATGCAAGAAGATCCTGCAGGGGACTCATGTGTTCGTCGTAGCCGGGCGTCACTTGGGGTGATTTGATAGCGAAGAGGGTGGAGAAACGTTCCACAACGCCACTCGGCGTGAGGCGTTCTTGGTCACTTCCTAGATTTATCCGCGAGCCATGATCGCCGTGCACGATGATCGTTGCTTCATCGAACACTCCGGCCACCTTCAGCGCGTCGAAGAGCCCCTGGAGCTGTTGCGTCACACAGTTGACCTGCTCAAAGTAGTCCGGGTAGAGCTCCGCTCGGCTAGCAGGAGTGTTTGTGGGGGCGACCTCTGGCCAGAGCCACTGTGACCCTTCCAAGCGGAGCTCGCAGTCAGCATCGTAGACGTACGGTGCGTGGGGCGTCAGAAGATGAGCAAAGAACGCTGTTCCGTTTGGGCTCTTGGTGATGTCTTCACGCAGCCGGTCGATGACCGGAAACGCCGTGATCGCCATCACCCCCGGACCAGACGGCCAGTCAGGTGGGGCAAAGCCGCTGTCGAGGAGCCAAGGACGCAGCCTCCGCCGGTAGCGCATTCGAAGGTATTCAAGCGTTGTAAAACGGCGGAGAAAGTTGCGGAGGATGAAGACGGTCTTCCGCGCCGTGTCGAGTGGGACACCCTCGATACTCTTGATGCTGTTGCTTCGATACTGGAGGCACGACGCGACCCGCACATCCTCCGCCTCGCAGAACCGCAAATAGTCGGACTGATAGACTCGTAGTACGTAGCCGCGCTCCGAGAGAATGCGGAAATAGGCGTTGACGGGGAGGTGGTAATCCCCGGTCTGGTTCACAAAATAGACGGCACTCCGGTCCTCTGATGTGAGGTTGAGGAGATTTGACATCGAGTCTCTCGTGTTGACGTACTGCGAAAACGCACGGCCAAAAATCTGAACCCGTTGCCGGCGTAGAACTCTACGAGCGCTGTTCGTAGCGCTCGACCACCGGAAATGTCAGTCGGGATTCCCGCCACCCCAATGTGCTCGTCCAGCACTATGTGGAGCAGCGGCGGAAGCGTTGCTGCGGGTGCTGTGGCCTCCTCCTGGACCGACGCGTTTTCGCCGATCCGGGTGCTCTCGGGAAATGCGAGAGTGAGCACCACAGTTACGGTTGAGAAACCAGCCATAAGCTCCCAGACGTGCCTCCGCAGCAGCCAGCAAACTGGCACGAGCCCAAGGTAGGTGGCGGCTATCATGCGGGGCGTCAACCAATCGATTTGAACATCCAGATAGAACGTCAAGAGCCCTGCCGAGATGAGCACCCGGGCCATCTCGCCGAGTAGTGTGACGACCGAAGCCATCAGACCGATACCGACGAGGATGAGCACGCACCACAGTATTTCCTGGCTGAGAAGACGGTACTCGTGGTACGTGACGAAGAGAACGAAGGGCGTGACGAGCACCAACGGTGCAGCGAGATACTCCGACAACTTTGCCCAGGGGCGCCAGCGTGCCATCGTGATGCCCGTCTGTGTCGCGTCGGTCTCCTTACATGTGCAGTCACACAGAGCAGATGAGAGCCCCATTGCAACCAAAGATTCCAGTATCAGAGAGTCAAACATCCGTATCAGTCCAGATGTGCAGGCGGTTCAGGTTGGAGAAGAGCCGGCCAACTCGACTCTTCAGTTCCCCGAACGTCTCAACCGTTAGCCGACCACGAGGCGTCAACACGATGACACGGCCAATAGTCTGTTCATCTATGACCATTCGCCATTGGCTTGCGGCAACACCTTGAGCGCCACATCCCGATCGAGCTTCGTGTCTCTGGCTCGATACACCTTCTATGAGGCGGGCGGTCGTCAAGCCCCGGTCTTCCTCTCGCTATACGTTCCTCCTAGACACACGACGCCCGGCATCCACAGGCGCGACACCCCATGAGCTGGCGGCTTCGTTCATCGTAAGAGCCTGTCGGCTCTCACGCACCTTCTATCCGTGTCGGTGCCATCATGCACCGAACACCCAAAACTGTATCCGGCGAAGCCTGGTCGCGCGTCCCCCTTCTCCCCCTCGGTTCATGATCGTGAACCCGGTCTATGCGACGGAGACGCACACCAGCTCGGGTGCCTGCGCGGCGCGGTGCTTGCGCCATTCGCTGTTGATCAGGCAGCCGATCTGTGTTCGTGCGGCCACGAAAACGATGCCAGCGCGGCTGGGCTAGTGTGCATGAGCTGGACGGCAACGGGAACGCGTACGACCGCCACATGGAATGCGTGAAGAGCGGCCGGCGCCGTGAAGATGTCGCTCCAGTTCATTGGCGCGTTCACCAAGCTGGCTTGCATCGCTGGCGTCCGGGTCTCTCGACCGAACTGCAACGCCCTGTGCGGCCGGATGACATTGTCATAGCAGCGCAAGAGATCGACGGGCCCGTGGAGCTGGTCGGCGCCACGGGCGTGGCAGGGCGAGCGACAGCGCAAGGACGCCGAGCCTTGGCGAATCGTGAGGTTGAGACGCTCGACGAACGAGGTGTGCAGGGTCTCGGAATCCTCCGACTCCCACAGCGCAGCCTTCAGCCGACCCGCCGTGCCGATCCTCCGGCGCCGTTCGACTCGGACGACGCGATCGTTCCGCCGAGTCTTGAGCACGTGACCAGAGACGCACGCCGACCCAAAGAGGCGCTCACTCACCCCAACGTAGTACTCGAACCCATCGGTCGCGATCAGCGGGAATCCCATCACGCGTCCGCGGAGGATGACGTCGGTGAGAACGGCCGTGGCGTTTCGAGAGGCGCGGCGGCCGAGCACGCTCCCGGCCCACAATCGGGCACACCCCTCGATGGCCGCACACAACCATGTGGCGCTGCTCTTGGTGCCGATGAACGTGCAGAGCGCATCAGCCGGCAGCTCAATGATTTCGAAGTCGCGCAACATCCGCTGGTTGAAGCGCTTCGCCGCTGTCGAGGCCCGCTCGAGCCATCGCGCGATGGTATGGCGGCATGGCCCGTGACCCGGGCGGTCGCAGCAATGCTCACACCCTCGACGCGCAGGCTCGCGACCTGATCGCATTCCCTACGAGCGCAGCGAAGGCCGCTGTACGCTGTCCCCGTGTGCGTGCTGACCGTTCCCCCGCAGACCGTGCAGCGGTACCGCCAGCGTCGGCCCCACTTCGTCGGAAACGAGCCGGGGCCCACGATGTTGAGGCCCAAGTTTCCACGGTTGTCACACCCGCGCTTGGCGCAGGCCCTCCCGTCGATCGCGTGCATCGCTCACGTGTACCTGGGGGGAACCCGCGGTTTTCGCCCAAGATCTCGGAGGTGAAGGCGACCGATCAACAGCGACCGGCGCAAGCACCCGCCCTCGACACGGCCACCGCGTCCGCCAAGCACACCCTTCGGGCGCTCGCCCGCCGCTGGATCGCCCTCGCCGAGGAAATCGCAACGCACGACCGCCACCTCGCGCGACGCACGACCGAAACGTCGCCCACCCTCCGGGAGGGCTTCGGAGGCGGCGCCCACACTGCGGCCGAGATGTTGATCCTCTTCGGCGATCATCCCGACCGGATTCGCTCGGAAGCCGCCTTCGCGAAGCTCTGTGGTGCCTGTCCGATCCCGGCCTCATCCGGGATGACCACTGGCCGGCACCGCCTCAATCGTGGCGGCCACCGACAGCCAACAGCGCTCTATCGAGCCGTCATCGTCCGCATGCGGTACCATCAGCCGACCCTTGATTACGTCGCACGCCGCACGGCGGACGGCCGAACCAAGCGAGAGATCATCCGGTGCCTGAAACGTTGCCTCGCTCGCGAGATCTACCAGTGCGGCATGACCGATTTTCGCGCTCGCCAAGAGATCATCCAGGCGGCCTGAACGAGTGTCTTGACATATAGGGGCGTCAATGCCCTCACGCTCGCTGCAGCATCGCGTCGGCTGATCGCCACGCAACCCGCCATGGCCTACCTGCTTGCCCTCGGTTCGGTGGCGCGGTATGGCGCGGCCAATTTCCTCGGCGGCCTCGCCTCGCGGCAGACGAACACCATCACCATCATCGTGACCTCGTAAGGTGCGTTTAATCGGCCGACCGCTCATGCGGCCTCCCGGTGGTAGAAATTGAGCCATCCGCCCAGACGCTCCCGCCGCTGCACGTCGGCGGCCAGGCTCACCGGCGGTGGCGGTCGTTGCAGGAGCTGGTTGTCGAGTCCCTGGTGGTTTCGCTCGCGATGGTCGTGGTCGACGTACTCGCCCACGAGGAGACGCAGGGGCCCTTCGCCGAGGGAGACGACGCGACTGAGACATTCCCCTTGAATAGAGCGGACGAACCGCTCGGCATACGCGTTGAGATTGGGACTCTTCGGCGGGAGACGGATCGGCTGGACACCCCCGCCCTCCAGGATCTCGCCAAACCCCCGCGTGGAGAGCGGGTCGCGGTCGTGAATCAGATAGCGGGCGCGGCGCACGCAGCCATCAACCGGGTCCGTCACATTGCGGGCCCTCTGCTCCATCCACGTGCCGTACGGCTGCGGATGGATCCCGGCGATGGGCACGCGGCGGGACTGCAGCGCGATCACGAAGAAGACCAGGTACCGCTGGAGCCCGGCCAGCGTGAGCACCTCGACGGTGAACAGATCGCAGGCCGTGAGGCCCTCCCAGGGCGCCTGCAGGAACGTCTTCCAGGGCATGCGCCGGCTCCGCTCGGGAGCCGGGTCGACTCCGTGGTCGTGCAGGATCCGCGTCACCGGGGTCCGAGCGATCTCGTGGCCGAGGTGCGAGAGCACCCCGCGGATCCGTGTGTCCCCCCACTGGGGATGCTCGACCGCCATCCGGACCACGAGCGCGGCCACGTCACGGCGCGTCATCGGCCGGCCGCGACCGCGGCGGGCGCTGCCGTCGTATGTCTGGGCGATCCATCTCCGGTACCAGCGGAGAATCGTGTCAGGCGTGACGATGCCGGCGACCTGCATCCAGACGCGCCGTCCGAGTTACTGGCCGCGCACGGCGAGTCGACGGCGTTGGGCATCGGTCCGGCGAAGCGGCCGAGGGCCCAGGTGCTCCCGGAGGACCCGATTCTCCTCCCGGAGATACGCGATCAGATCGTCTTGGTGGCGGTTCACCCAGCCAGCGAACGTGAGAACGAGGAACTGGAGCGCAGGCGGCATGGCCTGAGATTACTTGGGAGACTCGACCAGCACTGACCGGACCTCGGCCCATTAAACGCACCTTACGCGGATCCCGCGCCATCGGTGCGCCACGATCGACCTCCTGGCCATCGTGGCGACAGCAGGTGCATGATCTCGACATGAAGTCGAGCGTGCACCCGAAGTACACGACACAATACCACGTCGGAAATTGGCCGGTATACGACCGAGCGCTGGTCCAGCGCGGCGATATCACCGTGTGGTTGGCCCCGGATGCGATCGCCGCTTGGGAGGCCGTGGGGGTCGGCAAACGTGGCGGGCAGCGGCCGTATTCCGATCTCGCCATCGAAACCGCGCTGATGCTCCGGCTCATCTTCCACCTGCCCCTGCGGCAGACTGAAGGCTTCTTGACGTCGATCTTCGGGATGCTGGGTCTCGCTCTGTCCGCGCCCGATCACACCACGCTCTCCCGGCGTGGCCAGCATCTCGACCTCACGCTTCGTCGCGCCCCCGCAGGTGTCGGCCTACATCTCATTGTCGACAGCACGGGCCTCTCGATCGTGGGCGAGGGTGAATGGGCCGCGGCGCAACATGGAGGACGGAGGCGGCGAGGCTGGAAGACGCGGCATCTCGGTGTCGACCGATCAGGTGTGATCGTCGCCCGGGCCCTGACGGAAGCGAGCGTCGACGACGCGACGACTGGCATCACGTTGATCGAGGCGGTCGACGGCGCCCTCGGACGGGTGACGGCGGATGCCGCCTACGATACGGTCGGCTTCTACGAGGCCGCCGGTGCGCGTCGCGCGACCGTCGTGGTTCCGCCGACGAGTACGGCTAACGTGTCTCGACACGGTCCGCGGTCGAGCGCTCGTGATCGCACGATCCTAGCGGTCAAGGAGACAGGACGGCGGCGCTGGAAGCAGATGTCTGGCTACCATGGGCAGGCCCGCGTGGAGAACGCGTTCTTCAGGTACACGTCGATCATCGGAGACGGCCTTCGAGCGTGCAGTCCGGCAGGGCGGGGGACTGAGGTCGTCCTCGCGTGCAACATTCTGAATCAGATGACTGGGCTTGGCAGGCCAATGTCGTACCGCATCGGTCGGTGAAGGAACTGTGGATCGAGATCGGTGCGGGCTAGCAGCCTGTCGGACTTGGGCGTGGCAAACGCGCGCGGAAGCGACTTGGCACCTGTGTGAACGACGCCCTGTGTCTCTGTGCCGGGAGGGCCGCTTCGACCGAAACGGGGACTGTATTCCTGGCCATCGGTCGCTGACGGCGCCTGGAGGCCTTTCTGACGCCTCTGGTGGGTCGCGAACACGCCAAGTTCCGCTCCTTATAGCCCCGTCATGCCAGCCTGAGGTTGTGCAAGCGTCGGCAGTTATACGCCAGCGTTACCAAGGCCCATTCGCCCTCCACCTTCTCGAGACCCCGCAGCAGAAACTGCCGGAAGCCCATCGCCTGCTTCACGATCCCGAACACCGGCTCCACCGTCTGCTTGCGCAAACGGTAATGCGCCCGGTGCTCCGGCAGTGCCATCTTCTGCTGCATCGACTTGATCCAGTCCGCCTGCGGCTCCTTCGCCAGCGGGTGCGGCGGCTCCGGTCGGAAGTCGTGCTGGCGCCGTTGGCCTTCCGCCCCCGTCGCCACCAACACCTCCACACCGCGACCTGCCAGTTGCGACACCTCGCTGCCCGTCGCGTAGCCGCTGTCCGCCAGTACCCGATCCGCCGCGCCCAACGCCGCCGGGATCGCATCCACATCCGCCACCAACTCGTTGCGGTCGCTCGCGCACACGCTCACCCTAGCCCCCAACACCAACTGACTGCCGTCGGCATCCACCGCCGCCTGCGCGTTGTACGCCTGGCGGTACTCATGGCGCCGGCTCTTGCGCATCAGCGCACTGTCCGCGTCCGTCAGGTTGATCTGCTCCTCCGCCTCCGGCGCTTCCGTCGGCGGTTTGATGTGCCGACCCTTGCGCGATCCCGTACGCCGCTCCCGCGCCGCCACCTTGCGCTCGTACTCCGCCCGCTCCGAGTCCGCACGCGCCTGCGCACGCCGTTCCAACTCCGCGCACGCACGGTCCAGCTTCACCCGCAGCTTGTCCCGCCGCGACAACTCCTCCGGCAGACCCTGCGGGTCCGGCGCGGCGTCCGTGTCGGCGTGCTCCGCCTGATCCAACAACCCCTCGATCTCGCCTCGCAACTGCTCGCGCAACGCCCCCGCCCGGTCGTAGCGGAGGCTGTTGCGCTTATTCGCGTTCGCGTCCACCTTCGTCCCGTCCACGCTCACCGTCCCAACACGCAGCAGCTGCAGCTCCTTCGCCAGCAGCAGTACCTGCAGGAACGCCTCCGCTACCGCATCGAAGTTGCTGCGCCGGAACGTGCAGATCGTGTCGTGGTCCGGGTGACAGTTCGCCGCCACGTACCGAACGCCAATGTCCCGATACGTCGCCCGCTCGATCCGACGCGAGCCGAAGATCCCGTTCGCGTAGCAGTACACCAGCAACGCCAGCATCATCCGCGGGTGATACTGCGCCGATCCGGTGCCCCGTTCGTTTACCTGGAACCGCTCCAGCGGCACCCGTTCCACCGCCTCAACCACGAAGTGCGCCAGATCGTCCTCCGGCAGCCAATCGCGCAGGTCCGGCGGCAGCAAATACAGCTGCGACTGGTGCCGCTGTACGAACTTCGGCATCTACTTCGACCTCCTCGACTCGACAAGCCCTATTATAAAACCCGGGCCTAAGTCCGACAGGCTGCTAGCCGCCGTATTCGATCGACCGCGAATGTGCGGATCTGCGAATAGTTTGCGACGTACGCGAACAGATACAACCCCCCATGTCCGTAGATCAGCCGATACGGATCGACACGATACATCTTCTCCTGACCGCTGGAGAACGAGTGATAGCGCATCGCCACACGTCGCTGGTTCAGCATCGCGTCGAGAAGCTTAGCGATCGTTTTATGCTCGTACGCTTGAGTGCGTTTTGATGCTGGGCTGGCCTTCGCCTGGATGACCGTGGGCAGCCGGTCCAGGAATGCTCGCGTGCGAGATCCCAGCGTCCGTTCGAGTTTACCAAAGGCCTGTGCGAGCTCTTCAGCGAACGGCGTTCCCGACAAACACTCCATGAGCGTACGGCTCAGGTAGAGAGCGGCGACTTCACCCAACGTGAAGCTATTGTCGTCGAGCACCCGAAAGGGTCGTGTGCGTAGCTTCCACCGCTTTTCACCATCGAACACCTCGTCGTAAAGGGCAAAGCCGGCTTCCTGAATGGCATCAAGGTCACGGCGGATTGTCCGAGTCGTTACCCCCGTGAGACCGGCCATGTACCGGATAGTGACCCCGCGGGATCCTTCAAGCTCTTTGAGTAGGCGCCACTGTCGGACAATTTCGGTATTGCGTGCCATCTCGAAAACCTTTGTGCAGTAGTTCGTCGTCTCAATAAAATAAATGCAAGTTGTGACCTACCTTGTCATACCCTCTGCTTAGACTGGGCGGCGAAGGAGGTCAGGATGGGTCGACACCACGAGGCCACCGCGCGGGAACTGGAGTTTGAGTTTCTTGAAGGCGAGGTGTCCGGGTCTGGTCACGCTGGGAGCGCCTCCGTTTCGATCTGCGTCGTGTGTGGACGCGCCCGGGCGCGCAAAAGTCTTGATCACTACCATGGCCGTGCACCCGCCAAGCTCTGTCTCCGATGCCACGATGCTGTTATGCAGCAGCGCAAGATGCTGCGAGCCGAGTTGAATGGCCGAAACACGAGAATGCCGATACAACGAAACTCTCACCGAAGGCATCATCTCATTGGCGACGCGGGACTCATAGTCCCCCGCGGGGCGCAGTTATCGCGCGAGGTAAAGTACGCTGAGTTGACTCACCATCGCCATCGGGCGCAGGTTGCGGTTCGTCGTGCTGTGGCGCGCGACTTGCTCGACTGAGCGGACGTTTGCTTGGTGGCAGTGACACGGAGCTGTTCGCTGCCGTCACGGTCGTCACCTTAGCGGTCCGACACCCTATCCTTGGGCGCGCCAAGGTGGCCATGGCTTGACGGCAGTGCCGACGTAAAGTGCTGGTGTTGGTTCGCGAGGAGGACGGAACGATTATTGCGGGTGTCGTGGAGCTGACGTTTCTTGAGTCTGACGATGGGCATTACACGTTTGATACTTAGACGGTCGTCGATTTCAAGACTGATCTAGAGCTGAAAGTCGAGCTTGATGTCTACCGACGCCGGGTAACGCTGTATGCTGAGATGACAGGCTGAGCGACCGGGCATCGGACGGTGCCAGTGCTCATGCGAGTGTAACCGGCCGGCTCGACCGCGTGGAGCGTTCACTCCTGAATTAGGTGATCGAAGCCGATAAGCCTAGTAACAAGTCATGGTTTGGTTCATCGTCGCACTGCTTATCGCGGTCGTTGTCTACGATTTCGCGCAACGGAAGCACGCGATCCTCCGAAACTTTCCGATCGTCGGACACTTCCGCTACTTGTTCGAGTCAATTGGTCCGGAGCTGCGTCAGTACATCGTTACTAACAATGACGAGGAGCGGCCATTCAGCCGTGACCAGCGGCGATGGATCTACTCGTCATCGAAGAATCAGAACCCGTATTTCGGTTTTGGCTCGGACAATGACATGGAGCTATCGCCGAACTATTTGATCGTTAAACACAAGGCGTTTCCGCTCGCCGCACCGGCCAGCGATTCTCATTTCGCCATCGCTTGCACGAAGGTGCTCGGCGCCCATCGCGGCCGGCCGAAGGCGTTCCGGCCAGCGTCGGTAGTCAACGTGTCTGGCATGAGCTTTGGTTCCCTCAGTGGTCCTGCAATCGAATCGCTCAACCTTGGGGCACGAGTTGCCGGTTGTCTCCACAACACCGGCGAGGGAGGCGTGTCATCGCATCATCTGAAAGGCGGCGACCTCGTGCTGCAGATCGGCACGGGATATTTCGGTTGCCGCGACGGCGATGGCCGATTCAATATGAATCGTCTGAAGGAGAGCGTTGCCCAGGGACCGATTCGCGCGATCGAGGTCAAGCTCAGCCAGGGTGCCAAGCCCGGGGTGGGAGGGTTGCTACCGAAACGGAAGATATCGGCCGAGATCGCGCGCGTGCGTGGCATTCGTAGCGATTGCGATTGTGTGAGTCCGGCGGCGCACCGGGAGTTTCACGATGCCGACAGCCTTCTGGACTTCGTCGAGCATATTGCCGACGAAACAGGTCTGCCCGTAGGAATCAAGTCGGCGGTTGGTGAAATTGCCTTCTGGCGTGAGTTGGTTCGGCTGATGGCCACGACCGGACGAGGCGTTGATTTCGTTACGGTAGATGGCGGTGAAGGCGGTACTGGAGCGGGACCGCTCGTGTTTACCGACCACGTCGCATTGCCGTTCAAGATCGGCTTCAGCCGAGTACGGACTGTATTCGATGAGGCGGGAGTTGCAGATCAGGTCGTCTTTGTCGGGTCCGGCAAGCTCGGGTTTCCCGAGCCAGCGCTGTTGGCATTTGCCCTGGGCTGCGACATGATCAACGTAGGTCGAGAGGCGATGCTGGCGATCGGCTGCATCCAGGCTCAGCGCTGTCACACAAACCACTGCCCGACAGGCGTTGCGACCCAGAATCGATGGCTCATCCGCGGGCTGGATCCGACGTTGAAATCGGTGCGACTTGCCAACTACATCGTCTCGTTGCGAAAGGATTTGCTGCGGCTGGCCTACGCGTGCGGCGTACCGCACCCCAGTCACATTCCACCGGACCAGCTGGAATTCGTCGACGACCGGTTCGGTTCGAAGACTGTCGCCGAGATCTTCGGATGTCATGTAAAATCAAGCGCTTCCGAGATAGGACCGGCTAGTGAGCAGACAGCGCAAGAAGACGCGTCGCGAGAGCGTCGAACGTCGGTCACCGGGTAGACCGCTGCTAACGGGGGCCTGCTTGTTCGCCATCGCGCTCGCTGGCAGCGCCTGGGCTCTCTGGCTGTCGAGTGGAACCGACGCTCGTGAGACCCAGTCCGCCGTCCGAATCCTGCGCTCTCTTCGAGTCTCGGTGCTGCGAACGATTCCCCACGAAACATCCGCGTATACGCAGGGTCTCGTGTGGCACGATAGTCATCTGTACGAGAGCACTGGGCAATATGGTGAATCGCGATTGCGGCAGATTGATCCCAGGACGGGAGTAGTCGATCAGCAGATTTCAATCTCGCCCGCGTTCTTCGGTGAGGGGCTAGCGCTCGTTGGCGACAACGAGCTGTTCATGCTGACCTATCAGGCCGAACGCGGGATGGTATACGACCTTGAAACCTTCGACCAGATCCGAACGTTTCGGTATCGTGGCGAGGGGTGGGGGCTGTGCTACGACGGCCGCCGTCTGATCATGAGCAACGGGTCCGACACGTTGACCTTTCGCGACCCGTCGACGTTCAAAGAGATCGGTGCCGTTCGGGTTACACTCCGGGGGTTGCCGCTCACGAAGCTCAACGAGCTGGAATGTGTTTCGGATCGGGTGTACTCGAACGTTTATCAGGATGACGCCATCGTCATCATCGACCCGAGTAGCGGGCGCGTGACGCATCAGATCGACGCGTCGGGTCTACTGACACCAGAAGAAACACGTGGCACAGATGTACTGAACGGGATTGCGTACGACCCGAACACGGAGACCTTCTACATTACGGGCAAGAATTGGCCCAAAATGTTCGAAGTTCAGTTCGTGGGGTAGCGAACTTTTCCGTTCTACTTTCCCCGGGGCACAGCTCGTCGACCCGATCCCGACCCGCCGCCACGATAGCCGCCACCGGTAGCCGCGCCGCCACTCGACGATCCGCCCGACGTACGCACGCGCCGACCACGCGTGCCGGGAGACGGCGAATCCCGTGACCCGACTTGCTGAGCTGCGTCGACCGAGCGTGGTCGAACCCTTGTGTATCCGTGTGTGCGGTAGACGCGTCCGGACGAGGATGACGGATCGACCACGCCTGCCGGTAGCACGACGAACGGACTAGTTGATGCCCCAATAAAATACGGGTAGTAGCCCCCACTCCATCCCCTAGATCCAAATGGCGTGACGTAGTACGGATAAAGGTCGCCATACCAGATCGGGTCGTAGAACCTGCCGAATGCGCCATATCCTACCGGCGCACCGGCCGACCAGCTACCGCCCCGACTTCGCTGTTGAACGACGAAGTGATCTGGATACGAGAGTGCCACCAGTAGGTCAATCACGCCGTGGTCGATGCCGGCGTCGTCCAGTGCAATCAGCGCCGTCGAATCGATGTTCAAGTCTGGCTCGGTCTCGATAAGCAGTGCCTCGACGACGCGCACGTCAGTCGTCTTACTGGCATCTATCACGTCGAAGAGGACGAGTTCTTCAGTATTTGCTCGGCGAGCTTGTCTTAGGTTAGCTGGATCGAGCGGCAGGCTCGCCGGAGCCCCAGGGAGATTGGTTATCTGTGAGAGCGGCATTGGTGCATAGCGGCGAATCTCCAGCTGCTGCCGGTCATCGAACTCGACGAGCTGAATATCCACCCAACTCGACGGGGCGGGCATGAGGCTGACCCCGTGTACTCGGCGCATGGGCGCACCATCGCACTGAATCTCTCCTTCCGTGAACAGCCGTTGCCCGTCGCGTGACCATTCGCTTTGTTCCCACCCCTGACACTCTGCGGTGTCAATGTTACGCCGTGCGCCATCGGCGATTAACTGTCGTTCGACGAGTACGTCGTCTCGCACCGCTGCGGTCAACAGGACGCCTTGTTCGGCAGGAGCGATGCACACCGACGTTTGGCCGGTCAGTGCGATGTTACCTCTGGGCTCCTCACGTGCGTCGAGCTGCTCTTCCGATAACTGCCAACACCCCAGCCACGGAACCCATTGAGGGTCAAGCCCTACATCTTGAGACCCGGAAGCCGACCCACTGTTCACCACGACGAGAGCGAGGGCGCCCATTCCGATTCGTAGATATGCTCGCATCGGTTCTTCTCCTCAGAATGTGAACTGCACACCGCCTGTCAGCCGAACACCCGTGAGATCAATCGGGTCGAAATCCACGTAATCCCCGCCCATGCTCGCGTTGGCCCAGCGGTATCGGATCTCGATCGTCACCGAGACCCGTCGTGCCACGCCAACATCAATGCCACCGAAGACGTGGGCCGATGGTGTCCACCCCGACGATTCTAAGCGCGCACCAAAGATCGATGAATCAACGAAATCAACGAAGTCACCCGTCTGCTCAAACCTATACCACAAAAGACTGCCACCTGCGCCGACATACGGGACGATGCGACCCGGAATCCAAGCATACTCGCCAACTGATCGTCCGCGAGGCATGAGGGCCAGTTCAAGACCACCGGACAGACTCACCTGTGAAAGTGAAGTCGTTTGTTCAATTTCTAGCCCGTCCACATCAACGAGATCGCGGTAGTTTGAGGCCGCTGACGTGCGACTGATGTCGACTCCGAAAACCGTATCGAGCCGAGACGCGATCGGAAGCCCAACGTCGACGGCAAAACCTGGGGCGTTGAGGTCGCCTTCCTCAAGCGTGAGTAAGTCAGACGTGAACCGAAAGATTTCACTTTCGGTTCGCCCCTGGACCCATTCTCCTCGGATACCCACCGATAGGCTTGGTCGGTCAAACAAGAAATCAGGTGACGACCGTTGAGCCCGTTCCAGGCTTGCCGTCGGCGCCAAACTAGATTCAGCTGGGCCGGCTGCAGCGCCGGCGACCGGAGCTAGGAGCGTCCAGATGACGAAGAAGCATCTTTGAGACATACTCACTCTCACCCAAAGAGTTTGCAGATATCGTGCCAGTTCAGGAGGCCGCTTTTCTGAAAAATTTCGCATGGAGTGTGTCACCCACGCAGTCCTAGCGTCACCTACTAAGGACGGGGAACCGTGTGCTATGCTGCCGTGGACTATCGGGAGATGGGTCGCGGCCTTCCGTGAAGAGTGTATCCCAGGTGCTCTTCCCCGTCCGTGTGGACGGCGCTGCTACACTGTCCCCCGACGAGCCCTTTTCCATATTGGAGCACCACGTGCGGTTTGGCATTGGACGGATCGCCCTGGTCGGCATGACGCTTGCGGGCGCTGGGTTGGTCGCGTTGACCGCGGCTCCAGAGATCGAAGGCGAGCCGAAGCAGGATTTCCGATCGCTCATGGCCGAGCGGTCGAAGACGGATGAAGAGCGACCGGGCCCGAAGGAGTTCTACTTCACGCGCGGCGTCTATTCATCTCCGTGGCGCTGGAATTCCTGGGCGATTGATTTTCCTAAGGCTGACCGCCAGTTCATGGCGGCTGTCAACACGCTGGTCGATATTAATGTGGCCGACCACGAAAACGCGATTCGACTGGACGACCCTGATCTCAGACGCTTTCCCTTCCTGTACATCCTTGAGATTGAGGGAATGTTGCTCACGCAAGCGGAGGTGACGGGATTACGCGACTACCTGCTCGCGGGTGGGTTTCTGGTTGTCGACGACTTTTGGGGTGACTGGGCGTACGCAAACCTCGAACAAGAGATGCGCCGAGTAATTCCCGAGTACTCGATTGTTGAAATCCCGTCCAACCACCCGATCTTCAACACCGTCTATAGAATCGAGGAAATCATTCAGGTTCCTGCGATCGGGAGATACTACGGCGGTGTGACCACGGAGTGCTACGGTTGCGACGCTTTTACCAGCGGTATCTTCGACGATGAAGGCCGTCTGATGGTCGTCATTAACGGGAACACCGACTTGGGTGACGCGTGGGAGTGGTTTGAACGCCCGGAGTACCCGCTACAGTTCTCCAGCTTTGCCGTTCAGATGGGTGTCAATTTTATCGTTTATGCAATGAGTCACTGAGAAGATGGACGTGTCGATCATCGGTGGGTATTGAGTCGAGACAGTGTTGGGGTCCCTGTTTGAGTTCTTGTTCAAGTACCGGCCGCTAATCTTTCAGCAAGGGGACTTTGCGTTCCGCGGGTCGTCGCTGGGATACCTGGCCTTGGTGGTGGCTGCGGTCGCTGCGTTCCTGACCCTTCGCACTTACACAAAGGTCCGTGGAAACAGTCAACCGCTTGACCGCACCATTCTGACCGCCATTCGACTGGGTGCGCTTGGCGTGATTGCACTGTGTCTCCTGCGGCCGGTACTCGTACTGTCCTTGGTCGTCCCGCAGGAAAACTTTCTGGGTGTGCTCATCGACGATTCGAAAAGTATGCAGATCGCCGACATCGATGACACCCAGCGCTTCGAGTTCGTGCACTCGACGTTTGCCGATACTGAGAGCGAGATTCTAGCAACGTTGGCCGACCGGTTCGCGCTCCGCTTCTTCCGCTTTTCGTCGGGGATTGACCGGGTGGGCGAGGTCAGCGAACTGACCTATGAGGGAACGCGTACGCATCTCGGCCAGGCGCTCGAGCGCGCGCACGAAGAGCTTTCAGGAGTTCCGCTGTCCGGTCTCATAGTTGTTACGGACGGCGCCGACAACGCGTTACAGGGATTAGGCGAGGCGCTGTTACCGCTGCAGGCTTCCGGTGTGCCGGTGTTTCCGGTCGGTTTAGGACGCGAGCGATTCGACCGAGATATACAGATGAGTCGTGTAGAGACGCCACGACGCGTGCTCAAAGGGACGTCGCTGGCGGTCGAATTGGTTGTGACCCACCGCGGGTATCAGGGAGAGACTGTTTCGGTGCAGGTCGAGGATGAGGGCCGGATCGTCGGCACCAAGGACGTTCGGTTGCCCGCCGACGGTCAGCCGCAGACGGTTCGCATTCGGTTCACGGCTTCGGAGCGAGGCCCGCGCCTGTTTCGGTTCCGAGTGTCACCACGCCAGGACGAGATGGTAATCCAGAACAACGTGCGTGAAGCGTTGATCGTCGTCGAGGATCGAAGGGAGAAGATCCTCTATTTCGAGGGTGAACCACGATGGGAAGTGAAGTACATGCTGCGTGCCGTCGAGGACGATGAGAATCTTCAGGTCGTGCTGCTACAACGGACCGCTGAGAACAAGTTCCTCCGTCGCAACGTCGATGGTCCGGATGAGCTAGTCGGTGGTTTTCCCAGGACTCGATCTGAGCTCTACGAGTACCGCGGGTTGGTGCTCGGGAGCATTGAGGCGGGGTACTTCACGCCAGATCAGCTCCGGATGATCGCTGACTTCGTCAACCACCGGGGTGGCGGCTTGCTCATGCTTGGTAGCCATAGGAGTTTTGCCAAGGGCGGGTACGTAGGAACGCCCGTGGCAGAGGTATTGCCCGTCGTGTTGGAACCGGTGAGCGCAGATTCCGGAGAGAACTTCTTTGCTGAGGTGAGCGTTGTTACCTCGCGTGCCGGCGCTTCGCATGCGTCAACCCTCATCGCGGAGACGGAAGCAGCCTCAGTCGAGCGTTGGCGGACATTGCCTCCGGTGACGATCGTCAATCCGATAACAGAGGTGAAGCCTGGTGCGACCACGCTCCTGAGGACGCCGGAAGGTCTCATCGTGCTGGCGTTTCAGCGGTACGGTGCCGGCAAGTCGATGGCGTTTCCGGTCCAGGATTCTTGGATGTGGCAGATGCATGCCGACGTTCCCGTCGACGACATGACGCACGAGACGTTTTGGCGCCGGATTTTACGTTGGCTCATCGCCGACGTTCCGGACCAGGTCGTAGCCAGCGTGAACCAGGACCGGGTGGATCCCAACGAGCTCGTTACGGTGCTCGCTGAGGTTGGTGACGACAACTACGAAGAGCTCAACAACAGCGCCGTGGTTGCCATCGTTACGGATCCATCGGGCGACTTGGTGGAGCTTCCGATGGAGTGGACCGCCGAAAGGGACGGTGAATACCGGACAACCTTCACGGCTGGTGAGCAAGGGTTCTACGAGGTTCGCGTCGAAGCGTCGGTCGGTGACGAGTTCCTTGGGGAGGACGCGGTGTATGTACAGGTCGCTTCGAGTGATACGGAGTTTTACGACTCGACCATGCGCTTGCCATTGCTAACACGCCTTGCCGAAGAGACCGGCGGTCGCTTGTACACCCCTGCGACGGTCAACGAACTACCCGACGATATTCAATACGTTGGGGGCGGTGTCACCGTAATCGAAGACCGCGAGCTGTGGGACATGCCAGTCTTGTTGTTGCTCTTGGTCAGTCTCGTGTTGGGAGAGTGGGGCTACCGTCGGTTTAGGGGGCTGGCGTGACCTCGCGTGCCATGGTCCGAGTCTTTCTGACAGTGGTGACGGTTCTTTTAGGCTTGGTATCGAGGGTCGAGGCGCAGCAGACGCACCTGCTGGTGGTGACCGGGCTGGGCGGAGATGCGGAATACACCGAGCAGTTTCACGAATGGGCCACGACTCTTGTCACGGTCGCGATGACCCGTTACGAGCTTCCGGGTGAGAACATCACCTATCTCGGCGAGAAACCCGACCTCGATCCCGAACTGATAGCCAAGCGCTCTACCCGCGAGAACATCGAGGCAGCCGTCCAGGCCATCGCGGGGCGGGCGGCACCCGACGATCACGTCGTTATCGTGCTGTTCGGGCACGGGAGCTTCACCGATACGGCTCGTATCAATCTTCCGCGTCGCGACCTTTCCGCCGAGGATTTCGCCGGCCTTCTCGACGTGTTCAGTGAGCAACAGGTGACTTTCGTGAACACAACCAGTGCGAGCGGTCCGTTCGTTGAAAAGTTGTCGGGTCACGGTCGTACGGTTATGACCGCGACGAAGACAGGCCGCGAACGTAACGCCTCGATATTCGGTGGGTACTTCGTCGAAGCGTTTGCCGATGGTGAAACGGAGGCGGACCAGAATAGGGACCAGCGTGTCTCGATGCTTGAGGCTTTCACGTATGCTCGAGCCCGTGTGATGCAGACCTACGAGTCCGAGGGGCTTCTGGCTACGGAGCACGCGATCCTCGACGACAACGGCGACGGCGAGGGTAGCGATGAACCGGATCCACTCACCGGCGATGGCATGGTCGCGCGGACACTGTTCTTTACGGCCGCCTCGGGCTGGCGTGCGGACATGGCCTTTCCTGATGATTCCGATCTGAGCCGTCTCTATGCGGAAAGGCAGACCCTTGAGGGGCGTGTCGATGAGCTTCGACGAATCAGAGGCGGAACCGATCCTGACCATTATCAGGTAGAGCTGGAGCGCTTAATGATCGACTTGGCGCTGACAGGCCGAAAGATTCGGGAGTTGGAAGCGTCTAAGGGGGGATCGCCGAAGCGGTGACTCTCCGGCGAAATGGGATTCCAAGCGATGACAAAGACGTTAGCGCGAGTTCTGGCGGTCGTGACCGGAGTGTCGACGCTTGCGGCACTCGGCGCCGGAACGGCCATGGGACGTATCTTCGACGCGTCGCCGGGAAACGTGGAGTACGACGGGCGTTTCACGTTCGTTCGGATCAGCTACGAAATGAGCCTGCGTGGTGTGATCGGCGGAACATCCCAGGACACAGCCCCCGGGATCTTCATAGGCGGACGCGATCTGCCGTGGGCCCACGATTATCCCAGGGCCGAGCGTAACTTGGTCAAGATTCTTGAAGAAGTCACGTTTCTGGACCCGTTCCAGGGTCCTAACGGCGGAAACGTCTTTCCGGTTGGGGCGAGGGAGATGCACAGGTATCCATTTGCGTATATGTCGGAGCCCGGCTTCTGGACGCAAACCGACGAAGAGGTGACGAACTTGAGGAGCTACCTCCTTAAGGGCGGCTTCCTCATCTTTGATGACTTTCGTGATGAACACTGGTACAACTTTGAGGCTCAGCTGCGACGCGTGCTTCCAGAAGCCAGGCTGGTAAAGTTGGACATTTCCCATCCTGTTTTCCACTCGTTCTTTGAGATCAAGACGTTGGACATGGGTCTGATGTACAACAGTCCGCCTACGTTCTGGGGTGTCTTCGAGGACAATGATCCAGACCGTCGGTTGATGGTCATCGCCAACTACGACAACGACATTGGTGAGTACTGGGAGTTTTCAGATACTGGCTGGTATCCGATCGACTTGACGAACGAAGCGTACAAGTTCGGGGTGAACTACGTGATCTATGCGATGACGCACTAGGAAATAAAAGGACCTCTGTTCTGTTTTCGACGGTGAAAGGAACAAACCCTTGGACATCGACATCCAGCCTGACGAGCCTCATGACCTCGAGTCTCCCGATGATATCGCAATTGCCGACAAGCTAAAGGCAGGGCGCAAGAAGATTCTGAGCGAGATGAAGAAGCTGATCATCGGGCAGCAGGAAGTGATCGAGCAGACGCTGCTAACGCTCTTCGTGGGCGGAAATAGCCTCATCGTTGGCGTGCCAGGATTGGCGAAGACGCTGCTAATTCAGACCATAGCTCAGGTGTTGGACCTAAAGTTTTCGCGCATCCAGTTCACACCCGACTTGATGCCGTCGGATATCACGGGAACGGACATTATCCAAGAGGACCCGAAGACGGGAAATCGTAAGATGGTTTTTGCGCCAGGGCCCGTGTTTACCAACATTTTGCTTGCCGACGAGATCAACCGGACCCCGCCGAAGACACAGTCGGCATTGCTCGAAGCGATGCAGGAGCACCGGGTGACTGTGCAGGGACGTACGTATCAGTTGGAGGAGCCTTTCTTTGTTTTTGCGACCGAAAACCCGATTGAGCTCGAGGGCACCTATCCATTACCGGAGGCACAGCTCGACCGCTTCATGTTCCACATCGTGATTGTCCATCCTCCGGTTGATGAAGAACTGGAAGTGGTCAGAACGACGACAGTTAACTTTGCGCCGGAGTTCAGCCACGCGGTGACCGGCAGCGACCTAGTCGCGTTTCAGCGGCTCATCCGAAGGGTTCCCGTATCGGACGCCGTGCTCCAGTACACCCTCGATCTCGTTCGAACGAGTCGTCGAGAGTCGCCAGGCGCACCAGATTTTGTAGAGAAGTGGGTTTCGTACGGAGCCAGCGTCCGAGCTGCTCAATACTTGGTCTTAGGGAGTAAGGCTCGAGCGGTAACTCAGGGGCGGTATCATGTCAGCTTCGACGACATTCGGGCACTGGCCCATCCGGTGCTGCGTCATCGTGTACTCCTCAATTTCCATGCGGAGTCAGAAGGCAAGACCTCCGACGAGATCATCGACCAGTTACTTGAGGTCGTTCCCGTCCCGAAATCGCAGATGGCCTGATGCCTGTTGACGCAACGCACTACACGAGCGCGGGCGTCCAGTTCGTCGACCCCCAGGTAGTGGCCCGGATCGGGAATCTTCAGCTGCTGGCTAGGACGGTGGTCGACGGCTTCATCAACGGGTTCCACAAGGCTCCGTATCTCGGCGTGTCGGTCGACTTTACCGAACACCGTGGCTACATGCCAGGGGACGACATACGGTTCATTGATTGGCGTGTGTTCGCGCGCACCGATCGCTTTTACATGAAGCAGTTCGACGCCGACACGAACACCAACTTCTCAGTGCTTCTGGATGTATCCCGCTCGATGAGCTTCGGCAGTACAGGGATCACGAAGCTCGACTACGCGCGTTACCTCACCGGTTGTCTGTGTTACTTGTCGAGCAAGCAGCATGATCGGGTGGGGCTCATGATGTTTGACGACAGGATTGTTGAGTACGTACCGGCATCGGCGAAGCATCTGGAGATCGTCCTGCACAAGCTCGACAAGGTCGAGGCGAAGCGCGCTGGCGACCTTGCACCGCCGATGTTTCAGTCGACCGAACTCTTTAAGCGCAGGAGCATGCTTATCGTCGTCTCGGACTTCTACGAAGACCCTCAGACCGTTGTTGATGCCATCAGGCCGTTGCGTTATGCAGGCAACGACGTTGCTGTGTTTCGTGTCTTGGATCCGGCGGAAATCAACTTCCCGTACGAAGAAGCTTCCACCTTTCAAGATTTGGAGACGGGACGAAAGCTGCCTGTCGTCCCGGAAAAGCTTCGCGAGCAGTACCGTCAACTCGTGAAGGAGCACACCACATCAATCGAGAAGCTCTGCGGGCAAAACCAGATCGACTACGCACTGTTCGACACGTCTATGCCGCTTGACCATGCACTGTTCAAGTACCTCGCGATGCGTCGAAAGATGAGGAAGACACGGTAATGGCTTTTCTTGCACCGTTGTTCTTTTTCGGTCTAGCCACGCTTGCGGTGCCGGTGATCATTCACATGATCCAGCGTGAGCGGAAGGAGGTCGTCGAATTTCCGTCCCTGATGTTTCTGCGGAAGATTCCGTATCACTCGTTTCGTCGACAGCGGATCCGGAACTGGTTCTTACTGTTGCTTCGGTGTGCGGCAATCGCTCTATTGGTTGCCGCCTTCGCGAGACCGTTCTTCCGAGTGTCATCGGTCGCGGCGGTAATGTTGGGTGCACGGGAGGTTGTGGTCTTATTGGACCGTTCGTACAGTATGGGCTACGGCGACCGCTGGAGCCGTGCACAGGACGCCGCCGCCGAGGTAATCAACGAGCTAGGGCCTGAGGATCGCGCCACCGTGATCTTCTTTGACAGCGGGGCCGAGGTGGGTCCTCGGTCGACAACGGAACGAGCTAGCTTGGCTAGGCTCATTGCCGATGCGGAGCCTGGCGCGGGAACGACGCGGTTTGGCCCGGCCCTAGAGCTCGCGGAAGGGATCTTTCAGGATTCGGACCTGCCACGGTTGGAGGCGGTTCTAATCAGTGATTTCCAGCGTTCGGGGGTTGAGAGCGCCGAAGGGGTTCGCTTTCCAGATGGCACAGTCTTGACACCGGTTGCGGTGACCGATGAGACGGCCGATACGACCGAGAACGTCAGCGTCGCTGGCGTGACCTTTGAGCGCGAGTATTTTTCGGGTCGAGAGCGGTTATCAGTTTTGGCGCGTGTGACCAATCGTGGGAATAATCCGGTGACACGTCTTAATGTCACTCTTGAGTTCGCTGATCGTGAGGTGGAGACGTTTTCGGCCGACCTCCCGCCGAACGGTTCGACAACGGTAAGTTTTTCGCCCGTAACGCTTGGCAATGCCGCGGTGAACGGAGCCGTTCGCATCGACGGCGACCGTCTTTCAACCGACGACACGTTCTACTTCGTAGCGTCACCAGGACAGGTCGTGAACGTGCTGATTGTCGGAAACGAGCGTGCCGCATCGGCTGGCGCTTTGTATCTGAGCCGAGCCCTCGGAATCGGATCCAGTCCCGCCTTCGATGTGGTGACTCACAGCATTAATGACTTCAACGCTAGCAGCCTGAACGGGCGCCAGGTCGTGGTCCTTAACGACACGCGTCCCCCGACGGGCCAAACGATGGCCGAGCTAGAACGTTTCGTTGCCGAAGGCGGTGGATTGCTGGTTGCAGCCGGTGAGCGGAGTGTGTGGTCACCAGAGGCGACGACCTTGCTGCCTGGCACGCTAGGTTCCCCGATTGACCGACCGGGTCACGGTGGTAGTCTTGCCTATGTTGACTACAGCCATCCTGTCTTCGAGTTGTTCGGCGGTCCGCGAAGCGGCGACGTTACCTCGGCTCGATTCTTTCGTTATCGTCCTATTGAGGTCGTCGATTCAGCCACGGTTCTTGCACGGTTCGACGACGGATTACCGGCCCTCGTTGAACGGAGTGTCGGCGATGGACGGGTTGTCTTCTGGGCTTCGACCCTTGACAATTTCTGGAACGATCTCGCGCTGAAGCCTGTCTATCTTCCGTTTGTTCACCGGCTAGCTGGGTACCTGGCGACGTATACGGTGCCACCGCCGTGGTTGCCAGTGGGTCAAGTGCTTAATCTCGCCGAGCAACGCAGCCTACTCGCTAAGGCGAGCCTAACCGATGTCGATCTCGTCGCCATCTCGCCGTCTGGCACGCGGATCTCGGTGAGTCAAAGTGAACGCGCGGGTTTTCTCACACTGACCGAGCAGGGGTTCTACGAGATTCGGAATGCCACAACAACCGAGGATTCGGCACTGACCCTTGCGGCCAACGTCGACCTGTCCGAGTCCGACCTGTCGACAATCGACCCCGACGAACTGGCCAGCAGCGTCATGGGACGGACGACCGGCGGTCGTGAAGAGGCGGGGAACCGACCGGTGCGCGAGTTCACGAACGAGGTTCGTGAGCGTCGACAGGGCGTGTGGTGGTACCTCTTAATCTTGGCCTTTGGGCTGTTTGTGGCCGAAACGGCCGTGTCGAACCGATTGTCCCGAACTTCGCTGCAGGTCGACTAGTGCATGGCCCAGGCTAGGCAACGGGTTTCGGGCACACTCCGCTACAATTACGTGGCAAGAGCTAGGAGACCATGTTCAACGAACCACTGCTTCCCGCCGATCGTGACGAGATTCTCAGTGCCATCCGACATATCAGAAATCGGTGGCGTCTCCGTGTGGCGTTACGGGGAGGGGCTGTACTCGTCGCGGCGGCCTTGGGCACACTTGTTATTTCGTCTTTTGGGCTTGAGCTATATCGCTTCATCCCTGAGGCGATCCTTGCGTTTCGCGTCTTGGCCTATCTCTCGCTGCTCGGGTTCGGGTGGTGGTTCTTCATCCGTCCGATTGTCCGCCGCGTTTCCGACGAACAGGTTGCGCTGTATCTCGAAGAGCACGAACCGTCACTTCAGACGGCGGTGCTCAGCGCGGTCGAAGAGACCAAGAAGGGCGACCGCGATACGACGAGCAATCACTCACCCGAGCTCGTTCGTCGACTAGTCGAGTCGGCGGCAAAGAAGATCCGCGACGTCGACATGGGACGAACGGTCGAGCAGCGACGGCTTCAGGGTAGTTCCGGGTGGTTCGGGGCTGCGGTTGTCGGAGGACTCCTCCTAATTCTCTTTGGGCCGGCTTACTTGCGTCATGGCATCACGGCACTGCTGACGCCGATGGGGAGCGTCAAGGCCGCAAGTCCATATCAGATCGAAGTTGGACCAGGGAACGTGACAGTCGCCCGTGGCTCCGATCAGTCGATCACGGCCAGGCTGATGGGCTTTGAGACCGACGAGGTGAACCTTTTTCTGCGGGAGGATTCGAGTGCGGTGTTCGATCGACTCGGTCTCGTGCCACTCGAACAGCCCGATTCGTTTGAGGTACTTCTCTTTGACGTTCAGCAATCCACCGAATACTTCGTCGAGGCGCTGGGTGTCCAGTCCAGCATGTTCACGGTTAGTGTGATCGATCTGCCGTACGTCGAACGTCTCGAGCATGAGTACTTCTTTCCGGCCTACACCGGTCTCGAGCCGCGTCTCGTCGAGGACGGTGGTGATATCGCTGTCCTAGAGGGGACCGAGGTTCGACTTCGAGCTTTTCCGACCATGGCCACGTCGGGCGGATTGTTTGTGCTGGACGAAGAAACTCAAACCGAGCTCGTGCCTCAGCCCGACGGTTCTTTTAGTGTCGCCTTCAAGGTCGAGAAGCAGGGATTCTATCGAATCGACCTCCAGGGCCCAAGCGGTGAGATGGTGACCGCGTCACCGCAGTACACGATTGACGTCTTGACCGATCAGTCACCGTCCGTAATGTTTCATGATCCCGGTCGGGATACGACGGCGAGCGCGATCGAGGAAATGTATGTTGAAGCTCGTGCAGACGATGACTTCGGGCTGCGCTCCCTCGATCTCGTCTACAGCGTGAACGGCGGCGATGAACGAACGGTCAACTTGTATAGCGGGTTAACTAGCGCACTCAAAGAGGTCTCCGCCGGTCACACGTTCTTCCTCGAAGACCTCGATCTTGAGCCGGGGGACTTCGTGTCGTATTACGCAAGCGCGACAGACCGAAATCTTGCCCAACAGAGGAAGGACGTCAAGAGCGATCTGTATTTCGTTCAGATTCGCGCGTTTAGTCGGGACTTTCGAGCTGCGCCTTCTCAGGGTGGCAGTGGCGCCGCGGGTGGTGGTGGCGCCGACTCGCGCGCACTGTCGGAGGCACAAAAGGAAATCGTTTCTGGGACATTCAACGTTGTCCGCGACCGTGACGGGTATTCGGGCGACGATTATAGAGAGAACCTCGTTTTCCTGGCGCTTGCTCAAGGGCAGCTACGTGAGCAAGTCGAGACGCTATTCCGTCGCATGAACAGTCGTGTCATGCCGGCCGATTCCACCTTCCGTTCGATCGCAGAGATTCTTCAGCGGGCAGCCGAGGCCATGCTTTCGGCCGAGAACGAACTTCAGGAACAAGATGCCGACGGCGCGCTTCCGATTGAGCAGCGTGCGTTGCAGCACTTGCAGCGGGCGGAAGAGGCGTATCAAGAAGTCATGGTCCAGATGGGCGGTGGTGGTGGCGATGGTGGTGGTGGCCGGAGCCAGGCGGTCGAAGATCTGGCTGACCTGTTCGAGCTTGAGCTAGACAAGCTCCAGAACCAGTACGAGACGATGCAACGTGGTCAGCAACAGCAGGCTGACAACACCGTGGACGAGCTTATGGAGCGGCTGCGAGAGCTCGCTCGACGCCAGGAACGAGAGGCTGAGCGGCAGCGGATGCGGTCTCGGGGACAGCAATCGGCGCAGGGTAGCAGTGGGGCCGCTCAGCGCGAGATCGCCGACGAAGCCGAAGAAGCGGCGCGCCGGCTGGAGCGCTTGGCCCGTGAGCAGAACTCATCGCAGATGACGAACGCCGCTCGGCGACTACAGGAGGCCGCGGACGCGATGCGCCGGGCCGCTGCGAACAACGATAATCTTGGGTTCGCCGAGGCCGCCGCCGCTCTCGACCGGCTTCGTGACGTGCAAGACCAACTACAACGCGAGCAAACCGGGCGGTTACAGCGTGATATCGATGACGCCCTGCGGCGGGCGAATCGGTTAGCTGATGAGGAGCGGTACGTCTCGGCAGGTGTTGACGGTCTGTCGGGACTGGATAACACACAGCGGGCTGGTCGGCTCCGGGGCCTCTCGGCTCGAAAAGACGCCATGGAGTCTGAAGTTGCCGACCTCGAACGCCAGATCGATTCAACGTCGGCCGAATTCAGACGTGAGGAGCGGAACGCGTCGCAAAAGCTCCAGGATGCAGCCAACAGTATCCGTGACAACAAGCTAAAGGAGAAGATTCGATATACCAAAGGCGTGATCCGCAGCCGCGCGGGTGAGACCGCTCGCGCGTTCGAGGAGCAAATCACGAGCGACATCGAAGATCTTCGTGAGCATCTTCGCGCCGCCGGCGAGGAGGTCGGCAACACCGATGGTGATGCGATGACTCAGGCGCTCGACCAAACCCGCGACTTGATGCGCGGCCTTGAGTCGCTTGAGCATCGAATGTGGCAAGAGGGTCAGCAGGAAGGCCAGCAAGCTCAGGGAGGTCAGCAGGGCCAGGAGAACGGCCAGCCAGGAACGGCGAATGGTCGTCCCGGTAACGGCGACACCTTCGGCGGCGCGTACGCAGGTCGTGGCTACGGAAACCGTCGGCCCGGGCAGACCGTGTTCAGCCCGCAAGATATCCGGCAGTGGCAGCGTGAATTCAGACAGCGCCTGGGTGAGGCACAGGACATCAGGAGGCTGCTCGGGCAGGAGGATTTCGCGGCGGGCGACCTTGATGACATTATTCGTCAGCTCCAGGCGCTGGATGACTCTGGTGTCTACCAAGACGCAGAGGCGATCGCTCGACTCCAAATGTTCGTGATCGAAGAGCTCAAGCGGTTCGAGTATCGTCTGCGCCGGGAAGTTGACGTCGAGAACAAGGACCTCTTCTTGGCGTCTTCCGACGAGGTTCCTCCCGGATTTCGAGAATTGATTGAGGAGTACTATCGCGCGCTCTCCCGCGACTAGTGGTCCCGTCTCGGCTAGTTCGGCAAGGGCGTGCTTCCGACTAGACCAGAAGGATTCAGGAGAAGCCTCCTACCCTTTATCAAGTGCCCATTCTTGAGACCCTCGAGGTAGAACCCAACCAGTCGGCGACTGCCTCGGTCATCTGGCTGCACGGCCTTGGGGCCGATGCTCAAGACTTCTATTCGGTGCCACCGCAGCTCGGGTTGCCCGAGAGCTTCGCTGTGCGCTGGGTGTTCCCGAACGCACCGAGAATACCGGTCACGATTAATATGGGCGCAATCATGCGGGCATGGTACGACGTGCGAGGTTTCGACGCTCGCCATCAAGACGAAGTCGGGGTTCGACGGTCGGCGGACGGGATTAGCGAGCTGATCGATCGCGAGCAGACGCGAGGTGTCCCGAGTCATCGGGTTGTGCTTGCCGGCTTTTCACAGGGTGGGGCGATGTCGCTTTTCGTGGGACTTCGCCGTCGACAGCGGCTCGCGGGCATTATATGTCTGTCTGGCTACCTGGTACTAGACAAGACGCTTACCGTCGAGGCCAGCTCTACTTCGCGAAAGTTACCGATCTTTCAGGCCCACGGGACGGAAGACCCAGTCGTTCCTCATGCTCTCGGACGGCGAAGCTTCGACCTCTTGGCGGCGGAGGGGTTTCTGGGTGAGTGGCACACGTATCCAATGGGTCACTCGGTCTGCCTCGAGGAGCTGCAGGATATCGGTCGCTGGATCACTAGAGTCCTTAAGTCTCCGATCCACCAGCGTGACGAACGTAACGGTGACAGAGCGTGGTGACGACGTACAATCGAGGATGAGAGGAGGACCGTGCTGAAACGCGTTGCGGTGCCACTGCTGTTCGAGTTCTTGAGTGTTGCCTGCGGTGGCGGTCCCCATGATGAGGTCTTCCACGACAAGGACGCGTTCGTGACGGCGACACCCGTCACTGCCCGGGGAATCGACGTGAACCTTCTCATGGAGGAGATCGCTACTCTCGCATCCGACGAGTTCGAGGGGCGCGCCCCTGGTTCGGTCGGCGAGAAGCGCACCATCGCGTATTTAACGGAGCAGTTTGCCACTTTGGGGCTTGAACCTGGCAATCCAGACGGGAGCTGGGTGCAGGCAGTACCGCTCGTCGGCCTGACGCCGAAACCGGGCGATTCGTTCGTCGTGTCTAAGGACGGCGTATCTCGGACACTGCAGCCTGGCGACGACTATGTGGCGCAGACGAAGCACGTGGTCGATGAGGTCGAGGTCGACGCCGAGTTTGTGTTCGTTGGCTACGGTGTCGTCGCTCCCGAGTACGAGTGGGACGACTTTGGCGACGTCGATCTGCGCGGAAAGATTCTCCTCTTCCTCGTGAACGACCCGCCGGTCGACGACGCCTTTGGAGGTCAGGCCATGACCTATTACGGGCGCTGGACTTACAAGCACGAGATGGCTGCGGAGAAGGGTGCTGCTGGGTCATTCGTGATTCACGAAGCGGGTCCGGCCGGATATCCGTGGGGAGTGGTCGGTAGTAGCCCCTACGGCGAGTCGTTCGACCTGGTGGTGGCCGATGGAAATGCCGGTCGTGCGCCCGTCGAGGGCTGGATCCGGCGTCCGGCTGCCGTGGCCTTATTTGAAATGGCCGGACTCGACTTCGAAGCGCTCAAAGCCCAGGCGGCTGACCGATCGTTTCAGCCGGTTCCGCTTGGCATCACCGGGCGGACACGGATCCGCAATTCGCGTCGAACAATCGATTCCCAAAACTTCTTGGCCAAGATCGAGGGCTCCAACGCGCGCGACGAGATCGTTTTGTACGTGGCGCACTGGGATCACCTCGGTCGCGATGAAAGTCTTGCCGGAGACCAGATCTTCAACGGCGCAGCCGATAACGCTAGTGGTACCGCTGGGCTCATTGAGCTAGCACGTGCGTTCGTCGAAGCCAACCAGACACCGGCACGCTCGATTCTGTTCCTGGCAGTCACGGCAGAAGAACAGGGTCTACTCGGGTCCAAGCATTATGGTGAGAACCCGCTCTATCCAGTGGCTCAAACCGTCGCGGCGCTGAATATGGATGTACTGAACCAGTGGGGTCGTACTCGCGATTTGACGATCGTTGGGATGGGTCAGTCTGAGCTCGACCGATTCGCCGGCGACGTGGGATCACGTCTTGGGCGGACCCTTACGCCCGATCCTGAACCTGAAAAGGGCTTCTACTATCGATCCGACCACTTCTCGTTTGCGAAGATTGGGATTCCCGCCTTCTATGCAGATCCGGGGATCGAGTATCTCGATAAGCCTGAAGGCTATGGCATCGCGAAGCGGGAAGAGTACACTGCCAACGACTACCACAAGGTGTCAGACGAGGTGAAGCCAGATTGGGATCTATCGGGCGCTGTCGAGGACCTTACGTTCATGTACGAACTTGGCGCCGCCCTTGCGGCGAGCGACGAGTGGCCTAAGTGGAACCCAATCTCTGAGTTTCGTGCGATTCGGGAACGCCAGGGTCGCTGAAACAGACAGCTTTGCTCGCGGAGTTCTTAGCGCGGCGCCGCATGTAGTGCGGCGATCCGATCGAGGACTGGTGGATGCGAGTGGTACAGAACCACGTGCAGCCAATGTGGGGTCAAGTTCGTGAGACTATCGGCCGACAGTTTCTTGAGCGCGGCGATAAGGTGCTCATTATGACCGGGTGTGTCGGCTGCGAACCTGTCAGCTTCGAATTCGTTCTTTCGCGATAGCGCGTTGACGAATAGCGACAACGCCATCTCAACGGGTGTGAACAACAGCCCGAAGAATACGAGACCCGCGTAGACCGACGGCTCGGTCATGTAGAACGCATCGAATAGTCCTGCTTGTCCGAGCACGAATGACATGGTGAAGAAGAGTCCTCCAAGATACGCGGCCTGTACCGCGATCCCCTGGGTGACATGTCCCTTCTTGTAGTGACCGATCTCGTGGGCGACGATGGCGACGAGTTCGGACACGTTGTATCGCTCGATAAGGGTGTCGAAAAGCCCGATCCGCTTGTTTCTGCCGAGTCCGGCAAAGAACGCATTCGCCTTGGATGAACGGCGAGATCCGTCCACGATGAACACTTCCTTGACCGGGAAGGTGGCAGCCTGCGCGTATGCCGTGATTGCGTCACGAAGTTCCCCGGCACCGAGCGGTGTGAACGTGTTAAACATCGGAAGAATCCACGCGGGTGCAATCACTTGCCCGACCAGCAGAAACAAAGCGGCGGCACCCCAGCACCACAGCCAGGCGTTCGAGCCGGCCCACTCGAAAAAGAACAGGATGCCTGCTATCAGCGTGCCGCCAAGAATCAGCGTGAGTAGCAGGCCCTTAAGGGAATCTGAGACGAAAATGGCAGGGGTTGTACGGTTAAAGCCGAACCGCACTTCGATCACGAAGGTGGCGTATAGACGGAACGGAAGGCCCAAGATCATGACGCCGCCGACGAGTGCGCTGATGAAGAGGAGGCCCGTAGGTACAGGGCCGTAATCGGCTCGTCGAACCGCCTGATCGAGCCATTCGAAGCCGGACAGCTGCCAAAACATGATCACAGCCAGTAGGTTGGCAGTACTTCGAATCAACCCAAACCGGGTGGTCGCGTGAGTGTATTCCTGACTTCTTGCGTACGCCTCTTTTTCGAACACTCCCTCAAATTCCGATGGCAGTGTTGTGCGGAGCGCGCGGACGTTGAGCGTGCCGGACAACACCGAAGCGGCGTACTCTCCGAGGAGTGCCGTCAGAACGACCGCGGCGTAGGTATTCATCAGCCTTTCAATATACTGTCCTTTTCAACGCATTTCGAAGGAGCCCGGATGCGAACGACAGACGTCGATGCATATCAGATGACGATCGGCGGCGAGATGATGACCGCCGAACAAACATTTGGGGTGATCAACCCCGTTACTGGCGAGGTATTTGACGAGGCTCCCGACTGTTCGGAGAAACAGCTGGACGCTTCCATGAATGCTGCGGAGCGAGCGTTTTCGATATGGCGGCAAGACGTGGCGCCTCGGCGCGAAGCTCTCCAGGCTTGCGCCGCGGCGCTGCGGTCGTCTGTTGACGACCTCGCTCCTGTGCTTACGCGCGAGCAGGGCAAGCCGCTAGCGCGTGCGGCTAGCGAGGTCAAGAGCGCGGCAAAGTTGTTCCAGCGAACTGCGGAACTGGATATCCCGGTCGATGTTGTCACCAACAGCGATCGAGTCAGGGTCGAGGTATACCGCCGGCCGCACGGCGTAGTGGCGGCCATTACCCCGTGGAACTACCCGGTTTCGCTGGCGGCTTTGAAGATCGCTCCGGCGCTGCTGGCCGGTAATACGGTCGTGCTCAAGCCGTCACCTTTTACACCGCTGGCCACGCTGAAAGTCGGTGAGATTTTGCGTGGCGTCCTCCCACCGGGCGTTCTCAATATCGTCTCCGGAGGGGATAGTCTTGGCGTCTTGATGACGACCCATCCCGCGGTGAGGAAGATCTCGTTCACCGGGTCGGTAGCGACAGGCAAGCTCGTGGCCGCCGCGGCAGTGCCGGATCTGAAGCGGGTGACACTCGAACTCGGTGGTAACGACCCCGCCATCGTGCTTCCAGACGTTGCCCCAGGAGATGTCGCCTCGAAGCTATTCTGGGGAGCATTCGAGAACTGCGGTCAAGTGTGCAGCGCCATCAAACGGGTCTATGTGCCAGCTGGGAAGTATAAGCAGTATCTGGAGGCGCTAGCTGTTGTAGCCGCCGCCGCGGTCGTGGGTGACGGATTGGACAAGGCGACTCAGATCGGTCCCATCAATAATGCGCAGCAGTTTGAACGCGTGAATGAGCTGGTTGACGATGCCAAGCGCCACGGTGCCCGTGTAATACATGGCGGCGCCCGGATTGGCGACCGCGGGTATTTCTACGCCCCGACGATTGTCGGCGACGTAACAGATGGCATTCGCCTCGTTGACGAAGAACAGTTTGGTCCGGTCTTACCGATCGTGCCCTACAACGAGGTCGACGACGCCGTCGCTCGTGCGAACGCTACACACTTCGGCTTGAGCGGGTCAGTTTGGTCCAGCGACGTGGACCGTGCGAGTGATGTTGCGTGTCGTCTTGAGTGTGGGACGGCATGGGTTAACCAGCACATGAGCATCTTACCAGATGCGCCTTTCGGTGGTGTCAAATGGTCTGGAATCGGAGTCGAGAACGGACCGTTGGGGCTGCTGGAGTTTACACAGATTCAGACGTTGCACATCGCCAAGTAGTGATAGAAGAGCACATTCCATTTGCGGCAACGCGGATGTCGGAGCACTATGCAGATCTCGGCAGGTTGCCGGTACGTGTCGTCTTGCACGATATTCGCAGCCTATACAACGTAGGCGCTTTCTTTCGGACGGCCGACGCGGTTCAGCTCGATCGCTTGTGTCTCTCCGGCATTACTGGGCATCCCCCCCCACAAGGCAATTGCCAAGACGGCGCTCGGATCCGAAGATCACGTCGCGTGGGAGATGTGTAGCGAGCCGGTGCCGTACTTGGAGTGCCTGCGCCGGCAGGGGTATGAGGTGGCAGCGGTCGAGACGAGCGCAACCGCTATCGACATTTTTGACTGGCGGCCGTTATTTCCAGTCGTTCTCTGCTTCGGGCACGAAGTCGATGGGATCGGCGCTGATCTTCTCGCTCGCTGCGATCGACACGTGCGACTGCCAATGCGCGGGATTAAACATTCGCTCAATGTGGCAACGGCCGGCGGCGTCGTGCTCTTCGAACTCCTGCGTAGATACAGGGAACTATGACCGCTCTAGGGTGCGGCCGTGGTGACACCGTACTGGTTAGTTCAATCTTCGCATCGGTAGCCGTCACAACGTTGGGATCCCGCTAGAATGGAACTCAGTAACATGCCGGAGTTCAGATATCAGCCGATCTTCGAGTTGGGTTCCGACGAGACCCCTACCGTCGATTATCGCTCGATGACGGCGTGGAGACGGCGAGCATCGATGGACGGGAGTTCTTGAAGGTCGATCCCGGCGTCCTGCGGGAGCTGTCACGGCCCGCTCGTGATTCCTAGAATTGGTGGCTACAGCAGCTGAGCCAGCGTTTCCGCATCCACGGCCGTCGCCGGACCATACAGTACCGCGTTGAACAGTAGCTTGAACGCCGCGTGCGGCTGCGTCCGGAACGTAACCTGGCTACCCATTGTGACCACGCGGCCGTTCCCAACCTTAAATGCGACGACGTTTGCCTGGTTGCGTAGCAGGTCATCACCGATGAGCCATCCACTCGCCGAGATGTCCTCAGTATCTGGGTATTTCGACACGACCTCGGCGACGACGTCGTCGCTGGGCGTGAGTCGATACGCTTGATCAAAGCGAAAGAAGACCGGCCAGCGCTCCGGCATTCCGAACGCGACCGGGTGTCTCGGATCATACTCATGTTTCAGCAGCGCGCCAGGACAGTAGAAGATCGTGGTCGGAGCAACCTGTCCGGTTGGGACCTGACCCGCGCCGAACCTCGACGGTCGTCGTTGTTTTGGGAGGACCGGCTTAATTGGGAGATTAAACAGCGCCTGAGCGGTATCTACTGCCGAACCCACCGCGATGAGTGTTCCCCCGTCCTTCACCCACTGCTGAAGCTTCGACCAACCGCGGTTTCCGATGCCGTAGGCCCAGCGCCAGGACTCGTCGTGATACTGTGGGTCGAGGCCGGCTAGGATTCTGGAGGAGGTAGTCCCAGACGGCAGCACAATCACGTCGAATGCATCCGAGAGGTTACCTTCGAAATCGAGCGACGAGATGATCCGATGATCAAGCTCGTATTGCTCGAACAGCCACATCATCCAACCTCCCGGTATGTTGTTCGCCGCTCGCCAAAGGCCCACTCGGGTTGGTGATTTCAGCGAAAAACCTGCCGCCATTACTGGTTGGTCCGAGCCCAAGACGACCAGCCCAGTCTCACGCGCCGTTCGTTCCAGTACTCGTTCCGCTTCTGGTGTGGGTGGAATAATCCACGCACCTGGCGGTACCGCTTCGTTACCCACTCTGATTGTCTCGCCTGCCCGAAACACGGGGACTCCAGCTGACTGCAGTCGGACCGCGGCCTTAAAGCCGGCGTTCGACGTTGGTGACAGCACGTACGCCCAATCGGGTCTTTGAGGGAGCGGTAGGACCAGCGGTTCGACCTTGTCAAGTCGAATGCTCTCGACCTTAGCGTCGAGCGGTTCATCGAGCCGAACCACCTCCACACCCATGAGCAGACCCAATGTGTGCGCCGTGACATCGTACGGTGGGATCGGTGGGCCACCCGGGTAGTACCTCAGGTCCGGGTAGACCTGCTCCTCAAGCATCGTCTTGGCAAATGCCCCGTAGGGTTGTGCAAGGTCGATGATCCACGACCTATCCTCGAACGTCCGTCCGCCGGCTCGGAACGCCGCCGTCGCTTGGCTGATCTCGACTTCGCCGAAGTGCAAAATCTTGAGGAGTTCGTGTGCTGCGAACGGATCGCGCTGACTGGCCGGAACAATGAATGCGTAGGGCGCTTCGTCCCTTTCTACCCAGTCTTTGTGAACCTGATGGAAGTCCTCAAGCCAGCGGGTCCGATACTCGGCCATCTGCTTGAGAGCCGCATAGACAGCGATCTCGCCGTACTCGACGATATCGCGTAATGTCCAGAGGCCGGAGTCGTACGGCACTCGGTAATTCATCCGGGGCACTTGCGGGCCAAGTGGTTGATCGGGACCCGCTGGGTTGACGAACGGATCGGCTAGACGGACACTTGCAATCTCGGTCAGGATGCGCGGCTGACCGTGGTAGAGCATGTACTGCCGAGCCGGAGTCCACAGGTCATACAGCTCGCTTGAGACAATACCCTTCTTGCCCGCTGCGATGAGCGCCGACGACATCGCCATACCGATCCGGGCCTGCCCTTTGATCAACAGCGGGTGAATGTTCGGATCGTGGGGATCGCGGAACGGCGGGACGAACATCCGCGGCCCGATGTGGCTCATCTGGTGCATGTCGTGCGTCACCGTTGGCTTGTAGTCGCGGTGGATGTCGATGGCCAGCCGCGTTTCCTTCTGGGTGAACATGAACCAGTCGCGGTTGTCGTCGTGGCCGGTATACCGGTGATAAAGGTCGGGGTAGGTGCGTTCGTACGGTGTGTCTACCGTCGCGTACCAGTGGTCGATGATCAGTACCTGTCCGTCTGGATTCTGAGATGGCACCATTAGCACAACGGTGTTGTCGAGGATCTCGTTAATCTCGGACGATTCCTCGGTAGCTAGGCGATGTGCGACGCTGATGATCGCTTGACCGTTTCCGACCTCGGTCGAATGAATGGTCGCGTAGAGAAAATAGAAGGGCACGCCCTCGCGGGTTAGCCCCTTGGCCTCGTCTTTAGATAATTCTCGCGGGTCAGCCAGTCGGTGGTTGATCTCGACAAGCCTGTCGAGCCGGTTCAGGTTCGATGGGGCACTGAAGGTGATAAGAACGTACGGATGGCCGTTCGTTGTGGTGCCGCGCACCTTGTACTGGACTCGGTCTGATCGCTCAGCAAGATGCTGAAGATACTCAAGAACCTTCGGGTAGCGAGCCAGTTCACCGTCTGTTCCCATTTCGAAGCCGAAGAACTCGGGCGGCGTCTCGATTACCTGCGCCCAGGCGATGTGGGGTAGGACGGCAGCGCTGAGAACGGTCAGCAGGATGCCACAGATTTTGGACAGCATTACGAACGGTCTACTCCACGTAATGGGATCGGGCTGAGGCGAATGGGGTTTGCAGCATAGCATTCGACCCCGCTTAAAGTTACGGTCCGACACTAGGCAGCCTGAGCACTATCCGTTAGGAATCTTCGGGCGAAGGTGACGAAGCGGTGCGCATCGTCGAAGTTCGAGACGAGACCAAACGACACACGGACCGCGCCTCCGCTTTCGGCGTCGATACAACGTATAAAGTCGTCACGACTCATCCGGTCGCCGGCATTACGAAAGCATCGCGTCAGCTCGGTTTCTGAGAGTCCCAAGGCGACCTCACCCGCACCGGGATTACAGAAGCACCCGGTGCGGATGGCAATATTCTCACGGGTTGCGAGCGCTTCGACCACGTGGTGATCGATGACGGTACTGTCGGCGCCATAGAAATTGAGCGCGATCGTTCCGCCACGATGGTCGGTCGTCAGCGGTCCGTACAACTTGACGAGTGGTCGACCACCAGGATGGCGGAGTGAGCTCAGCTGATCAAGGAGCCATCCCGTCAGACATCGCACACGCTCATGGACAGTACCCACACCGATCGATTCCAGCAAGTCAAGTCCGATCACCACGGCTGGGATGTTCAGGTAGTCGGGCGTGCCGTCCTCAAACGCCTCAGCACCAACCGACATGACATGGCCGTCAGCCTGGACCGACGCCACCGAGATTGTGCCACCAGAAAACCAGGGGCGGCGTAGCTTGTCGAGGGCAGACCGTCGCGCGATGAGTGCGCCAACGCCCGTCGGATATCCGAACATCTTGTAGAAGGACACCGCTACGTAGTCTGGTTGCCACCGGCTAAGGTCAAGATTATTCGTTGGCACGAACGCTGCCGCATCCACCAAGACGTCCCAACCGACTTCTTGTGCGCGCGGGATCCATTCGAGCGGGTGCTGGACACCCGAGAAGTTCGATTGTGCCGGGAACGCGAAAAGGTTGTGGCATCCGGCTGTGCGACCCTTCAGGTGGCGTGTGACGGTCGCGTCATCCGCCACGAGGTCTGGTGGTAAGACCGGAATGTACTGCGTGCGGGCGCCGCTGGCACGGTCGAACTCGCGGATACCATTGACCGAGTTGTGGTTGTCGAATGTTAAAAGGAACTGGTCGCCCGACTCGAACGGATAGGCCTCGCCGACCAGCTTGAGCGCCTGGCTGGCGTTCCCGGTAAAGACGACGCAGTAGGTCTCGGGCGATGCATGGAAGAAGCGAAGTACCCGTTGACGGCACGCTTCGACCTGCTTTGTCGAAGCGGCAGACGGTCGGCTATGCGAGTGCGGGTTCCCGAACACACCGGTTGCGAGCATTTGTCCGTGTCGCTTGACCTGCGAAACTGCGTAGAGGCCGGCGCCCGTGTAGTCGAGGTAGACTTGCCCTAGTTGGTCGAGTCGTTTGAACTCGCGAGCACGGACCTCGTCTAGAACGCCCGTTTCGGCGTACGTAGGATAGGCTGCGAGAAACGAGTCGAAGGCCGCGTCGCGCTTAGCCGGCCGGTCTCGCTGTGTCATTTGCGTACTTCCTGACCCCTGCCGAAGAATACACCGATGCCTTCCGCGAGTCGTCTGTTGGGTCTAATCGTCGTCGTCTCGATCGTTGCACTCGGACCTTGGATATCACCGGTCCTGGCGCAGGACGTCCAAGTACGTCATCGCGTTCCAGCCACTTACATGAGCTTCCTGGGTGCCGATTGGCTCGAGCGCCCGGATCGCCTCCAGGAGGAGAAGCCCGAGCGTGTGCTTGACACCCTCACCATCCAGCCCGGGGACGTCGTGGCCGACGTTGGATGTGGCTCGGGATACTACGCAAGACGAATCGCCGCGCGCGTTCAACCCGGCGGGAAAGTCTATTGCGAGGACATCCAGTCCGAGATGCTCGAGATCATGGAACAGTACATGGAAGCAGAAGGTGTCACGGGGATCACGCCGGTCCTGGGCACCGCCGTAGATCCGATGTTGCCCGAAGGCGAGATCGACTGGGTGATCATGGCCGATGTGTATCATGAGATGTTGAACCCGGGACCGATGCTCGCTGGCATTCGTCGCGCGCTGTCGCCGGCCGGTCGCGTCGCGTTGCTAGAGTACCGGGTCGAGGACGGAACGGGCGATTGGATTAAGGCTGATCACCGGATGTCGGTGCGTCAAGTGCTGTCGGAGTGGCAGACCGCCGGGTTCGAACTCGAGGCTCTCCACGACTTTTTGCCCGGGCAACACCTCTTCTTTTTTCGCCCGACCGCCGGTCTGCACTCAGTGCCAGTACTGACAGATTTCGACCTCTTTGATGCTGTGAATGCAGGTCTGGTAGAGGTGGAGGCGGCGGGGGCTGCTGGCGGCACAGTAAACGTTCGGATTAAGCGTACCGGTCCTAATCCGATCCTGATCACTTCCCCGGTTGGTACATATTTCCGGGTCGACGGCGAGGCCTCGGACATGATCGCTCGGCGTGACGGCTGGGTCGTACTGCGCGATGACGATTGGCATAAGTGGTCGGTCCGGGTGGTGGGCAGACAGCCAGACCGTCGCGCACCGGCTTCCGACCGACGGCTCGAGATTCTTCCACCGAGTACAGTCGCGCATCTTGAGAAGTTGCTATATCAAATCCAAGTTGGAACGTATACTGTGGCCGATTCCACTACGCTTTATCCAGCCCTTACGTATGGGGTTGAACAGGCTGCGGTGTGGATCGTTGATTCTGATCTCTCCTACCGTGCGATGGTCGACGATGTTCGGGCTGAAAGGATGTCGCCGCAGTACGCCGTCGCATTCGCACTCGTGTTTGTCGATCGTGCGGGGATCGATGTGACGACGCGGCGAGTCTGGTCCGATCGCGAAGTGATCTTTGGATCACTTCGCGATCCGCAATTAAGTGCCTGGTACCGGATCAGGACAGCCGAGGCTCTCCGCTAGACCTTGCACAGTGCCCGAAGTGTCGCGATCCGATCGCTTAGGTCATCGATGCGGTCGGACGTCACTGTCGACGCTGTCCGTTTAGAATCAAGGCGTCAGTGCCTTCGACCGGGGGGCTACAAACTGAGACTAGAATTTGGCCCCAGCCGTTGAGGTAACCTCGAACACGAAGGTGCAGATGATTACGGTCAAAGGCGTACACAGGAAAACCCGGGATTAGGTAAAGAATCGCGGCTCTTCTTTGATGCGTGAATAGCTACTCACGTTTCTTCTGAGCCTCAAGCTCGGCTAGCTCAGCGGCCTCCTTGGCCTTCTGTTCTTCCTCGAAGAATTCTCGCTGCCAGCCCGGCATTTCCTGTGGCCCTGTTTTGATCCCTTCGATGTCCGGATCGAAGTCCTTGGGCCTCGGATCGGCTTCCGCCTTTCTGGCTCTGACATCCGATCGTCGAGCCTCCTTCATCTTCTGACGCTCCATCCGAGCACGCTCGCGTTGACGCTTGGTCTGTGTTGGCCGACCTCTGTTTGCCAATCGAACCTCCGGTTCGAAGAAATGGTTAGCACCTGCTGGCACCCAGGTGAATAGACGCAATGTTATCAAACTGAGGTGGGGTTAAGCTGGAGCGTAGAATGGTGGATGTATGGCAATGAGACGCTGGTCGGTTGGTTCATCGCCGAGGAAGCTCGTCCACGTAGGCCTCGAGCGCCCCGTGACGCTCGCTTTCGGTGGTGTCGATCGTCATATCGTTCGTACCACTGGACCGCGTGCTCCACTGTTTCCTGTTTCTCCAATCCTTCAGCAATGACGATTAGCGCCTCGTCTTGAAGCGGGTCCAGCGCCAGCGCCGTCAACGCGGCCTCGACTGCTGCCGTTGGCTTGCCGCGCTTGGGCAAGGTTGACGAGAGCATGTTCGGAATACTTGGTCGGCTCGGCTGCCAGGTTGAACTCAAGCGGAATGACCGAGGCGGTCGTGCGTGGAACTACCAGCGAGGCTCGCGGGGCCCAGGATCGAACCCGGGGTCGCTGGGGGCATATGGAGCTTTCGGTCGGGCTTCGTTGACGGTTAGCCGACGACTCTGGAACTCGGTTTGATCGAGTTCTTCAATCGCCTTGCTGGCTTCGTCGTCGGTCCCCATTACAATAAACGCAAAGCCCCTGGGACGTCCCATGGCCATATCTGTGGGAATTGTGACGTTCTCGACCGTCCCAAGTTTACCAAACAGCTCGCGCAGGTCGTCTTCTCCAGACGAATACGGGATATTTCCGACGTACAATCGCCGCCCCATGGCTGACTCCTCATTTAGGGCGCTAGCCGAAGTGGCGAATACACCTCCGTTCGCTACGGAATCACCAGTTAATGGAGGGCGAGGCGTACACTTGCCGACTCTCGGACGTGGGTGACGCGGAGCAGGCCAGACGCCAGTAAAAGCCACAGCATACCCTCAGCGTGAAACGATTGCAACGCCGTCGTTACGGCGATTATTAGGGGGTTGCAGGTTGGCGTGGTTCGGCTGCTGCAGAAAGAAAATTGAACTGGAGACCTACCCGTTAGCCGCCGGTTCACCAACCTGGTCTCACCGATTCCAAAGACGCTACCAACAAGGACGATCGTTGGGTGCGACGCTTGGGTTGTCGGCAGCCATGCTTTAACTGATCGTCTCGATCTCCAGCCCGCCAGCAAAACCAGAGTTTGAGCCTGCTGTTCGTGCGATCCAGCCCAGCAGCACTTGACGATACCGAGCTGAGGCGGCGCACCGCCAGCTTTGATGACGTGTTACGATTTCCGGTCCAGGATCAAACACGGTGTTCAGGCGGATGGAGGGTCGATAGATGAAGTGGAGTGTGACCTGTGGGTTTGTGACCGTGGTCTTCGCGCTGACCACCACCGTGGTATACGCCCAGTCGGCCGGCACGGCTAACGGCGAGTGGCCGACTTATGGAGGGAATTTGTCGGCCGATCGTTACTCACCGCTGGACGAGATTAACGCCGAGAACTTCGACGAACTGGAGGTCGCCTGGCGGTTCAGCACCGACAGCTTCGGGCCCCGACCGGAGAGTAATCTGCAGGTTACGCCGCTCATGGTGAACGGTGTGCTTTACGCGACAGTCGGCACTCGGCGGGCGGCAGTTGCCATTGACGCGGCAACGGGCGAGCTTCTCTGGATGCATCGACTTGACGAGGGTGAGCGTGGTGAGCAGGCGCCGCGCCGGTTGTCGGGTCGCGGTCTCGCCTATTGGGACGACGGCGGGAACGGCGTTGTCCTGTATGTCACTCCTGGGTATCAGCTCATCGCCCTCGACGCGGGCACGGGCCAACCTGCCGAAGGTTTTTGGCACGACGGCATCATGGACCTGAAGCAGAACATTGACCAGGATCTCGAGCCGACTTCGGAGATCGGCCTGCACGCTACGCCAATTGTCTCGGGACACACCCTTGTGGTTGGTGCAGCTCATCTCCCGGGCGGGTCACCCCGCTCACGGACGAACGTCAAGGGATACTTCAGAGCATTCGACCTTCGGACTGGTGACCGGAAGTGGATTTTCCACACGATTCCAGCTGCCGACGAATTCGGGAACGACACGTGGCTCGATGGTTCGTGGCGCTACACGGGCAACACGGGAGTCTGGGCCCAGATGAGCATTGACCCAGAGCTGAACATGGCTTTCGTGCCGGTTGAGGCGCCAACCAACGACTACTACGGGGGACATCGTCCGGGAGACAATCTCTTTTCGAGCAGCATCGTTGCCGTCGATCTAGACACCGGTGAGCGCGTGTGGCACTTCCAGACAGTACATCACGATATCTGGGACTGGGACCTCCCGGCCGCACCGATTCTTGCCGACATCACGGTAGATGGTCAGGAAATTATGGCCGTCGTCCTACCCACGAAACAGTCGTACTTCTTCGTGCTGGACCGTCGCACCGGCGAACCGGTGTGGCCCATCGAAGAGGTTCCCGTCGAGCCGGGCGACGTGCCGGGCGAGTGGTATTCGCCGACCCAGCCGATCCCGACCAAGCCGCCACCAGTCGATAGAGTTGAGTTCGACCTGGACGATCTGGTCGACTACACACCAGAGCTGCGTGCACGGGCGGAGGAAATCGTTTCCCGCTTCAAGATCGGCTCGCTCTACACGCCTCCCATCGTTGCTTCGGCCGAAGGGAAGCTCGGCATGATGCAGTTTCCGAATTCCACCGGCGGGATCAACTGGCAAGGTTCGGCCTTCGATCCTGAAAAAGGGATGCTCTACACCTACTCGAAGTCACAGCCCGGCACTCTGGGGCTGGTCAACGATCCGGAGCGATCGGATATGGACTTCATTATCGGGCGTCCGAAAGGAATAAGTAGTCGTGAAGCGGCGACCACCATCCGTGGCTTTCCAATCGTCAAGCCGCCGTGGGGGCGGATCACGGCAGTAGATCTCACCCGCGGTGAGATCGCCTGGCAGGTACCTCATGGCTATGCGCCGGATAACATTCGGAATCACCCATTGCTTGACGGTTACGAGTTACCCAAAACTGGCTGGTGGGGGCGAATTGGGACCCTCGTCACTAAGACGCTCGTGGTAGTGGGAGACTCGGCCCTGCATACGACCGAGACCGGTGAGCTTGGTTCAATGCTACGTGCCTACGATAAAGCCACCGGGGACGAAGTGGGCGCGGTCTACATGCCGGCGCCCCAGACCGGTTCGCCTATGACGTATTCCGTCGACGGACGGCAACACATCGTCGTTGCCACGAGCGGTGCCGGCCGATCAGGTGAGTTCGTTGCCTTTCGATTGCCGGAGTAACTTGCCGGGATAGTGACACGTGGCAGAATCATGCCTCCCAGCTACAGTACGTTTGTTCGATCGATCCGCCCGGAGATGGCCTTCACGGTGCTGGCCCAAGCGAGGGCGCTCATCGCAGCCGGTAAGGACGTCATCGAACTCGAAATCGGCGATACGCCATTTCCGACCCCGGTGCATGCGCTCGAAGCGGGCATTGACGCGCTTCGTAGAGGCCTGACGCACTACGGGCCGTCGGTCGGTTTGGCTGAGTTCCGGGCCGCTGCGGCTGCGTACGTCAATCGGGAGTACGGCCTCAAGGCGACGGCCGAGCAGGTCATCGCCGGACCTGGTGCGAAGAACTTCGAACAGCTCTTTTGTGAGGCGTTTGTGGAGCCCAACGACGGGGTGCTCGTCTTCAGCCCGCACTTTCCGACCTACGGTCCGAACATCGCCCGACGTGGCGGTCGGATGTGCTTGTCCACACTAATTGCAGAGCGCGCGTTCCGTCCGAGCCTCGATGACGTGCAACAATTCATTGACAATGACCCAAGCCCAAAAGCGATTTTTCTGAACAGTCCGAACAATCCGACCGGAGGAGTGGCAACCGAGAAAGATCTGGCGAAGTTGGCAACGCTGATTCGGGGGCGTGACATTGTGGTCTTTAGCGACGAGCCGTATGACCGCATGGTCTGGAATGGGAAGCATCACTCACTGCTGGCCCAGCCCGGCATGTACGAGCACACCGTAGCCGCCTATACGTTCAGCAAGTCTTTCAGCATGAGCGGATGGCGTCTCGGTTTCGCTGTGACCAGCGCGCCGACGGTTGCTCGTCTCGATGTATTGACAAACAGCGCGTTTTCGTGTGTTCCACCATTCACCCAGATTGCGGGCATTGCGGCGATGGAGCACGACCGGGCTCAGCGTGACGAATGGTCGGATACGTTTCGGGCCAAGGTCGAGCTGCTCGTAGGTAGCCTGAACACAATTAACGGCGTGTCGTGTCTAATGCCGAGTGGAGGCTTCTACGCATTCCCGAACGTTAAGGCAGTCTGTGACGAGGTCGGGATCACCTCGCACGGATTGGCGCGCTATTTGCTCGATGGGGCTGATGATCAGCGTGGGGTCGCGTGCTTGGGTGGCGAGTGTTTTGGTGAAGCCGGCAGGGGGTATCTCAGATTGAGCTGCGCCGAGACTAACGAGCGGTTGAGCGACGCCGTATCGTTCATTGCAGAGTCGCTGGTCCGTTCGGATCGACTCACCGCCTATGTTCGGCGGTATCCGGAGCACCGGACGACTACTGCGCACAATCCTGCATAGGCCACTTCTGCTGCGTCGTGTAATGGAGAGACGGCCGTACTTCGTTCTTGGCGACATCCTGGCCAACGGTGTCACCGGTGCCCTAGTCGCCGCGGCCTGCACGTCGACAATCGGTGAGACTGTGCCGATGATCCTGGCGATGCCGGTTGGAATGATGCTAGGTGGGATGCTGGCGATGCTACTCGCCGCCGGCCTAACGGTGGCCTTTGGGGCCTTCGAGGTCATGCTTCCGGTCATGACGACCGGTATGCTCGTCGGGATGATCGCATCGATGCGAGCAGTATCGTCCGCCGTCGCCGCAGTGTTCGGGGCGATGGCGGGTCTCGTCGTGTTGGGGTTTACCTACCTGCTCGACATGCACATCCGAGCCCGGAGCAACATGTGGACCTCTTAACCCAACACAAGTGGGACAAAACGGCCAGAATATATGACCTGACCAACGGCTATGGGCCTGAAATGCGATGGGCGCCTTACAAACGTCGGCTCTTCTCGCTGATGTCCGGTAAGGTGCTGTTCGTGGCGGTGGGAACTGGCCAGGACATCCAGTTCTTTCCACCTAAGCAGGATATCGTCGCCATCGACATCAGCCCGAAAATGCTGAAACGCGCAGCTCCACGCGCGGCTGACTATTCGGGGAGTATCGAATTACGTCGCGCTGACGTCCATGACCTCGCCGACCCCGATGGTTCCTTTGACCAGGTTTTTACCTCCTGCACGTTCTGTTCGGTACCAAGACCGGTTGAAGGTCTGGTATCACTAAAGCGGGTCCTCAGGCCGGGTGGGCAGCTGCACATGTTCGAGCACACCGGGAGTCGGTACTTCCCTTTCAGTGTCATGCTCGAAATGCTCACGCCGCTTGTTAGAGGTTTTGGTCCCGAGCTCAATCGCGACACTGTTATGAATGTCCGCCAGGCAGGATTCGAGATCAGCGCGGTCAAGCCGGTCTACCTTGACGTCGTGAAGATCGTGCACGCGGTAGCGCCGAAAGACTGACGCAGCCCTCTAGTCTTGAGCGTCGCCGATGACCGCAGAAATAGTGCTGACGACGTTGTCGAAAGCCTCGGAGCTCCGCGAGTAAAGTTCGGCGACAAGTTCCTCGTGACTGTCGACGAAGGTCGCGACCGCCGCGCGCGTTTCCGGGCCCGGCGCCGGCGCGAAAAGGAAGCCGAGCGAGATGCCGAGTGTTCCAGATACACCGGACACGAAGACCAATACTATAAAGCGTCTGAACATCGTCCTCCTCAGTTCAAACGGATCTATCGGTTAGTCAGGTGGCGAGCTTCAGCCGAGGCTCTGTGCGGCGACCGACCGGACAGGATATCCTGTCTGGAGTTACCTATGGCTATCATGAGGCATTCAACTCGACCGTGAGTGCGCTGAGACGGCAAAGCTGGGTGCTGCTGCCGATTGTGGCATCCATGGCGACTCAATGTGAGACGACTCCGCGTGGGGTGACTCCAACCCAGGTCGCTTCGGTTGAGCTGATTCTCAGGAGCGTCTCGGCACCGCTGACGGCGGATGCCGATGCGTTCGCGGTTTGTCTCGCGAGAATGGATAACCTTGAGAATCACGTACGTCCCAGTTGGCGTTCGGATGACGCTGTTCTTCTGATTGAGACCTCGCCTGACATGTTCGAGGCCGACTTTCAGGATGTTCCGGTCGGAGTCGTAAACACTATGACCGTCCACGATCGGAACGAATGTGCACGCGATCCTAATGGTCAGGGCCACGTAACGATGGGCGTCACCGTGAATGGAACCCCCATCACGAGAGTTGTCGGGGCGAACGCGCTCGCATTCGAGCTCGACGAGCGAGGCACTGTCGTTCCGCAGACGGATTCCGGCGTCCCGGGTTCCTGACCCGATTCTCACCATGAGGCTGATGGCCTGCCTGATAGGCGTCCTTGTGTCTGCCGGGGGGGGCGCCGTGCCTTTGGGCCACGCGCAGCAAGCCGATCTCGACCTGGACATGGTTTCGGCTATCAAGGCCGAAGGCCTCAGCCGATCCGAGGCGATGGATATCGTCGGGTGGCTCACCGATGTTTACGGTCCACGGCTGACCGGCACCCCGACGACCGAGGACGCAAAGACATGGACAATGGCGAAGCTTCGCGAGTTTGGGCTCTCCAACGTCCACGAAGAGCGTTTTGAGTTCGGTAGGGGATGGTCGCTGGAACGATTCCACGTGCACATGATCAAACCCCAGGTGATGCCGATCATCGGATATCCCAAATCGTGGACGACGAGCACGAACGGCATGGTGATCGCGGATGTCGTTCGAGTGAATATCGAATCGCCTCGCGACCTGGAGCGCTATCGTGGCACGCTCCAGGGCAAGGTCGTTCTTCCCCAGCCTGTCCGCACGGTGGATATGCTTAAGGGTGACGTCGTTCTTCGCATGGACCAGATGATTCTTGACGAAGCTGGTCGCGAACCGCCAAAGCGCGCATCCCGGCCGGATCGTGCAATGCGCTCGAAGGAACCCTCTCTTGATGAACTCGTGAATAGGTTCTACGTTGATGAGGGTGTCGTGGCTGTCCTCGACCGCGGAAGCAACGCGGCCATAGTGGCCGGTGGACCCATCGGGAGCCACCTCGACTGGCTTACCCAGCGAACCGATGGTGGTACCGTGTTCGTCGGTAGCGGTGGCTCGTGGAATGACAATGCGGAGAGCCGCGTCCCAGCGGCGACCATCGCGGTCGAGCACTACAACCGGTTGGTTCGTAACCTGGAACGGGGTTTACGGGTCGAGGTCGAAATTCGCATTCAGACCAGGTTTCACGACGAAGACGATCAGCCGAACGCATTTAACATTATCGGAGACATCGTGGGTACTGATCTCGCTCACGAGGTCGTCATCCTCGGCGCGCACTTCGATTCGATCCATGCTGCGACGGGCGCCACCGACAACGCTAGCGGAACCGCAGCTATGATGGAGGCCATGCGTATTCTTCGGGCCATCGAAGTTCGACCGCGTCGCACCATTCGCCTAGGGTTGTGGGGCGCTGAGGAGCAGGGGTTGCTTGGTTCTCGTGAGTACGTGGCTCAACATTACGCCGATCGCAATACGATGACCCTAAAACCGACCCACGCGAACGTAGCGGCCTACTACAACATGGACAATGGTGCCGGCCGCATTAGGGGGATTTGGCTTCAGGAGAACACCGCCGCTGCAGCAGTTTTTAGACCTTGGGTCAAGGCTCTGGCTGACTTTGGCGTCTCGACGTTGGGGTCCCGTTCGCTACGCGGAACCGATCACGTGTCGTTCGACGAGGTGGGGATTCCAGGCTTCCAGTTCATTCAGGATCGACTGGAGTACAACTCCCGAACCCATCATTCGAACATGGATTTTTTCGATCGAGTCCAAGAAGAAGACCTGGTCCAGATGTCGATTGTCGCGGCTGTGTTTGCCTACAATACCGCGATGCTCGACCAGCGCATGCCGCGCAAGGCGATCCCGAACCCCACTCCTCGTCCAAGCCGATAACGGATCCGCGTCACGTGCCCTGAGCGTAACGGCGAGACCCACGTGTGGGTACATGTCCCCGGTACTCCCAATTGATATCAGGATGACCCGCATGCGTATAGCGTAAGGTCCGGCGGGCCGACTGGTTCTCGTATGAATCTCAGGTGTGTTGATCGAGGATCGCTTGGAGCCGTCCCTTATCCGTAATTCCAACGATCGATTCGACCACCTCGCCACCCTTGAAGAGCAGCAACGTCGGGATCGAACGAACCCCGAACTGCATCGCGGTATTCGGGTTGTTATCTACGTTAAGTTTGCCGACGGTGACCTTGCCGCTATTGTCCGAAGCCAAGGCCTCGACCGTAGGGGCAATGATGCGACAGGGGCCACACCACTCTGCCCAAAAATCTACGAGTACCGGAACTGGCGACTTGAGCACCGACTCGTCGAAGTTGTCATCGGTGAGGGTAGTAGTGATTCCGGCCGTGGTGGTCTGATCTGACATGTATGTTCCCCGTCCTCAATGTAGCGATATCTTTACAATTGTAACCACTTACCGAGGCCGGTTGCTACAGAAGCCTGTGCAGGCGCTCGAAGTCGCGCCTTCATAACGTCGCTTAGGCGATTGCAGGCTAGCGGTGGATCGTTGTTAGCTCGAAACCTTGGGGGATGTTGCTCGGGTCCTCGCGCAGAGACTTCCAGCAGTTGGTCTTGATCGACGCGAGCAACTCGTTTCGAGGGTTTATGGTGTGTGGTTCACCTTAATCCCTCACCCATTCCAGCTAGATCGGAATGGAGACCATGCCCATCTGGATGAACTGGCCCCCCGTGGTCAATCATTTCGGTGGCCAGTTCGGTCAGGACGATCCGTTCCCTGCCATTCATTCGGTGAGCTTTCTCCCCTTTCGCCCGTCGAAACATGGGTAATTCAAGGATGTAATATGAGTGCCAGCGCCGATGTCGCAGGCAGGTAGTCAGGCTCTTGCCAAATCTGGAATATCCTCGTCCACGATGCCTTGGTTCTCGACGCGTCTGCCCGGCCGACGGACGACAAATCGGCTAGCCCGTGTCCAGACCAGGCTGAAAGCGGCCGGTACGAGAATTACCGATCTAACCGAGTCGAATCCTACACGCGCTGGCCTGACGTATCCCGTGGACATGCTCGAATCGCTAGGGCGCTCCAGTGGACTCACTTACGCCCCGGAACCACTGGGTTTGCGCTGCGCCCGCGAGGCTGTCTCTGCGTACCTACAGCGGCTCTCCATTAATGTCGAGAGTTCGCAGATCGTGCTCACGACAGCCACAAGCGAAGCCTATTCGATGCTATTCAAGCTGCTCTGCGACCCGGGCCAGGAAGTCGCGGTCCCGCAGCCAAGCTATCCACTCTTCGAGCACCTAACCCGTCTCGAGGCCGTTCGGGCGGTGCCCTACTCGCTTGAGTTCCACGGTCGGTGGGCGATCGATCTCGAGAGTTTGCGCACGGCGGTGACGACGCGAACGCGTGCCGTTCTCCTGGTAAGTCCGAATAACCCAACCGGGTCGTTCACGACGGTTGAAGATCTGAGGGCAGTGACGGCGCTTTGTCACGAGCACGGCCTGGCCTTGATTGCCGATGAGGTTTTCGGTGTATATCCACACACGGCGGCGGCCCGAGGGCCAAGCGTGCTCGACGAACCAGCCGAAACCCTGACCTTCGTCCTCGGTGGTCTCTCCAAGGCCGTCGGGCTCCCGCAGCTCAAGTTGAGCTGGACGGTCGTTGATGGGCCCGAGAACTTTGTTCGGGAGTCGCTCGATCGACTTTCGCTGATCTGTGACACTTACCTCTCCGTGTCGACACCGGTTCAGCGGGCCGTCGGTGACCTACTCGATCGCGGTTCAGAGGTTACGATCCAGATCGCTACCCGTGTCAGGGACAACTACGCGCGGCTTCAGCGATTGGCGCGGCAGCAGCCAGCGACGACGCTGCTGCCGACCGAGGGAGGATGGTACGCTGTTGTTCAGGTGCCTAGCACGAAGTCCGAGGAGGCGTTGACGCTTGAGCTACTCGAAGATGAACGCATCTTGGTATATCCAGGGTATTTTTTAACTTTTCGCGCGAGGCATTTCTGGTGCTGAGCCTGCTGCCGGAGCCTACGCTCTTTGAACGAGCCGCGGGCCGCGTGTTGGCTGTGGCCGCTGCTGCTGGGTAGCGTCGCAAGATAGAGAAGCCGGCGATGCGACCTGCGCCCTTCCCGATTGTCAAGGATCTCGTGCTCGTAGGCGGTGGACACAGCCACGTTATCGCGCTCAAGCGGATCGGGATGCGTCCCATTCCGGGTGTAAGAGTGACGGTCATTGCTCGCGATATCGACACCCCCTATTCGGGGATGCTGCCAGGCTTGATCGCGGGTCACTACACGTTCGATCAGATTCATATTGATCTAGGGCCACTAGCGCAGTTCGCAGGAGCGCGATTTTACCACGATGACGCGATTGGTCTCGATCTCACGAACAGCGTAGTGCATTGTCAAAACCGGCCTCCGGTTCACTACGATGTCCTGTCGATCGACATCGGAGTGACACCCGCGTTTCGAGCGGTCGGGGCCAAGGACCATGCGGTTCCGGTCAAGCCGATCGGCACGCTGGCCGCGTGGTTGGAGCGCTTACGCGCGCGGGTTCGCCGCGAATATCGACCACTCAAGATTGGTGTCGTCGGGGCGGGTGCCGCTGGCGTCGAGCTGACGTTGGCCATTCAGTTCGCCCTTTGCAAGGATGAATCGAGCCTCGAGAACCAGACGGAGGCACGTGTCGAGCACGAGTTTCATCTGTTCAGCGCTGCCGAGACGGTGCTCCCGACCCACAACCGACGAACGCAGCGAGTCTTTCTGCGGATTCTTCGAGAACGTGGTGTCCACGTGCATTTGCGGTGCCGCGTGGTGCAAGTCAAGCCAGACGGCTTGGTTGCCGAGGACAAAACCTATTATCCAGTGGATGAGATTGTTTGGGCGACTGAAGCACGGGCTCAGCAGTGGCCAGGGGTCTCTGGATTAGAGGTAAACGAGCTAGGATTTATCTGCGTCGACGACACCTTGCAGTCGAGGTCGCACCAAGGCGTGTTCGCAGCGGGTGACATCGCAGCGGTCGTCAATCATCCCCGAGAGAAGGCCGGGGTCTTTGCGGTTCGGCAAGGGGCTCCGCTCGAGGCGAACCTGCGGCGATCGCTGAAGGGTCAGCCCTTGAAGCCGTTCATGCCCCAGCGTAAGTTTCTCAGCCTTGTGAGTACCGGCGATCAGTACGCGGTTGCATCCCGGGGACGATGGTCGATCGAAGGGGGCTGGGTCTGGCGTTGGAAGGACTGGATTGACCAACGTTTCATAAAACGATTCCGTGACCTTCCACCGATGAACGAAGCCGCCGACCGACCGAGCTCCCAGCTGGCCGCGGTCGCTTCCCCGGACGTGGTACGAGAGCTTTCGGCTGTCGCCATGCGCTGCGGGGGCTGTGGGTCTAAGGTTGGTGCGACCATCCTTAACCAGGTACTGAAGCGCCTGCAGCCCATCGACCGAGCCGACGTCGTTCTCGGGCTGGACGCGCTAGACGATGCCTCAATTGAACGGGTTCCGGCAGGTTTGGTTGCTGTTCGAACAGTCGACGCTTTCCGCTCGATCGTGGACGATCCATACACGTTCGGTCGGATTGCCGCCAACCATTGCCTTGGCGACGTGTACGCGATGGGTGCCGATCCTATAACGGCTTTGGCGCTCGCGACGATCCCGCTTGGCCCTGAGTGCAAGATGGAGCAGCTGCTCGAGGAGCTCCTGAGCGGTGCTGTCGACGTCCTGAACGCGGCGGACACTGCGTTGGTCGGCGGGCACACGAAGGAGGGCTTGGAGACCGAGCTCGGCCTCGCGCTCACTGGGGTGGGCCAACCAGACCACCTGCTTAGGAAGGGCGGGATGAAGCCCGGCGATCACTTGCTAGTAACTAAGCCGATCGGAACCGGCACGTTGTTTGCGGCGCACATGAGGATGAAGGCAAGAGGGTGTTGGATCGATGCTGCGGTCGAGATGATGCTGCAATCCAGCCGTGAGGCGGGCAATGTCCTACGGGCGAACGGGGCGACCGCCTGCACTGACGTTACCGGCTTTGGGTTGCTCGGTCATCTGTTGGAGATGACGCGGGCCTCGCAGGTCGACGCTTGTCTTCGGTTCGAGGCGATACCGCTGCTCGATGGAGCGGCGGAGACCGTGGCGGGCGGATACCTCAGCTCTCTCCAGCCGCAGAACGCCCGCTTGCGGAGCGCGATCGCTAACATCGCCGCCGTCAGGTCGCAGACGATATATTCAGTTCTGTTTGATCCGCAGACCGCAGGTGGCTTACTTGCAAGTGTGCCGGCGGACTCGGTGACGGTGTGTCTAAACCGGCTTCACGCGGCTGGTTACCTGCGCGCTTCCGATATCGGAACCGTCGAGCCGTTATCTGATCGAGCCGCACCGATTCACATCGAGGTATAAGGTATGTTCCACAGGTTCGACCATGCTCACAATCGGTAGGAAGGTCCCATCATTCACGCTCCGGAACCAGGACGACGAGGAAGTTCGCCTTAGTGACTTCGCGGGCAGTTGGGTCGTTCTCTATTTCTATCCACGCGACGATACACCCGGGTGCACCAAAGAGGCATGCGAGTTCAGCGCAGGCCTCGAAGCGTTCCGTGACCTCGATGCTGTCATAATCGGCTGTAGTCCGGATGCCCCGTCACGTCACCGGACGTTCATCAAGAAGTACAAACTGAAGGTCACGCTGCTGTCGGATCCGACTCATGGGGTGATGGAGAAGTACGGCGCGTGGGGTGAAAAGACGTTGTATGGGCGAACGTCGATCGGCGTCAAGCGTTCTACGGTACTCATTAATCCCGCCGGGAAGCTGGCGCATCACTGGCGAGCCGTCAAGGCAGTTGGTCACGCTGCCGAGGTCTCGCAAAAGTTGTCCGAGCTGACTACTGACTTCCGGTGACCGACGGCCGACGTTCCATTGTGGTCCGTCGTTACATCGGAAGCAGTTCGGCACAGACCTAGTCTCGACGCGGCTGTGGTAAAATTTAAACTTCGTATGTCCAGCGTATTCACTCGTTTGCGACGATTTCGCTGGCTATTCTCGTGTGGCTCGACGTTGGTGCTTCTGGTCGCGCTTACTGTGCTGGTGTCAGGCTGCGTGGATCGTGAAATTCCGCTACCCGCCTCCTACGCAACCGGGTCCGATGTCTTCCTGAAAGCTGACACTCGTACCGTCGAAGACGTTATCTCGCGGCGAGCCACATTAGCCAGCCTACTTGAGCATCACGCGATTACTGGTAACGTGGCGCACGATTTCTTCGAGATCGTACGGCCGGTCTTTAACCCCAGGCGACTCCGCGTTGGAAACCCTTACAAGATGGTGCTGGCCAACGACGGAGTCCTTCGGCGATTCGAGTACCACATCGACAACGACCAATTCTTCCGCGTCAAACATGTGCCTAGCGGCCCAGCGCTCTACGAAGCTGAGCTCGTCCCCTACGTGAAAGATCAGGTTGAGGCGGTCGTGAGGGGACTCATCGACGAACAGAACTCGTCGCTGGTCGCAGCCCTCGGTGATACCGGGGAAAACGTTAACCTCGCAATCTTGATGGCCGAGATCTTCAGTGGTGAGATCGACTTCAATAACGATCTTCGCCGCGGCGATTCCTTCGATGTGTTATTCGAGAAGTACTATCGCGAGGGTCAATTTATTGGGTACGGTGATGTTGTGGCTGCCGAGTTCCATAACGATGGCCGGGCGATTCAAGCGTTTGGGTTTCGAGTTCCCGGTGACGACATCGTGCAGTACTACAACGCGGAAGGTCGTTCGATGAAACGGCTGTTCCTGAAATCACCGTTGCGCTTCGAGCTCCGCATCACGTCTAGATTCTCGTATCGTCGCTTTCATCCGGTCTTGGGCACGCATCGGCCGCACCTCGGCGTCGACTACGGTGCTCCGAGTGGGACGCCGGTGGTATCCGTCGCCAACGGTCGAGTGGTATCAGCTGGGATGAACGGGAGCTCGGGCAACATGGTGCGTCTCAGACACACCAACGGCTACGAAACGTATTACTTGCACCTCTCGCGATTTGCGGAAGGGATGCGGTCTGGAGCGCGCGTTGCACAGGGCCAGACCATTGGCTACGTGGGGGCAACCGGTTTCGCGACTGGCCCGCACCTTGATTACCGTATCCGAAAGAACGGCACGCATGTGAATCCTCTTCTTGAGCATCGCAACCTGCCACCTGGTGACCCGGTACCTAGCGAGCATCTGAAGGCTTTCTTCACGGCACGCAACCGGGCGCTGAACCGGATGGCGGATCCCGGGGATGTGGGTCGTGCGCCGATCGTGTTGGCGCGGTAGTGGCTCTCGTCCGCTCCTTTCATGCTCTGCGTCCTGTTGCGGAAGCCGCCGCGTCCGTGGCCTCCGTTCCATACGATGTGGTCTCCGCGTCCGAGGCACGTACTCTGGCAGCCGGGAACCCTCTGAGCTTTCTTCGGGTGTCACGTGCCGAAATTGATCTCGATGAAGGTATGGACGCCTACGACGCAACGGTTTACCAGCGCGCTGCTGAAAATATGGAGTCGCTGCGGGTCGAGGCTCCATTCGTCGTGGAAGACTCATCCTGTCTCTATTTCTATCGTCTCCAGCTTGGCTTCCATCAGCAGACCGGTCTGGCGGGGTGTTTCTCACTCGATGAGTACGACCGAGGCTTGATCAAGCGACACGAGCGGACGCGATCGGACAAGGAAAACGACCGAACGCGCCACATGCTCGCCCTGGGCGCGCAGACCGGCGTCATCTTACTTTTGTACCGGAAATCGAGCAACGTCACGGTGGTTAGGGACCAGGTGTGCGCGGGCGCGCCGCTTTACGATTTCACGGCGATCGATGGCATTCGTCACACTGTCTGGCGGGTGGGAAACGCTCACGCACAGCGTGTCGTAGAAGCCTTCGACCGGGTCCCGGCGCTGTACGTGGCCGACGGTCACCATCGGATTGCCAGCGCCGCGCGAGTTCGAGACGAGCTTGCTACAGCCAACCAGCACGATTCTCAGGCGGAGGCTTGTTTTGTACTCGGCGTTGCATTTCCCGAGACCGAACCGCGGATACTTCCCTATAACCGAACGGTCTCGGACTTGGCCGGTCTGACGCCGGATGGGTTTCTCGATACGCTGCGAGAACGTTTTCCCGTGCAACTTGACGCTGATCCAGTGCCCACTAAAGGACGGGTGTCGGTCTATCTCGAGCGGGGATGGTACGGTGTGGATCTCACGGCAGCGCAGTCCGAAGCAAGTGAGACCAACATGACCGGGAAGCTCGATGTGGCAATATTGCAGGATCTGGTACTCGGGCCTGTGCTGCAGGTTACGGACGTACGAACCGACCCACGAATTGCCTTCGTAAGTGGTGCCCGCGGCACGCGTGCGCTGACCGAGGCCGTCGACTTGGGCAGAGCTGCCGCGGCCTTTTCGCTTGCTCCTGTCACGTCTGGGGAGCTGTTGTCGATCTCCGATGCTGGGGACATTATGCCTCCGAAATCGACCTGGTTCGAACCTAAGGTCCGAGACGGCTTGTTGATACACCTGATCTAATGACCGAACGCATATTCAATTTTGGCGCTGGACCAGCTGTTCTCCCCGATCCGGTACTGGAGGAGGTGCAGCGCAACCTGATGGCGCTGCCGGGGGTGGGCATGTCGGTGCTGGAGATTAGCCACCGGTCACGGCCGTTTGCCGAGATCATCGAGTTGGTGGAGACCGACATCCGATCGTTGGTTGGCCTCTCCGATGACTACCACGTGCTCTTCGTTCAGGGGGGAGCCAACCAGCAGTTTGCCATGGTGCCCATGAACATCTTTCCCAAGGCTGGTTCTGCTGACTATATTCTGACGGGCGCATGGTCTAAGAAGGCAGCCGATGAGGCCACGCTATTCGGCCATGTGAGAGTGGCCGCGACGACCGAGCCTGACGCATTCGCTAGAATTCCGATGGCGTCGGAGATCGTCCTAGCGGCGAATGCAGCCTACGTGCACATCACGTCAAATAACACGATCGTGGGGACTGAGTGGCCCCAGATGCCTGATTCCGGTGCCGTGCCGCTGGTCGTGGACGCATCCTCCGACGTCTTCAGCCGGCCGCTCGATCTGGATGGCGACGGCATCGCGCTTCTGTATGGCGGGGCTCAAAAGAACCTTGGTCCGGCTGGGGTGGCCCTCGTGATCATTCGGGATGACCTCGTGCAACGCGCGTCGACGTCCGGCCGGGTCATTCCGACAATGCTGCGCTATGCGACCTACGCGAAAAGCAAGTCGCTCCACAATACCCCTCCGGTGTTCGCCATTTACGTTCTTGGGCTCGTTACCAAGTGGTTGATTGCGAATGGGGGATTAACTGCCATGGCTGAGCGAAACGAACGAAAGGCAGGCGTGCTCTATGACGCGGTCGATCGAAGCGGCTTCTACCGAGGCACCGCATCGCCCGAGAGCCGCTCCCGAATGAACGTCACGATACGTCTACCGAGCACGGACCTCGAAACGGTGTTTGTGGCTGAGGCTGATGACGCGGGGTTGGCTGGGCTTAAGGGACACCGGTCGGTGGGAGGAGTGCGAGCGTCGATCTATAACGCGTTTCCGGAGGCTGGTATTGACGCGCTCGTACAATTCATGTCTGAGTTCGAGCGGGTTAGGGGCTGACGACGCTGGGCAATCATGCTACAGTAAAGTGCCTTTTTGTCGTCTCACGGGGCTGTCGCCATGCGTGGTCGTTCAACCCATTAAACGGAGGTCACTGGTGTTGATGTCTCTCGGCATTACTCTGGCCGTAGCATTCGTATTGATGCAGGTGGCGGTGCTCTCTACCACTATCTACCTCCACCGCACGGCGACACATCGAGCTATCGTGCTTCATCCAATGATCGCGCTCGGTTTTCGTTTCGCGATATGGATTACCACCGGGATTATCACGCGCGAGTGGGTGGCGGTGCATCGAAAGCATCACGCGTTCACTGACGAAGAAGGTGATCCGCACAGTCCGCGTCTGGAGGGATTCTGGTCGGTGCAGTTGGGGAACGTCTTTCACTACGTTCGTGAGGCCAAGAAACCAGATGTGCTGGACAAGTACGCGCGGGACATCGCCGACGACTGGTGGGAACGACGGCTGTTCCGCTACGGCATCGTCGGCCCGATTATCGGTATCACCATGCTGTCGATGATCATCGGCGTGGGCTGGGCGCTCCTGGCGGCGGCCGTGCACGGTGTGGTGTACGTCTTCGTCCTGTCCTCGTCGATTAACGGCCTCTGTCACTACCACGGCTACAAGAACTTCGAGAACACGGCGACGAACATCCGGATCATCGCCCTGTTCACTGGCGGTGAAGGGTTGCACAATAATCACCACGCCTTTCAGCGCAGTCCGAAGTTCAGCGTTAAGTGGAGCGAGTTCGATCCTGCATGGCCAGTCATCTGGTTACTCACCAAGCTGAAGCTCGCACGGCCCTACAAGACCATCGAAGAATCCGGGCTACAGGCGCAGGAATCCTAGTACGCTCTAGCTCGTGCGGCAAGCCCAGGGCTCAATCGTTTGCACCCAGTGCAATAATTTGGTCGGCATCAATGAGGAGCGCTGTCCGTTCTGCGGCGCGTGGAGGCCGGGACTCTTCGGGTGGGCGCCGGCGCTCTGGTCGGTCGTCGGCTCTCGGTTTGATCTGATCGCACTGATTCTCGGCGCGTGCGTGACGCTCTATGCCGCGGGGCTGCTTTTGCAGCCAGACGCCCTGTTCCAAGGCCGGGGATTTCTCTCGTTGCTGTCCCCAGGTCGACGCGCGCTCTATCAGCTCGGCATGACCGGTGGGTACGCTTGGGAGCTTGACTGGTGGTGGACGCTGTTGACCGCCATCTATCTTCACGGCGGGTTGCTCCACATCTTCTTCAACATGTACTGGATCCGGATCCTCGGGCCTTCGGCAACGGAGGTGTTCGGCCCCGCCCGTACTTTCGTGCTCTTCAACGTCTCCGGCGCGGTGGGCTTCCTCGTGTCGAACATGATGTCGGGTGTGGAGACAGTCGGCGCCTCGGGGGCGATCTTCGGGCTGATGGCGGCACTAATCGTCTACGGACGCAAGCGTGGTAGCTCGATGATGACTCAACAGCTGTGGGGATACGTGATCATGATCGGCATCTTTGGGTTCGTCATGCCAGGTGTGAACAACTGGGCGCACGGCGGGGGCTTTGCTGGCGGCTGGGTCGCGGCGCAGTTGATGGGTCTGAGCGACGATCAGCGTGAGAGCACTGGCGTGATCATCACCGCTCTGCTACTGATCGCGGTGACCGTCGTTGGAATCGGCCTATCGTTCGTCAACGCGACCACCACGCTCCTGTGGTAGTCGTTAGAACCGACGCCTCGACCTCCTCGTTCCTCCGCCGCAGATACGGTCCACTAGGCATCCGGGTGTGACCGCTTGCGCCGTCCTCGCGATCGCCGCCGCCGCCGCGCCTCCCGTGGACCCTCGTTGGTCACGAGTGCTCGCCAGCGCTCAAGTGATTCGGAGTCTTCTCCGTGAACGTCCAGCCACGTTAACGCGTCCTCGAAGGCCCCTCGGTGGATGACCGCACGTTGTGCCTTTGGTCCCAGCTCGGGGTCCTGAAGACGAGGCTGGATCTGGAGCGCCTGCCTTAGGCGTTCGACGTCGCGACGGGCCACCGGTAGTTCTCCGATCGATACGTCGATCGGTCGCTTGTCGTCGCGGCGGCGCGGCGTCAGGTCGAGTGGCTGGACCGGTTGTACCAGGCTTCCAAGGAGGATCGAGTTCGTCAGCGAGTCCGGGGTGTTCTCGAATGTCGCTCGATAGCGGTCGAGCAACTCAAGTGACCGCCAAAGAGCGCCGGATTTCTTTCGTTCCACTTCGGGCGCCAGCGACATGAGCAGTCCGGTTTCCGACAGTGTTCGAAATGTCGCCGCTGCACATCCACTGCGTAGAATTTTGTAGAGTTCTTCGATAAGCCGAGCGGGAGCGGCGTTGTTAATCTCACGCCGGTGACGGCGAATCGCTCGCTGGACCGGAGGGTCGAGTTCGAAACCCAGACGTACGGCGATAGTGAGGGCGCGGATCATCCGGACAGGGTCTTCGACAAACCGTTCATTCGAATCACCGATGGACCGAACGACGCGTGCGTTCAGGTCGGCCATACCACCCACGTAATCGATGACGGAGAAGGTTGCAATGTCGTAGAACAGTGCGTTGATCGTGAAGTCTCGTCGGAACGCGTCTTCTTCGGCCGTCCCGAACGTGTTGTCGTGGCGAATCGGAGGACGGGTCCGTCCGTCGGTCGACCGCTTCTCGTCCCGAGCAGTTGGTTGGTTTGGTCGGTCGGTCGGCGGCCTTCCGGCTTCTGCTTCGCTCGTCGTCACCTGACGCCTGAACGTTGCGACTTCAATCGTCTTGGGCCCGAACTTCACGTGTGCTAGGCGAAAGCGCCTGCCGATAATCCAGCAGTTCCGGAAGATCCGCTTGACTTCGTTCGGACGCGCCGATGTTCCGATATCGAAGTCTTTTGGGACGCGACCTAGAAGTAGGTCTCGAACACTTCCGCCTACTAAGTACGCGTCGTATTTGAACTTACGGAGACGATACAGGACCTTGAGTGCGTCAGGGTCGATCAGATCCCGCGAGATGCAGTGGTCGTCGCGTGAAACGATGGTCGGTGCAACCAATACCGGATTATACGGTAGGCGACCCTCAGGCCTTGGCCTCTTTCCAGTTCTTTCCGATGCCGATGTCCACCGTCAGGGGTACCGCTAGCGTCGCGGCCCGTTCCATGCGCTTGCGTACGAACTCGGCTGTCGAATCTGCCTGATCCTCGCTGACCTCGAACACCAACTCGTCATGTACGGTCAAGATCATCGCGGCACTAGCCGGTAGGGCGGCATGGATATCGATCATGGCGCGCTTGAGGATATCGGCGGCCGTTCCCTGGATCGGCATGTTCACGGTGGCCCGCTCGGTGGCTGCCCGCACCTGACCGTTGTGGCTCGTCAGCTCAGGCACGAGTCGGCGCCGTCCGAACATGGTGGTGACGACTCCGGTTTTTCGGGCGCGGTCGACAACGTCACTGGTGTAAGCCCGAACCCCTGGGAAACCCGCGAAGTACGCATTGATAAAGGCTTGAGCGGCCTGCTGCGAAACGCCGATATCTCGAGCGAGTGTGAACGCGGTCTTGCCGTAAAGCAGAGCGTAATTGACGATTTTGGCGCGGCGGCGCAGCTCGTACGGGTCCAGTCCACTGTTTGGACCAAACACCTTGCTGGCGGTCTGGTCATGGATGTCATCGCCACGTTTGAACGCCTCGATGAGCGTTTCGTCACCCGAGAGATGAGCCAGCACCCTCAGCTCGATCTGCGAGTAGTCAGCTGAGATCAAGAGGCAATTCGGCGCCGCGACGAACGCGCGCCGGATGTCTCGTCCTAACTCGGTTCGGATTGGAATGTTCTGCAGGTTGGGATTGCTACTGCTCAATCGGCCGGTGGCCGTGACAGCTTGGTTGAATGAGGTGTGGATACGTCCCGTGTGCGAGTTGATGAGTTGGGGCAATGCGTCGAGATACGTGCCTTTGAGCTTCTGCAGGCTTCGCCACTCCAACACCTTTTGTGGAAGGTCGTGAACCAGCGCGAGCTCCTCAAGGACTTGAACTGATGTTGATGCGACTCGTGTCTTGCCCGTTCGCTTGATTGTCGGAAGCTCGAGCCGATCGAACAGTACCTCGGACAGCTGCTTGGGCGAGTTGATGTTGAACTCCACACCCGCCAGCGCGTAGATCTCTTGTTGGCGTTCACTGAGTTCGGCCCCGACTCGTGACGACATCGCGCCTAGTGCATCGGCATCAATACGAACACCTGTGTGCTCAAGAGTGACCAGGACCGGTATCAGTGGTCGTTCGAGCTCGTCGTAAAGTGACGTGAGCCGGACTTCTTGGAGCTTTAGTCGCAACTGATCGAACAATTGGAGCGCTAGATCCGCGCGTTCGCCGGCATAGTCAACGAGATTGACCGCTGGCAGGTCGGTAAATGCCAGCGCCTTGGCGCCCTTGCCGATGACATCCTCGGTGGATATTGGGCGGTAGCCAACGTGTTCCAATACCAAATCATCGAAGCGATGGGCAGGACGGGTCGAGTCCAGGAGGTAGCTCATGAGCATCGTGTCGCTGTCAATTCCGTCGAACGCGATGTCCTGGTGTATTAACGCCAGCATGTCAGCCTTGACGTTGTGCCCGATCTTGCGAATCGTCGGATCGGCGATCATCGGGCGAAGGACGGTCAGTGCCTCGGCAGTGTCGATCACGGCGTCGTTATCCAGTGCTTGGTGTCCCAGAGGTACGTAGTGCGCGTGTCGTGGTTCGGTGGAAAGTGCAATTCCAGTAAGCGTCATACGCATGGAGTCAGCCGAGTCTGATAGCACGTGCATTCCGCACCTGCGCTTTGACTGGATGGTTTCGACGATCGACCGGAGTTCGGAGAGTGTCCGAACGATCGCGTAATTGCGTGTGACGGTAGACGCGGTTGGTGCGTATTCGGCTACGAGGGTTCGAAAGCCCAGCCGCGAGAACAGCGAGAAGCATCGGTCACGGTCGGGTCCACGGTACCGCAGCGTCTCAGGCTCGAAAGGAACTGGAGCATCGGTGTTAATTTCCAGCAGTGCTCTACTTTGCCTCGCGGCGTCTACGTTTGCGAGGAGGGCGGTACGGTACCGGCGTTGTGTTACTTCGTCGGCTCGTTCGAGCAAGCGGTCAAGCGATCCGAACGTGCTGATCAACTCGCGAGCACCCTTTTCTCCAATACCCGGGACACCCTTGATGTTGTCGACGGCGTCGCCCATGAGCGACAAAAGGTCGACGATTTGGGATGGTTCGACGCCCATCTTCTCTGTGACGCCGGTCGTGTCGTACCAGGTTTCTGGATCGCGTGGGTTGAAGACACGAACTGGTCCCCCGACCAGCTGGAAGAAATCCTTGTCACCGGTCACGATGACTACGTCGAGACCCTCGTCAGCAGCGCGTTTTGTCAGGGTCCCGATCACGTCGTCGGCCTCGAATGCTTCGGCCGTGACCGCGGGAACGCCCATCGCCACGCAGGCTTCGTGAACGAGCGGAACCTGTTCGATGAGGTCGGGGGGCATCGGTGCTCGGTTGGCCTTGTAGTCGGCCGCGAGCTCCGACCGGAAGGTCGGGCCACGAAGATCAAACGCTGCGGCGATAAGCTCAGGCTGATGGTCCGTAATGAGCTTGCGGAGCATCGTCACGAAGCCGTAAACTGCGTTCGTTGAGTTCCCGTCCGGCCCAGTCAGCTCACGGATGGCATGATAGGCTCGATACATCTGCGAGCTTCCGTCGATCAGAAACAGACGCTGTGGAGTGAACGCCGAAGGCATTGGGCTGAGGATTGTACATCGGGGTTTCCGCCGCCCTCGTCTAGTGACGCGTTTAGGGTTGAGCTTCTAGCGTAAGGTCAAGCTCGGTCGAAGTGACTTCGTTCAACCAGACGCGAACCGCCTCGTCGCGTAACTGACGGAGGAAGCTGGGGTCGAACCACTCGCCTTCTTGGACCACGTCAACGGCGGCCAGGAGATAGTTTCCCCGCGGAAGCCCCTCTATCTGGTAGCTTGCGTTCTGGTCAGGACGAGCGGCCTTGACGTAGCGTGACTGCGGTTGCCAGTGTCGATCATCGGCCGGGAATGCGACGACCGTGAACTCTTTTAACGGCGCGTCCTGAGGATCACGGCCGCTGCCCGTTAGGCGCGTAATCTGGTCCGTGAGTACAAGCTGCACATCGTCGATCCGCGCGACGCCGCCAAAATCCAGTGGAGTGTCGATCACGTCTTGCCCGTCCAGATAGACCGCTTTGAGCATCCATCCAGGGGGCACGTTACGGGTGCGCAGCAGTCGCCGACCGTTCGACACGTTGACGAGCTCGAAACGTAGCGTCATCGGAGATCCGTGCCTCGGGGTCGATGAGCAGGGGGCATCATCGACGGTGCTGGCAGTAACCCGCACGCGTGAGAGGGTGAAGGGTGGTTTCTGAGCGCCCGTCTCGAGAACGAGGCGACCCTCTATGGTGGCACCAGACTGGAGCACCAGCATGACGTCGGTCACATCGGATCCGTCGACCGAAATCGGATGAGTCGCGAACAGTGACGCACCGGCAAAGCGATCGCGGCCGCTTCGGTAACCGCGGGTCACTGCCTGAATGGTGTATTGCCCCCCCCCCCCCCCCGGAGGGGGGACGTCTGAGATCTCGAAGCCTCCGTTGGCCTGAAGGCACGCGCCCATCGTGGCGTTCCGTGCGACGATGCCGCTGCTGGGTATTAGCATGACCTGCGCACCTGTGGCAGGCCTTCCGTCGGATCCAAAGACTATTCCGCTCACGGTTGCAGTCGGGACTAGGCGTGCCGCGAAGTCGACGCCACCGGCCTCGGCACCCAACGTCACGTCTACCAACACAGCCTCGGCTAGGGTTGTCACGCCTGGGTAGTAGGTGGGTGCGTAGCCCAGCGTTTCTGACTTGATATTGGGGCTGGTACCGGATCGGGTCGTTGGAATACCGGCGAGAATTGCGCGCCCCAAGATGCCGATAGCTGTTGTGGAACTGTGGCGTTGACGTAGTACCGTCCCGATTCTAGGCCAAAGATCCGATAGTGACCGCGGTCATCGGTACGGTTACGTCCGCCCTGAACAAGCTGTCGTTGTCCTTACCGGTATACATGACGGAACACTTGGATCGTAGTCAGCGGCAGCGGTGCACCGTTTTCGTCCACGACTCGGCCGGTGACGCCGCCGCCGGGCGGCAGTACTACGTCAATCCATCGGAGTGACTCTCCCTCGCTAAGCTCGATGGGCGTTGCCGGCTGTCGTGGTCGCCGCTGGCCGTAGGCGAGGCTGACAAATCCAGGCTTGGACATCTCCACGGTGTAGTGGCCTAGAGAGAGGCCCGTCACGATGAATTGATCACTTTGGTCGGTAAATACGGCGACTCCGCGGTTGTCTCCATCCCGCGGCATGGCGACCACTCGTGTGCGTTGAACGTCCCGTCCTGCCGTTTACAACCCGCCCTATGAGTGCGGATGTCTGCGTAGCGGATTGAACCTCAACGGGTTGCGCTGGTGTGTCGCGGGGTGGCTAAACCTGACCGAAGTCTTGGCCAGGGGTCCGAGTCTGCGCGAGCAGTGCTGCCGCGACCAATGGCATGAGGAGCAGCGCGACGTCAATTCTCAACAGATCTTCTTGAGACAGTCTCACACATCTAACCATAATCTTACGCGCGAGCTCGCTAGTCCGCTCATTCTCGCCGCCATGGCAGCAGGCTACAACTGGGGAAAGCAATAAGACATATGCCAACGTTGCCAGGGTGAATCCAACGGTCTGCCTGGAGTCTTGGCGGTGCTTCCAGGTGACTATCTTCGCTGAGGGTCAAAGCGCGAGGACGGTCGCGACACCAGCGGCGATAAGTACGACCTGGCGCAGTGCGCCCACTTCTATCGTGCCGCGGTGGAGACCCGGGATCAGATCGGCCATCGCTACATACAGGAAGCTTCCAGCGGCGAAGGCCAGTATGTATGGCAGCACGTGTGGCACCCAACCGGCGGCGGTGTAGATCGTAATAGCGCCGAGGATGCCCGCGGTTGCCACGAGCCCGTTGACGGCGAGCGCCCGACGCTTGGAGTAGCCCGCGGCGAGTAGGATGGCGAAGTCTCCAATTTCCTGTGGGATCTGGTGGGCCGCGACCGCCATGGCCGTACTCATACCAAGTGGCAGAGACGAGAGGACCGCCGCGCCAATGACGCATCCGTCCGCGAAGTTGTGGACAGCGCCGCCGACGAGGATTAGTGCGGCACTGTGGTCGTGGGCCGTGCAGTCGTCTTCGTGGCAGTGTCGCCAGATCATGAGCTTCTCCAATATAAAGAAGCCCAGAATGCCGGCGAGCAGCGTGCCGAAAACGAGGGTTGACTCAAGCAGGTCGAGGGCCTCAGGCAGGAGCGCTAGCAGCGCTACACCCAGCAGCGTTCCGACGGCGTAACTGATGAGCGACGGAACTAACCGATGCCGCACCGTGTCCGGAAGCAGCAAGAGCAGCGACGCCAGGACAAGACCACCCAAGCTCCCCGCGACGCTTAGGCCAATTGTGACCGAGAGCAAGGACACGGTGGGATGGTAGCAGAAGGTTGACCTTGTGGCCGTCGTAGCCTCAGACGAACTCTTACACGGCAGCGGGTGTTCGGCACCTCGACGGCTCGCATGCAACTGCCCATCGTCGTGGCGGGGTGCTGGCTCAGATCGTTTTCGACGCCGGCCGTGGCGGGATCCAGATCGTCTAGGTCTCGGACAATCTCGGTGGGCCCACCGTTATCATCCGTCAAATTATGCAGCGCCGGCACGTTGACACAATCATTACCGCTTCCCTCACTCCCAGTGCCCGGCCAGGGTATGCTTTCAATATGCTAGGTTCACTCATGTTGTCCATGCTTGGAGTCGACAACTGCTGGGCCGACGCTGGGCTTCATGCCTTCAATAAAGGTCAGCCCGCCACGATCAGCAAGTAGCCGTACTCCCTTGAAGCCCTCTGCTTTGAGCGCGGGCAGAGCTCCGCCAGCGCTGAGATATCGGCGATCGATTGATGGCTTGGTGAAAACCACGCCGAGACCCCCGCGTAGTATCTGGTCAATGACGAGGCATCGACCCCCCGTTCGGAGCACCCGAAACGCCTGCTGTAGACATAAGATCCGCTGATGCTGGGTAATGCTGCCCAGCAGGTTCTTGATAACGACAAGTTCGAATTCGCCGTCGTTGTGCGGCAACGCGTCGACAGGTGCAACCTTGACCTCAACCAGGACACCGACCTTGTCTGCTGAACGCTTAAAGGCCTCCGCTGACGCCTGAGTGCTCGCCACTGCGCATGCTTGCCCGCTGAGGCCCACGACCTGCGCGAGGGCGGCTATTAATCCCGTGTCGGGTCCGTCGACCTGCAGCACGTTCGATCCAAGCTTGAGCCCAGCCATCGACCTTTCGAGGTCACGTGGGTCGCTGGATCTCCTAAGTGTGAATAGGGACATGGGTACCAAACCCACATGTTATAGTTTCCATCCGTGAAAAGTCCTCAGAAAATTGATGAGCCCACCGGGCGCCTCGGTGTGTTGTTGGTTGGACTGGGTGCCGTCAGTACGACCTTCATCGCTGGAGTCCAAGCAATCCGTAAACAGTTCGCGTCACCGATCGGATCGCTCACGCAGATGGGAACGATTCGCCTCGGTAAGCGGACCGACGGACGTTCCCCGCTTATTAAGGATTTCGTTCCGCTCGCGAGCCTAGACGACTTGGTGTTTGGGGCCTGGGACATTTTTGAGGACGATTGCCACGACGCTGCCCGAACGGCCGGGGTACTCGACGCCTCGCTGCTCGATAAATTGCGCCCTGAACTCAAGGCCATACGGCCGTGGCCGGCGGTTTTCGACCAGCGGTACGTCAAGCGGCTCATGGGTCCCAACGTCAAGACCGGAGCCAGCAAGCGGGACCTCGCCGCTCAAGTCACTGCGGACATCCGACACTTTAAGGCGGAGCATAAGCTGGATCGGCTTGTGATGATTTGGTGCGGGAGTACCGAGATCTTCATGGAACCCCAGCCGGTGCACGAGTCGTTAGCGGCGTTCGAAGAAGGACTCGAACGGTCAGATCCAGCAATTCCATCGAGCATGGTCTATGCGTACGCGGCGGTCAAAGAGGGCGTGCCCTATGCGAATGCCGCGCCGAATCTGAGCGGCGACATTCCCGCCATCAACGAGTTGGCGTCCCAGACCGGCTCACCGCTGGCTGGCAAAGACTTAAAGACCGGACAGACCCTGATCAAAACGATTATCGCCCCAGGCCTTAAGGCGCGGCTGCTTAAGGTTACTGGCTGGTTCTCGACGAACATCCTCGGGAATCGAGACGGGGAGGTCTTGGATGACCCGGAGTCATTCAAAACCAAGGAAGAGAGCAAGAAGTCGGTGCTCGACTACATCTTGCAGCCGGATTTATACCCGACGCTCTATGATGATTTGCACCATGTCGTTCGCATCAACTACTACCCGCCACGAGGTGACAATAAGGAGGGTTGGGACAATATTGACATCGTCGGATGGCTCGATTACCCGATGCAACTCAAGATCAATTTCTTATGTCGTGACAGTATTCTTGCCGCTCCGATTGTCCTCGACCTTGTGTTGTTTCTCGACTTGGCCAAGCGGTCCGGAATGAGCGGCACTCAGGAGTGGCTCTCGTTTTATTTCAAGAGCCCGGTCCATGCGGATGGGCTCTATCCTGAGCACGATCTCTTTATCCAGTTGATGAAGCTCAAGAACACCCTGAGGTTCCTGCGCGGTGAGGAGCTGATTACACACCTTGGGCTGTAGTACTACGATTAGGAGAGGAGAAGAAGGAGGTAGAAGGTAGAAGAGAGTCGGTGGCTTTCGGCTGTTCTAGAAGTGCGGCGCCGCCAGTTCTCTTCTACCTTCTACTTCCTTCTTCTCCTCTCCTCTCCTCTCCTGATCACACACGTAAATTCATGTCCCCTCGAACTCAAGCGGTCCTGATTGGTGGTGCCTTTATCGGCGTTTTGTCGGCAGTGCCGATTGTGTCGACTGCGAATTGCTGCTGTCTATGGATCATCGGGGGAGGTGTCGTCACTGCCTACCTCCTTCAGCAGGGACAGCCATCTCCGATCGACTTTGGCGACGCGGCGCTGGTGGGCGGACTAGCAGGAGTCTGTGGTGCGTTCGTCTACGCTGTCGTGTCGGTCCCCGTGCAGCTGATTACCCGTCCGGTTCAGGATCGCCTCACCGACTTGCTTCGCGGTAATGCCGATATTCCACCAGAAGTCGTCAGGATTGTCGAGAAACTCACCGCCAGTGGCGCCACTGCCATACTCTTCGGCTTCGTCTTTATGTTGGTGGCTGGCGCGTTCTTCGCTACGTTGGGCGGATTGCTCGGCGGGTTGATCTTTAGACGTGGTGGGCCGCCCAGCGCGCCGTCGCCTGGTCCGACCACGTCAACCGCATCATCCGGGCGGCCGCCATCGTAGCCTACGTTGATCAATTGCCCATCATCGATACTCGAGACCTCTGGAAGACCTACGTCATGGGGGCCGAAAAGGTCCACGCACTTCGCGGTGTTTCGCTCAGCATCGAGCGTGGGGAGTACGTGGCGATTATGGGACCGTCAGGGTCGGGCAAGTCGACATTAATGAACCTGGTTGGTTGTCTCGACACCCCAAGCCAGGGCACGTACTTGTTGAATGGTAAGAACGTAAGCGGGATGACCGACGATGAGTTAGCCCACATCCGGAACGCGGAGATCGGGTTCGTGTTTCAGACCTTCAATCTTCTTCCACGTGCCACGGCCCTGCACAACGTTGAGCTGCCATTGATCTACGCGGGCCTCGCGCCGGGTGACCGCCGGGCGCGTGCGGAGGCGGTGCTCACGATGGTTGAGTTAGGCGACCGCATGCTGCATCGTCCGAACGAGCTCTCGGGCGGCCAGCGGCAGAGGGTGGCTATTGCCAGGGCGCTGGTGAATCGGCCGTCGATTCTCCTGGCGGACGAGCCGACCGGGAATCTCGATTCGAAGACCGGCATCGAGATTCTCGCTCTGTTCCGGCGGCTCCACGATGAGGGCCACACGATCATGGTCATAACGCACGAGTCGGGTGTTGCGTCACACGCCAGACGCGTGATTCAGATCAGGGACGGGCTTGTGGAGAGCGACACACAGGTCTCGGCCGCTCACTCGACTTCCTGAAACTCTCCGAACACAAGGCGGAGTGTGTTGGCAATCTCACCCACGGTGGCGGACGCCTCAACGGCCGCAATGATTGGAGGAAGAAGATTTGCTGTTCCCTCCGCCGAACGTCGCACCTCGTCGAGAGCTTTCCGCCATGGCTGCTCTGCGCGAGTAGCGCGTAGCTCGCGCACGCGCTCAATTTGTCTGACCTGAAGCTCAGGGTCAATTCTGAGCACTTCGATCGGCGCCGCTTTCTCGCTGGTGAAGCGGTTTACGCCGACGACCGTCGACTCGCCTGAGTCCACGGCTTGCTGTGCCCGATACGCGGATTCCTGGATAGCCCGCTGGATGAACCCACGCTCGATTGCTCGTAGTGCTCCACCTTGTCGGTCGATTTGACCAAGTAGCTCGGTCGCCTCGGCTTCTAGGTCGTTGGTCAGTCGCTCGATGGTCCACGAGCCACCGACTGGGTCAACAGTGTTGATCACGCCAGTCTCCATGGCGATGAGCTGCTGCGTGCGCAGCGCGAGCTGGGCGGATGCTTCGGTCGGCAACCCGAACGCTTCATCCCGCCCATTGCAGTGGAGCGACTGCGTGCCCCCGAGCACGGCAGCAAGCGCCTGGAGCGCAACGCGGACGACGTTGTTGTCTGGCTGTTGGGCGGTCAGCGTGCTACCGGCAGTTTGAGTGTGAAATCGAAGTTGTTGGGCTTTGGGGTCGTCTGCGCCAAAGCGGTCTCGCATGATGCGTGCCCACAGTCGCCGTGCAGCCCTGAACTTGGCGATCTCTGCAAGAAAATCATTGTGAGCGTTAAAGAAGAACGACACGCGGCGCCCCAGCGTGTTCACGTCAAGGCCAGCGGCGATGGCGGCTTGCACGTACACGATTCCGTGGGCAAACGTGAATGCGATCTCTTGGGCTGCAGTTGCGCCGGCTTCTCGGATGTGGTATCCGCTGACCGAGATCGGGTACCACCCGGGAAGCTCGGTGTCACAATACCTAAAGAGGTCCGTCACAATCCGAAGCGACTGGCCTGGTGGATAAATGTAGGTGCCGCGCGCGACGTATTCCTTGAGGATGTCGTTCTGCACTGTACCCGCGAGGTCACGCAGGTTGATCCCGCGACGCTTCGCTATCGCGACGTACAGTGCGAGTAGGATGATTGCGGTTGCGTTGATCGTCATCGACGTTGAGACGCGGTCCAGCGGTATCTCGTCGAACAGCTGGGTCATGTCCTCGATTGAATCGATCGCAACTCCGACTCGGCCCACTTCTCCCGCAGCCAGGGGATGATCCGAGTCGTAGCCGATCTGGGTCGGGAGATCGAACGCGACGCTGAGTCCGCTGACACCCTGTTCTAGTAGATAGCGGTACCGAGCGTTCGATTCGATCGCAGACCCGAATCCGGAGTACTGGCGCATAGTCCACAGCCGGCCCCGATACATTGATTCGTGAATCCCTCGGGTGTACGGGAAGGCGCCTGGGGCACCGAGGTCTCGTTCGGGAGACCAATCTCCCAGATCGTCGGGTGCACGGTAGGTCGACATGTAACTCTGGATCTTACCGTCGTAGGGTAACCAGGGTACGATCAGAAGCTCGACCTAAATCCGACCGCCTTGGCGGAATGGCGAGCGACATAAAAGACCACATCATCTTGTGGTATAAGTGATAGTACCACCAGATATAAAGTGGTTCTTTGTCTTGACACTAGATGGCTGCGTGCTACAATTAATTGATTTGTAAGCTTGATACGGTCTCTACAGATGCTTCCATCTTCACTTGCTAGCCGATTTTATTTCAAACTTGAGGTCGTTGCGTCTGTCGAGGGTGCGCCCCGGTTCCAGGCCCGGTGGCATTCGATGGAGTCAGAGCATGGACGACGTTGTACATCGGTTAGCCCGTGAGCTGGTCGCGGCTATTGGTGCCGGTGTCGCCGATGATCCGCGCGTTAAGGCCTGCCATGAAAAGGCTCGCGCCGCCGGGTACGAGATGCAGGTGTCGCTTGAAGCTGTGATCGGGTTCGCGTCGCACGAAGGTTCCGGAGCATTAGCCAAGGTGGATGTGTTCCAGAAGGATGCAGAGTCGACGAATCCGGTCGACATCACTGCCAACGACCGACGGTTCCTCCGTTCGCTTCGGATCGCCGCCGACGAGATGAGCCAGGAAGTCGAATAGCTCTCGTTCACCCGCACCCATCGATCCAGGTACGCAAATCTCGTCCGCTCATCTCCGTCGGCGGCTCGATACCAAGGATACCAAGCAGGGTCGGCGCAACGTCGCGTAGCGACCCGTCTCGCAAGCTTAGTTGCTTATCTCGGAGCCCTCGTTCAATTAGCAGCACCGGCACGGGGTTGGTCGTGTGGGCTGTGTGCGGACCGTTTCGTTCCCGGTCCCACATCATTTCCGCATTCCCGTGGTCGGCGGTGATCACGACCGTCCCACCCGCGGCCTCTACCGCCTTCACGATCGAGGCGAGGCATGTGTCGAGCACCGACACTGCGCTGACGGTGGCGTCCAGCTTACCGGTGTGTCCCACCATGTCGGCATTGGCGAAGTTGCAGATGATGACGTCGTGACGGTGGCCGCCAACATCCGAAACAAGCTTGGCGGTGATCGCTTTTGCGCTCATCTCAGGCTTGAGGTCGTATGTGGGCACTCTTGGTGAGGGCACGAGCACGCGTTCTTCGCCCGGGTAAGGGCTTTCCTCGCCAGAGTTGAAGAAGTAGGTTACGTGCGCGTACTTTTCAGTTTCGGCAAGTCGGAGGTTGGTAAGTCCGTTGTTGGCCAGCACGTCGGCCACATTAGAGGCAAAGACCCGTGGTGGAAACGCGACCGGTAGTTCGAACGTCGCGTCGTACTCGGTCATCGTGGTCATGTGGATCGTGGGATGAACTTGGCGCTCAAACGCGTCGAACTCAGCGCGGAATGCAAAGGCGCGTGTCAGTTGGCGTGCCCGGTCGGATCGGAAATTGAAGAAAACCATCGAATCGCCGTCTCGGATCAAACCCAAGGGCCTTCCGGTCGAATCGGTGATCACACCTGGTTCCATGAACTCGTCGGTGACGCCAGAGTCATAAGAAGTAGTCAGGAGCTCGGCTAGCGATGTTGCCGCTCGACCCTGCCCAGTCGTCATGGCGTCGTACGCCCGTTGAGTGCGTTCCCATCGGCAATCCCGGTCCATCGAGAAGTACCGCCCGCACACGGTGGCGATGCGCCCTGTTCCCAGGTCAGACATGCATTGCTCGATCCGACCCAGGTAATCGACACTGCTGGTCGGGGCTGTGTCCCGCCCGTCGGTTATCGCGTGCACGAACACCAGGGAGACCTGTCGCTGACGCGCCATTTCGACCATAGACTCCAAGTGTCGAATGTGGCTATGCACGCCGCCGTCTGAGACCAAGCCCACGAGGTGTAGCGCATGCCGATCTTGGGTGCACCGGTCCATGGCCGCCACCAGCCGCGGGTTATCAAAGAAGTCGCCGTCCTGGATGCTCCTGTCGATTCTGGTCAAGTCTTGATAAACGATTCGACCTGCACCGAGATTCATGTGGCCCACTTCCGAGTTACCCATCTGACCGTGGGGGAGCCCCACCGCCTCTCCGGTGGTGATCAGCGAACCGACGGGATACCGGGCACGCAACTCTCGATACGTCGGCGTATGCGCACGGGCAATCGCGTTGTGAGCGGGGTCTTCTCGAAGCCCCCATCCATCGAGGACGACGAGAACCAGTGGGGGCCAGGATGACGACATGGCATTCACGAGGCGAGACTGGCCATGATACCATGCTTGGCCTTCAGATAGGCTCGCAAAATTTCATGCAAGCATATATAAATAAATAAGTTACATGGTATTGTCAAGTTTGACTTAGGCATCATGGTGACCTATGATGAAGAAGTCACTAAACTGCCTCCATCCCGGCTCAACGAGTACCAGCCTTCATGACACATTTGTTCCGTTTGCGACACGCCACCGTCGTATGCGCCATCGTGCAAATCCTGATGGGCGCACCGGCATCGGGTGCCTGGGGCGAGCAAGCGTCCATGGAGGCATGGCAGCTGGCCGAACTGCAGACGCTGGTCGACGTGGTTGCTTCGGCGGTTCGGGGTGAGCTGGTGCCGACTAAGCAGCCGTTCGCCATGACGGCTGATTTTCTGAAGGGTATGGAGGGCAAAACATACGTGCCGTTTACGTTGTCAATCGATTCTTCCCAGGTGATGGGATCATCATTGGCGATGTACTTCTTAGTCACTCCGCACGCCGATGTACTTCCGGTTCCATCAGCCGACGGAGCGATCGAGTCGCTGGACCCGGTCTTCGAAGACAGACACTTCATCGACGTTTCTGGTCGTGCAGAGGATAAAGCGATCGAGGTGAGTCGAGCGTTCACCGCCGTCGCCGGCATGTACGATGTGTACGTAGCCGTTCGCGACAGCTTAGGCCCACCGAGTGACGATGAGGTCCGTGAATCGTCGACCGTACTGATGCTTAAGGAAAAGGTGGAGATTCCTGACTTCTGGAACGATCAGCTGCAGACAAGCTCGGTGATCGTTGCTGAGCTCGTCGAACCACTCGACCAACCACTGAGTCCAGACCAGCAGGTTGCCAGTCCATACACGTTGGGCACTACGCGAATCGTTCCTAAAACGAACCGAGAGTTTGGGAGTACGGATGAGTTGGCCCTAGTTGTGCTTGTCTACAATCCGCGGCTGTCGTCAGACCAGATGCCTGATCTCACCGTCGATTACAGTTTCCAGACGCAGAACGAGAGCGGTGAGGAGTTCTTCAATAAGACCAACCCGCAGCAGTTCAACGTGCAGACACTGCCACTCGGGTTCGACCTCTCGGTGGGGCATCAGATCGTCGCGGGCCAGTCCATCCCGCTCAGTGCTTTTCCGGCCGGTAGTTATCGCTTGGAAATCAACGTGACGGATAACATATCGGGTGAGAACGTCATTCGCGGCGTGAGTTTTAACGTGACCGAGTAGACGTTTTGTTAGTTAACCGGTTACGGGCTTGATGATCGTTCATGGCGGATTAGTGAGGGGAACTAAAGTGATGCCGCCGATAGTTCAGTTCGTCTTCGGTTTGTTCCTGATCGTGATCGTCGTAGGCACTGAGGCAACGTGGGCCCGAGGAGTTGTCGAGTTACCCGCAGGCGCTTCGGCGTCTGCGGCTTCGAAAAAGGTGCCGGCTTCAACTGGAGAGATGGGGCTACTGAGTCCAGGCCGGCTTCTTGGCACGGTGACCGACGTTGCCGGCGTTCCCCTAGATGACACGCTCATTTCCGCTACCGGCCCATCCGGCACCGCGTTGGTGGTGTGCGATGTCAACGGCAGATTCGAGTTTCGTGGTCTTCGTCCCGGAAGTTACCTACTCCGCGCGCACGTGTACGGATTCAAGCCCGCCAACCGTCACGTTGTGCAGGTCCGTTCTGGTCTCGCTACGACACGTTCGGTTACCCTGCGCCGAACCGACGGAACATCCAATGTACCCTCAACACTCCTGGCGGCCGGGTTTGTGCCCGGTAGCGGAACTAGCGATGGGATCGTGGAGGCTGAAGCCTTACAGCCCGTTGAGGGCGCCGACCTAAATTTAACTGGAGCCGGCCCAGACGGTGCTGTCGAGTACGGTGTTACGCCGCATGATGATTCCGACAAAGCTTGGTGGCTACGTCGAGCTCGTCGGAGCGTGCTCAAGGACACCCAAGTCGAGTTGGTAGCGATCGACACCTTGGCATTTGAGGGACCTGGCGGGGCCCGTCTTGGCTTTGGGAGCGGGTCGGTGACGGGTTCGCCGTCGGTCGACTTGAGTAGAAGCTTTCCGCTGTTGGGTCAGTTTCATTTACTGACTCGAACGAGCGTTCATTCGCCTCACGATTTCCAGGCCACGAATATTCTCCCGGGTCAGATTGCATACGTGTCGCTCGGCGGAATTGAACAAGACCAGGTGTGGGGAGTTCGTGGCGCCGTACGTACGGGGGATGCTGGCTCGTGGGTGCTTTCGGGAACGTATTTGGCTGGGACATCACAGACTAACGCGTTGGCCATCGGGATGTCCTATAGCCGTCAGCGTGTTCAGACCGGCGACCTAACTCTCAGCGCGTTCCCGCGCGATCTGGGTCGCTCGGCGGATGATCCTCGCCGGGATGCCGGCAGCGTGCGGGCTGACGGACAGTGGACCCTGAACCCGAGCATGACGCTGGACTACGGGGCCACGTTGGCGGGGTACGGGTATCTCGAGGAGGCTTACCTGTTCAGTCCCAACGTCGCGGTCACGTTGACTCCTTTCGAGGGGACCCGGGTTAGGTTGGGGATGTCGCAGTACATGCTGGCACCCGGGGCCGAAGAATATCTTCCGCCGTCTGAGGGTGTCTGGCTTCCACCGGTACGCACCTTTGCTCCGCTGTCTTCGACCGATCCTCTGCATGCGGAACGGTCCCGGCATTTCGAGATTGCCGTTGAGCATGACGTGGGCCGAACGTCGACCGTCGGTGTTCGGCGATTCGCACAGAATGTCGACGACCAGATCATAACGTTGTTCGGTGCCCGACTTGTACCGTCAGTCTCGTCGTCCGACCACTACTACATGACCAGCGCCAGCGGCGTCACTACCGACGGGTGGGCGGTGATGTTTGCGCACGAAGTTGGCGATCGTTTCACCGGCTCGGTCGACTACAGCATTATCGACGCCGAATGGGCGCCGTGGATGGTAAGCGGTTTGTCGCCGAGAACCGTGAGTGTGCTTCGGTCCGGTTCCGAACGTATACACGACATCACGACGTCCATTGAGACTGTGGTCCCGGAGAGCGCGACCCGGGTGCTACTGCTGTACCGTTTCAGTTCCGCGTTTGCGAATCGGGAAACCGGAACAGAGGCACTTCGGATTGGGTTCGGTGGCCGCTTCGCCTTGCGTGTGAGGCAAACGTTGCCATTCTCGCCCATTGGAGGCAGCAACTGGGAAGTGCTTTTCGACATCCGGAGCTTGTTCCGCGAACAGGTTGCCGGAGCGTCGGTCTACGATGAGCTCCTCGTGGTCAACCCGCCAAAGGAAGTTGTTGGCGGGTTGGTTGTGAATTTTTGATCCTCGATAATCTAGAGCTGATGGCCAGCCGATACGATTTGGCTGCGTGGAGATGACCAGAAGGTGACTCTTGATCCGATGGTTGGGATAGCACGTCCGATTCCTTGAATCGATTGAGATATGCCCGCGTCAAACCCTCCGACAATTCGTGACGTTTACAGACGACTTCGTGCTGGTTGGGGCGTTACCCTGCTAGCCGTTGGCGTGGTGTCAGTGTTGCTCTTCCTAGCGGCCTCCAACGTCGTTGTGCGTGTGAACTGGACCGAGGTCGACGATGGCGTGCTGTGGGTCGAGAGGTCTCAGGGGCTGGTGGCCACGGCGATCGACCTGAACTCCGCTGGGGCCGCGGCCGGCGTTCAGCAGGGAGACGTCCTGCTGTCGGTCAATGGGCAACCGGTGGAGACGCGTGGTGAAATCCTTAATGTGTTGCATGAGAGTCGTGCTGGCTCCCAACTCACATATACCGTTTTCCGGCGCGGGACTCAAGAGCTCTACGAGTTGACGCTTCGACCGTCGCCATCGAGCGATATTACCGTCTATTTCGTTCTAGTTGGGGTGGGCATCTTTGCGCTGCTGATCGGAGCATTAGTTCGAGTCCGATTGCCTGGCCATCAGACGACTCTGCACTTTTTTTGGCTGACTGTCGCGTTCTTCGGGATGTTCGCGTTTTCGTTCACTGGGCGACTCGATCGGCTCGATTGGGTCTTCTTCTGGGCGGACGCGATATCGACGCTCCTGCTTGCTCCACTCTTTCTCCACTTTGCTCTCGTGTTCCCGGATCGGACCCCGTGGCGATTCCGTCATTGGGCCGGACGTAGGGTCGTACCGCTCATCTACCTTCCGGTGCTTGTCATGGGTCTGGTGGAAGTGGCCAGCGTCGTCACGATCGAATCAGGTCAGTCGCTGATGCATGCTGTCGAGGTAATTTGGCGCCTTGAGATGGCGTATCTCGCTGCGTGCATTGTGGGGGCACTTGCGATCATGATTGTCGCGCTCCGGCGTGTCCATTCCGTGACGGCGCGTCGGCAGCTTCGGTGGGTCGTGTCGGGGGCAGTCTTAGGTGGCTTGCCGTTTACCGTTGGATATGCCATTCCATGGTCGCTTGGGTTCGAGCCGGTTGCGCGTCTTGATCTGACCGCGATTCCTTTTTGTGTCGTTCCGTTAGCGTTTGCGTCGGCCATTGTTCGGTATCGACTCCAAGATGTCGAAGTGATCGTAAAGCGCAGCGTCGTGTATACGGCTGTGGTCTTGGCGATGGCGGCCATCTACCTCGTTCTCGAGGCACTCGCAAGCGAAGTCTTTCTTGAGGAGTCCGACCAATACAATTCGATCATCGCGCTACTCGCAACAGCTGTGGTGGTCCTGTTAGCTGGACCCGTGAAGAACAGGATCCAGACCATGCTTGATCGCGTGTATTACCGCGATCGGTACGACTATCGACGGGCGCTGGTAGGTTTTGCGCGCGATCTCAACAGTGACCTCGATCTGGACCGACTGACTGACCGCTTGGTAACTCGCGTCAGTGAAACGTTGGTGGTCGACAAGATGGTGCTCCTTCAGGGAGTCAGCGGTGACGCCGATGGCGCGTTCGTGCCACTCCGGTGGACGGGTTTCGAGACGCCGCCGCCGGCAATCGACCATGATTCGAAGCTTGGGATGAAGCTGAGCATGCGGCACACGATCTCGATCGATGCAGTCCCTCATCGTGGGGGTTTGCCGGTTGAGGAGGTCAGTTCTTGGCGCGAGCGCGGACTTCACTACTTTGTGCCGTGCGTCTTCGAAGAGGGCACGATCGCGGTGATGGGGCTCGGTCGAAAGGGGAGTGGCGAGCCCCTAAGCAGTGAAGATATGGCGTTGCTCGCCGCTGTGGCGGGTCAAGTTGCAACCGCGCTTGAGAACGGCCGGTTGTATGGGCAGCTGCGTCAGAAGGCCGCTGAGTTCGATCGATTGCGACAATTCAGCGAGAACATCATCGAATCCCTCAACGACGGGCTCGTCGTATTCGACCTCGACGAACGCGTGGTGCGGTGGAACGCAGGACTGGAGCGCTTGTACGGGCTATCTCGGGATGCTGCTGTCGGTCAAAAGCTCGCCGCGGTTTTTGATGGGCCGTTTGCCTCGCGCATGAAGGCAGCCTGCGATGAGGCACCCGAGGGAACCGTGCTCTATCGCGTCCCGCTTCGTTCGCGGCATCAAGACGAGTCTGCCGGCGGCGATGCTGATGCGGACGGCTCAGGTCGGCGCCTCCTGGTCAACGTGGCGACCGCGCCGCTCTTGACGCCAGAGGGCAATACCAGCGGGATGATGATGATCGTGGAGGACATCACGCAGCGAGTCCAGCTGGAAGAACAGTTGCAGATCTCTGAGAAGATGGCCTCAATCGGTCTCTTGGCGGCCGGAGTGGCACATGAGGTGAACACGCCGCTTACCGGGATTTCGAGTTTTACCCAAATGTTGTTAGAGAGTTCCGACCCAGAGGACCCTAAGACGAAGGTGCTTGAGAAAATAGAGCGCCAGACGTTTAGGGCCGCGAAGATCATCAACGGCTTGCTGAACCTGGCGCGTCCTGGGCGAACTGATGCTTCAGGTCTCATTGACCTTAACGTGGTGATTGGTGACGTGATGGCGCTGCTTGAGCATCAGCTCGCAGCTGGGAGCGTTAAGGTTCGGCGAGAACTTCCGCAGACTCCCGTCGTCGTGTCCGGCGTGGAGTTCAAGCTCCAGCAGGTGTTCCTGAATCTTTTCCTCAACGCGCGCGATGCGATGCCGAATGGAGGCTGGCTTACCGTCGGTGCGCGTATCAGCGAGCGCGAGGCGGTCGTCGAGGTGGCCGACACAGGATCTGGGATTTCCTCGAAGGTGCTTTCCCGAATCTATGATCCGTTCTTCACTACCAAGGTTCCTGGTCAGGGGACAGGGCTAGGCTTGTCGGTTACTTATGGTGTCGTCCAGGAACATCACGGAGCGATTGAGTGCGATAGTAGCCCGGGACAGGGCACGCGGTTCACGCTGAGGTTGCCACTGGCGACTCCCTTGCGTGAACGCGCGGCCGAGGCCGTCCACATAGATTAGTCATGCTGCAGGATGTTTCGATTCTGGTCGTCGACGACGAAGAGATTATGCGGGAGATCCTCGACTCCCTGCTCGGTCGAGAAGGGTGTCAGATAACGCTGGCGTCGTCGGGTGAAGAGGCCGTCGAGATTGCCAAGACGCGAACGTTCGATGTCGCGATTGTCGACATCATGATGCCGGGCATCGACGGGATCGAGACGCTCGAGGAACTCAAGCGCTTCGATGAAGAACTGCCTGTTGTCATCATCACGGCTTTTGGATCTTCGGCGAACACCCGCGAGGCCTTCAAGCGCGGTGCCTTCGATTTCGTCGAGAAACCCTTCAAGAACGACGACGTACTGCTGGTCGTACGGAATGCCACTGCCCAGCGGCGCTTACTGGCTGAAAACCAGACACTCCGTCAAAGCCTACACGAGCAGGGTCAGCGATTCAGTGACATCATCGGCAATAGCCCCTGCATGCATCAGGTGTTTAACTTGATCAAGCAGGCGGCGCCGAGTCGGACTACGATTCTCGTGCAGGGCGAGAGCGGTACGGGCAAGGAACTCGTCGCTCGCGCGGTGCACGCAAACTCGTCGCGAAGTGATCGCCCGTTCATTACGGTCAACTCTGGGAGCCTGCCGCCCGATTTATTGGAGTCTAATCTCTTCGGGCACGTGAAGGGCGCGTTCACCGGCGCGGTGGCGCCCAAGAAGGGTTTATTCGAGGTCGCGGATAAAGGAACGATCTTCTTCGACGAAATCGGTACGGTACCCAGAGAGACTCAGGCGAAGCTCCTCCGCGTCATTCAGGAGCGCGAGTTCATGCGCCTCGGTGGTGTCGACACAATCAAGGTTGACGTTCGGATCGTTGCGGCCACGAACGTAGACCTCAAGCGATTGGTCGACAAGGGTCAGTTTCGCGAGGACCTTTATTATCGTCTCCACGTGATCGCGATAGAATTACCGCCGCTTCGCGATCGTCGCGAAGACATCCTGTATCTGACGCGGCATTTCTTGGAGCAGTATGGTTGCGAGAACGAGAAGCCCGGACTTGAGCTCACCCAGGATGCGATCCGTCTGCTTGAGGAGTGCCACTGGCCAGGAAACGTACGTGAGCTTGAGAACGTCATTGAGCGGGCCGTGGTGCTGACATCGAGTAGGACGATCGGTGTCGAGCTCATCCCGGATTCGGTTCGGACATCGCAGTCGTTTCGCCTCCCGAGTTTCCAGCTTCCGTCAGAAGGGATTCCTTTCCGCAAGGTCATCGAAGACATGGAGTCGATGCTGCTTACGCGGTCGTTGGAAGCGGCCGGTGGTATTCAGAAGAGGGCTGCCGAGCTGCTGCAGCTCAAACCGACGACGTTCAACGAGATGATTAAACGTTACGGTATCCGTCCGACAAGCCGCCGACAAATCGATAGATCCGGCTTGGTCAGGAGCCAACGGCCACACTCTCGACCCAGCGGCGGTGACCGGGAGGACCCGACGGGTGAATTGGTCGAAATCATCGACAAGCGGGTGACCAACTAGCGGGACGCGAGAAACAAGATCGCCTAGTTCGGCCGGGCACGACGGGTACGAGAGGAAGCCCGCGCCCGTCCCGAGCGTCCATGACCCCTTGACCCCCTTTTGCTCCGTGAGTTTCGGGATACACTCCGCTTCGAAATGCCCCTAATCATGCGCTCGTATTTATCCAGGATCACGTTCCAGCTATAGTTTGCCTCTACGTAGGCACGACCCTGACGGCCGATTCTCGTTCGTAGCTCGGCATCACGCATGAAGAGCTTCAGGCATTCGACGAACTCATTGCGACTGCCGTAGTACAAGCCGGCATTGCTGCGCTGGCAGTGGTCGGTCAAGACATCGCTTCGAGCGTTGGCCAGGATAGGAGTACCGACGGTAAAGGCCTCGAGTGCTAGGAGGGACAAGCTTTCATAGGGCGATGGGACGACGACGACCGTTGCCGCCTCGAGTGCTTCGAGACGTTCGAGCTCGGGGAGCATCCCCGCAAACCGTATGAACGGTTCATCGGGAATCGGCATCAGTTTGACTCCCATGAGGGCTAGTGTCGCGTCTCCGCACTCCTGGGCGTAGGTGCTGAAGTACTCGATCAGCTCTTCAACTCCCTTGCCTGGATCAATACGTCCCCCGTATAGAACGAACGGATCGAACAGGCGATGCCGGCGTTTGAAAACAGCACCGCGGTGAGCCGCACTTTCTATGTTGGAAGCATCCTCTGGATTTGATGGAGTCAGATGCGGTGGAAGGTCGACACCACATCCGACGATCTCTTGCATCGCTGCCGAAATCGCAAACTGCTGAATGAGGAATGCACGCTCGACGCCGGTGTTGTAGGCGATTGCGGCCGGCTTCGAAAAGACGTCGCGATAGAGATCGAGACGAATCGCCGGTTCGTCGTGAGCGGTCGGAACTAAGATGCTCCGTTGTGGATCTACCTTCAACCCTTGCACCGTAAGCGCATACAGGTACGTAAAGAAGATAAGCGCGTCATACGACGCGTGTTCGCGTTCAAGAAATTCGAGCAGCGCCGGACACCATGGTCCCTGTTCGTGCAGCCACTTCTCCTCGTCGGCGGCGCTATGGGGATTGTTGAACAGCCAGTCTGAAAATTCGTTGAACGATTCGAGATCCCGGGTCTCAGCGTTCGGAAACCGTCGAACCGTCACGCCGCGCACACGGTCCGTCCCCTCAGGATAGGTGTTTTCCCAGGTCGTGTACTCGCGGGCGCATGTCGTGAGGACCTCGACGTCGTATCGGGCAGAGAGATGCTCGGCGACAAGCCGGCAGTGATACTCAGATCCCCCAATGATCTCGGTGCCGTATCGTTGGACGACAAATGCAATCCTCACGTCAATCTCGCGATCATCTCGTCCAGTGCGCGTTCTGTTTGATCTGAACCAAAGTCGGCAAGTCGTCGACGCTGACCGGCAATTACCTGCGCTCGAAACGTACCATCGTACACCAGCATGCCGAGGAGCTCGGCCGCGTATTCGAGATCCTTGGGTGTGAAGCAGATTCCCGATCCGCCCAGTGTTTCCGGAATCGCCCCGGCGCCATACGCGAGGATCGGGACGCCGGTGGCCATGGCTTCGACAAGCGGGACACAGAAGCCTTCGTGCTCGCTCAATGACACGTACGCGTGCGAGACCCGATAGTACACCGCAAGTTCGTCATCGGGAACCTGTCCCACGAAAAGAAACCGGTCCGCAGGCATCTTGTATTTGAGCATCAGTGCGCGGATAGTTGCGAAGTACCGAGGAACGGCATCCGTTCGACCAACGAAGATAAATCGATACTCTCGGTCCACGTACCGCTTATAGAGCTCGGCCAGCCGGATGTGGTCTTCGATTCGTTTGTTCGGGGCAACCCGGCCGACAAAGAGAATATTCGTCAAATCGTCACCCAGGGCGGCTTCTAACGCTGGAAGCCGCACCGCACGGGTGACACGATCGGTGTCAACCAGGATAGGCATGACGCCGGTTCTGTCGAACCCAAGCTCGTTGAGCTCTTGGCGGTTGAACTCGGAATCACCCAGTGCGAGGTCGATGCGTCCTACGAGACTGGCGAGTTCGATACGGCCCCGGCTTGCGACTCGAAATATTTCTGGGTCGTACGGGGCAAAGAAATGAGCGGGCGTTACGTTATGGTACTGCAGGACTCGACCCCGTGACAGCGCTGCCAGCGCCTCGCTCATTGGAGACGGAATGGCAAAGTGTAGGATGGTTACGTCGCCGCGCCGCGCCTCTGGGTCGTTGAACGGCCTAACATCGCCGATGAGGTCGTCGTCGATGGTGAGCGCATAGAGATCCGACGTGTGCCCCTTAGCTCGTAGGAGGTCACGTACGGCCCGTGCGCTGTCACCGACCGCGTCACGCCGGTGAGCCGCGGGCACCCACTGGTTGATGATCATTTCAGATCGGGTGTTCCTCCTCCTTCGGCAACGCCAAGTACGCCGATGGACGACGTTGGCGAATCTCCGCCAGATGCTCGCACCACTCGAACTGTTTCCAGAAGGCGGGCGCCACCGGCGCCGATGAAATGGGTGGTGTTTGTTGAACCTGGGTGACGAATCGCATCAGCGTTGCGCCGAAGTCTCGGTTCTTTAGTCGCTCCAATGCGGCATCCTGCGACTTGAGGACCTGATCCACGAGTACATCGTCTGCGAGAATTGCGTGCATGAGGGAGGCGACGTAGCGAGGGTCCTTTCGGGCGTACAAAACACCCCCACCATCCATAGTATCTGGGACCGCCGTAGCGGCGAATGCTAGCACGGGAATCCGCTTGTGAAACGCTTCGATGAGGGGTACGCAGAACCCTTCATGTTCACTGGCCGACAAGAAGAGATCCGCAACGTCGTACAGGGCCGTCAACTCTTCGTTCGTCACGTGACCGATCAGATGTACCCCGTCGACGTGACGCGTTGAGATAAGATTCTGGAGCGACGTGACGTAGTCTTCGAATCCGCTTTGGGCGCCGACGAGTAATAGTCTGGCGCTCCGGTCGTAGCGGAGACGGTACGCCTGGAAAAACCGAATCACGTCCTCAAGGCGTTTATTGGGAATCGCCCGACCCACGAACAGAATGTTCGTTCGGCCGTCGTCGAACTGGTTGGCCAACATCGCGTTGGGTATGCAGTCGATATGAGTGAAGGAAGGTACGACGGGGAGTACTCCGGCCCGCGGGAATCCCATGGACTTGAGTTCCAGACGATTGAACTCCGAATCGCCCAAGGCCAGATCACACCGACTCCGGTAGGCGGTCAGCTCTCGGCGACCGATCCAACACAGCTTCACCAGGGTCTTGTTGACGCCAATGAAGTACTCGGGAGGGGTGATGTTGTGATAGATGAGAATCATCCGGTCGGGAAGCGCAAAGGCCAAGCGGGATGCTCGCGAACCGATCGAGAAGTGATGGATCAGGATATTGTCAGGGTGACTGTCGTCGATCAGATTGCGGTAATCCTCGGTTTCGTCTTCGACCTTCGGATCGCTCGTTTGCACGTAGATACGCGAGTCGTATCCTTGGTCGCGAAGGACCTGGCGAATTCCCAGCGCTTCATTGCCGATGGCGTCTCCGTAACCAAGCGTTGCCATGACTTGATGCACGGCGGGACGCCGATTGCTTGTGGCGGATATCGTCACGATGTTTGTCGATCGGTGCGCCGCGCGCCGGTCCGCTTTCGAGCGCTGGGCGTGGAAAGGACTGGGCCCGACGGGAGACCATTGATAACTTCGTCGGCGGCAGGGATCGAACGACGGTGCCGGACGAACCAGCCGGGTAGCGGCTCAAGGCGGTGATGGTGTCCCACTTCGTCCTCGCGCCGTAGCCGCTCCAGCATGTCGAGGTACTTCTGCTCGATCACTGGCCACGTGTAGTGGCGACGAAAGTACTGACGACCATTCTGTCCAAGCCGGCGGCGCAGCACCGGGTGGCTCTCGAGAACGCGAAGCGTCTCGACGAATTCCTTGGACTCCGTGTAGTAAAGTCCGGCATTTCCGCGAACGACTTGGCCGCGCAGCACGTCGCAGGCACCGTTGACCAACACCGGAACGCCCATCGCCCATGCCTCCAGGGTGACCATGGATAAGCTCTCCAGGTATGAGGGCATGATGAGGATATCGGCTGCTGCTAGCGCGTCGTACTTGTCTTCTTCGGAAACGAAGCCCAGGTGACGGATTCGCGGATGTGAGGGAATCGACATCATGGGATTTCCGATCAACACGAGATCCAGCTCACCGGATACGTTCGCATACTGCTGAAAGTAATCGAACAGCTCGACGCATCCCTTGTTCGTATCGATTCGGCCGATGTAGATGGCAAATGGCCGAGTCATTCGATGCCGTTCGCGAAATCGACCCGGGTCGGCACGCGACGGTACTTCCGACCCAACGCCGACGACAACTCCTGGGACGCCATGGTTCGACGAGACGGTCTGGATCAGCGCGCGTTCTTCGTGCGAGTTGTACATGATGGCGCGAACGGAGCGAAAGATCGGGGCAAAGATCGTGAGACCGAGTGCGGAGTCTCGCTCGGCTGTTGGCACCAACACTGCCCGCGCCGCGACGGCGCGCACTCCGTGATACGCGTGGTAATAGCGGTAGCTGAAAAAAATGAAATAGTCGTAATCGTCGTAATGATTCCGCAAGTGGCGCACGAGCGACGGGCTGGTTGGCCCCTCGCTGTCGAGCCACTTGAATTCGTCGGAGAGTGAGTGAACTCTACCGAATACCCGACTGGACCGTCGGCCGAAATCGTGGGGGTCGCGTTGGCGCGCTACGGGAAACCGATGTACAGGAATGCCGTTGACCTCACCAACGCCACGAGGTAGCGCATTGGTCCACGTGATGTAGTCTTGCGCACAGGTCGTCAGGACCTCGACATCAGCATGTCGAGCGAGGTGTTCGGCCAGGTAACGCGCGTGCAACTCGGCCCCGCCGTTGAGCGAGGCGCCGTAGCGCTGGACGACAACGGCGAGCTTCACTGTCCAGATGAACCGCCACCGGTCACCGGGGAACCGGGAACGTCAGGTGATGACATTGGCTCGGTGGCTGAGGTCGGACCGGTCGCGTCGGCCGAACCCGATGGCTTGGTCGATCCAGATACCGTCGGTGCTTCGGTGCCGGCACTCGGTTCTGCCGTCTGAGGGATGCGGCCACTGGCCTGCGCGGGTTCGGTTGAGACTTCGGGCGTCGCGCTGTTCCCTGGCGCAGTGGTACCCGAACGTCGTCGTCCGCGCCGCCGCCGGCGGCGCGGCTTCTCAGAACTGGCGTGGGCATCGCTGGATCCGACGCGGTCTCGGTTGGTGTGTTCGATGGGCGGTCTTTCCGGACCGCGACCTCGTCGCTCATCGAAGTCGAGTCGCCTGGCGACGGACTCAACCAGCATCTTATGGTTCTTCATTTCAATCGAAAGCCGCGTCATCTCGACAACGAGATGATTCATGACTTCGTAATTCATGGCGGCAATCTCGACGAACTCGGTTTGGCTTCGGACCATCTGACTGATTACCTCAGTGTGACGCTCGTTGATCTGCTGCTGCATCGTCAACGCGTGCACGATCGGCGCTGGATTAAAGAAGAATTTGAGGATTGGGCTGAGGAGTTTACGGAACCGATACAGTATCCGACCCGAGAATCCACGTGACGAACGATAGATAATGTCGGGGTCGAACGTAAACGACGGCGGTATCTGCGGCGATGTCCGCAGCATTTTCTGTTTTTCTCGCAATCGCTTCTGGTAGTACGCGATCGTGCTCGAATGAGCGTGTGTCGGGTCGAAGAAGCGCTTGATCGTGGCATTCGCTAGCTCATGGATCAGTTCTTCTGAGTAGCTTTCGTCACGCTTCTCTCGGATGCGAGTCCGGATCTGCTCCATGATTCGTTCGACGTCGATCGATTCGGACTCAAGTGTGAATTCAGACATTAGGAGTAGGTCTCGGTCTCTCGAGTATCGCTCAGTCCAGCGGGCGGTAGATGACTAGTAATATAGCTACTGCCAAGAGCCAGACGTAGGACAGGGACGTACGGTCAGGCAGCAGTGTCGCAGTAGGACTTGCTGGTGCCATCGTGGCGGTTCGCAAAATACACCGTATTGCAAGATGCCGTGGACCCTCGTTCTGATCGTTCACTAGCATACATCGCACCGGACAGTTCGCAGAAGATCCTGAAGGCTCCGATGTCGCCGAGACGCTCGCCGAATATTAAACTGAAAAGAACAATGAAGTTCTTGATCCGCTGATCAAGCCGGAGGGAAACAAGGAGAGCGGAAACTGAGGAACGGACTGACGTCCGACCACCGGGCGCCGTCTGGGATACAGATTGTGACAAAGGGTCACGCGCCACTTCGCGCGAATACCGGCCGCCGCGCTCTGGCGACCGCCATTGATTCATTCGGGGTGAAGCCGCATCTTCTTTCGGCTACGTTTCCTTGCGAGCGCCTGCTTTGCGCGTCGCTTGTCGCCAGGCTTCAAATAGAAGGAGTGCTTCTTGATATCCTTAATGATGTCTTCCGTTTGAACCTTTCGCTTAAATCGGCGAAGGGCGCTTTCAATTGACTCACTATCTTGAACCCTGACTTCCGCCACCTGGACTGTCACCCCCTCCTACGCCTGTGATGCTATCTACTGTGATGTGCTAGGCTACGCGCGATCGACGGTTGGTTTACCCATAATTAAGCCATGACCCGGCCCCGAACCGACCGACCGCTTGCGTAATCTGTGCTCCCGTGAGGGTGGTCGGACCACGAGAGGCTAGCGAGCCCTCCATCTTAAGATGAATTCCGATTCACCGTCAATCAAGAGTTTTGCACGATCGAGCACCGGTATGCCCTATGAATAATTGTATTTATTGAGGATGTAGAGATGAGGCTGCTGATCGTCGGCGGAGGTGCACGCGAGCATGCCCTGGCCTGGAAGCTTGGTGGTGAAAGCGTGGTTGACGAGGTAATTTGCGCTCCTGGAAATGCTGGTATCAAGGCCAGGTGCGTTCCGGTTGAAGTGGGGGATCCTGAGGCGATCCTGAAGCTTGCGACTGACGAACGAGTCGACCTTACGGTTGTCGGGCCGGAACTACCCCTTGCCGCCGGCGTTGCCGACCGGTTTGGCGAGGCGGGGCAGTTGCTGTTCGGGCCTGTCCAGGCGGCGGCTCGTCTTGAGTCGAGCAAGGCGTTCGCTAAGCAGTTCATGGCTCGACACGGCATTCCAACGGCAGACTTTCGTGTCTGCCGGACCGAGACTGATGCCATTACCGCGTGCGAGGCATTTGGATACCCCGTTGTCGTCAAGGCTGACGGGTTGGCAGCAGGCAAGGGTGTGACCGTTGCAGCGGACAGGGTCGCGGCTCGGCGAGCGGTTCGCGAGGCCATCATTGAGGGCCGCTTTGGCGATGCCGGCGCCTGTCTCGTGATCGAGCAGTGTCTCGTTGGGCCGGAAGTGTCACTCTTTGTGATCTGCGACGGGCACCAGGGGATGAGCCTTCCCTCAGCGCAAGACCACAAGCGTGTGTACGATGGTGACGAGGGTCCAAACACAGGTGGCATGGGCGCTTTTGCCCCAAGCCCGCTATTCTCTAACACGCTGTCGTCCCAGGTGAAGCGAGAGATCGTGGCTCCGGTGCTAGACGGTCTCCGGCAGGAAGGCTCCGAGTATCGCGGCGTGCTTTACGTTGGCCTGATGTTGACGTCGGCCGGGCCAAAGGTCATCGAGTTCAACGTTCGGTTCGGAGACCCGGAAGCCCAGGTGGTGCTGCCGATGATCACAACCGAGCTATCGCCGGTTTTGGTCGCCGCTGCGCGCGGGGATCTCAGTAACGCAACATGGCGTGCCACCAGCGACCCACACGTCGGAGTGGTCATCGCATCCGGCGGTTATCCAGGACCTCACGAGACGGGGTTCCCTATCCGTGGGCTCGCCGAAGCGTCAGCTGTTTCGGACGTCGTTGTTTTCCACGCCGGGTCGGCGCTCCGGGATGGCACCGTCGTTACGAGCGGCGGCCGTGTGCTTACGGTCGTCGCCCAAGGTGTCAGTTTCGACGCGGCAACAGCACGAGCATATGAAGCTGTGGGATATATAGAGTTCTCCAATCAACACTACCGGACCGACATTGGGCAAAAGGCGCTTGCGGTCCCATAGCCAGCGATTGAGGTGAGAAGATGGCCGAGCGACAAGTCCAGATTCTGATGGGGTCTGATTCGGATGCTCCAACTATGCAACGAACTGTCGATGTCCTAAGTGATCTAGGAATCTCGTGTGAGATGACGGTCGCGTCTGCCCACCGGTCTCCTGGCCGTGTGCTTGATCTCGTGCGATCGGCGCCTTTAGAGGGCGTGAAGGTGTTCGTCGTGGGCGCGGGAGCCGCTGCCCATTTAGCCGGTGTGGTAGCGGCACACTCGACGTTGCCTGTGATCGGGGTGCCGATTGACTCGTCTCCCCTCCAGGGCTGGGACGCGCTTCTAGCCACGGTCCAGATGCCGCCGGGCGTGCCGGTTGCAACCGTTTCGGTCGGGAAGGCGGGTGCGACCAACGCAGGGGTGCTCGCTGCCCAGATTCTTGCCCTCGCCGATCCAACCATCGCGACGGCACTCTCAACGTACAAGGCTGCGCTTGCTAAGAATGTCGAACGTGCAGCCGCGAAAATCGAGATACGCGCTTGAATGCGTCAGTCCTCGAATAACATCAACAGCAGTGCCTTCTGAGTGTGGAGACGATTTTCTGCTTGGTTGAATACAACCGAAGCGGAGCTGTCCATGACCGAGTCAGTTACTTCTTCGCCTCGGTGTGCCGGAAGACAGTGCATAAAACAGGCGTCTGGCTTGGCGTGGGCCATGAGTAAGTCGTTGACCTGGTAGGGACCAAATAGACGCCGTCGCACAGCGACATCGGCCGCCTTGTGTCCCATTGATGTCCAGACGTCGGTATAGATGCCGTCGACACCACTGACGGCGGCGATCGGATCACGGAATCGACGGAGCTCCGCGCCATGTTTGGCCACGCGCGCGACGTCGGTGTCGACCGACCCTGGCAGGTTGAACCCCTCTGGCGATGCGACATGCACTGTAATTCCCAGCATTGTGGCGGCTTGCGCGAACGACGTCGCCACGTTGTTACCGTCGCCGACGAACGCCACGGTCCGGTCCCTCACGTCACCCCAGCGCTCCTGAAGCGTGAGGCAGTCCGCCAGCGCCTGACACGGATGCTCGTCGTTGCTGAGCGCGTTGATCACGCGTAGCTCGCGTGTCGCTGTTGCCAGGTCAACGAGCCGTGACTGCTCGAATGTACGAACGATAGCCCCGGCCACCCACCGCTCGAGACTCCGTCCAACATCTGCCAACGACTCGCGCTTACCAAGTACCACCTCGGCTACCGGGTCGATGAAGTCGCCACCGAGCTCACGGATGGCAATCTCAAACGTCGAACGGGTACGGAGAGACGGCTTCTCAAAGAGTAACGCGATGTACGTTCCCTCGAGCGCCGCCGCCGTAGAGGCTTCGCGTCCGCGATCGCGATCGCGTTTAATGGTGGTTGCCAGTTGCAGGTTGTGTCGTAGGTCTTCGGGCTCGAAGTCGAGGACCGAGAGAAAACACCGACCGGAGAGAGAGTCGGACATCTTGATGTGCGGGTTGAAGGAGTTGGGTAATAGAAGGAATTCCCTCTACGTCCGATAATCCGCGTTGATTCGGATGTACTCTGCGCTAAAGTCACACGTCCAGACGCGTGCCGATTCTGGGCCGCCCGTTCCCAAGTCAACCTCTACCTCAACCTCTTTCGCGCGCAAGTGTTCCGCCGCTTTGGGTTCTCGGTCGATGTGAATGGTATCTTCCTCGAAGAGGACGGCGGGACCGATTCTGACACGGGCGCGCGCGAGCTCGAACGCGACTCCGGCGCGTCCAGCTACTGCAACTAGGCGACCCCAGTTTGGGTCGCCGCCGTGCAGCGCGGTCTTGACGAGGGGTGAATTGGCGATGGCGCGCGCCGCCCGCTTTGCGTCGTCACATGTTTCGGCGCCCGTTACCCGAACCGTGATGAGCTTGGTCGCGCCCTCGCCGTTTCGGACGATTTCGCGGGCGAGGTGGCTGCAAACGTGATGCAACGCGGTGACAAATGCTGGATACATGGCGTCGTCAATGGCGAATTGGCTCGCGCCGTTCGCTAACAAGAAAACTGAGTCGTTCGTCGAGCACTCACCATCTACGGTGATCGCGTTGAACGTGTCATCGTTCACCGCGGTGAGCGCGTGCTTGAGGCGCGCTGGGTCGACGTCAGCGTCGGTCGTCAGGAACCCAAGCATGGTTGCCATCATGGGCTCGATCATCCCGGCTCCCTTAACCATCCCGCCCACCACGAACGATCTGGCCGCCGCGTTGGCGCGAACTGCGAATTCTTTGGGTCGGGAGTCGGTCGTCATGATGGCTTTCGCTGCTGCGAGGCCGGTGTCGCGTGCGAGCATGTCAGCGGCCGCCGTGATGCCGCGCGTGATCTTTTCGATTGGAAGCGGCATCCCAATGACGCCGGTTGAGGCGATCAGAGCCTGGTCGACCGGACATCCGAGGGTAGTCGCGACAGTGTCAGCCATTGCGCGCGCCGCCCGCATGCCTGAGCTTCCGGTACAGGCGTTTGCGCAACCGCTGTTCACAGCGACCGCCTGTGCCACTCCGTGTGACTTCTCGAGGTGCTCGCGGCACACGACGACCGGTGCGGCCACCGCTTGACTGGTGGTGAACATGCCGGCCGCGTTGGCGGGCTCGTCGGAAACGATGAGCGCAAGGTCGAGTGCATCGGTCTTGATTCCGCAACCTACGGCGGCGGCACGAAATCCCTCGGCGGCCGTGATGCCGCCGTCGATGTTGAGTATGTCTACCTTTGCGTGCATCAGGAGGTCACTTTTTTCTCGATGTCGAGGATAACCGCGTACTGGGTGCAGTGCCGAAACCATATGCAGCTTTGGCAGTCCGAGGCGATCTTGTCAGGAATCCATGGGTGAGGCACGATGGAGAACCCGAACCGGATGAATGGTCGAGGGTCGTGGGTAAACCCGCAGATGTGCGGATGCCGCTGTTCACGGGCCGTATCGAGGACCGTTTTCAGGAGGCGGGTGCCGATGCCCATGCCCCGATATTTCTCAGCGACAACGAGCGATCGAACCTCGGCCATTCGCGGACTCAGTCGTGAGAGTTCCGCGCATCCTACGACTCCCTCCGGCCCGGCCGCAACGAGGAAACGCGGGACATGAAGGACGACTTCACCGAGCGGTCGCGGCAATAGGTGGCCTGACTCGACGTTGTCCATGATCAAATGAAACAGGTCGTCAGCTTCGTCAGCTTCGGCAGGGCGTATTCGAACCCGGTCGCCCGTGGGTGTCAGATCCGAGTCGGCTGACACGGCTTGGGATCGGCTCACGTTGCCTCCGCAGTTGCGGTCTCGATAGCTGTGGCGAGTCGGGCGATGCCTTCGTCAATCTCAACGTCGCTGATCGTGAGCGGTGGCAACAACCGAATGACCGTGCCGGCTATTCGGTTCACGATCAATCCATGCCCGAGCGCTGCCCCCACCATGCGTTCGGCCACGTTCTCTTGAACATCGAAACCCCACATGAGGCCTTTGCCCCGAATTTCACCGATTTCGGAGTGCGCCGACGCGAGCGATCGCAGCCCAGCTTCGAGGCGAACTCCAGCGGCACCAACACGCTCAAGCAGGCCAGATTCTAGAACGTCCAGAAACACCAGCGCGGCTCGACAAGCCAGCAGGTTACCACCATAGGTACTGCCGTGGTCGCCAAAGCTGACCGAATCCGCCACACGCTGGCTTATCAGAGCTGCGCCGACCGGCACGCCAGCGCCGAGGGCCTTCCCGAGAGACATAAGGTCAGGTTTAAGCCCGAGCACGTTCGAATAGAACGGATAGCCGGTTCGACCGAGACCACACTGGACCTCGTCGGCGATCAGTAACGTACCGGTATCTCGGCAGACTGCGCTGATGGTGTTGGCCGTCGCTGCAGGCAGTGGCAAGACACCGCCTTCGCCCTGGATCGGTTCGACAATTATCGCGGCCGTGTTTGGGGTCACAGCCTGTCGAATCGTGGTCGGGTCATCGGCCGAAACGAACATTACGTCTGGGACCAGCGGCTTGAATGGGTCACGGTAGGCCGCACCCGATGTCACCGAGAGTGCTCCAAAGGTACGTCCGTGAAACGATCGATTAAACGCCACGATGCCGGTTCGGGTCGTTTCACCGCGGGTGTGCCAGTACCGTCGAGCGAACTTGAGACACGCCTCGACAGCTTCGGTCCCGCTGTTACTAAAGAACACTCGATCGAGCCCGGAGAGCCGCGTAAGCTTCTCGGCGACCACGCCTTGCAGCGCGTGAAAGAATAGGTTCGACGTGTGAACGAGCTCCCGTGCCTGTTCATTGATCGCGTCCGCGAGTCCGGCGTGGGCATGTCCGAGCGATGCCACTCCGATCCCCGAGAGAAAGTCGATGTACTCTCGGCCTTCGGTATCGACCAGCCTCGCGCCCTTCCCACGCACAAAGACGATCGGAATGCGTTTGTAGACTTGGAGGACGTGGGTGGCCTCGATCTCCCGAACTTGTCCGGCATCGATCGTCATCGTTTCTTGCTCCCGCGTGTTCCGGTCACCCTCGTTATGCCGGACGCATCACCTGTCTCGAGAAAGTTCGTTCGCTTACCATTGACGACCGCCACGTTGCTCACACCTGCCATGCACGCGGCGCGGCATGCGAGCAACTTTGCTACCATGCCCGCGCTGGCCTGACCTTCCCGAATCAAGCTGTCGATGCGCGCGGTGTCCGCAACTGGAATGGTTCGACCGCTTGCGTCGAGAACCCCGGCCGTCGTCCCGGCGATGATGAGGGCCCGTGCGCCGATACGCGGAGCCAGGTCACCGGCCAGGGTGTCGGCGTTGACGTTATACAGTCGCCCGGTTCTGTCGACGCCGATGCTCGCCACGACTGGGATATGCCCTGCCCGAGTTAATTGTTCAATGACGCGAGCCGAGCCATGTCCGGTCGGAACGCCGACAAATCCAAGGTCGATCGATTTTCCTTGCGTTGTCCGATATCGTCGTACTCGTCGGACCTGTGTCAGTCCGCCATCGACCCCCGTGAGACCAACGGCACTTCCGCCGGCTGCGCCGATCGCCGCGACGAACCGGGTGTTGACTCGGCCCGCCAGTACGCCGAGCACGACGTCGAGGGTATCGGTGTCGGTAATCCTCAGGCCGTCAACGGTTTGCTTGGGAATTCCCAGTCTGGCCATTTCGCCGTCGACTTCCCGACCGCCACCATGAACGACGACGATCGGCACTCGTCTCGATGCCTCGGTAAGGATTTTCGCGATGCGCCTGAGCCGCCGCGGCTCCTCGAGCAACTCGCCGCCGAATTTGACTAACGTTGGACACCGCGGTGGCATCAGCCAAGCCCTTCGCGCTCGTCAAGCCCAAGGGTAACGTTCATACACTGTAGCGCTTGTCCGGCCGCACCCTTCAACAAGTTGTCGATGCACGAGACGATCACTAGACGCCCAGTCGCGGCGTCAAGGGTCCATCCGATGTCGCAGTAGTTGGTGTAGGCAACATGCGCGATTTCTGGAACGACATCGGCGCGCAGCCGAACAAACGGCGCATCGTCATAGGCTTGACGGAGCACCTCACCGATCGCGGCTGTGCTCGCACGTGGCGTAACACGCGTATAGATCGTCTCGAGAATGCCACGGTCAAATGGCATGAGATGCGGGACGAAGGTGACTTCGTGCTCCAGTTCTTGCTCGATCTCGGCCCCGTGGCGGTGCGCAAAGATTCCGTACGGCACCACGTTGGCGTGACATTCCGAGAAGTGATACCGAAGCTTCAGTTGCCGCCCCGCGCCGGAAATACCCGACTTAGCGTCGATAGTGATCTCACCGGTGATGAGTCCGGCGGCCACGAGTGGCTCCAGCGCCAGCAGCGCTGCGGTCGGGTAGCATCCCGGGCAACTCACGAAGCGCGCTTCCCGCAGCTGGTCGCGACGGCGTTCAGTCAGCCCATACACGGCTGGATGCTCAAGATCAGGTGTGTTGGGATACCAGCGTCGTCGAACGTCGGCGTTCCTCAATCGGAACGCTCCAGAGAGGTCAAGCACCCTTCGGCCCTTTGACAGCAGTTCTGGGGCGAGCTCCGCGCTTACAGTGTCAGGTAAAGCCAGAAACACGACGTCGGTGTCTGCGAGCAGATCGATGTCGAATCCAGACAGATCACCATCCCAGATATCCGTCAACGCGGGCAGCGTGCGGTTTTCTTCTCCCGTACTCGACGTCATCGCGACTGCAACCTCGGCGCGCGGGTGACGGGCGACCAAACGAATCAGCTCTTGGCCAACGTAGCCAGTGGCGCCGACGATTCCAATTTGTAGCCTCATGGTTTAAGTTTGATAGTAATGTTATGAATATTTATGCGATAAAAAGTTTATTTATACACCTTTCGATACTTTGGCGTCAAATCAAAGTAGTCGGTCAGACGAGTAAAAGGATTAATGCGAGGGTAATTTTGCCGTTGCAGCTAGACTTTTTATGATGTATAGTAATTCATAGTTATGTATAAATATGAAGCACTACCGGCAGTCCGCCATTCTTGACCTAGTCACCCAGGAAGATATCGGTAGCCAGGAGCAGCTGAGGCAACGGCTACGGGCGAAAGGCTTCAACGCGACCCAGGCTACGATCTCGCGCGACATCAAGGAGCTCGGGTTCGTCAAGCGAGCGGCTGATGGCGCGTATCAGAGGCCTGGCATTGTCGCCAAGGCTGGGGGAGCTGCTGACGCGGTGGTCAGGCGAGCGGTGTCTGATTATCTACGCCGGGTTGACCAGGTTCAGCAGCTACTAGTGCTACGAACCGATCCCGGTCTCGCACAGCCGCTGGCGCTGGCCATCGACCGGGCCGAGCTGGCGGATGTTGTCGGGACCGTCGGTGGGGACGACACGATCCTCGTTATCACCCGTCACGCTCGAGCGGGACGCGAAGTTAAGCGGTTGATCGAAGGCTGGGCCAGAGGATGAGTACCTCCGAACGGTAAGCCTAAGTCGGTATCGACGGGGGAGTTATGGAGAAAATCGTTCTTGCGTATTCCGGTGGCCTCGATACCTCAGTCGCCGTCAAGTGGCTCACCGAGAGGTACGACGCGGAGGTGATCGCAGTCACAATGGATCTGGGGCAGGGGAAGGAACTCGATGATGTCAGGGAGCGCGCGCTTGCGGTCGGAGCGGTGCGTGCGCACGTCGTCGACGTTCGGGAAGAGTTTGCCCGTGACTACATTATGCCGGCCCTTCAGGCCGGGGCGGTGTACGAAGGTAAATATCCGCTGGCAACTGCGCTCGGCCGACCGCTGATTACCAAGAAGTTGGTCGAGGTTGCGCATTTTGAGGGAGCCGGGATGATTGCCCATGGGTGCACAGGCAAGGGCAACGATCAGGTGCGGATGGACGTGTCAGCGCGCGCGCTCGATCCGACCATCACTGTCGTGGCTCCGGCCCGCGAGTGGGGAATGACGCGCCCTGACGAGATCGAGTACGCCAAGACCCACGGAATCCAGGTGCCGACGACGGTCGAGAGCCCGTACAGCACCGACTCCAATCTCTGGGGTCGTTCGATCGAATGCGGAGTGCTGGAGGACCCGTGGATTGAGCCGCCGGAGGAGATCTACACGCTCACGAAGTCACCAACCGAATGTCCCGGCGTACCAGCCTACGTTGAGGTCGAGTTTGACTCCGGTTTACCCACGAAGATCAACGGAGTGGGAATGCCGCTGACCGAGTTGATCCACTCACTCGAAACGATTGCCGGGGCGCATGGTGTGGGGCGCATCGACATGGTTGAGAATCGTCTCGTTGGTATCAAATCTCGCGAAATCTATGAGGCGCCAGCCGCAACCGTTCTACATTCAGCACACCGGGAGCTCGAGTCGTTGGTGATTCCGAAGGACCTCGAGCGACTGAAGGATACCCTTGGCCGGACCTACGCCGACTTGGTCTACAACGGGCTGTGGTTCACGCCCACACGCGAAGCGATCGATGCGTTTGTGGGCAAGGTCCAGGAACGGGTCACGGGCAGCACGCGCCTCAAGCTTTATCGCGGCGACTGCCGGGTGGTTGGCCGCAAGTCCGAATATGCGCTCTACGACACGGAACTGGCGACCTATGACGAAGGTGACGTGTTTGACCATTCCGCGGCTGTAGGCTTCATTAAGCTGTGGGGTCTACCGGTCGAAACGGCCGCGCGGCGAGAGTCTTACCTGGGCACAGTCGCCGAGCCTGGCGCGTCGCCGGCGAAGTCTTCAACCTGAAACATCGCATGACCGAAGATCGTCATCTCTGGTCGGGGCGTTTCGCCGAGGCTCCGGACCAGGAAGTATTCGAGTTCCAGGCGTCGTTCAGCTTCGACCGTCGACTGTTCGATGACGACGTCGAGGGTAGCATCGCGTGGGCAGAGGCACTGGCCGGTGCAGGGGTGCTGTCGGCTGACGACGCCGCGGCGATCATGACGGGCCTCACAGAAATCAGGGAGCAAGGTCGACAAGATCCCACGTTCATTTCCGGAGCCGACGAGGATGTCCATGCGTTCGTCGAGCGGCGATTGGTGGAGCGCGTTGGCGACGTTGGGCGCCGGCTGCACACGGGTCGGTCTCGCAACGAACAAGTGTCACTGGATTTGAGACTGTACCTTCGTAGGCGAGTCCGCGCGCTCCAGCATGAGCTGGTCAAGCTCACGGCAGCACTAGGCACCCGAGCCGAGTCCGCTGGATCGACGTTGATACCCGCTTACACGCACCTCCGCCGCGCCCAGCCGATGCTCGCTGCACATTTTTTCCTGGCCCACGCCGCGGCGCTCAGGAGGGACTATACCCGACTCGAGCACGCTCGCGACGAAGCCGATGCGCTACCGCTTGGCTCGGGCGCGGTTGTCGGTACCAGCTACGCCGTCGACACGACCCGGCTGGCAGCTAGATTGGGCTTCTCGCGTATCGTGGCCAATAGTGTCGATGCGGCGGCCGACCGAGACTTCGTGTCCGCGGCGCTTCATGCGTTCGCCCTCGTTATGGTCCACCTGAGTCGGTTGGCCGAAGACCTCATTATCTTCACCGGCGAGGAGTTTGGGTTCTTTGAGCTTGCCGACGCAGTAGCCACTGGCAGCAGTCTCATGCCTCAGAAAAAGAATCCTGACCCGCTGGAGCTCGTCCGAGGAAAGACTGGGCGCGTGGTGGGCCACCACGTCGGCTGGCTGACGACGATGAAGGGTCTTCCTAGTGGCTACAATAAGGACCTCCAAGAAGATAAAGAGGCGCTCTTCGATGCGGAGCGAACGGTACGCGACTCGATTCGAGCTATGACAACCGTCGTCACGACCCTTCGAATTCGCGAGGATCAGGCTCGCAGTTCGGCAACGGGCATGCTGCTAGCGACCGACGTCGCTGACTATCTCGTCAATCGAGGGTTGCCGTTCCGCCGTGCGCACGAGGTGGTAGGGGGTATAGTACGTGACTTGGTCGGACAGGGACGAGAGTTTGATGCTTTGACTGCGGTTGAGTGGCGGTCGTATCACGAGTTGTTTGACGCAGATATCGCCGAGCACATCACGGGGGCTGGATCAGTACGCGGGCGTCGCACCCCTCAGTCGACGAATCCCGAGGCCGTTCGCCACGCGTTGGATGGTCTAAAGTCTTGGGTGGCGGAAGCCCAGCGATCATCGTAATACGGACGTCTGCAACGCGGTGCTGTTGGGTTTCTCGGCCTTGTCTTTAAGCCGCTGACGCAGGCATTCTTGCGGACCAGGTGGATACGAACATGGGTCGATAGCGGGGATTGCCACGGCTTCGGCGGCTCTGCTAGACTCAGAGCTTCCTGCGCGTAGACGTTCCCAACCTACCGCTGGCCATCGGGTAGCCGCATTACATTCGGTTCACGTGGGAGACGATCCCACGCGCGTCCATGCCAGCGCACAGAGACTTAGGTCGAGACGACCGTGAGCAGGATCTCGTATCCGGGTGTCGCGCTCCGCTTTTTTGGACGACGAACTTCATTCGAGGAACACGAGTCGATTACCGATGAGTGAACGTGAGCGTATGTCCGATGAACTGAAAGACGTGGAATCGGCCATGCAGCCGGAAGACTCAGGCCCTCCGGATACTGGGTCCGGGACCGACGATTCGGACGATGGCGCGGTTCGTCGACCGCTAATTCGTGCCACCCTTCAGCCGCCAGCCGGTGGCCCTTCGACGCCGCGGCAACCCCCGGTGTTCACAATGCATCAGCAGCAGGCGCAAGGGCCGGTCGAGCGACAGCCGAACCGGAACGGCCGTTTCGTGCAAGATAGCGGACATCCAGGTTCCACCATACCGAACAAGGGCAAGAAGCGAAGTGGACGTGACCACGGCAGTCCTCAGCGCGCAGTGCGAGGGGATAGCGCGGTTTCGCAGCAGTCGGGTAACCGGAAATGGTCGTCTCGTCCCTACGGCCAAGGTCAGCACCGTTCCGAATCAGGAAACCGGTCCTTGTCTTCTCGTCAAGACAAGGGGCGCAAGCGCTGATTACTCAATTTCCGATGGGTGCGCTTGATGGATCGAACGGCCTCGTGGTGGGTGTCGCGAATAAGCGATCCCTTGCATGGGCTATCGCGAAGGCCGCCGACGCCGCCGGCGCTCGTCTCACCCTGAGCTACGCGAACGATCGCTTTGGTGAGAACACGCGCGCGTTGGCAGAGACCCTCAGCCAGCCGCCCCAGTTCGCGGCCTGCGACGTTACGAGCGGCGACGAAATTGCCGACCTTGCATCGGCGGTCGACGCTGAGCACGGTGGGCTCGACTTTCTGGTGCATGGTGTCGCCTTCGCGTCGCGCGATGCCATCAAAGAGCCGTTCGTCCAAACCTCTCGGGAAGACTTCCTTCAGTCGCTCGACGTGAGTTCGTACTCGTTGGTTGGACTCGCACGGGCGGTGGCACCGCTCATGGAGAGGCGTGGCGGCGGCAGCATCCTGACGTTGACCTACATAGGAAGTGAGCGGGTATTCCCGAATTACAATGTCATGGGTGTCGCAAAAGCTTCGCTCGAAGCGTCTGTCCGATACCTCGCGAACGATCTCGGCCCGGCTAATGTTCGCGTCAACGCAATTTCAGCCGGACCGATCAAGACATTGGCTGCTTCCGGTATTCCTGGGTTCAGTCGAATCTTGCAGCACTATCGCGAGCGGGCTCCGCTGCGTCGCACCGTCGACGCTGATGAGGTAGCGGATGCCGCGGTATTTCTGCTGAGCGTCGCGAGCCGCGGCGTTACGGGTGAGGTTTTGATGGTGGATGGCGGCTACCACACCACCGGTATGTAGGTATGTTGTTCCGTCGTGCGCGCGGTGCGTTTCTTCGATCTGTTCAGGCCCGCATACCCGCCGCGATCGCCGGCGTCGTACTTGTCTCTAGCGCTGTCACACTGGTGGTCTTAGAGTTGGCGTGGGAGTCGTGGTTGACCGACGGGCTCGGCTTGGTACTTGGTGGGACTGGGGGCGCTCTGTTTCTGTTTGCCGTTGGTGCGCGGCGACCGGACTGGGTCGATCCTGAGAGATGATTTCTGATCGTCGACCTACGTTCGACCTGTCTCCCGCTCCCCGGCGATCTGGTCTTGATGACGACCGTCGGCATCGCCCAGTGCCACACTTCCCGATCTAGAATCCTTCGTGCCTCACCACGCGCCCGGCTCTTCATCCACCGATACGACGGATTACCTGAGCGGCAAGTCGATCCGCTACTATCGCCCACGTGGAAGCGCTGAGGTTCGGCATCTGATCGACGAGGGTTTTCAGGCGTTCAACGCTGGCCGGCTCGCCGAGGCGTGCCACATCTTCACCGATGGGATGCTGAACCCCGCCCACGATACGACCATCGGACTTACAGTTGCTGGCGCGATGACGCCCGCGGGGCTCGGCGGGTGCGTTATCGAGTTAATGGAGCGCGGGCTGGTGGACTTTCTAGTTAGCACGGGTGCGAACCTCTACCACGACCTGCATTACGCACTGAACTTTACGTTGCACCGCGGCTCACCCTACCTCGACGACATAGACTTGCATGAGCGTGGCATTATCCGCATCTACGATGTGTTGTTCAGCGCCGATGTACTTCTTGAGACCGATGCGTATCTGCGCGACTTTTTCGTTCGCAGCGCCGTCGAAGGCCCCATCTCATCGGCGGAGCTTCACTATCGGCTTGGACAGGACCTGTTGACGCAACACCCGTCGTGTGCCGAGTGTTCGGTCGTGGCCAAGGCGGCTGCCCTAGGTGTGCCCATCTATACGTCGTCACCAGGGGATAGCTCGATTGGGATGAACCTTGCTTATCATGCGTTACTCAATGAAGGTCGGTGCATGGTCGATTCAAATCGGGATGTAAACGAAGTGTGCGCGATCATGTTGGCGGCCGAGAAGAACGGCTGTGTGATTCTAGGGGGTGGGTCACCAAAAAACTTCTATCTGCAGGGCCAACCGACACTTTGGGAGGTCTATGGGATTCCTAAGAGGGGAACCGACTTCTTTATCCAACTGACGACCGACCAAGCGGTGTGGGGTGGGTTGTCGGGCGCAACGCCCGCCGAGGCAGTCAGCTGGGGAAAAGTGAACCCCGAACAGTTGCCAGATACCGTAGTAGCGTATTGTGACTCGACGATCGCGTTTCCGTTGATCTGCGAGTATGTCGTTGGGTCTGAGCACGGCCGCCGATCACGCAAAGGATTGTGGCATCACCTTGATGCGCTACTGAGCGACCTCAAGCGGCAGGCGGCTGCCGCGCGCACATAGAGGCCCCGTCAACATCCGCTTTTAACGTTTTTTGGGCGGAAGGCGTACTGTGCCGGGTCACTGGAGCCGGCCGCGGCAAATGCTTGGAGCCTCTCGCGACACTTGCTACAGCGACCGCAGTGAGCGAGGTTAATCGGGTTCATACACGATAGCGTGAGTTCCAACGGGACGCCGAGCGTTGTTCCGATCCTGATGACGTCATGTTTCCTCATTGTTGCAAACGGCGCGACGATATCGATCGGGTGGTCAAGACCCAGCGACAAAGCGCGTGCCATCGTTGAAAAAAAGTCTGGCGTGGCATCGGGGAACGGGTTCCCAGCTAACGGTCCAACCGCGATCCGAGAAATCCGGTGCAGCGCGCAGTAGACGGCGACCTTGGAGAGAAGCAAGGCGTTGCGTCCAACGAGATAGACGTCGCTGTCCGGTGTTGTGTAGGTCGGTGGGTCACCTCGAAGTGACCAGTGGGTTGGGGAATAGATGTCGGCTACCGGACACTCGAGGAATTCAAGTGGTCGAACGTGAATGGCAAAGATTGGCGCGGCAAGCAGGCGAGCCGCCAACCGTTGTTCGGCGCGCTCCCACGAGAGCCCCGCCGTGATGTAGATAGGTTGCACATCGCCATTTTGCGCCTCATGAGCTACAAGAACAGCACTGTCGAGCCCGGCCGAACAGAGAACGGCGGTGACGCGTTCTTGACCGTTGTTCGAAACCTCGACTACCATCGATAGCCCTTCACGATAGCGGATATTTTATGTATTCAGTCACTAAGAAGATTGATTTCTGCTATGGCCATCGGCTGCTGGAGTACGAGGGGATCTGTAAGCATCCCCATGGCCACAACGCTGTAGCCGAGATCGAGGTGCGGACCGAATCGCTCGATTTACGTGGCATGGTCCGTGACTTCAGTGACATCAAGCGGGTGGTCAAGGGCTGGATCGATCGAGAGCTCGACCACAAGATGATCCTTCGCCGGGATGATCCGCTCCTCGAGCCGCTTCGACAGCTTGGAGAACCAGTGTTCGTCGTGGACCACAATCCCACGGTTGAGCAAATCGCGAAACTGATCTTTGATCAGGCGAATGATCAAGGCTTTTCCGTTGTTCGCGTGACTGTTTGGGAGACTCCCACCTCGTCCGCAACCTATGGGCCGATCGCAGCCGGCTGACGCCAAGCCCGCAGCCGTACCCTCCACATCAACTATGCCTCCGGTAGCCCAGAGTCCATCGACCGCGCCCTGGCGGTGACGAAGCTCCTGCAGAAGGGACTGGCGCCTGGCTATGGCGCTTTCTTGGGCTGAGATGACGTCCTCGAGCATGCCTGGAAGATTTGATCGGGAAGCGCCGGTAGCCCTGTCGGCGCTCATCGTGGCAATCGGAAGCTTAGCCCCGTGCCGACGAACACATCGTCGGTCGGTCCCCGTAGGCCGCTGCCGACGTAGACGTCCAGCTGGACGATGTCGGTCAGCAGAAACGTGAGTCCGCCGTCCACGGACACGCCGGTAGCGGTGGTGCCCGTGGTCTGCCGGTCGCCGAAGAATTCAAGGAACGTACCCAGGCGATCCGTCAGGCCTACGCCGAGGACCAACGAGTAAACGATGAACGCGTCGCGAGCCGGCTGATCGGCGGAGGACTCCCACGCCGCCCCAACGTTGTAGCCGAACGACAGCTTCGGCGAGAGCTTGTGGGCGAACGAAACGAGGAACGACGGGTCAACGCTGTTGCTCGAGAACCCGTCGTCGCCGGTCGGGAGCGACAGTCCGCCAAGAATGGCGAGCTCAGGCTGCCAGCCATCCGCGCGCTCGATGAGATTTACCTTGGCGCCAAGCTTGCTGTCGCCCGCGCCGTGTCTTCCTTCTCTGCCTACCGTGCCCGCGTGGCCGATGCGGAGCTCCATCCGGCCGCCGAGACCGATGCGGAACAAGGTGCCTGGTACCTCATAGCCGTTCACGTCGCCGTCGCGGGCGAACAGGTATCCCGTCTCCACCTGCATCAAGCCTCGCGGCACAACCGTAGCCGATTCGGTCTGATCCGGACGATCGGTCACCAGGTCCGGCGACTGCGCGCTCGCGATGCCAGTCCCCACGTGCGCCATCAGCGAGAGAAGCAAGGCTCGCCCGACGCGACGCACTCCAACGACGTCCTTTGCGCATACGACTCCTCGGTGGACCCGTCCTCCGACCCGTGCGTTCTCGACTCGAAACACGACATTCGACAAAAACACACTTGATTCCACGGTAGTGAGGTTAACCTTACGCGACCATCCCTTCTACGAACTTCTCCAGATTATCTAGCGCCGGCGCTAAGTATTGGTTTCTCACGTGCTGGTACCATCAGTTCCTCATCTGGATTATCTGCTTCCGCATATCAGGGTTATTCCCGTGGTCACAGTGGGTATTCCAACCCTCACTTCCTTATTTGAGAGCAGTTGGACCGCGTCGTCATCAATGCATCCAAGGCTCGTGGCCTATCATTAGCGCTCCAGGGTTTCTCGAGTGGGTTACGCGTCGGCTGGTGCCACCTGTAGTTTCGCGGCGGCTCGCATCCCGATCATGATCTGCCGGTCGTTCTTGCCACGTACCACCACCTGGTCGGCGGCGGAGTCACGGACCTCGACGTGGACCACCTGACCGGGCTTCAAATCACTGCTCTCGAGAAAGCGGAGGAACTCGGCGTCCTGGTCGGTGACCCGAATCACGACAACCGGTGCCCCCACGGGGCAGGTCAGCAGCGTTGGGTAATTCTGCGCCGAGACGGCCCCTTCTGGATCGGGGATCGGGTCGCCGTGCGGATCGGCTGATGGTTTACCAAGCATCGCATCGATCCGGTCGATGACGCGGTCAGACGCGGCGTGCTCCAGGCGTTCCGCCTCGTCGTGCACCTCGTCCCAGCTCATTCCCAGCACTTGCACTAAGAAGAGCTCCATCAGCCGGTGGCGCCGCAAGACCAGGGCTGCCAGCTTCAGGCCAGGGGCCGTTAGACGGACCCCGGCGTACGGCTCGTACGTGACCAGTCCCGACTCAGCCAGTGCCTTCACCATGGTAGTCGCCGTACCCGGCGCCACGCCGAGTATGTGGGCCAGCTGGCCCATCGCCACCAGCCGTTCGCCATCCGATTCGACAGATTGAACTTTGTAGATGGTCTTGAGGTAGTTCTCAACCGTGCTTGAGGGGAACATAGGCGTGCCTATTTTGGAAACCGATCCTGCTGCCTTGACTTGCACCCGGCCGTTAGTTTATTTTGAATTATCAAAACATATTTTGTCAAACATTAAATATCGTAAATTGATGGCTCAAAATCTGGTATGACACCGAAGGACGATCGCACTCACTGGTCTCGTCGTTCCTGGATGCACGCCGCAGGCCTCGGCTCACTAGCCGGGAGTACGGCGTTGCTGTTTGGCAGCCGCGCCACCGGGCAGGAGAACCATCTGTCCACCAAGACGTGGGATCACGTTTCCTCGGCGATGGGTCCTGTCGGACGGGTGTCGACCGACGTCTTCAACCCGTCCAGCTTCCTGCGCGCCTTCAACTTCTCTGATCTGTCCCCCGAGGAGCGGTCCAAGGTCTACCGCGAGACGCCGCGGTCTGACGGGACGATGCTACGTGAGTACGAGATCTACACGATCGACCGGGAGATCGAGATCGCACCTGGGTTGTTCTTCCCGGCCTGGACCTACAACGGGCAGGTCCCTGGACCAACCATCCGCGCGACGGAGGGGGACCGCATCCGCATCAACTTCGTCAACCAGGGAGCGCATCCCCACACGATTCACTTCCACGGATGGCATCCCCCGGAGATGGACGGGTCGTCGGCAGCCCATCAGGTCATGCCAGGTGGCAAGTTCCTGTACGAATTCGACGCCGAGCCGTTCGGGTTACATCTCTACCACTGCCACGCTAGCCCGTTGAAGCGCCACGTGCACAAGGGGCTGTACGGCGTCTTCATCGTCGACCCGCGTGATGACGAGACGACAGCGGTACGGCCACCGGCCGATGAGCTAGTGATGGTGATGAACGCCTTCGATACCAACTTCGACGCCGAGAACGAGGTGTACGCTGTCAACACGGTGGCCAGCTTCCACATACACGAGCCGGTCCGAGTCACGGTAGGCCAGCTGGTCCGCATCTACCTCGTGAACATGACTGAGTTCGACGTGCTGAATAGCATCCATCTACACGGAATGTTCTTCAACGTATTCCGCACCGGCACCAGCCTCGAGGCGAACGAGGTCACCGACACGCTGATGTTGTGCCAGGGCGAGCGGGCCATCTTGGAGACGACGTTTCGGTACCCGGGCGAGTTCATGTTCCACGCCCACCAGAGCGAGTTCGCGGAGCTCGGCTGGATAGGACTGTTTCGAGCGGAGACCCCGTCGCGTGAGACCTAGTCAAACCCAGGCGACCGTATCGGTCTGGGTCATCGCCGTGCTGCCGTTCGTGCTGCTGGCCGGCCTGGTCGGGTTCATCGTTTGGTCGGGACCGGCCGAGGCTGTCCGGGGTGACGATTATCCCCCGGTCGAGAAACTCACGTTCCAGCGCGTGAGGCTCGGCGATGAAGGGATCATCATCACCGTGCTCAACGACGGCCCCGACCCGGTGACGATCGCCCAAGTGCAGGTCGACGATGCGTACTGGGCGTTCTCGGCCGACCCGGGCACGGAGCTCGGACATCTCAACCGGACGATCCTGACGATCCCCTATCCCTGGGTGCAGGGTGACACCCACGTCGTGCGCATCGTCACGTCGAACGGGGTGACGTTCGACTACGAGGTCGCCGTGGCGGTACAGACGCCACAACCTGACGGTCGGTACTTCGCGGTCTTCACGCTCATCGGTCTCTACGTCGGCGTACTGCCGGTCGCGATCGGCTTGATGTGGTTCCCGCTCGTTGCTCGGCTGGGCCGCGCCGGTCTCGACTTCGTCCTGGCGCTGACCCTCGGGCTGATGGTGTTTCTGCTGATCGAAGCGGTTCAGGAGGGGCTGGAGACGGCTGGCGTGACCCCGAGCTCGTTCCAGGGGGTGACGCTCTTCGTCTGCGTGGCGGTTGCTGCCTTTCTTGGGCTGGAGACGTTCAGGCGGTGGCTCGGTGGGCGCCGTCAGCGGATTCGAGAGCGGGTCCACGGTGAGGGATGGGTACTGGCCGTGCTCATAGCGGTCGGGATCGGTCTGCACAACTTCGGCGAAGGTCTTGCCATAGGGGCGGCGTTCGCGCTGGGTGAGGTCGCGCTAGGAACGGTCCTCATCGTCGGCTTCACCTTGCACAACACAACCGAAGGCCTCGCCATCGTGTCGCCTCTCGTAAAAGAGCACGTCCGCGTCCGGGATCTCGTTCAGCTGGGGCTCATCGGGGGTGCACCAACGATCGCCGGCGCGTGGCTCGGTGGGTTCGTGTACTCGTCGATATGGTCGGTCGTCTTTCTTGCCGTCGGCGCGGGTGCGATTGCCCAGGTCATCGTCCAGATTGCCCGGCAGATGGCGGGCGATGAGCCGGTCTCACAACAAATGGCAACGGCGCCTGTGCTCACCGGGCTGATGGCCGGCTTCGGTGTCATGTACGTCACGGGGTTGATGGTCGGATGAGCAGACACGACGTGCATCCTGGGCAGGGGTTGACCGGCCGATTGCACGGTTATGCGGGTCGTGTGACCGGCTTGCTGTTGACGAGTTTGACCCTGGGCAGCCTGGTCGTCCTGTGGCCGGTTGCCGCGGATCCTGCCGACAGTCCCCGGGAGATCACGCTGGTCACGCGAGATATGGCGTTCTACCTGGGCGGCAGCGACACCCCCAACCCCGTCCTGACGATGCGGGCCGGCGAAACCGTTCGGATCGTGTTGCGCAACGAAGATGTTGGCATCAAGCACACCTTCGAGGTCGGTACCTGGGACCAGCCGGTTCTGTCGACGAAGGGCGGCCGCACCGTGTCGGCGGTTATCGAGGTTCCGAATCGTCCAGGTCGGTACGAGTACGTCTGCGGTCCCCACCCAGCGCTCATGCGCGGTGTGATCGAGGTCGTCGAAGCCGACTAGGTGCCCCGACTCCGTCGCGCCTTCGACTTCCCCGAAACGACGCGCCGGTAGGTGCGGCGGCTCTTCTCCACGATCGCCGACCGGTACGACCTCATCAGGGCACAGCTGTCGTGGGACTCGACATTACGCCGCGAATAGTAGAGATCGCAGCGCAGAAGACAAGACAAACGTCCGATGCCGGCGCCTGCGTTTTCGTGATCGGCGACATAATGGCGCTTCCGTATCCTGATGAGTCCTTCGACTTGGTGACAGTCGGGTATGGACTCCGCAACGTGCCCGCGCTCGATGGCGCGCTGTGTGAGATTCATCGTGTGCTCCGGCCGGCCGGGTCGGTGTTCTCCTTGGATTTCAATAGGCTGACCAACGCGGTGGCATGCGCGGTCTATCTTGGGTACCTCACCGCGGTGGGTGCACTGCTTCGGCGCTGTGCTACACGGCGACCCGGATACCTATAGTTACATTCCGGTTTCGCTACGTCACTATCCTGGTGCCCACGGAGTGGCAACCCTGATGCGTGAGCTGACGTTCTCGAGTGTCGGCTGCACCTCGTTTTTGGTGGGCTCATGGCGATCAATTCTTGGAGGAAGTAGGATTGAGGACACGATGCTTGCCGAGGTTGATTCGTCCAGCTGGTCCGGGGAGGGCGATTTTACACATAAACTTATCGACTGGTGCACAAGTCAGTCGACGGTGTCGTTCATACGTGTCGAAGATGCACCATCCAGCCGTTCGGATGTGGAGTACAACTTCATTAGCAACGAGATCTTTCTGCAGTTTCAGACTCACGACCGGGTTAAAAAGTATTGGTTATGGAAATTTGTTTCCATTGGCAGCACCGTGGCCGAGAAACTGATGACGCTAGAGCAACTGGAGTCGAAGCTTGCTTGTGAAGACGATATTGGGGCGCCAGACTATGCCGATAAGGAGATGATCCAGTATCTGCATACCGAGCGCATCATTCCGCCGTATCAGACCAAAGGCTACAAACTGATTGAGTTGGTGCGGATCTACGAAGTTGGCACGCCAAGACGCGATAGCTGATGGTCGAGACCGCGGAAGTCCGCAAGCGCGTGAAGCAGGTCATCGAGCGCTCGCGACAGGCGGCGCGTGAGCGCCGGGAACGTTCCGCGTCAGCCTCACTTGAAGGCGAGCGAGTGCTGCGCCAGGTGGTGGCACCGGTAGTCAAGGCCGTCGCCGGAGTCCTCACGCGAGAGGGGTACGCGTTCCAGGTCGCCACTCCGGCACGCTCAGTGAGGCTTCAGGCGCAGGCGACCCTGGATAACTTCGTTGAGGTCGATCTCGATACCGAACATGATCCTCCCACTTTGCTGGTTCGGGTCAGCCGCGCGAGAGGCCGGCGGGTGTTGGTCCACGAGGACGTGATGTGCAGGGCCGACGCCATCGCGTCGCTGACGGAAGACGATGTGTTGACGTTTCTTCTGGCGAAGCTGGGGCCGTTTGTAGAGAAATAGTGCGACGAAGGAATGATACCGACCCGCTGACTCTACCTCGTCTCCACGGCGTTCGAGAGGCCGGTGCAGGCGACCGGTGACAAAGAAGCATCCGCTTCGAATTCGAAGCCCCGAAAGGTCAGCTAGCCCTGGCCGCAAGACCCGCAATCGCCGCGCGCACGAGCTCAAATGGTCCCATCGTCCTTGAGCCGCGCGATCTCCTCCGCCGTGTACCCCAGGTCATTCGCGAGGATCTGTTCGGAGTGCTGGCCGAGGGTGGGTGGAGGGGTTCGAACCTCACCCGGTGTATCCGTCAGTTTGACCGGCACGCCCAGCACCCGGATGGCGCCGGCGGCGGGATGATCCATCGCGACGACCATTGCCCGCTCGATGATCTGCGGATCCGTGAAGACCTGATCGAGATCGCGGACGGCGCCGCACGGAACACCGGCTTCCTTTAGCGCCTCGATCCACTGCGTCACCGACCGCTTCTGCAGGCGCTCGACCAGGAGGGTACGCAGCTCGTCACGATGTTCGACCCTGTCCTTGTTCGTGGCGAATCGCGGGTCGTCGATGAGGGTTTTGAGCTCAAGCAGGCTGCAGAACGTTCGCCACAGCTGGTCGTTACCCACCGCCACGACCAGCTCGCCGTCGGCAGCTTCTAGGGTTTCGTAAGGCACGATGGTCGGATGACAGTTGCCCATTCGCTTAGGGGCCACGCCTGTCGTGAAGTAGATCCCAGCCTGATAGGTTAGTAATGCCGCGACCGAATCGAGCATCCCGATGTCGACGAGTTGCCCACGACCAGTACGGTGACGTGCAAGCAGGGCCATGGCCACCCCGTAGGCCGCGAACATCCCTGAGGTAATGTCGGCAATCGCAACGCCCAACCGATATGCTGGTCCGTCGCTGGGTCCGGTGATGCTCATGAGCCCACCCTCGGCTTGCATCACGGCATCGTAGCCGGGCTCTGTTCGCCGGGGGCCGGTCTGGCCGAAACCTGACACCGAGCAATACACCATTGTCGGCCACCGTCCTGTCACATCTCGATATCCCAGTTGCATTCGATCGAGGGTGCCGGGTCGGAAGTTCTCGACCAGCACGTCGGTTCGGTCCAGCAGTTTCTCCAGTGTGCGGCGGCCCTTGGGATGTTTCAGATTGAGCGTGAGGCTCTCCTTATTTCTGTTGATGCTCATGAAATAGGAGCTCTCGCCGTTCTGGAACGGCGGCCCCCATCCGCGGGTGTCGTCGCCCCGGCCAGGTTGTTCGATCTTGATGACCCGCGCACCCATGTCGGCGAGCAGCATCGTGCAGTACGGTCCGGAGAGGATTCGCGTAAGATCAATAACAGTAGTGCCCGCCAGTGGGCCTTCGGAATGGCTCGTCGTCATAAGCAGGTCCAATTCAACTGAACGTGACGTGGTTGGAAACGGGTCGAGGCGGCACGACTAGTCTTTGACCACCTCGCCATCGGTCGGATCACTGATGAGGTCTGCGTGCTCGGGGGCCTGGAGCGCCCTGGGAGTGTGGTCGACCGGAAGGAGTTCGGGGATCGGGTCGTTCGCTGCGACCCCGAGATCCTTGAACTTACGTGCGGTGACCAGTACCCGTGATTCTAGTGTACCCACGCTGTTGTTATAGGCAGCGATAGTCCGGGTGAGTCCACGCGCCAGCTCATCGAAGTGCACCCCTAGCACGCGTACCCGGTCATAGAGCTCACGACCCAGTTCGCTGACTCTTTTCGCGTTTTGCGTCACCGTTTCCTGCTGCCATCCGGATGCGACTGCTCTCAGCAGTGCGATCAGCGTCAAGGGACTTGCCGGAATGACCCGTTTGTCGACGCCGAACTCGATCAACGTCGGGTCGTGTTGCAGCGCCGCGCTGAAGTAGCCCTCTCCGGGTAGGAACATAAACACGAACTCGGGAGTCGGCTGGAACTGGTCCCAGTACTTCTTGCTGCTGAGCTGAGTGATGTGCTCCCTGAGCTGACGCGCGTGGTCCTTGAACTTGACCGCACGCGTGGATTCGTCGGCTGCCTCTACCGCCTCCCGATAGGCGATGTACGGCACCTTTGCGTCGACGACAATGTTCCGGTCTCCTGGCAGCTTGATTATCAGATCTGGAATGAAACGTCCGTCGTCCGACGTGGCGGCCTTCTTCTCGACGAAGTGGCAGTGGTTCAGCATTCCCGCCATCTCGACGACTCGCCTGAGTTGCACTTCGCCCCAGCCGCCGCGGATGTTGGGCGTCTGCAACGCACGCTCGAGGTTCGTGGTTGTGATTGCCAGCGCGCGGAGTTGTTCTGAAAGCTGCGAGTACGATCCGACCCGTTCTTTTTCCGCTTCCTGCAGCCTGGCGTCGACCCGAGCGAGCGACTCGTGCAGTGGCTTGACTAGCTCACCTATCTTCTGTTGGCGGTGTTGTAGATCGGTTGAGGCCTGTCGCTGGTACTCGGCGAGCGAGTTACGCGCGAGCTCGAGGAAGGACTTATTGTTGGTCCGAAGCGCCTCGGCCGATAGTGCGGTAAACGTCTGTCGAAGATGATCGTCGGTTTTGGTAAGTAGGGCCTCGCGATCGGCCATCGCTTGCCGCTCGGCTTCGAGCGCGGTCTTCGCCGACGCAGTCTCTGCGACCAATTGTGTGTTACGTTCGCTAGTTTCCCGCGTACTCAGAGCTCGTCCAAGCATCCATCCCATAGCCAGCCCGAGCCCGAGCCCCACTAGGAACATGGCCAGGGTAGCGATGGTCGAAAATGGTTCCATATCGATGGGACAACCGAAGTTTCCGACTGAGGATAAGCTAACCGAGGTGCCCGCACAACCGGGACGGCTCGCGTTCCACAGGCGTCTCTCTTAATGAATGTTACGATCGATTGGTATCGATATCTCAGGAGTTTCAGCAGAAGGGGGCCTCCATGGCCGTCGACCTCACCGGAAACACTTCGCTGGATCGATTACTCCGCTTCGACCGGCGGCTTTCCTAGGTTGAGCTGTATGCTACGGCCTCGTGGCAAAATCCTGTGGGGCGGCCCGAATGATTGTCACAGGTGTCGCTAGCGGTCCGTTGCACTCGGGCACGATCCTGTTTGACGCGACTTCCGGAAACACGGGAATCGCTTACGCCATAATCAGAGCGGCGTCAGGCGATCGAGTTAAGATGTGTATGCCAACCAACGTCACGGCAGAACGAAAATACTATGGTTTATGTGAGGATCAGCTAGGCGATGAATGATCATGCCCTGCGCGTCTATGATTCTATTCTCGGCCTTCTCTCCGGTACCGACAATCCCACGCCCTTGGTCCGCCTAAACCGGGTGTTGCCGTTCAGGCACACGCAAGTGTACGGCAAGCTCGAGTGGTACAACCCGTTCGGTGCGGTCAAGGATCGTGTTGCAGCCAACCTAATAGCCGATGGCGAAGCACGCCAAACGATCCACGGCAACCAGAAGCTAGTTGAGCCAACCTCGGGAAATACGGGCATGGCGCTCGCCATGATCGCGAATATTAGGGGATATTCCCTGACAACGCCGCTCTCGAGCGAGATCCCACTTGAGAAGCGCACCATGCTCCGTTTTTTTGGTGCCGATGTAATAGAGCTTGAGGACAGTCTCTGTCCGGCACCAGGGGCACCTGAAGGAGCTATTGCAAAGGCCAGCGAAATCGCCGATCGTCCCGGGTTCCACATGTTGAACCAGTACACCAACGAAGCGAACCCTGATGCGCACTACAAAACGACCGGGCCGGAGATCTGGCGTCAGACTCAAGGGAATGTGACGCACTTTGTATCGGGGCTCGGTACGTGCGGAACGATTACCGGCACTGGCCGGTTCCTAAAGGAGCAGAATGATTCCGTCAAGATCTTCGGCGTGCACCCGCAGGAGGGACATGATATCCCGGGTGTGCGAAGTATCCGGCAGTTGCAGCAAACGAAGTTGTTCTTTCCTGACGAGTACGACGGTTTGGTCGAGGTGACAAATCAAGAAGCGTTTGACCTCTGCCTACGCTTGAATCGGGAGGAGAGTATTATCGCCGGCCCGAGTTCGGCCATGGCGCTTTCTGGCGCCTTCAAACTTGTGCCCGATGAATCCGGCAATGTCGTGGTCGTTATCTTTTGCGATAGCGCATTTAAGTATGCATCGTCGGTAGTGAAACATTTGCCGGGTCTCGCAGCCGAAGAGTTTAAGGGGGGGGCACCGAGCAACACGCTGCTCGATAAGATGGTGGAGAACGTGCGAGGTAACGCCGATCTAACCATTGATGTTGAAGCTGCTCATGTGCAGTGGAAGGACGGCAAGTCATCTGTGATAGATGTGCGTCCGAACGACCAATATCAGGAGGCACACATTCCCGGTGCCCTCAGCATGCCGCTCCAGGAGCTTGGCGAGGATCTCTCAGCTCTTTCCAGTGATCTCGACGCTCCGATTCTCAGCGTGTGCCAACGTGGAAACGCTTCGTTGTCAGGTGTTTTGTTCCTTAAATCTCTTGGCTATCGCAACGTACGGAGTATTACCGGAGGGACTCTCGCATGGCGAGAGAAGGGCTTTGACACTGACTCCAAATAGGTAGGTAGGTCTGGAGGCAGGTGACAAGGGTGGAGTGGATTCTGGCCAGTGGATCTATTGATGTTGATGGCGAGCGTGCAGGTTGTGTGAGGACTTCGTTGACAGGATTTTCTCTGACGGCGGAGAGGAATGCTTACCCCAGTGGTTCTGAGACGATTAGTTCACAAGGTTGGAACCAGCAAGAACAGGTCGATGTTGAACGATCAAGAGAAGGCACTCATCATTCGTGACAACGTTGCCGTGCATATTCAGAATCACGGTCGCGAAACGTACCCAAACGAGTGCTGCGGCGCCTTAATTGGGACCGATAACGTCGTGGGGGAGTGCTTTTCGCTCCCTAATACAACCGAGGAAGGGCCGCGACGTCGCTTCTTGGTCAGTCCAGACGACTATCGAACGGCGGAGCGGCGTGCGACGAAGTTTGGCCACGAGCTGATCGGCTTCTATCATTCGCACCCTGACCACCCAGCTCGCCCGTCCCAGTATGATCTGGATCACGCTTGGCCGGTGTTTACGTATGTGATCATCGCCGTCGAGAAGGGCGAGCCTGGTGTGATGACCTCGTGGCGACTACGAGAAGACCGCTCAGCGTTCGATGAAGCACGTATCGAACGACGAAACGAATAGGACAAATTGATATGGCCAATAATGTACTGATACCAACACCGCTTCGTGTGTATGCGGGTAAGCAGGATGTCGTACAGGTCGAAGGAAAGACGGTTGGAGAGCTTTTGGAGAACCTGACTGCCAAGTACTCAGAACTGCGAAGTCATCTATATAACGAGGACGGCCGACTACGGCGCTTCGTCAACGTGTATGTCAACGATGATGATATTCGTTATTTAGATAGGGAAGCGACGTCCGTAAACGACGGAGACACCATCAGCATCGTGCCATCCGTGGCGGGCGGTGTGGATGAATGAAGCTACGTCCGCGCTGAGCAACCAGGAGGTCGCGCGCTACAGCCGCCATCTCATCATGCCGGAAGTCGGCATGGATGGGCAGCTCAAGCTCAAGGCAGCCAGCGTCCTCTGCATAGGAGCGGGTGGCCTCGGGTCTCCGGTCGCGCTGTATCTCGGGGCTGCAGGCGTTGGGCGGATCGGCATCGTCGACTTTGATGTCGTGGACTACAGCAACTTGCAGCGACAGATCATTCACGGAACACCCGACGTTGGACGGCCCAAGTTGGAGTCGGCGCGCGACCGGTTGACGGAGATTAATCCCGAAGTGACGGTTGTGACGCACGACGTGGCACTGTCGTCGGCCAACGCGATCGATTTGCTTTCCGGGTACGACATCATCGTCGACGGCACCGATAACTTTCCGACACGGTATCTTGTGAACGACGCGTGCGTCATCCTGGGGAAGCCCAACGTCTATGGCAGCATCTTTCGGTTCGAAGGGCAGGTGTCGGTGTTCGCGACAAAGGACGGCCCGTGTTACCGGTGTCTCTATCCCGAACCTCCTCCGCCCGGGCTGGTACCGAGCTGCGCCGAGGGTGGGGTCCTCGGTATTTTGCCAGGTGTGATCGGTACCATTCAGGCGACCGAAGCGGTCAAGTTGATCATCGGGATCGGCGAGGCGCTGATCAACCGTTTCATGATCTACGACGCTCTCCGGATGCGTTTTCGTGATCTTAAGCTCAAGAAGGATCCTGAATGCCCGGTGTGTGGTGAGAACCCAACCATCACTGAGCTAATCGACTACGAGCAGTTTTGCGGTATCACTCCGCCGGTCGCCAGTGAGATATCTGAGGGGAACGAAGTGACGGTCGAGGATCTCAAGGCGCGCCTCGATGCCAACGATGGGGTGTTCCTGCTCGACGTACGAGAGCCACAAGAGTTCGAGATCTGCCGTATCCCTGGGTCTACGCTTATCCCACTCGGTGGTCTTCCGCATCGGCTGACCGAGTTAGAGGGGCACGACGACATGATCGTGCACTGCAAGTCTGGAGTCCGGAGCGCGAAGGCGGTGAAGCTCTTACGCGAAGCTGGTTTCTCGAAGGCGAAGAACCTTCGTGGCGGTATTCTGGCTTGGATTGACAGGGTTGACTCGACGCTACCGAAGTACTGACATATTCGTATCGGCATTTCTCGACGGGTAGCAAAGAGGGACGATATCCTGGTAGAATCTGGAGTGTTCCGAGTCTCGACATGCTGCGATTGTCCAAGAAGGCCGACTACGCCCTCATCGCCCTTAAGGATCTAGCCTCGAAGCCTCAAGGCATTTCGTCGAGCGCACGTGAGATCGCGGGCCGATTCGACATTCCGATCGAGTTGATGGCAAAAGTGCTACAGCGGCTGTCAAAAAAAGGTCTACTCGTTTCGCATCAGGGAAGTCGTGGCGGCTATCAGCTTTCTAGACCCGCCATCCAGATCTCGGTAGCCGATGTGATCGTGGCGATCGACGGGCCGGTCATGATTACGGCTTGCTCCGATTTAGACGAGAGTTGCGAGCAGTACTCCAAATGCAACATTCGTGGTCCACTGTGGCAGCTAAAGAACCGGATCGTAAGTTCGCTCGAGTCCTTCACCTTGAAAGAGCTTGCCGAAGACGGATCGGCGCGGTCTTCCGTGATTTCGATTCGTTTCCATCACGTGCCGGAGTGTGCTTCAGTCGGCGTTACAGTCGCCGATTTTTGACACTAGCAGCCTGTCGGACTTAGGCCCGGGTTTTATAATAGGGCTTGTCGAGTCGAGGAGGTCGAAGTAGATGCCGAAGTTCGTACAGCGGCACCAGTCGCAGCTGTATTTGCTGCCGCCGGACCTGCGCGATTGGCTGCCGGAGGACGATCTGGCGCACTTCGTGGTTGAGGCGGTGGAACGGGTGCCGCTGGAGCGGTTCCAGGTAAACGAACGGGGCACCGGATCGGCGCAGTATCACCCGCGGATGATGCTGGCGTTGCTGGTGTACTGCTACGCGAACGGGATCTTCGGCTCGCGTCGGATCGAGCGGGCGACGTATCGGGACATTGGCGTTCGGTACGTGGCGGCGAACTGTCACCCGGACCACGACACGATCTGCACGTTCCGGCGCAGCAACTTCGATGCGGTAGCGGAGGCGTTCCTGCAGGTACTGCTGCTGGCGAAGGAGCTGCAGCTGCTGCGTGTTGGGACGGTGAGCGTGGACGGGACGAAGGTGGACGCGAACGCGAATAAGCGCAACAGCCTCCGCTACGACCGGGCGGGGGCGTTGCGCGAGCAGTTGCGAGGCGAGATCGAGGGGTTGTTGGATCAGGCGGAGCACGCCGACACGGACGCCGCGCCGGACCCGCAGGGTCTGCCGGAGGAGTTGTCGCGGCGGGACAAGCTGCGGGTGAAGCTGGACCGTGCGTGCGCGGAGTTGGAACGGCGTGCGCAGGCGCGTGCGGACTCGGAGCGGGCGGAGTACGAGCGCAAGGTGGCGGCGCGGGAGCGGCGTACGGGATCGCGCAAGGGTCGGCACATCAAACCGCCGACGGAAGCGCCGGAGGCGGAGGAGCAGATCAACCTGACGGACGCGGACAGTGCGCTGATGCGCAAGAGCCGGCGCCATGAGTACCGCCAGGCGTACAACGCGCAGGCGGCGGTGGATGCCGACGGCAGTCAGTTGGTGTTGGGGGCTAGGGTGAGCGTGTGCGCGAGCGACCGCAACGAGTTGGTGGCGGATGTGGATGCGATCCCGGCGGCGTTGGGCGCGGCGGATCGGGTACTGGCGGACAGCGGCTACGCGACGGGCAGCGAGGTGTCGCAACTGGCAGGTCGCGGTGTGGAGGTGTTGGTGGCGACGGGGGCGGAAGGCCAACGGCGCCAGCACGACTTCCGACCGGAGCCGCCGCACCCGCTGGCGAAGGAGCCGCAGGCGGACTGGATCAAGTCGATGCAGCAGAAGATGGCACTGCCGGAGCACCGGGCGCATTACCGTTTGCGCAAGCAGACGGTGGAGCCGGTGTTCGGGATCGTGAAGCAGGCGATGGGCTTCCGGCAGTTTCTGCTGCGGGGTCTCGAGAAGGTGGAGGGCGAATGGGCCTTGGTAACGCTGGCGTATAACTGCCGACGCTTGCACAACCTCAGGCTGGCATGACGGGGCTATAAGGAGCGGAACTTGGCGTGTTCGCGACCCACCAGAGGCGTCAGAAAGGCCTCCAGGCGCCGTCAGCGACCGATGGCCAGGAATACAGTCCCCGTTTCGGTCGAAGCGGCCCTCCCGGCACAGAGACACAGGGCGTCGTTCACACAGGTGCCAAGTCGCTTCCGCGCGCGTTTGCCACGCCCAAGTCCGACAGGCTGCTAGCGCGGACTATACGCTCCGCGGTCTCGCCCCCAGAGTCGAACGTTCACAGCATGGTTATGGCGGTGAAGCTCCCGATCTATATGGACCACCACGCGACGATCCCGGTGGATCCCCGGGTTGTCGACGCGATGACGCCGTTCTTTACCAAGATGTTCGGCAACGCCGCAAGCCGGAACCATGCGTTTGGTTGGGTGGCCCGAGACGCGGTTGAGGCGGCTGGCATGCGAGTCACGTACGTATGACCCGACGCCTATGGCTTGCGTCGATGTAGAGGAGGTCGGTAGCGCGTTTACCGACTGCACCGCGCTCTTGTCGGTAATGACCGCCAACAACGAGATCGAGGTACTGCAGCCCATCACAAAGCTCTGTGATGTTGCTCATCAACGCGGGGTTCGATTCCACACTGATGCGACCCAAGCACTCGGCAAGGTTCCGTTATCTGCGGATCGTAGCGCCGTGAACCTCGTGTCTCTCAGCGCGCACAAGCTGTACGGACCTAAGGGAATCGGGGCACTGGCCGTGCGTCGGCGCCGGCCTAAAATCGCGATCGAGCCGTAGATCGACGGCGGTGGACATGAAAGGGATCTTCGCTCTGGAACCGTCGATGTTGCCGCCATCGTTGGGTTTGGTCAGGCCGCGGAGATCTGTCGCGCGGAGATGGCGGACGATGCTCGCTGCATTGCGTGACCGGTTGTGGTAGCGGTTCTCCAGTCGACTGGGCGGCCTTCGTTGCAACGGCTCGGTCACTAACCGTCTGCCCAATAACCTCAATATCAGCATCGATGGCGTGGAAGGTGAGACACTCCTTGTCGGTTTCGATGAGGTAGCCGTGTCGTCGGGATCCGCGTGCACGTCGATTAATCCTAAGCCGTCACATGTCTTACTGGCCCTTGGGCTCTCGAACGAATTAGCCAGGGCGTCTGTGCGCTTTGGACTGGGCCGCAGCAACACAGAGGCAGAGGTCGACTACGTGAGTGACAAGGTCGTGACCCTTGTGACGCGATTGCGAGGCTGTCACCCGTCGACTACACTTGGTGAGACCAATGATCGAAGTGACTGAAGTTGCAGCCAAGCGAATCCGTGAGGCAATGGTAACCGAGGGTGTTTCAGACGGTGGATTGCGAGTAGGTGTTAAGGCGGGCGGCTGCAACGGGATGAGTTATGTTTTCCGTTGGGAAGCTGAGCCTAAGCCGGACGACGAGGTATTCGTGAGCGCTCAGGGAACACGAATCTTCGTCGATAAGAAGAGTTACAAATACCTGGATGGGACGGTTCTCGATTGCGATCCCAACATGCTGGGGCAGTCCCTCGTATTTCGCAATCCAAACGCCACCAGCGAGTGTGGCTGTGGTCTCTCGTTTAACGTCTAACGGGTTGAGCACAGATGCGGGCCCACACCACCGAATCGTCCACTCGCGGTTGTTTCGGACGGCGAACCCTATGAACAAGTAAAGTAGCCGGATGCAACCATCGGCCGAGTGTACTCAACCAGTGGGGTCTGCCGGCCGTCGGTCCTCGAAACTGACACGCTACTAGAGCGGCATGTCTTGCGTCTTGGACTCATTTACGGACTCCTATAGACTGCCGTCGATGTTGTCACGTTGGCTTTATGGCATCGTCCACCACGGTATGCGCGCGTACTACCTGCCCGTGCTCTGCGGAATCGTCTTGGTTTGGAGCGCCTTTCTGCCCTGGATGAGTATGGGCGATCGAAGCTTGGGCGGTGTGCCGAGCGTGGCTGGGATCTGGGTGCTTGGTCTCGGCCTTCTTACTGTTGTTCTTGGGACTTTGAGCATCATCACGAGGCGGAATTCCCGACATCCGCTACTCCTAGTAGGCCTAGCCGCCTTCGCGATCTTGCTTCTCGGAGAGAAGTACTTGGAGCGCTCAGTGTCGGACCAGATCTGGGCACGGGCTCAGGCGCAATCTATTGTGGGTGGGACCTCGCCTGTCGAGATACCGGTGCCAGCCATGGGACTCGGTGCCTACGTTGGTCTTGGGGCGTCGTTTCTCATCGCGTTGTTCGGCCTGACGATCGTTATCCGGCAGGTCGCGAAGCCCTATGCGGAGCCCGAGGACGACGACGTCTAAGCGGCCTCACATCCTGGACGCTTTGATTCCGGCATGAAGATCACGGTCGCCCACAGTCCCGATTCTGACGATGCGTTTATGTTTTTCGGACTCGCGTCTGGAGCTGTCGATCTGGACGGCTTCGAGGTCAACCAAGTGCTGGCTGACATCGAGACCCTGAATCAAGTGGCGTTCGAGGGCACGTACGAAGTGACCGCTGTTTCGTTTCATGCGTACGCGCACCTTTTCGATCGCTATGCGCTGTTGCCGCACGGAGCGAGCATGGGCGATCGCTGCGGTCCCGTGCTCGTTACTCGTCGAGATGGTCCAACCGACTTGAGCGGTGTCACCGTAGCAATTCCAGGCACCCTCACCACGGCCTATCTCGCTCTGCAGCTCTATCAGCCTGGCGTGGCCCACACCGTTATGCCGTTTGATGAGATCCAGCTTGCCGTCCACAAAGGGAAAGTCGAGGCCGGATTGCTCATTCACGAAGGCCAGCTGACCTACGCCGCAGAGGGACTTCGATCGATTGTCGACCTTGGCGTCTGGTGGGCCGACCGAACCAACGGGCTGCCGTTGCCGTTGGGCTGCAATGTCATCCGTCGTGATCTGGGTGCCGACACGATGCGCCGTGCGTCGCGCCTTCTCCATGGCAGTATCGCGTACGCCTTGGATCACCGTTCCGATGCAATCGATTACGCTCGGCAGTACGGGCGCGGTCTCGACAAAGACGAAACCAATCGGTTTGTTGGGATGTACGTCAACGAGCTAACGCTTGATTACGGTGATCGCGGTTACGCTGCTGTTAAGCGTTTATTCGACGAGGCCTACGAGAAGAAGCTTATTCCGGAGCGGGTACCGGTCGAGTTTGTGGGATCCTGATTTACTCGTCACACTAGAACGCATCGGGGTGAAGCAGTCGCGCGAGTTGCTGCGCAGCCTTGAGTACCCGTGGGCCTGGAACGACGAACTCTCCTCCGCTAAGGAAGTGAACGCGACTGTTCCGAACGGCGGGCACGGTGGTCAGCCGATTCCATACGGCACGCTCGGCCGTTAAGGTGGCTGGATCGAAGGCGCCATGGTTGCGGATCTCGATTACCACATCTGGAGCGGTGCTCAAGATCGCTTCGGAGCTGACCTGCGCGACGTTCTCTTCGCTGACGTCTGCGAAGACGTTGTCGCCACCCGCGATCGCGAGCAGGTCGTGGAGAAACCCGATTCCGCCGCTTGCGTAGACGCCCCGCAGGGCGGCCGGCTCTCGCGCGAAGACCAACAACGTGCTTGGCCGCCGCCGTTCGGCGATGCGCGCACGTACGGTTTCGAGCCCCGCTTCGAGTCGGGCCGCGAGTGCTTCGCCCTGCTGTCCGCGCCCGGAACGGCCCCCGATCGTGCGGATCATGGACATGACGTCATCGAGTCCTCCGTGCCTGTAAGTGAAAACCGGGATGCCGGCGCGCTCCAGCTGTTTGCGTAGATCGACCTGACTCGCATACAGGATCACCAGATCAGGCCGAAGCGTCAGCATGCGTTCCGTGTCCGGGTCCACGAGCCCTCCGACACGTGCAATATCGACGTTGCGGCTGCCGGCAGGAAGTTCATCGAAGCTACTGATTCCCACGACCTGCGGACCTGCTCCGAGCGCAAACAGCGTCTCGGTCACCGCTGGAATCACGGAAACGATACGTTGCGGCGACTGTTGGGGTTGGGCCAAGCCTACCGAGCCAACGAGGACGGCGACGAAACCGGCCGTCCAGGCCGCGCCGACTGAACGGAGCGTGGGCCTACGTGGTGTCTTCATCGGTGTCGAATGAGAAGCCAGAGGAAGAACGGTCCGCCCAGCATCGCGGTGATGATACCGACCGGGAGTTCGACCGGTGCCATGAGCGTGCGTGCCACGACGTCGCAGGTCACGAGGAAGGCTGCGCCGAGAAACGCTGAGGCTGGGAGCAGGGTCCGATGGTCAGAGCCTGCGAGCAAACGGACCATGTGTGGGACGATGATTCCGACGAATCCAATCGGTCCGCCCAACGACACCGCGGCGCCGGTTGCCAGCGAGGCCGACACGAACGCCAACCGCTGCGCGCGGAGGACGTCGACACCTCGCATGGCGGCGTGTTCGGCACCAAGCGCGAGCAGGTTCAGTGACCGAGGGAGCATGGCGAACGAAACGAACGCGGCTCCTAGCAGAGGCAGTGCTGACAGGATCGGAGCGTAGCTGCTGACGTCGAGGTTTCCCATCAGCCAACGAATGGCCTGAAAACTTTCAGCCATGTTGGCGGAATACTGGACGAACAGAATGATTGCAGAGAAGAGCGAGTTCAGGGTTACACCGGCCAGCAGGAGGACGTGGGTCGATAGCCCCTGTCGCCGAACCCTCGACAGCACATAGACGACACCAACCGCAACGAGTGAGCCGCTAAAGCTGGCCAGCGGAACTACCGGTACTCCCAATAGCGATAGCGGTATGCCAAGCACGATCACAATCATGGCGCCGAGTGACGCGCCCGAGGAGACGCCGAGGGTGAACGGGGTTGCCAGTGGGTTGCGCAGCAGGGCCTGGAGGACGACGCCGGCCGTCGCCAGCGCAGCGCCAACCAAAGCGCCCGTAACCGCCCGCGGCAGTCGGGCGATAAAGAAGATCTGCGCATCGATGTTGTCCGCAAACGCGATCGAGCCGTCGAACACTCGCGTTAGCCTGATCGGTGTGGGCCCCACCAGAGGGGCGATCAGACAGACGAGCAGTGCGGCACCGCCAAAAATCGCCTGGGTTAGGAGAAACCGACGTCGCAAGCTCTCCGTCTGTGGGACTGACGTGGCTGCCAGACCGATCGTCATGGTTCGGATGACGGATGCGTGCGGTCGATTGGTACGACGAGCCGATGTCCGGCTGCCTGGTCGTAGCCAACATGAGCTTTAACTCCGAAGAGCTGCGTGACTGCATCCGCGTCGAGGACGTCTTCGGTTGGTCCCGTTGCCAGAATCCTCCCACTCCGTAACAGCACCAGGTCGTGACACACGCGAGCTGCGAAGTTCAAATCGTGAGTCGAGACGACGATCGTGATGCCTCGTTGATTGAGTGATCGAATAAGCTGCGAGACCTCCAGCTGGTATCCGAGATCGAGCGACGCGGTCGGCTCGTCGAGAAGAAGGATCTGCGACTGATCCGTTGTGTCCACGTCGTTTGAGAGCTGGGTTAGTGCGCTCGCAATCACGACCCGCTGTTTCTCGCCGCCGCTAAGTGTTTCGAACCCACGCGTGCACAGTTGAGACGTTCCAGTCGCGGCCAAGGCGTGTTGCGCGTAGCGAAGGTCATCGGTGCCTTCGATTTGAAACGCTCTGAGGTGGGGATATCGACCCATGAGCACGATCTCGAGCACGTCGTAGTCGAAAGCCATGTGGGTTTCCTGCGGCACCATGGCCATGCGTTTAGCGAGCACGCGCCTGGAGAAGCTGCCGAGATCGTCATTGCCGAGGGTCACACGCCCCGAAGATGGCGGCAGAAGACCGGCGAGGACTCGAAGCAGCGTTGTCTTGCCCGATCCGTTCGGCCCGAGCACGCCGACCAGTCCTCCGGGCGGCACGGAAAGGGAGACGTCACGCAGAACGGTGTCGGCGCCGTACTTGAACGAAACCGCGTCTGCTCGCAGCACAGCGTTACCTCAGAACCGAGCGGGCGAAGCGATGTGATGTGCGGGATACGGGAGTAACCACAGACCCTGCATCGAACCTCCTTCGGCGTGACCACGCACCGTTACCCACCGGCAGATTGGCCTGGCGGTGGCTCAGAGGACACCCGATAAGCCGGTCTCCTGACTCGCGGATTTTGACCGAACGGCGAGTCTTCCCATGCTCCGCGTGTGGACGCGCTGCAGCACAGTGCGGGCGCCAGTGGCACCTTTCCGCCGTCCGACTCCCCGCTTACAGTGGCGGGACCGTGTGGGATTCGCACCCACTTCCCAGGCTCGTCGGGACGTCGATCTACCGGGCGAGTATACCGAAGCCGGCCGATATCGGCCATAGAGCGAAGCGGCGTAGCCTGGTTGATTAAAACTCTTGCCATGGAATAACATGCGCTGCTTATAGGTCGCAATGACTCTTCCGTCACGGATCATTGAGAGAGGCGCCGCATCGGCGCGCGGTTGCGCAGACGCTCGCCAAAGGCGAGAGGACTTCGCGAGCAAGAGCTCTAGGGTCATCGTGCGAGAGACCAGACTCCAAGTCCGCCCGCTTCGCGTTCGAGCGCGGGGTGTCGCATAAGTCGACCATCTCACTAACTTCGGATTACCATGCGGGATCGATTGGCCGCCGGTGGGCTCCAGGAAATCGTCGAGAAGCTCGACGCGAACGTCCGACTGGACTCCGGCGATGGGGTGCGTCTCTTCGAATGCCCGGACCTGTTTGCGGTCGGTTGGCTGGCGAACCGCGAGCGTGAAAAACGATACGGCGCGCGGACGTACTTCAACCACAACATTCGACTCGAGGCCACGAACGTGTGCGTGGCCAGCTGTCTGTTCTGCTCGTTTGCCCGTCTCAAACCTGGTGATCCGGGTGCCTACACCATGTCGCTCGAACAGGCGTGGGACAAGCTTCGCCAACGAACTGGCCAGACGATCACCGAGGTACATGTCGTTAACGGGTTGCACCCCGACTTGCCCTTCGAGTACTACACGAAGCTCCTACGCGGCTTCAAGGCGATCAAGCCGGCCATCCATTTGAAGTGTTTCACCGCTGTTGAGGTCGCGTTTTTCGCCGACCGATACGGCAAGACCGACGAGGGCGTACTCCGGGAGCTGATGGATGCCGGGCTCGACTCGTTGCCTGGCGGTGGCGCGGAGGTTTTCTCCGAGCGCGTACGCCGAAAGATCTGCCATGACAAATGCGGCACGGAGCGATGGCTCGACATCCACCGTACGGCGCATCGTCTTGGCGTGCGGTCCAATGTGACGATGTTGTATGGACACATCGAGACGATTGAAGAGCGGGTCGAGCACATGCTACGGGCGCGGACGCTTCAGGATGAGACCGGCGGCTTCCAAGCGTTTATTCCGCTGGCGTTCCATCCGGATAACAACCAAATGCAGAAGCTCCCAGCGCCCACGGCGACCGACACACTGCGCGTGCATGCCGTCGCTCGGTTGATGCTCGACAATATTCCCCACGTTAAAGCCTTCTGGATTGCCACTGGTGTCGAGGTTGCCCAAATGGCTCTCTGGTTCGGGGTAGACGATCTCGATGGAACGGTGCAAGAGGAGCGGATCTATCACATGGCCGGCGCGTCGACGCCAGAATCGATGACACCGGACGAAATCGGCGGCCTAATCGTCGATGCCGGTCGGCAGCCGGTCGAGAGGGACACGCTCTACAACGTGGTCTCGATGCCGTCCGGATCACCGGCCAGCCGGACTTCAGCGTGATATAATTAGGACAAGTCAAGTCTTCGGTCGGGTATGTCCGGCTCGTGGGATTTGACTTTTTGATGTACCAACATTGAGAAAAGTTTCACAATCTTAGGTCCCAGAAACTCGTGAGCGTTGAGCTACTCACGGAATTCGAGAAGACGCAGATCGGAGAGCGGCAGCTGCTCCCCGACCGGTATCTTGGTCTGCCGGATGACGTCATGGAGGAGTGGATTATGGCCGCTCGGGCGGCCCTCGGCGAGCGTCTGCTGATTCTCGGTCACCACTACCAGCGGGACGAAGTCATCAAGTTTGCTGACTGTACCGGCGACTCGTTCAAACTCGCCCGTGAGGCGAGAAGGCAGGAGAAGGTCGAGCACATCGTGTTCTGCGGCGTTCACTTTATGGCCGAGAGCGCCGATGTGCTGAGCCGTCCCGATCAGCAGGTCATTCTCCCTGACCTCGCTGCGGGGTGTTCGATGGCCGACATGGCGGCTGCCGACCAGCTTGAGACCTGCTGGGATGAGCTTCAGAGCTTGGGCGCGTCGAGCGTCGTCCCCGTGACTTACATCAACTCGGCGGCGTCGATTAAAGCATTCTGTGGTGAGCGTGGGGGTATCGTCTGCACGTCGAGCAACGCCCAGGCAACGCTCAATTGGGCATGGGAACAGGGTGATCAGGTTCTCTTTCTGCCGGACCAACACCTCGGTCGGAATACTGCCTACGCTATGGGCGTTCCGCTCGACCAGATGGTCGTCTGGGATCCAGACATCGTAGATGGTGGGGTGGACGTCGAGGCACTACGCAGGGCGCGCATCATCCTCTGGAATGGACACTGCTCGGTTCACACCCGCTTCAGCGTCCAGCAGGTCGACCTTGTTCGTCGCCAGCATCCCGGTGTTCGGGTCGTCGTGCACCCCGAGTGCACATGGGATGTTGTCCAGGCTGCTGATGACGCTGGGTCGACCGAGTACATCATCCGCCAGATCACAGAGAGCCCAGAAGGGTCCATGTGGGCCGTCGGCACCGAGATCCACCTGGTCAACCGATTGGCGGCGACCCTGGCTCCAACGCGAACGGTAATGACGCTCGATCCGATTGGATGTCTCTGTTCCACGATGTTTCGCGTGTCCCCCAATCACTTACTCTGGGTGCTCGAAGGGTTGGTCGCGGGCCAGGTACACAACCGGATCGTGGTCCCCGACCGTGACAAGCACTGGACGCGCGTGGCGCTCGACCGGATGTTGAGCATCCACTAAACTCATCTACTCGATCACTTCGTTTTGGTTCTTACTCCGGGCTCCCACCGACTGCTGCGAGTCCGGGCCGTCTCGCGAATGCTTCAACAAGAAGGAGAGTTTTCCAATGGTTTACGAGTTGCCACCCCTACCGTATGACTTCAGCACCCTTGAACCGCACATCGATGAGCAGACGATGCGGATCCACCACGGCAAGCACCACGCGACCTACGTCGCGAAACTTAATGACGCACTTGCGAAACATCCTGAGCTCACTGGCAAGACCATTGAAGAGTTGGTCGGTAATCTCAACGCCGTCCCGGAGGACATTCGCGGGGCGGTCCGAAACAACGGCGGGGGGCATGCGAACCACTCGATGTTCTGGCAGGTGATGGGTCCCGGCGGGGGCGGAACACCGACCGGGAAGATCGCCGACGCCATCAACGGCGCATTCGGGTCGTACGATGCCTTCAAGGAGCAGCTTACCAATGCTGGCGTGACCCGCTTTGGCAGCGGGTGGGCATGGCTCGTCGACACCGGTGGCAGTCTCGAGATCGTCAGCACGCCCAATCAGGACACCCCGCTTGCGGATGGCAAGAAACCGATTCTTGGCGTCGACGTCTGGGAGCATGCGTACTATCTGAAGTATCAGAATCGCCGACCCGAGTACCTCGCCGCTTGGTTCAACACGATCAACTGGGACGAGGTAAATAGGAGATTGGGATAATCGGCAGGAGGCAGGAGACAGGAGGGCACCGGGTTCCCTAGGACGCTTCTAGAGTGCGTCAGTCACCGACTCTCTCCTGTCTCCTGTCTCCTGCCTCCTGCTTTCCCCATACCCCCATCCCATGTCCTTCGTCATCTTTCTCTTCTTGACCCATCTGGGTGTCGGGATCGCCGGAACGCTACTGCTCGTCGGTGACGGAGCTGGAGCGAAGTTCTTTCGATTCAACGCGGGGCTCGCGACGATCCTGCTGCTGATTGCCTTGGCCTTTCGGCCGGAGTTTGCGGCGACGGCAGGGCCGGATTCGATCGGCGTGACCGCCCTTGTCGTGGCGACCGGCGCTCTCCTCGTGTACTGGGCGTCGATTGGGCGGGCGCTCTCAGCGTTGCGCCCGTTCCTTCTGTGGGCGACGGTCATCGGTGGCGTCATCACCATGGTTACGCAGGGTTTCAACATGTCGACGGGTGACATGGTGGCCCTACCGCTGCTCACGATACTCAGCTTCCTGTCGTCGTCAGCACTGCTGGGCAGTACGTGCACGGCGATGATTCTCGGCCACTGGTACCTGGTCTTGCCGTCGATGAACGTCGCGCTCCTGCAGTCGATTGTGAAGTTCCATATCGCATCGACCGTCACACGGATCTTGGTTGTGGGAACCGTCGTGGCGGTCGCACTGGCCAGCTGGCAATCGCCGTCCGGCGCAGGGTTCGACCAGTACGCGCTGTCTCTAGACGGCGTGTTTCTCTGGCAGCGGGTCTTGTTTGGATTGGGGTCACCAGCACTCCTGTCGTACTTGACTTGGGAGACCGCGAAGATCCGTTCGACGCAGTCAGCCACTGGGATCCTCTATGTCGACTTCTTTACCGTCGTGGTCGGTGAGATGCTCGCTAAGTATCTTCTTCTCTCGACGAGAGTGCCTCTGTGATTACTCAAGGAGTCAGGAGGCATGAGCTAAGAGCTAGGAGAAATAGGGTGGCCTAATGAGAATCACCCTCAAGTGTCCGGAATGCAACAGCGCGCTTCCGTTCGAGGCGGCGAGCCCGCCCGCGAGGGTGACGTGCGGTGGCTGTCAGCAAGCGATCCCGCTAATCGTGACGGAAGGCCTCCGCGCCTGCCGAACGGTCGATGTATGTCCCCAGTGCAAGGGCACCGACTTTTACGTCCGCAAGGATTTCGACCCGAAGTTAGGGCTGACCGTCGTGATTATCGGCGGTTTGATCAGTGTCGCGTTTTATTGGTTTGGGTTCGACCTGATCGCCTACGCGGTGCTGGGTCTTGCGGCCCTGATTGATTTGGTCGTGTATGGAAGACTCAACGACCTCACCGTGTGCTATCGATGTCACACTGAGTTTAGGGGAAGGCACACGCACACCGCGCCACTCTTCGATTTAGCCACCGCCGACGAACTCGAGTTGGAGTGGGCTAGGGAGGTGGAGAAGAGCAAGAAACAAAGGAGAAAGGAAGATAGGAAGTAGAAGGGAATCGGAGGACCACTAATCGTTTCTAGAAGTACCCGAAGGTCACCCGTTATCTCCTATCTCCTATTTGTTCCCTAGAAGAACTTCACCTCCACCATTTCCCCCTTCTCCACGATATCGGTTTGAGCAGGGATCTCGATGTAACCGTCAGCCCGCGACATGCTGGTAATGTCGCCCGAAGCTTTGAACGCCGCGACGGCGGTACCATCGATGACGCGCACCGTATAGAACTGGTGACGTCCGGTCGTCGACACGAAGCGCTGTGCGGCCGGAACCGAGACGGCAACGACGCGATGGGGTGGCAGATTAGCCATCTTTCGGAGCAAGGGCACAAGGAGCATGTAGGCATTCGAAAGGCAGGATGTCGGATAGCCAGGCATTCCGAGCATGGGTGTTGTGCCGATACGACCGAACACGGTTGGCTTGCCCGGTTTGACCGCGATCCCGTGAAATAATACCTCCCCCGAGCGTTCGAGGACATCGAGTGTCAGGTCGCGCTCACCGACGGAGCTTCCCCCGGAGAACACGAGCACGTCATGCGCCAGACACGCGTCGACAGCGGCTTCGAGCGCATCAATCGAGTCGCCGGCCGTAGGATAACCAACGTCGACGCCACCGTGTTCTTGGATCACCGAAGCCAAGGTGTACCGGTTGATGTCGTAGATCTGTCCGGGACCGAGTGAGCGCCCTGGATCGATGATCTCGTTTCCGGTTGACAGAATGGCGACCGTCGGCTTGTCGAACACCTCGACGTCGGCAAGCCCCAGCGCTGCGATTGCGCCAATCCGACTCGGGGTCAGTACGTCACCGCGTTCAAGCACTGCGTCGCCCGTGCGGATGTCGGCCCCGCGGCGTCCCACGTGCTGCTTGGGGTAGACGGGGGTCAGAATTCTGATTTCGGCGAGATCGCGGTCACCGGTGACTCGTTCCGTTTCTTCGACCATGACGACAGCGTCGGCGCCGTCCGGCATCGGTGCGCCGGTGGCGATCTCTGTGCACTGTCCAGCCGCGAGAGGGACGGTCGGCACATTTCCGGTATGGACGGTCTCGACGCGATGCAGCATGCGCGGCTCGTGCCGGCTCGCACCGAACGTGTCTTCGGCAATGACGGCGTAGCCGTCCATCGCCGCGCGGTTGAAGGGCGGAACGTCCTGGGTCGCGGTCACCGTCGACGCCAGCACGCGCCCGCCGGCTCCGCTCAGCTCGACTCGGGTCGTCCGCGTGAGCGGAACGACCGCTTTGTCGATGATGGCTCGCGCATCCTCGAGCGGGATGGTTTTGCGGATCAGATGCATCTGGGATCGGTTGGCCGTCGTCTGGCTCGTCATCGAGCCGCCTCTCGCACGAGGTGGCCGATTTCAGGAAGCACGAGCCTGGAAATTGCGAGTCGGACGGCGTTTTCCGATCCCGGAACACTGATGACGATTTTACCGCGTGCGGTCCCGGCGACGGCTCGGCTCAACATCGCCGCGGTTCCGACCTCCTGATAGCTCAGCGCTCGAAACAACTCGCCGAACCCGTCAATTCGCTTATCGATCAGGCCGGTGATCGTCTCGTATGTTCTATCCCGCGAACTAATACCGGTACCGCCCGTCGTGATCAGGACTTGCACGTCACTTCTGGCTAACTGGTCTTCGACGACCTGTCGCACGCGCTCAGGCTCGTCTGGCACGATCGATTTACCAACGACCCGATGTCCGCCTTCGGTCAACAAATCGACGATGGCGCGGCCACTCGTGTCGTCGTCGTCGGTTCGCGTATCGCTGATTGTCAGGACGTAGCACTGCGTCGTCTTCACGCTAGCTTGACGGTGCGCCGTGTGGCTCATGCCGCGATTATAGTCAGCGGCGGCGGCTTGCGTGGGTCAGGGTGTGAACCTCATGGTCTCGTTCGCGGGGCTCTGTAGGCTTCCTGATATACTCTTGAACCCGTGGCCGCCTACTTTCGTGTAGGCGGTCTTTGGCGCCCTTAGCTCAGCTGGATAGAGCGTCTGGCTACGAACCAGGAGGTCGCAGGTTCGAGTCCTGCAGGGCGCGCCAGTCTTTGCAGGGGTTTTTTGCTTCCGTGTCGTAGTGGGCACCAAAAATGTGGCGGATTTTGTGGCTACCCCAACACACTTCGGTGGCTTTTAGGCCCCGGTAAGCCGACCCCCGGTCAGCCTTTTTTGCTCGGTCGATTTCCTCAGGAACCAAAAACCGCGGCGGGGTCGCGAATATCTATATAGCCGACCGCATCACATGAGCGCCATTTTTCGTTTTGATGGAGACGATTCGATCTAGTTTGGTGTCCCCAACGGTACCCCCGCACACACCCAGATTATGATGATTCGATGGTGGCCGCATGGTACGATTCGATGAAGGCCGCCTGGAAACGGGGTTCTTCTATGCATAGATTTCTCTCGCTCAGTGTCCTTCTTACTCTCACGCTGTTAGCCGTCGCCCCGGTGGCACAGGCGCAACCGGGAGGCTCCCAGGGCCCCTGGCAAACCTACGACACGTCGAATGGGGAGTGGCGCAGCTACGCGGGGGACATCGGTGGGAAGAAGTACTCCCCGCTCGATCAAATCGGCGCGAGTAATTTCGCAGACCTAGAAATAGCCTGGGAGTGGACATCGGTCGACACGCTGATCAGCCGATCAACCCCCGGCGGTGGTGAGTGGTCAGCGCCACTCGACACCATCGTCGAATCGCTCGTCGAAGAAAACCCCGAGCTCTACAGACCCGGTCACCCGCCGCTTGCATCACGCCTAACGGCCACGCCGCTCATGGTCGGTGGCGTCCTCTATTTCAACACGCCTCTCGGGCAGGGGGTCGCAGTCGACGCGACAACCGGCGAGACACTCTGGGTCTTCAACCCGAAGGGGTACGAGGAGGGGACCCCACCGATGAGCGGGCCCTGGAATGCGCGGGGTGTCGCCTATTGGACCGATGGACTGGACGACGAACGGATCCTCTGGGGCACCGGGGCCGGATACCTCGTCTGTGTCGAGGCGAAGACCGGTCAGCCGTGCTCCGACTTCGGTCCTAACGGCAGTGGCATGGTCGACACGACCCTCGGTCTTCCGCGGGCCAATCGGGCGGATCGCGACTATCTGAACGCCATGCTCTGGGGCATCTTCTCTGCGCCGATCGTCGTCCGGGACAAAGTCATCCACGGGTCGCAGGTCGCCGACCGCCGCATCACGAAGGAAGCGGTGCCCGGCTGGGTTCGTGCCTGGGACGTCCGAACCGGTGAGCACGCCTGGGACTTTCACACCGTCCCGAACAGCACCGACGAATTCGGTGTCGAGACCTGGCTCAACGACTCGTGGCGCTACTCGGGGAATGCGAACGTCTGGGGGATGCTCGGCGGAGACAATGAGCTCGGACATGTATACCTGCCGACCGGAACGACCACGAACGACTTCATCGGGTCCGATCGGATTGGGGACAACCTCTTTTCGGAGACGCTGATCGCCGTCGACGTCGAGACCGGCCAGCGGCTGTGGCATTTCCAGGCTGTCCACCATGGGCTCTGGGACTACGACTTCGCGACCCATCCTAATTTGGTCGACGTCACCGTCGACGGACGGGAGATCAAGGCGATCGCCCAGGTCAGCAAGCAAGGCTTCGTCTACGCGTTCGACCGAGTCACGGGCGAACCCATCTGGCCAATCGAGGAACGACCCGTTCCGCAAGAGACCAACATCCCAGGTGACGTGCCGGCACCCACGCAACCGTTTCCGACAAAACCGGCGCCGTTCGACTACCAGGGAGTCATGCTTGACGACCTAGTCGATTTCACGCCTGAGATTCGAGAGATGGCGGTAAAAGCCGTCGAGGGGTTCCGACTGGGTCCGCTCTTCACACCGCTGGATCGTCCGGTCGAGGGCGTAACGCGAGGCACGGTCATGCGTCCGCCGACCGGGGGCACGGTCGGTTGGGGCGGTGCCGCGATGGACCCGGAAACCGGCATCCTCTACATTCCGTCACGCAACCAAGCCCAGGTCGTGGGGATATACACGCCTGACCCGGCGCTCGGAGCCACCGTCGACTACACGCACGGCGCGCCAGAGGCGGACATCCTGGCCGGGCGCCCCACGATGTACACGAGCATCGGCCCGCGAATGCCACAGGGGCTACCCCTGCTGAAACCGCCCTACTCGCGGATCACCGCGATTGACATGAACACCGGCGAGCACCTCTGGTGGGTTCCCACCGGTGACGGGAATCGCTACCGTAACCACCCCCGCTTGCGGCATCTCAATCTACCACCACTTGGTGGGGACAACGGTTCCAATGGCCCTCTGTTAACGAAGACGCTCCTGCTGTACTGCCTTACAGCCGGCGGCACGAACAATGGCCCGCGCCTGGTCGCGTACGACAAAACCAGCGGCAACGAGTTGGCGTCAATTGATTTACCAAGCGGGGCCATCGGGACGCCGATGACCTACATGGTCGACGACCGCCAGTACATCGCGCTCACGGTCGGCGGCGGCCCACGGCTCATCGCCTTCGCACTGCCGCGCGCCGAGTAGGGCAAACGACCAGCAGATAGTCAGCGCCGGCGACGGTCCGCTGGTACGATTCGATGGAGACCGCATGGTAACCACGGACCTTGAAATCCTGTGGTGCTTAGCACCGTCCGGCGCTTTGAACGGATCCAAAAACCGCAACGAGGTCTCTAACATCTATATAGGCGACCGCATCACATGAGCGCCATTTTCCGTTTCAATGAAGGTGACCCCATGAAGACAGGTGACCCCATGGAAGTGACAGACATCCAGCCACGTGACCCTCGCCTCTGCATCGGACATAACCGCGCTGGGGCGCCCTGTAACAAGTTCGCGAGAAGAGGTCAGCGAGTCTGTCGGAACCACGGCGGGTCGAGTCCACAGGCCCTGGCTAAGGCTGCTGCGGCTGTCGAGTTGGCTGAGCTACGCCTGCGGAACTTGGCACCACGTGCGGTCGCCGAGCTTGAGAGTCTCGTTACCAACGCCACCAGCGAAGCGGTTCGCCTCGGTGCCGCGAATAGTTTGGTGGACCGGAGTGTCGGGCGAGCCACCGAACGTATTCAGGTCGCGGCGGCGATCACGGTGAAGCGGCCGTGGTAGACCTCCTGTGGTGGAAGTACTGTTAATCCGCTAATCCGCGTTACCCATATCGCATCGTCTACGCTGACCCACCCTGTAACATCGAGACACCTCCGACCGCTAATATCGAGACACCTCCGACCGCTGCGCGAGCGACGACGTCTTCTTGTCGATGCCCATCTCAGCGAGCGTAGGCGGCATGTTAGGTGGTACCACTCTGGAACCACCTAACTTCGACTTCTGGCCAGCAACGAACTGCACCTGCTCACCGAGGGACATCACTTTCGAGCCTACGACAAGCTCAGGGCGTCTCCAGCCCGAGTGGACGGCGTGGTGGTAGTTGGAAAAAACGAGCCACTCGACTAGCATCATGCGCATGCGACGAGTGATATTGGCTTGCGCGCTCGCGGCCCTGTTCAGCCCCGCACCAGTTCTGATGCAGGAATCCCGCGAACAGATCGACGTGTCTTCGCTTGGACCTCAGATCGGAGAGTTGATCCCTGACTTCAAACTTCCCGATCAGTACGGCACGGTGTGGACCAGCGAGTCGATCCTGGGCTCGAACGGTGCGATGATCGTCTTTCATCGCTCGGCCGATTGGTGACCGTACTGCAAGGCGCAGCTCGTGGAGCTGCAAGAACAACGTGAGGCGCTCGAGGCACAAGGCCTCAACGTCGTTGCGATTAGCTTCGACTCGGAAGAGGTGCTCGCCAGCTTCGCCGAGCGAGTGGGAATCACCTATCCCCTACTCTCCGACGAGCACTCAGCGGCGATCAGGGCGTTCGGCATTCTGAATACCGTTGCGGAAGAGGGCCTGGGCGCCAACGCTGACGACCCGTCTGTCAAGGCTGACGTTGCCCGTTACGTCTCAGTCTTCGGCGCGAACCGAATCCTCGTGGGGACGCCGTTCCCCGGCACGTTTGTCGTCGACAACGAGGGTCGGGTGACGTCGCGGTTCTTCGAAGAGTTCTACCGGGAGCGCAACACGGCCGCCACCATTATGCTGCGTCTGAGCCTCGAGACCAACCCGGTGTCGGGTACGAGAGGCGAGACGCCACACCTGGTGATCACGTCAAGCCAAACCAATGCCGAGGTCTCGGCAGGCAGTCGCATCGCGTTGATGCTCGACATTGAGCCAAATCCGAACATTCATGTCTACGCGCCGGGCGCGGACGATCTAGGCTACTACGTGATCGCCCTTCGTCTCGCAGACAATCCACTCGTGCAGACCGAGCCGTCAGCCTACCCCGCCTCGGAGATCTACCACTTCGAGCCGCTTGACGAGCGAGTACCCGTGTATCAACGACCGTTCCGACTGACTCAGGAGGCCGTTGTCGGTGCGTCGCCCGAAGCGCTCGAGGCGCTTGCCGATGTCGACGTGATCACCCTGACGGGGCAACTCGACTATCAGGCGTGCGACGACGCGGTCTGCTTCGAACCGGTGTCGGTCCCGGTTTCATGGACACTTACCGTCATGCCGCCTGACCGCCAGCAGGCCAATCAACCAGCCCGCTAGGGATCGTGGACCGAAGCGTCAAAGTGTCAATGGGCTGTGTTTATTGGCCCAATCTTTATAAGGGGTTTGACGCTTTGACGCTTTGGTCGTCCCCCACAAGGACGTTGTGTCGGATGAAGGCGTCCTGAAAATCAACACGTCGATACCCGCGAAACTGACCGTTCGAAGTCGGTTTAATCCCGAACTCTTTCAAAATCCGAGACAGCGCATGTGGAGTCATCTCATGGCCGCGACACCATGTCGGCCACGGTTGCTCGTCCGAGTTGTTTAAGTGTCGTAGTAGTTCCGCCGTTGCAAGAAACGTTTGGCCCTCAGGCCAGAGCGACTTGATGTCTCGCAGCAACAACACGCCGACATCACCATCAGGATGATTCGCCTCGCCTGACAGCTCGGTCGCCGCCTGTCTTGCCAATACTGGCCACTCGTCGCCCGCCGCATCCGCAATCGCGACCAAAGGCGTCCAGACATCCTCCGCTCTGTCATTGAGGTCAGGCGCTGGCTGAGGACGGGCATCCTTGAGAATAGGAATGAGGTGTGGGGCCAGCTCTTCACATCGTTGCTGGAGCGGTCGGAGTTGTCTCATCGCCTCCAACTCGTGAAACTTCTCAACGCGCTCGTTGACCTTGCGCTTCATCGCGATAGGAATGCTGCGATCAAGCAGGGTGTCTGGTAGGTGTTCGTGGCCGATTCCTGAAAACACTTTCGGACAAAACACACGCCACTCTTTGGCTTGTTGGTTCGAGCCTTGACTCTCGCACATCCAGACGTTGCCATTCCGGGTGTACCCCGCGTTCAAAATTCCCGTGAGCTTGGTGGAGTAGTCCTTATCTTGTGCAAACGCTCGGTTGCTTTCATCGAGGAGGAGCGTTGGCTGCTCGCTCTGAATCCGTCGCACTAATGCCGCTGTCGTTGTCAGGCTACAAAACCACGGTCGTGCCACGAGCAGGTTCAACACTTCCAACGCTCTCGTCTTCCCGCAACGTTTCACCGCACTGGTAATTCGCAGGTACGGGCTGTGATACGGATACTGCCCAACGGCATCCTCTTCTGACAGTTCGAAGGCGTGGGTATGGAGGGTAAAAAGCGACAACGTGACAAACTCCGCGTCACCAATCACGAGATATCGGCGCAGCGCGGCTTGAATGTCGAACAGCAAATCGCTGAGCGCCTTCTTGCTGGCGAATTCAGCGGTCAACGTTAGCGTTGACATGATTCTCCCGTAACATTCGATACCGCTCGTGTCGATACGCTTCGTGCAACTTTTCCAGAAGTACGCTCACCATTGCGCGATACGCCTTTGATTCCTGAAGCAACAACTCAAGCGCTCCTTCGCTGCCGTCGTCCTTCATTGGTCACCGCCCGACGGCGATTCCGCCAGCTCGATGTCTTCCTTTAAGGCGCTTACGAGGCCAGCGTAGTCCTCGATGCTCTTCCGGTCTTTTCTGGTGACGTTCCGTGCGATCCACCGCGCCTGGTCTCGCCGAAGTTCTCGCTCCTCGCGTTTCATCTCGATTGGCCGCTCGCAGTAGGGGCAGGTCATTCACCACCACCGATGAACCTGAACCCTTGTTCCGCGAAATACTTTTCCGGGTCAGGCAATAAATCACGCCGAAAGTGGCTACCCATTGGTCCTACTTCTCGCTGCTGGAACATCACCGGCTTCAAGGATTCGCTCGACCTCGGACGCTTTGATTCGGATGGCGCGTCCTAGCCGGACGTGTCCGATCCGCCGTTGCCCGACCCAGAGCCGAATTGTTGGCGACGCTAAGCTGAGAGCCTCCGCCGCTTCTGCGACCGTCAGTAGCCTGTCATTGAATGACGCCATGTTCTTTTCCTCCTCTGCATGTGATTAGTGAGTGACAGCCATCGATGTGGCTGCTATCATTCAATGAGTATGATATTTAGTACTAGTAAATTGTAGGTATCACCATGAAGGACGCATTACAGGGTTCCAAGTGGGACGTGTTTCCCGCTTACGAATGGAAAGACTGGTTGGATGAGAAGGGCCGACCCGTCGTCGTCCCTGCCGAATCCTTCAAGTCACCAGCGGCAGTTTGGCGAGCTTCGAAGCTATACGGTGAGACTGAGACTGGCCCCGTGCTTGGGAGGGTCTTGGACTCTGGCCGCGCTCGCACGATTGAGCCGATGTCTGGGGAGCACGTCGCTCTCTTCAAGACGTTCGCTGAACTGAGCTGCGCGGATCGCGATGAGATTACGGCGTTTGCATCGACATATGGCAGTCTTCGCCGTTCGCACCAGCACCAGCACCAGAACAGGGTGGTAAAAGGACGCTCAGGCGCGCACTACGCCGACGGCGAATCCCATCTGACGTGGGCGGTGGAGATTGTGCAGATGCGCGAGGCTCTTAAGCTAAGCCTTGACCGTTCTCGCGAGCAGGAGCTTGCTTTCCGGAAAGCGTGGACGACGGAGGATCACCGTCGCTGGAAGGTGAAGCCGCCCTATGAAAAGGATCGGAAGCGGCTGACGACGCTCATCAATATCCACCTTGAACATGTTCAACCTCGCATCGTGTTGGGAGAGTCGAATCGGCTGTCTTATGGGCCATTGGATCTACTGTCGAGCATGTGGCTGCAATTCACGTTGTCGCTTACCGGAGGCCGGTCATTTCGCAAATGCAAGATGTGCGAACGGATCTTCGAGATCAGTACGGAGGATGAAGGCTACAACACGAACAGGGAGTTTTGCGATCGTGCCTATTGCAGGACGAAACACCTACGAAAACGGAAAAAGCAGGTGCTGAAATTAGCGTTTTCAGAGACGCCCCCACCGGCTAGTGAAATAGCGGAGCAAACAGGGACAACTCTTAAGGCTGTGAAGGCGTGGATAAAGGCGGAGAAAAAGAAGCGTAAAGGAGGTCGGCGATGATCTATCGACGTGGCAACGTGTGGTGGTTCTGTTTCGAGTTTGCGGGGCGCAGGTTCCGCGAGTCCACGAAAACAGCGAACAAGGCACTCGCGAGACAAATTGAGCGGAAGAGACACCAACAGCTCGAAGAGTCTGTTCACGCCATTAAGAAGCGAACGGCCCCGGTGAGATTTTCCGTTGCTGCGAGCGAGTGGCTTGAGGCGAAGGAGCCAACTTGGATGCCGAAGACGTATCAGTACAGCAGGCAGAACCTCGCACACCTGACGCCTGACTTCGGTGGGCTGCTTACGATCGATATCCGTGCAGAAGACATCTCGAATTATCAGAAGTGTCGCCTGAAAGCTGGAGCTTCGCCCAAGACAATCAATCACGAGGTGGGCACATTACGGGCGGTCCTTGTACGGAACCGACTCTGGGCGAATCTGCAGCCTGACGTCACGATGTTGCGTGTCGACACCGAGGTAGGGAAGGCTTTGACCAAGGACGAGGAAGCGCGATTGCTTAAGGCGTGTGCTGCCAGTCGGTCGCGCACGTTGCTGCCATTCGTGCAAGTCGCCCTGCATACCGGTTTGCGGAAGGGCGAGATTCAGTCGCTACGGTGGAATCAGATTGATTTCTTGAATCGGGAGATCACAGTCGGCAGAGCGAAGACTGTTGCGGGAACCGGTCGCGTCGTTCCGCTCAACGCACGCGCCCTCGCAACTCTGCAGGCTTGGGCGGGGCACTTCCCGGACCGCCAGCCTTCGCACACCGTCTTTCCCACTGAAGCGTACGGATTCGCTGGCAACGAGCGGAAGCCTTACAGCGAGACCGTTGATCCGATGATCCCAATTGGTGACGTCAAGAGTTCATGGGCGACTGCCAAGCGCGAGGCCGGAGTCGTGTGTAGGTTCCACGACGCCAGACACACAGCCTGCACCAGGTTGTTGGAACGCGGTGCGTCCTTGTCGGTGGTTGCGTCCATCATGGGCTGGTCTGCCTCCACGACAGCGGCGATGGCTCGACGTTGCGGGCACATCGGCGCAGAGGCGCAGAGGCAGGCGTTGGACACCTTGGTTGAGCCGACAGAACCATCGCGTACAATCAGTGCGTCTCTGGGGCGCCCCAGGGTTTTCTTGGACACTTGATTGCGAGAGAGTTCTCGTAGGAGGAGTGTCGAGATGGAGAAGCACGATCAGGAGTCGGCGGTGGCGGAGGGAGGCCGGAGGGGGCCGGTTTTCAGTCGGTCGCAAGAGCGCCGTGGTGATGTGCTTGCTGCGCGGGGAGGATCTCGAGTCCGTGTCGCGGGAGTGGAGGATCACGGCGGCGCGGGCGTCGCAGTGGCGCGATCAGTTTCTGGCCGCGGGCCAGGCGGGCCTGAAGAGCCGAGCGACGGATGCCCGGGGTGAAGACAACCGTCGGCTGCGGGCCAAGGTCGGCGAGCTGCTGATGGAGAACGAACTGCTCTACGCGAAGGTGGACCAGCTGGAGGCCGGCTCCCCTTTGGCCCGGAGGAGGTCGACGCGATGAGTGGCGCCCATTCGATCTCCACCCGTCGGGCGTACGGCGTGCAGCGGATCTACCGCGTGTGGGAGCGGGCGCGGTCCAGCGTCTACGCGAGGCGTCACGCGACGAGGTCACGCGCGCCGTGGTGTCGCCGCGGGCCGGTCGGTGCCGCCCCGGACGAGGTGCTGGTCGGCCACATCCGCCGGGTACTCGAAGCCTCGCCGTTTCATGGCGAGGGGTACCGCAAAGCCTGGGCGAAGCTGCGGGTCGCGGGGATCCGCACCTCGAAGGAGCGGGTGCGGCGGTTGATGCGGGAGCACGACCTCCAGGCCCCGCACCGCGCGGGCCACGCGCACGGCCCGAAGGCGCATGACGGCACGATCACCACGGAGGCCCCCGATGTGATGTGGGGAACGGACATGTCGGCCACGGTGACGGTCGGCGAGGGGGCGGCGTTCGTGTTCGTGGCTGTCGATCACTGTACGACCGAGTGCATCGGCCTCCATGCGGCCAAGAGCGGGAGCCGGTTCGAGGCCCTGGAGCCGATCCGCCAGGGCGTCCGGGAACGCTTCGGCGCCATCGCCAAAGGTGTCGCCAGCGGGCTTCGTCTTCGTCACGACCACGGATCGAACTACCTGGCCGATGACTTCCAACGGGAGATCAAGTTCTTTGGTATCGAGAGCTCACCGAGCTTCGTGCGGGAGCCCGAAGGGAATGGCGTCGCTGAGCGCTTCATCCGCACACTGAAGGAGAACGTCTTGTGGGTACGGAGCTTCGAAACGATCGAGGAGCTCCGCCTCGCCTTGCTTGAGTTCAAGCGGACATACAACGAACAGTGGATGCTTGAGAAGTACGACTATCGAAGCCCAGCCCAGGTGCGACGCGACCGGGTCGGGCTAGACGCGGCAGCATAGAAGTGATTACCTTCAAACCACTGTCCAAGAACCCTGGGGCGGTACATCTCTCATTACCTGATGTCGATCGTACCGTCTACGCTACCGATCGTCAGGCGATTCTGGACTTCGCTTGCCGCTCTTGGCGTTGACTGGAGCGACGCTCTCTCGCTCGCTAGCCGGAGCTGACGACTGTGGCGGATTTTGTGGCTACCCCCAGTACCAAACCATGTGCAGTGGTAGCAGTCGCTTGCTTGATGACAGGCAGGTTTACCCTTGGAAATGTTGCTCCGTACTCAACAGTAGCACTTGGTGCGTTTGGTATTGGCACGACTACGAACCAGGAGGTCGCAGGTTCGAGTCCTGCAGGGCGCGCCAATCTTTGCAGGGGGTTTTTGCTTCCGTCTCGTAGTGGGTGCCAAAACTGTACCCACCCCAACACGCTTCGGTGGCTTTTAGGCCCCGGTAAGCCGACCCCGGTCAGCCTTTTTTGCTCGGTCGATTTCCTCAGGATCCAAAAACCGCGAGCGATCTCAATATATATTTGTACGTAACCGACATTTATCCCCCTCCGCCATACGGACCGGACCACGGCTTTGAGGCCCATGCCGACCGCTGAGACGCCAGTTTTGGACGATTCCATCGCGAACCTTGTGGAGAAAGTGAGTCAGCGTCTACTCGTGCTGACCGACGGCGAGCATCCCGCCTACGTGGGCAGCGAACTCCCGGCCGTGGATCGCGTGTTATCTCGAATTCAGAACGAGGGTCTCGCGCCGGGACCCGTGTTCTGCGAGTGGGGCAGCGGCCTGGGGGGAGTCTGTGGAGTGGCCGCCATCAATGGCTTTAGGCCCTATGGCATCGAGATCCAACGGGAATTGGTCGCTTCCGCACGTTCGCTCGCAAGCGACCTGAACTACGCCATGGTTTTTGCGGAGGGGACCTTCCTGCTCCCCGGCGACGAGGAGCTGGTCGCCGGGGCCGATTCCCACACCCGGCTCGACTTCAACGCACGTGCCTGGGATGAAATGGAGCTGACGCCCGAAGACTGCGACGTGGTCTTCGCGTACCCATGGCCCAACGAGGAAGCCTTCGTAGACAACGTCTTCAGGCGCCACGCCTCCGCGAACTCTCTTCTCCTAACCTTCCATGACCTCGGTCGGGTGCTCGTGCAACGCAAGGTCTCCCACCACACCCAACTCCGGACGTTGGGCTGGATGTAGTCTGCGTGGTGCTTCCGTGCCGATTTTCGGTTGCCGGTCAAACGCACCCTTGAAACAATCCCACCCATGAATCAAATTGCATCACGGCATGCTCGGCTCTGCACAGCGCGAAGCTCACGAACGAAACAGCCGTGCAAACGGTGGGCGATGAAGGGGCAGGTCGTTTGTTCGACGCACGGCGGCAAGGCCCCACAAGCACTGGCCAAAGCGGCGGCGGCTGTCGAGTTGGCTGAATTTCGGCTCCGTGGCCTCGCGCCACGTGCGGTCGAGGTGCTCGAATGCCTGCTCACGGCCGAGTCCGAAAGCGTGGCCTTGGGTGCCGCGAATAGTTTGGTGGACCGGAGTGTCGGGCGAGCCACCGAACGTATTCAGGTCGCGGCGGCGATCACGGTCAAAAGGCCGTGGTAGACCTCTGGCTAATATCCGTTCTCAGGTCGATTAGGGTGGAGTGAAGAATCGACAAGCGATTTATGTTTGAGGGTGAATGATACGCATAACAGTTGATGATTTCACGGCGGAGATTAACGAGGGGATCTGGTTATCCAAGGATTTTCTACTACAAACTCAGTGCGAGTTTTACACCTTGTTCCATCCGTATAACCCTGTGCCGTCCAATCCTGATCCTGATTATGACGTGGCGGCGTTTGTAGCAAAAAAAACTTGGGGCAAAGATTACCCATGCGGATGAACCCGAATACGTCGCGGGTCGTGTGTATTAGTCGGCGATCTACCTCAAGGGATTATGCATGCTGATCAGTCAGTTACTCAGATGTTACTCGTACATCGTGCTGGCCTCCATGGTCCTCACATGGCTCCCCGTGAATGACACCACCCGCTCGCTGACGAGACTGGTGGATGCTCTCACCGAGCCATTACTCCGGCCCCTTCGCAAAGCGCTTCCGCCGGGGGGGTCAGAATTGGGCAACGGCGGTGCTCTACTTCGGGCTGGTGGCTCTCAGTCGCCTGATCTGACCTATTTCCCACACCCGCCACCCTTCCGCTGACACTCTCCCCGCTTCCTGCTACTCTCTGCGCCTGTGCTGAAGAAGAACTCAACGGTACCGATTGAGATAACCGCTTGATGTAGGAGAAGAAAATGCGGGGGATGGAGAATCTAAGCAACCCGAGTGTGAGATGGTTCGTGCGCGGAGTGCTTGTAGGGATCGCGGTGACGTTGGCACTTCAGTTCGTGCTCTAGGTTACGTGGCTTAATCCAAGAGAGTTGTAATTTCCTCATACGTGACCCGACCGATCCGTTGTGGGTCGATGATGCATTCCTTTTCGTGGTCCAACTCGGCGTGGCTGTTCATCCCGTTACTCTGATACGCTGGGCAGTCAGTCTGACAATACCTGTGGACTCGTTGGTATCCGTACGCTAACGCAGTGGTATCCTCGGCCCAGCAGATAAGCGTCAGGCGGAGGAGAAACCATGGACCCGCAACGACCGAAGATACCGCCGGCAGCCGTCGATCTGTACACCCAGTTCATTCACGGCGAGGTCAATCGCCGTGACTTCCTGTCTGGCGTGAAGCGCTTTGCCATCGGCGGTCTCACGACCGCGGCGATTATTGAGGCACTGATGCCGAACTACGCGCTGGGGCAGCATGTGTCCAAGGAAGACGAGCGTATCCGGGCGAGCTACGAGACCCTGCCCTCGCCCGACGGAAACGGCTACATCCGCGGGTACCTGGTGCGGCCCTTCAGTGCGGACTCGCGAAGCGAAGCCTCAGCCCAGCTGCCCGGCGTGATCGTGATTCACGAGAACCGGGGTCTCAATCCACATACCGAGGATGTGGCACGACGCTTCGCTTTGGCGAACTTCATGGCGTTCGCGCCGGACGCGCTGACGACGGTCGGCGGCTATCCTGGCGACGACTACGAGGGCGGCCAGCTGTTCCGCACGATCGATCGCGAGAAGATGACCGCGGACTTTGTTGCCGCCGCGCGATGGTTGAAGTCGCGTCCGGACTGCAACGGACAGATCGCCGCGACGGAGTTCTGTTTCGGAGGCGGCATGAGCAACACGCTGGCCGTGCTGCTGGGCGCGGACTTGGCGGCGGCGGCACCGTTCTATGGCGGAGCTTCCGCCGTCGAAGACGTGCCGAAGATCCGAGCGGCCATGGTCATTCACCATGGTGCGCTCGATACCAGGCTGGTCGAGGCCTATCCAGAGTACGAGGCGGCGATGCAGGCCAACAACGTAAGGCACGAGGGCCACATCTACCCGGACTCGGTGCACGAATTTTTTAACGACGCCACCCCGGAACGTTACAACCAGGTCGCCGCGGAGGAGGCCTGGACGCGCACGATCGCGTGGTTCAACCAATACACTCGGGAAGTGGCCTGATCCCGGTTGGACTGGGCGGCCCAGGGGCGGTCGCTCGAGGTGGTCGTGACCTATCAGGGGGGCGGCGAGGTCAGTTCGGCCAACGCCATCTACGTGTCGCTCTTCGATTCCCCGACCGTTGATAACCAGCCGCTCGCGTTTCAGGTTGTCTCGGACGAGCCCAATAGCGCGCGCCGAAGGGCCAACTCAGAATCCGAATATGTCGCTACTAACACCGCCGCGGTTGGGTTGGACCCCATCCGGTCAGCCTCCAGCTGACACAAGGAATTGTCATGTCATTGATTGTCATTCTTCGTGTTGCCCTCAAGGCGCTTGCTCGTAACAAGATGCGCACAACGCTGACCATGTTAGGCATGATCATCGGCGTCGCTGCCGTCATCACGATGGTCGCGCTCGGTAATGGAGCGCAGCAGCAAATCGAGGAACAGGCAGAAGCCGCTGGCACTAACCTGATCACGGTGCGCGCAGGGAACTGGCGTCGGGGTGGCGTCAGCATGGGGGTAGGCGGCGCCCCAACGCTCAAGGTCAAGGACGTCGAGGCCATTCGTGAGCAAGTTCCAGGCATCATGTATATCGCGGCTCGCGTGAACACACGGGACCAAGTTATCGCAGCAGGACAGAACTGGTCGGCTCAAATCGAGGGGACCGACGTTGAGTTTCCCCTCATTCGGCACTGGAACATCGAGCACGGCACGTTCTTTACCGAGACTCACGTCCGTAGCGCTGCAAAGGTGGCGATATTGGGTACGATCGTTCGAGACGAACTCTTTGGCGAAGGGGCCGACCCAGTGGGTCAACGTGTTCGAATTCGCAACCAGTCGTTTCAGGTCATCGGTGTTCTGGAATCGAAGGGTTCCGGCCAGTGGGGTCAGGATCAAGACGACATCATTGTTGCGCCATACACAACAGTGCAAAAGAAGTTACGCGGTCGTGACGGCACGAATATCTCGGGGATCTCCCTCTCCGCCGCTTCGGTCGATGAAATGCAGGCCATTAGCGACCAGATTTCCGAAGTGCTTCGCGTTCAACATCGGCTTATTCCTGGCGAGGACAACGACTTCATGGTTCGCACGCAAGAAGACATGGTTAGCTTTCGATCCAGCATGACCGAGACAATGACCGGGCTGCTTGCAGGTATCGCTGGCGTATCCCTCATCGTCGGCGGAATCGGCATCATGAACATTATGCTGGTGTCGGTGACCGAGAGAACTCGTGAGATCGGTCTTCGAATGGCGATCGGTGCCAAGGGCCGCGATGTTCTCATGCAGTTTCTCGTGGAGGCGGTTGTTCTTAGTGTGGTTGGTGGTCTGATAGGTGTGGCAGTCGCGTTCGGTGTCGCTGATAGCCTCACCCGTTTCCTAGAGTGGCCGACCGCCGTCCCTACTGACATTGTCGCTCTTTCGGTTGGTTTTGCTGGGGCCACGGGCATCTTTTTTGGCTTCTATCCCGCCCGACAAGCGGCACGCCTCGATCCGATCGAGTCGTTGCGATTTGAATAGGAGGTAAACACATGAAACAGACACTAGCAGCCGTTGGAGTTCTGGCATTCCTAGTTACGGTCAACGTGCCCCTCGAGGCCCAGACCGTTGACTTCTCAGGTATCTGGAGTCTCGACCGGGAGGCCAGTGAACTTCCAGAATTCCGCGGTGGCGGTCGCGGCGGTCGCGGGGCTGAGGCGGGGGTTGGGCCTGGGCGGCCCAGGGGCGGTCGCTCGAGGTGGTCGTGACCTATCAGGGGGGCGGTGAGGTCAGTTCGGCCAACGCCATCTACGTGTCGCTCTTCGATTCCTCGACCTTTGATAACCAGCCGCTCGCGTTTCAGGTCGTCTCGGAGAACGGTGGGACGGCGTCGTTCTCCAACCTCACCGCCTCACCGGTGTATGTGGCGGCGCTCTATGACGAGCAGGGTGGGTTTGATTGGGTTACCGTTCTCTCCGGCACGCCAGCCGGTGCCATCTTGGACGCGTTATACGCTCCCATGGCGATCGAACTGACCGAGGGGGAGACCGCGACGGCGGAGCTCACTTTCGATGACACCTTCAGGATGCCCTGAACGGTTGTTACTGCCCTAGACCTTCAGGTCGCAGCGATGAAGGGTTCTAGCCCCTTATCCAATATCCATAGACGCAGCGAGTCCCCGCGCGGCTTGGGTCATGAGTGTCATGGATTACGCCATCTATCACAGCTGTCGAATGCTTAGAGACATGCACCACTAGCCGCCCACTTGGTAATTCGTCGGCTCTGAGATGCACCTGACAGCCCGATCCGATGTGCATCGTCGGAACCCAACGAAAGCCCAGACTCTGCAAGTAATCCTTGTACCATTTTCGTTTCACGTACACGCCGACTCGTGCTGAGGTTTCGCGATGCATCCGCTTGGTCTTACGTTGCGTCCGACACCCTTCATTTATCGCGTCATACACCTCCTGATAGTCCTTCCCTGAGGCGATAGCGATGGCTCGCACGACACAGTCTCCAGCCGCCGTTCCCTTGTATCCAGCAGCCTTACGGCCACCGTCATCAAACTTGAAATAGGCTGGCAGTTTACTCCTCGTCTGAAGACTCGTCAGTTTTTTCTCTTCTAACATCTGAGATTGTTCGAGGCTTGGGGTCAGACCCAAGAATGTCTGACAGGTTCGCGTCAGGACCGTAACCAAATTCCCGCAAAGTTTCTTCCCTCAGAGTCTCTTGCCTCGGAGCATTCCGTCGCTCGACGTAAAGAACATGGCGGTGGATATAGTCAAGCGACTCCTGCATGCGTTTAAAAGTCTTTGCGTTCTCTCGCTGAAGATCAAGGACCTGCCTTTGGACTTCAAAGTACTGTCTGAATGCTATCCAAGCGGCAATCGCTCCAATACCAAACGCCGTCCAAATAAACTTACCGATAAGATCCAGAAGTTCCACTATCGTCAGCCTCCCTGAAGGGGTAGGCTGGCATTACGCCCCAACGAAATGCGCGTCATCGGCCTCGTAGCGCAGGATGCGTTTGGCCTCGTCGAGATGCTCTAGCAGGAATGCACGAACCTTCGGGACGTGCCAGAACAGGAGACGCTGTCCGCGGATCGTCGCCAGCGGCTGGAGGCCCTCGACGGGTGGGTGTGGAATGAGAAATTCGGACCCAAGAAACCGTATGCGACCGCGTCACTCATGTGACGGCAGGAACAGAGAATGGCGAAGCGATCAGGACGCAGTAACAAGCTAGTCGGAGCGGTGTTCGTCCTGGCGTTCAGGAGTAGCTTCGAATAGCCGCGAGAAAAGTTTCTCCGAGGTCGTCCGCCTTCCGGGCGCCAACACCCTTGACGGCCAGGAGCGCGTCGAGGGAGGTGGGGCGTAGTCGTGCCATATCCCGAAGGGGTGCATCGTGAAAAATTACGTATGGCGGCACGCCCCGCGCCTGCGCGATCTCGAGGCGCACGGCACGTAAACGATCAAAGATGTCACGATCGACGCCCTCCCACGATTCGGCCTCGGCGCGCGACCGTGCTCGTGTTGCTGTCTTCCGGAGAGGACGCTGCCGCGCGAGCCTCAGGTCTGAGCACCGCGTCTCGTCCTTCAGACATTCGAGACCGGCGGATGTGAGCGCGAGCACGGGATACTTGCTTCCAGCTTGTCTCAGCAGCCCCAGCCCGGTGAGCTGTTCGATGTAGCCGCGGACCTCGGTGACCGACGCGTCAGGAAGCAGACCAAACGTACTCAGCCTTTCGTGCTCTCTGGCGACAACCTGCTCGGAGGTGTGTCCTCGTAGGATGTTCGCGACGTGCGTCGCACCGAATCGCTGCTCGACTCGGGCGACGCACGACAGGATCTTGCGGGCGAGCGCGGTTGGGTTGGCGACGGTCTCGAGCTCGTCGAGGCAGTAGTCACAGGCCGCGCAACCGTTCTGGCCACCGTTCCTGTCAGCCGGATACTCGTCCCCGAAGTACTCGGCGAGATGCGAATGACGACACCCCACCCCGGTCGCGTAACGCTCCATCTGCCGCAAGAGAGTATCGTTGGCGGGGGAGAGCTCGCCGCTTCGCTCGAGCATCAGACGCCACTTCATGAAATCGGCCGCCGAGGAGATCAGCACGCATTCGGCCTCGAGTCCGTCTCGGCCTGCGCGTCCAGACTCCTGCTGGTAGTGTTCGAGTGAGCGCGGAGCGCCGGCGTGGACGACGAACCGGACGTTCGATCGGTCGATGCCCATACCAAAGGCGACGGTGGCCACGATGACGTCGACGCGTTCGTTCACGAACTCGTCCTGGTTGTGGCGACGGTCCTCGTCTGATAGTCCCGCGTGATACGGCAGGGCTGGTGTGCCAAGCCCTGTCAGCCACTCAGCCAACGTATCCACCTCTCGTCGCGATATGCAGTAGATAATTCCTGCCTCGCGGCGATGGCGCTCGAGCACGCCGAGTAGTTGTTGCTTCAGCGCCGCCCTGGGCAGCACTCGATACAGGAGATTTGGTCGGTCGAATGAGCCGACGAATTCCAGTGGATCGTTCAGGGCAAGCGCGGAGGCGATATCGTACCGGACACGCGAGGTGGCGGTTGCTGTATAGGCGTGCAGGCTGACGCCGGGTAGACGTTGGCGTAGGCGTCCGAGCTGACGATACTCTGGTCTGAAGTCGTGTCCCCACTGGCTGACGCAGTGGGCCTCATCGACCGCCACAAAGCTGATCTGACAAGACGAGAGCAGCGCCAGAAACACGTCGCCGCCTTCGCCGACGAGCCGTTCCGGTGACACATACAGGAGGCGGTAACGTCCCTCGCGGAGTCCAGCGACAACGGTCGCTTTCTCATCGGCCGCCAGTGAGCTGTTGTAAAGCCCGGCCGGCACGCCGTTGCCAACGAGGGTGTCGACCTGGTCCTTCATCAACGAGATAAGAGGAGAGACGATAAGAGCGAGTCCCGGGCGGACGAGCGCCGGTGCCTGGAAGCAGAGTGACTTGCCGCCACCGGTCGGCAGCACAACAAGAGAATCGCGGTCCGCAAGTACCGCGTCCATCGCTTCGAGCTGCAGAGGCCGGAAGGTCGTGTAGCCCCAGTACCGAGCGATCGCCTCGTGGAGCGCCGTCACCCGCGTCCGTCAGCCGGTCGGTGGCCCCTGTGTGGCGTGGGGGTCATGTCGCTGCCCAGGGTTCCGCGAGCGTTCTGCCTGAACTCGCCCGCGAGCCACGCCGACAGTATCAACATCTTCTAGAGTCTACTCCTTGTTTTCGCACCACAGGCGGACTCCTCCAGCGAGGCCTTCGACGTTTTTAAACAGACGAACATTGTCGGGCAACGGTCCTTATGAGAAGATTGCACGCCGGTTGAGGATTCCTTATCCAGCGAAACAAAGCGGGAGACGAGTCCGCAGCGATGAGTAGAAACAAGATTGACGGGTGGCACCGGCTCTGGATCGTCGGCACCGGGTTCTGGCTGGCGCTCTGGGCGGTATTCGCCATCACTAGTGCGCCTGACTTCAGCAGTTCTCATCCGAGAAGGGCCATTTTCACTGATCCCAATTGGGGCCTTCCGTCTTCAGAAACAGCGTGGGAGAGGCGTAAAATGGAGGCAAAAGAAAAAGAGGCAGCGGAGGCCGCTGTGTCGAACCATCCTGAGCGTTACTGCGATCTGGAAGAGGCCCTTGCCGCGTTCGGTGAGGAGGGGGAAGCTGATAGCTTCTATATCGAAATGATCACTACGTCTAGGTACTATGCAGTTGTTCGGTACGCAGGCCAGCAATTTGGCATCGGGATGATCCCGCCCCTATTTGTCTACGTCGGCTGAGCGCCCGCGCGTGGAACGCCGCGGATCCGCGTGAGCCGTAACCGGCTGCATTGAACCCTTGCCAACCAGCGGTAGGATCGAGGCCTCTAGTGATACGGAAATCCTGGCCAATCGGTCAGTCGAAGCCGGAGCACGAAAGAGAGGAGATATAGCCATGAACGAACGAAATGGGGCCACGTTCACGGTGCTATGGCCCATCGTCATCGTAATGACGCTACTAGCGCCGTCCTTGTTGGCACAGGGCGACGCGCTGCGTGGGACATGGTCGGGTAGCTGGAGACCGGAAGGGCGCTACGAGAGCTCCACACTTCGCTTTTCCGTCGGTCTCGATGATGACATCTTTTCCGGTGAGATGATTAATCCGGAGTGCGTCAAGTTTACGAGCATCTCGTTCGACGAAGAGACCCTGAGACTCGTGGCTGAAGCCGCTGGGGTTAGCGTCCAGGCTCAGGTGGAGGACGGCACACGGCTCAACGGCACGTTGACCGTTAGGGGCGTGACAGGCGAGATACGGTTGACCAAGTGGACCTTTCGACCCTAGCGCTAAGCGGCCGCACCTTTGGGGCTCTTATGCGGGAACGGTTCTTGGACATGAACTTCGTCGTTAAAGTAGACGAAAGGTAAACGGTTAACTGTTCTGCACCCAATGGTAAGACGAGAAAAGTGGCGTCCCCAACGGGAACCGATACATTGTGGACTGGTGAATCTCGAGGTAGCGTGCAGGGCGGCCTAGGCTCATTGCTGGACTAACAGGTGCCGCTAGGTCGCTTGCCAATACCGGTGTTTGCACGGTCCACCGCCGCCAGCCGCCTCGCCCGCGAGTGGGACGCCGCGCACCCGCGCCGTAACCGGCAGCATTGCACCCCCTGCCAGCTAGCGGTAGGATCGGCGTCTACACCCGCATTGTCGTGACCCGAGCTGACTGATGACGAATCTCGCCCGCGTCATCGCCACTCTCGCCGTGCTGGCCGCACTCGCCGCAAGTGTGCCGGTGCAGACGCCAGAGATCGACGCGCTCCTGGCGCGCGCGCAGGGCCCGCTGATGTCCGACCCCGATGCGCCGGATCCGACCGCCGATCCGGGTACGGCCCTCTATCACGCGCAGTTATGTGCGCGGTATCTGGGGCCCATACCCGCGCTGAGCTGCAGCGAGGCGCTGATCGTCCCCATCACTGTCGGCGGAGTCGAGGTCTTCGAGGAGCCGGAAACCTGCGATCGACCAGCAGGACTCACAGGTGGCTGCCAGCCTGGCAATGCAATCGGTCGCAAGCAGGGCACGCACCACAACGGCAGCCCCCGACCCGAGGTGATCTTCATGAACTTCTGCCGTGACGGCGGAATGGGCGTGGTTGGCCACAATTCGATCACCGGAGCGACCTGCTTCTTCCACATGAGGCACAACGTGGCAAACACCGAGCTGCACCCAGGCTCGAACGACGCGGGGTACGAGGCTTACTGGCAGACGCCCGACATCGTGGCCGCGGACCAGTGCCAGGGTTGCCACCAGGCCGATCCCTTCATCCACTCACCCTGGGCCGATCAGCTCAAGCATCCCGACAACCCCGCTGAGACCCTTGTGCCCGTCCTGGCCGGTCCAACCAATCCTCGCCCACCCTACTTCATTGTTGGCGAAAAGTTCTTACAGCCGATCACGGCCGAGCTGGTCGACAACCGGTGCACCACCTGCCATCGCCCGGCTTGCGATAACCGCTTCGCCATGCCGTTGTCTGATTTGACGATGCCGGCTCCCTTCGACGGCTACCACTACACCGAGAACGGCGCCGAGGATCGACAGGCGCTACGCAACTGGTGCGACGAGTTCAACTCGCGGTGACCCGCATGTCGTCGGTGGCTCAGCAGTTTGCCCGCGAATGGGATGCCGTCCACCCGTGTAATCCCTAAGTTCCGTCGCCGTTGAACCGCCCGCCGTCTCGCTTCTAGCGCTCTGCTACTCCGCAACCAAAGTCCGCTCGTTTACACCTTCCACGTGAACACGGAAAACAATAGCGCGTGCGCCATCCGGACCGCCGCGCGGCGCGTGTATAGCCAGGGGCGGGATCACATAAGCATCCCCCGCGCTGAGGATACGGTCATCTTTGCCTTCCTCGACGTGTACGGCGGAGCCCTCGATTACGTAAAGAAACTCCTCGCCAGGGTGGTAGTGGCGTGGTACCGTCGCATTCGGCGGGATGACCACGTCAGAGATGATCACCTCGAGCCCGTCCGCGATCGTGAGGGGCGCGCGCAACATCTGATTCGAGCCGGGCGGTGGATAACGCGTGGCATCGGCAATTTGTGCAGACGACGCGTTGTCCTGACTTTCGGTGTCGCAAGACGCCGCAAGTAACGCGGTGAGAACGACTATGTTTACCTTCATGGTGTCCTCCAATTGCTTGGAATTTCCGGACTGGTGACCACGAGGAGTTCTTGTGTAGCCATAAGTCAATCTTCCACGCTTGAAGCCCTACGCAGAGCCGTTCCCCAGCCCAGTGGTCGGCATGGTTCACAGCGTGGTGATGCTGGCATTCATCATCTTGCTCATGGTCTTCCTACCGCGACGGAAGAAGTGGCTGCCGGATCCACCCGGCTGACTCGACGATAGACAGCATTGAAGGGATCGTCCCGCCTCGGACACAGTCGTACAGGATGCCGCCGCGCATCCACCCAACTAACCCCCGTCCCCGTTGAACCGCCCGTTACTCCGCGCTAGGCCGGTGTTATTACATCTGTCGTTCAGTCTTGAATTAGGGTTTCTACCTCAAACCCAGCCGCGATCAGGGCGGTTCGGATCTGGCGTTGGTTCTTCTTGTCCAGTCGCATGTAGGTGTACCCGCCTTCCCACTCGATCATGAGCCAGTGCCTCTTGCCTGAGCAAGGCGAGCACGCTGAGCCCGACGAAGAGCCAGATGGGGGGATCGTTTCACCCAGCACTAGACTAGGTGTTCGGATGTGTCGAGGCTACTACAATATGTCCGAATAGGTCATGGGTCGCTCGATGATCGACACAGCACTTGGAATCGGCGGCTTGGCCTTCGCCGGCTGGGTCGTGCTCGTTGGCATTCTGGCGCTGCAGGAGCGCCGGCTCATTTTCTTTCCAACGCGCGGTCACCTCGCGAAGCCGGCCGACTACGGCTTACGAGCTGACGAGCTTCGAGTGACGGTGAGTGACGGCACCGAGCTCCACGGCTGGTGGATTCAGGGGAGCAGCGGCCGCGTGCTCGTGTGGTACCACGGCAATGCCGGGAACATTGTCGACCGCCTCGACAACGCCAGGCTATTTGTCCAGCGGCTCGGCGTTGACATCGTGCTCGTCGACTATCGCGGCTATGGGCTGAGTCAAGGGAAGCCCGACGAACAGGGGCTCTACCTTGATGGTGTCGCAATCTATGACGCCGTCGTTGCGCGAGGCGCGCGGCCGGAGGACATCGTGCTGTTTGGGCGTTCGCTCGGCGGCGCAGTTGCGGTCGAGGTCGCACTGCAACGGCCGGCCGGCGCGTTGGTGCTCGAGTCGGCGTTCCGGTCGGTGCCGGCGCTCGCACGGGTGCATTACTGGTTCGTCCCGTCGGCCGTCATTCGCACGAAGCTGGACACCGAGTCGAGGATCCACCGCGTGCAGCCTCCAAAGCTCTTTCTGTACGGCGATCGCGACGAGATCGTTCCCCTCGACCACGGTCGGACTCTTTTCGCGCGGGCCAAAGAGCCAAAGCGCTTCCACGTGATCGAGGGGGCCGGCCACAACGATACCTATCTGGTGGGAGGCGAACCCTACTTGGCTACGTGGGAGGGCTTTCTGAAGGCGACACAGGTAGGCCCCTAATCCCGGTCGTCACTTGAATTGGCAATGATCCAAGGAACTAAGTGGTCCATCCTATAATTACGGTCGCATTCAGCCGCCGATGTATCACGCCCCGCGCTCCGCTTGACACCTTGCCGTTCGAGAGAGCCGTGTCGATATACGGACGCTAGATCGTACGCTGTGGCAGTACTCCAAGGAACACCAGCGTCAGAAGCCTACCCGCCTGAGCCGTAAGCCTCCGCATTGAACCCCTCTGCTAGCCAGCGGTAGGATCAAGCCTGCATCTCGTTGTGGTGGGTGGAGGATTGAATAGGAGGACCGACTTGATCGATCGACACGCACGACCAAAGTTCGGCGCAGCCGTCGGCGTGGCCCTTAGCCTTGCGCTCGACAACATCCTTCTTGGTGTCGCTTTCGGTGTTTTGGTTGGAGCTGGGCTGGCTGCAGCTGCCAACTAGCCCAGCGCCTTTCCCGCGAATGGGATGCCGTCCACCCGCGTAATCCCTATGCGCAAGAACTTCTCGACAGATTAAAGGCCGAAGCCAAGTCTGTGATGACGCGTCATGATCGGCGCTGGTGCATTCATTACGAACTCGGAGCCGATCTGATCGACGGCCGTCGTACGTGTCTGTCTCATGATCATCCTGAACTCGTCGAGGATGATCTCGAGCACTTTATCGACACCGTCCTCGCCAAACGCGCCAAGACCCCACACGTAGGGGCGACCGATCCCCACCGCGTCGGCGCCGAGGGCAAGGGCTTTGAAGATATCTGCGCCCCTACGAACACCGCTGTCAATGAGCACCGGGACCCGTCCCGCGACGCCTTCCACCACCTCGGGTAACGCGTCGATCGTGCCGCGGAGCATGTTGACTCCGCGGCCACCGTGGTTAGAGACATAGACGCCATCCGCGCCGTACTCAACGGCCATCTCGGCTTCCTCACGCGTGACGATCCCCTTCAGCAGTACCTTCATGGACGTATAGTCCTTGAGGCGCTTGAGGTAGTCCCAATCGTACGTCGGGCGTTCCCCTGGAGGGCCCGTCAGGTCGCGGCGCATCGGCCTCTGATAGCCCGGCTGGTGCTCGTGGCAATTCTGACAAAACGCCGCGCTCTTCCCCTCGGTACCGATTCCGTAAGCGCGTCGCGAGAGTTCCCGATTGCTTCCGCCAAACAAATCGATGGTCCACACCATGACCTCGCAGCCCGCCGCTTCCACCCGATCGATCGTTCTCTTGACGACGTTCCAGTCAGGTCTTATGTAGAGCTGAAACCAGTGCGGCTGGCCCCACGCCTCGGCGATCTCTTCGTACGACTGCGAACTCTCGTTCGACTGGACCATCAGGACGCCTCTCGCACGGGCTGCCCGGGCCACCCCAACCTCGCCCTGCGTGTGAAAGGCCTTCAGAACCCCCACCGGGCAATGAAACAGCGGTGTTTCCAGCCGTTTGCCGTACATCTGAACCGATGTGTCCAAATTGGTCACATCTTGACCAAGCCGACGGGGACGAAGCACGAGTCGGTTGAAGCCCTCTCTGTTCGCTACCCTTGTCTCAAAATCATCGGTACCCAAGTGCATGTAGGCCCAGTGCTCGGGCAGCATGTTCGCATGGGTGGTCATCTCCATGTCCCACACGTTGATCGCTTGCTCGGGTGAAGTGACAACTTGACCCGCGAGCTGCCCTTCCAAGAAACGGTTGCGATCCGGCATGACGGCGCCGGCCTCTTGCGCGTAAGGACGGGTGTTCGCGGTGGGCGGGACGACCATCTCCTGTCCGCAATCGGGACAGAGAACCCCTGCCGGCTTTGGTCCGGCCGGCGCGCCGCGGAGCGATTCCTTCGCCACCGCCTCCTTCCAGCTCGGCGGCAGGGCCGAATAGGCAGCGGCCAGCAGCGGACTTCCAGCCAGGAGCTGGAAGAAGCGGCGTCGGCTCTCACGACGACTCGATGCGCCCGTGTTCCCTCGTCTCTCAGGCATACTCGACTCTCCTCACATGCTAGGCAGTGGCGCGTCGAAATCGATCGTCACAACCTCACCGACGTTCAGGAGTCCCAACCACACTGATGGCGGCGTCACGCCGAACTCGGTCATGTTGACCTCCGTCTGGCCGACACCCCGCACACCGTCTGCCGACTCCACGAGCTCAATCTCGAACGTGATCGGCTTGGTCACCCCGTGAATCGTGATCGCCCCCGACGCCGCAGCCGTGTCACCCGCCATGCTGTACTGCTGTAGCTCAAAAACGATCTCCGGGTGCTGTGACGCCTCCATAGCTTCCTGGAGGTGCTCGTTCATCTCCTCCTCCGGACAGTCAAACTCCTGCACTTGGACGGTGATCGTGACGGACTGTAACCCGCTCGGAAACCCTGGCAACGGGTCTGACGATTGGCCCGGCGTCGCCTCCATGGCGCCCTCAACGGGACACGACCACCCACGGACGGTCGAGGTCCCGGAAACCTCGAACTGTGCCCGCGCACTTTGAGCCTGCGCCGGCGTCGAGCTCATACTCGCCGCGACGAGCACGGTTAGGGCGATCGTGATGAGCGCACTCCAGTCTCTGGTCATATTCGGCTACCCGGCTTCGGTTCTGGCGACAGACGTTGCCCTGTCCGGTGATTTGCGATGTACTTTATACCAGCCACACCCTATTGACCTTGTTACTGGATCCGTGTGGCGGCACAGTCCCCAGCTAGCGCCCCAGCTGTCCCGCCGCGTTGATCAAACGTACAGGTGAGCTGGTTGCTGGGGCGCCCCAGGGTTTTCTTGGACACTTGATTGCGAGAGAGTTCTCGTAGGAGGAGTGTCGAGATGGAGAAGCACGATCAGGAGTCGGCGGTGGCGGAGGGAGGCCGGAGGGCGACCGGAGGGGGCCGGTTTTCAGTCGGTCGCAAGAGCGCCGTGGTGATGTGCTTGCTGCGCGGGGAGGATCTCGAGTCCGTGTCGCGGGAGTGGAGGATCACGGCGGCGCGGGCGTCGCAGTGGCGCGATCAGTTTCTGGCCGCGGGCCAGGCGGGCCTGAAGAGCCGAGCGACGGATGCCCGGGGTGAAGACAACCGTCGGCTGCGGGCCAAGGTCGGCGAGCTGCTGATGGAGAACGAACTGCTCTACGCGAAGGTGGACCAGCTGGAGGCCGGCTCCCCTTTGGCCCGGAGGAGGTCGACGCGATGAGTGGCGCCCATTCGATCTCCACCCGTCGGGCGTACGGCGTGCAGCGGATCTACCGCGTGTGGGAGCGGGCGCGGTCCAGCGTCTACGCGAGGCGTCACGCGACGAGGTCACGCGCGCCGTGGTGTCGCCGCGCGCCGGTCGGTGCCGCCCCGGACGAGGTGCTGGTCGGCCACATCCGCCGGGTACTCGAAGCCTCGCCGTTTCATGGCGAGGGGTACCGCAAAGCCTGGGCGAAGCTGCGGGTCGCGGGGATCCGCACCTCGAAGGAGCGGGTGCGGCGGTTGATGCGGGAGCACGACCTCCAGGCCCCGCACCGCGCGGGGCACGCGCACGGCCCGAAGGCGCATGACGGCACGATCACCACGGAGGCCCCCGATGTGATGTGGGGAACGGACATGTCGGCCACGGTGACGGTCGGCGAGGGGGCAGCGTTCGTGTTCGTGGCTGTCGATCACTGTACGACCGAGTGCATCGGCCTCCATGCGGCCAAGAGCGGGAGCCGGTTCGAGGCCCTGGAGCCGATCCGCCAGGGCGTCCGGGAACGCTTCGGCGCCATCGCCAAAGGTGTCGCCAGCGGGCTTCGTCTTCGTCACGACCACGGATCGAACTACCTGGCCGATGACTTCCAACGGGAGATCAAGTTCTTTGGTATCGAGAGCTCACCGAGCTTCGTGCGGGAGCCCGAAGGGAATGGCGTCGCTGAGCGCTTCATCCGCACACTGAAGGAGAACGTCTTGTGGGTACGGAGCTTCGAAACGATCGAGGAGCTCCGCCTCGCCTTGCTTGAGTTCAAGCGGACATACAACGAACAGTGGATGCTTGAGAAGTACGACTATCGAAGCCCAGCCCAGGTGCGACGCGACCGGGTCGGGCTAGACGCGGCAGCATAGAAGTGATTACCTTCAAACCACTGTCCAAGAACCCTGGGGCGGTACACGTCGCACATGTCGCCCTGACGGCCACGGCTATTGCTCTGGCGTCGCTTTCAGTCCGTGCTCCACGATCGCTTGCGCCGCAGACTCGCACCATGCAACGAGCGCATGCACTTCGTCGTCCGTGAACGCCCGGTCGATCAGACACTTCAATTCGCGACCCGCAGGCGCGAATAGTTTCGTCGCCTCCGCCGCGTTCCGAAGTCGGTCGATGGCCTCGGCTGGAGCGCTTGTCTTCCTCTCGATGCCGGCACGGTCACGCAGGGCTGTATAGAGCGTCTGCTTGAACACAGCAGCGGGTGGGTAGGCGTAGCAGATGACCACGCGGGCTCCATCGACGTCGACACCCATCGAGAAACCCTTGGTTCCCCAGTTGATGGACATCGACCTGCTGTGTGCCAATTCGAGAATCCTGGAAAAGACGCCCTTGCCGTGCTCGTCGCACCGCTTCAGGAAGTCGTCTTCCGACACGACCGGCAGAGGCTCGGAAGTCACGCGGCGCGGTTTCACGTGTTCTCTCCCGACGACAATCTCCTGAGACAGCAAACGACCGCCCCCGGCGGCCTCGAAGAAGCTGAACTCGACGCACGTGACGTGGATCCCCTTGGATCCAAGGAACGAGGCCGTCTGCCTGATCGCCGGCGTCACTTGCTGACCGACGACCACGATGTGTTGATCCTTGTTGAACGCGACGGCCTCTGACTGACCCACGCTGAAGCACTCTCGGTGGCAGTCGGCAAGGCTGAGTGATTCATCGTGCTCATGCACGCGGAGGATGCCCTCCAGCGCGTCCACGTCGAGACGCGCGGCGAACGCGGCGTATTCGAGTGCCTGCGCGACCACATCCCGCGGCGTGCGGTCTCGCTTCAACTCCACGACGACTACGTTCCCCTCGCGATCTACGCCAAGTAGGTCGATAAACCCGCCGAGGTCGGTTCGGACCTGGCGCCCGATGATGAGAATCCGCCCGTCTTCGAGAATCTTGTCGGGGTTGGACTCCAGCCACTTTTCAAGGACGGATTCCTCATGATCGACCTTGAACGGCAACTGTTCGTACTCCGTGAAATCACCGTCAGAGCCAACACTGAAGACTCTCATGGCTGACTATGCTATCGGATGTCGTCGGCCGGCATCGACGGTGAACAGGCCGACAAGGCTCTGCTGCCGGTGTTGACGCCCCTATATGTCAAGACGGTCCGGCGCCTGGACCATCGAGCACGGCTTGCGCCCATGGCTCCAGCGCGTCTCCAGTTCCGGACGGCGCCTTACCCGGCCGTTCCGCGGGCCGTGCGCAGCAGCGCCAGCCCGTAGACCACTCCGATGACCGGAACCACTGAGAAAGCCAGCGCCAGCTCCCAATCGCCCCGCACGCGGCCCGCAGCCATCAGCTGCGCAAGGCCCAGGTCGGCGATCACGTTCGCTGTCAGGAGTGCCGCGAGGGCGAGGATCGTCGTCGTGGCGAGGCGGGGCCGCAACACGAGCACCAGCACACCCGCGGCGCCAAGCGGATGCAGCAGGACTACCAGCAGCCGCTGCCAGATGTCCCCACCGTTCGCGAATGCGCCCACCAGGGCCGTGAAGCCGGCGAAGAGCGCGTGCATCACCGCGAGCACCGTCACCGACATCCGGAAGCTGGTCATGGAGACATGATACGTTCCGCCGAGGCTCTCGTTCTCTGAACCGCGCCGTCGACGCCCACCGGTACGCATCGTTGACGCTGCACACGCTAGAACGCGACCGCGCCGACCCTCAGCAGATTGGTCAGGTAGTCGACCGCGTTCGACGTGCGTCTCTTGAAGTAGAAGACCCGTCCCTGCTCATGCTCACTGACGTGATAGCACTCCCACCGCTCCCGTCCCATCGCATTGAGCCGTTCGTCCACGGCTCCCAGATCAGCGTGGGCCACCTCGAGTGACGTGTATTCGATGGCCCAGAGAGCCTGGAGCTCTGCTGCCGACAGCTCGCGCACGTCGTTTGCCCTCGTTCGCGCGTCGTCCAGGATTCCCTGAGCCCCCTCTCGCAACTCAGCCAACGGGTCCTGTCGGCATCCAACCGAGAGCACCGCGAGTGACACGCCGATTAGTATGATTCGCATCATCGTTTTCATCCCTTTGTATTCGGTGACAGCGCGGGACATCTGCCGCGCGGTTTCTCCGTCGTCTGAACGAGATGCATCCGCGCGAGCCGAACATTCAGCAGTGGGCTGGTGTCCCACTGGCCCACCCTCCAGGGTCTACACCCGTTGGCGGGACGTTCCCCGCACAACCGCGCCGAGCACTCAATGAATCGTCGGCTTGGTCACCGTACTCGTCGCCATCCGGTGTTGGCGGACTCGCGTGCAGACCAAGACAACCGCGTGCAACTCCTGCTCCGCAATACGTGAGAGTTCCCGCACGTTCCTGAGGGTCCCCCGTACTTGTCCGAGAATTCAGCCGACGTGGCGTGAGACCGGGCCTGGTGGGGTAGGCTCGGGGAGCAAAATCGAGGAGATCTTCCGTGGCCCCGAGAAGACTTTCGACGCTTTCGTCCGAGACTAGACGGAGCCCGCTCGACTCGACCAATCGCGCTCTTGCCACTTGAGCGCATACGAACGGAGGAGATTCTTGTTGAGCATACGGCATCATAACAGCGAAGGAGCATGTCGGCCTTCGTCGCCGCAGCACGAGGAACCATCGAAGCCGTCCGCGGACCACGCCGTTCTGGTTCGAGCCGACAACCCCGAAAAGCCCAGCGTGTCCCGAGCCTGCCCGATCAGGCGGTCGCGCGCACCAGCCTCAGCGCGATCGCCGGCTGTAGGCGCCCTCCGGACGCCCGCTCCCAGTACCCTTCGAAGGCATCACCGGCCGGCGTCAGCACCAGCCATGGCAACTCCGCAGGGTCTCCGGGAATGGGCACCGGCGAGATGATCCGCAGCCGGAGCCGGGGTCCGTCAAGGACCACTTCAACCGGAAGCTGCCTGTCATCGTCCTGCCGTACGATCGCGCCCCGAACGCGCTCGCCCTCAACGGAGAACACGAACTTCACGTGGTGCGGCGTCGGCAGTGCCGACGAGGCCCCGGCACCGATCAGCCGCCACGTCCCGGCGATTGTCTGGATGTCGCGCATCTCCCCCCCTTCCGCTGACGATCCCCATCCGATCTCGCCACCCCGACACCCTTTCCGGCTGACTCTGTTGGGGGCATTGTCACGTTCTGCATGTCTGGCGACACCACGACGAATGAAACAAGCGGACGGTTGTGGTCCGCCGCACAGTCTGCCACGACATGTTGGGCCGGCTGGACGAGTTACTTTGTAGTTGAGGCTTCGGATGGCAGAGTGGGCCGATGACGCTGGCGCGGAGTCGAGGCACGCCGGATCGTGGACCGGCGGACTCACTGCACTCGGGTAGAGAAGCACATCGCAGCGGGTCGGGTGGTTAATACTGCCCAGGGATGAGCTGACGGGCGTGGCGTTCACGACGGCCAGCTGCAGGCCAGCATAGAACCCCTGTCGCTCGCTTTGGGCGCTGGCGGCATCCGGCAGGCCGGCGAGCACCGCGCATAGCGCGGCGACGAACGCGCCGCGCAACAGGCAACGACGATTGTGTTGAGGAGGCACGCGCAAGATAGTAACTGTGAATCGTACCGGGAATCCCGGTAACTTACTGCCCAGTGATAATCTTCTCGACTAGCTTCAGCGAGACGCTTTTCATCACATCCACGGTCACTGGCAACCCCTTGTCTGCGGGTTGTGTACGTCAAGTTGTGAAAAAGTTCATGGCTGAGGTCACTGCCGTGATCAATCAAGCGCGCGGATGCGATGGCGCACTCTCTGGGGCGTTGGTGCGCGGAAACAAGTGTTCGTCGCGGCCCTGGTCATCGTGACGGCCGAAGGGGCATGATCTCGACGTGAAGTCGAGAGTGCATCCCAGGTACACAACGAAATACCGCGTCGGAAACTGGCCGGCGTACGACCGAGCACTGGTCCAGCGCGGCGACGTCACCCTGTGGTTGACGCCGGAAGCGATCGCCACGTGGGAGGCCGTGGGCGTCGGCAAGCGCGGAGGGCAGCTGCAGTACTCCGAGGTTGCCATCGAAACCGCGCTGACGCTCCGCCTGATCTTTCACCTGCCCCTTCGTCAGACGAAGGGCTTTCTGAGGTCGATCTTCGGGATGCTGTGCCTCGACCTGTCCGCGCCCGATCACACGACTCTCTCACGGCGTGGTCAGCACCTCGACCTTGCACTTCGCCGCCTGCCCGCGGGCGCAGGCATACATCTCATCGTCGACAGTACCGGTCATCGTCGACAGTACCGGGCTCTCGACTGTGGGTGAAGGTGAATGGGCGGCCGTGAAACATGGCGGACGCGGGATACGCGGCTGGAAGAAGCTTCATCTGGGCGTCGACGGATCGGGCGTGATCGTCGCTCACGCCCTGACCGGCGGGCATGTTGACGACGCGACGACAGCCCTCGATCTGATCGACAAGGTCGAAGGCAACGTCTCCTGCCTCACGGCGGACGCGGCCTACGACACGCGTGGCATCTACGAGGCTGCGGGTGCGCGTGGCGCGACGGTCGTCATTCCACCGACCAGGACAGCCACCGTGTCTGGACGGCGACCACGATCGCCCGCGCGCGACCGCACGATCCGACAGGTGCAGCAGGCTGGACGGCGACAGTGGAAGAAGGACTCGGGCTACCATCAGCAGGCCCGTATGGAGAACGCCTTCTTCCGGTACAAGGTGATCATCGGGGAGAGCCTTCGAGCGCGCAGTCGGGCGGGGCAAGAGACGGAGGCCATCCTCGCATGTAACATCCTCAATCAGATGACTCAGCTTGGTAGGCCGGCGTCGTACGCTATCGGTCGTTAACGGGTCTGTGGGTAGGGGGCGTTGCGGGTCAGTTTTCGAACCGCGCAACAACGCCCCGCCCCGTGGCAGGACATCCTCGATCTCGCCTGCTACTCCGGCTGGCGCAAGCATGAGATCCTCGGCCTCACCTGGGACGAAATTGACGAGGCCGGCGGCGTCATCCGGCTCTCGCCGGCCCGCTCGAAGACCCTGACAGCTACTTCACTTCGCGCAGACGCCCTGTCTCTACCTCGTACACGAATCCGCGAATCGCGTCCTTGTGTGGCACGAATGGGCTCGCCTTGATTCGCGCGACCGACTGCCGGACGTCGTCTTCAAGATCTGAGAAAGCTTCCATGGCAAAGGGTGGCCGGATCCCCGTGTCCTTCTTGATCGCGTCCTTCACGTCGGCGTCCTGGAATGTCAGCATTCCGCAGTCGGTGTGGTGAATGAGCATGATCTCGCGCGTGCCCAAGAGACGCTGGGAGATCGTGAGAGACCTGATCACGTCGTCAGTCACGACACCACCGGCATTTCGAATGACGTGAGCCTCGCCTTCGGCAAGGCCGAGCAAAGCCCCCGTCTCCAGTCGGGCATCCATGCACGCGACGATCGCGATCCCCCGTGCCGGGGGCATGGGCAAGCCTCCCTTGGAGAAGCCGGCCACATACTCAGCGTTGTTGCTCAGGTAACGGTCGATTGCGCTCATCCTCTTACTCCTTGTGTGTCTCGTCCGCAGAGCCTAGCAGAGAATCAGAAGTTGGGCCACTCCTCCGCAAGTCCGCGGCTTGGCTCGTTACGGGTGAAGCCGTCGAATGACATCCAGGATTGACGAAAGCAGTCGCTCGAAGCCCGCCGGAAGTCGGCCGAGTGTTCTCTGTTGCGTATCCGTAGCCGCTCAAGCCGGGATTTCCATTCTGGCCGTCCCGGTCGGCACCGTTATACATTAAACCCCCTTCCGCGTGGGCCGGATGTGTTCGTGGCCCATTCTTCAGGCTCCCGACACCGTCAGCGGGGTTCACATTGCGGTCGCACGTGCCGGACGGCCGCCGCCGGCGGGTCGCAACTACCTACTTCGGTGACCCGCAAGATGTAATCGGCGGTAAAGAGGTCGAGACGGCGCGAGGGTCGGGTAGACCAGGGTCGTTGCTGACCCTGGCACCGGGTCGCCGGAGGCGGTCACCCGCCTCCGGCTCCCACAGAACGGAGCGTGCGGATTTCCCGCACTCCGCTCTTCGCAAACTGATTCACAGCACAGCGAGTGCTTGCAGCTCCCGATGCGGGAGACGTAAACGTGGTCGCTGCAACGGGTGCCTCGCCTTAATCTGGTGAAAGACGTCCCAAGAGATGTGGCCCTTGCGACTCCGGCTGCTGAGCATCTTGCGCCAGTAGCGCTCGACGGCATGGCCTATGCGCTGCAGGGCACGGAAGTTCCCCGCCACCCCGAAGTACGCATAGTGCCCCTGCAAGAGGCGGTTCAGGTTCAGGGCCTGCTCTCGAACCGGCAAGTGCCGCATCCGCCGCATCAGGTCGCGGAGCGTCGTCAGGGTGCGGCGGACCCGGGACTTCTCAGTCCGAATCCCCACTTTGTATCCCCCGCCCCGATTCCGGGTGCAGTACAGGGTGAAGCCGACGAAGTAGATCGTCTCCGGTCGTCTTCTCCCTCGTTTCGGTGCGTGCCTTGCGGCGAACCGGCCGAACTCGACCAGTTTCGTTTTGTTCGGTTCCAGCGTCAGATTGAACTTCGCCAACCGCTTGCGCAGGACACCCTGGACACGTAATGCATCGGCTCGGTACTGAAAACACACCACGAAGTCGTCGAGGTAGCGGACCATATATGCCTCGCCTTTCAGACGGGGCTTCACCACGCGTTCGAACCAGAGGTCGAGGACGTAGTGGAGGTACACATTGCTCAACAGGACGCTAATGGAGCCGCCCTGTGGGGTGCCTTCCTCACTCGGCTGATGCACGCCGTCTTCCAGGGCGCCGGCTTTCAACCAGCGCCTCATCAGGCTGAGCAGGCGAGGGTCGCCGACTCGGTGCTCGACGAAGCGGAGCAACCAGTCGTGGTTCAGACTCCCAAAGAAGTTCTTCAAATCCGCCTCAAGGACCCAGCTCACCTTCCGCCCCGCTATCACTTCCGTGAGCGTGGCGAGGGCGTGATGGGCACCTTGACCCGGCCGCCCGCCGAACGAGCAGGGCATGAAGTCCTCCTCGTAGATGGCGGACAACACTTGGGCGACGCTTCGCTGAAGCGCCCGGTCGGCCACACATGGCACGCCAATCGGACGCTTCTCACGCTTCCCTGGTTTGGGGATGTGCACCCGCCTGACGGCAGGTGCCGGATATCCCCGGCGGTGCATGGACCGGAGCATCGGCTCGACCCACGCCTTGAACTCCTCCTGCGCTTCCTCCACTGTTTGCCCATCCACGCCCGGCGCCGTCTTCGAGGACATTCCACAGAGGTTCCCCCAAATTCGGCCCCGAGTGACATGATGCGCCAGTGAAGTAAAACGCACCTTCGGCTCACAACGAGCTTTGGCTGCTATCCGTTCGAGTCCCGTTTCCATGACAGGCGGTTCTCCTCTTTGCATAGAAGGCCCTCTCGTCCATTGCATGACGCTCATGTTGCCCTCGAACGACTCAGTTTCCGCTGGCCGCTTCCCCATGTAGCCGGCTCTCCCGACCTCGGAGTACTATCAGCCAGTCTGACTTCCGCCAGGTCATCGGGTCGTCCTCGCGTTGGTAGCTCGTCGGACCCTACAAGCGCCGCTTGAACCTGACGGACCTCCCTTGTTCCCGTGAGGCCCTTCAACTGCATGCCGACGGTACGAACCCCGGAAGCGCCTTGCTGCCACTCGCCATCACGCGGCGCAAGATGTTGCCTTCCCCCTTGGGAGATGGGGTCGGCCCCTCCAACCACGATCGATTTCGGGGCTATCTTTCCGTTCACTTGCGTTCCGGCCTACAGTTTCCCTGTCTACGCTTCGCAGCGGCCGTTACCGAACGCCACGCAAGACTCGGTACGCGGCTGCTGGCTAGGCCTTGCCGCGGTTGCCATTTCAGGCGCCTGTGCCTCACGAGCTTTCAAGGCGCAACGCCCACAGATCCGGACGTGCGGGTTCTGCCGCATCCGGCTCCTCGACAGATGGCTTCGCTACGCGCCGTCGCGTACCCGCTGGTCCAGGAAGCCAGGCGATGGCCACCGCCATCCCTACGGCTTGTCTGGCCAGTTCGGCTATCCGTTGTTGTGACGTGGAGACGGAACCCAACCTCGGTGTGTTGGCCGTCTTTCCCTCCACCGGTGCCACCTGCCGGGGCCCCCTTCCCTCCACGGGGTCGTGTACTGCCCCAGGGTTCTTGGACAGTGGTTTGACGGTATTCGCTTCTACGCTGCCGCGTCCAGCCCGACGAGGTCGCGTCGCACCTGGGCGGGGCTTCGATAGTCGTATTTCTCCAGCATCCACTGTTCGTTGTATGTCCGCTTGAACGCGAGCAAGGCCAGGCGGAGTTCCTCGATCGTGTCGAAGCTCCGCACCCACAAGACATTCTCCTTCAGCGTGCGGATGAAGCGCTCCGCGACGCCGTTGCCTTCGGGCTCCCGCACGAAGCTCGGGGAGCTTTCGATGCCGAAGAACGCGACCTCCTGTTGAAAATCGTCGGCCAGATAGTTCGACCCGTGGTCGTAACGGAGCCGCAGCCCATGGGCCACGCCGTCGCCGATGCCCCCGATGTACCGCCCCAGGGTTCTTGGACAGTGGTTTGAAGGTAATCACTTCTATGCTGCCGCGTCTAGCCCGACCCGGTCGCGTCGCACCTGGGCTGGGCTTCGATAGTCGTACTTCTCAAGCATCCACTGTTCGTTGTATGTCCGCTTGAACTCAAGCAAGGCGAGGCGGAGCTCCTCGATCGTTTCGAAGCTCCGTACCCACAAGACGTTCTCCTTCAGTGTGCGGATGAAGCGCTCAGCGACGCCATTCCCTTCGGGCTCCCGCACGAAGCTCGGTGAGCTCTCGATACCAAAGAACTTGATCTCCCGTTGGAAGTCATCGGCCAGGTAGTTCGATCCGTGGTCGTGACGAAGACGAAGCCCGCTGGCGACACCTTTGGCGATGGCGCCGAAGCGTTCCCGGACGCCCTGGCGGATCGGCTCCAGGGCCTCGAACCGGCTCCCGCTCTTGGCCGCATGGAGGCCGATGCACTCGGTCGTACAGTGATCGACAGCCACGAACACGAACGCCGCCCCCTCGCCGACCGTCACCGTGGCCGACATGTCCGTTCCCCACATCACATCGGGGGCCTCCGTGGTGATCGTGCCGTCATGCGCCTTCGGGCCGTGCGCGTGCCCCGCGCGGTGCGGGGCCTGGAGGTCGTGCTCCCGCATCAACCGCCGCACCCGCTCCTTCGAGGTGCGGATCCCCGCGACCCGCAGCTTCGCCCAGGCTTTGCGGTACCCCTCGCCATGAAACGGCGAGGCTTCGAGTACCCGGCGGATGTGGCCGACCAGCACCTCGTCCGGGGCGGCACCGACCGGCCCGCGGCGACACCACGGCGCGCGTGACCTCGTCGCGTGACGCCTCGCGTAGACGCTGGACCGCGCCCGCTCCCACACGCGGCAGATCCGCTGCACGCCGTACGCCCGACGGGTGGAGATCGAATGGGCGCCACTCATCGCGTCGACCTCCTCCGGGCCAAAGGGGAGCCGGCCTCCAGCTGGTCCACCTTCGCGTAGAGCAGTTCGTTCTCCATCAGCAGCTCGCCGACCTTGGCCCGCAGCCGACGGTTGTCTTCACCCCGGGCATCCGTCGCTCGGCTCTTCAGGCCCGCCTGGCCCGCGGCCAGAAACTGATCGCGCCACTGCGACGCCCGCGCCGCCGTGATCCTCCACTCCCGCGACACGGACTCGAGATCCTCCCCGCGCAGCAAGCACATCACCACGGCGCTCTTGCGACCGACTGAAAACCGGCCCCCTCCGGTCGCCCTCCGGCCTCCCTCCGCCACCGCCGACTCCTGATCGTGCTTCTCCATCTCGACACTCCTCCTACGAGAATTCTCTCGCAATCAAGTGTCCAAGAAAACCCTGGGGCGCCCCACCGAAGCGTTCGCGGATGCCCTGGCGGATCGGCTCCAGGGCCTCGAAGCGGGTCCCGCGCTTGGCGGCATGAAGACCGATGCACTCGGCCGTGCAGTGGTCAACGGCCACGAAGACAAAGGCTGGCCCCTCGGCGACGGTCACCGTGGCCGTCATGTCCGTACCCCACATTACGTCGGGCGCCTCAGTGGTGATGGTCCCGTCGTGCGCCTTCGGCCCGTGCGCGTGACCCGCGCGCTGCGGGGCCTGGAGGTCGTGCTCCCGCATCAACCGCCGCACCCGCTCCTTCGAGGTGCGCCGCCCCTCAACCCGCAACTTCGCCCACACTTTTCGGTAGCCCTCGCCATGAAACGGCGAGGCTTCGAGCACCCGACGAACGTGGGCCACCAGGACGTCATCTGGGGCGGCGCCGACCGGACCGCGGCGACGACACGGCGCCGGGGACGGGGTCGCCTGACGCCTCGCATACACGCTGGAGCGGGCGCAGTGCCACACGCGGCAGACCCGCTGCACGCCATACGCCCGACGGGTGGAGATCGACTGGGCGCCACTCATCGCGTCGACCTCCGCCGGGCCAAAGGGCCGCCGGCCTCCAGCTGGTCCACCTTCGCATACAGCAACTCGGTCTCCATCAGCAGCTCGCCGATCTTGGCCTGCAGCCGACGGTGGTCGTCGTCCCGAGCATCCGGCGCGCGGCTCTTCAGCCCCGCCTGGCCCGCGGCCAGAAACTGGTCACGCCATTGCGAGGCCCGCGCCGCCGTGATCCCCAATGCCCGCGACACCGACTCGAGATCCTCCCCGCGCAGCAGCCGCAGCACCGTCTCGCGCTTGCGCCCGGCCGAAAACCGACCCCCACGGCCGCGCCCGCCGGCCGCGCCGGGCGCGGCCGATTCCTCAACCTGCTTCCTCATCTCGACACTCCTCCTGCGAGAACTCTCTCGCAATCAAGTGTCCAAGAAAACCCTAGGGCGCAGGAGTCGCGTGGGCTTAATGCCCCCGCTTCGGCGGTACTATGAGACACTCCGACTCCTCGCCGCCCATCCCCCCGCGCTTCGTTGCCTTCGCCCGGCGGTACCATCCGAGCACCTGCGGTTCGCTCCGTCGGACGCCAGGTGCGACGTCCACGGCCTCGGGCGTGGTGAGCCGGTGCCCGCCCCCCGGCGGTCTTTACGATGGAGCCGACGAGGCCTCCCGGGTTCCCGGGAAACCCACCCGCACGCATGCCACGCGCTCCGACCCCGGCGAGGCCGCCGCCTCCACGGTCTCTGAGACGCGGCGAGATGACCTTCCGTCCAACGCACGACGTCGGCCCTCGCACTCAGTGCATGTCGGGGCTCAATCACGCGGCCTACGGGCTCCCTGTGAACGCTTCGCGCCCGGGGTCACCCCAGGCCCACGCATCACTCGGTTCCGGCTGGCGGCCGACCTTGGCCGGATGGGATTGGATACCCACAGGGTTTCGAACAAGGTTTCGAAGATCACATCACGTCATCTTGTCCCCGTAAGGTGCGTTTAATCGGCCGACCGCTCATGCGGCCTCCCGGTGGTAGAAATTGAGCCATCCGCCCAGACGCTCCCGTCGCTGAACGTCGGCGGCCAGGCTCACCGGCGGTGGCGGTCGTTGCAGGAGCTGGTTGTCGAGTCTCTGGTGGTTTCGCTCGCGATGGGAGTGGTCGACGTACTCGCCCACGAGGAGACGCAAGTGCTCTTCGCCGAGGGGGACGACGCGACTGAGACACTCCTCTTGAATAGAGCGGACGAACCGCTCGGCATACGCGTTGAGATTGGGACTCTTCGGCGGGAGACGGATCGGCTGGACACCCCCGCCCTCCAGGATCTCGCCAATCCCCCGCGTGGAGAGCGGGTCGCGGTCGTGAATCAGATAGCGGGCGCGGCGCACGCAGCCATCGACCGGGTCCGTCACATTGCGGGCCCTCTGCTCCATCCACGTGCCGTACGGCTGCGGATGGATCCCGGCGATGGGCACGCGGCGGGACTGCAGCGCGATCACGAAGAAGACCAGGTACCGCTGGAGCCCGGCCAGCGTGAGCACCTCGACGGTGAGCAGATCGCAGGCCGTGCGGCCCTCCCAGGGCGCTTGCAGGAACGTCTTCCAGGGCATGCACCGTCTCCGCTCGGGAGCCGGGTCGATCCCGTGGTCGTGCAGGATCCGCTTCACCGTGGGCCGAGCGATCTCGTGGCCGAGGTGCGAGAGCACCCCGCGGATCCGTGTGTCCCCCCACTGGGGATGCTCAACCGCCATCCGGACCACGAGCGCGGCCACGTCACGGCGCGTCATCGGCCGGCCTCGACCGCGGCGGGCGCTGCCGTCGTATGTCTGGGCGATCAATCTCCGGTACCAGCGAAGAATCGTGTCAGGCGTGACGATGCCGGCGACCTGCATCAAGACGCGCCGGCCGAGTTGCTGGCCGCGCACGGCGCGTCGACGGCGTTGGGCATCGGTCCGGCGAAGCGGCCGAGGGCCCAGGTGCTCCCGGAAGACCCGCTTCTCCTCCCGAAGATACGCGATCAGATCGTCTTGGTGGCGGTTCACCCAGCCAGCGAACGTGAGAACGAGGAACTGGAGCGCAGGCGGCATGGCCTGAGATTACTTGGGAGACTCGACCAGCACTGACCGGACCTCGGCCCATTAAACGAACCTTACGGGGGACGCCTTTGTCGTCGTGTCGATGTATGCCCTTTGGGAGAAGCCGTACCCCACAACTGGTAGCAGTTGGATCTACGCCGATGCAGCAGTCCACCGCCTCATCTCTGACATCTCAGTCTTCGTGGGGCAACAGTCGGGCCACCGTATTCTTGCGGCGGGTGACCTTAACATCCTGCACGGGTATGGGGATCACGGAAACGTCTACTGGGCCTCTCGCTATGCGACGGTCTTCGACAGAATGCGCGCGCTGGGGCTATCCTTCGTGGGGCCGCAAGCGCCCGCGGGTCGCCGCGCGGACCCGTGGCCTGACGAGCTCCCGCGTACCAGCCACAACGTCCCCACGTACCACACAAATCGCCAGATGCCAGCCACGGCCACCCGGCAGCTCGACTTCGTGTTTGCCTCCAATGGTCTCGCTGAACAGTGTCAGGTCAGCGCGCGGAACGAGCCGGAGGCTTGGGGGGCCAGTGATCATTGCCAAGTCCACATCGTCATAGCCTGATCAGCCCGCATGCCGGCGGGCTCCTGCAGCACAGCCCGCCGAAACTGTTCTCGCTCCTCGGCCTCGGCGCAATGTGCTGGCGGCGTTTGACGAAGCGCTGCGCCTAGGTGATCCGCCGCCGACGATGCAGCATGTAGTTTCAAAGGCCGCGGTCACAAACGCCGCTGCCCGACACAGAGGTAAATGGCTCCGGCGTAGAACTCCTGGTACAGGATCTCGTCCAGGTGTCGCCTGACTGACACCCAGGGTGTTCGCTTGGCATAGTCAGGGCTCACTCCAAAGGGCCGTAGGAACCCGTAAGGTGCGTTTAATCGGCCGACCGCTCATGCGGCCTCCCGGTGGTAGAAATTGAGCCATCCGCCCAGACGCTCCCGCCGCTGCACGTCGGCGGCCAGGCTCACCGGCGGTGGCGGTCGTTGCAGGAGCTGGTTGTCGAGTCCCTGGTGGTTTCGCTCGCGCTGGTCGTGGTCGACGTCCTCGCCCACGAGGAGACGCAAGTGCCCTTCGCCGAGGGGGACGACGCGACTGAGACACTCCTCTTGAATAGAGCGGACGAACCGCTCGGCATACGCGTTGAGATTGGGACTCTTCGGCGGGAGACGGATCGGCTGGACACCCCCGCCCTCCAGGATCTCGCCAATCCCCCGCGTGGAGAGCGGGTCGCGGGCGTGAATCAGATAGCGGGCGCGTCGCACGCAGCCATCGACCGGGTCCGTCACATTGCGGGCCATCTGCTCCATCCACGTGCCGTACGGCTGCGGATGGATCCCGGCGATGGGCACGCGGCGGGACTGCAGCGCGATCACGAAGAAGACCAGGGACCGCTGGAGCCCGGCCAGCGTGAGCACCTCGACGGTGAACAGATCGCAGGCCGTGAGGCCTTCCCAGGGCGCCTGCAGGAACGTCTTCCAGGGCATGCGCCGGCTCCGCTCGGGAGCCGGGTCGATCCCGTGGTCGTGCAGGATCCGCTTCACCGTGGTCCGAGCGATCTCGTGGCCGAGGTGCGAGAGCGCCCCGCGGATCCGTGTGTCCCCCCACTGGGGATGCTCGACCGCCATCCGGACCACGAGCGCGGCCACGTCACGGCGCGTCATCGGCCGGCCGCGACCGCGGTGGGCGCTGCCGTCGTATGTCTGGGCGATCAATCTCCGGTACCAGCGGAGAATCGTGTCAGGCGTGACGATGCCGGCAACCTGCATCAAGACGCGCCGGCCGAGTTGCTGGCCGCGCACGGCGCGTCGACGGCGTTGGGCATCGGTCCGGCGAAGCGGCCGAGGGCCCAGGTGCTCCCGGAGGACCCGATTCTCCTCCCGGAGATACGCGATCAGATCGTCTTGGTGGCGGTTCACCCAGCCAGTGAACGTGAGAACGAGGAACTGGAGCGCAGGCGGCATGGCCTGAGATTACTTGGAAGACTCGACCAGCACTGACCGGACCTCAGCCCATTAAACGCACCTTACGGGATCGGCTGCGCGCCCGGTCCCGAGGCGGGCGAGTGGCCGAGTCCGTGGTCGCGTGTCACGTCCTGAACCAGATGACCGAGCTCGGTCGGCCAGAGTCGTACAGTATTGGTCGGTGACTGGCCTCTGGGTTGGGATCGTTGACGGTCAGTTTCGAGTCATGCACCAGCGCCTCGAGGATGGCGCGGCAGCCTTTCTCGCCACCTAGCGCCGCGATGTCCTGGAACGCGGCGTCCATTGCGTGGCGCTGGGCGTCGTCCAGCGTCAACCAGGCCGCCTACAGCTCTCGGACTGGGGCTCCGGCATCGCGGCAATGTCGAGATCGACGAAGACGCCGCGGGCATGGAAATAGCGGGCCAGCAGAGGGTTCGGCATCTGCCGGAAGAAGTCGCGGGTGGCGTAGTGGCGCGCCATGGACCCTCCGCTCGCCCGCCCCCGGGCCTCCCGGCGCACCGACGTGCGCCGCAGGACGCCGTGATCGGACGCGGTCTGCAGTGCGTGTGCACGTCGGGTGCCCTTGAGGTCGACGGTGCCCGGGCGTGCGATCACTCACACGGCGTCCGTGCCAACCTGCGTGTCGGATGTCGTCGTCGTCGCGTCCGACGACGGTAGGAGCGCAGCGTCGTGGCCGCAGCGTCCCCGTTTCCGCCGTTGCACACCGTCGCCTACGGCTACTGCACGTCGACCGACACGGACCCCGAGCAGTTGTTCGTCGTGTCAGATTCCCCCGTCACCGCGTCCACGCACGCGCCGTAGTAGTACGTACCCGCCGTCGCCGGCGCCGTCAGGTCGATCGACTCGCTGCTCGTCGCCCCGGCGGAAAGCCCTCCGACCGCGTCCGTGCCCTCCTCCGTGTCGGAACTCGTGATCGTCGCGTCCGTCGACCGGTAGTAGCGCAGCGTCGTCGCCGCCGCGGCGGCGTCGCCGTCGTTGCGCACCGCCGCCGACAGGGTGAACGCCCCCTCCGTCGTCGGGCTGTTGTCATTCACCGACGGCGAACCCACCGTCAGGTCCGGGCTCGTCTGCGCCGGGGCCTTCGACGTCAGAGGGGCGTTCGAAGGCACTTGCCATCATCGTATGGCGGGCATCTCCTGCAATCTGTTAGAGTTCCGCTCGCATGCCATTCGAAGCCCTGGGAATGATCGAGACCAAAGGTTTCATTGGAGCGGTCGAGGCAGCCGACGCGATGGTGAAGACGGCCAACGTTGTGCTGGTCGGTAAGGAATACATTGGCGCCGGCTACGTGACCGTGATGATACGCGGCGACGTCGGCGCGGTGAAAGCTGCGACAGACGCCGGGGCCGCGGCGGCTCGCGCGTCGGCGAGCTCGTGTCAGTCCATGTCATCCCCCGCCCGTACGCCGAGGTCGAAAAGATTCTTCCCAAGGGCAGCTAGTATCGGTGCTGTCTTCGTCGCACGTTTCTGAAGGCGCCCAATCCCCGGAAAGCGGGAGCGCTATACTCTCCCCAATCTGGAACCGCTGGAAGACGATGTCAACCCGCGTCACGCCATCCCGTGGATTTGATGGGGTTCGAGTGATTGCCCTTGAAAGCCGTCGCTCAGTTGAGATGGCGCGCCTCATTGAATCCTACGCGGTGTTCCGCGTGTCGCTCCGTCAATGCGTGAGGTGCCAATCGAGCGCAACCAGCACGCGCTTCGCTTCGCGGCCGCGCTACTGGGCGGCCAATTCGACATGATGATTTTCCTCACCGGTGTGGGAACCCGAGCCCTCACAAAGGTCGTGGAAACCCGTTACCGACGAGAAGAATTCGTCGAGGCGTTGACCAAGGTCACAGTCGTGGCACGAGGACCCAAGCCGATCGCCGCGCTGAAGGAACTCCGGGTCCCCATTGATGTGAAAGTGCCGGAGCCAAACACCTGGCGGGAATTATTACAGGCGATCGATCCCGTGCGTGCAGGTCTGCGGGTCGCCGTACAGGAATACGGCAAGCCGAACCTGGCATTGATCCAAGGACTTCGAGACCGTCGCGCTCACGTCACCCCGGTACCGGTCTACCAGTGGGAGTTGCCCGAGGACACCGGACCTCTACGGCAGGCGATCCGCGACATAACCGAAGGGCGGGCGGATGTTGTCCTGTTCACGACATCGGTTCAGGTACCGCACCTGTTTGCGATTGCAGCCGAGATGCAGTTGGAAGACCTGCTACGACAGGCCCTCGTCCACGTCATGGTTGCCTCGATCGGTCCCATCTCCAGCGAGACGCTGCTGGACCACGGCGTGCACGTCGACATGGAGCCAAGCCACCCCAAGATGGGTGTCCTGGTTCGAGAGGTGGCTGAGCACAGCGCAGGGGTTCTGGCCGCTAAACGGCGCAGGAAGGCGACGGAGGGCTCGCACCGGGCTACCTTAGAAAAACCAGTAGGACGGGTATCGGACCGTCTCCCTTGACATCGCGATTCCACGCGTCTGAAGGACCAGTGCTCGTGGAGGATGCTCCCGTTTGCGGCGGGCGCTGGGTCAGCCTAGCCAATACAGCATCCAGTACACCAGGACACCGCTTACCGACACGTATAGCCATATTGGAAGTGTCCACCTGGCGATTCGGACGTGCTTGTCGAAACGGGATATCACGCCATGATAGATGGTGGTCAGCGCCAGGGGGACCACCAGCGCTGCCAGAACGACGTGCGGGATGAGCACGCTGAAGTACACGCCCCGGAGCCATCCCTCACCCTCAAATGGCACAGCACCAACCCAGTAGTGGTGGATCAGGTAGGTAACGAGGAACAGTGAAGAAACCACGAAGGCTGTTGCCATGCAGGTCTTGTGGGCGATGACCTTTTTTCGGCGAATGCAGATGTACCCGACAGTGAGAAGCGCTGCGCTCGTCCCATTGAGCAGGGCATTGATCGCAGGGAGGATCGAAGCTCTCGTATCTGTCCTGGTGCCTGTCGGGGAACCTAGCAGGACGAACGCAACCCCCGCAACAACCACGAGCGACAGGGTCGCGATCACTGAACCCGTGATCAGCTCTCGATTGGAACGCTGGTCAATCAGCTGAACATCACCGGCTCTGCCCCCGCCCGGATAGCCAGGACTACTGTTGCTCATCGGCCTATTCTGGCATGCGTTCGGCCGGAATGAGTGATCATGAACACGCGGTCCTATGCGAACTGACGAAGAGTAGTTGTGTGTGAGAATCTTTGGGAAAAACCCTTGGCCAGCGTTGCCTACGGGCGGCACAATCTGGCGCCGGTCGGCTCTTGGGGCGGGATGTGCTGCGGCGGATCGGGACCAGCCGGTGAACGCTTGACACTCACGAGGGCCCCGGGAGTAGAGTCCTGATCCCAACTCAGGAGGTTGCCATGCCGAAGCACCTCATCCAGGCGTCATACACCGTCGAGGGCACCAAGGGGCTCCTCAAAGCCCGAAATGGAGGCACCAAGCGTCGGACCGCTGTGAGTGTGTTGATGAAACAACTCGGCGGACGCGTTGAAGCGTTCTAATACGCATTCGGCGACACCGATGTCTATGTCATCGCAGAGGCACCGGACAACGTCACGGCGGCAACACAGTGACCTCCAAGGCCGAGGGGTCTAGCCTTTGCCGACCGGCGTTCAGTCCCGCGCCCGTTCCGACTTCTGCCTGCGGTTTGCTGACTTCCAGGTCTACAACAACCCCACCTGTAGCTTCGCCTCGTCGGACATCTTGCTCATGTCCCACGTCGGTTCCCACACAACGTCGACCCAAGCGTCGCTAACACCGGGCACCGTCTTCGCCTTGGCCTTGACCTCGCCCGGCAGGCTCTGGGCGGCGGGGCAGGCGGGCGACGTCAGCGTCATGCGGATTCCCACCAACCCGTCGGCGTTCACGTCGATATCGTAGATAAGCCCCAGCTCGTAGATGTTGACCGGGATCTCCGGATCGTAGACCGTCGACAGCGCCTCGATCAGCTTCGGCTTAAGCTCGAGCGTCTTGAGCGGGTCCGGCACGACCGGGTCATGGGTCGTCGCGGGGGCCGGAGCCGACGGTTGCGTCGGCGGGATCGCGCGTGGCGGCTCCACCCGTTCCGGCGTCATCTCGGCGGCCGGCGGCGGGACCGCCCCGATGCCGTGGCGTCGGTTGAGACCGCCGTCTTTCGGTCGGTGGGCTCGTGTGCTTTCTTGAAGCTGAAGATACCCATGTGCCACTCCGTTGAGCCGGGATTGCCATTGTGGCCGCCGGTACTGGACCCCTATACAATACACCGACACCGGCATTGTCAACTGTTGACGTCAAGCGTAGCAGAGTTACCGGATGAACAACCCCGCGCCGAGCTACCACGGCTATCGATTCCCGGCGAACATTATCGCTCACGCTATCTGGCTGTACTTTCGGTTTAGCCTGAGCTTTCGAGATGTGGAAGACCTGCTCGCTCAACGGGGCATCACCGTGACCTACGAGACCATCCGGCAGTGGTGTCGAACGTTCGGACATGCCTACGCCAGACGACTCCGGCAGCGGCGCGGCCCGCTCGGCGACACGTGGCACCTCGACGAGCTCTTCGTGTCGCTCAATGGCCGCCAACAGTACTTGTGGCGAGCGGTGGACGAGGACGGTGACCTGCTGGACATCCTCGTCCAGTCGCGACGGAATCGGCGCGCTGCGGTCCGGTTCTTTCGGAAGTTACTGAAGAAGCATGGGCGGCTGCCCCGCCGGCTGATCACCGACAAGCTACGCAGCTACCCGGCGGCCCATCGCACCGTGATGCCGTTCGTCGTGCACTGCACGGATCGATACGCGAACAACCGCGCAGAGGTTTCTCATCAACCGACGCGCCAGCGCGAACGCCAGATGCGCGGCTTCAAATCGACCGCCCACCTCCAACGCTTCGCGTCGGTCCACGGCGTGGTGCAGAATCTCTTTCGGGTGGGCCGACATTTGCTGCGGGCCGTGCATCACCGTTTACTGCACACGCGGGCCTTCGTCGAATGGGAGCAGGTGACGTGTGCCTATTAATAAGGATGACGGGAGTCCGCCATCCAGCCACAGTTGTGCGATCCGTTCGTCAACTTGACAACACCCACACGCGGCATCCGTTGATTATCGCACTAGCCGGCGACCGGTGCGCCGGCGCAGTGCGTGTCGAACGCCGCGGTCAGCTGTGCCGCAATGGCGCCCGCTTCCTGGTTCTCGATCTGATGGCGCTCCATCATGTAGACCAGCTTGCCGCTCTTGAACAGCGCGATCGACGGTGACGAGGGCGGGTATCCGGTGAAGTAGCCCCGGGCTCGCTCGGTGGCCTCGATATCGGCCCCGGCGAACACCGTCGCGACGAGGTCCGGCTTCGCCGCGTGCTCCAGCGCCAGCACGACCCCGGGTCGGGCCTTCCCCGCGGCGCAGCCACACACCGAGTTGACCACGACCATCACCGTTCCGGGCGTCTGCGTGAGCGCTTCGTCGACCTCCCCCGCCGTCCGCAGCTCCCGGACGCCGAATCGAGTCAGCTCCTCGCGCATTGGCGCGATCATGAATTCTGGGTACACAGAGACACTCCTTTCGGTTCAATCCTGATCTCAGGGTAGCACAAGAGATACGGGTCCTGGGCGCGAGCAGCTCGTGGTGAAATCCCAGAACATTCGACTGAGGTCACCCGTGCCGACATCTGGCTTTTTCACCGTGACGATGCAACGACGCGGCCCACTGTGCAACCAGCAGCTACAGCTCATGGAGCACGTTTTTATCCTGCTTCGATTCGATGCACCCAGAAACCGCACACACCACATCAACCGAGGCTGGATTTCGATTCTCGCCCTGGTGGCCGCGTGCGTCCTTGCGTACCCAGCCGCGACCAAAGGTCCTGGGCTGAGGGGGGGCTTGATCTTGCCGTCTGGGCTTTGCTTCGGCTCGTAGTTTACGCCCCGGACAGAGATAGACCTAGGGAAAAGGTTTCCCAACCGACCGCACTACTACGCCGAGCGGAATCATCAAGGACTCGGCAACCGACTCCTGCGACGAGCACCCCCGCCGGTACGCGGGGACACCGACGTGCAGCGGCGGGTGCGCCTCGGCGAACTGCTCAGTTTCTACCACCGTGAGGCGGCGTGAGTGGATCAGCCGATTAATCGTACCTTACGCGGTCGCGAATTGGGTAGTGGGCTACTTTGAATCCGGTGGCCACTTTTCACCGGTCTGCTTTTCAAAACATGACGGATGGAGGGGTCGGCTATTATCCATTCGCTCTGTGCTGGCTTTGGCGATAAATTGCCACGTCCGCGAGTCCTCTTGCATAATCCCGCCGAACGACGAAGGTCCGTGGGAAGGCTAGACTCGACGGGCGATAACGCGACCCTCTCGTCGCCGCATACCCGGCGGCACGCGCTCGGCGGCCACCCTGAAGTCTCCGCGGTAAGTATCCCCCGGCAAAGCCGGGGGCTTTAGCTTGTGAGCCGCTCAAAGCGGCGTGACGTGACCGCGCCGCGGTCACTTGAGCCACCTAAAGGTGGCTACTTGGATCCAACCGGAGCTGTTCTTGCCGACGTTCTTCCTGTTCCTGCTCCTGGATATACGTTCGAATCGCTTGTTCGTCTCGGCCCACCGTGGACACGAAGTACCCCCGGGCCCAGAAGTGTTGCCCGACGAAGTTGCGCGGCCGCCCGCATAGTGCCGGGCAATGTGGATCGCGCTCTTCCCCTTGATATACCCGATCACCTGCGCGACCGAGTACTTCGGCGGGATCGACAACATGATGTGCACGTGGTCGACCATCAGATGCCCTTCTTCCACCTCGCTCTCACGCTGCTGGGCCAAACGCCGCAACACCTCCCAGAGGTCCCGGCGCAATTCTCCGTAGATCACTTTCTTCCGGTACTTCGGGATGAACACCACGTGATATTGGCATGTCCACTTCGTGTGACTTAGACTGCGATAGCGCGTCATGGGGACTCCCTTTCGTGATGCTTTGGCGGCTCACGATAGGGAGTTCCTCATTCCACTCCCGGAACTGTCAAACTCTGGGTGCCGCCCCGGCAAAGCCGGGGGGTCTCCCCCGCTTACGCTAGAATGGGGCTCGTGGCTGATGTCGACCTTCAGATGCGCTGCCAGCGTTGCGGCGCGCTCATGGATCTCACAGATCCAGGTCCCGGGGAAACCTGGAAGCCCGATCAGTTCTGGATCTGCCTGGAATGCGGCCGCCACTTTTGGACGACGTATCCCCTCCCGAAAACGGCCTATTCTATCCTTCGGCCCAACGGCGGGAGGGAACGCTGCCCTCGCGACGAGACCTGAGGCGTCACGGTTCCAAGTGCTAGCCGGGATTGTAGATGGGCTCAGGCTGCACCCGAGTCGTTCAACTGCCGTGATGCGTGTGTGCCATCCTCCTCCGTGAGGCACGGCGACAAGGGAAGAATCCATGTGGCTCTGCCTCGTGCAGCATGGTGCCCTGGTCCCACAAAGCGTCGACCTGCACCGGCCAGTGTCTTCAGATGGGCGGGCCAGAGTCGACCACCGGGCCGAGAAGGCATCGCAGCGCGGTGTCAGGCAACCGGCACGGACAGGAAGCGTTGCACATGCGCGGCAGAGGTGAACCTCCGAAGGTGAGAACGGGCGCGATCTGGATGACCGCTCAGGTGTGGCAGAGGGTACACTAGCTAGGAGAGCGAACGGTATGATGTGGGGTGTTTGCCACGCGAAGCGAGAGGACCACCGTGGATCCCTGTGACGACAGGCCTGACGAGTCCGCCTCCGCACCCAGGGGGGGACGCACGGTCAACTGCGTGAAGTTCCAGAAAGAAATGCCCGGCCTGGACGCCCGGCCTTGGCCTGGCGAACTGGGACAGCGGATCTACGACAACGTCTCCATGGAAGCCTGGGGTCTCTGGGAAGAGCGGATGAAAATGATCCTCAACGAATACCGCCTGATGCCCTGGCAGAAGGAAGCCCAGGAGATGGTGGCCAAGTTCATGGAGGATTTCTTTTTCGGCGAAGGGTCGGCGCTGCCTCCCGATTACGTCCCCCCGCAGGAGAAAGCCTAGCAAGGAGCTCGAGACCTCGCAGCCCGCTCAGACCACGGGAATACCCTAGAGTCGTTCACGTGCAGTGATGCGTGTGTGCCATCGTCCTCCGTGAGACACGGCGAGGGAATAATCCATGTGGCTCTACCTCGTGCACCATGGTCCCGCCGTACCGCCAAGCGTCGACCTGCAGCGGCCATTGTCCTCGGATGGGCGGACCCGAGTCGAACACCTAGCCGAGAAGGTAGCGCAGCGAGGCGTCAGGCCAACGGTGGTCTGGCACAGTGGCAAGCTGCGCGCCCGGCAAACCGCTGAGGCGTTTTGGCGCGCGTGCAACCCCCTCGCGGAATACGCAGCGGCTCGGGGGCTTCAGCCAACCGATCCACCTGAAACGATGGTCGACCAGCTCACAGACGAAACGCGGGACATCATGCTTGTGGGTCACGTGCCGCATATCGAGCGGCTGCTGTGTCTGCTCATCGAGAGGAGCGCCGAGGGGAGAACGGCGTTTCCCGTGCATGGGATCGTCGCCCTCGAACACATCGGAGGCCAGTGGGTCGAACGGTGGCGGATCCAGGGCTAAAGCCAGTGTCGACATGAGTGGGCTGCTGCACTGAGCACGAACGGATCGCATTTATCGCTACGTCGTAGGCGGTCTTCCTCCCGGGGAGGAGGCCAGTTCAAAGTCGCCACCGGCTGCAGACCAGACGTCCCCAGCGCGCGGGAGGGATGGGCTCACATGGGGCTGTTCATACGAGGGAGAGCGAGAATGTCAGACGAACAAGAGCCGGTTCCAGAAATTGTTCCAATCTCGAACGGCGACGAGAATTATATGGGTCGATCAGGTTTGTTGCCCTCAGATCGGGGAATTGGTGTGCGGGAGGTGAGAGAAGCGGCCGCGCCACCCGCGACGCGCTGAGTCGCGTCCAACCCCGCGGGGTCTGAGGCTTTGGCGCAAGACGCACGGTAGGCCACCATGATGTTGAGATGGGTCATCTGGTTGCTGATACTCGCGCTCGTCGTGCGTGTGGTCACGGCCTTTCTTCACGGGTTGCGCGCGGGGCTTTCTGGTCCGCGTCCGGGAGCCTCAACAACCGGCGGTTCCATTAAGAGCATGCCGCTCGTACGTGATCCGATCTGTGGAACTTATGTCGAGCCGTCGCGCGCGGTCTCCGAGCGGACCGGGTCCACGGTGCACTATTTTTGTTCAGCGAGTTGCCGCCGGTCGTTTCGTCAGAGCGCCTAGAACACAGGACAGGAGTCGATCCCAGCGACGCGACACGATGAGCGAGCACGAGCCAAGATCGTCGAGGTCGGTCAACGTCTGCACGCACGTGCCTGCGTCGCCTCCAACGACGGCAACATCAACGTCCTCGCCCTATAGTTGTGCCGCGTGGGGTGCTTCCGTCATCAAGTGTTGGTGAAGAGAGCTTAAGCCTTAATCATCCAAATACTTCCAGACGATTTTGACGCTGGCAGCTCTCTGGCACTGAATATCTAGTCTAAGCGGTTTGGTTAGAACGAGATAAGGGCGGGGTAGCAACAGTTGATGGCGGAAGCACCCGCTGTTGAAGCGCTGCATGTGAGCGTCCATGATCTATCGACCGACGAGCAACGGATGAGCCACGTCGTCCGCAAGCATCTGCGCCTGGAGAGTGATGCGTACGATGCGGCCATCCGCACGTTCATTCCAGGCTACGAAGAGGCCTTGACCAGAGCCGCGAGCGAGATCGCCGGTGTCCACCCAACCCTGTTGCTGGACCTCGGCACGGGAACGGGTGCCTTAGCCGAAGCGCTGCTGGCACATGACCGCGTCGGGGCCGTTGAAGCCCTCGACATTGATCCAGAGATGCTAGCCCAGGCGCGCCTCCGGCTCACGCGATTTGGACCCCGCGCGCGGGTCCGCCGCGGGTCGTTCGAGGCGCCGCTCCCTCCGTGTGACGCCGTGGCCACGTCCCTGGCCCTGCACCACGTGCCTACCATGGCTCGCAAACGCCGGCTCTATGCACGCATTTACCGGGCGCTCCGTCCCGGCGGCGTCTTCGTCAACGCTGACGTTCGCTGGGTTGATAATACCTGGGCGGGACGCCGGGGGGTACACCCGACGATGTGGCCACGGGGTAAAGCTCGCCCCCGGCGGTCGCCGATGGGGGGGTACGGCGGCGGCACGGGCTTTTTCCGTGAACACCACGCCCGCTGTAGAGCTGCAGATCGGTTCGTGGCGACTCTGCACGCGCCGCCCCAGCCACCGCTCGATGATCGCTTCTCAACCGACGGGAGACTATCAGTGGCCGCTCGCCTACGTGCTCGGGCGCGAGAGGCCGCATGACGGACGTGTGCCCGAAGCTGATCGAAAGAGTGAAGCCGCTGCTGGGGTTGGATAGGCCGGAGATGTGGTTCCCAGTGCTGGGTATGTACGGCGGGTTCAGTTACGCTTGCCAGCGCCAGTGACTCGCATGAGTGCAAGATCGGCCAGAGAGGATACGGCACTCCAAAATTTAGCGGCCTGGGACGGGCTGGCCCGCCTTGACTCCATCCTCAATCAGGTCAGGAGTCGACCAAACTTTTTCCTCACGGTCCCGCGCATTCTGCGGGTCGAGGGCGTCCACAGTGACATGCTCGGGTGGCTGCTGGACCCGAAAGGCTGGCACGGACTCGCCGATCGTTTCGCGGTTCCCTTCGGGCGTGCGATGCTGGCTGCCTGCAAGCGATGCGGCGAGGGGGCTCTCGTTGTCGAAGAGGTGCACCGGGAGTTTAGTACCGGCAAAGGCCCGATAGACATCCTGCTCCACCTTCGCCGAGGGGATGAACGGTTCGTTCTCGGCATCGAGAACAAGATTGATGCGCCCGAGGGGAAGAATCAATTGCGTCGGTACGGGGAGGGACTCGCCTACACGTTTCCAGGTACGGCGGTCGTCCTCACCTTTCTTACGCCCGACGGAAGAAAGCCGCAGTCAACACCCGGCTGTCCGGTCGCAAGCATCGGGTACCGCACGATTGTCGCGTTGTTAGAGGAAGCTCTCGCCGCGCCTCCCGCGCGCGGCCGCCACTCCGTCGGCCTTGGCCTCGCGCGACACTACTGCGCGGCATTGCGGAGCCACATCATGCCCGAACAGAATCCTGAAATAGACGAGCTCTGTCGCAAGCTGTACAACGAGCATCTGGACGCGTGGCGGGCGATCCGGCGCCGTCTTCCCTCAAAGCGTGATGAATCTCACGCTTCAGTCGGATCGAAGGTCTGTCAGCGTCTGGAGGAACAGTACCAGGGACGATGGCAGTTCCTCGTTCGTCGCGACAAGTACGCGTGCGTGTTTCGTTCCGGGTGGGGGGCGCTTGGTGTCAACGAGAGTGACCCGATTGTCGGGCTGAGCCAGTCGGCCGAACCCGGGAACACGTACCCGAAGATACACTTCCGCCTTGCCGTCGACAGCGCTGACACGGACGCGGGTGAACGGGTCACCTACTCAGTACCCTTGAAGGTCGACATGAAGGAAAACCGCACGCTTGGCGAATCCGTCGTTCAAGCCCTCAGGACTGTCCCGGCAATCCAATCGAAGATTCCGTCGAAGGTGCAGTTCACACTGGCACTCAAATCGACCTCGAAGTTGCCTGCTCCAGGTGACGAACCAGCCACTGTGCCTGACAGCGTCGTCGACTGGCACGCGCAATGCCTCGCGGATCTCGTTCGCGTGCTTGATCCCGTTCTCCCGACCACCTAGTGGAGGCCGTGGTGTAAGTGGAGATGGGACGGCCTTTCTCGCCGTGAGGTGGTACCATGCCTGGGGTGTGTATATCAGGTTGAGGCGACGAGTGGCAGAGTAGGCCGATGAGGAGTCAGACGGCCAGCTTCACGGATATCGATTCTCGCCCGGCATCACGATCTCCCACGCCGGCGTCTACCGCATCTTGTGGTGGCACGGGATGAGTTGGAAGCTGGCCCGCGGTCGATTAGCATTCATGAGCTTTGTTCGACCCCTTCATCGATCAACTCGTCCAGCTTTGCCAGGACAATCCAACCCGCTCGAAGTGGGTCATCGTCCCCACCCATGCCCTCGGGCACACCATCGGCGATCGTCTTGTCCTTGAGGGAACCCACTGGGCGAATCTCCGCTTCAAGACGCCGTTCGACTTGGCCCTCGAACTCGCTGGCCCTGGTCTCGCTGAGCGCGGCATCGACCCGGCGGCGGACGACTCCGGCCCCGCGGTGATCATGCGCCTCCTCCGTGAACTGCCGAATGACGTCCCTGCATACTTCAGGCACCTCGCGTTGCATCCGCAAATGGGCTCGGCGCTGTGGGCCACCGTTCGTGAGCTGCGGCTCGCCGGGATCGCTTCGAGTGCCCTTTCACCCGACGGGTTTGAGAACGCTGACAAACATGCCGAGTTGGTCGCGCTCCTTGCGGCCTTCGAGGCACATCTTGCGTCACGACGTCTCGCCGATCGCGCGACGGTCTATCGCGAAGCGCTGCAGCATCTAGAGGATTCAGCGATCGGCCCGGAGGATCCGGTTCTTCGCATGCCGGACGTCATCTGGGCTCCGCTGGTTCAGCAGCTTCTGGACGGTCTTCCAGGTCAGTGCATCGAGCCGATTGCGCCTCGAATACCCGGCTCGCGGCACCCGCGCCGCTTCGCCGAGGTTCCGGCACGCGAGCAGGCAGTCTCATCTCCACTGGCATACCTGTTGTCTCCGACTGAGATCAGTGAGCCGGCCTCGCCCGATCAGCTCCAGCTGTTTCGCGCCGGCGGTCGAGAGGCCGAAGTCGAAGAGGTGTTTCGACGGATCCTCCATGGTGACAAGGGCTCACTGAGCTTCGATCACGTTGAGATTGCCTGTTCGTCACCCGACTACGTGCCTCTGATCTGGCAGAAGGCACAGCGCTACGAGTGGCCGATCACATTCGCTCCTGGACTGCCTGTCACGGTTGCACGTCCAGCACGGGCGCTCCTGGCATGGTGCGACTGGATAGAAGAAGGATTTCCCGCGAGCGGTCTTCGTCGCCTGTTTCAGTCTGGCGATGTGCGACTCGAGATTCCCGATGGGCCCAAGGCCGGACGTGCGGCCCGACTGCTGCTGCGCGCGGAGGCAACATGGGGACGTCAGACGTACGCGTCGCGACTGACGGCTCTCGCAGCCACGGAGCGCACCCTGGCCGCCGATCCAGAAGTCGAAACCGATGAAGCCGTGCACCGGCTCGAACGAGCGGTACACGCCGAACAAGTGCGCGACTGGATTACTGCCCTGCTCGCAGCCATTCCCGAAGCCTCAACGACAGCACCGGTCTCTCTGCTCGACGTCGTGACCGCAGCACACGCGTTCATCGACCGTTTTGCGACGACGTCAATGGAGATGGACCGTCAGGCCAAGCATGCAGTGAAGGTTGCTCTCGACGAACTTAGAACGCTGGGGCAGGTGTCGCAGCCGACACGTGAGTGTTTGCAGTTGATTCGAGCGTCACTTGAAGGGGTGACCGTCGCCCCCGACCGCGCACGGCCAGGGCACCTCCATGTGACGATGCTGCAACGTGCCGGTTTCGCTGGTCGGCCACACACCTTTGTCGTCGGGCTCCAAGAAGGCCGCGTGTTTCCGCTCCCCGTTGAAGACCCGGTCTTGCTCGACGCTGAGCGCGAACGATTCACCCGTCACTCGCCACGTCACTTGACCGCGTCGAGGAATCGGTGCACACCGTGGTGTCGAGAATGGCGGTCCTTGGCGCAGGCGGCGCTGCGTCACAATCGGGCCTCGCGGTCTCGTCCTGGACCCTCTCGTACTCCTGTCGTAACCTGCGCGACTATCGTGAGACGTTCCCGTCGTGGCTGATGCTGCAGGCGAGACGCCTGCGGGACCCGCAGCGGGAGATCACGTACGAGCAACTGGGCCGCGACCTCGGCGAGCCGGTCTCAGTGGTACCTCGCACTGGCGAGGCGGCTTTATCGGATGCCGGGTGGTGGTTGAGCGGCCTCCTGAAGGTGGGCAACGCAGGACTTGAATCGCTATTCGTGGCCTATCCGATGCTCGCCCGAGGGCTGCAGGCCGAGCACGAGCGAGCGTCGACTCGATTTACGGCGTTCGACGGCTTTGTTCCAGCCGCGGCCGCCCAGCTCGACCCGCGCCAGTCGGGTCGCCCGATCTCGGCCAGCAAACTCGAGGGGTTGGCGGCGTGCCCGTTTCGCTACTTCTTGCAGGTCGGTCTCCGGCTGCGGCCACTGGACGACGAGGACCGCGATCCTGACGAATGGCTCAACCCGCTCATCCGAGGTGGTGAGCTCCACGCGCTCTACGCCGACGTGATGCGCCGGCTCCGACAGCTGTCGGACACCGGCGAGCCAGTCGACCCGCGCCGCCAAACGGCATGGCTCCGGCAGCGGGCCCTCGCCCGCCTCGAGATTCTGAGAAGCGAGCGACCGCCACCATCGGACGCCATCTTCGAGCGCGATCGCGATCAGCTACTGCGTGACCTCGAGCTGTTCTTGGCATACGAAGCGGTCAATCGTGCCGACGGGCGCGAACCCGTCGGGTTCGAGGTCGGATTCGGTCTATCGCACGGCACATCCGATACCGCCGAGCCTCTCAGCCGAGCCGAGCCGGTGGAGCTCGCTTTGGGTGCGCGCCGCTTTCGTATCCGGGGCCGGATTGACCGAATCGATCGCATCGGTCCGGGACACTACGAAGTCACCGACTACAAGACAGGGTCGTTCTTTCGGCCGGCCTACACAGGCACCTTCAACGGAGGGCGCCTCCTGCAGCACGCGCTGTATGGCATCGCCGCAGCGGACCTGCTGCGGGCACACGACGGCAGCGCCGTCGTCGGCACAGGCACGTACTACTTTCCCAGCCAACAAGGTGGTGGGCAACAGAAGCGGATTCCTCATCCATCTCAAGCCACGTTGGCGCAAGTGTTTACAGATCTACTCGACATTCTTGGCGCAGGAGCGTACCTGCACACGGCGGACGAGGAAGACTGCCGGTTCTGTGAGCTGTCTGCTGCATGTGGTGGTAGGCGCAAGAAGGGAACCGGTCCGGACATCGAGAAGGCCCCGGCCGCCCGTGCACATGCAAGGACGAAGCTGAAGGCGGCCAGCGCCGACGGCGTCAACGACGCGCTGAAACCGTTTCTCCGGGTGCGTGAACATGATTAAGTCCACGGCCGGGCCGAACGGTCAGGTCCCGCTGCCCGACAAGGCCAGTCGAGACGTCATCGAGCGAAACCTCGACGTCAATATGCTCGTTGAGGCCGGGGCGGGTTCAGGCAAGACGCAGAGCCTCGCCACTCGGATGGCGGCTGGTGTTCTGTCCGGACAATATCGTGTCGAGCACATGGCGGCGGTCACATTCACCCGAAAGGCCGCGGCAGAGCTGAGGGGACGATTTCAGCAGGTGCTCGAGGAGCGTCGTGCCTCAGAAGATGATCCCGACCGGCGACAGCGCGCGCAGGAGGCGCTGTCCCGCCTCGAGCGTCTCTTTGTTGGAACCATCCACTCGTTTTGCGCCCATCTCCTCCGGGAGCGTCCCGTCGAGGCGGGACTCGCGCCTGGGTTCGCCGAGCTTGACGATGTCGGCGCCATCGAGTCCAGGCAGCAGCTCTGGCGAGCGTTCATCGCGCGTAAGCGAGCCGAGGGAGGCGCACTGCTCCCCGAACTGCGTGATGCCGGGATCAGAGCAGGCGATCTCGACCATGCCTTCACGACGATCTGCACATTCGACGAGGTCGAGTTCCCAGCTGGCGACGCACCAGCACCGGACCCGACGCCAGCGTGGGCGGCCCTCGACCGATTCTGGCAGCAACTGGACCCGCTGCTCCCTCGCAGGATTCCAGACGACACGACGTGCAAGGTCCTCCAGAAGGCTCGAGACGGCCAATGGAGGATCACGATCGCCAGACGAGACCACCCGGCCGACCTGGTTGATCTGGTTGCGCCGTGGGAAGGCGCCTTCCGGATCACAATGAGCCGCTGGACGGAGTGGTACGATGATCCCCGCCAGTTGCGCGAGGACATCGACCGGATGCTTGCCGACCTCCGGGCAGCTATCGGACCATTCCTCGAGGCATGGCGTCACTACGTCTACCGCCTCGCCATCACGCTCATGGTCCAAGGCCGGGAGTTTGCCCGTGCGCATCGATACCGGGCGTTGACGCTGGAGTACGAAGACCTCCTGCAGTGCGCCGCCCGCGTACTCCGCGAGAACCTCACGGTGCGGCGGGCCTTGCAGCAGAAGTACCAGTGGCTTTTCGTCGATGAGTTCCAGGACACCGACCCGATTCAAGCCGAAGTGGTGGCCTGGCTGGCCAGCGACGGGAGCGACGCATCCGACTGGACAACCGTGTCTCTCCGGCCGGGCGCGTTGTTCATCGTCGGCGACCCGAAGCAGTCGATCTACCGCTTTCGTCGGGCTGACATCGAGATCTACAGTCGGGTGAGCGAACTCATTCACCAAAGCGGAGGAAGTCTCGTTCCACTCGCAGCCAACTTCAGGGCAACACCGCTCCTCTGCGAGTGGGCCAATGGTGCGTTCAAGGACGTGTTCCCCGACGTCCCGACGCCCCAGCAACCGCAGTATCAGAGGCTCGAGCCAGCGCTATCATTCGATACCAACCAGCCTCCTTCGCCGAGTGGCAGAACCACGGGCATTCGCGTCCTGACCACGCCGAGTACTTGTCAGAAGGCCGCAGACGTTGTCGCACACGATGCCGGGGCCATTGCCCGCTACATTCGCGCTGAGATTGACGCCGGGAATCGGCAGCCTGGTGATTTTTTGGTCTTAACCTGGAAGAAGGGCAACCTCGCGGAGTACGCACGGGCGATGGATGCGGAGCGTGTACCCGTGGAGGTGAGCGGTGCCAGCGCGTTCGGTGACTCCGAACAGGTGCACGTACTTGCCGCCTTGCTCCTGGCGCTAGCGGATCCGGATGACGAGGTGGAGGTTGTTGGCGTGCTGCGCGGACCGTTGTTCGGCGTGAGTGACCCTGCGCTTTATGCTCATCGCAGCGCGGGAGGCACGTTCATCTTCACGGCCATCCCGCTCGAGGACGGCCCGACGACACAGGCTGAATCCAGCGTCATCCGGGCGCTCAGTCGCCTGCGTGCGATGTACCACATCACCCGGACGCTGTCGGCTCCCGCGGCAGTCGAGCGCATCCTGGAGGACACGGGGTTACTGGCGCTGACGGTCGGCGAGACACGCGGAGGCGCCAAAGCTGGCGACCTGCTCCAGGCGTTGGACCGGGTTCGCTGGGTCAGCGAGGAAGGTGGCACGCTGGCCGACGCAGCCGCGTCGCTGGAGGCTGATGTCGAGTCGAACGAAATCGAGTCGTTACCCCTCGAACCAGGCCGAACCGACGTCGTGCGCCTGATGAACCTTCACAAGGCCAAGGGGCTTCAGGCTGAAGTCGTCTTCCTCGCTGATCCCTGCGGCACCTTCCTGCCCAAGGCTGACCGACGGATTGTTCGTGACGGCGAGTCTGCTCTCGGTGTCCTCAGGATCGAGCGGAAGAAGCCAGGGAGCTTTCACGGGCAGTTGTTGGGCCTTCCAGTGGGGTGGGATGCATACGAAGCGGCCGAACTCGCGTTCGTCGCCGCCGAGCACGAGCGGTTGCGATACGTGGCGGCGACCCGCGCGCGGACGCTTCTGGTTGTCAGCCGTTGGGGGAAGCCCAATGTCAGGAAGGGCCCCTGGCTGCCGTTCGAGCCACACCTTGCTGGGATGGCTGATCTTCAGGTGCCGACAGAAGTCAGTGAACCCACGCTGGTCAGTGTCGACCTCTCGCCGAAGGCGATCGAGGAGGCCGACGACGCGAGAGTCCGCCGCGTCCTCAAGGGGGCTGCACTGTCGTTCACCACTGAGTCGGTCACGGGCGCCACTCACCGCGACGTCGTCGTTCGGGAAGAGGATTCGGCGCAGTTACTCCGTGGACCCGCCACAGGCATCGAGTGGGGGGACCTCGTCCACAAGCTGCTCGAGTGTGCGGCGACGACCGGCCAGCCGGATCGGGAGCGGCTACGGCGTCGAGCAACGTGGTTGACGCGCGGAAAGCCCGCGCTTCAATCCGTCATCACCGCGACCCTCGATACCGTCGAGCAGGTGATGACAAGCGACATGTGGCAACGAGCACTGCACGCCGACGAACGCTACACGGAGGTGCCCTTCTCGTACGCAATCGAGGCGAAATCGGGACAAACGAAGATCACCCACGGCGTGATTGATCTCGCCTATCGACGCGGCGATACCTGGGAGATCGTGGACTACAAGACCGACCAAGTGGATGATCCTGCGGAGCTGACGGCTCGGTATCACAAACAACTCACTGCGTATGCGCGCGCGTGGAAGACACTCAGACCTGACGAGAGCCGTGTTCGAGTCGGCTTGCATGCCGTTCGTCTCAACTCCACCGAGTGGCGTGATGCCGTCTAGATAGAGACCCGCAGCGCTGGCTGGACAGACGGAACTGGATTTCGAACGAATCTGGTCGGCAACAGTATCTCTGGCGAGCGGTGGACGAGGACGGCAACACGTTCGACGGCACAGTCAAGTTGATGAGAGGCGGGCGTGACGATCCCTCGATGGCTCGGTATGGTTGTGTTGCAACTGTGGCCGACGGCGGCTGGTAACCTGAAGAGATCATGAAGCAGGCAATCCGACCGGCGATCTTTAAGTGGCGACAAACCGAGCCCGAGCTGATTCTGTGCGCCGTGCGCTGGTACCTGCGGTATTCGCTCTCGTTCCGCGATGTCGAAGAGCTGCTCCGCGAGCGCGGCCTGGAAGCGGACCACACGACAATCTGGCGCTGGGTCCAGCGCTACGGTCCCGAACTGGAGGAGCGGCTGCGCCGTCATCTCAACCCAACCAACAAGTCCTGGCGTGTCGATGAGACCTACGTTCGTGTCAAGGGCCGGTGGTGCGACCTCGACCGAGCCCTCGATTCCACCGGTGCCACGATCAACTTCGTGCTCTCGGGCTTGCGCGATGCCGCTACGGCCACACGCCTGTTCCGCAAGGCGCTCACTGATCCGTCGCATCCGCAGCCCCGTGTTATCAACACGGACCAGGCCCGCCTTTACGGATCGGCGATTTCAGGGGTGAAAAAGGCAGGACTCCTGCGACGCCGTTGCCGCCACCGGCCAGTCCAATACGTAAACAACATCCTGGAGCAGGATCATCGAGCGATCAAACGACGCGTGAAAGCCAAGCAGGGGTTTCGTGAGTTTCAGGCGGCGCGGCGAACGATCCACGGCTACGAGGCCATGCACATGATCCGGAAGGGGCAAGCGAGGTGGGTGAGCGGTGCGGATGTGCGGCGACAGATTCAGTTCCTCCACAACTTGTTCGAGGTGGCGGCATGAGACGGAGCCCGGCCGACTCGACCAATCGCTCTCTTGCCGCTTTTGGAAAGTTGCAACACATCCGTTGATCCTCTTCGGCGATCACCCTGACCGGATTCGTTCGGACGCCGCCTTCGCGAAGCTCTGCGGCGCGTGCCCGGTCCCGGCCTCGTCCGGGATGACCACCGGCCGGCACCGCCTCAAGCGAGGCCACCGACAGGCCACCGCCGCCCTCTATCGAGCCGTCATCGTCCGCAAGCGATTCCACCAACCAACCCGCGACGACGTCGCCCGACGCACCGCCGATGGCCGGACCAAACGCGAGATCATCCGATGCCTGAAACGCTTCCTTGCGCGAGAGATCTCCCAACGCGTCATGACAGCCTTCCGCACACGCCAAGCCGTCACCCAGGCCGCTTAAAACGCGTGTCTTGACATATAGGGGCGTCAGTACCGCGCGGGGCGCGGTGGGATGAGATCGACATCGAGGATCGCGTGTGGACCATTCTCGTTCCGCAACGCCGTGATGCGGGCGACGATGCGAACCGGTGTGGCCCACCCGGGGTTGTCGATGCGGCCGCGAACTGCGGTCGGCCAAGCCGTCGAGGCTTTCGGCCTGATACCGGGCGATCCACTTACGCACCGTTCGCGGACAGACGCCCGCGGCGGCGGCGACGAGGCTCAGCGGCAGTTGGTCGTCGAGCACGCGGGCGACCAGTTCGGCTCGACTCGCCGGGGTGGTTCTAGCATTCTGATGGATGTCCACTTGGTCCTCCGGGATGAAACCGTAGCTTTGTTCACCAGCAGTTTCTCCCGTCGGGATCGAGTGGACAACGTGTTGAGAGGTCACAACTAGAGTGGCGTATGTGCTGGCAGGGCGGGGGCTCGCGGTCCCGCCCCGCCATCATCGACGCCGGACGGCCGAGCGGCTCACGCTGAACCTGTCGCGAAGAACGTCGCGTGCACGATCGCCCTGTTGAGGGTCAGGGCCTGGCCGGTGAGTCTCTTGTGAGCCATGCGATGTTCGACGCCCAGCCCGACGCCCCGCGCGTGCTGTGCCCGCGCGGAGGCGAAGCGCCGCACGAAGTTCAGCACCTGCGTGGCGGAGGGCCGGCCGCTTGCCCGGGGCGAGTCGAGGAGGTACGACCGAATCAGCGCAGCCCAGTGAACGGCGAGCAGATGGGGCGCGCCGAACAGGTCCATTGCCGTGACCCGACGCCCCTGGGCGATCACGATGCCGCACTGGCCTGAGAGCGGCCCGCGCGCCGCGAGTTCCTCGGCCACGGCGGCGCGTGGCGGCTCTCGTCGGAATGTCTCCCGGCTCATGTCGGCCGCAGCCGCTGTGGGCGAACCTACCGAGGCTTGGCTCAGCATCTGGTTGATCTCGCTCCACACCGCTGTCTGATCGCCGTCGCGGGAGCCGGTCTGCCGCATGGACCTGGCTACCCCGGCATGCTGCACGGAGCGCACGCGGGCGGCGGCGAACGCGCCGTCACGCCGGTAGGCCTGACGGCGGCCCCATCGGCCCTGCTCGAGGCAGGACACGGGAATGTCCAACTCGGCCTGGCCCTGCACCAGAACGGTCGCGTTGATAGCGCGGTTCTGCTTGCCGCCAAGGAAGTGTTCGCCCTCGACGACGAGCACTGGCGTGTCGCCCGGGTTCCGGACCAGCAAGGTCTGCACCGACGCCTCGTCGAGCTCATCCACGACGAGCTTCGCGGCTTCGCCGGTGGCGATCGCCGGCAGGTCGTTGGCGGGCAGGTAAACAGGGAAGAAGGACACGCCCAGCGCGTCCGCCAAGCACACCCTCCGGTCGCTCGCCCGTCGGTGGATGGCTCTCGCCGAGGAAATCGCGCTGCACGACCAGCACCTCGCGCGTCTCACCACCGCGACATCACCGACCCTCTGCGAGGGCTTCGGTGTGGGCGCCCACACCGCGGCTGAGCTGTTGATCATCTTCGGCGATAACCCCGACCGGATTCGTTCGGAGGCCGCCTTCGCGAAGCTCTGCGGCGCCTGCCCGATCTCGGCCTCGTCTGGGATGACCACCGGTCGGCACCGCCTCAATCGAGGCGGCCACCGACACGCCAACGCGGCCCTCTATCGAGCCGTCATCGTCCGGATGCAATTCCACCAACCGACCCGCGACTACGTCGCCCGACGCATCGCCGCTGGCCGGACCAAACGCGACATCATCCGCTGCCTGAAACGCTTCCTCGCGCGAGAGATTTACCAGCGCGTCATGACCGACTTCCGCGCTCGTCAAGAGATCATCCAGGCCGCCTGAAGGAGTGTCTTGACATATAGGGGCGTCAGTACCGTTCTATCAGCTACTGACGTACACGGGTGACGTCGATCTCAATGAGAAGCTAGTCGATTGGGAGCACTTCTACAACGACCAACGCCCGCACGGAGGGTTCCAGGGGAAGACACCCTCCGAAGCACTCCGTGAGAAGCTCGGATGAGCTACATTGTCACTGTCCAGCCAGGTCGTATACATCACAATGGCAAGAACATCGGCGTTCGTCGCGCCCAGAAGATAGGCGAGCGGGAGGCAGAATTGGTGAGCTGCGACAGTGATCGAAGCAACCAGGAGGCTGCGTCAGGGCAGGGAGGGCACTAGTGGGCATCGTCTGGGATGGAATTACTCGGGCGGGGGCCTTGCACGACGATGCGACCCAGAACCGCCACGCCCTCGCCGATGCGGCCAAGAGCTATAACTGGCCACGCGTATTCGACCTTCTTTCTGAGGACGAAGAGCTGGTCAACACCGTTCGACCCGATGGGGTGTCCTGGTATGCTCCACTGCACCAGGCTGCGCACGGTGGTGCTCCTGTCGAGGTCGCCCAGCGCCTGATCGGAATGCGAGCGTTCCGAACGCTCCAGAACGCTCGCGGCGAGCGGCCGGTCGATGTGGCCGAGCGGCAGGGGCACCGGCACTTGCTCGATGTCTTGGCCCCGCAGTACAAGCACCGCGTTCCCATAGGCGTGCTCCTCAAGGTGCAAGTCCACTTCCACCAAGTTATCCGCGGCCGGGTCGATGATCTGGTGGATGATGAGGCGAAGGAGCCGTCGCAACGGCTCCCGGAGTTGGAGCCGTTGCTTGAGTTGGACCGGCCGCGCATGGGGTTCGGTGTGCCCGGCATGTACGGTGGGTTCAACTACTGTCTGGAGACGACGGGGGTTGGGGTCAAGCTGGTCTCGGAAAGCTGGTCCCGTGTCGCCGGCGGGTCCGGTCAGCGGCACGAGATTACGTCAGCGGGCAGCCAGCTCGTCGAGGAGGGGTTCGTGTAGCGAAAGGGCCGGTTGTGTTCCCGCTGCTGACGTGGCGGAAGGTACCGACAACGATTGCGATAGGCATGAGTAGCTCACGCGAAATCGCCGGCCAACCGATCCAGGGCTGGCGTGGGCGCTCCATAGCTCACAAGACGGACGTCAAGATTCACCTCCTCGACCATCTGGAGAGCGCGCCGTATGGCCCGATGAATCCACGCGTGTTCATTGCCAAAGGCACCGCCGCCCAGTTCCGTGAGGAACACGATGTTCGAGGCATGGCGAGACGCGTTGATGACGGTGGCCCACAGGGTGGCTTCGTAGGCACCTTCGAGGACGAGCGTGGCAAAGGACGTCCAGCGATGGGTCTGGATGTTCGTGTAGCTCACCGGGAGGGCAGAGCAGAATGCCTGCGACACGAGGAGGTTGTCTCTCTCCGTGCCTGTGACCTGCACGCGCCAGTGAAGGCCCACGCGCAAGAGGTCGCGGAGCGAGTCGCGCGCCGGGGCGGCACGATCCTTGAGTATCCGACTGATCACGGCCAGTCCCTCTGCCGTGCAGAGCGCGTACCCGTTGCGCATCGTCCACAGCTTGCCGCTCCGGTTCCCGAGCGCGGTGCCGAGATCGCGCAAACAGTCAAGCTGTCGGTCTCGCGTCTGACCGGCGTGGCCATCAACCGGTGCGCAGTAGTTCCGGTAGATGGTGGCAGGCCCCGCAGCAAGCGCACACGTGGGACCCTGGGTGCGGTCATACACGTAGCAGGTCACCCCATCTTCCGGCGTGACGTCGGGTCCGACCATTTCAAGCAGGTTGAACTGCGACGCGACCTGGAACAGGGCGTTCTTCGTGGCTGATTCACGATGCAGACGGCCCACGTCACCGACGACGGTCGACACGCGAAGCCTCCCGGGGAGTTGGCGAACCATGCTTGCGGCGTGGTGACGTAACTCTCCCAATGACGGTGTCTCCAGTTCTCCTATGGCATACGTACGACCGTTAACTCTGGAACGAAGCGTTTCGCCGACGACCTCGAGGTTCTGTTTCGTTTCCTGGTAGGAACCCTCGGGAAAACCCATCAACTCTTCGAACCAGCTGGCCGTCATGTGCATAGAGAGACTCTACGCGCTGCGACGTGTCCTGCGTCGAGAGTCGACACCGACCATCTGTCTTGTCCCTCGTTGGTACAGTCGCGTCCCCGTCACCCCTAAGTTGAGAAATGCGAAAGGATCACCCAGTCGTTCGACCCGCAATGGGCCGTGGGCTGATTCATCGCGGAACTCGCGGGGCTTCTGGAGCGGCTTGCTCGGACGATGAGCAGTGCGGGAATACTTCGTTGAGCAAGACCTTGCTTCCACCGACAGCGGCCGATCTGCGTCATCTTCTTGATCGTGCGATCCCGCGCGCTCGACCGTGGTCTCCGTCGAGACAGACGTGCCGTTTTGTTTGGGGGCACCACGACGGTCGCGCTCCGTGCCGTGGCCGTATCGTAGAACGCGATTGTGTCGTCGACCGTGACGCGGGCGCTGTCGGCGTCGAGCGCCGCGATCAAGCCGCTGCCGGTTGTCGTGTCCGCCCGGGGCTGGACGATAGCGTTTCGCCAGCACGCGGTGCACGACGTTCTTGTCGATGTCGACCCCGAACGTCTGCGAGATGATGCGCGCAATCCGCGGGCACCCGAATCGAGGATTGCGCGATTTGAGCTCGACGATGGCGCGGATGAGCGACTCGCTCGGCCCCTTGGGGCCCGGCTTCTTCGGTCGCGCGCTTGAGGAAAACAATCGGCGGCACTTGCCGCGCACCAGCGCCTGATGGAAGGTCAGCAACGTGGACGGGCGCAGTCCGATGGCGACCTTGCGAATCCGTCCCGGACTCAGAAAAAGCGCCCCGAATCCGCATAGGAGCCGATCGCCCACTCTGAGGTTCGGCGCACGCTGGCGCGAACGGCGCAGCACGATCAGCTGCTGCTTGAGCAGGAGATTCTCAGCGATGACGGCTCGCACGCCGCCGGGTCTGCAGAGCTTCGCGGCTGTGACGGCCAGATGAAGCAGGGGGAGCAGGAGATCCTTCATGCGCGAGACAGCGTAGGTCAGAACTCAGGCGCCACGCAATGGTGTCCCAGGCCTCGATTTAGCGACCGAATTCGGAATTCGAGATCGACAGGGCCGTGATGGCGTTTTCGCTACTGACCGAGGGGATGAGCATCCGCGCCGTCTCGCGGATCACGGGGCTGCACAAGAACACGATCCTAGGCCTGGTTGGGACAGCGGCCGACAAGTGCCGCGCGATCTTCGACCGCTACGTTCAGGACGTGACCCCGCGCTACGTCCAGGCCGATGAGATCTGGACGTTCGTCCACACCAAGGAAAAGCGCGTTCGGCCGGATGACCCGCTGGAGTACGGGGACGCCTACGTGTGGATCGCGCTCGACAGCGAGACGAAAGCCGTCTTGAGCTACTACGTAGGACGGCGCGACGGTCAGAGCGGCTATGAGTTCATCCAGGACTTGAGCCGACGTGTTGTTGGCCGGTTCCAGTTCACCAGCGACGGCCACGATGTCTATCCCCAGGCCATCGAGGAACACTTCGGCGCTGACATTGACTTCGCCCAGCTCGTGAAGAACTACTTACCCACGCGCACGGACGGGCCAGACTGGTTTCGACCATCGGCTAGAGTGGTATCAGCCACTCCCAAACTGATCTCTGGAAATCCTGAATTGGCGCGGATCTCGACCAGCCATATCGAACGGGCGAACCTCACCGTTCGGATGCAGCTCCGTCGATTCACCCGCCTGACCAACGGATTCAGCAAGAAGCTCGCGAACCTGAAGGCGATGGTGGACGTGTTTTTCGTGTGGTACAACTTCTGCCGGGTTCATGGAACGATCCGCATGACGCCCGCGATGGAAGCTGGCTGGACGGATCATATCTGGTCGGTCAAAGAATTGCTTACGGCTTAGCAACACGGCGTTAGCCCACTACCCGGCGGCGCGCCGGGCGAGTTGATACTGGCGGATGTGATAGGTGGTCAGCGTGGCGGCCCGCGCGGCGCGGCCGAAGAAGGCGGCGAGATGGGCGGTCCGGCCGCGAGCGGTGCTCTGGGACCGGAACTGCCGGACGTGGTAGTCCTGGAGGTAGGCGTCGATGAGGTCTCCCAGGGTCGGCCCCTGGGGGCCGAACGTACCCGCCGGCGGTGCCGTCTCGCGCGGGAGGTACCGGGGGTGGCGGTCGAGCCGGTCTCGTGCGGGGTCATGGGCTGGGTCCCTCCTTGTGGTGGCGGCCGCGGGCAAGCGGCGTCCGTCCACATTCGCTCTGGTGGGCGCGACAGGCAAGGGGAATGTGCGGAGGCGACGGGACGGCGATGTGTGGGGAGCCACGCGTGGCGACCGAGTGCACCTGTACGGAGCGCGAGGTCGGCCGGTGACCATCCGGGCAGAGGGCCTCGGTCTCTCACGCACGGTGCGTGGTGGCTGGCGTCGGACCGATGTGACCGGCGAGGCGCTCATCCAGGAGCAACGCTCCGGCGCCGTGGCCACGCTGGCCACGTATCGCGGGGGTGGTGTTGCAACTTTGGCCAGCGGCGGCTGGTAGCCTGAAGCGATCAGGAAGAAGAGGCCATTCGACCAGCGATCTTCAAGTGGCGACACACCGAGCCCGAGCTTCTGGCGACATCTCGCGCGGCGCCCAACTCGTACCCCGCCTCTGCCAGCTCGCGCCGGTCGAAGCATGAGCGCTCCCGACCACCTTATACTGATCCTCGCCCACCGCCGATATCACAAGGGCCGCGACGGCCAATAGCGGCGGCTGAGGACGGGCCCGGCCCCGCCGGTGTCCTCTTGTGGGGACTCCGGATCCTCCGTCGCGGACACTCGCATGGGGGGGGCTACCCTGTTTACCCCGAAAATCGATACCTCGAGCACCTGGCCGCGGTGGTATCGGATTTGCAACCCAGGCATCCATGTCCCGTTCATCACGGATCGGCGGCATCCGGGCGGTTCTGCTGATCGCCAGCCTGTCTGGAGCCGGGGTCGCCGGAGCGCAGCCTCAGGGCGATCCCGATTTTCTCTTCGACCGCCCGCGGGGGTCAGTCGGTGTCCGCGGGGGCTGGCTGTTCGAGCGGGCAGACAGCGATCTGTTCACCTTCGTCCAGGAGCAGCTCACCGTCGAGCCGAATGCTTTCGATGCCCCGACGCTCGCGGTCGACGTTGGCGTCGCCGTTGCGCCGCGAACCGAGGCGGTCTTCGGTGTCGCGTTCGGCGGCGGGACCGTTCGCTCCGAGTACCGGGATCTCGTCGACAACGATCGGCGGCCGATTACGCAGGCGACCCGCCTCCGCCAGACGCACCTGAGCGCCAGTGTGAAGCTGGCCCTGACGCCGCGCGGCCAGGAAGTCGGGAGTCTGGCGTGGGTGCCGAGCGCCGCCACCCCGTACGTCGGAGCCGGGGTAGGAGCCCTGTGGTACGAATTCCATCAGACCGGCGACTTCGTCGATTTCCTTGATTTGTCGGTGTTCAGCGACACGTTTCAGTCGCACGGCTGGGCCCCGAGCGCACACGTCTTCGCCGGGGTCGACGTGAAGCTGGCGCGGCGGGTGTTTCTCACAGGCGAAGGACGATACTTGTGGGCACAGGCTGAATTAGGCCCCGACTTTTCGAGCTTTCAGCCGATCGACCTGACCGGGTTCAAGCTGACGGTCGGGATCAATTACCTCTTTTGACGGGCACAGGAGACACCATGAAGCCGACCTCCGTACTGACAATCGCACTCGTGCTCCTGGCGGCGGCGGCGCGGGCGCAGGACACGGCGCTTGGTGACGCGCGGTGGGCGCCGTGGCTGGGATGCTGGCAGCTTGTCCAGGATGATCGCGGGTCGATCGCGGCCGCCGCCGCGACCCCGGACGACGGGGTCGTGTGCGTCCTTCCGGCATCCGGGAATCGCGGCGTCAGCATGACGACATACGTTGGCGGCCAGTCGGTCCTGCAGCAGACGGTCGTGGCCGATGGGGCCCGCCACCCGGTGAGCGAGCCGGAGTGCAACGGGAGTCAAACAAGCGAGTGGTCGCTGTCAGGCCAGCGGCTCCTCACCCGCGCCGACATCACGTGCATCGGCCAGCCCGCACGCACCGTTTCCGCGATCACGTTCATGACCGCAGGGCCGACGTGGGTCGATATCCAGGCCGTCGGCACCGACCAGAACGCACAGGTACGCGTCCGCCGCTACCGACGAACCGACAGCCTCCCGCCGAACGTGGTCTTGCCGGCCGACCTCCAGGGACGCCTGGTCGCCGGCGCTGCGAGACTGGCGGGGCCCACGGTGATGACGCTCGAAGAAGTGGTCGAGGCGTCCGGGAAAGTCGCGGCGCCCGCCGTGGCAGCCGCACTCTATGAAACCGGGTCGCGCTTCGATCTGAACGGCCGCACGCTCAAGGCGCTCGACGCCGGCGGCGTACCGGGCGGCGTGGTCGACGTGATGGTCGCGCTGTCGTTCCCCGGGCACGTCGCGATCGATCGTCCATTCCGCGGATCGACGGGGCAGACGCGGGGAGCCACGACGGCCTCGGTCCACCGGTCGACGAGACTCCCCTTGTACTCCTACTCGCCGTACTCCCCGCCTTCTGTGTACGATCCGTACTACACCTACCGCCCGTACCCTCCGTACTCCTTCTACTCCTGGCCGTTCGGCTACTCAAGCTGGTGGGGCAATCCCTATCGACCCTACTACTCCCCCGGCCGGCGCTATCGACCCTACTACTCCACCGGCCGGCGTCCCGTCATTATTCGCCCTGGAGGGTCAGCGCGACCACGTGGCGGCGACAGGGACAGGGGCCACGTCGTGCAGGGGCGTGGCTACACACGGGGGGGAGCTGCGGCTTCGGACGCTCCGCGCCCGCGCCGCCCGCGCCGTGAGGCCGCGGCCGACGACAAGACACGATCGACGAGCGGCGCGGTCTCGCGCGGCGGCTACACGCGCGGCCGGCCACGTTCGGGCGGAGGATCGAGTGCTCGCGGCGGATCGCGCAGCGGCGGGAACACACGTCCGAGCGGATCCGGCACTCGCTCGGGACGAACGGCGCAGCCACGATAGCCGCCCTCTCGATCGCTACGGAGGGCGTCCGTGACGCTTGATCGGGTGTTCTCGCCGCAGGACATGGACCGCATCCGCCGGGGCGTCGTTCCCGAGGCCATGGAAGACAAGTGGCTCATCGACTGGAAGGAGGACATGGTGTTCTTCCATCGGAGTTGGACCGGCTTCTGCATCTACGTTGTCCGCTTTGCGGCGGACGGAGACGCCTGGAGGATGATGCAGGCGGATGTGAATCGAGACCCTTGGCAATACCAGGAGACCGATACCGACAGGGACGCGCGGCTGATTGCCTATCTGATTGACGTGGTGCTGCGCCACAGACACGTGGAATTCCCGCCTGCCGGTTCGCCACAGGAATCGGCGCTCACCAACTGGAGTGTCGTTGGCCGGACCATGATGTGGCAGCATCCTGGCGACGGGACGTCCTGACCCCGCCCGGGTTGAGCGACGTCCGAACATTCGGAGGTGGGCGAACAGCCCTGCAGTCCTGATCTGGGCTCGCCTGCTCGTGGCATCCGTCTCCGCCTGTGACGGGAAGGGGAGCGCGTGAATGGCTGACATCAACAAGACGTGGCAGACGGCGTTCCAGCCGCTCCGCACTGAGCGTGCGAGACTCGACCGGCACAGTACGGCGCGTGCCCGTGCGGTGAACGAGCGACGGGCCGCGCCAGCCCCACGCGCGGGTGCGGCCCGCATGGCGGCCATGTCGGCTGGCTGGCCGCGGCGCCCGATGTCGGCGGTGGCCCGGAAGGCCGTGTCACCGCGGATAAAGCCGTACTGGGCGGCGCGCCGCAAGGCCCCGCTGGCGACCGAGCCCACGCGTCGTCCACCCCATGGGCCCATGGGCCGTTGCGCTACCTCGCCGCCGGGCCCGATGGTGGACGGTGTCGAGCCCGACCGTGCGGGGTGACTCAGATAGTGACGCCGTCGTCACCGGGCGTTGGTGCGCTGATTCAGCGCGGTGGGCGAGCAGTGGCCGGCATGTTGCCCATCGCGACCGCCGGCGGGTCATGATCTCGATGTGAAGTCGAGAGTGCATCCGACGTACACGACAACGTATCGCGTCGAGAACTGGGCCGAGTACGACCGAGCCCTCGTGCGGCGAGGCGACGTCACCCTCTGGCTCACGCCTGACGCGATCGCCACGTGGGCAGCGGCTGGCGTCGGCAGGCGGAGCGGGCAACTCCAGTCTTCCGATCTCGCCATCGAACCCGCCCTGACGCTCAGTCTCATCTTCCACGTACCGTTGCGTCAGACCGAGGGCTGCTTGACATCGATCTTCGGGATGCTGGGCGTCGATCTCACGGCACCCGATCACACCACGCTCTCGCGCCGCGGTCAGCATCTCGCCCTCGCGCGTCGGCGCGCCCGCCCGGGCAACCAGCCTGCACCTCATCGTTGACAGCACCGGACTGTCCATCGTCGGCGACGGTGCGTGGGCCGCGGCGACACATGGGGGCCGCGGGCGACGCGGCTGGAGGAAGCTCCATCTCGGCGTGGACGGGTCCCGTGTGATCGTGGCCTGCGCGCTGACTGCGCCGACGGCCGATGACGCGATTACGGGGATCAGTCTGGTCGACGAGGTGGATGGACACCTCACCAGAGTGACGGCGGATCCGGCCTACGACACGCTCGCGTTCTATGGTGCGGCCGGTGCGCGAGGGGCGAGGGTCGTGGTGCCGCCGACCAAGACCGCGTCGTTGTCTCGACGGGGCGCCCGATCAGGTGCCCGCGATCGGACGATCAGAAGGGTGAAGGCGCTCGGACGGCGACGGTGGACGAAGGCGTCTGGTTCCCATCAGCACGCGCGCGTGGAGAATGCGTTCTTCCGGTACACGTCGATCGTCGGCGACGGTCTTCGGGCACGCAGTTCATCGGGGCAACGGCGTGAGGCCGTGCTCGCGTGTCACGTTCTGAACCGGATGACCGAGCTTGGCAGACCCGTCTCGTACCGCATCGGTAGGTGACGGGCTCGACGGTTTGAAGCGCGTCGGCCTGCCCGCATCCGCGCACCAACGCCTCCGAGTTGCTGGCCGCGCACGGCGCGTCGACGGCGTTGGGCATCGGTCCGGCGAAACGGCCGAGGGCCCAGGTGTTCCCGGAGGACCCGATTCTCCTCCCGGAGATACGCGATCAGATCGTCCTGGTGGCGGTTCACCCAGCCAGCGAACGTGAGAACGAGGAACTGAGCGCAGGCGGCATGGCCTGAGATTACTTGGGAGACTCGACCAGCACTGACCGGACCTCGGCCCATTAAACGCACCTTACGCCCTGTGATTTTGCGGCCAACTGCAGCCGCTAGCCTTGATCTCAGACCCGCCGAGGCAAGTAAATTGAGAGTGAAATGAGTTACCGGGACATCATTACGATCGAAGGTGGCAAGCGGGGGGGGACACCCTGCATTCGCGGCCTTCGTATCACGGTGTACGACGTTCTCGACTACCTCGCTTCCGGGATGACCGAATCAGAGATTCTTTCAGATTTCCCAGATCTTAATGCAGGTGATATCCGTGCCTGCCTGCGTTTCGCGGCTGACCGCGAGCGCCAGCTCGTCTCGCTTCCTTCTGAGTGAAGCTCCTGTTCGACGAAAACCTGAATCCTAGACTGGTCGCGGACCTGACCAGCGAGTTTCCGGAGTCGTCACTTCTCAGATCGACGTTTTCCGGACTCTTACCATCGGTGCTGACAAGGCCAGGTGTGGCTGCCTGATCGGGGGCCACCCACCGCCTCGCTTGCCGGGCTCCTTCAGGCTGCGTACTGCTCGCTCCTTTACCAGAAGAGCGGGAGCGGGAAAACAACCACCGCCGGTCACATTCGAACCGACGCGTTCACCGGCGAGCGTCCAGCTTTCGTTGGCATCTATATGCTTATTTCGGATGTGGAATGAGGTCGACTAGGCGATAGGCATCGCCTTCGATGAGAAAATAAAACCGCCACCGACGATTCACACGTGCCTGCCACACATTTGTAGCTTCGTCGTATTTTTTTGCTCGAAGCGAAGGGTGTCCGAGATCTTGCAGCAGGAATCGTTGTTGTTTCTGGAACGCTTTCTGAACAAGTAGAGGAGCACGGTCCAGCTCCTTGAGGAAGGTTTCAGAGTAAATGATTCGCATTTACCTGGGCCGGTTTCTCGCCAGAGCCTCCCTACGTTGTTCTAAAAATTCGTCGGCGATGTCGGCCGTGAAAGGACCGCTAGAGCGTTCCTTCTTTGCTCGGTCTACGCTTTCTAGGACGCGTGTTCGGATGTGCTTCTCAACTAATTCCTGAGGGGTCAACACAACCTTTCCGTCTCGCACCTCAACGTCGAGATAATCTCCTGGAGCCAGCCCGAGGCGGTCGTGAACCTTCTTCGGAATGACGACTTGGCGGCTGGCTCCAAGTTTCACCACCGTTCGAGAGACGACCGTATATTGATTTTTCATATATTTGTATTTTAGCGTATCTGCAACCAGCGTGTGAAGCTGCTGCGGCGCCATGCCGAGAAAATACAGAATTTCCACTCGGCCGGCAGCCAGCGAACAGCACGCCACGGCGTTGGTGCGCGGATGCGGGCAGGCCGACGCGCTTCAAACCGTCGAGCCCGTCACCTACCGATGCGGTACGAGACGGGTCTGCCAAAGCTCGGTCATCCGGTTCAGAACGTGACACGCGAGCACGGCCTCACGCCGTTGCCCCGATGAACTGCGTGCCCGAAGACCGTCGCCGACGATCGACGTGTACCGGAAGAACGCATTCTCCACGCGCGCGTGCTGATGGTACCCAGACGCCTTCGTCCACCGTCGCCGTCCGAGCGCCTTCACCCTTCTGATCGTCCGATCGCGGGCACCTGATCGGGCGCCCCGTCGAGACAACGACGCGGTCTTGGTCGGCGGCACCACGACCCTCGCCCCTCGCGCACCGGCCGCACCATAGAACGCGAGCGTGTCGTAGGCCGGATCCGCCGTCACTCTGGTGAGGTGTCCATCCACCTCGCCGACCAGACTGATCCCCGTAATCGCGTCATCGGCCGTCGGCGCAGTCAGCGCGCAGGCCACGATCACACGGGACCCGTCCACGCCGAGATGGAGCTTCCTCCAGCCGCGTCGCCCGCGGCCCCCATGTGTCGCCGCGGCCCACGCACCGTCGCCGACGATGGACAGTCCGGTGCTGTCAACGATGAGGTGCAGGCTGGTGCCCGGGCGGGCGCGCCGACGCGCGAGGGCGAGATGCTGACCGCGTCGCGAGAGCGTGGTGTGATCGGGTGCCGTGAGATCGACGCCCAGCATCCCGACGATCGATGTCACGACGCCCTCGGTCTGACGCAACGGTACGTGGAAGATGAGACTGAGCGTCAGCGCGGTTTCGATGGCGAGATCGGAATACTGGAGTTGCCCGCTCCGCCTGCCGACGCCAGCCGCTCCCACGTGGCGATCGCGTCAGGCGTGCGCCAGAGGGTGACGTCGCCTCGCCGCACGAGGGCTCGGTCGTACTCGGCCCAGTTCCCGACGCGATACGTTGTCGTGTACGTCGGATGCACTCTCGACTTCACATCGAGATCATGACCCGCCGGCGGTCGCGATGGTCAACATGCCGGCCACTGCTCGCCCATCGCGCTGAATCAGCGCACCAACGCCGCGAAATGGAGCCAGTCTCGCAAGCGTTGGCCCGCCGGTGAGTCTTGACCCGCAGGGATACTCCACCTCGGACAGGACCAAAACAGCTCCAGACTGCCTTTGCTCGCACGCAGTCCTAATCATTTACGTATGTCATAAAATCTATAATGGTGACGGGCTATGATCCGCAGCTTCAGGGACCGGAACACCCGGCGGTTCTTCGAAGGGCATCGTGTCCCGGCATTCCAGGGGTTCGCCGATCAGGCCGTGCGTCGGCTCACCTATCTAGACAGCGCGGAAGCCATCCAGGACCTGGCTGGCTTACCGAGCAACCGCCTGGAGGCCCTGCGGGGCGACCGGGCTGGGCAGTACAGCATCCGGATCAACGCGCAATGGCGGATTTGTTTCCGGTGGGACGATGATGGGCCCGGCGAGGTGGCGATCGTGGACTATCACTAGGAGGTGGAACCGATGACCGTAAACAACGGGATGCGGCCGGTGCATCCAGGAGAGATCTTGCGGGACGAACTCCAGGCGCTCGGGTTGTCGACCAATGCGTTGTCCAAGGCACTGGATGTGCCAGTGAACCGGATCACGGCGATCCTGCACGGGCAGCGGGGCGTGACCGCTGACACGGCGCTCCGCCTGGCGCGCTATTTCGGGACGACGCCGCAGGTCTGGCTGAACCTGCAAAAAACCTATGAGCTGCGCCGAGCGGAGATAGCCGTGGGCCACCAAATCGCCGCAGGTGTGAAGCCCAGGCACACGGCGGTGTAGGCCGGTCGTGGCAAGAAGCGGTCAGTCGTGCATCATGTCGGGGGCACTGACGCCCCTATATGTAAAGACACGCGTTCAGGCGGCCTGGATGAGCTCTTGGCGAGCGCGGAAATCGGTCATGACGCGCTGGTAGATCTCGCGAGCGAGGAAACGTTTCAGGCACCGGATGATCTCCCGTTTGGTTCGGCCGTCCGCCGTGCGGCGTGCGACGTCATCAACGGTCGGCTGATGGTATCGCATGCGGACGATGACGGCGCGATCAAGGGCGGCGTTGGCGTGGCGGTGGCCGCCCCGATTGAGCCGGTGCCGGCCGGTGGTTCTCCCGGACGAGGCCGGGAGCGGACACGCACCGCAGCGCGTCGCGACGGCGGCGTCCGGGAGAATCCGGTCGGGATGGTCGCCGAAGACGATCAGCAGTTCGGCCGCGGTGTGGGCGCCCACCCCGAAGCCCTCACGGAGGGTCGGTGATGTTTCGGTCGTGCGGCGCGCGAGGTGCTGGTCGTGTAGCGCCATTTCCTCGGTGAGAGCCATCCAGCGGCGGGCGAGGGCCCGGAGGGTGTACTGGGCGGACGCGGTGGGCCTGTCGATGGGGCCCGGTCGGCGTCCGGCGCCGCGCGTGCGCAGGCCGTGATCGGTGAGGGCGTGGAGGGCTTCTCGCAGTGCCGGCGGGGCGTGCACGACGATCTGCTGCAGCGTGTGCATCGCCGTGGTGCGCGCCTTCACTGCGGTGTCCCGCGTGATCTTCAGCTGGCGCATCATCTCGACGGCACCGTCCGCGGTCTTCGGGATGGCCGTCGACTGCCCCGCCAGTACGGACCGCGCGGCGACCTCCGCGTCGATGGTGTCGGACTGGCCGGCGGCACGTCGCGTGCGCCGGTCGCCCCGATTCACTGCTACAACCCGATGCCCCGCGCGGCGCACCGCCCGGGCCAGGCCGGCGCCATCGCTGCCGGTGCCGTCGATGCCGAACGCGTCAATCCGCCCGTGGGTCTCGGCCCACGTGATCAGCGCCTGGTAGCCGCCCGAATCAACAACGAACGCGTGATCGCGGAGACGGATCCCCCAGCTGTCGATCGCCACCGCGACGTGGACGTGCGTATGCGTATCAACGCCGACGATCACCGTCCGCGCATCAGGCGGCGTGGGTATGCGGGTGGTCACAGGTATACCTCCTCGGGTTGCGGCCCGAGCTGGCCCGGGTGGGCGGACAGGACTGTGACGGGCCGTGGGTGCAGCAGGCCCCTATGGGGTCACGGCCCATCCGGTCAGCTGGCCGCCGTACGAGTGGCCGGTAGGCGATGACCGACAGATCAGTAGTCAGGACCAAAGGTCAGTCAAGTTACGGGTCAGGCCACCGCTCACCGGCACCCACCGGTGTCACGAAGCGACCCCGACAGGCAGGGGGATCATGCTCACAGTCAAGTTAACGAGTCCGGGACATACGAGGGCAGGCTAATCAGAGGATCAGGCCGCGGTCACCTCGGCCCACACGGTGAATGATCGTGCTCGCAGCATCCGATGATGCACCGACCTGAGCAGGTGCCGACCCATGCGAAACAAATTCTGAATGACACCGTGAACGTGCAAGAACCGCTGGGCGTGGGCAGGTGAGGTGAAGCCGCGCATTTGACGCTCCTGGTGGCGCGTAGGCTGAGGGGATACGTCGGCGCGATTGTTCGCGTCTTGGGTCGTGTCGTGGGTGACACCGGGCATGACGTCCCGCTGGGCAACGCGGTAGCTGCCCAGCTTGTCGGTCACGAGACGACCCGGTTCCTGTCGCGGACTCTTCAAGAGTTGTCGGAAGAATCTCCGCGCCGCACGCCCGTCCCGACGGGGTTGGACGAGCAGGTCAATCAGGTCACCGTCTTGGTCCACGGCGCGCCACCGATACTGGCGCTGACCGTTGATCGCGACGAAGACTGCGTCCAGCAACCACGTATCTCCGAGTCGACCTGGACGGCGCTTCAACCGCCGGGCGTCATCGGGGCCGAACTTCCCGCACCATGGCCGAATCGTTTCGTACGACACGATGATGCCGCGTTCGGCCAGCAGATCCTCGACATCCCGGAAGCTCAGGCAGTATCGGTGATACAACCAGACGGCGTGGCTGATGATGTCGGGCGGCAAGCGATGCCGAAGGTAGCGGGGCCGGCGAGTGTTCATCCCGGCATTGTGCTGGGCGGAGAGTTAACTTGACAAAGCCCTCACGCGACGTATCTTTGTGGCCGTCGTGCACGTGTCCGTGACCGTCCAGCCCACAGAATCTGACGAAGTCGAGCTGTCGACGCGCTGCTCGCCGTCGGCTCGGAGACAGGCTGCCTGATCAACAGCGAACGATGCAAGCACCCGCACGCCCTCGGCATCGTGGAGGCGTTCGGTATCGAAGGGACCGGCTCCTACGGTGTGGGGCCTCGCGAGCTTTGTGCGCCGACACGCCATCCGCGTGGTCGAGGTCAGCCATCGCGACCGGCGAAAACGACGCAACAACGGCAAGAGCGATACGATCGACGCCGAGACCGCCGCCCGCTCGGTGCTGTCGGGGATCGCGACAGCCATCCCGAAGACCACCGACGGCGCCGCAGAGATGGTGCGCCAGATCAAGATCGCCCGAGATACCGTCGTAAAAGCCCGCAGTGCCGCCATCATCACGCTCAAGTCGCTGATCGTCAACGCCTCTGACGCACTCCGCGAATCACTCGACCCGCTGACGGACAAGAAACTCATCGACCGTTGCGCGGCACTCGTACCCGGTAACATCCTCGCCCCCACGGCCTCAGCGAAGCACTCGCTCTGGGCGCTCGCCAGGCGTTGGCTCGCCCTGGCAGCGGAAATCCGGACACACGACGACGTCCTCGACGCGATCACGCACACAGCCGCACCGACACTCCGTGAAGCGTTTGGCATCGGTGTGGACTCCGCTACCGAGATGATGATCGTCGCGGGTGCCAACCCGACGCGGGTGCGTTCCGAGGCGTCCTTCGCGAAGCTCTGCGGCGCATGTCCGATTCCGGCATCGAGCGGGGTGACGCATCGGCATCGGCTCTTTCGTGGCGGCCACCGTCAAGCCAACGCGGTGCTCTACCGCATCGTGACCGTCCGCATGCGCTGGCACCAGCCGACCCTCGACTATGTGGGGCGACGGACGGCCCAGGGCCTGACCAAGAAGGACATCATCCGCTGTCTGAAGCGCTTCGTCGCCCGCGAGATCTACAACGCCCTGATCGCAGACCACCGCTCCCGTGAGGCCCTCACCTCCGCTGCCTGACAAGTGGCAATGGAGCACTCTTGACACATAGGGGCTTCAGTCCCTGGCGGGCGAGCAAATGCTCGAGCGACCTACGGAGAGACCTCGTTAGAACGCACGGCTTCGGCTATCCGCCATCAGTTGCCGAACCGGCGTTGGAAGGTCAGCGCCAACGTCCAGTCGCGCGCACCGCTAAACCTGTTGTGGTTGCGAAACCCGGGGTCTTCGGCGTGCCACGGATGCGACAAGTAGACACCGAAGGCTTCTACGGGGCCCAGTATCGAGTAGCTTAGCCGCAGACCCAGCCGGGTCCGGTCGTTGAGCCCGTAATCGATCCCGGTATGTAGACGTGCGGCCAGGACCGTATCGGAGAGATCTTCTTCTTGCCGGCTGTCGTAGAACGACAGGGGCGGATCGTAGGCTGGCGCGTCGGCTGAGGTGTCTTCGTACTGGGTGGAGAACCGTAGCCCCGAGATGGTGGCGAACGCCGGTCCCACCCCGATGCCCACGTACGGCACAATCAGACGGGACGCGACCGGCACATCGTAGTACACCTGGAACGCCAGCGTGCTCACCCGCAGGTGGTCGATCGAGGCTTGGGCGTTGGAGACGATGGTCCCGCCGGGCTGCTCCGCAATGCGCGTCCCGTCGTCATAGGTGATGTCACGGAAGCTCTGGGCGAGACCGTTTCGCCGGTGCGCCAGCGAGAACTCGAGGCGGACGCGATCAACGATGTAGCCGAGGGCGATTTCGTACAGAGTTCCGACCGCGGGGTCGACCGTGTAGCGCCAACGGTACCCAGGTATCGGAGGAATTGGATCAACATCAAAACAGGCGTCGGTTGGATAGCAGGTGGCCTCCCGATTCCAGCCTTCCTGATCGAATGCGGCAGCCCAACTCGCTCCAAGGCTCCCGCCGACGTACCACCCGGACCGTTGCGGCTCCCCGGTCGGCTCCTGGGCCGATGCCGGGACGAGGGAGCCAATGAGAATGTATCCGAGGATGAGTGCGACGGCCCGAACCCGCATCCCGTTATCGTAATGCACCATAGCATCTCCCTGGATAGCCGGGGACCGGCTCGTCCACCCACTCGACCTCTTCAGTACGAAGAATCGGCGCGAGTGCCAGTATGCTGAAGGGGGACGAGACCGCATGCGAAGTCTCACAGACGGCGCACGACGAGGGTGAGCGAAACTTAGTTGGAAATTGAAACGGCTCCCACACGCTGTGGTTTGATGACGTTGACAAAAACGGGCATCAACCCACGAGCGAAAGGAGCCAAGATGAGCAGTGTCCTACGTCCGGTCAGGAAGCGCAAGAAGGGTCGCACGCTGGGCCCGGTCAACATCATCCAGCGCGAAAACGACACCGATCTGGAGCTCGACACCACAGTGGAGCTGATCCGGTCCCTGATCCCCCTGGGCTTGATGCACGTGCAGGAGGTGCTCGACCAGGAGGTGACGGCGCTGACCGGCGAGCGCTACGCCCGGAAGGACGCGTCGGTCGGGGGACGCCGTCACGGCACCACCCCCGGGACGGTGGGTCTGGCGGGGGGCGTTGGTGCACGGATCCCGCGCCCTCGGTGAGCCACGATCGACCTCCTGGCCATCGTGGCGACAGCAGGTGCATGATCTCGACATGAAGTCGAGCGTGCACCCGAAGTACACGACACAATACCACGTCGGAAATTGGCCGGTATACGACCGAGCGCTGGTCCAGCGAGGCGATATCACCGTGTGGTTGGCCCCGGATGCGATCGCCGCTTGGGAGGCCGTGGGCGTCGGCAAACGTGGCGGGCAGCGGCAGTATTCCGATCTCGCCATCGAAACCGCGCTGACGCTCCGGCTCATCTTCCACCTGCCCCTGCGGCAGACTGAAGGCTTCTTGACGTCGATCTTCGGGATGCTGGGTCTCGACCTGTCCGCGCCCGATCACACCACGCTCTCCCGGCGTGGCCAGCATCTCGACCTCTCGCTGCGTCGCGCCCCCACGGGTGCCGGCCTGCATCTCATTGTCGACAGCACGGGCCTCTCGATCGTGGGCGAGGGTGAATGGGCCGCGGCGAAACATGGAGGACGGGGGAGGCGAGGCTGGAAGACGCGGCATTTCGGTGTCGACCGATCGGGTGTGATCGTCGCCCGGGCCCTGACGGAAGCGAGCGTCGACGACGCGACGACTGGCATCACGCTGATCGAGGCGGTCGACGGCGCCCTCGGACAGGTGACGGCGGATGCCGCCTACGATACGATCGGCTTCTACGAGGCCGCCGGTGCGCGTGGCGCCACCGTCGTGGTTCCGCCGACGAGTACGGCCCACGTGTTTCGACACGGACCGCGGTCGAGCGCTCGTGATCGCACGATCCTAGCGGTCAAGGAGAGAGGACGGCGACGCTGGAAGCAGACGTCGGGCTATCATGGGCAGGCCCGCGTGGAGAACGCGTTCTTCAGGTACACGTCGATCATCGGAGACGGCCTTCGAGCGTGCAGTCCGGCAGGGCGGGGGACTGAGGTCGTCCTCGCGTGCAACATCCTGAATCAGATGACTGTGCTTGGCAGGCCAATGTCGTACCGCATCGGTCGGTGAAGGAGCCGTGGATCGGGATCGGTGCGGGCTAGCTCCGATTCATGCAACAACGCCACTTGATGACGGAAGCACCAAGGGGCCATCCATGGCAGGCAAAACGGAAATCTCGGTTTAATGATTCGTCACACCAGCGCACGGTGTCTCTTGAGGGGAGGGATAGACCATGCCGAGCTTACCTGTCGTTGCTCAAGAGCAGTGGGGGTCCCGGCTCGGCGTTGTCCTCGCCGTCTCCGGGTCCGCGGTCGGGATCGGCAACTTCCTACGCTTCCCGGGTCAGGCGGCGGCCAACGGCGGCGGCGCCTTCTTGATCCCCTACTTCTGTGCGCTGATCTTCTTGGGCATTCCGATCTGCTTGGCTGAGTGGGCGATGGGCCGGTATGCCGGCAGGAAGGGGTTCCACTCGGCGCCGGCCATTTTGGGGGTCATCGGCAAGGGAAGAGCCTGGCGGTACGCGGGCGTACTCGGCGTCGTGATCCCCCTCGCAGTGTCCTTCTACTACACGTTCATTGCGGCGTGGTGTTTGGGCTACTTCTATGCCTACTCGACCGGATCGCCAGTGGTCGATGCATCGATGCCCATCGCAGATCAGGCCAGAGCCTCCACTCAGTTTTACAACGATTTTTCAGGAACCAGCGAAAACGGCTTCATCTTCGGATCGCTCGGAGTTCCGACGATCGTCTTCTGGGCGGTGACGTTCGGCTTGAATATCTTCCTGATCCTCCGCGGCCTCTCGAAGGGTATCGAGAGATTCGTTTCTTTCGCGATGCCACTGATGGCCGTGTGCGCGGTGGTCGTGCTGATCCGGGTCCTCACGCTCGGAACACCGGATCCGTCGCTCCCCGACCAGAACGTGATGAACGGCCTCGCCTATATGTGGAATCCCGACTTTACGGCGCTCGGCAATCCGCAGACGTGGCTTGCTGCCGCTGGCCAGATTTTCTTCAGTATTTCGGTCGGCTTCGGCATCATCATCAACTACGCCTCGTATGTGCGGCCAAAGGATGATGTCGCGCTCTCGGGGCTGACCGCTGCTGCCACCAACGAGGTGTTCGAGGTTGGCTTCGGTGGTCTGATCACGCTGACGGCCTCCTTCGTCTTCCTCGGACTGACCGGCACAATCGCGGCAGTGAGCACAGGCACGTTCGGCCTCGGCTTCCAGACGCTACCGGTCGTCTTCGCGCAGATGGGCGCGATCGGACCGTTGGTCGGTGCGGTCTGGTTTTTCATGCTGTTCCTGGCCGCGGTGACGAGTTCCGTCTCCATGTATCAGCCTGCGCTCGCCTTCTTACGAGAGAGCCTCGGCCTCGACCGGGTGCGTGGCACTTTGTACGTCGTGGCCATCTGCCTCGTCGGCTCGTTCCTGGTGATCTACTACACGGAGGGCAGCGTCTTCTGGAGCACCCTCGACTTCTGGGTCGGAACGTTCCTGATCCTGGTGATGGCGACGATCGAGATCATCGCGTTCAGCTGGGTCTTCGGGATCGACGCCGGCTGGGATGAGATTCACAAGGGATCACAAATCCAGATCGCAAGGGTCTTCAGACTTATCCTGAAGTTCGTCGCGCCGGCGTATTTGCTGGTGGTGTTGATCGCCTTTTGTGTAACGAACCTGCCCGCCTCGATCACGCAGATTCGCCAGGAACCGCTGGCTCAACTCGCGCTCGCTCTGATCGTGGTCGTCTTTGTCGCCTTGGCGTCGTGTGTACACATCGGCGAGAAACGCTGGCGTGACCGGGGGCTGGACCTCGATGGTCAAGAGTCGGCTCCGGTTTGGGAGCCCCAGGCCGGCGCAAGCACGGGAGGTAAGAGATGACGATCGCTGGTTGGATCCTCATGGTGGGTTCGCTCTGCTTCGTCTGGGGGCTAGCGGGTTGGTGTTACTGGCGGATTTTCTCGGTTAAAGCGGTTCACTGACGCGGCGCTGGAAGCGCAGATGAGCAGGCAGCGCGCCACTCAAGGCCTGGATGGCATCCCGGCCAGAGTCAGAGCAGCAGGGGGCGTTGGTGCACAACCCTTCGGCTGCGACGAGGCAGCGGTAGGCTCTCTGGCCACGGTGACCGCTGGGTGCACGATCTCGAGATGAGATCAAAGGTCCATCCGAAGTACAAGACGAAGTATCGCGTGGGGAATTGATCAGCGTACGAGCAGGCTTTGGTCCAGCGAGGGGACGTGACGCTGGGGCTCTCTGCCGACGCCACGGACGCGTGGCGCCCGTCGCCGTCCGGTCGACCAGGCGCGCCGAAGACGTTCTCGGACTGTGCGATCGAGACGGCGTTGACGCTCCGCCTTGTCTTCCGGGTGCCCGTGCGCCAAGCGGAAGGCGTCTGGCGGTCGGTCTTGTCGTTGATGGGTGTCGATCGCGCAGCCCCCGACCCCACCACGCTCTCCCGACGAAGTCAGTCTCTCGCGGTTGCATGCCGCCGCATCCCATCGAGAGGACCCCTCCATCGCATCGTCGACAGCACGGGACTGTCGATTGTGGGCGAAGGCGAATGGGCTGCGGTGCACCACGGTGGACGCGGCCACCGAGGCGGGAAGACGCTGCATCGTGCTGTTGATCGAGCGGGCGTGATCGTCGCGCACGCGCTGACCGAGCCGACGGTGGATGACGCGACCATTGGCATCGACCTCATTGCGACGGGCGACGATGCGATCGCACAGGTGACCGCTGACGCGGCCTACGAGACGGTCGCGTTCTACGCAGCGGCGGAGATGCGTGACGCGACTGGCGTGGTTCCACCGTCCAAGACCGCGCGGGTGTCTCGGCGTCGGCCGCGGGCGCGCGCGCGAGATCGCACGATCACGGACGGACGATCACGTGCGGACGCTCGGCCGGCGCCGCTGGAAGCAGGAGGCCGGCTACCAGCTCCAGGCGCGGGTGGAGAAGGCGTTCTTTCGGTACACATCGATTCTCGGGGACCGGCTGCGCGCCCGGTCCCGCGGCGGGCGAGTGGCCGAGTCCGTGGTCGCGTGTACCGTCCTGAACCAGATGACCGAGCTCGGTCGGCCAGAGTCGTACAGTATTGGTCGGTGCCTGGCCTCTGGGTTGGGATCGGTGACGGTCAGTTTCGAGTCATGCACCAGCGCCCCCTGATACCGGTTGTGGCACCGATGATGCTCTTCACGACCATCTCCGCGTGAGTCGCCCGCACCTCGTCATCCTGTTCCTGCTCGCTGCACGGCTGGCGCCGCGGGGCCAGCGGCGGTGCAAACAGGCACCGCCCAGGTTGCCGAGGCGCAGAAGACCGCATCTAAACTTTCGATTTCTTCGGCAACTGTGAGTATTTCGAGACCGAGTTCAACTACGACGAGGTGCTGAAGCTATCTCGGCCCAGGGCTTGGAGCAGTGGCGACGGCGACACCGAGCCGGGTGAGACCGGTGGCACTTACGAGCACCTCGGCACCGACATCATCGCCTCGGTACGCGAAGAGACCATTGGCTACGAAGGGATGAAGTGTACGTCGTCAGACCAAACGGGACAGTTCGGTGCCGTTTCTTAGAGACACTTCTGAGCGAATGGCCGCGTGATGCGGCGTCTGCAAGTTCTCACGTTTCCGTCGTTGCAGCGTGCGTTGTTTGATCCGAGCGCGACGAGCCAGGATGGTGGCCTGTCGCCCGAAGAACATGTCGGCAGGCGTCACGTTCTGCAGCGCTTCATGATACCGCCGGTGGTTGCAATCCTCCGCGAAGCCCCCCACGGCCCGTTCGACCTCCCGCGGCGTGTAGTAGTGCTCGAGTTTCACGACGTTCTTCAGCGAGCGATGGTACCGTTCGATCTTGCCCTGGGTCATCGGATGATACGGGGTGCAGGAGAGGCAACTCTCGACAATGTCAGAGGCGCCTTTCGATCACCCGAGGCCGAGCCGACCGCGAAACAACAGCGCCCACACCAGCAGCCAGAGCGCCACTGCCCCGGCGCTGATGCCGAATACCACCACCGGATTGTAGGCCAGCGCCAGCGGAATGGCGGCGCTGGTCCACAGCCCACCGCCCATGAACGGTTCGTGCATGAGCTGCTTGTAGCCGAAGGCCGAGGTCGCATCGGTGTCGCCTTCGGGATCGACGACGCGCAACAGCAAGAGCCCTGTGGCGGTGACGCCCATTGACTGCCCCATCTCGGCGATCGAGCGCTCGAACCACGAATCCGCTGGCAGGAGGCGGCGCGCTAGCCACATCACGCAGAAAACGTTCCACAGCACCCCGGCGACGACCAGGATCGCCAAGGGCACGAGCCCCCCCAGCACCACCTCCAGGTTGATGGTCGAGATCGCAGCCACCACCAGGAAATCCATGGCGGTGCCCGAGAGGCGCTGCATGAGGCGATGGTCGAGCGGATTGCGCGTGGTGAAGTTGGCGAAGAAGAGCTGCACCACCAAGCCACCGATCATGCACAGTGGAAAGAGCGGGAAACTGTCGAAGAAGGCGCGGCCGTCGGCGCTCGGAGGCCGCACCAGAAACTCAACGCGCACCAAGCCGCTGTGAATCAAATAGCCAATGAAGACACCGAGACCGATGATGGCGAGATGGAAGCCGAGGCTGTCGATTGACGCCGCCGAGACGGTCTGGCTCCCGGCGCTCGGCCGCTCGGCTGGGTCGTAGACGCCGACGATACTGCTCTCGGGCATGTCCTCAATGCGCTTCAGCTGCCGGGTGTAGCCCCGGCGCGCCGCCCAGTTGACCAGCGCCATCCCGACGATGATGGCGAACAGGACGCCGCAGGTCGCCGACGTGAGGGCTAGGTCCCTGCCCTCGGGCCAGTCGTAGGCATCGAAGACCGGTTCCAGGCCAGCGGCCGTTCCGTGCCCCCCCTCGAAGCCGACTGGAATGATGGTGCCGATGGCCCCCGGGACGCCAAAAACCGGTGTCAGAAGCACGATCGCCACCCCAAGGCTGACGACGTACTGGCCCCAGGCGACAATTTGGCCGTACGCCAGCTGCGGCCCGGCGATCCCCCAGATGCGTCTGATCGGTGGAATGAAGACTCCCAGAAAGAGGGCTGAGAAGACGATGTTGATGAGGAATCCTGGCAGCTGAGTCCAGCCTGCCGTCGTCGCTTCGGGCAGGGAGCCACCGATCGTCTGCACGAGCACCAGGCCAAGCAGCCCACCGATCACCGAGGCCGGCAGGTAGAGCTTCTGGAACAGGCGGATCGTAACTCGCAGGATCTTGCCGACCACCAGCAAGATGCACAACGCGCTGAAGGCGAGGACGATGTCCATAGGATTATTGGGGATTCAGTGGCAAGTCATCGAGTCAGTCGCGCAGCATGGCACGCCCCAGTCTACGAGATCGAGAGGCCGACAGGGCACTGGCCGCGTGGTCGCGGTGCGCCACACATTCGGCCTCACGATAGATCGGTGCGAGGCGGCCGCGCTTGATCGCGTGCTCGCTGGACGGCGTTGGTGCGCGGATGCGGGCAGGCCGACGCGCTTCAAACCGTCGAGCCCGTCACCTACCGATGCGGTACGAGACGGGTCTGCCAAGCTCGGTCATCCGGCAGCCGCGTCGCCCGCGGCCCCCATGTGTCGCCGCGGCCCACGCACCGTCGCCGACGATGGACAGTCCGGTGCTGTCAACGATGAGGTGCAGGCTGGTGCCCGGGCGGGCGCGCCGACGCGCGAGGGCGAGATGCTGACCGCGTCGCGAGAGCGTGGTGTGATCGGGTGCCGTGAGATCGACGCCCAGCATCCCGACGATCGATGTCACGACGCCCTCGGTCTGACGCAACGGTCAGTGGAAAATGAGACTGAGCGTCAGGGCGGGTTCGATGGCGAGATCGGAAGTCTGGAGTTGCCCGCTCCGCCTGCCGACGCCAGCCGCTGCCCACGTGGCGATCGCGTCGGGCGTGAGCCAGAGGGTGACGTCGCCTCGCCGCACGAGGGCTCGGTCGTACTCGGCCCAGTTCCCGACGCGATACGTTGTCGTGTACTTCGGATGCACTCTCGACTTCACATCGAGATCATGACCCGCCGGCGGTCGCGATGGGCAACATGCCGGCCACTGCTCGCCTACCGCGCTGAATCAGCGCACCAACGCCCTCCGTCTAGCGCACGGGCAAGCCGAAGACGAGCCGGAGGACCAACGCAGTCTCGATCGCCACATCCGAGAACCGCTTCTGCCCGCCAGGTCGACCGGAGGGCGACGGTCGTCACCCGTCCGTGGCATCGGCAGAGAGCCACAGGATCACGTCACCTCGCTGGACGAGCGCTCGCTCGTACTCCCGCCAGTTCCCGACGCGATACGTTGTCTTGTATTTCGGAGGCACCCTCGACTTCATCAGCAGGATCGTGTGCCGGCCGCGGCAACAGGACCAGCCGGTTGACGATGCCCGCCGACGTGAGGGTCAGGAGCCATGCACCAAAGCCGCGCCATGGAGAGGCGGCTATGTTGAACAGGGGATTGGGCATTCGCGTAATAGATCGGGGGCGATCATCACGCACACGCTGACCGACGACGCGACGACCGAGCTGACCCTGATCGATGCGGTCGACGGCGACCTCGCAAGCGTTACGGCCGATGGTCCCGCCAGGTGGGGTGCCGCGAATCCCCGTCACATCATGCCGGCGACAAACGGCTGCGTGGGCAGGCGGGCGACGGGGTCGATCCGCGCGGTGCGGTGGCGGCAGTCCCGACAGCGCAGGCGGAGCGCGAGTTCTGCCACGCGCATGTGGGGATGGGTGCGTGGGTGGGTCAGCACCTCGGCGGGATCCACGCGTGTCTGACGACCGCAGGTACCGCATGTCGCGACGAACAGCCACGCGCCGTCGGCGTAGTCACCCAGCCGCATCTTACTGAAAATTCTCGAGTTCGGGAATGCGCCCGTAGGCGATCTTGGCGCCCACGTAGCCGCCGGGCTCGCCGCACTGGCCGTAGCCGATGAGGGTGCGTCCATAGCGGCGGTTGATGGCGTCGATGGCCGCGGTCAGGCGGACCACGCGCGACCGGCCGTCCCGCGCGTGCCACGGCAGCTCGAGTTGCACGGCACATCCGTCGGCCTGAACCGGTCGAATGACACCGTCAGGCGAAACAGGGTGGCCTGCGGACGCGCCTCGACAAGCGCCGCCCAGAGCCCGGCCAGTGTCTCAAGGCCCGCCCGATCATCGTTCGCGGCGGCGACCGGCGCCGCCGCCGTCCAGCGCGGCGCGTCGAAACAGTCGACCGACAGCGTGAGCCGCTGAGCGAGATATCCTTCCCGCCGCATGCGCCGGGTCGCCTTCACGACCAGCTGCCGCGCCAGGATCCGGGCGGCCGGCGCAGCGGGAGATGGTAGATGAGCCGCAGGGTCAGAGCGGTCTCGATGGCGAGATCCGAGTAGCGCCGCTGCCCATCCCGCCGGCCGCTCCGGCTGGCCGTCCAGGCAGCGATCGCTTCCGAGGGCACCCACACCGTCACATCGCCGCGGCGAACGAGGGCCCGGTTGTAGGCCGGCCAGTTCGCGCCGCGATATTTCGTCTTGTACGTGGGATGGACCTTCGACTTCATCCCTGTAGTGTGGCTCCTGCGGAGGGTCACGAGAAGTGCAGGCCAAACCGCCTCACCCCCGCAGGGTCTTCATGCAACAACGCCGTCGCGTTCTACGCAGCGGCGGAGATGCGTGACGCGACTGGCGTGGTTCCACCGTCCAAGACCGCGCGGGTGTCTCGGCGTCGGCCGCGGGCGCGCGCGCGAGATCGCACGATCACGGACGTGCGGACGCTCGGCCGGCGCCGCTGGAAGCAGGAGGCCGGCTACCAGCTCCAGGCGCGGGTGGAGAATGCGTTCTTTCGGTACACATCGATTCTCGGGGATCGGCTTCGCGCCCGGTCCCGAGGCGGGCGAGTGGCCGAGTCCGTGGTCGCGTGTAACGTCCTGAACCAGATGACCGAGGTCGGTCGGCCAGAGTCGTACAGTATTGGTCGGTGCCTGGCCTCTGGGTTGGGATCGGTGACGGTCAGTTTCGAGTCATGCACCAGCGCCTCCTGGAGAGCCCAGTTGGATACGGACAAGACCGCCCGACGTCGCCCCTTCGCTCCATCGCCATGACAGCGCCTTCATCACGACGACGCGCGACTCCGTCCCAGTGCCTCGCCTCGGTACTCAGGTTCTTGTGGGGTCGCCACTTGAACGGCTCCCTTCGCATCGAGACGACTGGTTCCCGCAGCGCCATAGAGCAGCCTGGACCAGGCTCACGCCCCCTGCACGCCGGACACCGCCTGGGCAGCCTTCAGGGCACCCCCCAGACTTCTCCCGACGGTCTCACCCTCCATCGGTTTCGATGTCCTGTACTGGTTCACGACGAGTCACCGGTGGTTCACGTGCGTTCGTCTTTCTGATCCACACCTGCCGAGTCATGCTCGACGTTTCCCCAACGCTCACGACCGCCACTCTTCATGACAGCCGCTTGGGGTGGTTTGAAGCCGGCTCCTGACCGCCGACGTCGACGGGCCTTCCGTCATCTTCCCTACAGCTTGCTACGGCGCACGGTGATACAGCCAGACGGCGTGGCTGATGATCTCGGGGGGGAATCGATATCCGTGATAGCTGGCCGGCTGGCTCCTCATCGGCCTACTCTGCCACTCGTCGCCTCAACCTGATACCGCGGGACGGCCGTCAGTTCGGTGAAGTAGTCCCTCCGGGTTCCGTCGAGCGTGGCGTCGGCCAAGTCTTCGAGACTGGAGAAATTGATACTGACACGCCGCCGCCTGGGTCTGGGCTTCGATGGGAAGAGTTCGTTTCACTGATAGCGCAGACCTATGATTCAAGGTTTGGAGACGGCCCCACGTCGGCAGCGTAAACCTCGATTCGCCTCAGTTGAACCAGCGCCTCTCGTACTAACGGCTCATTTGCGGTCCATTCAGCGAAGGCGACGACGGCCAGCAGCGTGAGCATATCCGCCCAATGCAACGCCTCCAGAATCTCGGAGTCCTGGTAATCGTAGCCAAGACCTTGGGGCGTTAATCGCGCGCCGATTTGCTGGTACCCAGTGTGAGTAAAGCTGCACAATCTTTTCCACGATTGATTTTTCACAGCCGAAAATGGGCGTGATGAGAAGTGATGAGACTTCTCGAGTCCAGTGACGATGTCCGAGCAACTTGGGAACTGGTCTCGCCCCGCCCGGTCAATGTCTTCATTGGTCGCCGCGTACATCAGCCACATTCCTCTAACGTATGCCTCAAACAGCAGCCGCATCAGTGCAAGGGCCGAACCGTGAAGCGTTTCGTGAACGAGCACGACAATAGCCATCGAGTGCTCGATTGCGACGTGCCAGCACGCCGACGCAAGCTGTGACCGTTTGTCGTCCGGCAGCTGCGGAATCTTCATTCTATCGAGCTTCGAATGGACCCAGTTCAGAATGCGCTCGGACTCCTTTAATCGCTGGTTGATGGCAGGTGACAGCGCTGGGGTTGGCTCGCTCAATTCCTGCTCCTTTGTCTGCCTCGGTGGACGGGTCAAAACCGGCCATTCTTTGACCGGCAACCGAGACGGGTCAGTTCTACGTCGTAGCGTCGTTCATGCGCAAGTCGGTGTGGACTTTCGTACGCCAGCTTCGCGGCCCGCATTTGAGCACGTGGGCGTGGTGCAGGAGGCGATCGAGCAGGGCCGTGACCGCCGCGGTGTCGCCCAGCAAGTTGCCCCAGTCATCGACCGGTCGATTCGACGTAAGCAGCGTTGAGGCGCGCTCATAGCGGCCTGGTTTTGGGTGCCCACCGAGGCCATCGCCAGCCTCGCGGCCAGTTCGGCCACCGAGAAGTGGGCGTTGGCGGTCGCGGCGCGGGTTGGGGAACATGGCGGCGTTGTTGCATGAATCGGAGCTAGCAGCCTGTCGGACTTAGGCCCGGGTTTTATAATAGGGCTTGTCGAGTCGAGGAGGTCGAAGTAGATGCCGAAGTTCGTACAGCGGCACCAGTCGCAGCTGTATTTGCTGCCGCCGGACCTGCGCGATTGGCTGCCGGAGGACGATCTGGCGCACTTCGTGGTTGAGGCGGTGGAACGGGTGCCGCTGGAGCGGTTCCAGGTAAACGAACGGGGCACCGGATCGGCGCAGTATCACCCGCGGATGATGCTGGCGTTGCTGGTGTACTGCTACGCGAACGGGATCTTCGGCTCGCGTCGGATCGAGCGGGCGACGTATCGGGACATTGGCGTTCGGTACGTGGCGGCGAACTGTCACCCGGACCACGACACGATCTGCACGTTCCGGCGCAGCAACTTCGATGCGGTAGCGGAGGCGTTCCTGCAGGTACTGCTGCTGGCGAAGGAGCTGCAGCTGCTGCGTGTTGGGACGGTGAGCGTGGACGGGACGAAGGTGGACGCGAACGCGAATAAGCGCAACAGCCTCCGCTACGACCGGGCGGGGGCGTTGCGCGAGCAGTTGCGAGGCGAGATCGAGGGGTTGTTGGATCAGGCGGAGCACGCCGACACGGACGCCGCGCCGGACCCGCAGGGTCTGCCGGAGGAGTTGTCGCGGCGGGACAAGCTGCGGGTGAAGCTGGACCGTGCGTGCGCGGAGTTGGAACGGCGTGCGCAGGCGCGTGCGGACTCGGAGCGGGCGGAGTACGAGCGCAAGGTGGCGGCGCGGGAGCGGCGTACGGGATCGCGCAAGGGTCGGCACATCAAACCGCCGACGGAAGCGCCGGAGGCGGAGGAGCAGATCAACCTGACGGACGCGGACAGTGCGCTGATGCGCAAGAGCCGGCGCCATGAGTACCGCCAGGCGTACAACGCGCAGGCGGCGGTGGATGCCGACGGCAGTCAGTTGGTGTTGGGGGCTAGGGTGAGCGTGTGCGCGAGCGACCGCAACGAGTTGGTGGCGGATGTGGATGCGATCCCGGCGGCGTTGGGCGCGGCGGATCGGGTACTGGCGGACAGCGGCTACGCGACGGGCAGCGAGGTGTCGCAACTGGCAGGTCGCGGTGTGGAGGTGTTGGTGGCGACGGGGGCGGAAGGCCAACGGCGCCAGCACGACTTCCGACCGGAGCCGCCGCACCCGCTGGCGAAGGAGCCGCAGGCGGACTGGATCAAGTCGATGCAGCAGAAGATGGCACTGCCGGAGCACCGGGCGCATTACCGTTTGCGCAAGCAGACGGTGGAGCCGGTGTTCGGGATCGTGAAGCAGGCGATGGGCTTCCGGCAGTTTCTGCTGCGGGGTCTCGAGAAGGTGGAGGGCGAATGGGCCTTGGTAACGCTGGCGTATAACTGCCGACGCTTGCACAACCTCAGGCTGGCATGACGGGGCTATAAGGAGCGGAACTTGGCGTGTTCGCGACCCACCAGAGGCGTCAGAAAGGCCTCCAGGCGCCGTCAGCGACCGATGGCCAGGAATACAGTCCCCGTTTCGGTCGAAGCGGCCCTCCCGGCACAGAGACACAGGGCGTCGTTCACACAGGTGCCAAGTCGCTTCCGCGCGCGTTTGCCACGCCCAAGTCCGACAGGCTGCTAGCCCGCACCGATCCCGATCCACAGTTCCTTCACCGACCGATGCGGTACGACATTGGCCTGCCAAGCCCAGTCATCTGATTCAGGATGTTGCACGCGAGGACGACCTCAGTCCCCCGCCCTGCGGGGCTGCACGCTCGAAGGCTGTCTCCGATGATCGACTTGTAGCGGAAGAACGCGTTCTCCACGCGGGCCTGCCCATGATAGCCCGACGTCTGCTTCCAGCGTCGCCGTCCTCTCTCCTTGACCGCCAGGATCGTGCGATCACGAGCGCCCGACCGCGGTCCGTATCGAGACACGTTGGCCGTACTCGTCGGCGGAACCACGACGGTCGCGCCACGCGCACCGGCGGCCTCGTAAAAGCCGATCGTATCGTAGGCGGCATCCGCCGTCACCTGTCGGTCTCGAATTCGTCATCAGGCCGCCGCTGGAAGCTGGACCATGCCCCGGCAGTGGGAGATCCAACGCACATGGTTGAATTCGGCACGGGCCGCCGTGCGTTCGCCCGCGAAGCCTAACGGCGTGTAGCCTTCCAACGACGCATGGCTCCGTGCCGCGTTGTAGTAGGCCTGGAAGTCGGCGAGCTTCCGCTCCAGATCACCGGCATTCCAGAACAACACATGATCCAGGAATTCTCGCCGCATCGTCCCGATCAGCCGTTCCACAAAGGGGTGTGACAGGGGCACATGGGGCACCGTCTTGATTTCGTCGATCTCCAGAAGCCGAAGGTTCGCGGTCCACCGATGCGCCTCGAACAACGGATCATGATCCGTACTGAGATGTCGCGGCGCGCCCCGCCCATGAATGGCGGCGTTGCACATGCGGCAGAGGCTGGGTGCATCGACCGGTCCGCGATGCACACCGAATCCCACGAGGCGCCGCGTGAACTGGTCCATGACCACGAGCACCCAGTAGCTCTGGAGCACGATGGACTCAGAGCGCCAGAGGTCCACGCTCCACAGACTGTCTGTCGTGTGTCCGACGAACGACAACCACGAGGGCCCGGTTCCGCCCGGAGCTGGACGATAGCGTTTCGCCAGCACGCGGTGCACGACGTTCTTGTCGATGTCGACCCCGAACGTCTGCGAGATGATGCGCGCAATCCGCGGGCACCCGAATCGAGGATTGCGCGATTTGAGCTCGACGATGGCGCGGATGAGCGACTCGCTCGGCCCCTTGGGGCCCGGCTTCTTCGGTCGCGCGCTTGAGGAAAACAATCGGCGGTACTTGCCGCGCATTAGCGCCTGATGGAAGGTCAGCAACGTGGACGGGCGCAGTCCGATGGCGACCTTGCGAATCCGTCCCGGACTCAGAAAAAGCGCCCCGAATCCGCATAGGAGCCGATCGCCCACTCTGAGGTTCGGCGCACGCTGGCGCGAACGGCGCAGCACGATCAGCTGCTGCTTGAGCAGGAGATTCTCAGCGATGACGGCTCGCACGCCGCCGGGTCTGCAGAGCTTCGCGGCTGTGACGGCCAGATGAAGCAGGGGGAGCAGGAGATCCTTCATGCGCGAGACAGCGTAGGTCAGAACTCAGGCGCCACGCAATGGTGTCCCAGGCCTCGATTTAGCGACCGAATTCGGAATTCGAGATCCCCAGCAGGCCGTTTTCGGCCCAGGCGCAAGCGCGAGACGGTGCTCCGCCTGCGGCGCGGGGAGGATCCGCTCTGGGCCCACACGTCGGAGGCCGGACCGAGGACCCGCATGCCACCATCGGTGGTATGCGATGCACGACGTATGACGCCCCCCGGCGCTATCGTTACGTGCCGTCGGGCGGTCGTTCCTCGGCTGGACGCTCCCCCCTACCGGCCGCCCCAGCCGAAATTGAGACGCGTGTAGTAGTAGGCGCCGTTGAAGCCGAACGGTGAGTACTGGCCGTATTGATTGCCGACCGTGGCGGCGCCGTACTGGTTCACGTCGGGGTACGTGTTCAACACGTTTTCACCGCCGACCGCGAGGGTGAGGGCCTCGCCGAACGGAATGCCGAGCTCCAGGTCGACGAGCGCCTTGCCGGCATAGGCCGGGTAAAACCAGGCCACCGCCGGTCCGCCATCGATATCGGCGGCATTCCGGCCATCCTCGCTGTCCCAGTACTGGCCGAAGTAGTTCAGCCGGCCCAACAGGCTCCACCGGTCGGCGCGGTGGGTGAGGCTGACGTTCCATCGGGTATTCGGCAAGCCCCGTTCCAACGTATTGATGCGGAATTCATCGATCACGGCAGAGTCGATGTTCTTGACCGTCGTGTCCGTGTAGTTGAAGACGGCGCTGACCGTCGTGCGCCCGACCGCCAGGCTCGCAATGAGGTCGATCCCTTGGGTCGTCGTCGAGAAGTCGTTCAGGAAGAACCGGAACACCGGGAAATTCCGCGCCTCGGGAATGCCTTCCGCGAGCAGCGTCAGAATCTCGGGCTCCGTCAGCGCGATTTCCTGCGACAGGGCAACCCGATCGTCAATATTGATCCGGAAGAAGTCGGCGGTGAAGAGGAACGGGCCTCGCTCGATGACCGCACCCGCACTGAGGTTGATGGAGGTTTCCGGCTGGAGCTGCCCGCCGCCCCGCGCGACGGCCACCGCGGAGGTGGACGGCACGACGCCGTTGTTCGTCAACTGCCCGCCGATGAACGCGGTCGTTACGTTGAACGCGTGCTGCTGCCCAGGACTCGGCGCCCGAAACCCACTGCTCACGCCGCCGCGCACCGAGACCACGTCGGTCAGCCCGACGCGCGCCGAGAGCTTACCATTCGTCGTCGTGCCGAAATCCTCGAAGTTTTCGGACCGGACGGCCGTACCGACCGTCCACTGGCCGCCAGGGTCGTTGAACTCGACGTCCCCGTAGACCGCCACGTTCCGGCGGCTCCAGCTGCCCGCCGTCGTGTCGGCCCGGTAGCCGTTAAAGCCGTTCGACCCGGAGCTGAAGCCCTGGGCGGCATAGGGGCCGATCTCCCACGACGGCTGCCCGCCCGCGCCGATCGTGAACTGCTCGTTACGCCACTCCGTGCCGCCCGCGACGTTCACCATGGCGCTGACCGGATACGAGACGTCGACATTGAGGTTGACGTCGTGCTGCCGGTAGCTGCCGGGCTGAAACGACGTCGGCGTGTCGTAGCCGAGCGACGCGTTGACCGTATCAAAGATGAATTGATCGACCTCACTGGTGCCGATGTTGACGCTCGCGTCCCATGTGAAGCCGGTGCTCGAGAGCCCGCGCAGACCACCGACCACCGAATAGTCGATGAGGTTGCCGCCGAATTGCGGCGTGAACCCGCCGGGGAACCGGCTGTGGAGCGTGAAACAATTCGGGTCGGCTTCCACCGCCGCGAGGGCGGCCGCATCGGGGGCGTTGTCGCTGATCGGAATCGTGCGGCAGTTGCCGGCGCCCTCGACGCCGGTCGCGGCCCAGACCCGGTCGCCGACGAGCAGAGTCGGGGTGCCGTCAACCACCGGGCCGCGGAAGACCCCGCCGCGGGTATGCGGATTCCGGAAGTAAAAGCCGCCGGTCACGGTGCGGCTCGCGTAGTTCGTGTGGCCGTAGACCTGCACGGCATTCGCGAAGAGATGGCCAAAGTTCCCGAACAGCTTCAGGTCGTCCTCGCGTCTCGGCGCGCCCCACACCTGGGCCGGGTTGCGCAGGTTCGTATTGCCGGCCGCGATAATGTTCTGCGCCCCCGTGCGCTGCACGCTGCGGCTGGTCGGCGCGGACTCGCCATACTCAAAGCTGAGGTTCGCAAACCCGCTCGCGCCGAGCGGCAAGCCGGTATTCCCGGCCACCGTGAACGCCTGCCCACGGCCGCCGATCCCGTTACAAGAATGCTGGATGTCGCCGAGGATACCCGTCCCGCAGGTGGACGTGTCGCCCGGGTTCGCATCGCGGAAGGCGCCGTTGCGAAACTCCAGACTGCCGCCCGAGGGGGCATCCTTGAGCTGGAAGTTCATGACGCCGGCGATCGCATCCGAGCCGTATTGTGCCGCCGCGCCGTCGCGCAGCACTTCGGCCTGCCGAACGGCAATCGAGGGGATCACGGAGAGATCCGGGCCCTGCGAGCCATCCGCGATGCCGTTCCCGAGCCAGGTAATGACCGCGGCGCGGTGGCGGCGCTTGCCGTTGACCAGGATCAGCGTGTGATCGGGTGCCAAGTTGCGCAGGTTCGCCGGCCGGACGATGGTCGCCGCGTCGCTGATTGGTTGAATGCTGATGTTGAACGAGGGGACGACGGTCCGCAACTGATCGGCCAGGTCCGTACTGCCCTGGCTGACGAAATCCTCGTTGCGGATGACGTCGATCGGCACGGCCGAGGCGGTCACCGACCGGGGCTGGGCGCGGGTCCCGACGACGACCACCTGCTCGGCAAGGCTGACCGCCATCTCCACGTCGAGGGCGACCGTGGCGCCGCCGCGCACCTCCACCACCTGCGCGGGCGCGCTGAAGCCGGAGAGGGTGAACGTCACGTCGTACGTCCCCGGGACAAGTCCGCTGAACGTGAACTGGCCGGTCCCGTCGGTGACGGTCACCTGCGCGCTCCCCGCCGCGGCCTGCGCTTCCACGGTGACGCCGGGGAGAATGCCGCCCGTGGCGTCGGTGACCGTGCCGGAGATCATGCTGTCTTGGGCGCGAGCAACGCCGGGCAGGAATACGCCGGCGGCGAGCACCAGGACCAGCGTAAAGCATGCCTGTCGGTGGTGACACAGTTTCAACACAGGGCACTCCTCGTTGCGAGAGGTTTCATTGGTCACATAAAAATCGGTTCACATGGTACTGCGCGTGCAACACAATTACCATAGCTGATATACGCCAGCCACAGCATGAGGTGGCCCCGGTTTATCGGACAGGTTGGCGGCTGAGTTAAGGTGTATTCCGGTTGTTGATCATGCCGCCTGGTTCCTTGGGCCCTTGGTTGCCGTGCCGGTGTTCTGCTGCCTGTGGGGATGTGGGCACGGCGCGGAGCGACGTGTCCATCATATCCACAGGCCGGGCGCCGCGGTAGGCCTCGGCTGGCGTTCGCCCGCCGAGCGCCGAGTGTGGCCGCTCGGTCGTGTAGAAGCCGATCCACTCGCCGATGACGCGCCGGGCCTTGAGGCCGTCGGCGAGCTCATGCAGATAGACGGCCTCGTATTTGAGCGAACGCCACAGCCGCTCGATAAAGATGTTGTCCATGCACCGGCCCCGGCCGTCCATCGAGATCTGGATGCCGGCGGCCTGCAAGCGCCCGGTGAAGGCGCCGCTCGTGAACTGGCTGCCCTGGTCGGTGTTGACGATTTCCGGCGGGCCATGGCGGGCCAGCGCGGCGTCGCGGGCGTCGACGCAGAAGCCCGCGTCGAGGGTGTTCGACAGTCGCCAGGCCAGCACATGCTGGCTCGCCAGTCCATGATCGCTACGAGGTACAGGCCCCCGCAGCGCACTGGGATGTAGGTGATGTCGGCGCACCAGACCTGGTTCGCCCGCTCGATCGTTAACCCCTTGAGCAGATACGGGTAGACCCGGTGCGCGGGGTGCGGGGCGCTGAGGCGCGGCGCCCGGTAGATCGCCTGACGCCCCAGCAGGCGCATCAGACGGCCAGCCCGGCGGCGGCCGATGCGCACACCCTCACGACGCAGATGACGGACCATCTGCCGGGTGCCGTAAAACGGATGCTTCAGGAACAGCGCATCAATGCGCCGCATCAGCGCCAGGGTCTCCTCGCTCTCGCCCCGGGTCGTGTAATAGAGCGAGGAGCGCCCGACCGACAGCAAACGGCATGGACGGCTCACGCTCAGCTCTGGGCGAGCGCGTCTCACCAGCACCCGGCGCTCGGCCCGGCTCATCGACCGGACCCTCTCGATAAAAAAATCCCGCTCCACCGTCAACTCGCCGATCTTCGCGTGCAGCTCGCGGACCTCGCTCTCATGGTCCCGCCGCCGGCGCTCACTCCCGTTCGAGAACACCTCGCCCAGACCAGCAATCGCCTGACGCTTCCACGCGCTCACCTGATTCGGATGAACCTGGTGCTTCGAGGCGATCTCCTGCAGCATCCGGTCGCCCCGTAGCGCCTCCAGCGCAATCTTCGCCTTCAACTCCCCTGAAAACCTGCGTCGCTTGCTCATCTCGTATCCCTCCGTCAGCCAGAGGAATACACCTTAAACGACCTGTCCGATTTTCCGGGGCCACCTCAGCAATGCCAGCGGACCACGATCTCGGGACGCACGCGGTGCTTACGCCATTCGCTGTTGATCAGGCAGCCGATCTGTGTTCGTGCGGCCACGAAAACGATGACAGCGCGGCTGGGCTAGTTTGCATGAGCTGGACGGCAACGGGAACGCGTACGACCGCCACATGGAATGCGTAGAGCGCGGCCGGCGCCGTGAAGATGTCGCTCCAGTTCATTGGCGCGTTCACCAAGCCGGCTTGCATCGCTGGCGTCCGGGTCTCTCGACCGCACTGCAACGCCCTGTGCGGCCGGATGACATTGTCATAGCAGCGCAAGAGGTCGACGGGCCCGTGGCGCTGGTCGGCGCCACGGGCGTGGCAGGGCGAGCGACGGCGCAAATACGCCGAGCCTTGGCGAATCGTGAGGTTGAGACGCTCGACGAACGAGGTGTGCAGGGTCTCGGAATCCTCCGACTCCCACAGCGCAGCCTTCAGCCGACTCGCCGTGCCGATCCTCCGGCGCCGTTCGACTCGGACGACGCGATCGTTCCGCCGAGTCTTGAGCACGTGACCAGAGACGCACGCTGACCCAAAGAGGCGCTCACTCACCCCACCGTAGTACTCGAAGCCATCGGTCGCGATCAGCGGGACTCCCACCACGCGTCCGCGGAGGATGACGTCGTTGAGGACGGCCGTGGCGTTTCGAGAGGCGCGGCGGCCGAGCACGCTCCCGGCCCACAATCGGGCACACACCTCGATGGCCGCACACAACCATGTGGCGCTGCTCTTGATGCCGATGAACGTGCAGAGCGCATCAGCCGGCAGCTCAATGATTTCGAAGTCGCGCAACATCCGCTGGTTGACGCGCTTCGCCGCTGTCGAGGCCCGCTCGAGCCATCGCGCGATGGTATGGCGGGACTGGCCCGTGACCCGGGCGATCGCAGACATGCTCACACCCTCAACGCGCAGGCTCGCGACCTGGTCGCATTCCCGACGCGCGCAGCGAAGGCCGCTGTACGCGGCGTTGTTGCATGAATCGGAGCTAGCAGCCTGTCGGACTTAGGCCCGGGTTTTATAATAGGGCTTGTCGAGTCGAGGAGGTCGAAGTAGATGCCGAAGTTCGTACAGCGGCACCAGTCGCAGCTGTATTTGCTGCCGCCGGACCTGCGCGATTGGCTGCCGGAGGACGATCTGGCGCACTTCGTGGTTGAGGCGGTGGAACGGGTGCCGCTGGAGCGGTTCCAGGTAAACGAACGGGGCACCGGATCGGCGCAGTATCACCCGCGGATGATGCTGGCGTTGCTGGTGTACTGCTACGCGAACGGGATCTTCGGCTCGCGTCGGATCGAGCGGGCGACGTATCGGGACATTGGCGTTCGGTACGTGGCGGCGAACTGTCACCCGGACCACGACACGATCTGCACGTTCCGGCGCAGCAACTTCGATGCGGTAGCGGAGGCGTTCCTGCAGGTACTGCTGCTGGCGAAGGAGCTGCAGCTGCTGCGTGTTGGGACGGTGAGCGTGGACGGGACGAAGGTGGACGCGAACGCGAATAAGCGCAACAGCCTCCGCTACGACCGGGCGGGGGCGTTGCGCGAGCAGTTGCGAGGCGAGATCGAGGGGTTGTTGGATCAGGCGGAGCACGCCGACACGGACGCCGCGCCGGACCCGCAGGGTCTGCCGGAGGAGTTGTCGCGGCGGGACAAGCTGCGGGTGAAGCTGGACCGTGCGTGCGCGGAGTTGGAACGGCGTGCGCAGGCGCGTGCGGACTCGGAGCGGGCGGAGTACGAGCGCAAGGTGGCGGCGCGGGAGCGGCGTACGGGATCGCGCAAGGGTCGGCACATCAAACCGCCGACGGAAGCGCCGGAGGCGGAGGAGCAGATCAACCTGACGGACGCGGACAGTGCGCTGATGCGCAAGAGCCGGCGCCATGAGTACCGCCAGGCGTACAACGCGCAGGCGGCGGTGGATGCCGACGGCAGTCAGTTGGTGTTGGGGGCTAGGGTGAGCGTGTGCGCGAGCGACCGCAACGAGTTGGTGGCGGATGTGGATGCGATCCCGGCGGCGTTGGGCGCGGCGGATCGGGTACTGGCGGACAGCGGCTACGCGACGGGCAGCGAGGTGTCGCAACTGGCAGGTCGCGGTGTGGAGGTGTTGGTGGCGACGGGGGCGGAAGGCCAACGGCGCCAGCACGACTTCCGACCGGAGCCGCCGCACCCGCTGGCGAAGGAGCCGCAGGCGGACTGGATCAAGTCGATGCAGCAGAAGATGGCACTGCCGGAGCACCGGGCGCATTACCGTTTGCGCAAGCAGACGGTGGAGCCGGTGTTCGGGATCGTGAAGCAGGCGATGGGCTTCCGGCAGTTTCTGCTGCGGGGTCTCGAGAAGGTGGAGGGCGAATGGGCCTTGGTAACGCTGGCGTATAACTGCCGACGCTTGCACAACCTCAGGCTGGCATGACGGGGCTATAAGGAGCGGAACTTGGCGTGTTCGCGACCCACCAGAGGCGTCAGAAAGGCCTCCAGGCGCCGTCAGCGACCGATGGCCAGGAATACAGTCCCCGTTTCGGTCGAAGCGGCCCTCCCGGCACAGAGACACAGGGCGTCGTTCACACAGGTGCCAAGTCGCTTCCGCGCGCGTTTGCCACGCCCAAGTCCGACAGGCTGCTAGCTCTACTGGAGGACTTGTTCGATGTCCGCGAAAATCTTGATGCGGCCGCGTTTCCGCACTCGCTCGGCATCCACCACGGCGAACCGGAGCGTGTCGAGATCGAATTCTCAGCAGACGTGGCACCCTATATCGAAGAACGAGTGTGGCACCCCTCCCAAGTAATCGATCGCCAAAACGACGGATCGCTGGTCATCAGTTTCGAGGTCTGCACGGACGCGGCACTCCGGAGCTGGGTCCTCGGCTACGGACCGGCCGCACGGGTTCGCGCGCCGAACCACTTGGTCGAAGCGATTGCTGAGGCATTGACTCGAGCTCGGGATCGGTACTGATTCGCATGTTGCAGATATCCCTTTCACAGATCGGTCGCTCACTCGCCCTGATTGCCGCGACCACGGTGGCCACGTGGTTGGTAACCCGACCGGCCCAACCCACGCCGCCGCCACCCTTGGCCCTATCGATTACTCTACCGACGGAGCACGCCTTCGTCGACACTGCCCTCAGCCCAGATGGTTCCGTGCTCATCTACTCCGCCATAGCCGACGGTCGGATCTAACTGTTCCTCAGGCGCTTCGGCAGCTTCGACGTAACGCCACTCGGAGGAACCGAGATCGCCATGGCGATTCGCACCGATACGTTTCGCCGGGACATCTGGCTCTTCAACGTCGACTCCGAGACACGCCGCCAGCTCACGGAAAACGCGGGTGACAATCACTCTCCACTCTGGTCGGCTGACGGAAGGATCACGTTCGCCTCCAATCGTGATGGACTGCAGCGGATCTACCGGATGACGACCGACTCGCCACCGACCGTTGAAACGCTGGTGTTCGGGGACGCGCGAACGCCCGGGTCGTGGTCACCCGACGGCCTAAATCTATTCTTCCACGAGTCGTAGTACCCCGACCGTGGCCGCGATATCTGGGTGTGGGACGCCGAACCGGCCGGTGGCGCCGAGAGTTCACTGATCGTTGGAACGACGGCCAACGAACGCACACCCACCAGCTCACCAGACGGTCGATGGCTTGCGTATGTCTCAGATGCCACCGATGGCGACCAAGTGTATGTTAGTGCTCATCCGAGCCAGGCAGGCGTGCGCGTATCGATGACGGGAGGAACCGAACCAGTGTGGGCCCGTGATGGGTCCAGTCTTTACTTCCGACACGGCCGTGATTTCTTTGCGGTTGCTATTGATCGCGAAACTGGAGACATCGGTGCCCCGAACCGACTCTTCTCTGGGGTCTTCGTAAGGGACCCGGACGGCAACGTGGCATCCTACGACGTGGCACCCGATGGGACGCGTTTTCTAATGCTGCGGCCCTCAACCCGAACGGCCGACCTTCGGGTGATCAGCCACTGGAAATCGATGTGAAACGGTGACGCTCGGTTCTCCAACTAGAGATGAAAGGAAAGGGCGAATCACATGGTATGTGTGAAATGTCGCCGCGACATTACCAACGATGCGGCCTTCTGCCTGTTCTGCGGCACCGCGCAGGGTACACCGACCGCTAGCGTCCGCTATTTACGTCGATCACGAATCGAACGGCAGATTGCCGGAGTTTGCGGTGGGATCGCACGCTACTTTGAGGTCGACCCCGTGTTAGTGCGGGCGGCCTGGGTTCTCCTAACGCTCGTCCCCGGTGTGATCTTCCTTGGGGTAATGGCGTATCTCGTCACCTGGCTGATAGTTCCCGAAGCCGAAACCGATACCGCGCCAGGTGAAACGACCGCCAAGGAATCCGATGTTTCGCAGCGGGGAAAGCGACTTCGCCGTTCGGCAACCGACCGAAACATCGGAGGCGTATGTGGTGGTCTCGCAGAATATTTTTACGCTGACTCGGCCGTGATTCGTTTTTTGTGGGTCGGGCTAACGATATTCCCGGGCGCTATCGTGTACGGTGTTGTGGACTACATCATCGCCTGGTTCATCATGCCAACGGACTTACACGTCCCAACGCCGACCGAACAGGCAACAGCTAGCGACGACACCCCGTGAGCACTAAGCTAATAGGGTGATCCACCACGATAAATCCCGAACGCCGGGTGATGCAGGTAGGTTGTCGAAAACGTGTCATTCAGTTCGAAATGCCGCTTGATCATCTCGGCTGGGGTTAGGAACCAGTTGCCCTGGCGCCCCTGATCGTGCCAAGCCCAGGGTGGTCGGGCAATGTTTCCTGGACCGGCCGAACCACGGAAGTGATCGCTAATCTCACCCACGAACTTATCATGCCGTCTGACGACTCCACTGGCATCCTGCGTCCGAATAGTCCAGTCTCCGTAATCGAACGTGCCGGCGTAGACGTCGGCGTGCTGTTCCTGAGCAAGCAACCATAGAGTATTGACCAACGGAACAAGCTCGTAGCCAACGTCTTCGTGCTGCCCGTGACCTGACACCACCCCCAATGGTTCGCCGGCGTGGCCCGTGTATCGATAAACAACGAACCCGTCCACGTTGTGGATCTGTCTGCCGCCGTGAAAGGCCCTGATACCATGTCCCTTGGGCTCGACGTACAGCACCGGGTGCTCGTCCTCGACAGGAAGCCGATATGATCCCTCACGATAGTAGCGGTCGGTAGATCGTCCAAACCTAGATGCTTGAGCCGTACCAGAGTTGTCCGCGTCGATGACTAGTCGGTCGACCTCGTACCGTAAGAAGTCATTGTGGGCCATGGTCTCGACGTACACGACCTTCTGGCTACCAAAGAGCCCTGAGGGTTTTTCCACGACGACGAGTGCCCCTTCCATGTCGTTCTCATGTGCCAGAGCGGGCGACCGCGCAAACCATCTGAAAATATTCGACAACCACTGAGCCAATACGCCTGCACCCTTGTAGTCACGGGGATGAAACACCGCGTAGTGGATGAAGTAGTGTGTAACCGATTCACTCACGTTGAAATAGACGGCCGCAGAGAGTGAATATTGCACATTGGACGCATTCTCCCAGTTGTTATCGCCGCGCCAATCGCCGTCGAAATTGAATCGGGTTATGTAGTCGAACCGCGGAGTGGCGCCGAGTGCTTGATGAAATACCGGAGCAAACCGCGCGGCGATCTGGTAGTCCACGTCCGCGCCGGAATACGTCGTCGCTGGATCCGCTGAGCTGTCGCCACCCCCAGTTAACGAGCACACATCGAACAATTCCACCCTGTCAAAGGACGGTTCCTGAGCATTCGCCACGTGGCATACCAGCAAGCCAACGTTCGCCAGAGCGACGACCATTACCACAAGCCACCTAAACCGCGTCGAAACCATGCACCCCAAGCGCCGTCTCCTCTAGCGAAGCTCCTACTATAAAGATCAACAGGCCTGATCCTTACACCACCGCGACTGCACAAGCACCGCGTGTGTTGACCATGCCAAGATATCGATCGCTCCCCAGACCGGTGGCGCGAAAGGCATCCTGCATTGCATCCGCAACCACGGCTGCTTTTACGTCGGAGTCAGTGAAGGCGAACAGTGACGGTCCAGAACCCGAGATCGAACAGCCCAGCGCCCCAGCATCGGCCGCAGCACGCTTGACCTCTGCAAAGGCGGGCACCAGAGGCGCTCGGATCGGCTCGACTAACGCATCTTGAATGCTGCGTCCAAAGAGCTCAAGGTCACCGGTGTGGAGCGCGCTGACCAGGGCCGCGATGTTGCCGAGATTCGCCACCGCTTGCGAGATGTCAAATCGCCGCTCAGCCACCAAACGACGAGCCGTGGTGGTCTTCACCTCCGCATGCGGGTGGATCACCACCACGCGCAGCGCCGACGGCACGGGCAACGACACGAGGTCGAGAGGATCGTAGCTGCGGATCAACACAATTCCACCGAGCAGGCTGGGCGCTACGTTGTCTGCGTGAGCGGTCCCCGATGCGGCCACCTCTCCTTCCAAGGCACAGTCAACGAGAGTTCGTGGCGGCAACGGGTTGCCGAAAAGCTGATTAACTGCAACAGCGGCAGCGACACTGCTAGCAGCAGAACTCCCCAACCCGCTCGCCAACGGCATCTGCTTGTGGAGCCAAAGTCGAACACCAGAACGCTCGGAACGCTCAAGTCGACGAAGCGCCGCGGCGGCGGCGATACCGGCCGTGTTCTCAGTCGGGTCTGCAGTCAGCGAAGGCGCGCCGATGACCTCGACAATGTGCACCCCGGGACTATCGCATTGCTCCATCTCGACGACGTCACCCGGTTCTTGGAGCGCGAGCCCTAGGACATCGAAGCCGGGACCGAGGTTGGACGCAGAAGCCGGGGCAAAAACACGCACGCGAACGCTCATCGCCGCCAGTCTACAGCGACAATGATCGGTATGAAGCGCAGCGTCGGAAACACGACTCTATTGGTGAAAGATGCGTAGTGGCGTATCGCCTAATCAAAGATCCCCAGCTGCAGCTTCGCGGCCTCCGACATCCGATCCTTGTCCCACGGAGGATCCCAAACGAGATCCACGCGCGCGTCGGCAACGCCATCAATCGACTTGACCTTTCCTTGAACCTCTGCTGGCAGAGTCACAGCCGCCGGGCACCCGGGTGCCGTGAGCGTCATCTTGATAACCGCGAGTCCGTGTTTGTCCACCAGGATGTCATAGATGAGACCAAGCTCGTAGATGTTGACCGGAATCTCCGGGTCGTAGACCGTGACCAGCTGATCAACGATCTTCGGTTTGAACTCCAGCGTCTTCACAGGGTCACTTTCGATCAGCTCCGCACTCGGCGACGTCGGAGCCGGAGCTGTCAAGGCACTCGTATCGAAACCTGCCTGTGTCGGAGAAATCGGCGCGACCGGAGACGCAGAATCCACGAGCGTATCGGCGTCCCGATGATCGTTGGGCGGGAGAACTTGGTTCGGTTTTAGGATGCTCATGATGATCTCGATTCCGTGGTTACGAACTGGTGCGTGTCGTCGCAAGCGGCACGCAGCGTGTGCCACGCCAGACTGGCACACTTGACCCGTATTGGATAGTTACGCACGCCAGCCAGGACCGCGAGCTTTCCTAGCAAGCCGTTGTCAACGCTGGCATCGTTATCCGTCACCATCCGATGAAACTCCCGAAACAACTGCTGCGCTTCGGCAAGGGTTTTGCCGCAAACCGCATCGGTCATCAGCGATGCCGACGCCTTAGAGATCGCACACCCGGAGCCCAGAAAACTGACATCGGCGATAACGTCACCGTCAAGATTAACGTACACTGCAAGCCGATCGCCGCAGAGCGGGTTGTGGCCGTCCGCGTGTCGGTCCGCTCCATCGATCTCCCTAAAGTTCCGCGGGTGCTTGTTGTGATCGAGGATGACCTCTTGGTACAGCTCTCTCAGGTCGCTCATATTGGAAACGTCTCGCGTACCAGCCGCAACGAACGGACCAAGGCGTCGAGCTCCGCGCGGGTGTTATACATCGCTACCGAGGCCCGGGCCGTGGCCGGCACGCCGAACCTATCCATGATGGGCTGCGTGCAGTGATGTCCCGTTCGTATCGACACCCCTTCCATGTCGACGATTGTGCCGACGTCGTGAGGGTGCACCCCCTTGAGCACGAACGCCAGGATGCTGGCCTTGTTTCGAGCCGTGCCGATGATTCGGAGTCCAGGGACCTCTGAGATCGCCGCGGTCCCGTACTCGAGCAAATCCTTCTCGTGTGCAGCGATCTTCTCAAAGCCGATCCCGGTGATGTAGTCGACAGCTGTGCCAAGCCCAACAGCACCAGCGATATGCGGCGTACCGGCTTCGAACTTGGCTGGGAGCTCGGCGTACGTCGTCTTTTCGAAGGTCACCGACCGAATCATGTCGCCACCACCCTGATACGGCGGCATCGCCTCGAGTAGCGTTTCGCGCCCGTACAGCACGCCGATCCCGGTTGGTCCATACAGCTTGTGGCCCGTGAACGCGTAAAAGTCGCAATCCAATGCCTGAACGTCCACGGGCATATGATAGGCCGCCTGTGATCCGTCGATCAGCACCGGTACCCCCCGGCGATGGGCAAGCCCGATGATCTCCCTCACGGGGTTGATCGTGCCAAGCGAGTTCGACAGGTGCACGACGGCCACCAGCTTGGTCTTCGGCCCGAGCAGCTTCTCGAACTCATCCATGAGTAATTCGCCGTTGTCGTCAATCGGCGCGACGCAGAGACGGGCGTTGGTTTGCTCGCACAACAGCTGCCACGGGACGATGTTGGAGTGGTGCTCCATGTGTGTGATCAGGATCTCGTCAGCCGGTCCGATGTTCTGGCGACCGAAGCTCTGCGCCACCAGGTTGATGCTCTCTGTCGAATTGCGCGTGAAGACGATCTCGCACAAGGCGCGCGCGTTGATAAAGTGCTGAACCTTCTTCCGTGCTGCGTCGTACGCGGCCGTGGCCTCTTCGCTCAGCAGGTAGACGCCGCGATGAATGTTCGCGTTGCCGTTCGAGTAGTAGCGTGACAACGTGTCCAGAACCGATTGTGGCTTCTGGGTCGTGGCCGCGCTGTCGAGATACACCAGTGGCTCACCGTGGACGAGGCGCTGCAGTATCGGAAAGTCCTGACGGATCCGATCGACATCGAGTGCGGCGGGTGACGCCTGAGTCGGAATACTCATCGTTGGGAGCTTCGATGCTCATGCAACCGTGAAGGTCGTATGGCCGGAACCAGGAAGCTGTCGGAGCAGAACCGCATCGAACTCTGCGCGAATCGGCTCTATGGCGATCCGGTTCAGCAAGTCGCTCGCAAAGGCGTGAATCAGGACGCTTCGCGCCTGTTCCACGTCCAAACCACGCGAGCGCAGATAGAAGAGCGCATCCGCATCGAGCTGACCGATAGTGGCGCCGTGGGTGCACTTGACGTCGTCCGCGAAGATCTCAAGCTCCGGCTTTGTGTTGATCTGTGCGTCCTCGGAGAGCAGGAGCGCTTTGTTCGTTTGCTTCGCGTCGGTCTTCTGGGCATCGGGCGCCACAACGATTTTGCCGTTGAACACCGCGCGCGCCCGATCATCGAGAATCCCTTTGTATAGCGCGTGGCTATTGCAGTGAGGCTTCGTGTGATAGATCGTCGTGTGGTTGTCCACGAGCCGGGTGTCGTTCACGAGGTACAACCCGTTGAGCGTGCACTCGGCACCTTCACCATCCAGTTCGCCGACAACATCGTTGCGCACAATCGCGCCGCCCAGCGTGATGGCATGCGACGAGAAATTGGCGCTACGACCGATCCGCACATGCATGCTGGCGATGTGATAGGCCTCGACGCTCTCACGAACTAGCTTGTAGTGATCGACAACCGCGTTGTCGCCCACGACGATCTCGGTAACGGCGTTCGTCAGATACGCGCCGTCGGTGACACCCGCGTAGCTTTCCACGAGGCGCAGCTGACTGTTCTCGCCTACCACGACCAAGACGCGTGGGTGACTCATCACGCCGCTACTCCCGGTCGCGGCAAACAGCAGGTGGAGCGGAGCCTCGACGACCGTGTTGTCGGGAATACTCACCACGATGCCGTCCTGGAACAGGCTGGTGTTGAGCGCAGTGAACGCAGCGGCCGGATCGTCGAACGTGGCGAGTTGCCCTAACGGCCACGTCAGCAATTCCTGGCCGCTCGCAAGCGTTTCCGTGAGGCTTTGTATTGCAACCCCAGGCGGTATCGCCTTGATGCTCGACAGCTCCGGCACATATCGGCCATCGATAGCAATCGCCCGTGGTCCTTCGAGGCCGCGAAGCTCAAAAGAAGCGATGGCCGACGGATCGACCTCCCGCCCTGCCGGCATCACGAAGCGCCGCTGGCCGATCGGCCTGACATTGGTAAAGCGCCACGACTCGAGTCTCGGCGTCGGCAGTCCGACCTCGCTGAAGCGGGTGAATGCCTGTGAGCGAAGGGCGTGTGCTTTGGTGCCATCGCGCTGAACCTGCTCGAACGCAGCGCGGAACATGTCTTCGCCTTCTATAAGCTGGGTCGTCATCTTCCGAGATGCGCTACGCGTTCACCTGCGCAGCTGTGTCGTTCTCGATCCACCCGTAGCCCTTCTCTTCGAGCTCCAGTGCCAGCTCCTTACCACCCGACATAACGATTCGCCCGCCGAATAGCACATGCACGAAATCAGGAACAATGTAGTTCAGCAACCGCTGATAGTGGGTGATGATAAGAGTCGAACGCTCGGGTGATCGAAGCGCGTTGACACCGCGAGCAACGATCTTGAGCGCGTCGATATCCAGCCCAGAGTCCGTCTCGTCCATGATCGCGAGTCGCGGCTCGAGCACGGCCATCTGCAAGATTTCGTTCCGCTTCTTTTCCCCGCCCGAGAACCCCGCGTTGACAGGCCGATTGAAGAGCTCCGGGTCAATCTCGAGCCCCTTCATGCGCTCCTTGACGAGGGCCATGAACTCGATGGCGTCGAGCTCGCTCTCCCCACGGTGCTTTCGGATTTCGTTCAGCGCCGCCTTGAGCAAGTAGGCACTGTTCACGCCCGGGATCTCAACCGGATACTGGAAAGCAAGGAACACACCCTCGCGAGCGCGTTCTTCGGGCTCCAGCTCCAGTAGATCGCGCCCATCATAGGTCGCCGTTCCGGCTGTCACCTTGTAGTCGTCCCGGCCAACCAGCACGCTCGCCAGCGTACTCTTGCCCGAGCCGTTGGGTCCCATGATTGCGTGCACTTCACCGTCGTTGATGATTAGATCGATTCCCCTGAGGATTTCCCGTTTCCCCACGCTTGCGTGGAGGTCTCTAATCTCAAGCATTCAAGTTGCACCGGCTTTCAAAAGAATCCAGAAGGCGGAATGCGACCGGAGGGCTTCGCCAGCTATTGGAAGACGATCCTCTGGTAAACTGCTCTCTTCTGCCGCCTGTATTCTTGGTTATCCCACGCTCCCCTCAAGGCTTACACCAAGGAGCTTCTGGGCCTCGACCGCGAACTCCATCGGAAGCTCGCGGAAGACCTCCTTGCAGAACCCATTGACGATCATGTTGACCGCATCCTCAGTCGAGAGCCCGCGCTGGCGGCAATAGAAAATCTGGTCCTCATCGATCTTCGACGTCGAAGCCTCGTGCTCGACCTGGGAGGATGTGTTCCGAACCTCGAGATACGGGAACGTGTGTGCGCCGCACCTGTCGCCGATCAGCAGCGAGTCACACTGGGAAAAATTCCTGGCGTTCTTGGCGTTCTTCCCGATTCGAACGAGACCTCGATAGGTGTTCTGACCATATCCGGCCGAGATCCCCTTCGACACGATCGTGCTCGTCGTGTTCTTGCCGATATGAATCATCTTCGTCCCGGTATCGGCCTGCTGGTGGTTGTTAGTGACCGCAACTGAGTAGAACTCGCCGACTGAATTGTCGCCCTGAAGGATGCAGCTCGGGTACTTCCAGGTGATCGCGGACCCCGTCTCCACCTGCGTCCAGGTGACCTTCGCGTTGTTCATGGCCCGGCCGCGCTTGGTCACGAAGTTGTAGATGCCACCCTTGCCGTTTTCATCACCGGGATACCAGTTCTGGACGGTCGAGTACTTGATGGTCGCACTGTCCAGAGCTACCAGCTCGACGACCGCGGCATGCAACTGGTTTTCGTCACGTCGTGGAGCCGTACATCCTTCGAGATAGCTCACGGTCGCACCCTCGTCCGCAACCAGAAGCGTCCGCTCGAATTGGCCCGTCTGCGCGGCGTTGATCCGGAAGTACGTGGACAGCTCCATCGGACATCGCACGCCTTTCGGGATGTACGCGAACGAGCCATCGCTAAACACGGCCGAGTTGAGTGCCGCATAAAAGTTGTCGGAGACCGGAACGACCGAGCCTAGATACTGGCGGACGAGCGCCGGGTGATCCTGAACGGCTTCTGAGAACGAACAGAAGATGATGCCGAGCTCCGCTAGTTTTTCCTTGAAGGTCGTCGAGACCGAGACGCTGTCGAAGACGGCGTCGACGGCGACACCGGAAAGAACCTTCTGCTCATCGAGCGGAATGCCCAGCTTGTCGAAGGTCGCCTTCACCTCGGGGTCGACCTCGTCCATGCTGTTGAGCTGGGGCTTGGCTTTGGGCGCCGAGTAGTAAATGATGTTCTGGTAGTTGATCGAGTCGAACTTCACGTTGTGCCACTGTGGTTCGGTCATCTCCGTCCATATTCGGTAGGCGTTCAAACGCCACTTGAGGAGCCACTCAGGCTCGTTCTTCTTTGCGGAAATGACACGAATGACGTCCTCGTTCAAGCCCGGCGGAATCTGGTCTTCTTCGACGTCGGTGACGAAGCCGTACTTGTAGTCTTTGGTGGCAAGCTGTTCGATCGTTTCCTGTGAAGTTGTCATCGGTTTCTCGTACTGGACAGGGAGAAGACCCGGTAGGGTCAATATCGGACCATATTAGTCGTATATTTCAACAATCCTATCCGATTTCGGAGGCCCGCGTCACCATTACGCAAACTAATCAGCCTTCTGGCCACTGGGTCATGCCTCAATCGCCGACCCAGATCCGCTGATGATCCTCCCGACCACGAACACCGCGACTGCCCCGACCACGTTCAACCACAGGTATGAAATGGACGTGGTCGCGGCCACCGTCATCACGGTAGCCATGCCACCGATCAGACCCCAGAAGGCGCCGGTAGCCGTCGCCCGTCGGACCCCCACTGCCAGAATAAAGACGCCGAGCAGCGACCCGTAGAAGAACGACCCGAACCGGTTGACAACCTCAATGAGCGACCCCAGGTTGGCGGCATACAGCGCTGTCACCGAGGCGAACACACCCCAGAATCCGGTCGCGATCTTCGAGACTCGAAGATAATGCTGGTCTGAGGCCTCCTTCTTGAAATGCCGACGGTAGAAGTCGATGACCGTTGAGGTTGACAACGCATTCAGCTCGGACGAGATGCTCGACATCGCCGCCGCGAAAATTGCCGCGACCATGAGACCGACCAGTCCGACGGGTAATTCGGATGTCACGAACGTCGGAAAGACATAGTTGACGTCAGTGTATCCGGTGTCTCCTGTAACGGTCTTTACGAGGCTCGCCGCCCGCCCGCGAACGTTAACCATGCGGTCCTCGCTATCGAGAAACGCGCGAACTACGGAGGCTTCGCCTATCACGTCATGGCTTTGGCGAACCTGAACGAGAGCGTCGGCCGCACGCTGGCGGCTAGCATGGACCTCCTGAAACTCCGCTTCCAGAGCCGCATACTGGTCGGCCAGACCGCTCTCTTGGACCTGCTCATCGTGCACCGGGTTAAAGAGCATCGGAGGTTCGTTGAATAGGTAGAACGTGAAAACCAGTACACCCGTGAGCAAGATCAAAAGCTGTAGCGGGATCTTGGCGAACGCACTCATCATCAACGAATACCGCCCGGCCTCGACCGACCTGGCGCTGAGATACCGTTGGACCTGGCTTTGGTCGCAGCCAAAATAGCCGAGCGACAAGAACAAGCCTCCTATGAGTCCCGACCAGAATGTATAGGTCTCGTCCAGGTCGAAAGTGAAGTCGATCGTCTCAAGCCGTCCGGTTACTCCAGCAATGTGCAGGGCTGGCTCAACGCCGACATCGGCGGGCAATCCGAGGACCAGGGCTACCACCGTTGCGGTCACGCCCACGAGGATCACTACCATCTGCTTGACGTCAGTCCAGGTCACGGCCTGAACGCCGCCAAACATGGTGTAGATAGTCGTCGGGAGCCCGATCGCCAGGATTGTGAGCGGGAGACTCCACCCGAGAACGATCGACAGGATCACGGCCGGCGCCGCGATGATGACCCCGGCGCTGAGCCCACGCGACGCCAGAAAGAGCAGGCTCGCCAGCGCACGAGTCTTCGCATCGAAGCGCCGCTCCAGGTATTCGTAAGCCGTAAAGACCCTGGCGTTGTAAAAGAACGGAACAAGCGTCACCGCCAAGATGATCATCGCGACCGGCAGCCCGAAATAGAGCTGTACCAGTCGAACACCGTCGGCGTACCCTTGCCCTGTCGTACCGATCAGCGTGATGGCGCTCATCTGAGTAGCCATTACTGACAGGCCGACCGCCCACCACGGAAGCGAACGCGAAGCGAGGAAATAGCCCTCGACCCCGCTGGTACCGCGAGACCTCAGGAGCCCGTCATAAAGGATCCAGGCTAGGTACCCGCTGATGATGAACCAGTCGAGTAAATGCATGCGAATGAAGAAAAATGTGCGGAGACAGGAGTCAGGAGACAGGAGGAAGCCGGTGGCTTCACGATTTCCAGAAAGCGCCCGCAGGGCTTCTTGCTTGCTCCTTTCTCCTATTTATCCTCACAGTTCAAAATGCCTCGATAAGAACCACATCGCCAGAAGCACGGCCAGCTGCACCACGGCCACGGCAATATAGGTTCGGGTCACGGGCCGGAGTATAGCGCTCGGCACGGCTCGCCGGGTGCCTCAGGAAACTACCGGAAAATTGACATCACCTCGCCTTGCCCCAATTCGTTACGGCCAGATAGAATCTCGGAGCCGCAACCGTAGCAACCGTTCTCGATTCGAGTTTAGCCAGATTTAGACGTAGTTCCTCACGTTCTGAGTAGGGAGGACTCTGAGCCGAATAGAACGGTCGCGGCATGCCTCTGAAGAAAGCGAGGAGGCGACACCCAACGTTGAACTCTGAGGCGCACAGAGACGCAACACGGACGGAAGGAGTCACCAGTTGGATCACGTGACGACGGCTGAAGAAACAGCTCACGCGAAGCACGCTCACGAGCACCACGAAGAAGGGTTTCTGAGAACCTACGTGTTTTCGGTGGACCACAAGGTGATCGGCATGCAGTATGCGGTCACGGGTTTACTCTTCCTGCTTTTTGGCTTCGGGTTGATGATGGTCATGCGCTGGCAACTTGCCTATCCGTTTCAGCCGATCCCGATCATCGGCAACTGGCTTGGCAACTCACGAGCGCCGGGTGGGATCATGCTGCCCGAGTTCTACAACCAGCTGGGCGCCATGCACGGCACCATCATGGTTTTCCTTGGCGTCGTTCCGCTTGCGGTTGGCGGGTTCGGTAACTTCATCCTGCCGCTCCAAATCGGGGCGCCGGATATGGCCTTCCCGAAGCTCAACATGGCAAGCTACTGGGCGTTCTTCCTGGGCGGCGTGGTGATGCTCGCCAGCTTCGTCGCACCGGGCGGAGCGGCGAACTCTGGCTGGACATCGTATGCCCCGCTGTCGGTTATCGGCGCCACAACCGGCCAGACGATGTGGCTCGTGGGAATGATCTGCCTGATCACATCCTCGCTTCTTGGCTCGGTCAATTTCATCGTGACTACCATCCAATTGCGAGCACCCGGCCTCAGTTTCATGCGCTTGCCGTTTTTTGTCTGGACGCAGCTGGTGACGGGGTTCTTGTTACTACTGGCGTTTCCACCCCTCGAAGCGGCTGGGGTATTGCAGCTGATGGACCGAGTCGTCGGCACGAGCTTTTTCCTCCCCAGCGGCCTGTATATCGGTGGCTCGGCAGTCGAGGTGAGTGGGGGCGGGAGCCCTCTCCTCTGGCAGCACCTTTTCTGGTTCCTGGCGCACCCTGAGGTGTACGTCTTGATTCTGCCCGCGATGGGAATCGTCGCCGAGATAATCGCGAACAATACGCGGAAGCCGCTCTGGGGCTACCGAGCGATGGTCGCCTCGTTGGTCTTCGTTGGCTTTATGTCGTTCGTGGTGTGGGCGCATCACATGTTCATGACGGGGATGGGAACGACGATGAGCTCATTTTTCCAGACCACGACGATGATCATCTCGATCCCATCGGTTGTCATTTTGTCGGCCCTCGTCTTGTCTCTCTACGGCGGCTCGATTAGGTTCACGGTGCCAATGCTGTTCGCCCTCGCATTCTTGCCGATGTTCGCTATCGGAGGCCTCACGGGGCTGCCGCTCGCTTTCTCGGCCCCCGACATCCACCTGCACGACACCTACTATGTGATCGGACATTTCCACTATGTGGTGGCGCCAGGGACACTGCTCGCCTTGTTCGGGGGCATCTACTACTGGTTCCCCAAGGCGACCGGCAGGATGATGAACGATGTTCTTGGAAGGATTCACTTCTGGGGTTCGTTCGTGAGTCTCAACGTCGTGTTCATGCCAATGATGATTCAGGGACTCTCCGGCATGAACCGACGGATGGCCGACGGGGGAGCCACTTACGTCATGAATCAGGACGTTCTGGTCTGGAACACAGTCATCTCGATGGGCGCGTGGACACTCGGCTTGTTCCAGCTTTTCTTCATCTTCAACTTCTTCTGGAGCATCAAGAAGGGTGAGAAAGTCGGGGACAACCCATGGGAGGCCACGACGCTCGAGTGGACGGCGCCGTCGCCCCCCCCACATGGCAACTTCACAGCGCCACCGCAGGTGCACCGGGGCCCATACGAGTACAGCGTTCCCGGCTCCCACCCCGACTACATCATGCAAGCCGACCCTAACGGGCCGAAAACTGAACCAGCGAAAGTGCAGCTGTGATGGAAATACCGTATGTCGTAGACGAACGGTCGGATACTGGACTGACCAACGTTAAACTTGGCATCTGGCTGTTCCTTGCGTCCGAAGTCATGTTGTTTGGGGCGTTGTTTTCGACCTACGTCCTCCTCCGCATCAACGCTGTCGAGTGGCCGCTTGGCGCGAACATCCTCAGTGTACCGATCGGTGCTTTTAACACCATCGTGCTGATCTCGTCGAGCGTGACGATGGTGCTTTGCTATGCGGCACTAAAACTCAATAACCTTTCCGGCTACAAGAAGTACATGGGCATAACGATCGGCTTGTCGCTCCTCTTTTTATTCGTCAAGAGCTACGAGTATGCCGACAAGTTCTCGCACGGTGACTTCCCTAGCAAGAGCACGTTCCTCGCCATCTACTTCACGCTGACTGGGCTGCATGCACTGCACATCGTCGCCGGAGTCATCGTTAACGGCTACTTCCTGGGACCAGGCAGCAAGCTGTGGCACACAAACAAGACGCAGTTCATCAATCGCATCGAGGCAGCCGGGCTATATTGGCACTTCGTTGACTTCGTGTGGATTTTTCTGTTCCCGGTGTTGTATTTGCTGTAGTCAGTGCAGCGGCCGTAGGAGAGACAGGGAATGAGTGAGAACGCAGAGCACGTCAGAGAGCACATCAAGCTGTACTGGAAGATCGGTGGTGCGCTGTTGGTGCTAACCGTTATCACGGTGGCAGTGTCGTACTTGAACGTTAGTGTCTTCCTTGCCATCGTGATCGCCCTCGTGATCGCCGCTACGAAGGGGTCGCTCGTCGCCAGCTACTTCATGCACCTGATCGGCGAGAGGAAAGCCATCTATGCTGCCTTGGCGCTCACGGCGTTCTTCTTCATGGTCCTGCTGCTGATACCAATACTGGGACACACCAACACGTTCGGCGAACACAAGACGATACCGAATGCACATGCACCAGTCGCGAGACACGCGGAAACCCACTAATGACGTCACTCCGAGCGATCCACCTCGTGTTCATCGCTTCGTCGATCGTGCTGACCGCAATGGTGACGGTGTGGGGTGTCGGCATGTACGTCTCCGACCGAAGCAGCATCGGCCACCTCGCGTTCGCGTTTGGGTCCGCCGGCACCGGAGTGGGGTTGGCCGTCTATCTCGTAGCGTTCGTTCGAAAAACCCGACAGATCGGAATGAAGTGATGCTTGTGGCATCTCGAATCCTGAGCTTGACCCTGCTGACGGCCGCGTTGGTCGTGCTCTTGCCCAGCAAATCGATCGCCTGCCCCATTTGTTTCGGCGGTGATCCTGACTCCCAGCTCGCGCAAGGCATGAACTGGGCCGTGCTCACCCTGCTGGGCATCACGGGCGGTGTTCTGAGCGGGTTCATCGGGTTCATCTTTCATTTGATCAAGCGTTCGCGACAAGCGCTCGGTCACGAAGGCGCCACGGATAGGCCGTCGGCCTGAAGGAGATCGTAGATGGGTAAGTGGTTGGGACTGCCGGTTCAGGCCTCGGCGCACGCCGGCGAGATCGATCAGATGATCATTCTGATTCACTACTTGATGTTCATCCTGTTCATCGGGTGGGGGATTTTCTTCATCTGGATCTTGTTCAGGTTCAGGGCATCCGCCAACCCACGCGCCCACTACGCGGGAGTCAAGAGTCATACATCCAGCTATCTGGAGATCGCCGTTGCGGTCGTCGAAGCCGTGCTCCTGATCGGCTTCGCGATCCCGGCCTGGGCAAATCGGGTTAACGAGTTCCCGCCTGAGGACGAATCGACGGTCATCCATATAATCGCCAAGCAATTCGAGTGGCATGCGGTCTACCCAGGGCCTGACGGTCGTTTCGGGCGGCGAGACATCAGCCTAATCACGCCAACGAACGCCATCGGCTTGGATCGGAATGACCCGGCTGGCGCGGACGACATCCATACGATCAACGAGGTCGCCCTCCCGGTCGACAAACCGGTCATCGTCTACCTCTCCTCAATGGACGTCATTCATAGTCTCGGTATCGCTGAAATGCGTGTAAAGCAGGACGCCGTTCCCGGGATGGTTTTCCCGGTATGGTGGGTGCCTACCCTGACCGGTGAATTCGAGATCAACTGCTCGCAGCTGTGTGGCCTCGGGCACTATCGGATGCGCGCTGCGGTTCACTCGCAGACCCAAGCGGAGTTCGACGCCTGGTTGACCGAACAGGCGAGCTTCCAGTAACTGCCGGTCTACGCTCAACCCAACGCTCACACACCTCCGCAGAGGCAGCCTGGCCGGGGTAGCTCTGGAACCCCTCCCGTAATCGATGGATTGACACGTTTGGACGACCAGGAGCCACTGCCACTACGGTTACGTCGATCCGGTTAGAGCGACTGAGCTCGTAGTTTCTTAGTGCAACTTTTGGGACGGTTTAAAACGTGTCCGGTTTCAGGGACCGAACGAGGCGAGCTCTTCCTGGATGATCGTGTCGAATGTTTCTATCGACACGGCGCCAGTCACCGCGCGACCGTTGATGAACACCGTCGGCGTCGAAGACACGCCGTACTGCTGGCCTATCCGGAGATCCTGCTGAACCCTTTCGCTGTAGCGACCGTCGTCCAAACAGTGGCTGAAGCTGTCGGAATCAAGCTCCAGCTCTCCCGCATACATCTTCAGCGACCCCACGTCGAGAGAACCCTGGCTGGCAAAGAGCTTGTCATGGAACTCCCAGAACTTTCCCTGTTCATGAGCACAGTTTCCGGCCTCGGCCGCCTTGAAAGCCTCGGGATGACTGGGTAGGGGGTAATCTTTGTATACGAAACGAATTTGCCCGTCATATCGCTCCATGAGATCAGCCAGTGTGTTGGTCACGCGCTGACAATACGGACACTGAAAGTCCGAGAACTCGACCATCACGACGGCTGCGTCCTCGGGGCCTCGGGAAGGATCCTCGGGGAGAATTTCGATTCCCTGGCGTGGCGGATCGAGCATCACCGCAACATCAATCGCGCGATCACGGAGCTCTCGCATAAACTGATGCAACGCCTGCTCTGGCCCCTGCTGTTCCAGGGCCGCGCGTATCTCAGGTCGCATTTGATCGAAGGTTCGACCTTGGAACGCGTTCTGGTTGCGTTCGTAGATCAGTTCGACCTCCGCATCGGTGACTAGACGTACTCTCGACGGCAACTCCTCCGCGAGCAGCTCTTTCCGAGTGACGCCCCGCGCGCTGGCTTCACGCTCGATGAGGTGCTCGCCGATCACGATGTCCAAGGCGCGGCGACGTGTCTCGTAAAGCTGCTGAAGCAAACGTGTTCGCGAAGCAGCATCATTCCGACGCCAGGCATCGTCCAAGTCACCGAGCGTCACGACGATGTCACCGACCCGCGCGATTTCAGTGTCGTCCTTCGTGCTCTGGACCTGTGCAGTCGCGGCCAAACTCAGCCAGAGTGCAGCAATCCCGGCAGCAACCTGTAAGCTTCGAGCGCGTTGACGCCATCTCGTCGTGGATGTCACGTTTTCTGCCTTCCGGTCCACAGTGGCGACTTTTCTCCGTGGCGTTAACCACGGTATTTTGGCAGCGTCCTCTACGGACTCTAGCATCGCCGCTTTCGCGAAGTCTACGTGTTTGACCAAGCGAAGAAGACTGGATAATAGGGTAATGGGATTCGTACCCGGTGCTTCGGGAACGTTGGCGCACTTTCGGTTTTCGGCCGTCGTGAGGTTCTGGCTTGTGGCTTCGTGTGAGCGGGTGTACCCGCATCGGTAGCCAAGTGATGGCACCGCACAGGGTCCATACCAGGCCAGCGTACCGGACTGGCAACAAGGAAACAGCCTCAACGACTGGTGCTTCCGTCGATGTCACGGCATTTCTCGAGGACGCTGCCCACTTTCCAGGCGGGTACACGCCACGCGTCTCACGACCGCGGTCAAAGGCGACGTCGCATCCCTCTTCAGGACGGAAAGCTGCCTGCTCCCGGTCGGTGCTCAATCATCGCTGACCGGCGGCGCGACCCCGATGGGTGAAACGGTCGTGTCAACAGATCGTATGAACCAAGTCCTCGACGTCAGCACGTCAAGGATCACGGTGCAGGCCGGAGTATCGCTTCGCCATTTGCAGGAGCACGCCGCAGTGCAAGGGTGTCACTATCCCCCCGTTCCGACCTTCGACGGGGCAGTCGCTGGGGGTGTTATCGCCACCAACGCTTCCGGACCAGCAACGTTCAAGTACGGGTGCACCCGGGACTGGGTACTCGGTCTGACGGTTGTACTGCCAAGCGGGAACGTCTTGGAGCTCGAACGTGGCGAGGCCACGGCTCACCCGGACGGATACTTCGAGGTGCTCGGAGAGCACACTGCTTGCCGAGTCCTGATTCCGACTTACCGAATGCCAGACGTCGCAAAGCACTCGGCGGGCTACTTCGCGATACCCGGAATGGACTTGATCGACCTGTTCATCGGTTCGGAGGGCACGCTTGGGATCGTCACCTCGGTTACCTTCAGGTTATTACCACGCGTTCCGGACATCTGCCTCCTGTGGATCACCCTGCCTGACGAATTCGTTGCGATCGACCTGGTGGCTAACCTTCGTGACGAAGCGCGCAAAACCTGGAGTACGGAAGACCCTCGGGGCATCGATATCGCAGAGATCGAGCACCTCGACAGGCGCAGTCTCGAACTACTGCGAGAAGATGGTATCGACCGCCGGCTTGGCGTCTCTGTCCCCAAGGACACGATAGTGGCACTCCTCGTTCAAGTCGAGCTTCCGGATGGCAACCCGTTCTCAACCCAGGAGGCTTACACTCAGATCGCCGATTCCCTCACGAGAGCGGTGCCCGACACGCCGCTGACGCGACTCAGTCGACTCATCGCCCACTTTGGCTTACTCGACCGGGTCGAGATCGCGCTTCCGCAGGATCGTAGACGCCAGCGGCAACTCTTCGACCTCCGAGAGTCCGTTCCTGAAGCGGTGAATAACCGGGTCCGTGAAGCCCAGCAGCGATCGAACCGAATCTACAAGACCGCAGCAGATATGATCGTTCCATTTGACAGATTCGCCGACAGCCTTCGAGTGTATCGTTCCGCCTTTGATCAACACGGCCTGGACTATGCGATTTGGGGACACATCTCGGATGGCAACGTCCACCCGAACGTGATCCCTCATGGGCCAGATGACATCCAGTCCGGCCAACGAGCTATTCTCGAGTGCGGTCGTCAGATCATCGCGTTAGGCGGGTGTCCACTTGCCGAACATGGCGTCGGCCGAAACCCAGTGAAACAAATACTTTTGCGAGAGCTCTACGGCGAACGAGGCGTTAACGAAATGAGGCAGGTTAAATCAGCACTTGACCCTAACTGGCGCTTGGCTCCGAGTGTGCTCTTTCCAAGGCAGGATCCAGCATGACTCGCTTCTTCGCGCACTGGCTGACAACTGCCGTTGCACTCGGTGTGGCGTCGTGGATTCTACCGGGGGTGACTGTTACATCATTGACTGCGTTAATTGTCGCGTCGTTGGTGCTCGGATTCGTCAATGCCGTGGTGAAACCGGTCTTGGTATTACTGACCCTCCCATTCACGCTGGTGACCCTAGGCTTGTTCTATTTCGTGGTGAACGGCTTGGCCTTCGGGCTCGCCGCATGGTTAGTGCCGGGGTTCGGTGTTCGCTCGTTTCTCTGGGCGATACTGGGTGCATTCATCGTCGGGATGGTGTCGTGGTTCATTGGCGGCTTCGGGCAGACACGATCGGGACAGAGCGTGCAGATTCGAAGGCTGTAGCACGACGTCCTTTGCCGAGCAGAACTGGAACTATGTTTCGCGTAGAAAAGGCACTCATAGGCGATCAGAATCTTGCAGGGACGGTTCCACCCTGTGCCGCTAAGGCGGAGTGACAAGGTGGGCCAAGAAAGAGCGGGCACGCTGTCACATTAAGCGTGGTCGACCCATGCGAACATCGAGGAAAGAGTTTCCACTGAGAACGCAGGTTCAAAGCCGCACACGACGTAGACGCAGCGCATTGACAATAACCGAAAGCGAGCTCATTGTCATCGCAACACTTGCCCACATCGGGCTGATCAGGAACCCGACCACAGGATAGAGCAACCCCGCCGCGACAGGCACACCGACGGCGTTATAGACGAACGCAAGGAAGAGATTCTGACGGATGTTCCGCATCGTGGACCGACTAAGCGTCCGCGCCCGGGCTATCGCGCGAAGATCGCCCTTAACCAACGTGACCCCCGCACTCTCCATCGCGATGTCGGCTCCGGTGCCCATCGCGATCCCAACAGCCGCCTCGGCGAGGGCCGGCGCATCGTTGATCCCATCACCTGCCATCGCCACGACCTGACCGGCCGCCTGACACTCTGCAACGATTGCCCGCTTGTTGGTTGGAAGGACCTCCGCCATCACATCAGCGGCATTCAATCCGACCTCCCGGGCAACCGCGTCGGCCGTCGCCTGACTATCCCCCGTTACCATGACGATGCGAAGCCCGTCCCTTTGCAGGAGGTGAATCGCTTCCGGCGTCGAAGCCTTCACCGAGTCAGCGATCCCGATCAGGCCGGCGATTTGACCGTCGACGCCGACGAGCACCGCAGTTTCGCCTCGATCCGACGTCTCCTTCAGCTGTGGGTCCAACACCCCAACGGGCATACCGTGACCCTCCAGCATCGGGACAGTTCCAATCACCACCTGGTGCCCATCGACTCGTCCTGCCACACCTCGTCCGGTCTCCGAGTGAAAGCCAGCGACCGAAGGAATCGGCAGTCTGCGTGCCTGAGCCGCCCGAACGACTGCATCCGCAAGCGGGTGCTCGCTTCCACGTTCGAGACCAGCGGCCAGGCGAAGCAGTTCGTCCGGATCCCGATCGCCGGCCGTGATGACCGAACGGAGACTGGGCCGGCCTTCAGTGAGAGTTCCTGTCTTGTCGATAATGAGCGTGTCGACTTGTTCGAGTGTTTCCAAAGCCTCAGCGTTCCGGATAAGCACGCCCGCCGTTGCACCGCGACCGATTCCAACCATGATCGCCATCGGCGTGGCCAGACCGAGCGCGCACGGACAAGCGATGATCAGGACCGAAACGGCGCTGACTAGCGCCATCGCGAACCTGGGCTCCGGTCCCCAGACACTCCAACCGACGAACGATGCGATAGCGACGGCAACGACGGCGGGAACAAAATACCGTGCCAGCTGGTCGGCAAGCCGTTGTATCGGGGCACGACTACGCTGCGCCTCATTAACCATGCGGACGATCTGCGCCAGTATCGTCTCGCTGCCAACCCGTTCGGCGCCGACCATCAGGCTCCCAGTTCCGTTTACCGTGGCTCCGACGACCTGGTCGTTAACCGATTTATTGACTGGGATCGACTCACCGGTAATCATCGATTCGTCAACTACACTCCGCCCACCGACGACGACACCATCGACTGGAATCCGTTCCCCCGGACGCACGCGCAGCGTGTCACCAACCTGAACCGCGGCCAGCGATATGTCTGTCTCCTGCCCCTCACTGCCTATCCGATGGGCGATGTCAGGAGTAAGGCTAAGGAGAGAGCGCAAAGCTGTACCGGTCCGATGCCTGGCCCTAAGCTCAAGGACCTGTCCAAGCAAGACCAGCATGATGATCACCACCGACGTGTCGAAGTACGGTTCGACCCCTCCGTCTTCGCTTCGAAATCCTCCAGGAAACACGCCCGGTACAAGGGTCGCCGCGAGGCTGTACAGGTATGCCGATCCAACACCGAGACCGATCAGCGTGAACATGTTCGGACTCCGGTTGCCGATCGACACCCAGCACCTCTCGAAAACTGGCCGTCCCGCCCACACAACAACCGGGGTCCCAAAAAACAGCTGTACCCAATTGGAGAACTGGCGCGGCACGACCTCGGTGAACCAGTCGCCCACGACCATCTCCGCCATAGCCAGTAGAAACACTGGAAACCCGAGCACTGCCCCGATCCATAACCGTCGGGTCATGTTCGCCAGCTCGGGGTTCGGCGGCTCTTTGAGCGTTACCGCTTGCGGTTCCAACGCCATCCCGCAGTTCGGACAAGGCCCAGGCCCGGCTTCATTAACCTCTGGACACATTGGACACACATACGCCGCCACTCCGTCCTGAGCGGAGGGCTGCGATGCCTCCGAGGACTGCAGGCACGAAGCGTCAGCGTCGAGCTGAGAAGCGGCTACGTCGAGAAACGGCCGCGGCGTTTTCTCGAACGCGGTCTTGCATCCGCTACCGCAGAACAGGTAGGTTATGCCCTCGTACTGAAACTGGTACTTTGCCTTCTCAGGGCTCACCCGCATACCGCAAACAGGGTCCCGGGTCTCAAGAGACATATCTCTACACTACCGCTGAACTGTCCAACCAGGCAGAGCGGAAGGCCGTCTGCTCAACGAAGAGCTGCGTTCCTGTCGACTCGAGCGTCACTAGTTCAAGCCGGGGATCAGCATCAAGCCTCACTGTGGACTCAATAGGAACGCCACGGCGCAGCCGACCGAGAGCACGTCATCTGGTGCCTTGCTCGACAGAATCCGCGCTCGATCACGAACGGAGGACAGCCGGTAGTCGACGGGAGGCCCGTCGATAATCTGGCCGAATTGGCTCCACGACGTAACCCCGATCACGAACGCCGTCGAGACCAAGACGGACCTCTGGCTCACTCCGATGGGGCCTCCGTGACGGCTTCGAGTATGTGTGAAAGGTACTCATGCTCTGGTTGCGAACCGAGAATTTCGACGGTCTTATTGACGACCGTTTTGGGCACTCCCGACACCTGAAACTCTCGCGTCAGGTCAGGAAATTCGGTTGCCTCAATGGCCGTCGCCGTCACGAAGGGACTTGCCGCGGCAAATCGGTATGCCAGGCTGACCGCCTGGGGACAGAAAGCTCACGTTGGCGTTACAAAGACCTTGATGTCGACTGCCTGGTCGAGCGCTGCGAGCCGGTCGAGCGTTGCCGCCGTAAGCCCAAGCTCCCCGGAACCAGCCAATAGCACCGCATCAACCAACGACGCCAACTCGTGCCCCGAGGGGACTCCATAATACCGAATCCCGAGGTCCTTTCCCCCGACCACGGCCACCGCTGGCGCGCGATCGACCCCGAACTCCCCCGCCCGATCCTTATCGAGGACTAGGTTGACCTCCTCGACAGAAACCAGGCCCGATAGCGCGGCGACCTGATTAACCACCTGCCGAGCCATGAGGCAAGAGTCGCAGCCGAAGGTTTGAGTAAAGAAGATAAGACGGACCGGGTTCGAGAGACTCGCGAGTCGAGCTTCGATGTTCGCCTCCTGTCTCCTGTCTCCTGCCTCCCTATCCATGACTCACTTGAACAGATCATCAAACGCTTGACGCGCTCCGCTGTTTTGAGGCTCCGCGACTGATGAGCCCGTCTCGCGCTCCACCGTAACACGAGCTTCGTAGTGTGTACAGGAGTTTCGCACATCTTTCGGCGACACGCGGGCGGAAATCGGCTGGTTACACTCAAACCGGCTTCCAGTATCGAACCACGTGCACTGCGCACAGCTGTGGAAATCGCTTGAGCAATTCGGGCAGGTGGAGTTGACCGCGATCGGCGTCACGATGGCTTGACCACACCGGGCGCATTTCAGTACGTCACGAAACCCCGGCATGTTGATCTTGCGGGGTTCTCGCGGGCCGTAGCCCTGACGCGGGCCGCGCTCGCGGTTCTCTTCTCGTTTTGGTTCCCGTCGCGCTGTCGACTCGGGGTCGTCTTGGTAGCCGCGCTGACGATACTTCCGTGTCATCTTGTTGGACCGAGGATCGCTCTGGATGTCCTACGAACCGCGTTTCTGGGCGGGGAAGTCCGGCTACGAATTAGGTTCGCTCGTTCACTCGCAAGACTACCATAGATACTCACAATCGAGCGCTGTCAGTCTGGTCAGCGAAGGCGTTCGATCACCTGGCGAACTTCGGCGTTATCCGGCAACGTGGGGATATCGTAGACCTTAGCAAATGTGATAGCCCCTTGCTTGTCGACTAGAAACACCGCACGCTCAGAGATTCCGTCGTCGCGCGCAACCCCGTACTTCGACGCGACCGCACCGTGAGGATGGAAGTCGCTCAGTAAGTCAAACGAGATCCCCCCAAGATTCGTTGCCCACTTGACCTTGGATGGACCAGCATCCACGCTGATGCCAAGGATATGCGTGTCATGCGTCTTGAACCATTGGTGGTCCTGTTCATAGTTCGTCATCTGGTTCGCACAAATTGGCGTCCACGCCAGTGGATGAAATGCAACGACGACGTTGTTTTTCCCACGGAAACTCGAGAGCGTAATCGTCCCACCCTGATGGCTCGCGAGCTTGAAGTCGGGAGCCATATCTCCAACGTTGAGGACCACTTGGGTCAGCATACTGCAGCAGCTCTGCATGCACTTATAATCTCTCCGTCTCGATGATCTCACCAGTTCGCCGGTTATTCCACCTCATTGTGCTTGCGGTCGTAGCATTGGCCGTATCGCCTACACCCGGAGCTGCGCAACAGTCATCCAGGTTCAACCTTACGGCTGGAGCAACGGTGCTCCAGAACGACAACCTCTTCGAAGGCCACCGCACTGGGTGGTTGATCGCGACCGGCTGGAACTTAACCGACCGAGTCGTGCTCGGTGTCGAGGTAGGTCGGAACGGCCGAAAGAAGACGCTGGGCCTCCTCACCGCTGAAACGCGTACGGCCGCGGTCATGGCTGGCCCTCAAGTAACATGGTCTACGGGTCCCATCCGAACCTTTGCGCGGCTATTTGCCGGAGCGGTGCACGTCGCGATCGACATGGCAACAACCTCGCCCGTGCTATCGACGGGGAACTTCGGATCGACCCATCGCGCACTCGCGGTTGGGGGGGGGGTCGATGTGCCCATGCTTAACAGGATTGCAGTCCGAATTGCATACGACCTCCGCCGAGTATTTGTTGAGGATCCGTACTCCGAACACAGGTTCTTCATCGGCGCGTTGTACACCATCGGGTAGTGTTGTAGCTCAAATTCCAACGCACCGTTCTAGACAGTCCTGACCAGGTCAGAGTCGACGGAGCAGTTCGGTGATGAGCCTGAGTCGATACGATCCATCCTCAGGATTGTGGTAGCCCAACGCGCGCTCGTCAGGCGAAAGCAGTGCTCTGTCCTTCATCGGCTCGAACTGATGCCCCTCGTGCCACTCGTTGAACGATGTGAGGTACACCAAAAAGAAACCGGCGTCGACGTTGCCGAGCCATGGATGGGTCTGCAAGTACAGAGACCACTCCAGCGTTGTGCGGATTCGATCCGCTGCGAGCTCATGCGCGTTCGCCACGTGGTTCTCACGTGACCAGTCGATATCAGGCATCCTTGGCAAGAATGGTCTGGGCGTATAACAAGAGTCGGGAACCACCTTCCGGCGTTTGATCTCATCTAACCCTGGGTTGACGCTGAATGAAAATACCGATCGTAGCCGCGACGCGGTCAGCGCATGGTCGAGCCAACTTTCGGGCTCAACGACAGGATCATAGATTGCAATACCGTCCAACCCAGCGTGCTTCGTCCGCCTGACATCCCAAGTGTCGGACAAGAGTGTTACGTGGTCGAACTGTCCCAAGAGATCTTCTCGTGCCTGGTCGATTGAACGCCGCCACCTGGTATCTGGCACGTAAAATGGTATGTCTATGAACGCGCCGTGGCAGTCTTTAATCCGTTCCGGGAGGGTCGTCGCAAAAATCTTAAAGACGGGCCCGCGGCTGCCGTCAGCGCGCTCATGAAGAAAGAAACAGTCCCACCGGCGCTTGTCACCATACTCCGACAAGAGATAGCGGATGTCTGCACTGAGAAGGTCGACCCGTTCGGAACCGTACGGCTCAAGGTGAAAAGTCACGCGGATGTCATGGTCCCGCATGACGTCCATGACCGTATGAACGGCTTGGTCACTAAAGCTCCCCGGCCGCCACCAGCTCAGATTGACCACACCGACACCGGACTCGGCGATCCACCGGGCGTGTTGCTCGATCACCGCAGTCGAGCGGGAGTCGTACGCACCCAGCAGCGGCACGGTATTGGCCGCGAGGTCGGTCGGAGGCTCGCGTCCCCATTGCTGCCAGTGCCGAAACGGATCGTTCGCATACCAGGGGTAATACTCGAAAACGAAATGCCTTCGGAGGTCGGCATGTCGCCTCCGCAGGAACACTCCGACGTCAGTCCAGGAAAATTCAGCTGGGGTGGAGGCCACGGTTGCGGAGCGTGCTATCGTGGTAGCTCCTGGCCAGGCCAGCGACGGTGCCGCGGTCGCCGCAAGACATGCGGACAAGAACGAACGTCTGGACAGGTTCAATGCAACATCTTAACCTTCCGGTAACCTCCGGAGCAGCATGAGGTGCGTATGCCCAAACGACTCGTCTTTGCGTTGCTAGCCATCTTGGCACTGATCACGCTGCCCTCGTTGGCAGAGATCTACACCGAGTGGTTGTGGTTTGGAGAGGTTGGCTTCCAACCCGTCTTTCTGAAAAGCCTCGCCACGAAGGGTCTCCTTGGCGTGGTTACGTTCGTCGTGGCGTTCGTGGTCTTGTTCGCCAACCTAAGGCTCTCAGTGCGAGGTCCGGACCAACCGTACACGGTCTTTCCCGGTGGGGGTGACATCCAACCGATCGTCCTCCAGCGACGGCACCTGGTCCTACTGGCTGCCGGCCTGTCCGCTTTCGCGTCGCTCTTTGTCGCCGGCGTGGCGTCCGGCCAGTGGATGGTCGTGCTGCAATTCCTCAACGCAACCCCGTTCGGTGCCGTTGACCCGATCTTCGGGCGGGACATGGGCTTCTACATCTTCACACTGCCGTTGCTCGACGTCGTGCGTTACTTGGCTCTGGGTATCATCACGCTCGCCTTCCTCGGCTCGACGGGCGCGTACGTAATCACTGGTCAGCTCGCACTCGCTCCGTCGGGACTACAAGTTGGCGCCAAGCCGCGCCAGCATCTCGCAATGCTGGTCGCAGTCATTTTCGTGTTGCTGGCCGCGGGTGCATATCTGGACATGCCTCGCACGCTGACGACGCCCGCTGGCATTATCCACGGAGTCTCCTACACCGACGACGTCATCAGACTTCCCGCGCTCTTGATTCTCACGATCGTCGCGGCGATAGGAGCACTGGCAGCCGCCTACGCGTCGTGGTCGTCGACGATCTGGCCGGTTGGCGCAGCGGTCGCCATCTACGTCCTGGCGCTGGTGGGGAGCGGCGGTGTTGCGACGGTGTTCCAGAAGCTTGTGGTCACGCCCGACGAGCAGACCAAGGAAGCGCCGTACATCACGCACAACATCGCGGCCACGCGGACCGCGTTTGATCTAGACGCGGTTGAAGAACGAGAGCTTTCGGGTGACGCAACCCTGACCATGTCCGACATCGAGAACAACGCCGATACGATCAACAACGTCCGGCTGTGGGACCACCAACCGCTGCTCGACACCTTTGGACAGATTCAGGAAATCCGCACCTATTACCAGTTTGCTTCGGTTGATAACGACCGGTACGTGGTCGACGGCCAGTATCGCCAGACGATGCTCTCGGCACGAGAGCTGAACTCGAACAGCCTCCCGAACCCATCATGGATCAACGAGCGTCTGCAGTACACGCATGGATTCGGGATCGCGATGGGTCCGGTGAACGAGGTCACGCAGGAAGGCTTGCCGGTGCTCTTCGTGAGGGATCTGCCGCCGCAATCGGAAACAAATCTCTTGGTCGATCAGCCAAGTCTGTACTTCGGGGAACTGTCCAACGACTACGTTTTGGTCAACACTAAGACCGATGAGTTTCACTACCCGGAAGGCGATGACAACATCTCCACTCGATACGACGGCTCCGGCGGCCTCCGGTTCGAAAACCTCTGGAGACGACTGCTATTCAGCGTGCGGCTCCGGTCGTACGAAATTCTGGTCAGCAGCCAGCTGACACCCGACACTCGCATCATTATCCACCGCAACATCTCGGACCGGCTCGATGCGATCGCTCCGTTTCTGCAGTACGACTCCGATCCATATCTCGTGCTATCGGATGGTGGCCTCTACTGGATTCGCGACGCTTACACTCTGACAGCGAGCTATCCGTACTCCACCCCCGTCTCTCGCGAAATCAACTACATCCGAAATTCGGTTAAGGTCGTCATCGACGCGTACAACGGCACGACGACATTTTATCTCGCCGACCCTGAAGACCCACTTGCCTTGACGCTGGACAAAGTGTTCCCGGGATTCCTGCAACCCTTGGACACCATGCCCGTGGATCTGCAGAGCCACCTCCGGTATCCGGAAGGGATTTTCTCGCTGCAGACGACAATGTACTCCACGTATCACATGACCAACCCGTTGGTCTTCTATAACCGGGAAGACCAGTGGGATATTCCGATCATCGACGGCGAGCAGATGGAACCCTACTACACCATCATGCGATTGCCGGGTGAGGAAAGGGCGGAGTTCATCCAAATGCTACCGTTTACGCCCCGTGGCCGGGGCAACCTTGCTGCGTGGATGGTCGCTCGCAGCGATGGCGACCATTACGGCAAGATGCTGATGTTCCAGTTCCCCAAGCAGAAGCTGATCTTCGGTCCGGCTCAGATCGTCGCGCGGATCAATCAAGATCAAGTCATTTCTCCGCAGCTTACCTTGTGGAACCAGCAGGGATCGGAGGTGATCCAGGGAACGCTGCTGGTCATTCCGATCGAAGAGGCCTTGCTGTATATTCGACCTCTGTATCTGCGGGCGTCGGGCGGGCGCATCCCCGAGCTTAAGCAAGTGGTGGTGGCGTATCAGAACCAGATCGTGATGGCAGCGACACTCGACCTTGCGCTTAACGGCATTTTCGAGGGACAAGCGCAGGTGCCACCAGCGACGCTGTCGGCTGGCACCGCCACATCCGATTCCGCCGCGTCGCCGCGAATTGAGGCCTCGACACCGAGTTCCGACGCCGTGCGAACACTGGCCGAGCAAGCCCACGATCACTACTCGCAGGCTCTGCAGGCTCAACGCGAGGGCGCCTGGGCACGATACGGCGAAGAAATCGAGCGCCTGGGCGAAATCCTTGAACGCATGGAAGGCACCCAGTGACACAAAGGAGGAACAACCGATGAACACGGATACACGGCAGAGTCTAATACTGGCGCTGTCACTCGCGCTAGTTGGCTGTAGCGGTGCGGCGCCGGAGGTCCAGATCACCCCTGGTTTAACGGCTTTCACCGGTGCCCGATTAGTCCTCGGTCACGCAGGTAACGGCGCCGTCGTCGATAATGCCGTCCTGGTTGTTAGAGACGGCCGAATCGAGGCGGTCGGCGACGCTGATGTGGTCGATGTCCCGGCCGACGCACAGACGTTCGATGTCTCGGGGAAGACAATTATTCCCGGGCTCGTCAATGCGCATGGTCATGTGAACAACGTACGAGGCTTGGACTCGGACCCGGCCTTCTACACCGAAGACCATGTCGAGCACCAGCTCGGGCTATACGCGCGGTACGGGGTTACCACGGTCTTCAGCCTCGGTGGCGACGGACCAGAAGGCATGGCGGTTCGCGACCGGCAAGGCTCCGACCTCAACCATGCGCGTCTCTATGTCGCGGGTCCAGTGATTCTGGGTGATTCACCTGAACAAGCCGCTGAGCACGCAAATGCAGCTGCCGACATGGGGGCTGACATCATCAAGATCAGAGTCGACGACAACCTGGACCATTCCAACCAAAAGATGTCCCCTGAAATCTATCAGGCGGTCATCGATACCGCGCACGAACGCGGGCTTCGTCTCGCCGCACACCTCTACTATCTCGACGATGCCAAGGGCTTGCTCGAAGCCGGCGCGGACCTGCTCGCGCACAGCGTGCGAGATACTGAGGTCGATGACGAACTCGTCCGGCTCCTCATCGACAACGACGTCTGCTACTGCCCGACTTTGATGCGGGAGGTGTCGACCTACATCTACGAATCACGACCGGACTTCTTCGACGACCCGTTCTTCCTGAAAGAGGCCGACCCAGCAGTGATCGAGGCCCTCACCTCTCCGGCATATCAGGAACGGATCCAGAACAGCGAGTCGGCGCAGGCCTATAAGGCGGCGCTCGAGACCGCTAAGTCCAATCTTGGGTTGCTCTCGGACGCCGGTGTGGGCATCGCGATGGGAACTGATACTGGTCCGGCGGCACGCTTCCAAGGCTATTTTGAACATGGCGAACTCGAACTCATGGTTGAATCGGGTCTGACGCCGCTGGAGGCCATAGTTGCGTCAACTGGTGGGGCTGCGCGGTGCATGCGAGTCGACGACGAGCTCGGAACATTAGAGCCAGGCAAATGGGCAGATTTCATCGTGCTCGGTGCCAACCCGCTCGACGACATCAGCAACACGAAGACGATCGAGTCAGTCTGGATCGCAGGGAACGAAGTGCCTGGAGTTTGACGCTCTAGGTCGTGCCCCGCTTGCGTAAGTATCGCGCCAGACCGAGCCAACACATCGTCAGCGGTGCTGCGTTATCGTACAACGCCACTTCGGACGCCGGTAAGTGACGTTGCAGATAGACGCGCATTTCGTCAACAAACGCGTGCTTCCGGTCATCGTCGGCGCGCTCGCCTTCCAGGCTTTGACACGCCGTCTCGGTCATCGCATCGAGATGCTGGAGCAAGGAATCCAGGTGCGGGTCGACGTCCTCATGGGGTCCGAAATGTGTGATGAACAGCGTCGATGGTCGCCACGCGCGTATCAACGCGATGCTTTCTTTCCAGGCCCCGACGTCGATGTCCGGGGGTGGCGTCGGCGCCATTGCAAACAGGCTGTCTCCGGTGCGAACGCCAGCCGTGTCGCCGACGAAGGCAATGCCGCTCGAGCGATCGAAGTACCCTACGTGATGCGACGCGTGACCTGGAAGGTAGGCAACTTCGAACTCCCGGTCGCCAGCATCGACCCGCTCACCACCGCTCAGACGTCTGACCCGTGCTTCAGGCACGGGTAGCACGTCACCCCAGAGCCGTTCCATATCGTCTCCGTAGAGGCGACCGGCGCTCGCCAATAACTTCGTCGGGTCGACCATGTGCGCAGCACCACGCTCATGCACGAAGACCTCGATGGCGGGGTTCTCCCTGAGCAGCGAGCCTGTGGCCCCCGCGTGGTCGAGATGAATGTGTGTGAGGAACACCGACGCGATGTCGCCAATACTAATCCCGTGCACATCGAGCGCAGTCCGCAGCGTCTCAAGACATGTCGTGGGTCCCGGGTCAATCAGCGCCACCCGGCCGGCACCCTGGATAATCGCGGTCGCGATGATGCGTTTCGAACCGAGAAAATCGAGGTCAATGTATATGATCCCAGTGGCTAGGGTGTCCATAGATGTTGCGATTGTACTATGCGGGCTCGAGGCGCCTTGACCTATTGGAAGCGGTTTCATTACGCTGATCGGGGGTTTTTGTACCACCATGTCCAGTGAGACATCACGGCCTAGCGGCGCCGTCCTAGAGCGGCACGAACACAAGCTGAAAACTCCGGAGATGTACCGTGTGGTTCTACTCAACGACGACTACACGACAATGGAGTTCGTTATTAGCGTGCTGGAAGGGGTGTTCCAGAAGGGCCCGGCCGAAGCATTCAGACTTATGATGCAGGTGCACAATGAAGGCCAGGCAACGTGCGGGACCTATACTTATGAAGTTGCCGAAACCAAGGTCAGCACCGTTCGAGACCTCGCCAAGCGTGAAGGTTTTCCGCTCCAGGTGAACATCGAGAAAGGCTAACACTCGTCCATGTTCAGCGCATCGCTCGAAATCATTCTTAACGTCGCATACCGCGAGGCCGCATCCAGGCGTCACACGCATTTGACTCTGGAGCATTTACTGTACGCGCTGGCACACGACCCGGAAGGCGAGCGGATCCTGGCTGCGTGTGGTGCCGACCTGCCAGCGCTACGCCGCGCACTCGACGAGTTCCTCGGCACGCTGGAAACGTTCGCCAAGAATGAACTGGTGCGCGACCCGTCTCAAACACTGGGTTTTCGACGGGTCCTTCAGACGGCGGTTCTGCATGTGCAAAGCGCGGGCAAGGACGAGGTGCGTTCCGGCGACATTCTCGCAGCGATTCTCCAGCAGTCCAAGGCCTATGCCGCCCAATTGCTCGAAACGCAGGCCATCACTCGTCTCGACATCTTGAACTACATCTCGCACGGCATCTCGAAAGTCCCACTCATCACGGGCGACAGCGAGTCCGGAACCGACGGCGCCGACGCAGGGATGGGCAACGAAGGATCGGCTACGACTCTCGATCCGCTTGCTTCCTACGCCGTGAATCTGACGACCCGGGCGAAAAACAATCAGCTCGACCCGTTGATCGGTCGCACGGCCGAACTGCAACGAACGCTGCAGGTCCTCTGCCGCCGGCGCAAGAACAACCCTGTCTTCGTCGGCGACGCCGGCGTGGGGAAAACGGCACTGGCCGAGGGACTCGCGGCACGGTTGCTGGACGACGACGTTCCGTCGCGCCTCACAGGCGCGGAAGTTTTCTCGCTCGATACCGCCGCACTGTTAGCCGGAACGCGATTTCGCGGCGACTTCGAGGAACGCTTCAAGGCTGTGGTGGCGGCGCTGGCCAACCGTCCCGTACCGATCTTATTCATCGACGAGGTGCATGCCACGGTCGGGGCCGGAGCGACGACGGGTGGGACGATGGACCTCGCGACGCTCATCAAGCCGGTGCTCGCAGCCGGTGAGCTCCGCGTAATCGGATCGACGACATTCGAGGAGTTCAAACACATCGAGAAAGATCGCGCGCTCGCTCGCCGCCTACAGAAAATCGTGGTCGAAGAGCCGTCGCTCAAGGAAACTACGGAGATTCTCGAGGGCCTTCGGGAGCGTTACGAGACGCACCATGCCGTGACCTATACCGATGAGGCACTCGCGGCGGCTGTCAAGCTCGCCAGCCGACACTTGCGAGAGTTCCGGCTTCCTGACAGCGCGATCGACGTCATCGATGAAGCCGGCGTGGTGGTGGCGCTAACGCGCCCCGAAGACCGGCAGAGCGATACATCGGTCAACCGTCCTGTGGTTACTGTTTCGGCGATCGAGCGCGTGGTCGCAAAGATGGCTCGGGTTCCGGAGAAACAGGCCTCTTCGTCGGACAAGGAACGGTTGCGAACTCTCGAGGAGTCTCTCGAGCGGGTTGTCTTCGGGCAACCAGATGCGGTGAAAGCAGTGGTCACCGCCATCAAACGAGCCAGAGCTGGGCTCGGACACCCGGATCACCCGGCGGGTTGCTTTCTCTTCACTGGGCCGACAGGTGTCGGCAAGACTGAGCTGGCGAAACAGCTCGCCGTCCACCTAGGCAACAAATTCATCCGCTACGACATGAGCGAGTACATGGAGAAGCATGCCGTGGCTCGCCTAATCGGTGCACCGCCAGGTTATGTGGGGTTCGAACAGGGTGGACTTATCGTGGACGCGGTGCGGGCCCATCCGTACAGCGTTGTGTTGTTGGACGAAATCGAAAAGGCACACCCCGACGTCTTTAACATCCTACTTCAGGTCATGGACCACGCGACCTTGACCGACAACAACGGCCGAGAGGCCGATTTTCGTCACGTCGTCCTCATTATGACGTCCAACGCTGGGTCGCGCGAGGCCAGCACAACCTCGATTGGATTCACCGAAGACCGGACTGGGTCGGCCGCCGGCCGGATGAAATCGGCAACTGAACGAGTCTTCAGCCCGGAGTTCCGTAACCGCCTCGACGCAATTGTGACGTTCGGTGCCCTGACCTCCACGGCGATGGAGATGATCGTCGAGAAGTTCATCCTACAGCTCGAGGCGCAGCTGGGTGAGCAATGCGTAGCGATTACACTCGTGCCCGACGCACGCGAGTGGCTTGCGACCAAAGGCTTCGACTTAGAGTTCGGCGCTAGACCGCTCGCGCGGATCATCCAAACGGAAGTCCGGAATCCACTGACCGACGAGATCCTATTCGGCCGACTAGAGCACGGCGGCACCGTGCAGATCGGCATGAACGACGAGCGGGACAGTCTCGCCTTCACATACGAAGCATCCAGAAATTGCAGCGCTTCGGCCGATACGGCTAAGCCTGCGACGAAAAAGAACACCGTCGGGGAGACTTCGCGTGACTGATCAAACATCGGACTCCTCCCTTGAAGACGCGCGTGATGCACGAACGACCGATCGGGACGACGCAGTTGAATCCGGGGGTAACACGAGAGAAGCTCCGGCCGCCGACGTCCGCGTAATCGACCGTCGCTGGTGGGCTCGTTCCGAGAGTAACGGAGAAGAGAACGATGCACGCTCGGATAAGCCATCGTATATCGAGGAGCTCGAGAAGAAACTGGCGGACAAGGACGTGCGGCTGAAGGACTATGCGGCGAAGTACACGGCGGCAGCTGAGGAATTCGAGCAAAGGCGGATTCGACTACGTCGGGAGATTGCCAAAGACATCGAGTGCGAAAAACGGGGGATGCTCGCCGCATTTCTCGACGTCGTCGACAACATAGAGAGGGCGATAGAAGCAGCCCGCTTGGCGGCAGATGAGAACCCAACGACCGGACGTCTGGTCGAGGGCGTCGAACTCGTGAAACAGCAGTTCCTCTCGACACTGCAAGGCTTTGGCGTCAAATCGATTGTCGCGGCCGGGCAACGGTTCGACCCGAATCTCCACGACGCCGTCTCCACCGTGCCCGTCGATCAGCCGGAACAAGCGGACGTTGTGATCGATGTGATCAAAGTCGGTTACGCGATTGGCGACGATGTCCTTCGTCCGGCAAGCGTTACGGTTGGTAAGCTCGCTCCAGAACCTCGATGAGCTCACGAAGTTCGTCGACCTGACTCTTGGCCATATAAAGGCTAGCGTGCTGCTCCTGGCGCGTCGGCACGTTTCAGTCCTCCCCATCGAACCGCACTAGGCCCTGGTCATCAAACTCGACCAGCACCGCATCCATAGGGCCAACATAAAGGCGCACGCAGCTAGACCCCAGCCGCCATTGCCCCCCGCTGGGCGTCATCGACACCAATCACGACCGCGGCCATGCCTTGGTTCTCACTCTTGTTCTCAAGCGATGAACCATACGCGTATTCCACGTTGACACCGGTGCTCGCAATCATGCGGGTTACAGTGAACAATGCCCCTGGCGCGTTGGGGATCGACAGGAACAACACATCCCGCTGTTTCACGACGTACTTCTGGCCCAGCAGGATACCGGCGGCACTCAGGGGGTTGTCGACCACGAGACGCAGCGTGCCGACTGCGTCCAGCGACATTGCTTGGATACCGACGTTGCCGTCTCCAAGTGTCTGACAGACTCGTCCGAGCGCCCCAGGGCTGTTCTGTAATCTCAGGACAAGCTCCGTGCGTATTGCCATGCAGTGGCAGCGTACAACATCCGATAGACTAAGGGTCGTGACCGCCAATACTGTCGTTCCGATCTCGATCGCCACCCACCTTCAGGGCTTTAATTACGCTATCCGCAACATTATGGCCGAGGCCCGAAAGGTCGAACAGCAGGGTGACCAAGTGCACTATCTCAACATCGGCGATCCCGTGTCGTTCGGATTCGAGACGCCGCCGCACCTTATTGAAGCAGTCGAGCGGGCTATGCACGACGGCGACAACGGCTACAAGCCAGGTGCCGGTATCATCTCGGCGCGCGAGGCGGTGGCGAGGGAGTACACGTCACGTGGGGTCACGATGTCGCCCGACCGGGTGATTCTTACTTCCGGAACATCCGAAGGTATCGAGTTGACCCTGAGCGTGCTCGTCGATCGAGGCGACGAGGTTCTGGTTCCCGTACCGACTTACCCGTTCTACACGGCCGTGCTCGCCAAGCTGGGCGCCAAGGTCGTCTGCTATCGAACGGATCCGACACGCGGATGGGAGCCCGATCTTGATCAGGTTCGTGATCTCGTGTCGGCACGGACCCGTGCGTTGGTCGTGATCGATCCCAACAATCCAACCGGCGCGGTGTACACGGAACAAATCAGAAAGAAGTTCCTCGACATTGCCAACCGCAACAATTTCGTGCTCCTGTCCGACGAGGTCTATACCGACCTTGCCTATGCCGGTCCCGTACCGCCCATTGGAGCACTCGATCCCGAGGCACCGGTAATTTCGTTCTCCTCTGCGTCAAAGGCGTACATGGCACCAGGGTGGCGCACCGGCTGGATGGCCGTGGCGGCGACGTCGCGCCTCGATCATGTGCTCTCGGCGATCAAGGAGCTCGCTGACGGACGCCTATGCACAAACGGCCCCATGCAGCACGCGGTCTCGGCGGCACTTGAGGGTAATCGAAGCCATCAGGTAGAGTTCCGCCAACAGCTACAAGCGCGGGCCGAGGTGACAACGCGGCGCTTGAACGCAATCGACGGAATCTCGTGTGTACCGCCGGCGGCGGCGTTCTATGCAATGCCCCAGGTAGATCTCCCGCCGGGCCGAACCGATCAAGACTTCGTTCTGGAACTACTTCGGGCGACGGGTGTGCTTTCTGTCTACGGCTCGGGGTTTGGCACAGCGCCGCGCGACGGCTTTTTCCGGATTGTCTTTCTCGCCACTCCGGCCAAGTTGAACGATTACTTCGATGCCATCGAGGCCTTCACCATGAAGTTTCGTGCCGACCGCAGTCAGCGATGCTCCGGTAACGGATCAGATTACCGAGTTTCAAGTTAAGCTGAGCGGACAACTCCACGACGTCAACGCCGACGACGCTGCGCTCGTGGAGATTCGACAATGAACGGATCTGTCCAGAGCATGACACGTCTAATCAGTGTGAGCGTCACCATGGCCAGCGCCCTGCCCACGCGTTCCCACCAGGTTGCGGCTGCTGTGCTCAGCCTAGCTCTCGTCGCGTTCCCGTCGCAGGCTGGCGCCCAGCCGCCAAGCCCGATTCAGGTCACCTCCCTCTTGGAGGCCGACGGGGCGAGAGGCGGATCGACCTACCGGGTCGCCCTCAACGCTAGGCTCAACGCCGGTTTTCACGTCAATTCGAATGAGCCATTGGACGAGGGCCTGATCGCGACAAGCATCGCGCTCGATCCACCGAAGGGCATTGTGGTGAGCGCTCTGGCCTGGCCTGAATCATTCATGTTTACTGTGGGTCAGGACAAACTCGCCGTGTTCGGGGAAACGTTCGTTATCGGGGTTGCTCTCGACCTCGCGGACGACATCCCTTCGGGCGAGCACGTCGTGTCAGGCACGCTCAGGTATCAAGCGTGCGACGACTCGATGTGCTATTTCCCGACGACGGCTGCACTTTCGTTTCTGGTCAACGTCGTCGACCAAGGTCACCCGATCGCCACAGCCAATACCGAAGTGTTCGAGGGGCTGAGCTTCGCCACGATAGCGGATCCTGATACCACTGATATCGATCGGCCTACGGCGACCACAGCTATTGATGACGCCATGGTTATGACTCGGCTGGCTAATTTTAACGTCCTCGGCACAACCGGTGGCTATCTGGGCACCGATGACTTTCTCGACTTCATCGACAGGGCCGAGTCAGGACGCCCTGAAGAAGGCCGGTTCGTTGGACAGGGGCCACTAGCGATCTTCGTGCTGATTCTCATCGGTGGGCTCGCACTGAACTTGACGCCGTGTGTACTGCCGATGATACCGATTAACTTGGCGATCATCGGCGCGGGGACAAAGGCGGGCTCACGCGCGAGGGGGTTCGCGTTAGGTTCCGCCTACGGTCTGGCCATGGCGCTTGTCTACGGCGTGCTTGGACTTGTCGTGATTCTCACGGCCGGAACATTCGGCACGATCAACGCGTCGCCGTGGTTCAATCTCGTCATTGCCTTGCTTTTTGTCGTACTCGCGCTGGCGATGTTCGATGTCCTGTCAATCGACTTCTCGAACCTCCAGAACAAGCTCAACATCGGCGGAGCCGAGAAACGTGGATCGTATCTCTTAGCGTTTGGAATGGGTGGTGTTGCGGCGTTACTCGCTGGAGCGTGCGTCGCCCCAGTCGTCATTCAGGTCATCGTGCTCTCAAGTAATCTCTATGCCACCGGAACGGCCATGGCGCTGCTCCTTCCCTTCATCCTTGGAGTGGGAATGGCGCTGCCTTGGCCGATCGCGGGCGCCGGCATAGCGTTTATGCCAAACCCCGGTTCGTGGATGGTCAGGGTCAAGCAAGCGTTCGGGCTCTTTATTTTGGGCACGGCAGTGTACTACGGTTATCTCTCGTACGGCCTCTTCAGTCAGCGTTTGGTCAACCCTGATGAAGTCGAAACGAGCGTGCAGGAGCTTCTCGATGAGGGCTGGTATGCATCGCTAGACCAGGGACTCCTGGTCGCTGAATTGGAAGGCAACCCGGTATTCGTGGATGTCTGGGCCACATGGTGTAAAAACTGCCTTACGATGGATCGAACGACCTTAAAGGATCCGGCTGTTCAAGCAGCGCTCGAAGGTTACGTCAAAGTTAAGTTTCAGGCAGAAAATCTAGGCGCGCCACCCGCCCGCGACGTAATGGCACACTTCAAGGCGTTCGGCCTTCCTACGTACGCCATCCTACGGCCATCGACTGAGACCTCAAGCGCTGTCGACACGACAAGCGTCTTCCTCGGCGATCGCCTCCAACCAAGCCTGTTCTAGACCCGAACCTGCACGGCCTGCGGATGGACACGTGCCGTCACCATGTTGGTCGCCTCGACGATCTCACCGTCGACGTGAAACAGCGGAAGGATGTTACTCGTGATCTCAAGACCCCGGACCGACTGCATCATTACACCAGGAACTTGGTGCAGCGTGCCGGAGAACAAACGTCGCACGTGCCAGAGAATCGACAGCGGCGACAGCGGCGGTACGACGACCAACTCAAGTAGGCCGTCGTCGAGTCGAGCAAGTGGCGCAATCTGAACATTAAGACCGTATTGCCGAGAGTTGGCTAGCGCGACGATCAGGGCGGTCTGATTAATCGCGACGTCACTGGATCTCAATTCGTAGAAACTGGGTTTATAGCCCCAGATTTCACGCGCCGTTGTGGCGACGTGCCTCACAGCTCCTCTTGGGTTCAGCGCGTTGAACAGCGCTGCGAGGTGGGCGTCGAAACCGATGCCCGCGACGTTGAAAAACAACCGGCCGCCGAGCTCACCTGCATCGATATACCTTGTTGCTCCAGTTAGGGCGGTTTTCAGTGCCGCCTTTGGGCCCCGTAAAAGGTTCAGCTCACGCGCCAGGCCATTCCCCGAACCGCTTGGCACAAGGCCAAGTGCCGGTCCTCCGAAGGCGAGCTCTGACGCGACCTCGTTCATCAATCCGTCGCCTCCCCAGGAAACCACTGTCTCGACACCGCGGTCGACAAAACGTCTGGCTAGGTCACGTCCGTGACCGGGATGGGTCGTTACCATAACCTCACCGTCCAAATCACACTTCCGGAGGACCTGACGTGCGAGCTCCAATCGCTTTGTGATTGGTGGCCGTCGTTTCGCCCCGGCGATAGGGTTGATGATGATCGCCGCGTCCATTCGTTCGCCTCAGCTCGACTCTATCGCAGTACTATTCCTTGGCGGGTTTTTCTTTGTGCCTTGCTCCCATTCTTTCACCAGTAGGGGAACATGAGTCTCCACAGCCTCGTCATCGACCGAGACGCCGATGTAGCTTCTCGGGCAAGCCGAGAAGATGTTCGATGCTCCCGCCTGAGCAAGTATGCATTCCACCTACTGTACGGCTGATTCTAGAAACGCCGCGGTGATGATGAGGACCCACACGAAAAGTAGAATCACCCACTGCGCATTGCTCTGATCTCGCGACGGCTTAATCATTGATTTCGTCCCTCCATAGTCGTTAGGACGGTAGGCGGCAACAATCGGTCTCAGTCCCCTTCTGAGGTAAGAAAGCGACACCAGAGCAAGACGACTCAGCCGAGATCTTGCAGAAAGCACCGCCTCGTGGCGCCTTCCGTGCTGGTATAGGATTTGATTTCGATATGAGCGGTCACGCGGAATCAGCGGGATACGTTAACTCAGGCAGACACTGGTATCGCAGTGCCCCGTCACCTGGGGAAGAGACGATTCCCCGTGACCGATTTCCACACTTGGTTATACTGAGCATCGTGACAACTGATCTAAGTCTTCCTCTCGACAACGCGGCCATCGAGCGAATCCTGCCGCATCGGTACCCATTTCTCCTCGTCGACAGGATTACCGAGTTCGAGGAAGACAAGCGCATTGTCGGCATAAAGAATGTGTCGCTTAACGAACGGTACCTCGCACACCGTCCCGGTGAACCTCCTGTGCTTCCCCCGACCATCTTGACCGAGGCGGTCGCGCAGGTTGGTGCGATTCTGATTCTAGCCAAGCCTGAAAATCGAGAGCGGCTGCCGTACTTCTTAGGCATCGATCGCGTACGCTATCTCAAACCGGTCCACGCGGGTGACGTCGTCGTGATCGAAGTGACGGTCGACCGGCTGCGCAGTCGGATGGGACGGCTCAAGGGATTCGCACGGGTCGGCAACGAAGTTGTCGTCGAGGGAACGATGGCCTTCGCGTTGAGTCCCCGAAAAGAAGGAACCGGCGAGTAGCAGCGCGGACTAGGCCGAGGCGGTCCGGCTCGAACTGCAACGTTCGCTGGCGACCTCTACGATTTCTGATGCAGACTCACCGGCGCCAGTGTCCTAACTTTTGCGGTAAGATGCCTTTGTGGGTTCAAAGATGAAATTCAGTCAGGTAGGAACGGTGCCGGACGCTCCGCGGCAAGGCGGTCCGCCGTGGCTTTTGATTGCAGGGATCGTCGCTGTCGTGACGCTGGCAGCGTTTGTTCTCTATCCATCACCATCGTCGGTTCCCGAGCCATTTAGTGATTCCGCTCGAAATGAGACCGCGGCGCCGGACGAGCCAACGCCCAGGGCCGAGGCGCCGATGGTGCCGACGCGACCAGCGTCGCCGAAGCCACCGCCTGGCGCGCCACTGCCTGCTCTACCGGTGGTACCAAACCTTGTGCCCCGTCCACCCGAGGTCATCCGGGGGGCCTACGCGTTCATCGCGAATAACCCTAACATCGCCGAGTACATCCCATGCTTCTGTGGGTGTGAGACCTCCGGTCACTCTGCTAACGCCGACTGCTTCGTCGAGTCACGAAACGCCGATGGCAGCGTGCGAGAGTGGGACACGCACGGGATGGCGTGCATCATCTGCGTTGATATCGCACATCAGTCACAGCAGCTACACGCGTCTGGTGCTTCAGTGCGGGATATCCGAACGGCGGTTGAAGCGCAGTACTCCAACTCGCCCCGTCAGACGCCAACCCCAGCGCCACCGTCCCATTCCAATTAGCCGCTGTGGCGGTTTCAAAAGACGGCGCGGCTGGTTAATCCACGCGGTATAATCATCTGTGTCAGCTCGCGCTGCACGCGTGACCACTTCTACTCCGCCTTCGCCTGAGGCGCTCACTCGGTTCTTCGATTTCGTCCACGAAGGCATCTACTTCGGCACGCTCCACGGGGACGTCGACACGACCATCGCAGCAAATCCCCACCTAAAGTTGATGTTTGGGCATCCGCCGGAAGCGGATGCGGCTGCCGTGCGCCCGTTCGAACCCGAGCGATTCGTAGACTCCGATGCACGAGCGGCGTTCTTCGAGCGATTGGCACGGGACGGTACGGTGTCCGACTACGTGCTCCGTCTTCGTCGAGCTGATGACACTCCCTTCTGGGTGGAGGTGACGGCGCACGTCGACACCAACTCTGGTAACGACGGGCGTCAGCTTCGGGCTCTGATCCGAGACGTAAGTGAGCGTCGTCGCCTTCAGGATCAAGGACGGGACCTATACCACCAGCTACTACAGGCCGAAAAGCTTGCTGCTCTGGGACAGACCGTTTCAGGTGTTGCGCACGAACTCAATAACCCGCTCGCCACCATTCTCACATGGTCCGAACGACTCTCCAATCGCACGCTCGACGATGTCACGAAGCGAGGAATCGAGGCTATCCTGAGTGAATCTGAACGGGCGGCGAAAATCGTCAGGAGTCTTCTCGCGTTCTCACGGAAGCGGCACACGACACGGGCACAAATCGACCTGAATCAGGTCGTTCGCGAAACGCTGGCCCTTCGTGCCTACGACCAGCGAGTCTCTAACGTACGAACCATCGACGCACTCGCGACCGGGCTTCCACACGTGTTCGCCGATCCACACCACGTCAAGCAGGTGCTTCTCAACCTGATCATCAACGCGGAGCAGGCTATGCTCGCCAGAAACGGTTATGGCACGCTCGTGACGCGGACATGGTACGACGAGGAACACGGGGCCGTAATGCTAGAGATAAACGACGATGGACCTGGTATCCCGGCGGACGTCCAGGCAAGAATCTTCGACCCGTTCTTCACTACCAAAGCGGTCGGGACAGGAACCGGCCTAGGTCTGACGGTTGCCTATGCCCTCGTGCAAGAACACGGCGGCCAAATCCGTATCGAGTCAGAGCCCGGCCATGGCGCATCCTTCTTCGTCGAGTTCCCGACCGACGGGACTATCAGTAACGCCAGTTCTTCAGGCACACCGCAGGCGGCCTCGATCGATACGGGAGGTTTACACGTCCTGGTTATCGAAGATGAGCCCTCATTGGCCACTGCGGTATCGGAAGCCCTGACAGACGCTGGGTTTCGGGTTGATCGAGCGTCCGACGGACAAGAAGCGATCGGACAAATCGCGAACCAGGCCTACGACCTGCTCATCTGCGACCTCAAGATGCCTAAGATGGACGGGCCTGAGCTGTATCGGAGAATTCAGGACACTGCACCGGCACTTGCTCGCCGGATGGTGTTCGTGACCGGTGACGTCGCGGGAACTGATGCTGAGCGGTTTCTTGAAGAAACCCGCTGCCGCTGGCTCGCCAAGCCATTTCGCCTTGAAGATCTGCTTCGCGTCGCTCGCGAAGTTATCGACTAGTGCCCTCCCCGATGGGCTATCGAGCCGGAGCGTGCCGAGAGCGTCTCTTCAGGACGCTCGCAACTTTCAAGTTAGCCTTCACCATCCTGATCGGCGTGGCCTTTGTCAAGGCTGATGTCAGCTCTTCAGGTGCCAGGTCAGACCCGACAAGCTTCCGCAAGCGCTGGATCGCACGAGCATGAAGCTGGGACACTCGAGACTCGTTGACACCTATCGCCTCCCCGATCTTCTTCATGGTGACATCTCCGAAGTAGTACATGCCGATGACCTTCCGCTCACGCTGGGGCAATGCCGCAACAGCGCCGCGAAGGCGATCCTGCACCTCTCTCTGCTCGCAGGCCTTGTCGGGCGCAGGTGGTTCGGAGGGAACGAAAACAGACGGCAGGTTAGCCTCATCAACATCGTCCGCCGACACAAGGGGTGACGTCGACTCAATGGTGTTGATGCGAACGATGGTACGGCTGAGTCTTGCCTCGTCCATGTCCAGGTATTTGGCGATATCGGCAAGTGATGGCTCGCCACCCATCTCGTTACGCAGATGCTCACGAGCAACTTCTAGCTCACGCCGAATCCGACGGACGCCACGCGGCCACGCGTCCCGACGAAGCGCATCGATCATTGACCCGCGAACCCTCCGTTCGGCAAACGTCTCAAACTTAATCCCGCGTTTTTCATCAAATCGATTGGCGGCGTCGATGAGGCCAATCATGCCGTCTTGAACTAGATCGCCTATGTCGACTGAGTTCGGCATGGAGGTGGCCAGTCGGCGAGCTAAAGTCTGCACGAACGGCATGCTCGCCGTAATGCGGTCTTGTTGTGCATCCGCTGTTGACTGCTTCTGCATAATTTCCAACTCCCTTCGGAAGTTCCCGGTGCGTTCCGTCCGATCCGTCACCGTGCACTGTCCTAAAAGCAAGTGGGATGCCAGCAGCGTAGCGTTCAGATAGAAGAAGCCAAGAAATATTCATTTCATCATTTAAATAGTTATATTTAAAGTGTTTGTACATATTCATGACTGTGTAATGATACGCAGATTCAAGCTGTGTTTAGTACCACGTGTGTCATATTTACGACACTTACGCCGACATTTCGTCAACTATATGACGACCTAGTGGTGGTGTAGTGGGTGAGTCAGAGGCAAACAGGGACTCGTTGGCTCCAGTGCGTTATCGTGCCACCGACATATTGAGGATGCGGCCTGGCCAATCCATCAGCCAGATCGTTCGGTGCATGTAACGCCTGATTCCGATGTTTGTCGGCCTCGTGACGCTAGTCGGTGGATTCCGTTGTTCGGTGCCGGATGTCTCTGGCAGCCCCAATGGCATCCACTGCGCTGCTGACGATCTGACTGGCGCGCGCGTGACTCGTCGTCCCTCAGCTTCGCCTCCAGCAACTCGGCGTTCGCGAGAACGATCCCGAGCTGATTGTTCAGCTGATGCAGCAATGTGAGCAGCGCAGGCCTTTCGCCAGCCAAGACCGGAAGGACGCCGGGGTAGGAAAAACCGTCGACTGGTCGGCCATTACCCCAGTCGTGGCAGCTCGCCTATGGGCTGGCGCCGACTTGTGTCCTCAGGCTTGCGCCAGAGCGTATCCACGAAGATACGAACGGAACCGCCTGCCGTGCGAACGTACTCGACCTTACCACTTCCGATCCAGTTGTAGATCGTCCGCCGGCTTACGCCGACGAGGTCGCACGCCTTCATGATTGAAATGGTTTTTCTGTCGACAATCATCGCTTCACTCGTCATTCTACCTATGTGAATTCGCGACCACGCTCGGCGGGCCGTTGCGAAGCGACCCGCTGACTTTGCCCTCGAGAAGTCGTATCGGCACGCTTCCGCACAACCTGTAGCACCACGTCACGAACCCGGAAGTTAGGCACCGCATCGTAAGGTCGAACTCCGGCTACAGATGCTCCGATCAGACACGTCCCCTACCATCGCCGTGCCGACAAGTTCGCGCATCTTGACGCCGGCCGACCCGATCGTCAAAATACTGCCACATCTGTAAATGACTGAAAAAGAAGTGCATCTTCTCCTAGTTGAAGATGAGTCAGCGCTCCGTGAAGTAACCGCTGAGCGTTTAGCCGAGCATGGATACCACGTGGTGCAGTGTGGCGCTGGAGAGGACGCGCTCGAGCACCTGGCGAATTTCGCGTTCGATGCGCTCATTACAGATTTGCGGCTCCCCGGGATAGACGGCACCGCCGTAATGAGGACGGCGCTCGAACAGTACCCAGACATCGTTGGGGTGGTCGTCACCGGCTACGGCACCGTGAAGGACGCCGTCGAGGCCATCAAGCGCGGCGCGAGTGACTTCATCATGAAGCCCTTTCAGTTTAATCACCTTCTGCACATCCTGTCGTCTGCCTTCGAGCAGCGGCGCCTGAGATCTGAGAACGCCTATCTCCTGTCTCAACTCCAAGAGCGGTATCGCTTCGAAGGTATCGTTGGACGGAGCGACACGATGCGTCGACTATTCGGAACGCTCAAAACCGTAGCCGGAACATCGAGTACCATTTTCATCACCGGCGAAACCGGGACGGGTAAGGAGTTGGTTGCTCGAGCCATTCATCACAACAGCCCCCGTCGGAATCACCGATTCGTTGCCCTGAACTGCGGCGCAATTCCCGAGACCCTCTTGGAAGCCGAGCTCTTCGGCCACGTCCGCGGCGCATTCACGGGCGCCGTAAGTACCCGCCAAGGCCGGCTCGAACAAGCTAATCACGGCACGCTGTTCCTCGATGAAGTTGGAACGATGAGTCCGGGCCTTCAGCCTAAGTTGCTCCGAGCCCTACAGGAACGGGAGTTCGAACGGGTTGGCGACAACCAGCCCATTCGCGTCGACGTTCGAGTGATTGCGGCAACGAACTCCGACGTCGATCAAATGGTTAAAGACGGCACATTTCGTGAGGACCTTTTCTACCGACTTAACGTCATCCCCATTCGCTTACCGCCGCTTCGGGAACGGCGTGAAGATATCCCGCTCCTCGTGAGTGATTTTCTGCAGGATCTTGGCTCCGCGTTGGAGCCGCCACGAGGGAATGTGATTTTCTCTCAGGAAGCGATGCGACGACTGATGGCCTTCCGCTGGCCTGGTAACGTCCGCCAGCTCGAGAACATGATCGAACGGTTGCTGATACTCACTCCTGGTCGCCGCCAAATCGATGTCGATGACTTACCGGTAGAGATCAGTGCCGACAAAGCGGCGGTCGTGAGTGCCAGCGCGGCACTACCGGAAACCGGACTCGACCTGCAACGGCATCTTCGGGATACCGAGCGCACACTGATCCAGAACTCACTTGAGCGCACTGGAGGCAACAAGCAACAGGCGGCTCGACTGTTGAATATCAAGCGAACGACGCTGATCGAGAAGGCGAAAAGGCTGGGCCTGAATTAGAGGGGGAAGAAGGAGACAGAAGGCAGCGTTTCTACTCACGTGAACATGTCGAACGTCCGGAACGATCCCCTTAAGATCGACGCGGTGTCACGGTAGCCGAGCCACCCGTCTACCATCGTCGCGTAGACGCGACGGAAGTCGGTCGTCATCTTCAGGTTTCCATCGTCTAGATCGGTCAGGCTCGGATGCCGACTGTACATCCCCCCTTTCACGCCGGTCCCGAAGATGAACATCGGCGTCGCTGTACCGTGGTCGGTTCCTAGGCTGGCATTCTCCTCGACCCGACGCCCGAACTCGGTAAACATCATCACCGCAACCTGACCGGCCCGATCGATGCGCTCCAGATCTTCGATGAAACCGCGCACAGCGTCCGCGGTATAGGCAAGCAGCCGGGCATGCGGATCGGGCTGGTGCACGTGGGTATCGAATGCGTTTCCTTGATAGCTCACGTAGTAGAGTCGCGTTGGCAGGTCCGCCGCAATGAGCGCGGCAACACGGCGCAGCGATCCTGAGAGTCCTCCGATCCCGTAGTCAATCGGTGTTCGGTAGGCAGCCGCCGCCTGCCGGACGACTTCGCCACTCTCGGTCGCGTTCTGAGCGGTCGCCTTCAGGAACTCAAGGGTCGAGTTATCGGTGGATTTGACAGTCCCCACGCGGGACAACGCACCGGTCTCCTCCGTCCTTCCGATGCGCCGAAGCTCATCTGGATGGTTGAACACCAGCGGCGGATGATGCCGGCTCTGTACCGCTAGCGCTTGCCGCGATCCGATATTGACGATGACGTTACCTTCAGCATTGTGGTCATATGCGCCATCGGCCAGCCGGCCCAGCCACCCAAATGGGGCGCCGCCATTCGGCACCCCGGTGTGCCAGTAGTCCATCGATGAAAAGTGCGAAAGGCTAGGATTCTCATATCCACAGCCGTGAACGACCGCCATGTACCCGTCTTTGTAGAGTCGCTCGAACCCAACCAGCGACGGATGGAAGCCAAGCCCCGGCTCGACGCCGATTAACTCAGATTCCCGGATGCCGATGTTGGGCCTGACCCGGTAATACTCCGAATCACCGTATGGCACAACCGTGTTCAGACCGTCGTTTCCGCCCGAGAGCTCAACAACAACCATGATTCGTTCGGGGTGAGCCTCCATGCTCGTCCCACGGATCGCCTCGGCGGAAAGCGCGGCCGACGTGCGATTAAGAATCGTTGGAAGACCGGCACCGATACCGATGCCGTAAAGCCCTCGCCGAAGAAAATCACGTCGTGAACAACCGCATCGTAGAGTCATGGGATGCTCCCTGAGCAAACAACGAATGGTTCCTACCGAGCCTACGCCAACTGATACTCCGGTGTGCTCAGAACAAGATACAACAGCGACCGCAGAGCGGTTTCCGTCTGTACGTCGTGCGGCGCGATGCGATCCGAACCAAGCTCGAGTTGAAGAAAATGAACCAGCACGGCGTGATCCTCGGCCGCCAGATCGACCCGAAGAAAGCGCTTAACGAAGTGACCTACCGCTGCCGCCGCGTCCGTTGCACCAGCTTCGGTTACCAGCTTGACCAGATCCAGATCTGGTGTGCGGCGCAATATCGGCTTGAGCTTGTCGAACGCCATGACATAGCCCATGTACCCACCATACCGGGTGTTGTAGTCCTCGTTCCGGTCAGCCAGCAAGCTCGACTCCGCGTCACCCTCTTGCGTCGCCGCTGAGATATTCATGCCAGCGTCGAGACGGCGCGCTACCCGTGCGTATACGCCGGGAACGCTGCGGTCTGGCGCACGAAATGAGTCGGCTTCGGCGAACAAAATAGTCCGGAAAATGTTCCCCCGCTGCAGCAGTGACCCCGGCGTGACCCAGGCTCGTCCGCCGGCCCAGCCAGCCACGTTTGGCGGATTGAACAACGTCTGACCTAAGTCGCTAGTAAGCTGGTTAAAGTCCGGGATCGTCGGAAGCTCCCGCAGGCCCAGCTTGCGATATGTCGACACCACCAACTGGACTGGGCCCTTAATCTGGGTTGCGTACGACGCCGGCCCGTAGAAATCCTTGGACAAAAAGATCTGAGTTAGGAGAGGCTCAAGCTCGTAGTCATGGTTTCTCAGTATCGAGCCAAGCTCAGCGCGAACCTTATCCTCGAGCTCTTCGCGGACGAAGAACCGATAGAGTTTGGCGGCGACAAACTCGGCAGTGGCAGGCTCCTCCAGGATTATCTCGATGATGTCGGTGCCATCAAACAAGCCCGTCTGGCCGAGGAACGTCTTTGGACCGTAGTCATGCTGGACTCGATCGAAGCGAAACTCAAGCACGTCGTTAGTCCATCCGGTAAAGGCCCGTGAGGCCTCGCGAATGTCGTTCTCGCTGTAGTTGCCCACTCCCATCGTGAAAAGCTCAAGCAACTCGCGCCCGAAGTTCTCGTTCGGATGGTCTTTGACGTTTTCTCCGTTGTCCAAATAGACCAGCATTGCGGGGTCCCTGAGGATTCCGAGAAGCAGGTCCCGAAAGCTCCCGCTAGCATTCGCGCGAAGCATCTGATTCTGACGTTCCATCATCCGTGCGTCCCGAACCTTGGCATTGCCGGTGGCAAAGTGTCCGTGCCAGAAAAGTGTGAGCTTTTCTTCCAGAGGCCGCTCGGTTACAAGCATCCGGTGCCCCCACCAAGTCGCCAAGCGTTGCGTCTCGATCGCGTTCGATCGAAGGCCGAAGAAGAACTTGTTGACAACCGGTTGCAACCGGCGTGGCTCCCAGTCCGGCAACATTAAGACGCCCATTGATTGACCCGTCTCGCGAGCAATTCTGACCGCCTCGGCTCTACTCTTTGGGAACGGGTCCATGGCAGGGTCCCAGATTGGCGACGGGTTGAACGACGCCAGGCGATCGGGAATTCGACGGTACTTGACCAAGCTGGCAACGGCCTCCTCCGGCGTCATCCCGGCGAGGCGTTCGCCGTCAGCTGGTGTACCACCGAACCCGGCGCGTTCGAGAAGGTGGGCCGCCTTGTCCCGGTCCCAATCATCGGCCGTGATCGCCGTCAGGTCCCCCGACCACGCCAGCGGGCCGGCCTGACCGGCCTCAGCCTTGACGGTCCAAGCCACCATGACGATCGCGACCAAACAAACTGTCCTACCCATCGGCGACCTCCGGCAGCCATGATACGTCAGCGACAAGGATCGGCCAAACATCGAGCTCGGAGCGCATCTTGGGCTAGTCTTTGGATCAGTCGAGCACATCCAGCCGATAGTCGAGCATGGTCTCGCCATCGAAGATCCAATAGCCGGAGAACCGTCGACCCTTGAGGACCAAGGGTAGCCAATACCGGTCGTCCTCCCACATCTCATCGAACGGAATCGCGTCGACATCGCACCAAATCGGAGAGGCTTCCTCGGTTTCGACTGGGGTGCCTTCGACCTCAGAGGTGCGGTACACGTGGACGTAGGTCGAGTAACCGTCGATAAACTGAAATCGGTGATCGCCCAGACGTATAAGTTGCCCGGCCCGAACGCCGAGTTCCTCACGGAGTTCGCGAGCCGCACCGGCTTCGGGTAGCTCACCTGGCTCGATACGCCCGCCGGGACCATTGACCTTGCCAGCTCCCAGACCGCGCTTCTTGCGGATCAGTAGGATTCGTCCCTGACGGATCACGAAGACAAGGGTGGCAGGATCCACTGCCGTCCACCGCTTCCAGTCGACGTCGGAGATCCGCCGAGCAATAGGGGTCTCTTTACGCGTCACGAACGAACCCCAAGAGAACTAGAATAACAATCGCAGGACATTAGCATCAATGGAAGTTTCACACTTAAAGAATGCGACGTTCGACCTCCGGCTGGCGTTTCTACTCAATACCAGCTTCGCCATCCTGGAAATCGCTGGAGGCATCTGGACGAACAGCGTGGCCATCCTGTCTGACGCGGTCCATGACCTCGGGGACAGTCTGGCACTCGGGGCCGCGTGGTCCCTCGACCGATATGCCAAAAAGGAACGCGACCGCCGCTTTTCGTACGGCTACCTGCGCTTCTCGCTGCTCGGGGCGTGGACTAATACAACCGTCTTGGTGCTAGGTTCGATCCTCGTCCTGACGCAGGCTATCCCACGTCTATTTCAACCGGAAGCTCCCAACGCCGGAGGGATGCTCGTGTTTGCCATGATCGGAATCATCGTTAATGGTACCGCTGCCTGGCGGCTTCACGGCGGCACGTCGCTCAACGCATCGGTTGCCTCGTGGCATCTCGTTGAGGACGTGCTCGGGTGGATCGCGGTGCTGATCGCCAGCATTACGATGCTTTTCGTCGATCTCCCCATTCTCGATCCGATCTTGTCGGTCGCGATCACCAGCTTCATTCTTTTCAATGTGCTCCGCAAACTTCGTCAAACGCTCATGCTGTTTCTGCAAGCCGTTCCCGATGATATCGACCTCCGAGAGCTCGAACATCGCTTCGGCGCCCTGGAACATGTACGGTCGACTCACCACACGCACGCCTGGTCGATGGACGGTGCGCATCATGTATTGTCCACACATATTGTGGTGCCGGGTGAGACGAGCAAGGATGACGTCACTCAGCTTCGTCTGGACATCGCGCGTCTCTGCGACGAGTACCGGTTCGCGCACACGACGGTCGAAATCGAGTGGGGCGACGATGAGTGCCGCATGGGCGAACGGCATACAGGACCCTGATTGAATCTTCGCTCAGATCTCGATGCCTGTACCCGTGAGGTCTTCACCCGAGTCGCGATGGACGCCCGGTTGCGGCTACCGAGGTTATAAAGCGCGCGCTGCCCCCAGGCTACTCAGGGCGGGAACTGGTACAGACCGAAAGAAGAAGCCCACGATGGCATCACGAAGTTCGTCGATCGACTCCAGCGAGTTAATCCGTGTGCGCAGCTCCGATCCGCCCCGCAGCCCTTTCGTGTACCACGACCCCAGTGCTCGCAGCTTGTTGACAACCCAACGGTCGCGAAACTGCGGCGGGCGGGTACTAAGCCAACGCACGGCGCCACTCCTTGGCACCTCGTGGCGAAACCCGACCGACTCCTCGAGCCCATCGCGTAGCAACAGCTCGATGTAGTCCAGAAGGAACTGGCCCCGTGTAGCGTCAGACACCACCAGAGCTGGACCGCCGACACTCAACGCCTCAGCCTGTTGAAAAATCCACGGATTACGCAACGCGCCCCGCCCAACGAGAATACCTGCCACCCGAGTTTCAGTAACACGCGCGACCACCTGCTCGGGCGTCACGCAGTCCCCACTACCGAAAACCGGGATCTCGACTCCCGCGGCAACCTTGTCAATGAGATCCCAGTCCGAGACCCCACGGTACGATTGCCGCGCCGTCCGCCCGTGTACTGCAACAGCCGCTGCGCCTGAATCCTCCAATCGTTTCGCGAGCTCGGGCGCGTTGATCGCGTGATCATCCCAACCCGCCCGCATCTTGACCGTCACCGGCACCCGCACCGCATCGGTCATGGACCGAATAATGCGCGCCGCGCGAAAGGGTTCCCTCATGAGACTGCAACCGGCGTTGTGTTTAGCGATCTTGGGAACCGGGCATCCCATATTCACATCGATGAGGTCCGCGCCCATGCCCTCGACGATTCTCGCAGCGTCCGCCATTTTTTGTGGATCGCCGCCGAATATTTGGATCGAAACTGGCCGTTCCTCTTCCGTGTACTCGGCATATTCGAGCGTCCGGTCAATACCACGGACAAGCCCATCCGAACTCACCATCTCCGTAACGACCAGCCCACATCCGCCGTGACGCTTCACGAGACGACGGAAGGATGAGTCTGTCATCCCGGCCATCGGGGCCAGAGCAAACGGCTGATCTAGCCGCAACGGTCCGATCCGCATCTGGGTTTGTGGCGTGGCTAGCGAATTGGTAAGACCGCAACTTCAGGATTGGCCGTTCGATAATTCTCGTACGCTTGCTTGAGCTCATCGCTGTGCCATTCCATGATCGCTTCGCCTCGTAATTTTTTCATTAGTTTGTTGTACGCTTCTGTTCTGCGATCGCCGAAGACACTGCTCGTGATCTCGTCGCGTACTTCATCGAACGGCCGCACATAGGCGTCGATGCGCAGGTCCAGCATTACGACCTGATAGCCTTGCGCCGTTCGGACGGGATCGGCGACCTCACCGACCTCCAACCCAGCTATGAGCTCCTGGATCGGCTTCGAGTACTCAGTCACCATCAGCGGCCCGATCCGTCCACCGTTCGCCTTCGATGGTGAATCCGACAGCTCGGCCGCCATTACCCCAAAGTCTGCACCGTCCCGGAGGCGCGCCACGGTGGTCGTGGCCACCGTCCTCGCTTCCTCTTCGGCTCCCGCGGACACCTGTTCCAGAACCGCAATGAGAATCTCACGAAGAGCAGCGGTTGCCGGTGTAGTGTACTCATCGGCGTTCTCGGTGTAGTACTCACGTGCTTCAACATCGGTCATGCTGACCTTATCCAATATCTCAACTCGCATGGCCTGCCGAGAAAGCATCTGAAGCTCGATCTGCCGGCGCAACTCTTGGCGTGATATTCCTTCCGACTCCTCGAAAGCCTGAAGCACCTCTTCGTTGGTCTCGAAATCTTTTTCTTGCCCCGGTACGCGGAAGACACCTCGCGCGTTCGTCAAGAACTCTTCGAAGATCTCATCCGTGAAGTCGAAGCCCATTCCGCGGGCCGTCTGAACCATGAGTAATTCATCAACCTGCGCCGCGATCACCTCTGGGGTTACCTCTGCGATGATGCGCGCCAGCTCTGCGGTGGTTGTCGGTCGGAGACCACGTAACTGAATCTCGTTCACTTGCCGGTTTTCGAGATCGCTCTGCGTGAGAATCTCGCCGTTGACCTTGACTAGTACGCGCTCAACGAAATACGGCTCATTTGCTTCCTGCGCTCCGGCCTCGCAGACAACCATAATCGAAGCCGCAATGCCAAACGCCAGACCGATCCCGTGGATGTCGAGACGGAATATCTTTGCTATTGACATACCATGCTTGCCTCTTCCTCATATTACTGTTGGGTCGTGGCCGTGCGCAATATTTCCCAAGAAGGGGACCCGAGGTTTATCCTCGATCCACCTTCGTAACACCCGTCACGTCATGTTTCGGCGCTGAGTTGGTCCAGCAGCTCGCTGACTCTCCAAATGAGCTCGTCGCCCCCGGTCCGACTCGCCTTCGAGATCTCGTCCTTCGAGAATCCTGACGTGACTTCACCGCTTGTCGCACGGCTCGTCCACCAAGACGTCGACTCCACCTCCAGTCGTCGCCGCGGAGTTTGGGCTGACGGGCCCACCGACGCCTCCAGATCGACGCGAATCACGCCAGGGGGGGTCAGCGTGATGTCGTGGCGACTCTGGACGAGCGCCGCCACGCGTCCGGGGTCGACTGGCGCGTCGTCCCGAAATCGCAACACGAGCAGGTGTTTTTCGCGATCGATTGACTCAACGCCCAAGCAGTCAGCAAGTACCCGGATTCGACCAAACTGAACCAGCCGCATAACCGGTGGAGGTACCGGTCCATATCGATCGGTAAGCTCCTCCACCACGGTAGCGAGCTCGATTTCACTCTCCGCAGCTGCGATTCGGCGATAGAGAGCAAGTCGCTGATTGGTTTCCGCCACGTAGCTTTCGTTGATTCGGAGCTGCACGCCGAGGTTGACGGTTGCCCGACGTTGATCTCCAACAACTTCACCTTTAAGCTCCTGCACCGTCTGCTCTAGGAGCTTCACGTACATATCGAAACCGATCGCTTCGATGTGGCCGCTTTGCTCCGCACCAAGCAAGTTCCCGGCACCGCGGATTTCAAGGTCCAACGCCGCCACTCTGAAGCCACTGCCGAGGTTGCTGAATTCCTTGATCGCCGCGAGCCGCTGCTCGGCGACGGGTGACAGATTGTCTGCCGGGGGGATGAAAAGGTACGCATACGCCCGCCGATCCGAACGTCCGACCCGTCCACGGAGCTGATAGAGCTGCGACAGGCCATATCGCTGAGCGTGGTTGACGATGATCGTATTAACGTTGGGAATGTCGAGACCGTTTTCGATGATGGTCGTCGACAGCAGAACATCGAACTCGTGCGCCACGAACGCAATCATGACTTTCTCGAGTTCGGTTTCCGTGGACTGACCGTGGGCGACCGCCAGACGAGCTTCGGGCACGAGACGCCGTATCATGTCGGCGACGGAATGAATCGAGCGAATCCGATTGTGCACAAAATAGACCTGCCCCGCGCGATCTAGTTCTGTCCTGATAGCCCTGGCCACCACACTGGGATCGAACTTGGCCACGTTGGTTTGAATCGACAGCCGGTCCTTGGGCGGCGTTTCGATCACGGACATGTCACGTATCCCCATGAGTGACATATTTAGAGTGCGAGGGATCGGAGTAGCGGTAAGTGTCAGCACGTCGACATTTTGACGGAGCTGCTTCAACCGTTCTTTGTGGGCCACTCCGAACCGCTGCTCCTCGTCGACGATCAGGAATTCCAAGTCGCGAAACACCACGTCCTTCGACAACAGCCGGTGGGTGCCGACGACCACGTCAACTCGCCCACTGGCGACATCCGAGAGAATCATCTTTTGCTCTGAACGACTCCGGAAGCGACTAAGCATGTTGATGTGAACGGGAAATCCTGCAAACCGCTCTTCGAGCGTTCTGAGATGCTGAAACGCGAGAACGGTCGTGGGTGCCAGGAAGGCCACCTGCTTGCCGTCCATCACCGCTTTGAACGCTGCGCGCAGCGCCACTTCCGTCTTGCCATAGCCGACGTCACCACACAGCAACCGATCCATCGGGGTCGGTGCTTCCATGTCACGCTTAATGTCGCGAACGGCACTGGTCTGGTCAGGAGTGAGGTCGAACTCGAATGCCGCGTCGAACTCTTCCTGCCAATGGGTATCTGGACTAAAAGCGTGACCGACAACTGCTTGACGCGCGGCGTACAACTTCAGCAGCTCGCCAGCCATGTCGCGCATCGCGCGTTTAACCCGGGTCTTCGCTCGCTCCCACGTCGTGCCGCCGAGCCGATCCAGCGCGGGATGCTGAGCACCCGTGTACTTCTGGACCAGGTCGAGATGCTCGACCGGCACGAACAACTTGTCCCCATCGGCATAGCGCAACTCCATCAGTTCCTGGGATATTTCTCCGACGGCAAGCTGCGTGAGCCCTACGAATGCGCCGATTCCGTGGTCCACGTGGACCACGTGGTCGCCAACCTTTAGGTCCCGAAGATCGGATAGGAACGCCCGGACGACCGACTGCCGTCGATCTTGCACACGGCGTTCCTCGCCGAAGACGTCTGTCTCCGCGTACACCTGCAATGCAGCCTCTGGAAGTCGGAAGCCGCTTGAGAGCTGACCTGTTGCCACGAGCAGAGCTGCGCCCTGCGTCGTCTCGCTCCGATGTAGAGAGACCGCCGGCACCGCTTCGTCGGCTAGAACCTCGATAATGCGTTCGGCGCGTCCAGGTGTCGCGGCGACGAATAACTGGCTCTCGCCCGCCATCTGACCCCGACGAATCGCGTCAACCCACGTGGCAAATCGGCCGTGGTATCGTTCGGCTGGCTGGCATGAGATAGCCCGATGAGTACGGTCCGAAATCGACTTGACATCGTCGTCGAGAGCCAGCGCCTCTAATCGGCCGCCCAGGCCAAGCCAAGATTGCAAGCTGGACCAATCCGCATGCAGAACCTCGGGGGGCGGGGCCTCTTCACCTTTCTGAACGGTCGTGGCGTAGCTTTCCGTCACCTGCTCGGCGACCAATGTTGCCCGACGCTCGCACTCGGCCCAATTGCTGACAAACGTCTGCATCGAATCAACGCCCGATACGTAATTGCGGACCGTCGCAGAGCGATCGAGTGCTTCCGGGTCGTCCGAATGGCCCTCCAATTCGAGTGTCTCTCGAAGCGGGACCACGCTCGCGCGGTCAAGGGTCGCAACCGAGCGTTGGTTCCCTGGATCGAACTGACGGAGCGACTCAATCAAATCACCGACAAATTCAGCGCGTGTCGGGTAGCTATCACCCGCCTGAAAATAGTCAACGACACCACCTCGTACACAGAACTCACCGTGTGCTTCGACTGGATCGCCTGGCGTGAAACCTGCATCGGCGAGGAGATCGCCGAGGTCGGAGGGCGAAAGTTCACCTCCGACGACCAGCTCACGATTAGCGAGCAGAAGCCGGCGAGGGCTGGAAACACGCGGTAGCAGCGCCGAGGCTGACGCGATCAACAGGCGGGCGGTGCCTTGCGCCAGCGCCGTCAGCGCACGAGCCCGGGCTGAGGCCACGTCGAGATGCGGAACAATTTGACGATACGGATCCACCTCGAGCGACGGAAAGGGGAGAACGACACGAGCCGTCTCGACCCGCGTGGCACCCTGCAGCGCGGCATAAAAGAAGCGGGAGTCGGCGGTCATGACCTCCACCGCCGCGTCGGTTGGCACGACCAGGAGCGTGGGAAACGACGTCGATACCATCGCCACGGCCAGGGCTTGCGCCGGCGGAGAGAGCCCACAGACAACCTCGCCAGCGATCCCCAATCCGGCGCGGCCGGCTCCCGTTGCAAGGAGCGCTTGAAGTGTTAGCGAAGGAGTGGCGAGTGGCACCGGCAGAACTCCTGGCTGGTGACTACCCGTCTTGGGAATTCAAGAACTGAATGTTCGGCGTGAACGTCCATCGGTGACGGGGCCGGTAGATTCCGACGTCGCTGGTATCAGACTTCACGCGGAACGTGTAAAGCAGTCGATGGTAGTCGTACGGGCGACCCTTGCGCGTGTGGACGGCGACGTCGAGTTTGTAGGTGCCTTCTACCAAGTCCAGGTTTTCGATCTCAAAGACAACCTCGCCCTCACCTAGCATGGTGTCCGGTCTGAACTCTGCGATGTCCGTGTTCGTCCCATAGCAGCACACGCCCTCCGCATTGAAGATGCTGACACCGAACACGAAGTCACTGAGCGGTTCCGCAACTGTCACCCGCATCCGCACGATGACCCGCTCGCCCGTCCGATACACGTGCGCCGGCCCTCCGGCGCCTTCAAGCGTCACCGCCGTAATGGTTGCTTCTCCGGATCCCCATCGTCCCTCGCTGGCACGGAACATATCAGCGGGTGGCTCTTCATCCGTCAGCTCGCTGTCGTCAGACTCGGCCGCTGGACTCTCAGACGACGTCGCTTCGATCTTGCGCTGGTCCACGGTAGAAAGGAAACGCTCCTCTCCCACGGCCACTGCGTTTAAATACGAGTGAACGACCCGCCGCGGGTCTCCACACCCAGCGATGCGACCCTCGTCGAGCCACACGACTTCGTCGCAGAATTGCTGAACAGTCCCGAGCCCGTGGGTAACCAGCAAGATTGTCTTACCACGGCGCTTGAACTCGGAGAACTTGTCTAGGCACTTCAAGCTAAAGCCCTCATCGCCAACCGCCAACACTTCATCCACGATCAGGATGTCTGGGTCGACGTGTACGGCGACAGCAAACCCGAGCCGCATGTACATGCCCGACGAGTAGTTCTTGACCGGCGCGTCAATGAACTCTTCAAGTTCGGCGAACTCGACAATCTCATCGAAGCGCTTGGTGATCTCACGCTTGGTCAACCCCAGTATGACACCGTTGATGAACACGTTCTCGCGGCCGGTGATCTCCGGGTGGAAGCCCGCCGCCAGTTCGATGAGAGCAGAAATTCGACCGTGGACCGAGACCCGGCCACTGGTCGGCTTCGTGATGCCGGCCACGAGCTTGAGTAGTGTGCTCTTGCCCGACCCGTTCCGTCCGATGATCCCAAATGCTGAACCTTCCGCGATTGTCAGTGAGAGATCATCGACCGCAGTGAATGTCTCCTCGGGACTGAGGTCAGCAACCAAGCTCTGGTTAATGAGCGCGCTCTTCAGGGTGGCAAACTGCCGACGATGTGCAAACCGGCGGTAACGCTTCGTGACCGCGTCGAGGTCAATTGCCGGCTTCATACTTCCTCCGCAAAGGAGTCACGTAGACGGTCGAACAGCGCATATCCGACAATGAACAAAACAACCGAACCGACGGCCACGGCAAGCAGCCACTTCCAGTGTCCAAACGGGCCATCGTAGAAGAGGAGTTCCTGATAGGAGATGGCAAGATGGGCAAACGGGTTGAAGTCCATGAAGAACTTACCAAGCGGGGGCAGCATACTCATGGGGTACAGGATCGGCGTCGCGAAGAACCACAGGGTCAGCAAGTTGCTAAGCAAGTCCTTCAGGTCTCGAAAGTGGACAGTCAGCGCAGACAGCGCAAGAGCCAACCCAAGCGTGAGCACCAGCTGCACCAGTAGGAGAAACGGGAACCAGATCAGGTCGAGCCACCCGAGAGGCCGAGCGTAGAAAACCAAGAACAAGGCCAAAATCGGTAGCGCGAACATGAAGTGGAAGAGATTCGCCAAGACCGAAACGATCGGCAGGATCTCGGCTGGAAACAAGACCTTCTTAATTAGATTGCCATTTACGATCAGCGCATTGGACGACTCGAGCAGCGCGGAAGAAAACCACGTCCAAGGAAGCAGACCGCAAAAGAGAAACAACGCATACGGCTCCAAGTCGCCCCGAAAGCCAGGAAGTACAACCGAGAACACGAAGGTGTAGATCAGCAGCAGCAGCAGGGGATTGACTAACGACCAGAAGTACCCTAGGACCGACCCGCGGTACCGAGCTTTAAGTTCGCGGCTGACCAGCGTCTGGACAAGGCCACGATATCGGAGCAGTCTGCGCAGATTCTCCAGCATCTACTCGCTGCCAGAAACCACGCCTATGAGCAGCGCGGTCACATTATCCGGACCCCCTACGGCATTCGCCTGTTCAACCAACCCATCGCAACCCGCCTGTAGGTTGGTCAACCGCGCCTCGGCCATCGTCCTGCTGATTTCGATGTCGGAGACGACCGAGGAAAGCCCATCGGAACAGAGCAGCAGCCAATCCCCAATTGCAAGAGGAAGCTTGGTGACCTCGACGTCGAGACCGGGGGCGCCAGACAATGCCCGGGTCACGATGTTGCGCCACGGGTGCTCGAACGCGGCTTCCTCCGTTAACGTCCCAGCTCGCACCTGCTCTTCAACCCACGAATGGTCGGCGGTCAGACGCTTCAGCTGGTTAGCCTGATGCAGATACGCTCGGCTGTCGCCCACGTGCGCCAGCGCGGCTGTCTCACCGCTCAGCAGTACCGCAACGGCCGTCGTGGCCATGCCTCGGAGCGTGTCGTCTTTGCTGACTCGCTGAGCAATTTGACGATTTGCCAGGTCGAACCCCATCCGCAGACGGTTTCCGTCGACCCCAAACTTGGGATCGAACGGCACCGGCCACGTGTCTTGCGGCCCCAGGCTGCTCGTGGACTGAACAACGCTCTCGATCTTATCGACAGCTACAACCGAGGCAACTTCACCGCCGGCGTGCCCACCCATGCCATCGGCCACAACGAACAAACCTAGCTCCGAACGAACACAATAACTGTCTTCATTCTTTGAACGACGTCGCCCGCGGTCGCTGGCCACGGCCCAGTTGATCTGCATTGGCGCTCACGGACGGTGTTAGGCGCCGCGCCGCATGACGCTCAAAGCGCCCGGGTTTGAACTCGCGCTGCGACTTGCAGCCGGATTATCGACTTCATCAATGCGATACGAGCGCGCTCGAAGTCGATATCGACGGCACTCCTCGCAAGGCGATCGCGCGCTCGTCGTTCGGCCTCCCTGGCTCTCTCGACATCGACTTCATCGGCCCGCTCGGCCACTTGGGCAAGGATAGTCACCCGGGCTGGGAGAATCTCGGCAAAGCCGAATGCTACCGCGCTATACGACTTCCTGTCCCCCTGCCGAAACCACATCTCGCCAACCTGGAGAGCCGTCAGCAGCGGCGTGTGCCCCGGAAGCACTCCGAGGTAGCCCTGGGAACCCGGCACCTGAACCTCGTCGACCGCCTCTCGCACAACGGCCCGATCGGGCGTTACGAACTCAAGCGTCAAATGGGACGGAATTACCATTCATCAATCCGGTTTCGGCTATGCCATCGATTTCATCTTGTCCGCGTTCTCAAGCGCTTCCTCGATTGCCCCTACCATCAAAAAGGCCTGTTCCGGAACCTCGTCGTGTTTGCCATCGACGATTTCCCGAAAGCCACGGACCGTGTTAGCGATCGCCACATATTTACCTGGGAAGCCGGTGAACTGCTCAGCTACGTAGAACGGCTGCGACAGGAAGCGCTGTATCTTTCGAGCCCGCGTCACGGCAAGTTTGTCATCCTCGGAAAGCTCATCGATCCCGAGAATGGCGATAATGTCCTGAAGGTCCTTGTATCGCTGGAGCACCTCTTTGACGTCACGGGCCACAGCGTAATGCTCCTCGCCGATGATCCGCGGATCTAGAATACGGGAGGTTGACGCCAACGGGTCGACCGCCGGATAGAGTCCCTGGGCAGCAATCGTACGAGAGAGTTCGGTGGTGGCATCAAGATGGGCAAATGTGGTTGCCGGCGCGGGATCGGTGTAATCGTCCGCCGGCACGTAGATCGCCTGCACGGAGGTGATCGACCCATTCTTGGTCGACGTGATCCGCTCCTGCAGTTCGCCCATCTCACTCATCAGCGTCGGTTGGTACCCGACAGCCGACGGCATCCGCCCCAGCAACGCCGACACTTCGGATCCTGCCTGGGTGAACCGGAAAATATTATCAATAAAAAGCAAGACGTCCTTCTTCTCGGCGTCTCGAAAATACTCGGCGACCGTCAACGCGCTCAGTGCCACACGCAGTCGCGCACCGGGCGGCTCGGTCATCTGCCCATAGACCAGCGCCGCACGAGACTTCTCGGGTTCCTCGATATTGATAACACCGCTCGCCTGCATCTCGAGCCATAAGTCGTTGCCTTCACGCGTCCGCTCGCCAACGCCGCCAAACACTGACACACCCCCGTGCTTGAGTGCGATATTGTGGATCAGTTCCTGGATGATGACGGTCTTGCCGACGCCAGCGCCGCCAAAAAGGCCGATCTTGCCTCCACGCAAATACGGCTCGAGCAGATCAATTACCTTAATTCCAGTCTCGAACATCTCGAGCTCCGTCGACTGGTCTTCGAGGGACGGCGCTGGCCTGTGAATCGGCCACCGCTCCGAACAGTTGACTGGACGATCGGGAAAATCAACAGGGTCACCGAGAACATTGAGCACACGGCCAAGTGTGTTCGGGCCCACTGGAACCGAAATGGGGCCGCCGGTGTCGAGGGCAGGCATGCCGCGTTGCATCCCGTCGGTGGCAGTCATAGCCACGGCACGGACGCGACTCTCTCCGAGGTGTTGCTCAACTTCTGCGATCACATCAAGCTCAGACTGCCCGCCACCAGTGATTCGAAGGGCGTTATAGATGGACGGTAAATGCCCACTCTCGAACTCGACGTCGACGACGGGTCCAATGACCTGGATGATCTTGCCGACTTTGGCATCTTTCTCTGACATTTGCCTTGCTCCCGGAGACGGGAATCCTCCTTTCGTTCCTAAAGCGCCTGCGCTCCCGAGACCACCTCGATCAACTCGCGGGTGATGGTCGCCTGCCGCACCTTGTTCATATGCAGTGTGAGCGCCTCGATCATCTCACCTGCGTTGCGTGTCGCGGAGTCCATTGCGGTCATCCGTGCGGCATGCTCGGCAGCCGCTGACTCTAGTAACGCGCGAAAGATCTGGATCTCAACGTGGCGCGGTAGCAACGTTTCGAAGATCTGATCGGGATTCGGCTCAAACAGATACTCCGCCAGCATTTCTACGTCCGCTTCGGTCGGTGCAATCCGCGGAATCGGCAGGAGCTGATCGACGACAACATTCTGCTGTATGACGCTCTTGAACTCGTTGTAGAGGAGATCCACGCTAGACACGGTACCTTCCATGAACTGCTGAACCGCAACCTCCGCCACGCCCTGCGCATGGATGTACTTCAGGTTGTTGAAAATGTTGACGTCCTCGTACCGCACCGCAAAGCTGTGCCGTCGGAAGAAGTCGCGGCCCTTCCGACCAATGAGCGCCAACACGACCTGGTCGTTGGCCTCCTGAATATACGCGCTTGCTCTCCGCAGTAGCGCCGAGTTGAAGCCACCACACAATCCCTTGTCCGCCGTCACGACGACGAGCAATGACGGTCCTGTCGAATCCGAGCTCGGCGACGCAAGCAGCGGATGTGACGTCGAATCGATCTGCGCCGCGAGACTATTGAGCACCCGTAGCATCTCGCGAGCGAACGGCCGCGCGCCCACAATCCGATCCTGCGCTCTCCGCAGCTTCGACGCCGAAACGGTCTTCATCGCCTTCGTAATTTTCTGCGTGTTCTTGACGGCCCGGATCCTTCGTCTCAGATCGATGAGCGAAGACATGACGCTTACGGGGCAGCTCCCTTGCGAGCTTCTGTGAAATGGGTGGTGAACTCGTTGACTGCCTGCGTAATCCTAGCCTTGAGCTCCTCGTCCATCTTCTTCTGTTCGGTGAGAGTCTGGATGATCTCGGCGTGACGGGCTTCGAAGAATTCGTACAGTTCTTGCTCGTACGCCGCAACGTCGGACTCCTGCACATCATCGAGGTGCCCGTTGGTACCGGCGAACAGAATCAGCACCTGCCGCTCAACAGACAGCGGCTGGTACTGGGGCTGCTTGAGGATCTCGACCAACCGGCGACCTCGGTTGAGTTGGTTCTGCGTCGCCTTGTCGAGGTCACTGCCGAACTGCGCAAAAGCTTCAAGCTCTCGGAACTGCGCAAGGTCGATCCGCAGCGTCCCGGCCACTTGCCTCATCGCTCGCACTTGCGCCGACCCGCCCACGCGAGAAACGGAGTTGCCGACGTTGATTGCCGGCCGGATCCCTTGATGGAAAAGGTCGCTCTCCAGAAAGATCTGTCCGTCAGTAATTGAGATCACGTTAGTCGGAATATACGCGGATAGGTCACCGGCCTGGGTCTCAATGATTGGGAGCGCGGTCAGCGATCCGCCACCGAACTTCGTATTCAACTTGGCCGCACGCTCCAGTAACCGGGAGTGCAGGTAGAAGACATCCCCAGGGTACGCCTCGCGGCCCGGCGGACGACGCAGCAGCAACGAAATCTCCCGATACGCCTGCGCGTGCTTTGACAAGTCGTCGTAAACGCAGAGTGCGTGGCGACCGCTGTCACGGAAATACTCGCCTATCGTGCACGCCGAGTACGGGCTGATGTACAGCTGCGGTGCAGGATCCGATGCCGCGGCGGCCACAACGATCGTGTACTCCATCGCACTGTTTTCTTCCAGCGTTTTGATAACCTGCGCGATGGTCGATTGCTTTTGACCGATTGCGTTATAGATGCACACGACATCCAGACCCTTCTGGTTGATGATCGTGTCAACAGCCACGGCTGTCTTCCCGGTTTGGCGGTCGCCGATGATCAACTCGCGCTGGCCACGGCCGATCGGCACCATAGCGTCAATCGCCTTAAGGCCAGTCTGCAGAGGCTCCTTGACCGGTTCTCGGTCGACAACCCCGGGAGCGATCTTCTCGATCGATGCCTGCTGGCTCGCAGCGATCGGACCCTTGCCGTCAATGGGCTGGCCCAGCGCATTCACGACACGCCCCAGCATCTCGTCACCGACCGGAACCGAGATAATACGCCCGGTTCTCTTGACGGTGTCACCCTCCTTGATCGCTGTTTTCCCACCGAGGAGAACCGCACCAACGCTCGATTCCTCCAGGTTCAGCGCGATACCGAAGACGCCGTGTGGAAACTCCAGCATTTCGGTGGCCATCGCGCCCTCGATACCATGGATGCGCGCGATGCCATCCCCAACGGATACAACCGTGCCAACTTCCGCAACGTCGACCTCTAACGAGTAGTCACCGAGTTGGTCTTTAATGATCTTCGAGATTTCGTCTGCTTTGATGCTCATGATTTGTCGGTCGCCAACGATTGCGTTGTTCTAGTGAGGCTCAAGCCAGGAACCGTCGGCGCAGGCGCTGCAAATGTTGTGAAATGCTTCCGTCATAGACGGTACTGCCGATTTGGTTCACCATGCCACCCAGTAACGTCGCATCGGTACTCGCTTCGATCTCGACCTGCTTGCCGGTAACGCTCGCTAGCGTCGCGGCAATAGCTTGCACTCGTTCCGGCGGCAGCGGCGTCACCGTCGTCACACGCGCACGCACAACACCCTTTAGCTTTCTTACGCGCGCACGATAGACCTGCAAGACTTCGGCAAGGATCCCGAGTCGGTCCCGGTCGGCCATCATCATTAGCAGGCGGCGCGTGACGACGGATATGCCATCGAGCTTCGGGATCAACTCCTTGAGTACGGCCCGCTTGCGTGAAGGTGGAACGGTTGGGCTCACGAGCGTCTCGCGGAGCAATAGATGGCCTTCCATGAGATCAACAACGCCTGCCAGCTCTTGTTCGATATCGTCTGGTGAGCCTTGCTGCTCGCTTACTTCGAGCAACGCCCGTGCGTACCGCGTCGCAACTGCACGATTCGTCATTGGTCTCAAAGGCGTGTCTGTCTGCTGAGGAGGCCGCCAGTAAACAGAATCTTCTGGCGCGGGCCAAACAGGAATTTATACCACTCCTAGCCAAAAGCGAGCAAGAAACAAGCGCAAATCAGGTCACGACGCGGTTAGTTGCTCGTACAACCGTTGGAGCTCTTCCTCAGAGCTAAACCTAATCTCGATGGTTCCGCCGTGGCGGCGACGCACGATCCGGACCCCCGTTCCGAGCACTTTACGGAGCTTCTCTTCACCCGCTCTGGTATGGACATCCGTGGGCGTCGAAGACGCCTTCGGTGGCGACGGAGTAACGACCGTTCTGACGAGCGCCTCAGTTTCCCTCACCGACAAGTCCCGCAGCCGGATGTCCTGCACGACCCGGCGTTGAAGCCTCTCGTCGCCTAAGGCCGCCAGAGCACGCGCATGCCCCATACTAAGTGTCCCTGACGCGACCTCCGCCTGAATCTCGCGGGGCAGGCTAAGCAAACGCATGTAGTTGGCAACCGTTGCTCGGTCTTTCCCGACAGCCGTGGAGATGGCTTCTTGGGTCAGTCCGATCTCTGCGACTAGGCGGCGGTAGGCACGTGCTTCCTCGATCGGGTTCAGGTTTTCACGCTGAATGTTCTCGACGAGCGCTAGCTCGAGACGCTTTTCCGTGGGAACGTTTCTGACAACAACCGGGGCCCTCATGAGACCTGCGCGCTGCGCCGCACGCCAGCGACGTTCGCCCGCTACGATCTCGTACCTGCCTTGAGGCAGTGGCCGAACCAGAATAGGCTGGATGATTCCACTGGATTTGATTGACCGTGCCAGATCGTCAAGCCGGCTTTCATCCATTTCACCCCGTGGCTGCTCTTCATTGGGCTCCAGCAGATCCAAGTCGACTTCCCTCGGAGACTGATCAGCTGATGGTGATGCTGGAGCCTCGGGAATCAAAGCACTCAGCCCTCGACCAAGCGCTGGCCGTTTTTTAGGCATGGTATGTCCTCGTCTGCGTCGCCGTACACACTGACCTACTCCCGTCGCTACACTATGGTCCCAAATCCAGCGCTGCGGGTGAAGAGCAAAGCGACGACATTAGAACCTCACGGGCGAGAGCAATGTAGGCCTTGGCTCCTTTCGACCGCACGTCGTAGAGAATCGCCGGCAAGCCATGGCTTGGAGCTTCCCCGAGTCTGATGTTACGAGGGATGACGGTCTCGAATACCTTCCCCTTGAAGAACGCTCGGACTTCTCCGGCAACTTGTTGACCCAGATTGGTTCGGGAGTCTGCCATCGTCAGCACGACCCCACCGATGGTGAGCTCATGGTTGAACGTGGCGCGCACGCGTTCGAGCGTTGCCATCAGTTCCGCGACGCCTTCAAGTGCGAAATACTCACATGTAAGTGGAACGAGGACGTTATCCGCTGCGACTAGCGAATTGAGCGTGAGCAAGCCTAGGGACGGCGGACTATCAATAAAGATGTAGTCATAGCTCTCCCGTACCTGCTCCATTAGAGGACGTAACCGCGACTCGCGGTTAGGAATATTCACGAGCTCCACTTCGGCACCCGTGAGGTTTCGGTCCGCAGGTACCAATGAAAGACCCGACACAGCTGTCGGTATTACGAACGCGCTGAGATCGAACGAGCTTTGACTCATCAACGCGTCGTAAATCGTACCCGCAGCGGCCGCCTGGCCCTTCAGCCCAACACCACTCGTCAAGTTCGCTTGCGGATCCATGTCGACAAGCAGCACCGTTTGATCCGCGAGAGCAAGTGAGGCAGCGAGATTAATCGCCGTTGTTGTTTTACCAACGCCACCTTTTTGGTTGGCGATGGCAACGATTTTCCCCATATAGGTCTAACAATCTATCTATTTAGGTCTTTATCGTAAATGTTGGCCTCAGTGTTCCACGTGGAACACAGCGAAACACTTGATTTATGAGCGCTTGAGGATGGCGATTCTCATAAATTGTTGGGTGAGCCAGAGAAAGACGCATTCTTGGAATCTCGTCCGTGATTGAGTGGATGACTCGTGAGCTAAACGATGCAATCGCCGAATCTCGTGGGAAAGTCTAAACGAAAGAATGGACCGTGGCGGAAGTTTTTTCTGAGGAGAGCGAGGATGCCATATCGACGATGGGTACACGTGGCAGCGGCGTGTCCTATCGTGAACTGTTCAACGGTGACGACTCCGACTGTGGCCAGACAACCCTGCAGGACATCGCCAATCAGGTGGCGGCGATGGATGGACACGAACCCGCAAAGCTGCTCTTTACGTTGAGCGCCGTCAACGGAACCATTGTGGAAACCGGACCCGATATTCATGAGCTGACGGTTCAGGTGCCAGATTTGGTGAACCTCATTGCGTTTACCGACCTGCCCAGCCTCTATGCCTTTACCGTGGGGATCCCCAAGACTATGGCGATGTGGAGCGAGGGAAGAAACAGCTTCGCCGCCGACACTCCCCGAATGCCGTGCTCATAGGCGATGGGAAGCACGTCGCCATCACGGAACTCACTGATTAGGCTTTGGATCCAGACCTGATGACGATTACGATAACTTTTGACCGCAGTGCGTCTCTCAGAATTTATGGCAATAATATACTTGACTACCCACTGGAATACCAGTATTATTAGGTCATGTCAGACGCAGCCAACCCAAAAACACTGCAAGATGCCGTTATTCATTTTGCTAATCCTGACGTTGCCCACGAGACGATGGTCAAGATGCGCTGGCCTAACGGCGTAGCCTGTCCCACCTGCGGCAACATCGAAGTTAAATACCGTGCCAAGCAGCGCACCTGGCGTTGCCGTGAGCATAGCAAGAATCAAGACTTCTCCGTCAAGAAGGGCACTATTTTTGAGGACAGCCCCATCAGCCTCTCGAAGTGGCTGACGGCCGTCTGGCTGATTGCGAACGCGAAGAACGGCATTAGTAGCTACGAACTGGCCCGCTCCATCGGCGTCACGCAGAAGACAAGCTGGTTCATGCTCCAGCGCATCAGGAAGGCGATGCAGGCCAAGACGTTCGACAAACTTGGCGGAGAGGTCGAAGCCGATGAGACGTACATCGGCGGAAAGGCCAGGAACATGCACAAGGGTCGGCGCAAGCTAAGTGGCCGTGGGGCCATCGGCAAGGCCGTCGTCTTGGGGCTTCTCGAACGTCACGGTCCGGACAAGCCGCACTCAACTGTGCGTGCGGCCGTTATCCCTCGCCCTCGAAAGTACGTCCTCCAGGGTGAGGTCATGGATGCCGTCGAGCCTGGAGCGACCGTTTACACCGACGAGCTGCCTTCGTACGAGGGTCTTGCCGACAGCTACGAGCACAAGGTTATCAACCACGCTCAAAGCTATGCTCGTGGTAACGTCCACACGAACGGGTTGGAGAATTTCTGGAGCCTGCTGAAGCGGTCCCTCTCCGGCACATACGTCAGCGTTGAACCCTTCCACCTATTCCGGTATCTTGACGAACAGGCGTATCGATTCAACCATCGCAAGCAGACCGACGCTGAGCGGTTCGCTGGCGTGCTAGGCTCAGTCGAAGGACGGCGCGTCACGTATAGTGAACTCATCGGACGGCCGGGAGATTTGTAGGGGCCACGGAACTGCCAGTTTCGAGGAAGACGAAAGAAACCGGATGTCAGCACGCCCAGCGTGGACGCCGCCCATTCCACGACCACAGCCGGGCGACGATCCGTACGAGCGGTTCAAGGGGCTACTCGGCCGTCTTCTGAAAGTGCCAAAGAGCGAGATAGACGAGCAACGAGAACGCGAGGACGACAGCGAGACTAAGAAGAAACGCAAGCCCTAGAGCGGGTGATCAATCGTCGCGAAGCAGCAAGGGGTCCCGAGTGGGACCCCTTTTTTTGTGCCTCTATGCGGGCGTGGTGAAACGGTAAAACACAGCGGCCTCTAACGCCGCCGCCTAGCCAGGGCTTGTGGGTTCGACTCCCACCGCCCGCACCTTCCAATTCTAACCCGGTTTTTCCTTGTCTATGATCTGTGAAGCTGCTATATAGCTACTACACAGATCGTATGGTGAAGAAGCAGAAGACATCCGGAAAGCCGGATACAGACCGGGAATTCGTCACTTTCCCCAATTTTATTCTGCACCAATTAGACGGAATGGTCGGTGCGTACGCACGGACTCGCCCTGAAGTCATCAAGTGGATAGTCCAGACTTGGCTTCACGAGAACCGCGAAAAGGTGGAGCAGCAGAAGCGTGAGTATGCAGAGTTCAAGAAATGAACTTTCTGAGTGACTAGTTGGGTCTAAAGTGGGTAGAATAAGAGGTTTTAATTTTGCGACCTGAGACCGTGCCGGTAAAGGATACTCTCTGGACATTGCTCGACGGACGAGCTTTGGATACACCGTGTCGAGTAACCCTCAGCACAGGCCGGGAGTCCAATTTTTACTTCGACTGTAAGCTTGTCACGCTCAGCTCCGACGGCGCACCGCTCGTCGGCGATGCTTTTCTCGACAAGCTGGCTCTCCTACCCGAACCGCCGGTGGATGCTGTTGGAGGGCGAACACTGGGTGCAGACCCCATCGTGGGTGCCATGATGCTACGGGCACACGCCAGAGAACAAAAACTTGAAGGGTTCTACGTTCGTGACAAGGTGAAGGAGCATGGCACGAAGCAACTCGTCGAGAACGTTCCACGCCGTGGGACTCGTGTCGTGGTGGTCGATGATGTTGTCACAACCGGAGCCTCCGCTATCGAGGCGATTGATGCGGCCGAGAAAGTTGGTTGTAAGGTCATAGCAGTCATCGCCCTGGTGGACCGGCTGGAGGAAGACGGTGCAGCCAACATCCGCGCGAGGGTCCCTCACTACTACCCGCTGTATACTCGCGAGGACTTCCCATGCATCAGCGAGTCGGACGATTGTCTTACGACGAAATCCGCGCAGCCCTCCAGAAGCGAGAGAGTTTCTACCTTCACGACCTCCAGCATATAACGCGGCTCGGCTTCGATCTGGTCTATTCAGGCGAAGTCACGCACCCGGCTATCCCATACACCATCGCCACGATTACAGAGAAGATCGCCAGCCGATGGGCCGGTCAGGCACTGCCTGACGATACGGCTGCATCCGTTGAGGCGCATGTACGGCCGATACTGATAGCCCTTCTGGACGTCACTGAGGCTGATGATGCAATCGTAGGAAGAGCCCTCAACGATGCGGTTCGTGCCTACGTAGAAGCCATCCCAATGATCGATAAGGTAGAAAACGCCAAGTAAGCGACACCGGTCATTCCAGGCAATTACCGTCATGATATCGACACCGAGGTGGGGAGTTAAGTATATTATTACCGAATTTATAATGCCGCGACCCTACCGCACAGTCTCACCAGTCTGACGCTGGTGATTGATTCCCTGCTCACGACGGCTGGTCTCGCAGGACTTCTACGCGCAGCCGTACTAGCCTGTGTCGGGACCAATCGCTATTTGCCGCTGCTGGGCGGCTAATCAATGGAATCTTCACGGATGCGGCGTGTGGATGAGTGGACACTGCCATCACGTTAACGAGAATACCGGGTGGCAATCAACGTAGCTTGTAGAGAACAAAAAGAAACCTAGTTTTGTTTTTTATTCGCTATTCTTATGCTGACCTCTCGTTTCTCGAGCACCACCAAGCGACTCCCTAGAACATCAACGAGCTGATGGGTCTCCCGCCATTCCAGTGGAGGTCGGAGGCCCACCGGCACATCGGGACCACTTCCCCCTCGAAACAGAAATAAGTGTCCTCCTGGACGCACGAACGCCTGAAGTCCATTCAGCATACGTGTCTCAATAGGAACGGCACGCAGTGTCAGGACATCATGAGCTTCGTGCAGGTCGGCCCGTGACAGCAACGATTCGTACCGCGCGGTCTCCACATCGGCATCATCAATCTCCAGATGTCGACAGGCCTCGCGAAGAAAAGCGGCACGCCGAACCTTCGCCTCAATCATAAGTACGCGAACGTTCGAACGGCCAAGCCTGAGCGGAATGGCAGGTGACCCCGCTCCTGACCCAATATCGACCACACGGACCGGTCCGGCAGGTAGATGAGTCGAAGCAATGAGAGGTTCAATCAGTAGTCGGTCTAGACCCTTGTCCCTAGCGTCGAGCGCCGTCAGATTCATCCGCTCGTTCCAGCGCCTCAGAAGCTCAACGTAGGCCCAGAGGTGTTCGACCTGCACATCCGTCAATATGAGCCCTACCCGCTTGGCTCGTCGACGAATCCGATTCTTGATAAGGGTGTCTTGTCTTGACACAGCACGTCCGGCGACACGTTCACCTTACACCTGTTGGTGCGCCTGCCGCCTTACGTATGCACCAATCACGGCTACCGCCGCAGGTGTAACTCCGGGCACGCGAAGTGCCTGTCCGAGGGTTCGGGGCCGCACTTCTCCGAGCCGTTCGACAATCTCACGGGAGAGTCCCGGGACGCCAACATACTGGAAGTCCCACGGAATCTGTCGATTCTCCTGCCGGCGTGCCTTCTCGACAGCCGCGGCCTGTCGTTCGAGATACCCGGTATACTTGAACTCCGTCTCAACTGAAGCGAGATCGACGTTTCCTCCCCATGTGTTGGCTTCAAGCTCGACCTGTCCCTGCGCTACCAGCGCCTCCAATCGCACTTCCGGCTGTCGCAGTGCCTGCGGCGCTGGTACTCGCTTCCCCCCTGGAAGCACGACTCTCGCCTTACGCACACGTGTCATATTGCGACCGAAACGTTCCCGCCGCGCCCTGAATCGGTTCCACCGAACATCGTCAACGAGCCCGATCCTCCGCCCTGTTTCCGTCAGGCGCAGGTCGGCATTATCGATTCGAAGCAGCAGCCGGTACTCTGCTCTCGACGTGAAGATTCGATAGGGTTCCAGGCATCCCTTCGTCGTCAAATCGTCGACCAAGACACCCATGTACGCCTCGTTGCGCCTTAGGATGACCGGGGCTCGTCGCTGAACCCGCCGAGCCGCGTTAACACCCGCCAGAAGCCCCTGAGCGGCTGCTTCCTCATAGCCTGACGTTCCATTGAGCTGTCCTGCTAAGAATAAACCTTCAATCCGTTTGGTCTCGAGTGTTGGATGCAGTTCTGTCGGTTGAACAAAGTCGTACTCGACGGCATAGCCAGGTCGTAACATGACCGCGCCCTCAAGACCCGGCAACGCTTGCACGAGCTGTTGCTGAACATTTCGAGAAAAGCTCATAGAGAAGCCGTTGACGTAGATTTCGCTAACATCGGCGCCCTCCGGTTCGAGAAAGATCTGATGGCGCTCCTTGGCCGGGAACCGCATAACCTTGTCTTCGAGCGACGGACAGTAACGAGGGCCAATACCCTTGATCTGCCCGTTGTAGAGTGGCGAGTCCCGAATGTGAGCGTGGACGATCGCATGTACCCGGTCGTTCGTATGCAAGAGATGGCACATGATCTGTTGCCGATCGATCCGCTCGGTCATGAACGACAATGGTACCGGTACACGATCACCTGGAGCCGGCTCGAACCGCTCAAAGTTGATGCTCCGCCGATCAAGACGAGGCGGGGTTCCTGTCTTCAAGCGACCCCACTTAAAGCCGAAAGACTTCAGTGAATCTGCCAAATCGTGGGTGGCGCGTTCGCCTAAACGGCCGGCGGCCCGTCTCTCGGGTCCGATGTGAATCAAACCATTCAGAAAGGTCCCGGTCGTTACGACTAAAGCCTCGCTTTGGAGCACATCGTGATGGCAGCCGCCAGCACCCCCGTCGTCCTCAAGCGCCATGCCGACGACCGTCGAGTTGTTTACGATTAGACGCCCCGCCCGACCGATAATCCATTCGATGCCAGGCTCTCGGTCCAGTGCGTGCCGCATCCACTCGCCATAGCGTCGCTTGTCCGCTTGCGCCCGCGGCGACCAAACCGCTGGGCCGCGGCTCCGATTCAGCAGCTTGAATTGAATGCCGGTGGCGTCAATCGCCTGGCCCATGAGTCCACCCAGCGCATCAATTTCACGCACGAGATGACCCTTCGCGGTCCCGCCCACCGCCGGATTGCATGGCATGTGGGCGACCGTATCATTCGACAGAGTGCACAGCCCAACGTGCAAACCCATTCGCGCTGCAGCATAAGCAGCCTCACAACCTGCGTGACCTGCGCCGATGACGATCACGTCAAACTTGGACACGTGTCACTTCCCAACGCAAAACTCTGAGAAGATCCGGTCGAGTACGTCATCTGCCGTCCGTGCTCCCGTCACTTCACTCAGTGCCTGTTGAGCTTCCGCGAGGTCAGCGAGAACGAACTCCTCGGACGAAGAAGCCAGACCCGCAGTCGCTGCGCGTCGCAGGGCCACCTGAGCGCGCTCCAGTAACTCGATGTGACGCAGGTTGGTAACCGCCGGCGGATCGCGCAGATCGTTGCCCTCCAGAAGCGTGTCGCTAAGAGCACTTCGTACGGCCATTACGTGCACCGGATCGCTTTCAAGTAATGAAACTGCCACCACCGAATCGAGCACCAAACTCCCCGCACCAGCCTGGATAAGTCGATCGACGTCCCATGCCGCGGGACGATCAATCTTGTTGATAACCACCACCCGTTCGAGCGTCGCGGTTTCCCGCAAGAGCGATAGGTCGTTCTTGTCCAACGGACGCGACCGATCGAAGACCAAGACCACGAGCCGCGCGACCTTGATCGCAGCGCGCGCGCGGTTAACTCCCTCGGTCTCTATGGCACCATCAGTTGCCCGAATGCCAGCCGTGTCGACGAGCGTAATCGGAATACCGCCGATTTCGACCGTTTCTGTCAGCAGATCGCGTGTCGTTCCAGCGATGTGGGTAACAATCGCCCTGGACACACCGAGGAGTTGGTTAAACAGAGTTGACTTGCCCACGTTTGGTTTTCCGAGAATGACCACTTGGCCACCCTCGCGAAGAAGTCGACCGCGCCGAGCGTCGATCAAAAGCGCCGCCACCTGTTCGACTAGACCTTGGGTTTCCGTGTTCACCGACTGAGCATCGACGAAATGGTAGCCTTCGTCAGGGAAGTCCACCGATGCTTCGAGTCGCGCAACCAAATTGAACAGCGTGGCCTCGATCTCCGTAATGTGATCCGTGACCGTACCCTCGAGTTGGTCGAACGCAACCCGCGCCTGTAGTGGCGTGACCGCATTAACTAGATCACCGACCGCCTCCGCTTGCACTAGATCGACCCGACCATTGAGAAACGCACGGAGGGTAAACTCTCCCGGTTTAGCCAACCGAGCGCCGGAATTGACAGCCGCATTGACGATTTGCCGCAGCAAGACGGGGCTGCCGTGCGCGCTGATCTCGACGACGTCCTCACCCGTGTAGGAATTAGGCGCCGGGAAGTAGGTAACAAGCACTCTGTCGAGTCTCCTCCCGCCAACGGACGGATCGATGACCGAGGCCACCGTCGCTCGCCGCGGTTCCAGAACAGGCGTGTGAGGTAGGAGGGCGCGGATATTTTCAGCCGCACCGGGGCCACTGATGCGTACGATTCCAATCCCACCATGGCCGGGTGGCGTTGAGATCGCGACGATCGTGTCCTCGGTGGAGAACATTTAAGGATTACAGCGTAGGAGACATATGACATGCGACAGGTTCGGCAGACCTTCGGTCACCCTCAAAACTACCGGGAAGGTTTCTGCTTTTCTCCAGCCTTCGAATCCCTATCTCCTAGAATCGTGCCCCCTTATTACTCCACCGTGATCACCACCATCTTCATGAAGGCGTCACCAATGCTTTCGGACGAAACGGTCGAATCTTCTGCGATCGTTAAGTGGATAATTCGACGCTGATAGGGGTTAAGAGGGCCAATTTCTTGTGGCTCACCTGTCTCGCGAGCCCGCTCCGCTAGAAGCTTAGCCGTCTCGCGGAGCTCCGCATCTTTACCCTTCCGATAATCCAGGCAATCCACGACGATATGCCCCTGAGGATGCTGACGTCGAAACGCTGCGTTAACGAGATGCTGCAACGCATCTAGCCCAGCAGCCTTGCGTCGGACCAGCACCTCGACGTCGTCGCCGTCAATCACTATCCGCGTGCCATCTTTAATCGTCTCGACCGACACCTGAGCAGACAGCCCCATCGCTGTCATTACCGACGTCACGAACTCGTCCATCCGCGTGTTGAGATCGTTAGTCACGTCGTTCCTCACTCCCCCGCAGTCTTAAGCCTGCTTTTTATGCTCTTCACCTTTTACTTTGGCAGCCTTTCCTCGTTTCGTTGTCCTAACCAGGCGCTCCGCGGGCGGGCGGACCGTGTGTACTCGAGGGGGACCCATCAACCGGTTCGTCAGCAAGGTCTGACCGATACCAATTAAATTACTGGTCAGCCAATAGATCACGAGGCCACTCGGCGCCCAGAGAAACATGAACGTAAACATAATCGGCATCAGCATCATGATGCGCTGCTGCATCGGATCGGCCTGGCTCGGCGTCAGCTTTTGTTGGACAACCATCGAAACGCCCATAATGACAGGGGTTACATACAACGGATCGTGTACAGACAGATCGGTGATCCATCCCACAAACGGTGCGTCTCGGAGCTCAATTGCCATCGATAACAACCGGTAGAAGGCGAACAGGATCGGCATCGTTAAAATCATCGGAAGGCACCCGCTCACCGGGTTCACACCACGATCCCGATAGAGGGCCATGATTTCTTTTTGCATCTTCTGCTTGTCGGGGTCCGTCGTCTTGAGGTGCGCATACCGAGCTTGAATCGCCTTCATCTCCGGCTGAATCTCCTGCATCTTCCGCATCGACACGATGCTCTTGTACCGCAGCGGGAAGATGATCAGGTTGACGAGGAGAGTGATGGCAATGATCGAGAACCCGTAGTTGCCAATCCAGGTATGAACCCACGTGAGCGATCGATGAAGCGGGACTACCAACACCGTAAGCCAGCCGAATTCGATCGATTGAACGAGCGGTGGAAAAGCCGCCTCGAGGATGTCGAAGTCCTTAGGGCCTAAGAAAAATTGAAGGTCAGCGATCCTAGACGGCATAGCCAGGTCAAAGGCCATGAGCTCACGCGGATCACCTCCGAGCGTCAGTGATGGTAGTGGAACGGCACGATAATTGACCGAAGTCTCCTCTTGGCTGGGGAGCGCAACGGCGATGAAATAGTGGTTGTCGACACCAACGAAATCCAGCAACCCTGAGTAGGTCGGAGACACAGCAACATCATCGGCAGCGGGACGAACAACCTCAACATCGGACAGCACTGCGCCCTCAAGGACACGGCCCCTCAATAAGCCACGTGGGCCTTGCCGGTAGGCAAACCCAGAGGTGGTGCTCTCAACGCCTCCCAACGCAGCACCCCATCGAATCGTAGGGAACAATGGTTCCGCTCCGATAGTCGCTTCCACGGTCAGCCCGATGAGATACGGGCTCGTGGACGGATCGAAAGAAAACACCTTGCGAATGCGGAGACCCGTGGAATCCTCAAAATCGAAGGCCAGTCTCTGAGGAATATCATCGGTCAGCCGGAGGTTCGTGACGCTTGGTCGGAAGAGTGCGGCATCCGTGAGCGCCGTGATGCCCTCATCCTTAAACGTGACCGAGAACGGCCAAGGCTCGTCGGGCGGCAGGTCTCGCGGTACTAAGTCAACCGGTCGGCCCTCTTCAAGGTAGTCCTTGAGCGCCCAGCTGACTAACACGGCTCCGCGGTTCGAAAAAACGGCTCGAAAGGCCGCGCTCTCAACGACAATATCTCTGGCCTGGGTATCACCGACGACCGGATCTGGATCCGCAGGCGGTATTGCAGCAAGTCGACCAGGGCTCAGTGCGGGGGAAGTAATCGGTGATAGCTGGTCGTCAGCCTGGGGTGTAAGCTGCCTGTTAGGGTTTACTTCCTGCGCGTCCGTCGGACTCTGTAAATGGGGTGCTGGGGGAGGTGGAATCAGGAGCGCCTGGTAGGCATAGAGCACCAGAAAGGACAGAAAGACGGCGACGAGAACCCGGCGCTCCATTCTTCGCTCTAGAGACGAACCTTCCGAGGGCAGGGCACGGAGCCATTTTCACACCACAAACCGCTGATTAAATCCCTTACGTTCCTCGGCATGCTTTTTACCGGTCGGACCGTTGGGGTTGCGGGACCTGGTCTAGACCTCCTCGACACAGGGGGTGGCAACGCGCGAGTCGCCTCACGGTAAGCCAACTGCCCAGAATCGCTCCATGGCCAGCCACCGCCTCAATGGCGTACGAGGAGCAAGAGGGCACGAACCGGCATGAACCTGTAAATAGTGGTGAAATAAGCTTCTTGTAGCCAAACAAGAGGGCGATCAAAACCCTTATTGGCCGGCCCGTGGGAAGATCGATGGTGCTAGCGTAGTCCGGCATAACGTTGAAGAGTCGCGAGATAGTCGGATTGAAGCCTCTTAAATGGCACGTCGCCGAATCCAGGGTGCGGCATGACAACAACATCTAGACTTGGGCCAACGATCTGTCCTTTGTTGTACCGAAAGATCTCCCGCACGATCCGCTTCGCCCGGTTCCGCTGGATAGCGCCCCCTAATCGGCGCGTCGCGATGATACCCAGGCGTGTGACATTTAACTGATTTGGAAGCACAAACAAGGAAAGAAACCGACCGTAAATCTTGGTGCCACACCGCTGAACCCGAAGATACTCGGGCCTACGCCGAATTCGGTCCGGGCGAGACAAAGCTCGCTTCAATTCCTGTAAGTTCGCTCTGTTCTACGACTTACGATACGGTGAGGCGTTTTCGCCCCTTCGCCCGCCGGTTGGCTAGGATGCGTCGACCGCTATTCGTGCTCATCCGCTTGCGAAATCCATGCGTCCGTTTTCGACGACGCTGATTGGGTTGATACGTACGTTTCATCCTGCCCACACCCCCGAGAGCACCTGAACGTTGCAGCTAGAACTTCGGGAAGGACGCGAATTTTACATAATATCCGTCAACTTTCAAGCTGTCAACGACGATTCTATTCACAGATTGTCACACCAGGTAAGGTGTGCTAAATTCGCCGCCTCGCTACCATGCGAGATGAAATTGTTCCTGGCTAGTTTTCCACAACTGTGGAAAAAATTGTGGAAAATCTCAATTTTCACCTAAGAGTACTTCCATCATCGGCAAACAAGAACGAAAAGTGGCCGCTTTTGGGGAGTGTCCCCAATATTTACAACAGTTTCTGGCTGGTTTGTGACCCTGGCCGGTGATCCAGCCAGACGGTAAGCAAGGGCGAAGGTTTGCTTCGCCAACCACAATATATGGAAACCACTATCTGGACTGACATCCTTAACCGAGTCGAGACCAAGGTTAATCGTCACAGTTTTTACACCTGGTTTAAGCCAACCGTATTCGTTGCTCAGAGCGAGCAAAATGTGACAGTTCAGGTCCCGAACGGATTGTTTAGAGACTGGCTCACAAAGCACTATTCGGGAGTTATTTCCGAGGCGCTTTGTGAGCTCCAGCAAGAAGGTCTTCAGATCCTCTTCGTTCCGGCGAGTGAACACTCGTTAAAAACAATCCCAGCAACTAATCCATCGAGTAAGCAATCGTTAAAAACAATCCCATCAACCAACCCATTAAGTCCACCTGTCGTCGAGGTTAAGCCCACACCCGCGCGTCGCGGGGGATTGAATCCTCGCTACACATTTGATTCGTTTGTCGTAGGTTTGTCTAATCAGTTTGCTCATGCCGCATCCCTAGCCGTGGCTGAAGCCCCCTCACGCTCATATAACCCCCTGTTCTTGTATGGAGGTGTGGGGTTAGGTAAAACCCATCTTATGCACGCGATGGGCCAGTACTTGCTCAATCAAGCGCCGGACTTAAAACTAACCTACATTTCGTCTGAACGATTCATGAACGAGATGATTAACGCCGTCCGATACGATCGAATCCTTGATTTTCGTCAGCGATACCGAACCATCGACGTGCTGCTCGTTGACGACATTCAGTTCCTTGCAGGTAAGGAAGGAACCCAAACAGAATTCTTTCATACCTTTAATTCCCTCCATGACGCACAAAAACAGATTGTTATTAGCAGCGACTGTCAACCTAATGAGATTCCTTCACTTGAGGAGCGCCTTCGATCCCGATTTCAATGGGGTTTAATCGCGGACATTCAACCTCCTGATCTTGAAACCAAGGTTGCCATCCTCAAGAAGAAAGCCGGAGCCGAAGCGGTTCCTCTTCCAGACGATGTTGCGCTTTATATTGCGGGAAAGATTAAGTCAAATGTCCGCGAACTTGAAGGATCACTAATTCGACTAATTGCCTACGCGTCCTTAACTGGAAGTGCAATCTCGCTACCCCTCGCCCAGGAGGTCCTTCGCGACATCCTTGGGAGTGATGATCAGAACGTCACTATTGAGATGATCCAAAAGTTCATCGCGAACTACTACCAGTTAAGAATTATTGACCTAAAGTCTCGAAATAACTCAAAGACTGTTACGCTTCCGCGGCAAATTGCCATGTACCTCTCTAAAAACCTGACCAATAACTCGCTACCCCAGATAGGAAAGAGTTTTGGTGGTAAACATCACTCAACCGTTATTCACTCAATCAAGAAAATAAAAAACCAATGTAAAAATGATCGCAATTTCAACACGCTTATCAACGGTTTTCTTGAGTCTTTTAAGTAGAAAAAATAGACCTTTCCAACCGTCTATCCACATCCTCGACAGCAACTTCCTTGATTCCTCGATGTTAAACTTTAGCTCTCAACAGAGACGACACTATTTGATCCTTTTTATCAACAGACTAATACCACTATAACTTATTGATTAATAAACAGCTTATAAGGTGTTAAAGGGTTTTAGACAGACCTATTTATCTGTTATAATCTCTATAGTTTTTACAATTACTTAAATAGTGTAATCGCGTCGGTCCAACCCTCCAACTGAGGTCATCAGTAACATGGAACTAACGATTCGCAAGGGTGATTTACTGCGCGAGTTACAGCTCTTCCAGGGAATTGTGGAACGTAAGAATACGGTTCCAATCCTCGCCAATGTCCTTATTGAGGCAAGTGACAATGGTGGTGTCGATATGGTGGCTACTGATCTTGAGATTGGGCTACGGAGTCGGTGTAACGCTACCGTGACAAAGGCGGGATCGTTAACCATTCCTGCAAAGAAGTTCTACGAGATCGTCCGTGCCCTACCCGACACAGATATAACGATCAAGAAAAGTGCAAAGGGTGGGGTGAGAGTTTCGGCTGAGCGATTTAATTCTCGCATGCAAACGTTACCCAGAGATGATTTTCCAACACTACCAGAGTCGGTTAATCAGAAGGAATCAGTCTTATTACCTCGTGCGAGTCTGCGTGAGATGGTTAAGAAGACGCAATTTGCGGTCACTGGTGAAGACACAAGGTATTTTTTAAATGGTGCGCTGCTTATCCTTAAGCCTGGGTGGATGAGTCTAGTTGCGACTGATGGTCACCGACTTGCGCTGGTCTCAATAACAAGAGAGAAGGGAGATGACGACAAAACGGAACTTCAAACGATCCTACCCAAAAAAACATTATGGGAACTTGCTCGATTGCTTGGTGATGGCGACGAGAAAATTAAGTATACGTGTGGCGAGAATCACCTTTTCTTTAATCTAGATGATCGACAGCTTATTTCTCGGGTCATTGATGCTCAGTTTCCTGCCTACGATCGAGTTATTCCCAAAACAAATGACAAAGTTGTCGAGTTTGAACGGGATCGCCTAACAAGCGCCATTAAGCGGGTAGCCCTGCTGTCGAGTGAGCGTTCACGCGCTGTAAAGTTTCAGATTGATAAAAACAGGGTTGATGTTTCCTCCAGTAGTGCCGAGGTTGGCGAGGCGACAGAGGCGCTTACGGTTGAGTACGATGGCTCCCCTCTAGAGATCTGTTTTAACGCGCAGTATGTCTTGGACTTCCTCGGCGTTGTGGATTCAGACAGCGTCTCATTGGAGTTTAAAGATGAGACAAGTCAGGCGGTCATGAAGCCAGTTGGTGTCGATGGGTATGAATATACATACGTGATTATGCCAATGCGCGTGTAGTTAGAGGTGTTGAGCGAAACAGGATGACACAACTTGAAAACAAGGATCTTCAGGTCGGCGACAAGAGTATAAGCCCTCGTCTGAATTTAAGCAGCCAGGATACCGGCGAGTATCGCGCAGATAAGATTAAAGTCCTCGAAGGTCTTGAGGCGGTGCAGAAGCGGCCGGCAATGTATGTTGGGTCGACTGGTGCGCCTGGTCTTCACCATCTTGTCTATGAGGTCGTCGATAACTCTATTGACGAGGCGCTCGGCGGCTACTGCGACACCATTGGCGTCACTCTTCATATTGACAACTCGGTGACGGTAGTCGACAACGGCCGAGGAATACCTGTTGATCAGCATACCAGTGGAAAGACCGCCGCCGAGGTGGTTATGACTGTCCTACATGCGGGTGGGAAGTTCAACAACGAGAGCTACAAGGTGTCGGGTGGGCTCCACGGCGTCGGCGTGTCTGTAGTTAATGCATTGTCGGAGGGGCTTGATCTTGAGATCTGGCGTGATGGAGAAGTCTACCGCCAAAGCTACGAGCGAGGATCGCCAACTGGAGGCCTAGAGGTTATTGGAACTACAAAACGTCACGGGACCAAGGTGACGTTCAAGCCCGACAAGCAGATCTTTGAAACAACCAACTACAGTTTCGACACGCTCAAACACCGCTTACGTGAATTAGCGTTTTTAAATGCTGGTGTCCAAATCACTCTAGATGACGAGCGGACCGGTAAGGACGGAACGTTTAAATATGCTGGTGGTATTCGTCAATTTGTTGAATACCTCAATAAACCCCCGCGTAAAGTTGAAACCACCACACCGATCTATATGCGAGGAAACAAAGACGGCATTGAGGCTGAGATCGCTTTGCAATGGAACGATGGGTATGGTGATGAAGAATATTCCTTTGCCAACAACATCAATACCCAAGAGGGTGGGACCCACTTGTCCGGTTTTCGGTCCGCGCTTACCCGCACGCTCAACATGTACGCGAATAAGAGCAATCTAGTTCGTGATCCCAAGGAAAGCCTTAGTGGTGATGACATCCGCGAGGGATTAGTCGCGGTCATCAGTGTCAAGATTCCGCAACCACAGTTCGAAGGGCAGACAAAAACAAAACTTGGAAATACCGAAGTAAAAGGGATCGTTGAAACAATTATCAATGATCGACTGGGGGCCTATCTTGAGGAAAACCCTGCCGTTGCTAAGAGAATTGTAAACAAAGCGATTAATGCCGCTCGAGCGCGGGTGGCAGCCCGCAAGGCACGAGAGATCGCGCGGAAAGGCGCTCTTAACAGCAGCTCGCTACCAGGCAAGCTCGCCGACTGTCAGGAACGTGATCCATCCAAGAGCGAGCTGTACATCGTTGAGGGCGAGTCGGCGGGCGGATCGGCGAAACAGGGACGCGACCGGCGATTTCAGGCAGTGCTCCCGATCAAGGGAAAAATTCTCAACGTTGAGAAGGCGCGCGACGACAAGGTGTTGAGCAGCGATGAGATCAAAACGATGATTGCGGCGCTCGGCTGCAATATTGGGAAAGACGACTTTGACCTAAAGAAACTTCGGTATCACCGAGTTATCATCATGACCGATGCGGATGTCGACGGGTCACACATCCGCACCCTCCTGTTGACGTTTTTCTATCGTCAGATGCATGAGCTTATCAAGCATGGTTATGTCTATATCGCACAGCCACCGTTGTATCGAGTCAAGCGGGGTCGGTCTGAAACGTATCTCAAAGATGACCGGGACCTGGAGGCGTGGCTGATTCGTCGTGCGAGTGAGTCGCGGTCTGTACGGATTCCAGAGCAGGGAATCGAGCTTACAGGCCAGCGTCTTGAGGCGACACTTCACAAGGCACTAGCGTTCCGAAAGCTGCTCCAGGTTGTAGAACGCCGGGGATTTAACCAGGAGGTCGTTACGGCGCTGCTGCACCACGGGGCACGGGGGCAGAGCTTTCTCGCAGACCGGTCAGCCCTTGACATGTTAGCCGAGGAGTTGGCTACCCCGACACGCAGTGTGTCCGTTGGCCGTGACGAAGAACACAACGTGTTTTTCTTAGACGTTGAGGACCGGACGGGGGGTAATCGTCGTCGCTATAGAGTTGGCGTGGATTTCGTGACGTCTGCCGAGTATCGCGCGCTGTTGGCAAGCTTTCAGGATGAGGACGTGCACCGGCTACGGGGGAGCTTGGTCGTTTCCATCGTTAAACAAGCGCCGAAGGGCGACCCTGTCGATGGTGAGGACCAAGAGGGAGGCGCGGTGACCGATGCGACAAACATCGGCGGCGCGCCGATCGACCGGGCTACGCAATTAGCGGCGGAACCGCGTGCGAGTGAGTCGGGCGACAAGGGTAAAGACGTTCATCTCGAGTCACTTGATGAGCTGGTCGAGTTATTTATTGCCGCTGGTAGGCGCGGCGTTGCCGTCAATCGGTACAAAGGCCTTGGCGAGATGAATCCAGACCAGCTGTGGGAAACCACTATGAAGCCGGAAACGCGTACGTTGCTTCAGGTTCGAGCGGAGGACGACGTGGAGGCTAATCAGATTTTTGAAACACTGATGGGAGAGCCCGTCCAGCCCCGCCGGAAGTTTATTGAAGACAACGCATTGGATGTGAAGAACTTGGATGTATAGCGAGCGGGAGTAGTACCTGCTCTCTCGTCTCTCCTGAACGGATGCCCCACCCTTATGTCGGAAACTGACTACCCCACGATTCCGGTCAACATCGAAGACGAAATGCGGCGCTCCTATATGGATTACGCGATGAGCGTAATCATTGGACGCGCGCTGCCTGATGTTCGCGACGGCCTTAAGCCAGCCCACCGCCGTGTGATCTATGGCATGCGGCTTATGGGTCTCGCGTCAAATCGGTCGTATCGCAAGTGCGCCAAGATCGTTGGCGAGGTGATGGGTAACTACCACCCTCATGGCGACGCCTCAATTTACGACACGCTCGTTCGCATGGCGCAGGCCTTCAACATGCGGCACCCGCTCGTCGATGGTCAGGGCAACTTTGGGTCGGTCGACGGCGACCCACCCGCGGCGATGCGATACACCGAGGCCAAGCTGGAGAGTTTGGCCGACGAGCTGATGGCGGATCTCGATAAGGAGACGGTGGACTTTGTTCCCAACTACGATGAAACCACCGAGGAGCCGACAGTCCTGCCCGCGCCCTACCCAAACCTACTGGTGAACGGTTCAGCCGGGATCGCTGTCGGGATGGCAACTAACATCCCCCCGCACAATCTACGTGAGATTATCGACGCGGTCGTGTGGGTGTCCGAGCATCCCGACGAGACTCGCGACGAAAAAACACGCGCGGTGCTTAGCCTTGTAATTGGGCCTGATTTTCCAACAGGCGGATTTATCGTGGGACGGGCCGGAATTGCGCAGGCCTATCGGACCGGGCGTGGGTCGGTGCTCATGCGCGCCCGTACCGAAATTGAGACGGCAAAGAAGGGAAATAAGCAAGCGATCATCGTTGCCGAGATTCCGTATCAGGTCAACAAGGCACGGTTGCTTGAAAAAATTGCTTACTTAACACGGGAAAAGGTAATCGAAGGGATCGCGGACCTCCGTGACGAATCGGACCGCCAGGGAATGCGGATCGTTATCGAGCTTCGGCGAGGAGAGATTCCGGAAGTCGTCCTCAATAACCTCTACAAACACACGCCGTTGCAGTCGTCGTTTGGCATCATCATGCTCGCAATCGTTGGAGGCCAGCCACGTGAGCTGAAGCTTCTCGAGGTGGTCGAGCACTTTGTTGAGTTTCGACGGGAAGTGGTGCGTCGGCGGACAGATTTCGAGTTGCGTAAAGCGGAGGCGCGAGCTCACATTCTTGAGGGACTCAAGATTGCTCTCGATCATCTCGATGCAGCGATTAAGCTAATCCGCGGCGCGACGAACCCAGGCGAAGCGCGGATCGGGTTGATCGCGAGGTTTTCACTTACTCGGCTTCAGGCGCAGGCGATCCTCGACATGCAACTCCAGCGCCTTACCGGCCTTGAGCATCAGAAGATTGTTGACGAGTTGACTGACCTGCTTACAGTAATCGAGGGGCTGCGCGCCGTTCTTTTAAGCGATACGTTACTCAACGAGATTGTTGTCACGGAGCTTCGTGGTATTCAGGAGCAGTACAGCGATGACCGACGCACGGAAATAGTGGGCGCCGTCGGTGACTTAAAGATCGAAGATTTGATTGCCGAAGAAGACATGGTAATCACCGTCAGCAATACGGGGTATGTCAAGCGAACGGCTATTACGGAGTATCGGAATCAACGCCGCGGTGGTAAGGGTCGCATCGGCATGCGAACGCGTGACGAGGATTTTCTGACCCAGGTGTTTGTAGCATCCACTCACGCGTACGTCTTGATTTTCTCCGATCGGGGCCGGGTCTACTGGCTTAAGGTGCATGAGATTCCGGATGTGGGGCCGGCTGGTCGGGGAAAGGCAATTGCCAACCTCGTAAGGATGGAACCTGGCGAGCGCATCGCCACGCTCCAGGCGGTCCGAGAGTGGCCGGCCTTGGCCGGCGATCGCTTCGTGGTGATGGGGACGCGCCAGGGTGTGGTCAAGAAGACTGACCTGCGGGCGTACCGTCATCCGCGAGCCGACGGTATCATTGCGATGACGGTTGGATCCAACGATGGCGTCATTGGTGCCGAGATCACGGATGGCGACGGCGAGATCTTTATCGCGACACGGAATGGTCGCGCGATTCGATTCCCGGAATCGCACGCCCGACCCGTGGGCCGAACGGCTCAGGGTGTTCGGGGCGTGAAGCTCCGCACCGGCGACGAGGTCGTGTCGATGACGGTCGTGAAGTCTGGTGGTGCCGTTCTGACGGTGACGGAGCGTGGGTATGGTAAGCGTACAGATCTGGACGAGTATCGCGTGCAATCGCGCGGTGGAATCGGCACCATCAACATCCATACGAGCGCGCGAAACGGTCGGGTTGCGGGCGTCGTGTATGTCGAGCAGGACGATGAGCTGATGCTAATCACGCAGCAAGGCAAGATCTTGCGGATGGTGACGAACGACATACGGGCCATCGGACGGGCGACGCAGGGCGTGCGTCTGATCGAGATCAACGAGTTGGACCGCGTCGTTTCGCTAGCACGACTCGTCGAAAGGGAGATTGGTGAGACCCTGACGAACGACAGTTTGGGAACTAATGACGACAGCGACAGCAGCGGGAGCTAAAGTGTGTTTCTCCTCTTTACGGCTCAAGCCTGAGATCGAGGTGTCGTCGAGGGTCGTGTCTCGCGTGGAAACATTCATAGATATTGGCGGGTGTTCACTTCCCAACACTCGCCGCTATGCTCCTTCCTGACTTGTGTCTTCGGTCCGCAACCAATTCTCTCCATTGGTCAACGACCCGCCGCCAACCCCACACGGGGTTGGTCAGGGTACCTCGTGGTTACCCAGCCTCCCCTTTGCTATTGTTCTCTTCGTCGTTTGGGTGATCTTGTCGGGTAAGTTTGACGCATTCCACCTCAGTGTAGGCGGGATGACCGCACTCATGACGGCGCGACTCTCGTTGTATCTGATCAGACTTCAGCCGCCGATGGGACGCCTCAATGATCAACCACTGCGCGGCGTGTCATGGCTCCGTGTGCTCGCGTACGTTCCGTGGCTTAGCTGGCAAGTCACCCTGTCAAGCCTGCAGATCGTTCGGGTTGTGTTTGATCCGAAGCTCCCTGTCCGCCCGCGCATCATCCGTTTTTCAGGAGACCTTCCTCATACGCTTGCTCGTCTCACGCTATCGCACTCAATCACGCTCACGCCGGGCACAGTCACACTCGAAGTTGAGGACGACGAGTTTGAAGTCCACGTCTTAACCCCTGTTTCGGCTGAGGCTTTGGAGAGCGGAGAGATGCAGAATCGAGTCGCCGCTCTATTTAAGGGTGGTGCCGAGAAGGAGAAAGAGCTGTGAACGAGTTATTCTTTGCGATTGCGACAGCGCTTGCGTTCACGATGCTCTTATCGCTCTATCGGCTCCTTCGAGGGCCCACTGTCTTCGACCGGCTCACGGGACTCGGGCTTATCGGTACGAAAACAATCGTGCTCCTGCTGGTGGTGGGATTCTGGACGGAGCGTATCGAGATCTACGTCGATATTGCCTTGTCATACGGGCTACTCAGTTTCGTGGGAACACTAGCCCTCGCACGGTATTTTGAGCAAAAGGGGGAGGCGTCATGACGGCGTTCGTCACCCTTCTGGCTCTCACCGGGTTTTTCTTCATCTTGGCCGGTGTTATTGGAGTTCTGCGATTGCCGGATTTCTACTGCCGCCTCCACGCGATGGGTAAGTGCGACACGCTTGGCGTGGCCCTATTGCTTGGGGCCTTGGCCTTTGCTGAAGGTGTCTCACTGGTCAGTGTGAAGATCCTACTGATCGTCGTGTTTGTCGCTCTCGCGAATCCGACAGCAACTCACGCCCTCGGTCGTGCCGCGCGCCGTTCGGGACTGCGATATTGGACGGAAGAAGACGAATTATGATCGATGGGCTTGCGCTGTTTTTCTTGGTATTGATTGTCGTTACTGCGGTCGCAGCGCTGTCGGTGCGGGACCTCTTGGCAGCGGTCGTTTTATTTGGTGCCTTCAGCTTCTTCTCCGCCATTTTTTTTGCGGTTATGGGAGCGTTGGACGTCGCGTTTACCGAAGCCGCTGTTGGAGCGGTCGTCACCACAGTCTTTTTTACCAATGCCATCTTTCGGACGTCACGGAGAATTCGATGAGATCAAATTTGGGTCTGCTAGTACTCGTACCAGCGGCTGCGATTTTATTCTTCGCTGGGCAACAGCTGCCGGCAGTTGGAGATCCCAGTTCTCCTGCGTCCACGCACGTCGCGCCACGGTACATCGAACATGGCCCCGAGGAAACCGGTGCACGAAACATGGTGACCGGTGTGCTTGCAGACTATCGAGGATACGACACGTTTGGCGAATTGATAGTGATTTTTACGGCCGGTCTTGCGTGCCTGGTTATTCTGTCAGCGCGCAGTGTGAAGGGGCGGAGACCGCGCTCGATGAAACAACGGACTAAGGCATCCTCCCCGAGGCGATAGAGATGAAGACGGCGTTCGGAAGCCGCGTTCTGGAAACCGCGTGCAGGTTGCTCGTGCCATTCATGGTCCTGTTTGCGGTCTATGTCGTTATCCACGGGCACGATAGTCCAGGCGGAGGATTTCAGGGAGGGGTCATTCTGGCCGCGGCAGTGATCCTTCTTCGCTTGGTTCGAGGAGAAGAGACGGCGCTTGGTCTTGGTCCGCGGAGTGCCCTGGTTCTGTCGTGCCTTGGGCCAGCAGTTTATGCCGGGATCGGACTACTTGCGATGGTATGGGGTGGTAACTTTCTGGACTATGGGGCGTTGCCGCTTCCAATAAAGCCGGCTGAGGTGCGTGCGATGGGGACGCTCGGGATCGAGGTCGGGATCACCATGGGTGTGACAGGTGTGATTGTGTCGATCTTTGACGTTCTGAGCCGAGATGAGGAAGGGGACCAGTCGCGTGGGACCTGACCTGGTTGGACATCTGCACTACTGGTTCTCCACCACACTCTTCCTCATCGGGCTGTACGGCATGTTGGCGGGGCCTCACTTGGTGAGGAAACTGATGGCAATGAACGTGATGCAGGTGGGCGTCATTACCTTCTTCATCGCAATGTCCGCCAAGAGTGGCGCGACAGCTCCCATCGCCATCGAGCACGGTCCGCCGCTTGTCGCCGAGGCTTACATTAACCCGCTGCCGCACGCCATGATGCTGACCGCTATCGTCGTCAGTGTTAGTACCACAGGTGTCGCACTTGCCTTACTGATTCGTATCCACCGACGATACGGCACTCTCGAGGAGTCGGAGTTACTCGATCGGTTGAAAGAGTGACGTCGCACCTACCCATACTGATCGTCGTTATCCCACTGGTCGCGGCGATTATGACTCCACTCGTTGCGAGGATGAACGTGCGCGCTGCGCAAGTGTTGGACACTGGTGTGTGCCTGACGGTTTTCCTCTGTGCAACTACAGCCCTCTTGCGTGTGTTGGACACTGGACCATGGCACTACGAGTTGGGGGGCTGGGCTCCGCCCTGGGGTATCGAGTACGTCATTGATCCACTCAGCGCCGGGATGGCCATGCTCGTGTCGTTTGTCGCGACGCTCGTTTCGATCTACGCTGACGCGCAGCGGCGGCAGCTTCCGGAAGGTCGAAGCGGCCTGTTCGATAGCCTGTTTCTGTTGCTCGTGGCTGGACTGCTCGGCATCGTCGTGGCGGGAGACATGTTCAACCTTTATGTCTTCCTTGAGGTCGCGTCACTTGCCGCATACGGGCTACTCTCCACGGGCGGGACCCGTGCCGTCGTTGCCACATTCCGCTACCTCCTGCTAGGCACGATCGCGGCGTCTTTCTACTTGTTGGGTGTTGGATATCTCTATGCAATGACCGGCACGCTGAATATGGCGGACCTGACGACACACGTGCCGACGATCGTTGGAACGGCCCCGTTCGGAGTGGCTGTGACGTTCATCGTGCTTGGCTTGGCCATTAAGATGGCTGTGTTTCCGCTGCACGCATGGCAACCGGATGCGTACGCGTACGCACCAGCTGCCGTCACCGGATTTATGGCTGCGGTGATGTCGAAGGTGAGTGCGTACGCGCTGTTCCGTATTCTCTATTTCGTGCTGCGCGCGGAGGGTGCTGCCGCCCAAATCATTTCCGTTATGGGGTGGGTCGCGATCGCTGGGGCAGTGGCCGGTTCAGTCATGGCTCTCGCACAGACCGACGTGCGTCGAATGCTTGCCTATTCGAGCGTCTCGCAGATGGGGTTCATCCTGTTTGGGTTCTCTCTCTTAAATCCGGATGCGCTGACCGGGGCGCTGCTGCACATCGTCAATCACGCGGTAATGAAGGGCTGCCTCTTTCTTGCGGTGGGGGTGATCGTGTGGCGAACACGTGCAGTGACTGTCAACGGATTCTCTGGAATGAGTCAACGGCTTCCGTGGACCTCTGCGGTATTCACACTGGCCGCGCTCTCAATGATCGGGCTTCCGCCAACCGCCGGTTTCTTTTCGAAGTGGTATCTGTTGCGTGGGGCCGTCGATGCGAGTGCTTGGGCGTTCGTCGCGACGTTAGTCTTTAGCAGCCTGCTCAGCGCCATCTACTTCTTTCGTCTCATTGAACGGATGTACTTCTTCACACCCAGCGACGAAGGCGTCCGGCGCGCGCGGTTATTCGAGGTGCCAATCGGAATGCTGGGACCGGTAGTCACTCTTGGTGCAGCGGTATTGCTGCTCGGGTTACTCAGCCACCCGATTGTCGTCACCGTCGTACGGGCCGCGCTACCCGAACTGTGATGGATAGGCCTCTTCTCGTCATCCTTGTGTCGCTGGTAGCGGCTGTGCTGATTCGGCTTGTTGGGAACCGTCCAGTGCTCCGGGAGACGTGCACTTTCGTGGCGGCCGTGACAAAGTTCGGGTTGGTCGTCTCGATGGTTCCGGTCGTGCTGCAGGACGGGGTCGTTGAGTCGGTCCCGATTGGCCTCGTGATCGGGTCGCCGCTGCACTTTCGAGTCGATGCCCTCGGGTTGCTGTTTGCGCTCGTCGCCTCCGGCCTGTGGTTGGTCACGTCGGTCTATTCGGTCGGGTATATGCGCGCCGACAACAGTCCGAACCAAACCGGATACTTTGCGAGCTTTGCCGTCTGCCTTTCAGCGACGATGGGTATCGCGTTCGCCGGGAACCTCCCCACGTTCTTTGTGTTCTATGAGATCCTGACGCTGGCCACATACCCGCTCGTTGTTCACAACCGGACGGAGGCGGCCGTGGCAGGCGGGCGCAAGTATCTTGTCTACACGCTGCTCGCAGGCCAGGCATTGCTGGTGGCAGTCATATGGTCGTCTGTCCTCGCACCCGGTGCCGAGTTTCGCGCGGGCGGTTTCCTGCCTGCCGATGCGGGGACTGCCGTTCTGCTACCGCTCTTTTTATTCTTCATCATCGGCGTTGGGGTGAAGGCTGCGATCATGCCGTTGCACGGCTGGCTGCCCGCCGCCATGGTGGCGCCGACACCGGTTAGCGCCCTGCTTCATGCCGTCGCCGTCGTCAAGGCGGGAGTCTTTGGGGTATTGCGTGTCGTTGGCTACGTATTCGGTGTCGACTTGTTTCGGACGATCGGTGGGGCCGGTCTGCTTGCCGTAGCGGCCGTGGTGACTATTCTGGTCGCGTCGATACGTGCGCTGGGCGAGACGAACCTGAAACGACGGCTAGCATACTCCACAATTGGTCAACTCTCGTACGTTGTCCTTGGTGCTGCCATTGGTTCGGTGGCGGCTCTGGCGGGTGCCATGTTTTACCTCGTGGCGCACGCGTTCATGAAGATCACACTCTTCTTCGCGGCCGGCGCGATCCATATCGAGAAGCACCGCAACAAGGTCAGTGAGCTTCGTGGTATGGCACAGGAAATGCCGGTGACGATGGCGGCTTTTGCAGTGGGGGCCAGCGGGCTCGCCGGAATTCCACTTTTCGTGGGATTCATCGGCAAGTGGAATCTTGGGCTGGGTGCACTCGACGCGGGTTATCCGCTGTTTGTCTTCGTGCTTGTGACGAGCGGTCTCTTGAACGTTATGTATTTTTATCCGATCCTTTACGACGGGTTCTTCCGCCCCCCCGATCACAATAACGGAAATGCTGGAGCCGGACGCGTTGGACGACTATCCCGCGAGGCACGGTGGACCATGAGCATGCCGTTGGCGGTCACGGCGATCGTGACGATTCTGCTTGGCCTGGCTCCTGACCTCGGCTTCCAGTTCTATCAGCTTGCATGGAGCGCGGCTACCACCGTAGTAAGCGCTGGCGGGGAACCGGGTTTGCCATGAGTCTGAATAGGACGATGACGCGTGGAATAGTGGCCTGCTTGGTGGCTGGTGCCGGACTCGTGGCTGTGGAGATGTCGCCACTGAACAACGCCCACGGTACTCACTGGTGGCATCATTTGCCGGCGTTTGACCTAGCTTATGGCCTGGTTGGTTCTGTTGTGATCGTTGTTGTCTCGAAGGTTATCGGCTCGGTCTGGTTGCAGCGTCGGGATACTTACTATGAGGATGGGGACGGATGACCGCCATTCATCCCGCGTTAGTCCTCCTTGGCACCGCCGCAGTCGTCAGCGTGGCGCGGGGACGGCTTCGCCAGATTGTCCTCATCTTCGGCGCTGTAGCAAGTCTTGTGGCGGTGTCCGCCCTGGTCCCCGAGGCGGATTGGGCCTACCCCGTATCGGGCGTTTCACTCCAGTTACTTCGAGTCGATCCTCTCAGTCGGCTTTTTGGTTTGATCGTCAGTCTCATTACGGTGATAGGTGTCGTCTATTCATTACACGTCCGACGCTCGACGGAGCATGTCGCGATCCTGCTTTACGCCGCTGGCTCCCTGGGTGTTGTCTTCGCTGGCGACTGGCTGACGGCGTTCGTCTTCTGGGAGGTCATGGGGGTGGCGTCACTGGTCGTGATCTGGCACGGGAACTTTCCGGGAACCGCCGGGGCTGGCTTCCGCTATCTCTTCGTGCATATCTCGGGCGGGGCACTCTTTTTCGCCGGTATCCTGCTTCACGTTACCGATGGTGGGGGTCTCGCGATCGAACCGCTGAACGCCGCCACGACGACAGGTCTAGGGTACTGGTTGATTCTCGCTGGTGTCGCCGTCAATGCTGCGATTCCACCGTTTCATGCTTGGCTCACCGATGCCTACCCTGAGGCGTCTGTAACCGGGGCAGTGTTTCTCAGTGCGTACACCACAAAGACTGCGGTCTACGTCCTGCTCCGAGCGTTTCCGGGGACCGAGCTGCTCGTTTGGGCGGGCGTGTTTATGGCCCTGTACGGTGTGGTGTATGCCGTGCTCGAGAACGACATTCGACGTCTCCTCGGCTATCACATTGTTAGCCAGGTTGGGTACATGGTTGCCGGGGTCGGGATGGGCACGATGTTGGCGACGGATGGGTCAGCGGCGCACGCGTTCTGCCACATCCTGTACAAAGCGCTGCTACTGATGGGTGTCGGAGCCGTCATCCACGCGACCGGGCGGCGTACGTTGACAGATCTTGGGGGGATCTGGCGACAGATGCCTGTGGTCGTCGGACTCTACCTCGTCGGTGCGTTCTCTATTTCTGGCGTTCCCCTCTTTAACGGATTCATCAGTAAGGCGATGATCGTGACAGCGGCAGCCGATGATGGGCGCGTGGCAGTCGAGTTATTACTCACGCTGGCAAGTATCGGCACCTTCCTCCACACGGGACTCAAGTTGCCATACTTCACGTTCTTTGGTCCACGGTGCCGTCTCGACATCCAACCGATTCCCCGGAACATGATCGTGGCCATGGCACTGGGGGCAACATGTTGTATCGCCCTTGGTCTGGCTCCCGGCTGGTTGTACGCCCAATTGCCGTCGCAGGGGGTCGGGTATTACCCATACAGGGTTGACCATGTCGTGGCTTCGCTGCAGTTGCTGCTTGGCACCGGCCTTGGGTTCTGGTTCCTGCTTGCGAAACTTGGCGGACAGTCCACAGTCAGCCTGGATACTGATTGGCTGTATCGTCGTCCCCTTTCGGTGGTCTTCGATCGTTCGGTCGGTGGTGCTGCTGTGTGCGGCAGAACGGTGCAGGAGAGAACACAGGCCGCGGTCGTTCGCCTACGGTCACTAACTGCGAACCCCTTGCAGGCGCTGGCCTTTTTCGCTGTGCTGATGCCAACGGAAAGTGCAGGTGGGGTTCGAAGGACACCCGCGGCCCGCTACGATGAGAACCGGTATCGTCTGCCGGTTGGTACGACGGTTTTCTGGGTGGTCGTTGGGTTCGTTGCATTAGTGCTTTTGGTGTGGTAGTCAGACCGGATCCAACTTGGCGTATCGAGCCAGGAGTTTCTTCGGTCCGGCCGTCGCGAACCGAACGATCAGCTTGACGTCACCCTGTAGCGGTTCGACCGACTCGACGGTCCCGATGCCAAATGTGCGATGGCGGACGCGCATTCCCGGCCGGACTTGGGTCGCTGACTGGTCTTCATCCGAATCGTCGAAGGGTACAAAGCCTACATCCGGCACATCCAGCGCCTGTCGTCGTCGGCGACCACTCCAGCCTCCGTAGCCGAAACCACGCCCGCCCGCCTGTGCGGTATAGAGGGGTGATCCGCTAGGTTCAATTTCCTCCACGAGTGTGTTGGGCACCTCTGCCAGGAACCGCGAGGGCTCCGCAACCTGATACTCACCAAACACGCGCCGTCGTGCTGCACTCGTCAGAACGAGTCGCGATTGAGCGCGTGTCATGCCGACATAACAGAGACGGCGCTCTTCCTCGAGTTCATCTTCGTCGTCTACCGAACGAGCATGGGGAAGCAAGCCCTCCTCCATGCCGGCAATCATAACGAGCGGGAACTCAAGACCCTTGGCCGCGTGGAGGGTCATTAGCCAAACCCGTGCATCCCGGGTGCCATTCTCTTCGTCGGTCTCGGAAAGGAGTGAGAGTCGGTCGACGAAACCTGCCAACGTCGCGTCTGCCTCGCGTACTTCGTAGTCCCGGGCCGCCGAAACCAACTCTTGGAGGTTGCCTAACCGATTCTCAGCTTCTTCTGTGCCGGCTTCGCGGAGCGCCGTAATGTAACCGGTCTGGTCGAGCATCTTGGCAAGCGTCACCGACCCAGCCTCGCTCTTTGCCACCGCAGTGAGGGAAGTGATCAGATCACGGAACCGGGTTAGTGCTGTTCTCGCACGCGTCGGCAAGAGATTCTCATCGAGGGCGCGTTCTAGTCGCGTCCAGAGCGAGGCTAACGCTGCCTCCGGCTTGTCGTCGGTGCCTGAGAAAATGGGCTTTTCATCGATCGCGACAGACAACTGATCAGACTTGACGCGGTCGAGCGCCTCCAAGACTCCCTTACCAATACCGCGCGCAGGCACGTTGATCACGCGTCGGAGACTCACGTTGTCGTGTGGGTTGAAGATCAGCTTGAGATAGCACAGGGCGTCCTTGACCTCTTTCCTTTCGTAGAAACGAACGTTCCCCACGATTCGGTACGGCAACGCCTCACGAGTGAGGGTGTCCTCGATGGCGCGCGACTGTGCGTTGGTTCGATAGAGGACGGCGACCGATTGATCACCCTGATTGAGCGCCTGCCTGATTTGGCCGACGATAAAGTCGGCTTCCTCAAGCTCGTCATGGGCACGGTGACAGAGAATCGGTTTCCCGCCCGCGCGGTCGGTCCAGAGGCGTTTCTCGTGACGCCCCTGATTGTGCTGGATCACGCCTGCGGCCGCGTCGAGGATGATCTGGGTGGAGCGGTAGTTTTGCTCCAAGCGAATGACCGTGGCATCCTCGAAATCCCGTTCAAAGTCCAGGATGTTGGACACGTCTGCACCCCGCCACTTGTAGATCGACTGATCGGGGTCCCCAACAACGCAGAGGTTACGGTGTGACGCGAGATGACGAATGAGAAGATACTGAGGACGATTGGTGTCTTGGTACTCGTCTACCATGATGTAGCGAAAACGTTCACCGTAGCGACGCCGAGCCGACTCCGAGTTCTCGAACAATGCGACGGACTTGAGCAGCAGATCGTCGAAGTCGAGTGCGTTGGCATCGGCGAGCGCGCGTGTGTACTGTTCGAACACCTCAGCGAATTTCTTGTGGCGGAAACTCCAGCCCGAGGCGCGAAGCGCCGCGCTATCCTGCATCTGATTCTTGGCATGGCTGATCAGGTTCAACATCGTTCTTGGCGATGTGGTCCGGTCGTCGATATCAAGTGACTTCATGACTCGCTTGACGACGCTCAGCTGGTCGGACGAGTCGTAGATGACGAAGTCTCGTGTGAGCCCGACTAGCAGGGCCTCTCGGCGGAGCAACCTCGCGCAGAACGAGTGAAAGGTCGAGAGCCACAATCGGGGAAACTCAGACTTGAGCAACCCCTCCACTCGCGAGCGCATTTCTTGTGCAGCCTTGTTGGTAAAGGTCATAGTGAGGATCTGTTCGGGCTCGGCGTGCCCGTCGCCGATTAGGTGCGCCAAACGGTAGCAAATGACCCGTGTTTTTCCGGAGCCAGCCCCCGCAACGATTAATAGCGGGCCCTCGCGATGCAGTACCGCTTCACGTTGTTCGGGGTTCAGTGTGTCTAAGAACGACATAGGCGCTGAGCGAAAGGTCGATGGTTGCTCAGGGTTCGGTGTTACTCAGTGGAAAGGAACTTAGATTGGATATCGGCGAGGCATCTTCAATAGTTCCGAATAACTCTGAAACTATTTTCGCGACCTCGACGATCGAGATGCTGTTTATTGAGGTTCGGACATTTTCCCAGTCACCATGCAAAAAATCATTCCGTAGTTTTCGCACATCATTCATCAAAACATCCAGCTTTTCGTCGACCTGGAGCGAAAACTTGCAGTCCTCCTGCAGATATCTCGAAAAGGCACCTACCGCGCTTTCACTCTGTCGCGGGTTGATCTTAAATTTTTCACCTCCTGGGACTTGAGGGAAATGAACCTCTAACCCTGGAGTAAAGGAGTAGCACAAATCCTCTAATGATTTCTCAACAAACAAGTAGAGCATGACCAGGGTTATGCTTGGCGCGATGAAAAACACGTTGTCTTCCCAAGGTGCAAATACAACGTCTTTATACTCTCCCAGAAGCTCTTCCTATTCAGGGCCGGGTTCCTCTCTAAGTGCCTTTCTCCAAACCGAAGTATTTTGCGCGCGTAATTCACCAGTTATTCGAGATCCGACGCCATGATGGCAAAGTCAACTTAGCCCGTACGGTCTGAAAAAGAATTTCTTCCCAGGGCATCTCGTCTAGTTCAATGAGATCCATCGCTGCCCATTATTCAACCGTGACACTCTTCGCCAAATTACGAGGCTGGTCGACGTCGCAGCCTCGGAGGACGGCGATATGGTAGGCAAGCAGCTGTAGGGGGACGACCATCAGCAGGGGATTCAAGAGAGGATGTGCCGGCGGGATGGGAACCACACAATCGTTGTCGGCGTCGAGAATTGCTGAGAAGGCCTCAGGGTCTGCGTCAGTCAGGATGATGATCGATCCACCGCGGGTTTTGACCTCCTGAAGGTTGCCCATCATCTTGTCGAACACCGGTCCACTTGGAACGAGGGCGACCACTGGCATGTTCTCGTCGATCAACGCGATCGGGCCGTGCTTCATCTCGCCGGCAGGATATCCTTCCGCGTGGATGTATGAGATTTCTTTCAGCTTGAGCGCACCTTCCAGCGCGATCGGGTAATTCACCCCACGACCGAGATAGAGGAAGTTACTCCGCCGGTAGAACTGCTTAGCGATCTGGGCGATGTCATCATCGCATCGGAGCGTGTGTTGAAGCAGACCCGGGAGCTGGGTCAATCCTTCGATCTGGCGACGTATCTCGTCTGCGTGCGTCGCGCCGCGAAGCTCAGCGAGATGAAGCGCCAGCAAGTTCAGCGCGACAAGTTGTGAGGTGAATGCCTTCGTCGAAGCGACGCCAATTTCTGGACCGGCGTGCGTGTAAACAGTGCCGTCCGCCTCGCGGGTTGCCATGCTCCCGACGACGTTGCAGATGGCGATGGTCACGGCGCCTTTCACCTGAGCTTCTCGCAGGGCTGCGAGGGAATCGGCGGTTTCACCGGACTGGGTGACGACAACTGCCAGCGTCTTCTTGTCGGTGATCGGGTTTCGGTACCGGAACTCCGAGCCGTAGTCGACGTCGACGCGCAGCTTGGCGAGTTGCTCGATCAGGAACTTCCCGACCAGTCCCGCGTGCCATGACGTGCCACATCCAAGGATCACCACCTGTTCGATCCGGCGAAGATCGTCGTGGGCGATCTCAAGCTCACCGAGTATGACCGTGCCCTGTTCCTCGGAAAAGCGTCCCAGCACGGTCTCTTGGACGGCCCAGGGTTGCTCAAAGATTTCCTTGAGCATGAAGTGCTTGTAGCCGGCTTTCTCGGTCATCACCGGATCCCACTGGACACGTTCCGTAGCCTTTGACACCGCCCGACCGGAGAAATCGGTGAACTCGACCTTCGATCGCGTGATCACGGCCATTTCCTCGTCGCCGAGGAACACGACGTTTCGCGTGTGATTGAGCACCGCCGGAATGTCTGATGCGACAAGGAACTCCTGGTCACCCATGCCGAGCACAATCGGTGGGCCGTTACGCACCGCGACAATCTTCTCGGGGTCGTCGGCTGCCATCAGCACAATTCCGAAGAGCCCGCGCAGCTGGAGCAGGGCTCGCCTAACGGCTCCCTCGAGGTCGTCTTTGCGCATCTCTCGCTCGACGAGATGAGCGATCACCTCGGTGTCGGTCTCGGTCTCGAACATATGGCCTTCAGCCTGGAGTTGGTGCTTGAGGTCCAAGTAGTTCTCGATGATCCCGTTGTGGACCACAACGATCTGGCCAGTGCAGTCACGGTGGGGGTGAGCGTTTTCTTCGGTGGGTCGACCGTGGGTGGCCCACCGCGTGTGTCCGACCCCGTACGTCCCGCTAATGGGCTGAGCACGAACGACTTCTTCGAGGCGCGACAGTTTGCCCGCGCTCCGACGGACTTCGACCTTGCCATCCCGAATGAGGGCAATGCCGGCGGAGTCGTATCCGCGATACTCAAGGCGACGCAACCCGCCGATTAAGACTGGAACGACGTCCTTTGAGCCGATGTAGCCGATGATGCCGCACATAGTGCTAACTATGTAGTGTGCTGCCGGAAAGGTTGCCGGCGCAACGTCGCTTCCGGCTTCCGCTCTGGGTTTACTCAGTCCTGCGCTTATTTTCCACCCAGTCCGGCTTGTTTTCCTGTCTTCGCCGTGCTATTGCCAACGCGCCCGGCGGGACATCGTCGGTGATGCATGATCCTGCGGCCACGTAGCTTTGCTTTCCAACGGTAACTGGCGCCACCAACTCGGTGCCGCTCCCAATGAAGACGCCATCATCGATTGTTGTTTGATGCTTCGTCCTTCCGTCGTAGTTGCAAGTGATCGTTCCGGCCCCGACATTGACGTCGCGCCCAACGGTCGCGTCTCCGACATAGCTCAGGTGGTTGACCTTGGATCCAGGGCCAAGCGTGGTTTCTTTGAGCTCGACGAAATTCCCGACCCGGGCGTTTGCCTCGACGACCGAGCCAGGACGCAGGTGGGCAAACGGACCAATCAGTGTTCCGTTGTCCAGACGAGTATCCGTTACAACGCAGCAATTCCGGATGGTGACATCGTTTCCTACGGTCGAGTTGACCACTCGAACGCCGGAGTGAAGCTCGCAGCGCTCACCGACACGCGTCCGTCCCTCAAGCGTCACCCCGGGGTGTATCACGGTGTCGGCACCGACTTCGACAACATCATCGATGTAGGTCGTGGAGGGGTCCTCGATGGTTACTCCGGCCGCCATTAGCTCTTCGTTCTTAGTTTGTCTCACCAGTCTGCTCACTTCTGCCAGCTCGGTCTGGCTGTTGATACCCCGGATCTCGTTCGGATCGTCGGCGGTGAAAGTGGTGACGGTTAGCCCGCGTTTCCTGTACAGCGGCACGATCGCCGCGAGGTATCGTTCATGGTTCGGTCCGGCTTCGGGAATTTGCTTCAGAGCCTCGAATAGGGGGTGAATATCGAACACGTAGATCCCGCCGTTGACTTCCTGGATGCGTCTTTGATCGGGCGTGGCGTCGGTTTCCTCGATGACGCCGACCATGTCACCGCGGCTGCGAATGATACGCCCATAGCCGAAGGGACGTCGAAGGATCATTGCAAGTACAGTGGCCGCCGCGCCTGCTTCCTCGTGAGCGGTGACGAGCGACGCGAGTGTCGATGGACGGAGGCGGGGCACATCCCCCGACAACACGATGAGATGGCCGGAATGGTCCCGATAGACCGTTTCTGCTTGGAGCAGTGCATGGGCCGTGCCGAGCTGCGGATCCTGACGAACGAACTGTAGATGCGGGTATGCCGCCAATGATCGTCTAATCGTGTCGGCCTCGTGTCCTACGACCATCGTGGTGGTCTCGGGGGCCAATGACGCTGCGCTCTGTAATACTCGCTCAATTAGGCTGAGGCCAGCGAGCTTGTGGAGCACCTTGGGGCGCTTTGCTCGCATCCGGGAACCCTTCCCGGCAGCGAGCACAATCACATGGCGAGGAGCCATTCACGCAAGTGTAGATCGGCGTGGACGCTGGACGGGCGGGCCCAACCTAATCGGGCCGCGATGAAGACCAAACTACCTGCCAAAACGTATCTTCGTCCCGCAGGACCGCGAAGCTCGGTTCGTTCCGAGCGAGGAACCGGTTGTCCGGATTGAGTTCGATGGCTCGCCCAAGGTGAGTAACCGCAGCCGAACGCTCACCACCCACGGCTCGTGTAACTGCCAACATGTATTGCACGTGATCATTGTCGGGCTGTTCGACCAAGGCCGCCTTGAGATATTGGAGGGCCTCGTCAGAAGAGCCGGCGTTCAGCGCCAGCGTAGCGGCGTAGACCCGCTCTTCGAATGTCTTCGGATTTGGCGCGGGATTCGATCCGCGGCGACATACCGCCAGATACCGACGACTGCGCTCATGAAGCTCGCGTTCCTCAGGAAAATCGTCGATGAGCTTTTGAAAGAGGTCTGAAGCAGTCAACAGATTTCGCCGTTGCAGTGTTTTCAGAGCCTTTTCGTACAACGCGACCGCCTCCCGCGACTTTTGGCGACGCGCCTTCGCAGCTCGGTTAGCCGATTCGGCCGGTGCCTTCTTTTTTTGAACGGTTGTCCGAGTAGAGGTCTTCAGTGACTTCTCGCGCTTTACCGTACTGGATGACTTCCTTGGAGGGCCTGATTTCTTCGAGCTGGTCTTCTTCGCCATCGGCTAAGGGTTCGCACCATAGCAGAATGAAAGAAGCGGATCAAATTTGGTTAAAAGGCCTAAACTAACTTTTGTTTCTCAAGGGTTTCGTAGATGCTCCGACTTGGAAGACCGTACTTTTGTGCTAGAAGCCGAATGGCCTCTCGTCGACTACCCACATTATCTATCATATGATCAAATTCTGCAGCGATAAGATCCGATCCTACTTGGTCGTTTGACATAATATTGTGAGCTTTTGCCGGCTCTACAACAACTGTAAGCTCACCTTTTGCTGATGAAAATTGGGATATGACTATAGAGATAGGTCCTCTGATAACCTCCTCGTGGAGTTTTGTCATTTCTCGGCAGACTGCTATCCGCCGGTCCCCCATCACCTCAAGCATGTCCTCCAGAGAGCGACTGATTCGGTGTGGAGCTTCGAAGATCACGAGAGGTCTGGGCTCCTGTGAGACAGAGAGAAACCACTTTTTTCGGCTATTTGAACGGGGAGGCGGGAAGCCAAGGAACGTGAACTCAAGCTCTGCGAGTCCGGACCCGACTAGTGCTGTCAGCACGGCGCTTACGCCAGGAATCACACTCACACGTATTCCCCGGTTGAGTGCTTTGTTAACGAGTGTCCGCCCCGGGTCCGACAGCAAAGGTGTGCCCGCATCGGTGACAAGAGCGATGGATTTTCCTGTTTCCAACGTGCGGATGAGGCTGGTTGACCTGGGATGTTCGTTGTGCGCGTGATAGCTCCGCGTCGGAGTCTGGATCCCGTAATGGCGCAGCAGCACGCCCGTGCGGCGAGTGTCCTCGGCCGCGACGAGGGCCACTTCCTTGAGAACGCGGATCGATCGGAAAGTCGCGTCCTCAAGGTTCCCGATCGGAGTGGCGATCACGTAGAGAACGCCAGGCGGCTCAGTCGAGACAGCATCCACAGGGGAGTCCTAGAAGAGAAGGAATAGGATAGATTGTACCATTGACAACTGGCGTGATGGTTTTGGCAAGCTCCATCAAGAGCAAAACATCAGACGACGTACATGAGCCGATCTCGAGCGGGACACTCAGCTGAGCCCCTGTCACATTTTATTGACGAGTACCTCGCGTATCTCCACGAGATTTATCCTACCGAGGCGGCGTTCGACGGTGTTCACCTCCATGACGATCTTCTCGAAGACTACTCGCGCGAGGCGGTTGAGCGACAAGCCTGCGAGCTCGGCGGTTGGGCGCGCCGACTCGAAGGGATCGGCTCGAGCACGCTAACGACCGAGGAGCGCCTCGACCGGCGCATCCTATCGAACAGCATCCGCGCTCGGATCTTCAGTTTTGAGGAGCTGCGACCCTGGCAGCGAAACCCGTCCTACTATGCTGAGATGCTTTCCAGCAGTCTCGCGGTGCAAGTGCTCTTTGCCTACGCCCCGCTAGCTGACCGCGCGCGGAGAATTGTCTCGAAACTTCGGCAGACCCCCCGAGTTATCGAGGCTGCGCGCGCGAATGTGACAGATCCACCTGGACTGTTTACCAAGATCGGCATCGAGACGTTCGAGGGCGTTCTGGGTTTCGTCGAGCGAGACCTCCCGCTGGCGTTTCGCGCCCTCGATGACATGCATCTCCTTGGTGATCTCGCCGATGCCTCCACGATAGCGATCGACGCATTGCGCGAGTACATTGCGCATCTCAAGGAGACTGTGGCTCCTCGCAGCCGCGCGTCGTTTCGGCTTGGGCCCGAGAAATTCTCTGAAATGCTTCGGCTCAACGAGGGAATCGACGTTCCCGTCGATCGGCTCGTTGCGATCGCGGAGCGTGAGCTCCGCCGGACACAGGCGGAGTTCGAAGAGGTTGCCAACGCCCGGGGTAGAAATGTGCGAGATGTCTGGCAAGATGTAAAGACGCGCCATCCGGAACCCGACGAGTTGCTTAAGGTGGTCGGCAGTCACCTGGACGATCTTGCGACATTCATCCGGCGCCGGAAGCTTGTGACGATACCCGACCATGAGGCGGTACTGGTGGCGGCGACCCCGAAGTTCTATCGATGGACGTTTGCGAGCCTATGGTCGGCTGGTGCGTTCGAACCGAAAGCGCTTCCCGCCTACTACTACATCACGACGGTCGATCCGTCGTGGTCCGCGGAGCGGCAGGAGGAACACATGCGCGACTTTAATTTCGCCACGCTCCCCTCAATCTCGATCCACGAGGTGTTTCCGGGACACTTCCTCCATTCCCAGCATCTTCGGCGTCTTGCAAAACCGCTCAGGAAGACATCGTTGCTCATGCCTGTGTCTTTTGTGGAGGGATGGGCACACTACGGTGAACAGCTCATGTTCGACCAGGGATATCAGAAGGGGAACACCGAGGCGAAACTTGGCCAGCTCGCCGAAGCGCTCCTGCGGCTCACCCGTACAATCGTCGGCATCCGCTTGCACAGCGAGGACCTTTCCGTCGAACAGGGTGTCCGGTTGTTTCGTGATGAGGCGTTTCTCGAGGAGGCCACGGCGCGTCGGGAGGCTGAGCGAGGCACGTTCGATCCGGGTTACGTGCTCTACGCGCTTGGGAAGCGCATGTTGTTGCAGCTCCGCGCCGACTACAAAACGGTGGAAGGCGACAGCTTTTCACTTCTGCGCTTTCACGACCAGCTCCTGAGGCAAGGTGCGCTTCCGTTCTGGGCCCATCGGCAGCTCATGTTAGGTGAGACCGGAGTTTTACTGGACTGAGAGGTAGCTGAGCATCATGCCGCTTTACGAATACGAGTGCGATGACTGTAGCCATCGCTTCGAGTTAATCCAGAAGTTCTCGGACGATCTCGCGACCACCTGTCCCAAGTGCAGTGGGGCTCTCCGTAAGCTTGTTTCCTCACCGGCTATTCAGTTTAAGGGAACCGGATGGTACATCACCGACTACGCCCGCAAGTCGGACGGACAAACCTCGCCGGACGCATCGGAGAACACCAAGGAGGTGGACACGAAGAGCACGGAGGGCGCTGACTCGTCGAAGACGAAGGGGTCCGATACGAAGAGTGAAAAGAAATCGAGCACGGACTCGTCGTCAAACACCAAGTAGGTAGTGGCGGTCGGCCGCGCCGCTCACGCGTCGAACATCTTGAGGTAGTCGCGAAGCGAAGACGCAATGTCCGGTCGCTTCATGGCGAAATAGATCGACGCCTTGAGAAAACCCAACTGATCACCCACGTCGTGACGGATGGCACCGGTGAGTTCGTAGGCGTAGAGCGGACGGCGCTCCAATAGATGCCGGAGGGCGTCTGTCAACTGAATCTCCCCTCCAGAATCCTCTTCGGTCTCCTCTAGAATTTCGAAGAGATCCGCAGTTAGGATGTAGCGTCCAACGATTGCGAGATCAGACGGAGCCTCGTCTGGTGAAGGTTTCTCCACCATGTCTTGGATCGTGTACACCCCGTCTTGAACCGGCGTCGCGGCGATGATGCCGTATCGATTGACGGCTGTCCGCGGGACCCGCTCGACCAGGATGACCGGCCCCTTAACCTCATCGAACACCTCAATCATTTGGCGTAATGCCGGCGGATCGGCATCGATCACGTCGTCGGGAAGAATGACGGCGAACGGATCATCACCGACATGATCTTTGGCCGTTAGGATCGCGTGACCGAGACCAAGAGGCTCGTGTTGGTGCACTGTGGTGACCGTGGCCATGGCGACGACGGCACGTACGGCGGCCAGCTCGCCGGTTTTGCCACGGTCGGCGAGGATCTGTTCGAGTGAGGGGTTCTCGGCGAAATGGGCCGCGGTTGCCTTGTTATCCGGGCTGGTTACCAAGACAACCCGTCTGATGCCCGACCGGGCGGCTTCCTCGACCCCGTATTGAATGATCGGACGGTCGACGATTGGGAGGAGCTCCTTAGGGAAGGCCTTGGTCGCTGGCAAGATCCGTGTGCCGAGACCGGCGGCCGGCAACACAACTGTTCTGACCGATGCCGACATGCTCGGTGATCGTATCCTAGGGCAACTGAAGTTCACCAGCTGTAGGTGCCATCGGTCGTTCTACAATGATGCGCGACCTAATTCACTGAGAGGAAGCAGCCTGTAATGCTTGACCCGGCCTTGCTTAGAGAACACCCAGACGTCGTTCGTAACCGGCTCGAGCAGCGGGGAATCGGTGTCGCGGATCAACTCGATTCTCTTGGCCGGCTCGACTCGGAGCGCCGAGAAATCCTTCCGGTGCTCGAGAAGGCGCGGCACGAGCGAAAGGAGCTGGGCGGCAAGATCGCACGGGCCAAGAAGGACGGCTTGCCAGCCGACGAGCTACTCAAGGCTGGGCAGGTGTTTGGTGAGCAGATCAAGCAACAGGAGGCCGCGCTTGAAGAGGTCGATCAGGAACGGAATTACCTGGCTCTGACGTTACCGAACTTGCCCCACGAGAGCGTCCCCATCGGTCGCACCGAAGCTGATAACAGGGAGGTCAGGCGGCATAGCAACCCTCCGGAATTCGATTTTGAGCCAAAGGCGCACTGGGATTTAGGACCGGCACTCGGCATTCTGGATTTCGAGCGCGCCGCGAAGATCGCGCGGTCGCGTTTTGCCCTTCTTTCCGGTTCAGGTGCGCGTCTTGAGCGGGCTCTGATCGACTTCATGCTCGATCTTCACACACGTGAACACGGCTACTTGGAGATCGCGCCGCCGTTTCTCGCGAACGCCGAGGCGCTGACCGGCACGGGCAACCTGCCGAAGTTCGAGGAAGACCTCTTCAAGGTGCGCGGAGACTGGGACCTCTATCTCATTCCGACGGCGGAGGTGCCGCTCTGCAACCTGCATCGGAACGAAATCTTAAATGGTCAGGATCTCCCGATTCGATACGTTGCCTATACGCCATGCTTTCGCAGTGAGGCTGGGTCATATGGCAAGGATGTCCGGGGGTTGATTCGCCAGCATCAGTTCAACAAAGTTGAGCTCGTGGCGTACGCGACCCCGGAGCACTCATACGAGGTTCACGAGGAGCTCACTGGGCATGCCGAGGAGGTGCTCAAGCGGCTTGGTCTGCCGTTTCGGACGGTCATTCTATGTACCGGGGACATGGGGTTCGCGTCGGCCAAAACGTATGACATTGAGGTGTGGCTCCCCGGTCAAGGGGCGTACCGCGAGATTTCGTCGTGCAGCAACACCGAGGCGTTCCAAGCACGCCGCGCGAATATCAAGTTCCGGACCGACAGCACCGCGAAGTCTCGCCATGCGCATACCCTGAACGGGTCCGGCGTGGCCGTCGGGCGCGCGCTGATCGCGATTCTTGAGAATTATCAGCAGGCAGACGGATCTGTCGTGATCCCAGAGGTGCTACGTCGGTACATGCGCGGTCAGGAAGTTATCGAGCCGAGTTAGATCAAGTTTGGAGGGATGGCCGAGAGGTCGAAGGCGGCGGTCTTGAAAACCGTTAGCGGGGAAACTCGTTCCTGGGTTCGAATCCCAGTCCCTCCGCCATATTATGTTCCAGCCGCATCCAGCACCATCCAGATCATACAGAAAAACTCATGTATTACTGGCACTTTTAGCTATCAGTAGTTCAGGTGCGTCCATAGCTTTCCATTGAAAGCCACGTAATGTGGGGGTACCAGATGGGTGATTGCCGCTTTTTGTTGCGATGTACCCCCTGATGCACCCCCAGACGGCACTAACTGATACCGCCGTTCGGAACGCCAAGCCCAAGGAGAAGCCGTACAAGCTCGGCGACTCCGGGGGGCTCTACGTGATCGTGCGCCCAAATGGGAGCAAGTTATGGCGGTACAAATTCAGGCTGGGTGGCAAAGCGAACTCGCGCGGCCTCGGCAAATACCCCGATGTCGGCTTGGGGGAGGCCCGTCGACGGCGCGACGAGTGCCGTCAAGACGTCGTCGCCAATGGCGTGAACCCAAGAGGCCGTTGGAAGGCCACACACGCTGCCGAGCTCAACACAACCGACAGCTTCGAGACAGTCGCTCGTGAGTGGTTCGAATCAAGACTTCCGAGCTGGACACCGGGCACCAGCAGCATGAACTTGATGCGGTTGGGACGCTATGTATTCCCGGCATTCGGCAAGCAACCGATAGCGACGGTTAGCGCGCCTGACCTTGTGGAGATGCTCAAGCCCATCCAGCAACAAGAGAAGTACGAGACAGCAAGTCGTGTCCTGCGGGTGTGCCAGCAGGTCCTGAACTTCGCCCGTGCAACAGGGCGTCGAACCGACAACCCCGCCGACGCGGTGCGACCTGCGCTGACGAAACCCAAGCCTAAGCATTTCGCAGCCGAGACCGATCCCAAGGAGATTGGGAAGCTTTTACGGATGCTTGACGCATACGAGGGATCACCGGCGGTTATGGTCGCCCTGAAGTTGGCACCGCTCGTGTTCGTGAGACCAGGAGAATTACGCAAATCGATGTGGGACGACATCCGCCTCGACGCTGAGCCGAAGTGGCAGTACCTCGCGACGAAAACACAAACAGATCACATCGTCCCGCTTGCTCGGCAAGCCGTCGAGATTCTCCGTGAGCTGCGCACCCACACGGGCTTCCAGCCGTACGTCTTCCCATCGCAGCGGCGCGACGGACGGGTGATGTCCGAAAACACTTTGGCGGTTGCAATGCGCACCATCGGGATCCCCAAAGAAAAAATGTCGGTCCACGGGTGGCGCGCGACGGCGCGTACGCTCCTTGATGAGCAGCTCCATTTTCCGCCCCACCTCGTTGAGCACCAACTCGGCCACCGAGTTGCGGACGCGCTCGGGCGGTCTTACAACAGAACGCAGCACCTCCCGGAGCGCCGCCGCATGATGCAGGACTGGCCTGATTACTTGGACCGCTTACGCACCGAGACGACGGCCTAAAACACCCCCACTTTTTTCCCCGTTCTACCCGCGCTACACTGCCAATGTGCAGCCCTCCGTGGCTCGTGTCGGCCGCCCATGAACTTCGATAAGTGGGCGTCTAAAACGTTTCTGACCATCGGCGAGACCGTCGACTATCTGTCGGCGAAGAGTCGCGAGAGCCAGGATCTCGCGACTCGGAACCGTGTACAGGCGGCTGACGTTCTACGCTTTGCCATCGATGGATATCTGCCGTTGGCCGTGGACGTTCCGACTGGCACGAAGAGTAAAAGATATGTTACGGGAGGTTACAGGGGCGGGGACTTGGAGGGGGGGCTCTGGGACTTGCTGATGGAGGGGGAGCGAGGCACACCTGGGAGACAGCAGATTGAACACGACTATCACCACCAGGCCCAGCTTCCCAGTATCGACATCACGGGCATCGATGGGGCCTGGGTGGAGCGAGAAGTTCGCGGTCGTGTTATCCAACGCCAACTAGAGCCGGTGAAAGCCTTTAGTGGAGGCTAAGCTAGGCAGCCCTCGGCGCGCTCTCCGGGGTGCGTCCTGGGGGTGCGACGCAAGGACCTGCTCGACCTGGCCGAGAAGCTGAACAAGGAGCTGGCCGAGGAGAAGCCGACCTCTTCGCCACCCAAGTCCGCTAAGGATCTCGATAAACCCCTTGGGGAAAGCGAGCGGACGACGCTGCTGGCTATCATCGCCGTGCTGGCAAAGAAGGCCGGGATGGATATAGAGACTCACCCCACCACGGCGGCTAAGCAGCTTGTGCGCGAGCTCCAGTTGCTCGGTGCCACACGGAGTTACCAGGCGATAGAAAGGAAGTTAAAACTAGTCCCCGAGGCGATCGAAAAGCTTAAGACCTCCAGCAAATAAAGAAGGAAGGTATCTACCTTCGAAAGTTAAGGTATCTACCTTCCTGCACCCCACCTTTTTGATCCAATAGCCATGTCGTTCCCGGAAGGTCCTGGACGCTCCAGAGAAGGAGTTATACAAGGCGCAGTTTCCTTGCTCGACACTTCTCCGACGCCCGCAGGTCGAAGCACTTACCGGCCTCAAACGCGCCACGATCTATCAGCGCATGACGGACGGTCTCTTACCTCGGCCCGTGAAAGTCGGAGTCCGTGTAAGCGGCTGGCCTGCCCGAGAAATCACCGCCGTGAACGAAGCCCTGATCAGGGGCGCGTCCGATGACCAAATTCGCACGCTCGTCTCTGACCTGGTCGCCCAGCGCGCACGGCAGGAGCCGGGTCCAACCGCCAATCTTGTTTCTACTCATCGCTGCGGCCTGAAGGGGCTTCTTGGTCTCGCTCTAACGGAAACCGCCACTACCGACATGGGCCGCGCATCTCGATGATGCCGAGCTGGCATAGTTTGTTCGCGCGTACTGCCGCACACACGACTGAAATGGGCTGCAGCAGATCCACAGCGCCGTGGCTATGAGGATCGCGCCAGCAACTTCGTGAGGCTGATGCGACAAGGTCAACCGTGTTTGGCTGTCGCCTGTTTGTCCCGTTTCTGCTTCTTCTTTGCTGCGTCCTTCGCGGCCTTCTGCTTCTGGCCTTTGTTCTTGTCCTTCTGACCACCCTTGTCTCCCATTGAATGTCTCCCTTCGTCAGTATCACCAGGGCCGTTCGACCGTAATCTTTGCGTCGACTTCGATGCGGTGTGCGGCTTTCAGCCCACCACGGTCGAGGATGTCCTTCGCCGCACCCAGCACGATCACGTCCGAATCGGCCATGAGCAGACGTTCCAGCGCATCGACAGCCGGAACGGTCAACCCGCGTAAGCGCATATCGGCCAGCTCCATGGCCGCTCGAGCCTTGGCCATCGCTTGGGGCGACCGGCCCCCATGAACCATGCAGACGGTCTGTCCCTTCATGGCCCACCGCTCGCACAGCTTTTAGGTCCTTGTGCTTCTCGCTGTGCATTTCCGGGGATGACGCGCTGAGGACTCACTGGTTTGTACCAGGGGTATCTTGTACCAAGGGTCCCCTGTACCAGCAAGCAGTTTCTCCAGTGAGGTCACCCTGACTGCGCCAGGGGATGAGATTGAACCCCGCTGCAGAAAGCGTATGTACGCTTCCTGGCGGCAGTGACGTGCAGCCGGCTGGATAAACCAGGGCCATGGCATACAATGCCCCTCGATCTCAACCTGACGAACCTATGGCGCTGGAAGTCAGTTCCCGACTCGGCCATTACGACGTGACCGCCCTCATCGGCGAGGGCGGTCTGGGCCAGGTCTATCAGGCCACCGATACAAAGCTGAACCGGCAGGTGGTAAGTTGATTAGAGGCCAGCCATGAAGTTGGAACGCCGAAGGAGTCACAAACAGATAGCCGGCGCCGGTCTGCTCCTTGTCACCACTCTCAGCTTGGGTGCGCAAGAGCGGTACGCCAATCCCGTTGTCTTCCAGCGAGCGCACCTCGAAGAGGCGTACGCTGACGCGAAGAAACTGCCCGTCGAGGAGCTGCAGCAATGGGGCCTGACGATAGACAGCTCGAAGCTCTGGGTAATGGAGGCGGATGGGTCCGGGCTGCGGCAGCTTACCTTCGGCGCGACATACGACGACCATCCGTCCTTCTACACGGACCAGGAGCATGTGCTGTTCTCCGAGTTTCCGGCCAATATCTTTGATCCGAGTGGCACCGCGCGTCTCATTAAACTGAACATCTATACCGGACACCGAGAGACGCTTGCGGCGGTCGACGGCTGTGCGCTGCACCATGCCACGCTGTCGCCGATCGACGATCTGTTGGCTTACCAACGCGACTGTGGTCAGCGTCGGTCACAGTGGGTGGGTTTTGGTCCCGAAGCCTACGAGGTGTCGCTGCTCGCGACCAACGGCGTCCGCACGCGTACCAGCATCATCGCGATGCACGAGAAGAACCAAGGCCTCTCGCCGCGAGAGGTCGCCCTTGTGTCGGTCACCGGCCACGGCGCCGGCAGTGTCGTTCGCGTGCTGACGGATGATGCCACGCTCCACCGGCGACCGGCAATTTCTCCGGATGAGCGGTGGCTCGCGTGGCAGACGAACACAGACGGGCGGGGTGACGAGCTCTACCTGGCGCACATCGACGGGAGCGAGGCGCGGAACCTCACCAAGACACCGGGCAACGACGGCCATCCGTGGTTCTCACGCGACGGGTCCTGGATTGTTTTCGAATCGGATCGGACGGGAAGCTGGGAGATCTGGCGCCTGGAGCTCGCGACCGGAGCTCAGCGGCAGCTGACCACGGGCGGGTCGCGATACTCCAGCACGCGTCCACGGATGTAGGACAACAAAAACCTCAGCCGATGAGACCGAAAATTGGCGGCTATAAATGTCGGTCGGGTATATAGATATACTGACCTCATCCGCGGTTTTTGGATCTGACATAATCGCCCCACGAACAACGGACGACCGGGGTATCTTGACCCCTATTCCCACCATCACTTGGGAGACCAAGGGAGACGCACATGAAGATCGACATCCCCGCCGATATCTACGCTGACATCGCGGACCTAATCTGCAGCGAGGCGAGTCCGGTCGGTATCGATGCCAAGAAAACGCACATCATCATTCTGCACAAGCTGATCGAAATCGAACGACGCCTCGCTAGACTCGAACGGTAGTCTCCCAAGAGCTGTCACCCATTGACAGGAGGGGAAACATCCAAGAACAGCCAAAACGATTAGGGGTAACTTTGGGGGTAACTATCTAGGGGCTGAAAAACGAAGACATTGACTATCAACAACTTACCGTGTCAACGCGACTTCCAGTCCCTCCGCCAGTTTCTCCGCGACGAAAGCGACGACGACCTAAGGCGTAGCCGAACAGCGGCAAAAAACGCTGACGATGACTCCTGCCACATGGCATATACCGGCAGGTAGGCAGGCTGCCACCGTTCTAGGGCAGCAAACGAGTCTTGTCTCCGCAGGAGGCATGCGTAGAGCTAATCGACCACAAGAGGTCGACGAGTAGAGGGGGTGTTCACTGAGAGCCACCAACTTGTTGTCGCCAAATCCGAACTCAGAGATGCGTGCCGCGATCGCGGGTAAGGTGGACCTGAAAATCCTGGTGTTGAACACCATGCTTCGGTCCAGAGATGGCGGCGCTTTTTGGGGAGACGTCAAACGCCGTCTATGGTCTAATCCGCGAACGTTAGATTCAGGCGATGCATAAAGAACGATTCAACCGGCGCCTTATCCTCTCAGGCCTCGCCACTTTGCTTGTCTTGATGACATCGGCGCGGGCCGCTGACCGGCCGAACATCATTCTGCTCATGGGTGACGACCATGGCTGGGAAGAAACGGGTTACAACGGACACGCGTATTTGCAGACGCCGGTACTTGACACAATGGCAGCCGCCGGACTGCAGTTGGATCGCTTCTACGCAGCCCATCCGTCCTGCTCGCCCACGCGCGGGAGTGTGCTAACGGGGCGTCATCCGAATCGTTATGGGACGTTTGCCCCCAATTGGTCCATACGGCCGGAGGAAATCACCATCGCGCATCTGTTGCGCGAAGCCGGTTACGCCACGGCACATTTCGGCAAGTGGCACGTCGGCCCTGTGAAGGCAGCTTCGCCGACCAGCCCAGGCGCGATGGGGTTCGATGAATGGTTATCGCACGACAATTTCTTCGAGTTGAATCCTAGTCTGTCGCGTAACGGAGAACCGCCCCGTCGATTTGAAGGCGAGAGTTCGGGAATTATCATCGACGAAGCCATTCGCTTCATCGACGCATCCAAACAAAGCCGTAAGCCGTTCTTGGTGGTTGTCTGGTTCGGATCTCCGCACGAGCCTTACAGCGGGTTGGAGAAAGACCTCGCGCTTTATGGCAACCTGTCGAAGAAGTATGTTCAGAAGACCGTTTCGTTAACCTCGAACGAGACTGGTCTTCCCGTCCAGCGGCCGCTCGGCGACGTTCTTCGTGAACGCTACGCCGAGATCACGGCGATGGACCGAGCCATTGGAACACTGAGGAATTATCTCAAGGACGAAGGCCTAAGAGAAAACACCCTGCTCTGGTATTTCAGCGACAACGGGACTCCGTCCAGCGGACTTGCTGAAACGCCATTGCGAGGACAGAAAGGGACGATGTATGAGGGCGGAATCCGCGTGCCTGGCATCATTGAATGGCCGGCGCGCATTCCCACACCGCGCGTAAGTCAGATCGCCACTGTGACTAGCGACATCCTACCCACCGTTGCGGCCCTAGCGGGTCAACCGGTCCCGAATCGAACCCTGGACGGCGTCGATCTGGAGCCGCTGATCGACGACAGGATGATTTCTCGGCCGAAGCCAATCTTCTTTTGGCGTTTCAACGTCGAAGGTCTAGTAGGGCGTGAGAAAAAGCCCTACATTGATCCCAAACTACAAGAAGGCACAACTCCACTGACGCCCCTATATGTCAAGACACTCCTTCAGGCGGCCTGGATGATCTCTTGACGAGCGCGGAAGTCGGTCATGACGCGCTGGTAGATCTCTCGCGCGAGGAAGCGTTTCAGGCAGCGGATGATGTCGCGTTTGGTCCGGCCAGCGGCGATGCGTCGGGCGACGTAGTCGCGGGTCGGTTGGTGGAATTGCATCCGGACGATGACGGCTCGATAGAGGGCCGCGTTGGCGTGTCGGTGGCCGCCTCGATTGAGGCGGTGCCGCCCGGTGGTCATCCCAGACGAGGCCGGGATCGGGCAGGCGCCGCAGAGCTTCGCGAAGGCGGCCTCCGAACGAATCCGGTCGGGGTTATCGCCGAAGATGATCAACAGCTCAGCCGCGGTGTGGGCGCCCACACCGAAGCCCTCGCAGAGGGTCGGTGATGTCGCGGTGGTGAGACGCGCGAGGTACTGGTCGTGCAGCGCGATTTCCTCGGCGAGAGCCATCCACCGACGGGCGAGCGACCGGAGGGTGTGCTTGGCGGACGCGATGGGCGTGTCGATGGGGCCCGGTCGGAGTCCGGCGCAGCGCGTGAGCAGGCCGTGATCGGTGAGGTCGTGGAGGGCTTCTCGCAGGACGGGCGGGGCCTGCACGATGATCTGCTTCAGCGTGTTCATCGCCGTGGTGCGCGCTTTCATGGCGGTATCCCGTGTGATCTTGAGCTGGCGGATCATCTCGACGGCGCCGTCCGCGGTCTTGGGGATGGCCGTCGACTGCCCCGCGAGCAGGGACCGCGCCGCCACCTCGGCGTCGATGGTGTCGGACTTGCCGGCGGCGCGGCGTGTACGGCGGTCGCCCCGATTCACTTCCACGACATGATGCCCGGCTCGGCGGACGGCCCGTGCCAGGCCAGCGCCGTAGCTCCCGGTGCCTTCGATCCCGAACGCCTCAATCCGCCCGTGTGTCTCGGCCCACGTGACCAGAGCCTCGTAGCCACCCGAGTCCACTACGAACGCGTGATCGCCCAGACGGATCCCCCAGCTGTCGATTGCCACCGCGACGTGGACATGCTTATGCGTATCAACACCGACGATCACCGTCCGCGCTTCGGGCGGCGTAGTTATGCGGTTGGTCACGGGTGGCCTCCTCGGATTGCGGCCCCGAGCTGGTCCGGGTGGGCGGACAGGACTGTGACGGGCCGTGGGTACAGCAGGCCCCTATTGGGTCACGGCCCATCCGGTCAGCTGGCTGCCGTACGAGTTGCCAGCGGGCGATGACCGACAGGTCAGTAGCCAGGACCGTAGGTCAGTCAAGTTAAGGGTCAGGCCATCACTCACCGGCACCCACCGGTGTCACAAGTGACCCCGTCAGGCAGGGAGATCATGCTCACAGTCAAGTTGAGGGATGGAAAGCTAACCCGCAAGTTCCAGAACTTCCATTACCCAGCGCTCGACGAGCACGACTTTGCCGGTCCGCGGGTCATGCTGGACGACGGCTACAAGCTCGTCATCGACGGCGCCGAAGAATCAGACACGGAACTGTTCAACCTGAGCGACGACCCCGCTGAACAGATCAACTTGGCAGCCAGTAACCCCGCTGTTGTAGAGGAGATGGAGAGACAGTTGCGCGAATGGCAGCAATCCACTTTGAGTAGTCTGACCGGCGCGGACTATCGGTAACGGATCAACGTCTGTGTCAATTCTCGAGTTTGGACTGCGGTGTACTTGCGGTGTGGTCAGCATGGCCGGCGTTTTACTCGACAGTGGCATGTTGAGTGGACCAAGTGCTCCAATTGCCATTGACCAGATCGACCTTGCCCTCTCCATCGAACACGATTAGTCGGTTGGCCACTTTGTCGAGAAGAAACCGATCGTGACTGGCCACCACGATCGCGCCCGGAAAGTGTGCCAGTGCACGCTCCATTACTTGGGTGCTCCCCATATCCAGATGGTTTGTGGGCTAGTCCAGAAGCACATCGGGTGCTTCAAGAAGAATCCTCGCGAGGGCGGCACGATTACGCCAGCTACCAGAGAGCTGGCCAATCGCGCGGCGCCGGTACACAGCGCTGAATCCCAGTTTGCTTAGCACCGTATCGATGCGATGCTGGTAGGTCAAGCCGTCCTGGGCCTCCATCTTCGCCATCAGCAACTCGTATTGCTTGAGTAGTCGGTTGACGTCGTTCCCGCCGGTGTTTGCGACAGGGCATTCTCGATCTGTCGGAGTTTGTCTTCTGTTGCCTTGAGGGGGGTGAACAGATCATTCAAGACTTGTTCGATTGACACGTCGTCACTGAGCTCGGAGAACTGGGAGGAGTATCCGGTCCGGAGCTCCTCATCACGCTCGATCTGGCCCTCTGACGGGTCTTCACGTCCAAGGATCATCCGGAGGACGGTCGTTTTACCTGAGCCGTTGTTTCCGATCAGGCCCACACGAGCACCTTCTTCCAGCCGGAAGAACACATTTCGCGGAACCGATCTTCGGCCGAATCGCTTAGAGACGTCTCTGAGGCGAATCAGGCTCATGTGAGCAGACCTCTCAGTCTAGATCCGGTCGAGGCAGTCAGGACAACACTCCTGGTCGCCATCGCGATCACGCTTACGTCGAAGCCGGGGCACCTGATTTCGGTTTCACTTCGGCGACCAAATCTTAGATATCGACCAACGATGCTGTTCAGCTGTATGCGTAGGCCGGTGCCGCTCGGTGGGATCCGAACACAGTCGCCCCTAGGGACGCCGAGTTCGAGCTATCCGACAAGGTTAAAGATGCCGTCTTCCAGTGGATGACCTACTTGATCGAGAATGAAACGGCGGCGGTGGTGATGGTCCAGCCGGCGAGCTAGCAGCCTGTCGGACTTGGGCGTGGCAAACGCGCGCGGAAGCGACTTGGCACCTGTGTGAACGACGCCCTGTGTCTCTGTGCCGGGAGGGCCGCTTCGACCGAAACGGGGACTGTATTCCTGGCCATCGGTCGCTGACGGCGCCTGGAGGCCTTTCTGACGCCTCTGGTGGGTCGCGAACACGCCAAGTTCCGCTCCTTATAGCCCCGTCATGCCAGCCTGAGGTTGTGCAAGCGTCGGCAGTTATACGCCAGCGTTACCAAGGCCCATTCGCCCTCCACCTTCTCGAGACCCCGCAGCAGAAACTGCCGGAAGCCCATCGCCTGCTTCACGATCCCGAACACCGGCTCCACCGTCTGCTTGCGCAAACGGTAATGCGCCCGGTGCTCCGGCAGTGCCATCTTCTGCTGCATCGACTTGATCCAGTCCGCCTGCGGCTCCTTCGCCAGCGGGTGCGGCGGCTCCGGTCGGAAGTCGTGCTGGCGCCGTTGGCCTTCCGCCCCCGTCGCCACCAACACCTCCACACCGCGACCTGCCAGTTGCGACACCTCGCTGCCCGTCGCGTAGCCGCTGTCCGCCAGTACCCGATCCGCCGCGCCCAACGCCGCCGGGATCGCATCCACATCCGCCACCAACTCGTTGCGGTCGCTCGCGCACACGCTCACCCTAGCCCCCAACACCAACTGACTGCCGTCGGCATCCACCGCCGCCTGCGCGTTGTACGCCTGGCGGTACTCATGGCGCCGGCTCTTGCGCATCAGCGCACTGTCCGCGTCCGTCAGGTTGATCTGCTCCTCCGCCTCCGGCGCTTCCGTCGGCGGTTTGATGTGCCGACCCTTGCGCGATCCCGTACGCCGCTCCCGCGCCGCCACCTTGCGCTCGTACTCCGCCCGCTCCGAGTCCGCACGCGCCTGCGCACGCCGTTCCAACTCCGCGCACGCACGGTCCAGCTTCACCCGCAGCTTGTCCCGCCGCGACAACTCCTCCGGCAGACCCTGCGGGTCCGGCGCGGCGTCCGTGTCGGCGTGCTCCGCCTGATCCAACAACCCCTCGATCTCGCCTCGCAACTGCTCGCGCAACGCCCCCGCCCGGTCGTAGCGGAGGCTGTTGCGCTTATTCGCGTTCGCGTCCACCTTCGTCCCGTCCACGCTCACCGTCCCAACACGCAGCAGCTGCAGCTCCTTCGCCAGCAGCAGTACCTGCAGGAACGCCTCCGCTACCGCATCGAAGTTGCTGCGCCGGAACGTGCAGATCGTGTCGTGGTCCGGGTGACAGTTCGCCGCCACGTACCGAACGCCAATGTCCCGATACGTCGCCCGCTCGATCCGACGCGAGCCGAAGATCCCGTTCGCGTAGCAGTACACCAGCAACGCCAGCATCATCCGCGGGTGATACTGCGCCGATCCGGTGCCCCGTTCGTTTACCTGGAACCGCTCCAGCGGCACCCGTTCCACCGCCTCAACCACGAAGTGCGCCAGATCGTCCTCCGGCAGCCAATCGCGCAGGTCCGGCGGCAGCAAATACAGCTGCGACTGGTGCCGCTGTACGAACTTCGGCATCTACTTCGACCTCCTCGACTCGACAAGCCCTATTATAAAACCCGGGCCTAAGTCCGACAGGCTGCTAGCGGTCGAGTTCGTCGGCGCGAGCGCCGCGCAGGATGTTCAGCAGGCCGTAGTTCCCCTCATGGCACGCGTACTCGAACATCTCCTCGTCTGAGCGATGCATCGGAATCGCTGCTGTGAAGACCTTCGTGAAGTAGGTTTGGTCCTCGACCGTGAACTCGTAGAGCAGCGTGTTCTCGTCTAGTCGCCGAAAGCGCTCCGTGAGGTGCAACGTCGCGCCCGTTCCAATTGCGGTCGTCGCTGATGGATCGAAGCTTCCCGTCTTGTCAGTAAAGTTGGCGGTCTTGACGACGAGCGTATCGCCCTCCCAGCGGCCCCTAGAGCTGCCAGACCATAGGCGAACCTTCTTGGAGAGGTCGGGGCGCCCATCGAGCGGAATGATCCGTACGTCGTGCACCATCTCGGTAAGGATGACGACGGTGTCCGGCGTCTGGAACAGCTGCATGTTGTTGTTGTAAGCGCTCGGCATCATCGGCGGACCGTTGTTGAACCCGACGAGGCACCGTTTCGCGAGCCCACGATCCTCGGGGTGGTCAGCCCCGGTGCCGGCACTTCTCACCCGAACCGGCGGTGCGATCGGCAGGTCCTGCCACAGGGAGCCTACCTGGTGGAGCGCTTCGCCCTTCGGCGTCAGCGGGGGAAGGCGGCCATCGGGTGGATCGATGATTAGTGACGTTCGCCGGTCGCCAATAACATTGGTGCCGTAGTCGAGCCAGAAATCGTTGTAGCCGCCAACTGCGAGGCCACCGCCGCCGGCGGGCAATGGCTCAGTTCGCACTTCGCTCGGCTCCAGGAGACGGGTGCGTCGCGCCTTTATCCCGGTTTCGAGGGCGACCGCCTCCTCTTCGGTCAGAAACGGTTTATCCACCTGACTCGTAGGCCTCTGGAGGGGAGTCATGGTCCTGAAGTCCCAGACCCCCTGCAAGTCAGGGTGTCCCCAGGCCGTGACCGGTGCAGACGTAGCGCCGCCGCTGGTCTGGGCGAGCACGCTACTAGGAATCATCGAGAGCATACCGACCAAAGCCATTGTTTGAATCCGAGACATACCTACTTCTCCTAGCGGGCGGCCCGACCTCATCGGGCTAAACACACTGATCATACGGACTCACAAGGGTGGGTCAAATGCATGAGAGGAACGATCCGGCCCCAGATCCTGCAAGCACTACTCGTCGCGCTACGGTGATGTTGTATGTTTTTTGCGCGAGTGCTTGTCGGGCTGACCTCCGAGCGGTCGTTCAGTGGTCCGACGAACTGAGCCGTGTCGTTTTGACCATAACTAGTAGCGAGTGTAATCTCACTGACACGCTTACATTTGATAACCAAGTAGAGGAAACACCATGAAGCGACGTGTCGCGATCCTTGCTGCCGTTACGGTTGTACTGTTGGTCACTTTAGGGCTGTCAGCCGCTCAAGACGAAGAACAGCAGTATCTCGAATTCCGCACCTATCAACTCAGCTCAGCGGCTGCGCTGCCGCAGGTCGATGCGTATCTAGAGAAGGGCCTACTGCCGGCGCTTGAGCGTCAGGGCATCGGGACCGTAGGCGTTTTTACGGACAAGGTGCCGGAGGGTGCTCCGAATGTGTACGTGCTGATCCCGTTTTCTTCGATCGGGCAGTTCTCGGCGATGCAGGGCGAGCTCGATGCCGACTCGGCTTATCAATCAGCGTCGGCGGAATACTTCGATACGCCACAGGATGAGCCTCGTTTCGCACGGATTGAATCCGAGCTGATGCTTTCCTTCAAGGCTTTTCCTCGCGCAAAGGTCCCAGAGCAAAAAGAGGAAGGCAAGGCGCGGCTGTTCGAGTTACGCAGTTATGAGAGCCACTCTGAGAAGATGGGTGCGCTCAAAGTGGAAATGTTCAATTCAGGCGAAGTGCCGATCTTCCTCGATTGCGACATTCAGCCGGTGTTCATGGGCCGCGTGCTTTCCGGTCCGAAGATGCCAAATCTCACGTACATGACGGTGTACTCTGATGAAGACCATCTCGAAGAAGCATGGGCCAAGTTCGGGCCGCATCCGGACTGGCAGAAGCTCAGGGCCGTCGAGAAGTACCAGGAGACGGTATCGAAGATACATAAGACTCTGTTGACGCCCCGCCCCTATTCGGCGTTCTAGCTTCCAGGAGCTAGTGTGCGGAGCGACCTGGCATGGCAGGAGGTAAACCGGTGAAAAGGGTAGCCATTGGCGTTGTCGGTCTCGGTCTGTTGCTGAGTGCGGTACCGTTAGTTGCGCACCACTCGTTTTCGGCGGAATTCGACATCAATCAGCCTGTCACGTTACAGGGAACGCTCACGAAGATGGAGTGGGTGAATCCACACGGGTGGATTCATCTTGACGTCAAAGACCCAGACGGCAACGCGGTGAGTTGGGCGGTCGAAACAGGTAGCCCGACGGCGTTGTTGAGGCGGGGCCTCAGGAAGAGTGACTTTCCCCCTGGACTTGCAATCATCGTCGAAGGCTATCGGACCCTGGACGGAACACCAACTGCCAACGGTATCACCGTCAAATTTCTCGATGGTCGGAACTTCTTCGCCGGGTCGTCGGGCACCGGGGCCCCGGTACCGAAGCGTTAGGTTTGATACTGGTGTTCGGGTGAGAACTTGGTTCAGTGGGGCGATGATGCCTCGCATTTTTGTCGCGGTGATGCTCGTGCTCGTGACGACACTGGCCGCAGGTCAGACCCAGGTCGTCTCCGAAACCTATAGCCCATCCCGCACGGCTGACGGCCAACCTGACCTGCAGGGCGTTTGGCAAGCGCTCAACACGGCCGCGTGGGACATCCAGGACCATTCGGCGCAATTGGGGGTGCCGGCGGGACAGGGGGTTGTCGAGGGAACCGAGATTCCCTACCAGTCCTGGGCATTGGTGCAGCGGCAGCAGAACTTCGAGGACCGCGCGACCGCCGATCCAGAAACCAAGTGCTACATGCCTGGGGTGCCCCGGGTCACATACATGCCCTATCCGTTCCAGATTCTTCAGTTTCGCGATCATGTCCTTATCCTCTACGAGTACGCCCATGTCACGCGCACGATCTACACCGATGGCAGCTCACACCCGGAAGGCCATATCGATTCTTGGATGGGGGACTCACGCGGTCGTTGGGAGGGGGATACGCTGGTCGTCGACGTGGTTCACTTGGCGCTCTCATGTGGTCATCGCAACATTTGAACCGCTACGTGGTAAGGAAACAGTGGAGGTGTTGGGATGGCAGAAACGCGTACTCGCGGTGTGCGGCTGACGCGAGAAGAACGACTGACTGTACGTCGGCTCATCAGTGACGGTCGCAGTTTTGAAGAAGCGGCGGCGGCCGTCAGGTGTTCGACGAAGACGATGCAGAGGCTGCTGAACACGGTGGGCGGGATGCCACCACGGAAGCCGACGCGTTCGAAGCGGCACCTGTCATTGGCTGAGCGCGAGGAAGTCTCGAGAGGATTGGGAAGCGGCGCATCGTATCGGGCGATCGCACGACGCCTTGGACGGGCACCGTCCACCATCTGTCGCGAGGTCAACGGCAATAGCGGCCCCTGCCGGTATCGGGCGTGTCGCGCGGACGAGGCGGCCTACAAGAGAGCGCGACGACCGAAAGCCACGAAATTCCGCCAATGTCCTCGGCTCCGCACCCAGGTGGAATCGATGTTGAACGCGCAGTGGTCTCCTCAACAAATCAGTGCGAGACTGACCGTTGACTACCCGGACGATCCCGAGATGCGCGTGTCCCACGAAACCATCTATCGCTCGCTGTTCGTCCAGGCCAGGGGGGCGTTGCGCAAAGAGCTCACCGCGTGTCTGCGTTCTGGGCGTACCCGTCGTCGCCCGCATGGGCGCAAAGATCCAGGGGGCTACATCAAAGATATGGTTCTCATCGCGGATCGACCGGCTGAGATTGAAGACCGTGCGGTGCCTGGTCATTGGGAAGGCGATCTGATGCTGGGTGCCCGGGGCCAGTCGGCGATCGCAACGTTGGTCGAGCGTCAGACTCGCTACGTGATGTTACTGGCCGTCGGCCGCAATAAGACCAGTCACCATGTGTGCGCGCTCATCGCGAAGAAGATCAGAACGCTGCCGCAGCATCTCGCGGTGTCCCTCACGTGGGACCGCGGCAAGGAAATGGCTCGGCACCGCCAATTCAGCATTGCGACTGGCGTCCACGTCTACTTCTGTGATCCGTCAAGCCCGTGGCAACGCGGCAGTAACGAAAATACGAACGGTCTGCTGCGTCAGTACTTCCCACGAGGAAGCGACTTGTCAGTCCATAGCCAGCGGCACCTGAACCGGGTCGCACACGTGCTCAACGACCGGCCTCGACAAACTCTCGGCTGGATGAAACCATCTGAAAATTTAGCTAAGTTGTTGCGTTGACCATGTGAGATCGCCCTTCAATGACCAGACCTGGTTTGATCGGGCGGGGAATTTTCATAGCGAAGCCTTGCACGTCGTTGAACGCTACACGCCGACCGGTCCCGACCACATGAACTACGAAGTTACGATTGAGGACCCGAAGGTGTTTACTCGGTCTTGGCAGATGAGCATGCCACTGTATCGCCGTCAGGAAGTACGTATTCAACTACTGGAATACGAGTGCTACGCCTACGCTGAGCGTGATAACGAGGGGGTCCGGTAACGTGAGGGTCGCTATGTGCGAGGAGATCGCCATGTACGGCTGGTTGATCGGGTCATTGAGGTTGAGGATCTCGGCAATGACAGCCGTTGTCGCACTCGTCCTGCTGGCGACACCAGTGGCCGCCCAGGTTTCAGCGTCAGAGTCGACACCCGTAAATCTACTCCGCACGCTAGGTGGCCATCCGGACATGCAGGGGTACTGGGATGGCGGGCCCGCCAACGCATCACATAGCATCGAAGAGGGATGCTGTGACCCGATCCACGCCAAGATGCAGAAGCGGGGTGCCGACAGGCTCGGCCTGAGGGAGCCACTGATCGTCGATCCACCCGACGGATGGATTCCGTACCAGGCGTGGGCGGCCGCGCAACGGACCGAACATCTCTACGACATGGAGACCCCGACCAAACTGCAGCATATCGATCCAGAAGACCGTTGCCTGCTACTCGGTGCACCGCGTAGCAACTACCGCGGAGACTTGCAGATCCTTCAGAACCCTGGATACGTTGTGATTCTCTACGAGTGGGCACATGCCTACCGTGTGATCCCGACGGACGGTGGGCGCCACGTTGGCGAAGACATCCATATGTACAACGGTGATTCACGCGGTCATTGGGAGCAAGACACACTGGTTGTTGACGTGACCAACTTCAACGACCAGATCTGGTTGGACTCTCATGGCAGCTTCTACAGCGAAGACTTGCGTGTCGTTGAACGTTGGACGTTGGTCGACGCTGACACCATTAGCTACGAAGCTACCCTCGAAGACCCAACTGTGTTTACGAGACCGTGGAAGATTGCGTTCACCATAGGCCGAATCAAGCAAGACAGTTATGAGTTTTTCGAAGAAGCCTGTTCCGAGGGGGTTACCAACGAGCACCGGCTGGCAGCCGGCAGGATGGCGGTAGCGTCCGGCGAAAGGCGAATTCACTCCCACGAAGAGCAGAAGTAGCACCCCTGAAGAAACTCCTTAAAGAAAAGCTCCCAACGGCCAGTGAAACGAAAGTTTGTGTCAGTAGGCTGTGCCGGAAGCATCCGCCGGTAGGATTGAACGCCTACGGCTGCCTGAGTTGACGGAGCTGAATCTCGTTGATGAGTTGTTGAGGACCTGATGCCGTTGGATTCAGGCGGAGTAAGGAGTGCGCGTATTCGAGGGCGCGATCAAGGTTGCCTCGGTTCATAAGGAGCCGCACAAGTGCGACAAGCACGTCTGGATCGCTCGGGTCGCCCTCGTTCGCCAAGACCAACGCTGCCTCAGCTTCATCATGGCGGCCGAGCCTATTTAAGACGAGGCCGTAGTTGTAGCGGACGCGCGCGCGCGGAATCAGTTCGACGGCTCTTTGAAGGCTGGTCGCCGCTTCTTTCAGACGACTCTCTTCGGCCAAGAGCAGTGCGAGCGAATAATGAAGCTCGCCTTCCTCCGGTGCCAACTTGATCCCTTCGTAGAGGATGGTTTCTGCCTCGTCGTTTCGCCCCTGTTCGTTATACAGGTTGGCGAGGTTGAACCGAACGGGGACAAAGCCTGGATCAAGGTGAAGGGCATTCAGATATTCGCGCTCGGCCTCCTCAAGGTGACCAGCGCGTACTTGAAGGACGCCCAAGTTCAGGTGGGCCGTCGGCAGATCGGCCGAAACCATCTCTGCATCGACGAACTCTGACAACGCCCCTTCGAGGAGTTCGGCCTGGCGCTCAGTGAAATCGGCGAGTGAGATGGATGTCAACACCCGAGCGGCCTCGATACGAACCGCGCGAACGAGGTCATCAAGTAGTGGCGTGACGATCGCGATACGCTGGTTTGGCGGAAGGCGCTCAAGGCTGCCGGCGGCCACCGCCCTGACGAGCGGGTCCTCGTCCACGGTCGCCGCGGCAATCGCCTTGAGCGCGAGGGGACCGTACTGGCGTAGGTGTTCAAGTGCGGTAGCCCGAACGATGGCCGGTTGAGCCGGGTCGGCGACGAGTTCGATAAGCGGCTTTTCGGTCGCGGGGTTTCCAGCGCGCGCGTCAGCGAACACTCCAGCAAAATGTGTAGTTTCGGGTGCTCCCCACCAGTCCTCAACTCTGTCGGCCGCCCATTTGGCTTCCTGATTCGCGTGGCACATGGTGCAAGCATTCGGTGTGCCAAGCCGGGCGGAGATATCTGGGCGGGGAATTCGGATACTGTGGTCGCGACGCGGGTCGACGACCATGTACACTTTCGCTGGCATGTGACAGTTCACGCACTGCGAGCCCTCTGAACCGGTGGCGTGGAAATGGTGCTCAGGCGTGTCGTAGTTCCGCAACTTGAGTGTCGGAAAATTACCTACCGGCGTCTTACGGTGGCACTGCACACATACCGCGTTACCCTCGACCGCCAATTCCAACCCGTGTGGGTCATGACAGTTCGAACACCTGACCCCAGCTTCGTACATCTTGCTTTGCGCGAATGATCCCCAGACATAGACCTCATCTTGAATCTGGCCATCCGCGTGATAGAGCCCATCTTGGAGCGTTGATGGTCGGAAGTCGTCAAGAAGTGGCCGCGCGTGCCGGTCGATGTGGTTGATTCGCTGCCGACGTGAGTGGCAGCCTGCGCACGACTCGATCTCGTTCAGGGCGTTGGCCGAAGCGAGGTCGACAACCAAACCGGCAGCGGCCGCGTCGGTCTTCCGATGGGCATTTACCGAACGGGCCCACTCGACATGCGCCTCGCCTGGACCGTGACACGCTTGGCAGCCGACATCAATCTTGTCCCAGACCGTCCGATACATTTCGGTGTCGGGGTCATAGTTCTTACGTAGATTGGTCGAATGACATTCCGCGCACATGGCGTTCCAGTTCTGGTAACGACCGGTCCAGTGCAATGGATCATCGGGCAGGATCCGCTCGTGAGGATAGAGATGAAACCACTCGCCCCGTTCCGTGTCCCACGCGATCGTTAGGCTCTGAAGACGACCACCCGGAAACAGCGCCAAATACTGCTGCAGCGGTTCAACCCCGAACGTGTAGATGAGCTCAAACTCGGCGAGCTTGCCATCTGGTCCCTCGGTGTTGACAAAGAAGTGGCCGTCCCGCGTGAAGAACCGGGATGTCACGCCGAAGTGCGTGAATGTTGCATTGTCGAAGTTGCCAAGGACCGTCTGGGATGTGGCCTCCTGCATGGAGAGGTCGTGGTGGGAACCGGACCAAGCTTCATGTTCCATCTCGTGACACTCGGCACAGGTTGTACTGTCGATATATGCCACACCGGTCTCTCCTGTTCCGCGCTTTAGACGCGGATCACTACCCGAGTTACCGCTCCACACTGTGCAGGCCACATTTACGGAAAACCCTGCAGCTGCGAGCCAGAGGTACGGGGCTGGCGACAGACGATGTCGAAATACGGTGCTAGTCACCCGGCGCATTCTTGCGGTCCAGTCGTATCCAGGTCGGCCATGTTCGTCGGAACGTAGCGCAGGATCAAGGGGAACATCATCTGACCGTGAACAATCTGCCCAACCTCCCGCTTGAGTAATGCCGTTTCCAACGCCAGCGCAGCCTGCTCGGCCGGTTCGCGTCATCTACCGCGAGTCTGTCATGATCTCATGCGGATGAGCGGACTATAGACATGGCCCAGGCAAGACGTTTTCGGATTGGTGCGGTTCACGCGCTGATGAGCTCGATCGAGCCGACTCAGGCCGCGTTCGATCTCCACTGGCCAGCCGCCGATGTTGCACATTTTTTGGACGGATCGCTCTACCTTGACCGCAGTCGGGGGACCGCCGACAGTGCTGAGCTCGAGTCTCGCATCCAGCGTCTGATCAGGTACAGTGCAGCGACAGGGGCCGAGGCGGTCTTGTTCACAGGTTCTTTCTTTGGTGCCGCCGTCCGCCAAGCTCGGAACCACGTCGACGTCCCAGTCCTAACTTCCTTCGAGGGTCTGATTGAGCGTGGCCTGAGTCTCGATCGGCCGCTACATGTGGTCGCGACCGCACCGGAATCTGCGCGGTTGCTTGTCGCGGAGTTCGAGGAGGAAGCCCAGCGTCGGTCACGTCGCGTTTCCCTGTCCTCGTATGCGGTGACCGGTGCGATGGACGCCCTCCTCACTGGCAACTCAGACCTGCACGACCAGCTCATCATCGACGCGGTCTGCGGCACCGATTCAGCCGCAGTCGTGTTCTTCGCGCAATTCTCGATGGAGCGAGTGCTCAAGCGGTGTGCGGCGGTGACCGCTAGGCCCGTGATCGGTCCAGCCGGCGAAGGGACGATCCGACTACGCCACTTGGTCAATCAGGAATGAAGGCAGTCCATCCATTAACGAACACCCAGGACACCAACGCCGTAGTCGAAGACAAGCCGCGCCCCCCGCTCTGCCGTCGTCGTCAAGAGTAGTACGCCGCCAGCCCCCCCGACTAGGAAGAAGGCCCAGAGTGCCGGGTGCCAGCCGGCAAGTCGCCAGTGCGCGACAAGTCGCCCGCCCGTCAGGCCAATGAAATAGAGTAACGTCCACATTGCCCAGGTCCAGTGTTCATCGACGAGACCATGGGCCATTCCTGGTGTGAAGACCGTTGCACCCGCCTCACGACCGCTGAGATAGGTTGGAACTATGAGCACCGTTCCAAGGAGGTAAAGCGCGGCTGCCCCATTCCGCAAAAATGGGTGACGTTTCAGAGCAAAGGCGAGAAAATCGCATGCGACGGCGGTGACCAGAAGCGCGACTGGAAAGTGCACAAGGACTGGATGCAGATTGGGAGCCCAGTCGGGCAATAGCCACCGAGGGGTCGTCAACATCACGGGGCAACCCGCCACGGTGAGACGTGCGGCCACTTCAGCAACTCATCGATCGCCCACTGATTCGTTTCGTCAGTGTGACAGATCGTACATGGGTTTGGAATGCCGTGCTTCTCGGTCAAGATCGGCGAAATGAACTTGAAGGTGTGGCTTCGGACGTTGACCGATCCGACAGTCCTGGCAATTGGTGGCATGTGACAGGTTATGCAGTGACTGCCTTCCGAATCCTCCGCATGCCGCGTGTGGTTTTCGACCGAGCCAGCGGGCCCCGGCTGCAGCTGTGGTTGGTGGCAGGTTAGACAGACGTCGTTGCCAGGCGCGATGAGGTCGGCGTCATGCTTGGTGCCGTGAACATCATGGCAGCCGGAGCAGGTGACGCCCTTCACGTACATCTGGCTCTGGATGTAGTCGTTGCCCTGCATCCGATTCTTGTGGGCCGATCCGTCGGGCCAGTGCGTAAAGGTCTCTTCTCCAAGATGAGCTTCGTCTAGCCTCCAGCGGTTGCTGAGGCGCGTACCTGGGCGATACCCCACCGGCCAGTCGAAGTAGAAGCCGTCGATCGGATTGGCGTGCGGCTGTCCCTGAGAGTGGCACTGTATGCAGATGTCCGTGGCGCGAATTGCATCGAGGTTGGACGGGTTCACAATATTGCCGTTGACAGGTTCCGAGAGATGTGCCCCACCTGGGCCGTGGCAGGCCTCACACCCGACATTCCATTCGGTCGGGCGCTTGGTCTGAAGGTCGTAGTTGACCGAGTGACATCCGTCGCAGAGCGGACCGGTTGGGCGCTGCATCGGGTCGATCGGATAAAAGGCGGTCCACCAATCGCCGCCGGGTTGAGGGTGGTAGCGTCGCCACTCGCGATTCAAGACGTCCCACTGTGCGGGCAGGACGAAAAGATCGTCTCCGACCCGAGTGAAATACCGTTGCTTCCATTTGCTGCCGTAGGTAAAGGCAACGTCAGCTGGGCCAAAGGTGACGAGTGGATCATCCGTTTCGAAGTCAGCGAGAATCGCCGACGGACGTTCCCGAGGGTCTTGCAGCACGTTCGCCATCAACGTGTCCTGCCATCGCGTGTAGATGTCTATATGACACTCGAGGCAAGCTGCCGAGCCCACGAACGTGTCGGAAACGTCGTGCGCGACGGGTGGAATTTGCTCCCGGGAGCAAGCCGTCGGCCAAAGTAGGGTAAGCACGAGACCAGCTGCCCAAGGCAGGCCCGGGCGAATCGGCATACGATGCATCCTATCATTGGCGGGTGTGGCCCTGCCGGCACCTGGTTTGATCTGAAAAGAAAGATGATATACCGTTGCGGGTCGTTTGCTTTGGCGATGGTGATTGGCTCGGCGTTGCCGGTAGCCGCACAGGAAGACGATGGCAGGTGTGTCTTTTTGTGCGCGCCTGAAGTCAAGATCGAACCGACCCTGACGTTCGCACCGATCTTCAGACGTCAGACCATCGAGGAGCTCGTCGACGGCACTATCGTGAGCACCGGGAAGGCCGATACCGAGGCCGTGTTCGAGCTCATTCTAGCGGTAGGCATTCCCACCGAGATTCCCCGTGTCGGGTTTACCGTTGAGACAATCTTCATCCCCTCAGGCTCTGCAGACGCCAACCCCTTTACGGGGGTGACGGCTGACGAGCTCGGCCGCGAGTCGTTCAGGGGCAATGAAATTGAGTTCGAGCTTGAACTCAACCTCGGCCTGCTCGAACCGAAACAGACCGGTGGCTGGATCGAATCGCACTTCGATATCGTCGACAAGATTAGCGCTGCCGAACGCCCCGGCGATAGCAGCAGCTACACGCACAAGCTGAACTTTGAGTGGGACACGGCATTTTTCGTGTTCAGAGGCTTGCCCGAAGGCCACTGGCTACGGAACGTGGAGATCGAGGGGTCGCTGGACTACGTGGCAACCGGTCTTCCCAAGGCAGGAGACGTTGTCGGTGCCGAACGTTTTCTCAGCGATGATAGTTCCTGGTCGTTCTCACTCGTTTTCGTATTCCCGCTAGCGCCGCTCGTTCCGTAGGGGCGGGTAGGTTCGCACGACAACTCATCGCAACTGACGGGGTTGAGCGGAACGACGAGGAGGTCATTCGGGTGTGGTTGAGGGCTGAGGCCTACTGAAACCTCGCGACCTGCGTCGCTATTCATGCCGAGCAGGGTCGAGCCCTTCAATTGTCTCGATCACACTCGCGATATCCTGGTCACCCTTTCCCTGACTCAGTCGCGAGTGAAAGACTCTGTAAGCCTCGATGCCAAGTGGCAGCGACAGCTGCGCCTCGTTGGCCAGTGCGGTGATGATGTTGAGGTCCTTGTGGAGGGTGCGGACCGGCGTGCGAGAGTTCGTGAAAGCTCGGGCCCGCGTAACGGGTGCGTTGCGCTCGACCATCCGGCTGGCGCCCCAGCTGACTCGAAGGAGTTCGGCCGCGACGTCCAGGTCGACCCCTGCCCAGCTGGCCAAGGCGAACGCTTCTGCAGCGGCCACGGTATGAACGCCCACCAGCAGCTGGTTCATCAGCTTCATCGCCGTTCCCGCGCCGGAGGGGCCGAGGCGCGCAACGTGCACGCCCATCTTCTCGAAGCACGGCCGTACCGTGTCGTACGCGTCTTGGTCGCCGCCGGCCATGATGGTGAGTGTTCCCGCCGCCGCGCCGTCAGGTCCACCTGAGATCGGAGCGTCGAGAAAGAACGCCCCTTGTTGGCTGGCGGCGTCGGCACACATTCGCGACGTCGTGATGTCAACCGTGCTGTGATCGACGAAGACCTGTCCGGGCCGGGCGTTGGCGAGAGCCCCACTATCCCCGAGAAACACGTCTCTTGAAGTCTGAACGTCGGGCAGGCAGGCCAGGATGATATCGACAGCGGTCGCGAGCTCGTTCACTGACGACGTGCCCTTAGCTCCGTCAGCAACCATCGCATCTATTTTGGTCTGAGTGCGCGTGTAGACCGTGACGTCCGTGCCTTTCGCTAGGAGGGTACGGACCATTCCCTGGCCCATGTTTCCAAGTCCAATGAAGCCGATGGTCGATTTCATCACGCTGGTGGATGAGGTGGCCGCCCTCAATGGGCGCAGGCAGCATACTGTCTTGCAGAAAGCTCTTCAAGGGCAGATATTCTCCTTCTCTGACATTGTCCCCTACCCCATTTCCGTAAGACTCACGGTTACCTACCCAACGCATGGTCAAGCAAGGAACGCACCATCTTTGCCCCGTGCACCGATCGACAAGTCGTAATGTGTAAAATGGGGGGAAGGCAGGTCTGACCACACTCACCGTTGTTGCAGCCAGGGTAATTTGACTGACCACACTGATACATCGACCGATGATCCGTCGACAGCCCCGACTGATCTCACGCTAGATCTTCTCCCTACGTCGTTGAAAGCCGCGGTTGAACAGGTGGGTTGGACCGAGCTCATGCCGGTGCAGGCGCGAGCGATACCTCTGCTTCTCGGCGGACGTGACGTTATGGTCCAATCCCGTACGGGCAGCGGCAAGACCGGTGCGTTCGTGCTACCGATGCTCGACCGGCTCGACCCAGCGACGGCGACGTGCCAAGCGCTCGTGCTGGTGCCGACTCGCGAGCTTGCGAAGCAGGTAGCCCAGCAGGCGGAACTGTTATGCAGCCAGACCGGGTTGCGGACTATCGCCGTGTATGGCGGTGTCGGCTATGGTCCGCAGGTCGACGCGCTCCGAGGTGGTGCACAGATTGTCGTCGGCACGCCCGGACGCGTTCTCGATCACCTGCTGCGCGGCACTTTCTCGCTGCGCTTTCTCAGCATGCGGGTTTTTGATGAGGCGGATCGGATGCTGTCGATGGGGTTCTACCCAGACATGCAGGAGGTTCAGCGACATCTTCCTGCGACAACACTCAAGCGTTTACACAACAGCATGTTCTCGGCGACGTTTCCGCCGTTCGTGTTGCACACGTCGAAGGAGTTTCTGCGCGACCCCGAGTTCATCTCGCTAAGTGGCTCGCAGGTGCATGTCACCGACACGGACCATTCGTTTTGTATCGTTCCTGCGATGGACAAGGACCGCTGCCTGATTCGACTCATTGAGCTCGAGAACCCGGCATCTGCGATCGTGTTCTGCAACACGAAGGCAGCTGTTCACTATGTGACGGTGGTGCTACAACGGTTCGGTTACGATGCCGATGAGCTCAGCGCCGATCGGTCCCAAGCCGATCGTGAGCAGATCCTGAAGCGGTTACGACAGGGCGCGCTCCGGTTCTTGGTCGCGACTGATGTGGCCGCTCGAGGAATCGATCTTCCAGAGCTGTCGCACGTCCTTCAGTATGAGCCTCCAGAGGACCCGGAGGGTTATATTCACCGAGCTGGTCGGACCGGCCGGGCCGGTGCTTCGGGCGTGGCGATATCGCTTGTAACCGAGGCCGAGGCGCTGACGCTCAATAGCATCGCAAAGCAATACGCTATCGAATTCCTACAGCTACCGGCACCCACCGATGCGGATGTGCAGAGCGTCGTGGCGGAGCGTGTGACCACGTTGCTTGAGGCGAACCTGCGGGAACGCGACAAGCTCCAAGCCGAACGGAGTCAGCGCTTTGTGCCGCTAGCGCGGGCGCTCGCCGATAACGAAGATGAGTCCGCGTTGATTGCGATGCTACTGGACGACTATTACCAGCAAACGCTGCATGCTCCGGTTTCAAAGCCGGTTCTCGCTTTTGCCACTGGGCCAGCGGGCAAGACGAAAAGGCCTGCTGTCCGGCGTCGTATTCGACCGCCGCGACCTTTTCGTGGGTCGAAGTCACGATAGCGGTAGGCGTCGACACTTCCGGGCGCAGGTGCCTCAATTTTCCAGGACTCAGGATTCATGCAAGCAGTATGCACACTGTGGCGTCCGTGTTGCGAGAGCGAGGTTCGAATCGGGTCTTGGATTATGCCGTCGGCGGGTCTCCTTGCCATCGGAGAACGGTACAATAGTTGCCAAAGGAGGTGTTGATGAGCACGACCTCGCTCGAAACGATGCATCCCTTCGATGAAGCGGCAGAGAAGAACCGACTGCCATACAAGGTGGCCGACCTGTCACTGGCCTCACGTGGCCGAGATGAGATCCGGCTAGCAGAGCAGGAAATGCCGGGTTTGATGGCACTGCGTCGTGCCCATGCTGACAAGAAACCGCTTGCGGGTGCCAAGGTGATGGGCAGTCTCCACATGACCGTGCAGACCGCCGTGCTCATTGAAACGTTAAGCGATCTCGGCGCCGATGTTCGCTGGGCCTCATGCAACATCTTTTCGACGCAAGATCACGCCGCAAGTGCCGTCGTTGTCGGTCGACCTGAAACGAATGGCACACCAGAATACCCACGAGGAAAACCGGTCTTTGCGTGGAAGAGGGAGACGCTTTCCGAATACTGGTGGTGTACCAACCAAGTTCTCATTTGGCCGGATGGGACCGGTCCTGACCTGGTTGTGGACGACGGTGGTGATGCCACGCTGCTAATCCATAAGGGCTACGAATTTGAGCAGGCTGGTTCGCTACCAGCCTTCGACCCTGACACCGAATCCGAGGAGTGGGGAGTTATCCTTGACCTCCTTCGGCAGCTTCAAGATCGTGATCCGGAGCAGTGGCAGCGGATTAGCCTGGCGATCCGAGGTGTGAGCGAAGAAACTACGACTGGCGTCCATCGCCTCTACGAGATGATGCGGAACGGAACCCTCCTGTTTCCTGCCATCAACGTCAACGACTCGGTGACGAAGAGCAAGTTCGATAACGTATATGGATGTCGGCATTCGTTACCGGATGGTTTGGCGCGGGCAACCGACGTGATGCTTGGTGGCAAGGTTGCCGTTATCTGTGGGTTTGGCGAGGTGGGCAAGGGATGCGCCCAGTCTCTCCGCGGCCAGGGATGTCGAGTCGTCGTGACTGAAGTCGATCCCATCTGTGCGCTTCAAGCCGCGATGGAGGGCTATGAGGTCAACACACTCGCGAATATGCTTGCGACGGCCGACATTTTCATTACTGCGACAGGCAACAAGGACATTATCATGGCTGCCCAAATGGGCCGGATGAAGGACAAGGCGATTGTCGGCAACATCGGTCACTTCGACAACGAGATTGACATGGCTGGTCTGAAGAAGGTGCCTGGCATCGAGCAGATTAATATCAAGCCACAATACGATGAATGGCGATTCCGTGACGGGCACAGTGTTTTGGTGCTCGCAGAGGGACGACTCCTCAATCTCGGATGTGCAACGGGACACCCCAGCTTTGTCATGTCAGCGTCATTCACGAATCAGGTGCTCGCGCAGCTCCTGCGACTGCATGCGAATAGCCGGCGAGTACGAGAAGAAGGTCTATATGCTGCCCAAGAAGCTAGACGAGAACACCGGCTCCAGTGGCGCGACTGCACTTGGATCACTTGGGCGTCAAGCTGACCGAGCTTACCCAGGAGCAGGCCGACTACATCGATGTCCCGGTCGAAGGGCCGTACAAGCCGGAGCACTATCGGTACTAGAGGGTTCGTCGTCGCGATCCGATGGGCGGCATTTGGGGTGGGCCGCGTCAGCTCTCCTCGTTCCTTGAGGTGGTATGCAACCTGAGGAACTCCTCTAAGGTCGGCTTGACGTCGAATGTTTCAGAGACGAAGAGCCGGCATTTAATAGTTGACCGGTCAGCTTTAACAAGGTCCGAGCGTATCAACCCATCGGTTCAATGCTAGCCTGACCTTAATGGGAGTACGGTTGGCCACTACCCAACCGACTCTGAGATGGATACGGGTTTTCCTGGACAGCAGGCTCAGAGCGTCGTTTTGCTCGCGTGGCTCCGTGGAGTTGGTTCGACCCGTCGATGGTTCATCTCCCATTCTGGCAGTGGCCGTCGTCTCGGGCTCTACTGAAACACAGGTAAATACCCGAAAGGTGATACGAACGACACGAAAAAGACGGAAATTCTTCGAACTTGCTGTTAGAATTAAATGCGGTTCTCCGAAACAACCCACTCCCGTTTGGCGTCTAACTCTTTATAGGTCTATAGGTACGCATGGTACTGCGGTCAGGCACTGAACGCTAGGCGCTCATGAACGAGGGCGAGAGGAGCCATCGATTGTTAATTCAGGAAAAACAGGAGGTCGTGCGTGACCTAGTAGCACTGGGTCAAGAGCGCGGGTTCGTAACATTAGATCAGGTGCTCGAGTACGTATCTCAGGAGCTTGATTCGGACGATCTGAGTACGCTACTTCAGGAAGTGGAAGCCGCTGGCGTGGAGGTCGAGAGTGCTACCGATTCAATGGATGTTTCCACTTCCACGCGTCGCCGGCCCCAGCTTCGGGTAACTCCGGGACAGGAGGTTCATGCGCCGGGTGAGGATGCCGATCAGGGCCAGGACCTGGTTCGAACCTATTTACGTCAAATGAGCCGAGTACCGCTATTGACGCGCGAGGGCGAGGTAGCTATCGCCAAGCGCATCGAATGCGGCGAAAACCGAGTCTGGAACGCATTCTCACGAAGTTTAATCATCGCACGGCATGTTATCGCCTTAGGCGAGCAGCTGAGACAGGGTGATGGTCTGCTGCTGCACGACTTAGTGCTGCTACCGGACACCGATCTGTCCGATCGCCAGCTTGCCAACCGTAGGAAGCGGCTCGTTGGTGACATAGATACCATCGCGGCGGCGCTCAAGGAGTTGGCCCGTGTGGAATCGCGGGCAGCGGCAACACGGAAGCGGTATCGACGAACATCAGTTAAGTCGAAGTGGCGAGTGCTCCGCGCACGAATCGAGGTCGCCAAGAGAATCCGGGCCATCAACTTCACGCCGGCGATGCGACAATCGTTTATCGACAAGGTTGAGCAAGCGGCGTTGGTACTGCGACGAGCCGAGCGCAAGGTCAAGCGTTTGGTCCGGCAGTCTGCCCCACCACCGGCGCGGGGTCGAAAGAAGGCCGCGAAGCGAGTCGAGGTTCCTGGGCTTCGTGATGCGTATCGGGCGCTGAGAGAGCGCCAGCAAGAAGTTGGTGAGAGCTTGAAGACGCTCAACCGCATCCAGGAGATCATCTTCGCAGGGTCAGCTCACGCCGAGCAAGCCCGCAAGGAGTTGACCGAAGCTAACCTGCGGCTCGTCGTGTCGGTTGCAAAGAAATACGCCAACCGCGGGCTGGCCTTCCTGGATCTGATCCAGGAAGGCAATATCGGGCTGATGCGCGCCGTCGACAAGTTCGACTATCGGCGTGGCTTCAAGTTCTCGACGTACGCCACCTGGTGGATCCGCCAGGCCATCACGCGAGCTATCGCGGACCAGGCGCGGACCATCCGCATCCCGGTGCACATGATCGAGACCCTCAATAAACTGAACCGCGCGACCCAGACGCTCACCCGTGACCTTGGGCGCGAGCCGACTACAAGGAGCTGGCCGAGCGCGCCGATCTCCCGATTGCGGTGGTACGAAAAGCCCGTCGGATTGCCCAGACAGTTGTTTCACTCGATTCTCCAATTGGCGAGGGCGAAGAGAGTCAGTTCGGCGATTTCATCGAAGATCGTCAGGCCGTGAATCCAGCCGAGTCGACGATCGCGTACGACCTACGGCGGCAGACCGAGTCGGTTCTTGAGACGTTGAGTCCGAAGGAGCGAGAAGTGATCCGGATGCGCTTCGGCTTGACCGATGGCGCCGAGCCGACACTCGCTGAACTTGGCGAGAAGTTTTCGCTGACACGGGAGCGCATTCGACAGATCGAGGCGGCTGCACTGAGGAAGCTTCGGGAGCCCTCGAGGAGTCAGAGACTGAGCGTGTTCGTTGAGGATAGAAAACCAGTACGCTCGCGCCGGCGCGGCCGTGATTCTGACGGTGTCGGGGGAGCGGCGTGAGAAGAAAAGTAGATAGGAGAGATAAGATAGTAGTGAGGAGATAGGGCCGAAGGCTGGTATCCCCTCACTCCTACCTCCTTACCCCTAATTCCCTTCCTCCCCCATGAACGTCTTCCTGCTCGATGGCACGTACGAGCTATTCCGACATTTTTTTGCCGCGCCGTCACTTAAAGATGCCAGCGGGAGCGAAACGGGCGCCGTGCGTGGCGTCGTTGGTTCGGTGATCGGGATGCTTGAGGAAGACGTGACGCACTTGGGCGTCGCGACCGATCACACGGTTGAATCGTTCCGGAACCACCTCTATTCTGACTATAAAACAGGTGATGGCATTGATCCGGCTCTGGTTATCCAGTTTCATCCGCTGGAGAACGCGCTTCGTGCACTGGGGGTCGTCGTGTGGCCGATGGTCGAGTTCGAAGCCGATGATGGGTTGGCCTCGGCGTCGGTGTGCGCCGCGGCCGACGATCGCGTGGAGCAGGTCTTCATCTGCACGCCGGACAAAGACCTCGCTCAGTGCGTTCGTGGCCGGCGGGTCGTCCAGTTCGACCGACGCGAGGGCACGCTGCGTGATGCTGCCGGTGTGCGGAAACGGTTTGGCGTACAACCCGAGTCGATAGTCGATTACCTGGCATTGGTGGGAGATGCGGCTGACGGATATCCCGGTCTGCCCGGATGGGGTGCCAAGTCTGCCTCGACGCTGCTCGCGCGCTACGGCCATATTGAGGAGATTCCCACAGATGCTGGTCACTGGGACGTTGACGTGAGGGGCGCCGCCAGACTTGGCCGCAGCCTCGCCGCCGGGCGAGAGGACGCGGCTCTTTTTCGTCAACTAGCAACCCTTTGCACGACCGTACCGGTCTTCGAGACGGTCGATGAGCTGGAATGGAAGGGGCCGACTCCAGCTTTCTTCGATATTTGTGCCGGCCTGAGTGCACCCGGATACTTTAGCCGGGCACGGACGCTTGCAGAGAAACGAAGCTAGTCACGTGCGGCAGCGTCTCGAACCCGACCGAAAATGACCGAATTGACACGACCGATGATTGAGGCGTGGGGGCTGAGTAAGTACTACGGTCCCTTTGTCGCAGTGGACAACATCTCGTTCACCATTCCCGAGGGGCAGGTAGTGGCCTTCATCGGGCCGAACGGAGCAGGAAAGACGACCATACTGCGGATGCTGACCGGGTATTTGGCGCCGAACGCGGGCGGCGCGTCGATCGCGGGGTTCGACGTCCGAACCCAGAGGATCAATGCGTCGAAGCGACTAGGCTACCTCCCCGAGAACGGACCGCTGTACCCGGACATGACGCCGCTCGACCTCCTAAGCTTTTTTGGTGAGGCGCGCGAAATCGAGCCGGCGACGCTTAAGGCACGCATCGACACCGTTGTGGAACTCTGCGCGCTTGAGCTAGTGATGAAAAAAACGATTGGTAAGCTCTCGAAAGGGTACCGCCAGCGCGTTGGCATGGCGCAGGCGTTACTGCACGACCCAGACGTTCTCATTATGGATGAGCCGACCGCCGGTCTTGACCCCAACCAGATCCAACAGTTCCGCAAAAATATTCAGCGGCTCGGTCGAACGAAAACGCTTTTGATCTCGACGCACATCCTCCACGAAGCAGAGGCGATTGCTGACCGCCTACTGCTTGTTAACGATGGGCGGCTGGTGTTTGATGGTTCAGTTGAAGAGCTGAAGGAGAACGGGTCGCTCGAACAGCCTTTCTATCGACTGACCGGTGGCGGCATGCCGCCGATGGGCAATGAAATGGGTCCATCGCCCGAATTTCGTAGGGGTCCTAATGGCGGCAGAACGAGCGGTTAACGTTGCAGTCGTCAAAGCGGTCGCTCGCCGCGATCTGCGAATGTACTTCAGCAATCCGAGTGGTTACGTCTTCATCACGCTCTTCATCTTTCTGAGCGCGGCCGCGACATTCTGGCAGGACCGATTCTTCTTGCAAAACCTCGCTAATCTCGATCAGCTGAACGGAGTGTTTCCATACCTCCTCCTCTTTTTTATCCCAGCGCTCACCATGGGCGTCTGGTCCGAGGAGAAGAAGCTTGGAACCGATGAACTTCTACTGACACTTCCGGCAGCCGACGTTGAGGTAGTGCTCGGTAAGTATGCCGCGGTGCTTGGGGTCTACACGGCGTCGCTGCTCCTCTCGCTCAGCTATGTTCTGGTGCTCTTTTATCTGGGAAGTCCAGACCTCGGTTTGATGCTCAGCAACTACGTTGGCTATTGGTTAATCGGGGCCGCACTGATCGCAGTCGGCATGGTGGCGTCGCTACTGACGCGGAATGCCACGGTTGCGTTTATTGTAGCCGGACTCTTTTGCACGGGTCTCGTTGCGCCCGATACGGTCGTTGCTGCCGTGGCGCCAGACCTCGAGCGAACGGCCGCGTCACTCGGTGTCTTTCGTCACTTCGATGATTTCGCGAAGGGCATCATCAGTCTAAGCGCGCTTCTCTACTTCGTGTCAGTCGGTGCGTTCTTTCTGTATTTAAACGTGCTTGTTCTGAGCCGGCGACACTGGCCGACGCGTGCTGACGGGTATCCGATGTGGTTACACCATACGGTGCGTGCCAGCGCGTTTGCCGTAGCGCTGGTCAGCGTCGGCGTGCTCGTCAACCGACTGAGCGTTCGCATCGATGTCACGGCTGAGCAGTTGCACTCATTGAGCGGTGAGACACACGCGCTTCTCACCGAGCTGCCGGAGGACCGTCCTGTTTTTATTCGAGCGTACGTCAGCCCATCGGTTCCGGAACCATTCGTGCAAACTCGGTCGAATTTGATCAGCATCCTCGAAGAGATCGATGCTATCGGTGGCTCACGTGTCGAGGTGTTAATTCACGATACCGAACCGTTCACTGACGCGGCGCGCGAAGCACGCGAAACATTCGGGATTGAACCGCGGCCTGTGCGCAACGTCAGCACGGCGCGCTCTGAGGTTGAGCAGGTTTTTCTCGGCGTAGCATTCACCTGTGGTGCAGAAGAGCAAGTGGTCGGCTTCTTCAACGTTGGATTGCCAGCGGAATACGAGATTATGCGAAGCATCCGCGTGGTAGCGCGCACCGAGCGAAAGCGCGTCGGCGTGGTCGCAACCATGGCGAATTTATTCGGCGGTAATAATTTCCAACAAAACCAGTACGCGCCGCAATGGTCAGTAATCACTGAGCTGCGGAAGCAATACGACGTCGTTGAAGTTAGTCCGGAAATGGCGATCACTCAAGAGGTAGATGCGCTCTTGGTGCCCTTGCCGTCATCTCTGCAGACTGACGAGCAAGGGTTTGTTGCTGACTATATTCGTGCCGGCACGCCGGCACTGATTCTCGTCGACCCACTTCTGACCTTAAATCCGAGACTATCACCAACGGAATGGGTTGGAGACGGCAATCCGTTTACCTACCCGCCGGGCCAACCACGACCCGGACCGCGTGGCAACGTACGCGAGTGGATTAGGCAGTTTGGCATCGACTGGAAGCCAACTCGCATCGTGTGGGATACCTACAATCCACATCCCGAATTAGCACACATGCCAGAAGACATCGTCTTTCTCGGTACGGGGAACGAGAACGACACGACGTTCAACGTCAACACCCCGATGACATCGCGGCTACAAGAACTAGTTTTTCTCTATCCGGGCTTCTTGGGGCCAATTAACGATGACCGCTACGAATTCGAACCCCTACTGCGTTCAGGGATGAGGTCGGGTACCAACGGGTACTTTTCACTGGTGCGTAGCACACTGTTTGGGCCACAGATGAACCCGAACCCGCCGCGTCGTCAGGATAATGACGACTACGTTATGGCGGCACGCGTCCGCTTCACCGGAAAGCCAGCGCCAGGTTCGCCAACATCCTCGGATGACGGCACCTCCGAACACGAAGATGACGAGTCCACTGACAACATAGATGCTCTTCTCGCCGCGGAGATCGAACGGAAAACTGAAGGCGATATCGATGTCATTGCCATCGCTGACCTCGACTTCATCAGTGAACAGTTCTTTGCTATTCGCCAACAGGCTCCTGGCGGTCTCAACTTCGACAACATCACGTTCTTTCTGAACGTCATGGACACTCTTCTCGAAGAAGATTCGTTCATTGACCTTCGGAGCCGACGCGCGCGACACCGGACATTGGAACGCGTTGAAGCAGAGACAGCTGAATACATTGAGCAGCGGACAGCCGACGAGCAGCAAGCCGAAGGCGACGCGGAGGAGGCCTTGACTGACGCTCAGCAGCGCCTCAACGACCGGGTGGAGGAACTCCAAGCGCGCACCGATATCGATGCGCAGACCAAGCAGATCATGGTTCGCAATCTTGAGGAACTGGAGAACCGCCGCCTTGAGGTCTTGTCCACCAACATCACGATGGAGAAGGACACTCGAATCCAGGCGAGTCGCGAGAATATGGAGGCACAGATTCGCCAGATCCAGACATCGATCAAGACATTTGCGATCTTGCTTCCACCGGTACCGGTCGTGGCGCTCGGAATTCTCATTTTCATTAGGCGCCAGAGACGTGAGCGCGCCGCCGCCGCCGCCGCGCGTCGACTCAAGGAGTAGATTGTGGAGGAACTCAGTAAAACGGTTCGTGCCGTAGGGGTCGCGCTGCTGCTCAGTATAGTGGCGTTCGTGAGCACTCCTGGTCGGGCAACTCCAGATGCATTCTTCGATGTTGGCGAGTCATTTTTTCCGGAGTTTGTAGACCCGGAAGCGGCCGCAACACTCAATGTCGTCGAGTTCGACGAGGCGCAGGCCGTCGCGATGCCGTTCCAGGTGACCAATCGCGACGGGCTCTGGACCATTTCGTCACACAATGATTACCCGGCTGACGGACGCGAGCGTCTCTCGAATATCAGTGCCGATATCATCAGTTTGCTCAAAGAGGATTTCCGATCCGACAACATTTCTGACCACGAGGCGCTCGGTGTAATCGACCCGACAGACCTCACGGCGACAAGCCTCGTCGGACGCGGGACCAGCGTGACTGTCAAAGATGCCAATGGCGAAATACTGGCCGACCTGATCGTTGGCAACCCAGTCGAGAATCGACCTGGCTTGCGGTTTGTGCGTGTGCCCGAGCAGAAACGAGTCTACACGGCGAGGTTTGAGGCCGAGATTACCACCGCATTCGAGGATTGGATCGAGCAAAATCTGCTTGAGATCGAGCGCAACCAGGTGGCTCGTATCGTCCTCAACGAGTATCAGGTCGATGAAACAACCCGGACGGTCTCACAACCACGCGAGTTCACACTCAACAAAACAGACGAAACCACCTGGAGCGGGACTGACATACCCAGTGGTAAGGAGGTCAACTTCGTTGAGGTGAACCGTCTGGTTGGTGCAATCATCGGGATGGAAATCGCCGGCGTTCGTCCGAAACCTGAGGGGATGACAGGTAACCTTCGCGACGCAACCATGGACGGGCGTATCAGTCAGGTTGACATTCGAAATATCATTCGTAAGGGTTTTTACCCGACGGCGAACGGTGGATTATTGTCGAACGAAGGTGAACTCCTCGTTCGCACAACCGATGGAGTTCTGTACACGCTTCGGTTTGGAGAGATCGTCTACGGGCGTGGCGACGCGATAGTGCTTGGCGACGACACCAGCGACAACGCCGAAAGTGGTCCTGGCGTGAACCGGTATGTATTCATCGAGGCGTCGTTCGACCAGGCCGCGCTGCCAGAGCCGTCGGCGCCAGACAGTGATGCCCACGCCTCATGGAAGCGCCGCGTGCAGGAAGGCCAAGACAAGGCCGAACGCCTTGCTGCGCGCTTCGCCAACTGGTACTACGTGGTTGCCGCCACCAGTTACGACCGTATTCACCTCCCGAAAGAGCATTTCCTTAAGAACATCAAAGAGGAGAACTAGTGGGTCAGACCCTTCTCCAGAAGGTGTGGGACCTTCACACCGTACGGCGTCTTCCGAATGGGCAAACCCAGGTGTTTATCGGCTTGCACCTCATCCATGAAGTGACAACACCGCAGGCATTCGACATGCTTCGTCAGCGCGGCATTGGCGTCGCGTTTCCCGAGCGAACTTACGCCACCGTCGATCACATCGTCCCCACTCTCGACCAGCAGCGTCCGTTCGCCGACGCACTAGCCGAGCAAATGATGATCGCGCTGGAACGCAACGTGCGTGAACACGGTATCCCGTTCGCCGATCTCAGCACCGACCATCAAGGTATCGTCCACGTGATCGGTCCAGAACTCGGTTTAACTCAGCCGGGCGTTACGATCGCGTGCGGGGACAGCCACACCTCGACACACGGCGCCTTCGGTGCGGTGGCGTTCGGTATCGGCACCTCGCAGGTGCGCGACGTGCTTGCCTCGCAGTGCCTCGCGATCGATCCACTTAAGGTGCGACGCATCTCTGTCACCGGAGCACTCGGTCCAGGCGTCTATGCGAAAGACGTCATCCTTGAGATCATCGCGCGATTGGGCGTTCAAGGAGGGGTTGGCTTTGCCTACGAGTACGGGGGATCGGTGGTCGAACGGATGTCGATGGATGAGCGTATGACGCTGTGCAATATGTCGATTGAGGGGGGCGCACGGATTGGCTATGTCAATCCTGACGAAACGACGTTCGCCTATCTCGAAGGCCGTCCATTTGCCCCCGAAGAGGATGCATTCGACCGGGCAAAAACATGGTGGCGGTCGATGGTGTCCGACGCTGATGCGAAGTACGATGACGATGTGACCATCGATGGCGATACGATTGAGCCGCGCGTCACGTGGGGGATCAATCCGGGGCAATCGGTCCGCGTGTCGGAATCGATTCCTGTTCCGAGTAGCGCCGGGGACGACGCGGGTGCGCTGAGTGAAGCGCTTGGGTTTATGGGATTTACCGCTGGAGCACCTATTTCAGGTACCAAAGTCGATGTCGCGTTCGTCGGCTCCTGCACGAACTCGCGGTTGTCCGACTTGCGCGAGGCGGCTCGTGTAGTCAAGGGTCACCGGGTGTCCTCGCACGTGAGGGCGCTTGTCGTGCCTGGTTCGAAGGGAATCCGGGCAGCCGCCGAGTCGGAAGGCTTGCACGAGATCTTCCAGGAGGCCGGCTTTGAATGGCGCGGCGCCGGCTGTTCGATGTGTCTCGCTATGAACCCAGACCGCTTGAACGGACGCGAAGTGTGTGCCTCGTCGTCAAACCGCAACTTCAAAGGCCGACAGGGAAGTCCGACTGGTCGGACACTGCTCATGAGTCCGGCAATGGTTGCCGCGGCGGCGATCAAAGGCGAAGTCGTCGATGTGAGGCAGATGTTGTGAGCGACATACGACGCATCGATCGTATCGAAGGCACCGGCATTCCCGTGCGTGGCAATAACATCGACACCGACCGAATCATTCCGGCACGGTTTCTCAGGTCAATCACGTTCGACGGACTTGGCGATCACGTATTCGAGGACGATCGGCAGTCGATGCCAAGCCATCCATTCTCGAATCCGGCGTACGCTGGCGCGGCCATTTTACTGGTCAACGAAAACTTCGGCTCCGGCTCGTCGCGTGAGCACGCCCCGCAAGCGCTCAAGCGGTGGGGTATCGGCGCATGCGTCGGACAGTCGTTTTCAGAGATCTTCCTGGGGAACTCAACGACGCTCGGACTGCCGTGTGCCACGGTGTCCTCTGATGACATCGAAGCGCTGATGGCCACCGTCGAGCAGGCACCCGATACCTCGATAGCGTTCAGCGTTGACGACTTGTCGATCGCCACAAATGGCCTTTCGGTCCCGGTCAGGATGCCGTCCGTCGCCCGCGAGTCACTCCTCAACGGTCAGTGGGACGCAACCGATTTACTGCTTGACCAGTTTGACGACGTCCGCAACATGGCCGCTGCGCTCCCCTACGTCAAAGGCTTCTAGTTTTCCGCCTTCGCCGCCTGGAGAAACGCCTCGGCCGCGTGCGACATCTCACCAGACGAGCGGTAGATGAGCCGAACTTCACGCGGAAGACGGAGTTTCATTACCTTGATCGCAACGAGCTGCCCGCTGCCGATCTCGGCCAGTGCACACCGGCGGGGCAGCAACGCGACCCCCAGGCCCAGCTCGATCGCGCGCTTGATCCCGTCAAGACTCGGTAGTCCGATCTGGATATTGATGGCCGCGTGACGCTGCTCGTACAGCCGCAGCACGCGTTCTCGTGCCGGCGATGGGTCGTTGTGTGCGATGATGGTCTGCTGCCCGAACTCCTCCATGGTGATCTGTTGTTTCTTGGCGAACGAATGATCGGGACGGGTCAACACGACGAGGTCGTCTTCGCCCAGTGACACGCTGTGGAGACCGCGGTCCCGTGGTAAAAACGTTAGGACACCGAAATCCAACGATCGGTTGATTACCTCCCCGGCGATCTTCCGAGCCGACGTGCGTTTAACTTCGATCTGCGCCTGAGGGTGCTGACGACGGAACCGCCCGATCACCGACAGTAGGACGTGAACCGCCGCCTCGTTTGCACCGATAACCACGCGCCCACGGCGAAGATCCTGGAGCTCTCGGACCGCACCTTCCGCCTCTTCCTTGAGTCGGATGAGCTGCCTCGCGTAGTCGAGCAAGATGGTGCCGACTTCGGTCAGCAGTCCGCCCTTTGAGGACCGATCAAACAATTTCTCGCCGAGCTCTTCCTCTAGTCGCTTGACGGCCTGGCTCACCGCAGGCTGCGTCCGATTGAGGGTGGCAGCCGCACGAGAGAAGCTGCGCTCGGTCGCAACCGTGAGAAACACCTTGAGCTGTGAGAGATCCACGATGTGATAATAGCTTATGAAATTGTAATATTTATAACTTTGACTTGCCACCACGAAACAACGTTTACTGTGACCAGAGGCTCGATCGACAGACTGGCGTTGAGGAGGCGACCTTGATAGCCGACAAGCTGACTATTTTCGATACGACCCTTCGGGACGGTGAGCAATCTCCTGGGTTCTCAATGAACACACCGGAGAAGCTGAAGCTTGCTCGTCAACTCGAGGTGCTTGGTGTCGACATTCTCGAAGCTGGCTTTCCGATTGCGTCGGACGATGACGCGCACGCCGTAAGGCTCATCGCGACCGAGATCCGAAAGCCGATTATCGCGGCGTTAGCGCGGTGTAACCCAGCCGATATCGAGCGCGCCGGCCAATCCCTGAAGCCGGCTGAACGCTCGAGGATTCATATTTTCATCGCTACGTCCGATCTCCACCTCGAACGCAAGCTCCGCCTCAGCCGTGATGAGTGTATGGAGGTGTTGACAGCCAGTGTCAAACAGGCCCGAAACTACACGGACGATGTCGAGTTCTCGGCTGAGGACGCTACGCGCTCAGATATGGACTTCTTGTGTCAGGTGGTCGAACGTGCGATTGAAACGGGCGCCATGACGATCAACCTGCCCGATACCGTGGGCTACTGTACGCCTGAAGAGATCGGGGAGTTCTTCACCGGGGTGCTGACGCGGGTACCCAACGCCGACAAGGTGGTGTTCAGCGCGCACTGCCATGATGATCTCGGGTTGGCCGTGGCCAACTCGCTGGCGGCTGTGCGGGCCGGTGTACGACAGGTGGAATGCACGATCAACGGCATCGGCGAGCGGGCTGGCAACGCGGCGCTCGAAGAGCTCGTGATGATCGCGCACGTTCGACCCGACCGTCTCCCGTTCGAAACGATGGTGCGCACAAGCGAGCTCTTCCGAACCAGCCAGCTGTTGTCGTCGCTGACGAACGAAACGGTCCAGGCCAACAAGGCCATCGTTGGGCGTAACGCATTTGCGCATGAAGCGGGGATTCATCAGGACGGCGTGATCAAGGATCGACGAACCTATGAGATCATAAGACCTGAAGACATCGGCGTGGAGTCGACCCTCGTCTTGGGTAAGCACTCGGGTCGCCACGCGGTGAAGCAGCGATGTGAGCAGATGGGACATGAGCTCACGCGATTCGAGCTCGACCGGGTGTATCGTGAAGTCATTAGCTTGGCCGACCGGCAAAAGAGCGTCAGCGACGACGATGTAGTCGTGATTATCGATCGCGTGCGTGTTACCGAAGCTCACAACCCGACAGAGCCCGCCACTCGAACCGCGCAGGTATAGTCTCGTATCCGGCTGCCCACTTGAACATTTCATGAACGCGACAATTGTCCTACTTCCCGGCGACGGGATTGGCCCAGAAGTCGTTTCCGCTGCCGAGCAGGTTCTTGAGAGCGTCGCCACTCGGTTTCAGCATTCGTTCGCATTTCGCCACCATACGATTGGCGGAGTCGCCTTGCGGAGTGAAGGCCGCGCGCTGCCGGATGCGACGCTCGAGGCTTGTTTGTCGGCCGACGCCGTGCTCCTGGGTGCCGTGGGCGACCCGGAGTTCGACCAGGCCTCGGCGGGCCGTCGGCCCGAGACTGCGCTGCTCCAGCTCAGGCAGGAGCTTGGCGTCTTCGCAAATCTTCGACCTGCCAAGGTATGGCCGGGGATGGAAGACGGAAGCTCACTCAAGCCCGAGTTGATTGACGGCCTTGACCTGTTGATCGTTCGTGAGCTGACCGGCGGTCTCTACTACGCGAAGCCGCGAGGGCGTACCGACAACGGGGATGCGGCGTTCAATACCATGCGGTACAACCGTGGGGAGATCGAACGGATTGCGACGGTCGCGTTCGAGAGTGCTCGGCGCCGCCAGAAGCGCGTCACGTCGGTTGACAAGGCCAACGTCCTTGAAGTGTCACGGTTTTGGCGAGAGGTCGTCATCGACGTTGGCAAGCGGTTCCCCGATGTGGCGCTTGAGCATCAGCTCGTCGATTCATGCGCGCTACTGCTGGTTTCTAGTCCTCGCAAGTTCGACGTGCTGCTGGCCGGCAATCTCTTTGGAGACATCTTGTCAGACGAGGCTGGCGCGGTCGTTGGGTCGATCGGTCTCCTCCCCTCAGCCAGTATCGGGGGTAAGGCTGGTTTGTTCGAGCCGGTGCACGGCTCCGCGCCCGACATCGCGGGCCAGGACGTGGCTAACCCGGTCGCCGCCATTGCGTCGGCGGCCATGCTGTTGCGCCACGCGCTTGCGCTCGAAGACGAGGCTCAGGCGGTCGAGAGTGGGATTGAAGCGGTGCTTCGCGCTGGCATGCGAACTGTGGACATGGGCGGAGCCGCAACGCCAGTCTCCTGCTCGCGTATGACGCACGCGATTCTCGATCACCTTCAATCTGGATCATAATGCGGCACCAGGGAATTGACGTTCTTGATTACGAAACGTTGGTTTCACCGAAAACGCATCGAGGGATGATCGGATTCTTCACGGGTGCAGTCTGTATCATTTCCGGTGGTCCACATTTCGTCGAGGCCACCCGTTCATCCGAGCCATTCCTTGGGGTGCGGTCCGTATCTTCAGCGAGTCTTTGAGGACCAAGTTATGTTGATTAAGTACCGGTTCTTCGTTGTGGCAGTGGTCGTTGGATTGGCCGCCACGGTACCGCTTACAGGTCAAGAAATCACGCTTGAGCATTTGACCTTGCCCGCTGGCTTCCGCATTGAGATTTACGCCAGCGGCGTGGAGAACGCGAGGCAGATGGCACTGACCGAGGATGGGACGCTTTTCGTTGGCTCACGTGAAGCGGGCAACGTCTACGCGGTGGTTGACGACAACAACGATCACAAGGCCGACCGCGTGATCACAATTGCGACGGGGTTGGCCAGGCCCAGCGGCGTAGCGTTTCGAGATGGTGCACTGTATGTCGCAGCGATTAGCCGCGTGCTCCGATTCGATAGCATCGAGTCACGCCTCAACGACCCGCCACAGCCGGTGGTACTCAATGATGACCTCCCGACCGATCGGGGGCATGGTTGGAAGTATCTTGGGTTTGGTCCAGACGGAATGCTGTACTTGCCTGTTGGGGCACCGTGCAACATCTGTAATCGAACGGGTGAGGACCCTCGCTACGGTACGATCCTCAGGATGAATCCTGACGGGAGCGGCGAAGAAATATTTGCTCACGGAATACGAAACTCAGTCGGGTTCGATTGGCAACCAGGGACTGACGATCTCTGGTTCACGAACAACGGCCGAGACCGACTTGGTGACGAATTACCACCCGATACCTTGCATCACGCTCCCGAAGCGGGTCTGCACTTTGGGTATCCGTTTTGTCATGGTGGAGACTTACAGGATCCCGAGTTCTCGAATCGTCCGTGCAGCGAGTTCCAGCCACCCGCACAGAAGCTAGGGCCGCACGTTGGTTCGATCGGCATGGCGTTCTACACCGGTTCGATGTTTCCCCAGGCGTACCACAACCAGATCATCATCGCGGAGCACGGGTCCTGGAACCGGTCGCCGGCCGCCGGGCACACGGGCTATCGGTTGACAGTCGTGCACGTCGACGGTGGGAGGGCCGTGAAATACGAGACGTTCGTCGAGGGGTGGCTCAGTTCCAAGAATACATGGTGGGGACGACCGGCCGATGTGCTGGTTATGCCGGATGGTTCACTTCTGGTCGCTGATGATCACGCCGATGTTATTTACCGCATTGTCTACGAGGGTTGATAGGTCCAGGAGCCGTCTTGGTATCGTTCTTGGGCCTGTTGGACTCGTGGTATCGTAGGTTGTCGTTCCCGTTTCAGTGGTGAGGTGGCCGAGAGGCTGAAGGCGGCGGTTTGCTAAACCGTTGTAGGGTTTATAGCTCTACCCAGGGTTCGAATCCCTGCCTCACCGCCACATTATATTCCATCCACATCAAGCACTATCAATACAATACATAAAACGCCTGTATTGCTGATATTTTTAGCTATCAGTAGTCCAGGCACGTTCATTGGTTTCCATTGACAGCCACGCTGTTTGTGGGCAACATTGAGGGCAACACTACTGAGTAAGCGACACACATGGCGTCGTTGCCCACACATGCCACTGACCGACACGACTATCAGGAACGCCAAGGCGGCGGCTAAGCCGAGGAGACTCGCCGATGGTGGTGGGTTAACCCTGTCAATTCGGCCGAATGGCACCAAGGCCTGGCGCCTCCGATACCGCTTCGGAGGTAAAGAGCAGCAACTCTCCCTAGGCGTCTACCCCGCTGTCAGCCTGCAGGAGGCCCGTCGACGGCGCGACAAGTACCGTCATCTCCTCGCGACTGGCGTGAACCCAAGCGCCCAGCGGAAGGCTACACACGCTGGTACGGTGGACGGCACAACCGACAGCTTCAAGACAGTCGCTCGTGAGTGGTACGAATCAAAGCTCCCGAACTGGAAACCGGGTACTAGCAGCATGGCTAAGATGCGGCTGGAAACGTATGTATTCCCGAAACTCGGGATGCGGTCGATGGCTGATGTCAGCGCGCCTGACCTCCTGGCGATGCTCAAGCCGATTAAGGAACAAGGGAAGTACGAGACCGCACGTCGTGTCCTGACGGTGTGCCACCAGGTCTGTAACTACGCCATGGCTACCGGGCGCATCACACACAACCCCGCCGCGCCGGTGAGACCTGCACTGACCAAAGCCACGCCCAAGCATTTCGCTGCCGTGACCGATCCCAAGGACATCGGAAAGCTCCTCCGGATGCTTGCCGCATACGAGGGATCACCGGCGGTTATGGCCGCCCTGAAGCTGGCACCGCTCTGGTTTGTGCGACCGGGCGAACTGCGCCGAGCGCGGTGGCAAGATTTCGACCTCGATTCCGCCGAGCCGCAGTGGCAGTACCGCGTCACGAAAACACAAACAGACCACATCGTGCCGCTGTCGACGCAAGCCGTCGAGATTCTCCGTGAGCTCCGCACCCACACGGGCTTCCAGCCGTACGTCTTCCCAGGGCAGCGACACAACGGACGGGTGATGAGTGAAAACACTTTAGCGGTTGCAATGCGCACCATCGGGATCCCCAAAGAAAAAATGTCGGTCCGCGGGTGGCGCGCGACGGCGCGTACGTGCTTGGATGAGCAGCTCCATTTTCCGCCGCATTTGGTCGAACACCAATTAGCCCACCGCGTTCGGGACCCTCTCGGGAGGAGCTACAACCGCACGCAGCACCTCCCGGAGCGCCGCCGCATGATGCAGGCGTGGAGCGATTATTTGGACGAATTACGCACCGAGACGACGCCCTAGATACCCTCCACTTCTTTCCCCGTTCTACCCGCGCTACACTGCCATCGTGCAGACCTTCACGGCTCCCGGTGGACGGCTATGAACATGGCGAACCCGACGCTAAACCGGATACGTTCTGCCTTCTTCTTAGGGTGGTACGACCCGTATGAAGCTGCGGCGTATTTGTCGGATCAGACTAACTATGATCTTGACCACCGTGCCGTTTTGCTCTGTGCCCTCAATAAAGGTCTGCGGTTGGTCGTGTACGTGCCCACCGGCACGGAGGATCGCGAGGGCCGACCCATGCAGGATGGCCTCTGGGACTTGATCGCGGATGGGAAGCTCGGCAACCCTGCGAGACAGCACCTCCAGCATGAGACCAACCCGGCTACGCCCCTAGAGGGCATCAGAGGAGCGTGGGTTGAGCGAGGCGGAGTCCAGCGCCGACTACGACCAGCGGGGTATTCAGATAGGAGCTACTCGGCGATCCCTGAGGGCTGCATCATCGGCGTGCGAAAGACGGCCCTGGACGACCTGGCCGAGAAGCTGAGGAAGGAGTTTGCCGAGGATGGGCCGACCCCTTCGGCATCCGACTCCGCTAAGGATCTCGATAAACCCCTTGGGTCGAGAGAACGGAACACGCTGCTGAAAGTGATCATCGGGCTGGCGCAGCTTGCCAAAGTCAAATTGTCGCACCCTAGCTCGGATGCTGCCTCTTCGAGAATTGAGTCGGAAACCACCGACCTCGGCGTAAGAGTGCCTGAACGGACGGTGGTGGAAAAACTAAAAGAAGCAGACGACTACCTCCGGTCAGTCGGCAAGCCTCCCAAGTAAAACTGCAATTACAGAAGACGTTTCCGCAATTGCGATCACGCACCCCGCCTTTTTGATCCAATAGCCATGTTCGTTCTCGGAAGGGCCGGGACGGTCCAAAAAGGAGTCACACATGGCTAACTACTCAACCCTTCACCGCCGTCCGTGGGAGACATCTCTCACCCCGTTCCGTCGCGCTACGACCTATGCGCGCATCCAAGACGGCACTTACCCTCCACCCGTGAAAATAGGTCGGATGTCCGCCTGGCTCGATCGAGAAATGGAAGCCGTGAACGAAGCCTTGATCCAGGGGCAGTCCGATGACGAGATTCGCCAGCTCGTCGCAGACCTGGTCGCCGAGCGCGCGGCGGGGCCGGAATGAGTAAAGGTCTCGCCCCTGAGCTTCAAGAGAGTGCGATGCACTCGCCTCTCGAACCGCCACCACCCGATACGCCGTCCTCGGATGACGAGGTGAACGCACTGTTGCTCGCGGAGGCTCAGACGTACCGCGAGATGACGCAGGTGCTCCTCGGGCAGTTATCAGAGAGCAACAGGCGCGAGCGGCATCGCAGAGGGGGCCGACATGACGTTGACCGCTGATCTCGCTGAGCAGGCGCAGCTTTCGCGACTCCTCGATCGGACGGAGGCATTTATCTGAAAGTATGTGGCCTTGGGCCACCACGAATCGAAGGCGCTCACAGGATGGGTGGCGCACACGTGGTGCTTTTCGGCTGCCTACGTGACGCCGTACATCTTCGTGACGAGTGCGACGCCGGCATCTGGGAAGACAAGGTTGTTGGAATGCCTCGCGCTCATCGTCACCAAGCCGTTGATGACTGGCTCGATTTCATCCGCAGCGCTGATGCGCACATGCGATGCGGAGGCACCCACCATTTTGCTCGATGAATCGAATGCCAGCTTCGGGGGCGACCGAGAGTACGCGGAGACTCTGCGCGGGCTCTTGAACACGGGGTATACGAGAAGCGGCCGCGCCACCCGTCTCGTCCCCCAGGGCAATCAATGGGTCACGAAACATTTCAAACCGTGGAGCCCGAAATGCTTCGCGGGAATTGGCGACCATTTGCCGGACACGATGCGCACGCGCGCGATAGTCATCCGCCTCAAAAGGAAAAAGGCTGATGAACCCGTTGCGCGGTTCTATTTACGTGACGCCACTGAGGAGGCCGCCGAGCTGGTTGCATCCTGGCCAGAATGGGCGGCGCACAACGTCGACGCCCTCGAAAAGACCGACCGACACTGGCGGCTGGTTTGAGCGATCGGGCTGAGGAGATGTGGACGCCGATCCTCGTAATCTTCGACCGGGCGAGGAGCGCATGGGCGAACGCGGCCAGAGCTGCCGCGACCGCACTGTCAGGCAGCACCAACCTGCCAGATGAACGATATCAGCATCGAGCTGCTTCGCGACATCAGAACGGAGTGGCCGGGCGACGAGCCGTTCATCCCCACGAAGGCACTACTCGAAAAGCTGCACGTCCTCGACGAGCGGCCCTGGGGAGAATGGCGGCGTGGCCAACCCATGAGCGAGCGTGCGTTCGCACTCCGCCTCAAGCTGTTTGGCATTTATTCGAGATCAAATGGGCACGTACGCGGGTACGACCGCGACTCCTTTTCCGATGGTGATTATAACTATTACTTGACAAACTACGGTCCGTTCAGTATGCTTCTCCTATGCGGAAAAGCTACAACGCACCGGGGAAAGCACACCGAGAGGGCATGAGCCTGATCGATCTGATGAAGATGTTCCCCACCGAAGAAGCTGCAACCACGTGGTTCGAGGACGTGCTGTGGGCTGGCGAGCGCTGCTGCGGTAAGTGCGGCAGTGTCGAGACGCGGACTGTGCCCAACGCGCAGCCGATGCCCTACTGGTGCCCATCCTGCCGGAGTTACTTCAGCGTGCGGACCGGCACGGCCATCGCGCGCTCGAACGTCCCGCTGCGGAAGTGGGCCATCGCCATCTACCTATGCCTCACCAGTCTCAAGAGCGTATCGAGCATGAAGCTCCACCGCGACCTGGGCGTGTCACAGAAAACAGCGTGGTTCATGCTGCACCGCATCCGTGAGGCTTGGGCCGAGCAGCTTCCAGGCTCGTTCGCTGGCCCAGTGGAGGCCGATGAGACGTTCGTGGGAGGCAAGGCCAAGAACATGCACGCCGCGAAGCGAAAGCAGCTCACTGGACGCGGCGGGTCCGACAAGACGGCCGTGGCCGGTGTCAAGGACCGGGCAACGGACCGCGTGCGGGCGTCGGTGGTCAAGCGGGTAGACGGGCCGACCCTGACGGGCTTCGTCGAGGGCCACGCCGTCCCGGAGGCGATCGTCTACACCGATGAGGCCACGGCGTACACGACCCTCGCCAACCGGCACGCGGTCAAGCACGGCGTCGGCGAGTGGGTCCGCGACCAGATCCACATCAACGGCATGGAGTCGTTCTGGTCGATGCTCAAGCGGGCGCACATGGGCACGTTCCACAAGCTGAGCCCGAAGCACCTGGACCGCTACGTCCAGGAGTTTGCGGGCAAGCACAATATGCGGAACTCAGGGACGCTTACACAGATGCGGCACACCGTCGCTCGGCTTGTTGGTCGAACCCTTCTGTACCGGGACCTCGTAGCCGAAAACGGTCTTAGCTCTGGCGCTCGGTCGTCGTAGCGGTTTCAGCAGTGCCCTCGCCAGCTTCTCAGGCGTGGCGCCCTCGAGATCGCGCTTCGGGTCGAGCATTGGTTTCATGGGATTCTCCAAGACGATCTTCGATAGCATTCAGGCGCCTATAGAACCGCTACCACTTGTTCAATTGCTTCTTTGTACCGCTCAAGTGGCTCGCTATTAACTTGCGGCGATTTGTCGAATACCTGATAGCTGCGAACTTCGATTTGCCTGATGGGCATTCCCAGATGAGAAGCCACGATTGCTACCGAGTGCGTGTCGGGAACGTCGCGGAAGTATTCATCTATGTGTCCGCCGCGAGCAGCCGGCTCAGCAGTCAGGAGCCCCAAAGCCCGCAACTTAATTTCGTCGAACATCGCTCCAAACGCCTTGGAAGCCTTCTTGTTGTACTGTGTGCTCCTATTCAGGAGAATGAGCTTGATGCTAGGAGGATTCATCTCTTCCCTCTTCAGGCGCGATGAAAACATCGCACCTTTATATCGGTCGGGAACACCGTGCCCATATACGAGCTGGCCAATGTTATCGATCGCACGAGCGGAGCTTCCATCCGCCGAGCACGGAATAATAAGCTTGTTCGCGGCAACGATAGAGAGTTCCGTATAAGCAGCAAAGCTTGGATTGCAGTCTATGAAGATGGTCGAATCCGGAGTATGTCTCTCCAGAGCATCGCACAAGTCAGCCAACCAACTGTGGACATTCCTCCAGGTATTTGGGGGAAGGCTCTGATTCGCGATCTGGTTGATCGCTTCGGCCTGAACCTCAAGGGACGGATCGCCCGCGATCAGATACAGATTCTCTGGAATTTTCGAGTTCAAGCCGTTCACTTGGACCGCGGAAAGTTCGCCTCTAATCCGGTCGGCCGCTGAGGCTGTTCCAGCCTGCTGTCGAAGTATCCCCCGATCGTCTGTCGCTGCGAACCCTTCAGAAGCGTCGTTAGTGCATCGGCGCCAGCGCCGTTGCCGCCTAGGAATGTCTCCGACACATTCGCCTGGGGGCACATGTCGATTACATACACCACCTTGTCAGGGTTGGTCGATGCATACTCCGAAGCGAACACAAACGTCAGAAACGACTTCCCGACACCACCCTTGTTGTTCCAGATGGCATAGCGCATTGAAACCTCCGTGGATCCAAGCATTGTACACTCGGCAGCGGCATGGTCAATAGGTCCACGTCACGCCTGTGTTCAGTTCAGGCGTCACCGTCAAGTAATATTTATAATCCCCTTTCCGATGCGTGGGTTCGCTACGGGATCGGCAGTGAAGCGTCAAAGCGTCAAGGAGTCAATGAAGGCGGGGCGGCCGCGATTGACACTTTGACGGGTGATACGGGGGGTGGGGGAAAAGCAGTCAAGCCGCGAGGAAAAAAAGAATGGACGGTGGACGAACTCGAAGCGGGCCGTCAAAACCTCCTGAGGTCCGCTCAAGGGAGGTAGTTCACCAGGCCTTTTAACGGTAATCGCGGCCGCCACTTCGACGCGGTCGGCGGCTTTGAGCCCCCCGCGATCCAGCACGTCCTTCGCCGCACCGAGCACGACCGCCTCTGAGTCCGCCCTCAGTCAACTTCGTGAGGCTGATGCGACAAGGTCAACCGTGTTTAGCTGTCGCCTGTTTGTCCCGTTTCTGCTTCTTCTTTGCTGCGTCCTTCGCGGCCTTCTGCTTCTGGCCCTTGTTCTTGTCCTTCTGACCACCCTTGTCTCCCATTGAATGTCTCCCTTCGTAGGTAATCGTCGGTGGTCACTTCGACACGGTCGAACCCCGAAACCCTCGCACGATCCACCGAACAGTCCAGAGCGCACCGCGAACAAAAACGTAGAGAACCAGGGGCGGGACTACGATGAAGAGGAGCATCTCTAAAGGCCATTTCGTTATGCTGGATAGGAAGCCCTCCCCGTGTCCCCTATTCACAAAAACCGTAAGAAAAACGATCGCCACCCAAAGCACGCTGGTGACGATCCAGAGCCGGTGCCAACCGCCAATCTTGTTTCTACTCATCGCTGCGGCCTGAAGGGGCGTCTCGGTTACTGCCCTTCCGACGCCTCCTGCGCCACCTTGTCGAGATAGCGCTGTCCGCTCAGCCCGTTCGGAACGGAGTAGTTCCCCTCGTGGCACGCGTACTCGAACATCTGGTAGTCGGGTTCGGCCGTCAGCGGCATCGAGATCTTCCAGGGGGCGGTGTAGACGTTCGGGTCGGTGATGGTCACGTCCCACATGATGGTGGTCTCGGAAACGCGCTGATACCGCTCCACGACGTGAAGCTCCTTGCTGGTCGGAATGCCCTTCAAACGGCCCCCGGCGCCACTCGACGCAATCCAACCACGGGTGTGGAAGTTCTTCGACTCGACCACCAGGACCTCGTCTTCCCAGTGGGCGCGGGAATCGCCCATCCACTGGCGGACGCGGTCATCGACGAAGGGATGACCGGAGAGCGGGATGACCCGAGCGTCGTGGATCATCTCGTGGAGGATCACGATGTGATCGGGTGTTTGCAGGATGCGATAAGCGTTGTTGTAGCCGGCCGGGAGCATCGAGCCCGGCACCCCACGGGAGATGCAGCGATCCCAGACGCTCAGGTGCTGATAGTGGTCGCCTTGGTTCGCGAGGTTGTATGCCTTCGCGCCCAGCGCCCACGGCCGGATGGGAGCCCGTCCGCTCGGGGGGTCGACGACAAACGACGTCTGCCCGGTCGAGAGCACCGTGTCACCCGAGTCGAGCCAGTAGCTGCCGTAACCGCCTACGTTCCCACCGGCCTCGTATCGACGGGCGGGCGCAGCGTCCGCCGCCGCTTCGCGCTGGGCCCGCTGCTGGTTGCGTACGGCCATCTCTTTATCGGGCAGATACGCTCGAGTCTCGCCATCAGGCCGTTCGATCGGAGTAATCGTCTTGTTCCCCCAGATGCCCTGGAGGTCGGGTTGCCCGTCGGGCGTCCGGGGCGTCGTCCAGTTCGGGTCGGCGACTCGTTCGATCTGCGCCGAGGCGGGAAGGGACCACACCAGCGCACACGCGAGCGTAAGGCCGGCGGCGGCGAGCGTTTGCGGGGCGTTTGTCTGCATGGAACGGCTCCTTGTGCGTAAGTAGGTGCCTCTTGTCTTTGTCTACGTGAACACGGCCTCCGAGAAGCCGGTCAGTTGGAGCTTCGGCGTCACGGTTGCAACGCAGTGTTGCCAGGACGGCTGGAAAAGTCAATTAGACCTTAGTCCAACAGGTGAGTGCGATGGGTTGGGGACACACCTCCATTTCCGTTTTCACCGCGTGGGCGTGACGGACATGATACGTTGCCCAACTGGCGTGGACGATCTTCGCGCTCTCGCCAACTACGCGGCGGATCTCTATCGTGGCCGACTGCTCGATGACAACGCCGTCCCCCCATCCCTGGGTCAGTCGTATCCCCTCATCGTGAGAAGACGCCGATGACCTACACGACGATACGAGGAGCACGCCAACACTCGGCGGCGAACCAGCAACATGTGGATCGCGCAGTGGACGTGTTATCCACGGAGTTCGGAGAAAACTATGCGTCCCCCGACCGGGTACGTGGGCACCTGACTGACCCGCGAAACGTCCTGCTTTCACCCGACGCAGGAGTGGCACTCGTGCTGCGAGCTGGTGAGGTAGGCCAGAGACTCTGGCTGATGTGGGTGGAGGAGAAAGCCCGAGGCCGAGGCATTGGTAGTGCACTACTGAAACACATCCTTTCGGCCTACACGGCTGATCATCTGATGGAGTTGCATTGCCCTGCGGCACGCGAAGACTTCTACAAGCGCCACGGCTTTCACCGACTCTTTACGGCTACGGAGGATGCCTACGTCTATATGGCCGGTCCTGGAGAGAGTGAGTCAGACGTTCTGCGTCGGTTGTCCGCAAAGCATCCCGCTAGACGCTTTCGGTCGGGTCACGTATAAGGAAGTCGCAGATCCCGTTACCACGGACGCTTCACCGTGATGGCCGCAGCGACTTGAATTCGTTCGGTGGCTTTTCCGACCGCTCTGTCCACCACGTCCCTCGCCGCCCCGAGGTGAACCGCTTCGCTGGTGGCGTTGGTGCGGTACTGCCGAAAGGCGGTGGCGATATGAGTGAGGCGGGGCCTGAAGGTCTAGTCAAAAACGGGTAGAAAATACGTCACTTCAGACGTAAGCTGTCCAACATGACTCTTTCACCGCTCCGTCTGTTCTTACTTGTGGGGATGGTCGCGCTACTGTTGGGGGCCGCTCCGCTCGCTCAGACACCCGAAGTTGCTCAAGACGACAGCATCGAGGCGCTCCGAACCCGTGCAAATGCCGGAGACGCGGACGCGCAGTTAAGCCTTGCCTTGAAGTACGCCAACGGCGGGGGCGTGCCGCAGGACGACGTCGAAGCATATAAATGGTTTATTCTCGCGACCACCTACGCCGACGTATCAGAACATGGAAAAAACTATGTCTGCTCACATTTTTTTGCCAGGAGCCGGTCAACGATCCTGCAAGACTGGATGCGCAGCTTACCGAGCTTGGGAGTGTCACACGATGACATTTACTGTTGAAGTGCTCCTCAAGGGACAGCAGAATGCGGTGTTGGAGGAGGTACAGCACGACATGCTCGATCCATCCTCGTGGGCAGATGATGATGTCCGTGAGGTGCTCCGGCTGACACTCCGTCAGTTCGATCGGGTCCAAAATCCTGAGGCCGATGAGCGCGAGGTGCAGTTCCGTGGGCTGAGCTGGATTGTGACCACGGGCGAGCAAGGTGTGACGATCACCATCGAGAGCGCGAGCGCTGCGATCTTCGCTGGCCCGTTTGGGGTCGACGCCGACTGGCTGACAGCGGCGATCACCCGGGTGATCGCTGGTGCCGCCCCGACCGCGACAGGCGGTCGAGTACACTGACCGTCCCATCCCAATTTCGAACTTGGGATACTAGCTAGTTGGGCTGGTGCGTGAGTGGTTCGAAGCACACCCGTAGCGCTAGAAGCTTTCAAGATGTCTACCGTGCTGCTGTTCACGCTCGCAATTCTGGCGCTGTTCGCGCTGGCGACCGTTGCGCCGAAGCTGGTGCGCCTCAGAATTAGATTCTTCAAGTGGATTCATTGGACCTGGGCGGTCCGCGTGCTCGAAGAGCACTTCGAGAGATGGGTCCTCGTCATCCGTATCGTTCTGCTTGGGCTGGCGGTAGTGCTGTTCTTATTCGGTGTTGCGAGCGCGTTGTAGTGGCGACGGAGACACCACAGTTCGTTGTCCTAGTTGTGGACGTGAGAGGACGGGCCGGGTTCGCAACGCCCGCGCCACCCGTATAATCCCCGACCAGATCGCCGAAGCGCAACGCCTCGCTCGCGAGTGGGACGAAGCGCACCCGCGTGACTAACCCCCGTCCCCGTTGAACCGCCCACCAGCCAGCGGTAGAATCGGCGTCTACATCGACAGGGTCGGCTAACAATCGGTAGAGCACGGGTCAGTGGTCGGCTAACATAAGATCAGGATGTCAAACGGTGCCGGTCAGTTGGGTGAATCGGTCGCGCCACGCGATGCTAATAGAGCCCGCTGGTTCCTGCTGGGGGCAGTGATGGTCACCGGGGCACTTTACACCCTTCCGTACGGTTGGTACGTCGCCTATCCGTTGGTGCTCCTATCGACCTACGTCCACGAAGGCGCCCATGGCCTGGCTGCGATCTTGATCGGCGGACAGTTCGACTCGCTGGTGATTCACGTCGATGGTTCGGGACTGGCGAGCATCTCGGCCGGCCGCGGTCAGGTCGGTGTCGCGTTTGTGGCCGGGGCCGGGTTGGTAGGACCGGCCGCCGGTGGTGCGGCCCTCCTCACGCTGGCCTCCCGACCGACACTGGCCCGCGTGGGTCTGGGCATGTTCGCGGTACTCAGCGCGGTTGCCCTAGTCGCGGTGGTGCGCAACATTTTCGGTTGGGGCTTCGTGGGATTGGTGGCCGCCGGCTGTGGCGCCACTGCGTGGCGCGGGACCGGCCAGGTCGCGCAAGCGGTGGTGGCGTTCCTCGGGGTGCAGCTCGCGTTAAGCGTGTTCTCGCGTGCGGATTATCTCTTCACGGACGTGGCCACTATCAGCAACGGTCGCCATCCGTCGGATGTCGCGAACATGGCGGCGGCGCTGTGGTTACCGTATTGGTTCTGGGGCGGCCTGTGTGCGTTGCTGTCCGTGGCTGCGCTGGCGTCCGGAAGCTGGGCGTTTCTGTCGCTGAGCCGGACCAGTCTTGAGCGCCCGAACCGGGGAGGGACAGTCGAGGTTCTGTGACGATCTCAGCTTGACCCGCAGGTGGGACGCCGCACACCCGCGTGAGTCACCCCCGTCCCCGTTGAACCGCCCGCCGACCAGCGGTAGGATGGGCGTCTAGGCCAGCCGCGTAGCGGTCACCCACACAGGAGTACGCTGATGACTCGCACTTCACTCGCTGCCAAGTTGATGCTCTGCGGCCTGCTGGCCGCCTGCGGCTCACCCTCCAAGGATTGACCGAACGAGATCGGGCAAACGAGAATCAACAATCCTTGGGTGACAACATCACAGAAAAGGGACCTCCTCCGGTTCGCCAGCTGTCAACTCCTGAGCTGAAGGCATTGATTGAGAGCGGTACGCCGTTCGAGCTGGTCGACGTCCGCACGGATGAGGAGCGCGAGTTCGCGAAGATCGACGGCTCTCGGCTCCTTGATCAGTCGTATCACGATGCGCTGCGCAGCTTGGATCCGAATACGCTCATCGTATTCCAGTGCCACTACGGCGTACGCAGTCGACAGGTCGCGGAGTATTTCCGGCATGTGGGATTCCGGAATCTCTATAATCTGCGGGGCGGCATCGACGCTTGGTCACAGTTCGTCGATCCCTCCGTGTTGCGCTACTAGTGTCGGGCCGGTCGAAGCACCAGATGGAAGACGGTCCGCTGCTCATCGACTTCGTAGCGCCGACGTCCCTCCTCCGGGAACCAAACCGGACATCGGCACTTTCGGTTATTGGAAACGGCCCGCCAGGCACCTTTGTCCTTTTTCCAAATGGCCTCAGAGTGTCACTGCCTACCGATCAGATTGTCTTCGCCGACGATACCCGCGGTCACGCCCGAGTTGGTTTTGGTGGGATGCGGTTCGTGGGATCAAAAGAGGGACTCCTAGTGTTCGTTCGGATTCGTGAACTGTTCCCAGAGGATCAGCTTTCACCGGATCGTAGTCACACGATGCTGCTCGACCCGCAGTGGGTGGCCACAATTTCAGTAGACGGCTGGCCTGTCTGGGCGGCACGGGTACTATCACGTTAAGGATCTCTCGACCACGCAGCGGTACATGCACCTGAGTCCAGCGGCGATGGATTGCGCGATCAAGTCACATAGTCGCGGAGGTGGGCGTAAGGGTTCCCCGGGGGTACCCTTACTCAACGCTCAGCGGTACTGCCGCAAGCTGGAATTGGCATGCGCCGAATATAGTCGATGCCGCCAGAGGCCGGTCTCTTGACCCTGATCGTCGCTACTTGCCCGACCCTCGCCGTATCCGGTCAAGGCTGAACGGCCCGACCGGCTGGGTGGCGACATACAAGAACAGAAAGCAATACAAAGCAGCGAGCTCGCCGCCGTTCAAGATCGGCCAGAACCCCCGCGGCGCGTGCGAGAGAAAATAGGCAAAGGCCATCTGCCCGCTGGCGATGAAAGCGACGTGAGGGACGAACAGCCCGAGCGCGATCAGGGCTCCGCCAAAGAATTCGATCGCGCCGGCAGCACCGCGGAGCGACAGTAACTCCGCGCTGTTAGCATCGAGCACACCGAATAGTTTCTGCGCGCCGTGGCACGCAAAAAGCAAGCCGGACACAATTCGGATACCAGCGTATGCATAGTCTGAGTAGGGACCAAGCCATCGAGTCAATTTGCCTCCTCCAGAAATTGCCGCAGCGTTCGCTACCAGATTTTCGTGGGTAGACCGAATGACGGCAAAGAATAGCACACGGTTACCTCGCGTCCTCGGCGTTTTGGTGAGCCCAGTGTGGGCGCAATGGTCTATGTCGTTAACCACCTCAACAACAACCTACTCAAGCTAATTCAGTTGACGGAAGAGGAGGTTGGGTGGCGTCATCTACCAGGGCCGTACGACCGTAATCTCTGTGTCGACTTCGATACGGTGTGTGGCTTTCAACCCTCCCCGGTCGAGGACATCCTTCGCCGCGCCGAGAATCACCGCCTCTGAGTCCGCCATCAGCAAACGCTCTAAAGCATCAACGGCTGGTATCGTCAGCCCACGCAACCGCCGGACCGTAGCCCACTACCAAAACTTGTACCACGGCTTTCCCTCGATCCCCATTTGTTCTCGCGCTTTGGGTTGATGCGCTGCAGTGTACGCAAATGTCAGTGTCGCGATCTGAAACAACCCGAAGGCCAGCCGGTCATCCTCTCCCGACACGGATTTCACCGACAGCGACAGACCAAAGTGTTCATTGGCGAGCTTGAGAATGATTTTTGCGGCATCCGTGCGACTACTCTGACGGAAAAATCCTCTATCTGGAGTCAGGTATTCATTAATACGGTCAATAAACGCCATAGTCAGCGTGTCATCTCCCAATCGGTCCTTTAACGCCGAGCACTCATACACCGTGGCCTTTCGGAGCTCCGACTCGGTCGTTTGTTGGACGTGAGCTTGAATGACCTCGCGATAGGGCTCGGACCCGTTATCCTCTAGGAATCGCCGCAAACTTCTGCCGGGTGCTCCATTCGAGGCTGGCATTTGAGGTTGCGGCGTGTCGCGTACATGTCGCCAAGTGTTCGTTCGATCCGTCTCTGGGTGTGAATCTGTACTTCCGTCGGTTCGCTCCCTTTTTCGTCCGGAATCGTGCCAACCTTTCAAGTACCAGCTTAACGATTCCTCGCTGAGTGGATTCTTATGAACCGATAGCTCGGTCAGCTGGGTCAGCCCTGCGAGGGGCGTGAGGTCGGTGATCGAGTTATGGCGGAGGTTGAGCGCGGTCAGCTGGGTCAGCGCCGCAAGAGGCGACACGTCGGTGATCGAGTTAAGGAAGAGGTCGAGATTCAACTCACGCAGCGGCTCCGGTGAGGGCTTGACCCTTGTTGAACGCTTCACGCGTGTCGACGCCGACACGCTCGAGTACGAAGTCAAGGTCAACGATCCACAGATGTACACAAGGCCGTGGACGGTTGCGTATCCCTTTGAACGGGCATCTCACCTGCTGTACGAATACGCCTGTCACGAAGGCAACTACGGTCTCTATAACACCCTCACAGGCGCGCGTGCGGAAGAGGCCGCCGCCGCGGTGTCGAGGTAGGGCTAAGCGCTTATCTGCCCCGATCCTCGGGTGCCACATGACTCTAAGCGTCGGTGACCGCCTCGGGCACTACGACGTGACCGCTCTCATCGGCGAAGGCGGCATGGACATCTGAGTTGCGCCGTCAAGCAAAATCCTTAACAAGCGGCGACCCGCGCTTCGTCTCGGCCTGGCAGTCGGTCGGGGACCTGAAGCCGTTCCGAGAGCTACTCAACACGGCGAGGTATCCGGAAGGCGCGCGGCTGTGCTATCCGCCCGGCACAGATGAGCGGCTCGGCCCATAGCCACCTGTCACTCAGGCAACGTAAAGGTCACGAGCATATTGCTGCCGATCGGCGCTTCCAGTTCTGGTGCATAGGTCGCCAGCCGATTCCCCACACCGCCCACTGGCACCGTGAGGTATTGCCGGCCACCGACGGCGTACGTCACGGGATAGCCCGTGATCTGGCTGCCCAGAATGGTCTCCCAGAGGACCGCTCCGGTCTCGGCGTCAAAGGCCCGGAACCGACGGTTCAGGTCGCCGAAAAAGACGACGTTGCCCGCCGTCGCAAGCGTCGAGCCGGCGTTCGGGGCCCGCTGGCTGTAGCGCCACTTTTCGCGACCCGTGGAGATGTCGATGGCCCTGACCTCGGTCAGATCACCGTCTTCCTCGAGCCCTGGTTCGGGAATCGAAAACCTCGGGCTCGCGCCCGAGATCGTCTGATCGTTCGTCGTCTGGTCCAAGCACGACCGATTGAACGGAATATAGAGCAGCCCCGTCACCGGACTGTACGACCAAGACCACCACCCCTTGACGTTGTGCCCACAGATCACAAACCGTTGGCCCAGCTCCTTGGCCACCAGATCCATGTTGATGTACACCGCGCCGGTTTCCACATCAATATCCCGAATCACAAACCGCTCCGTGCTGGTATAGGGCAGCGGCGACGCCCACAAGAACTCCCCCGTCTCGCGGTCGTTGACAAACAGCCCGCCGGGTTCCCCCATGGTCACCACAATCTTGCGCTCCTCCGCCGTGCCAGCAAGCTTCGGGTTGATCCACATTACCGCTTCCGGATCAGGATTCACCACCGTGTCGATGAGCGTTCTGTCCTGAACAAAGTCCTGATCCCAGTCATCACACGGCAGGTACTGGTAGTACCAGTTGATCTCGCCCGTGTCCGCAGCCAGGGCCAGGGTCGAGTTGGAGTACAGCTCGCACGGAGTGCGATCGCCAACATCCCAGGTCCCACGACGGACGATGCGTGGATACGGTAGCGGAACGGCGACACCCCAGTAGATGAGATCCAGCTCCGGATCGTAGCTGCCCGGCACCCCCCACGGCGACACGTGTACCCGACGTGCCGTGGGCAGATTCCCCCACGTCTCCCCGCCAGGGTCGTCTGCGCCAGCCGCCGTGTAGGTGCGCCACAGCTCAGTGCCCGTGTCTGCATCGTGCGCAGCAATGAAACACCGCGCCTCCAGACTACTCGGGCTACACGTGCGTCCACTGAGCACCATCCCCTTGATGATCACCGCGCCAGAGGAATGCGTGATGCCATCGTGGTAGTCGGCCATCTGGCTCTCCCAGGCCAGCTCACCGGTGCGGGCGTCGAGCGCGATCAGATATGCATCCGCCGTCAGGTGGAAAATGTTGTCGCCATAGATCGCCAGGTGTCGCGTTCGACTTCCTTGCGTCGCGTACTGTCGCAGATCCTCCGGCAGGCTACGTTCGTAGTCCCAGATGAGGTCCCCCGTCGTGGCGTCGAGGGCTTGGAGATGATCACTGCCGGGATGCGCGATGTACATGACGCCATCGTAGATGAGCGGCCGGATCTCCTGCGGCCCCTCATCCATGGCTCGCATCCAGGCCAGCTTCAGCTGAACAACGTTGTCGCGGTTGATCTGGTCCAGCGGACTATAGGCCTGAAAGTCATACGTCCGGTGCACCATTAACCAGTCCTTCGGATCTGGATCCAACAACATCTCGTCCGTCACAGGTACGAACTCCTGCGCCTGCTCCGCAGCGGCCACCCCCAGTTCTGGACTCAGCAGAAGTGCGTACGCAAGAGACAATAGGCCGACGACTGCGCCTACCAACACGATTTTTCGCTTCAGCATGTGCTGCCTCCGTCCTCAGTGAGCAAGCCGGCTGACGTTAGCCCGTCAACATAGTAAGGGCCGAGTCTGGAACCGACGGTGAGCGCCATGAGTTTGTCAGGGCGGTAGCTGAATAGACACGCACCTGGCTCAACGCGCGGTGTACGTTCGGCTGAAACCGTTGCGGCCGTTCGTGACGGTGAACGTACCGTCCTGGCTGACCGACGCCCGAATCCAATGACCGTTGCACTCCGGAGTATCTTCCAGGTTCGCGATCATGTGCTCCGCCGTGTTGTGGTCCGGATCCGGATCGAGCAGCGAACGATGGCCCTGCCAGATTCCTTCGATACCCGGGCTGTTCGTCATCCGGTCGTAGTGCGCCGTCAGGACTTCGCGGAAACCCGGCGAAGTACCTCCCAGCCCCTTTTGCGGACCGTTGTTCACAACGATGACCTGGGGCTTGATCGCATAGAGGTGCGTCGGCGAACCTGCGTCGTCCCAGGCTCCGTGGCGGCTCGTCTGATAGAGCGTGATCTCGCCGACCATGTTGTTGGGACAAGACAGCTCGACCTCTTTCGCCCAGTTGAAATCCGCCAGGTCGAGAAAGGTGAACCGGCCGTAGGTGAAGAGCGCTCCGATGCTGCGTTGATTCTCAGGACTGGCCTGCGGCTTGTGTTCGGCCGTCGCGCACAGGATGTTGAATCCGCCGCCGTTGACGGGCGCCCCAATGAGTCGACCATCCGAGGCGACGACGTCGATCTCAACGGCCCCGAACGGAATCTGTTCGCCCGCCTCGACGGCTGTTCTCTTGTCACCGCAGACGCTGAGGTAGGCATCGACCCATTGCTGATTGACCTCTTCCGTAATGGTCCCATGGTCGAGACATGCCTCGATTGGGATCATCTCGGCGAGCGCCTCAAGTCCTCCCACGTGATCCCGGTGGAAGTGCGAGATGACCAGGTAGTCAATCCTGGTCAGGCCGGCATCTTTCGCTGCCTCAGCAATGCGCTTTGCGTCGCGGTCGTCGTCTGTCGGGAATCCGGTGTCGACAAGGAGAGATTCCCCGGTGGGAGACACGGCCAGGGTCGCGGCACCGCCTTCGACATCCACCCAGTAGATGTCAAAGGTCCCTGACTGCGCTGTGAGGGACTCGAGCGGCATGCACAACAGCCCGACCAACCACATCCACCGCATGACTGGTTTCGACATGCCCACACTAGCTCTCCTTCTGCAGGGAGAACAGATATGTGACCAAGTCGTCGAGTTCGCTGGCGGTCAAGTTCTGAGTGGCCGGCATCGTCGAGGTCTTGATCCGTTCGCTCGATCGAATCTCGCGCTTCGAAAAATGCCAGAGGTTCTCGTCCTTGTCGATGATTCGAAGGGTGAATGTGTCCTCATTCATCCGAAGTCCTTCGACGACGGAGCCGTCCGCACGGGTCACGCGCATTGTCCACCAACGCGGGGTCACCCTGTCGTCGGGGTCGGTTAGTGCCGTCCGCAGCTCGTCTGGATCGAGCCGGCTGCCAATGGCTGTCAGATCGGGCCCGAGCCGTCCGCCCTCGCCGCGGACTCTGTGGCAGGTGCCGCAGGTACCCTTGGTGTCGTAGACGTGCCGGCCGAGGTCGACGTCACCCGGGGGGTCGTAGTCTGACGGGTCGAGGCTCAGCGAATTGAGAAAGGTGACGATCTGCCAGACCGTCTGTTCCGATGCGCGTGGACTGATCCCGACCATGGCCGTGCCCTCGATCCCCTCGCGGATCACGCTAAAGAGCGCCTGGTCGGTATTGGCTTCGATGTTGTCGGTGAGGTCCGGTGCGCCTGCCTCGCCCGCCCCCTTTGCGTCGCGGCCGTGGCAGCGGCCGCATTGCGCCTGAAACGCACGCTGCCCCATCGTTCGGTCGACCACCGTGTCGTACGGATTCTCCTGGGCGCTGATTGGCGTGGGTGCGCCTCCCACAAGGACCATTACGGCGACGAGCGCTGTGGGAAGCTGTCCAATCGTCAGGATCTTGCGCATCGTGATACCTCTCACGTACGAAACGTTAGACCGGCGCATATAATTACTCCCATTCCAAACTCGAACTCGGGAAAAGAGGGTTTCTATGATACGCACTCGAAGACCCGCGGTCGGCTTGGTTGGTCTGGTAGCGCTGGTGATTAGCTTGGTCATGACGGTCGCTCGTGCACAAGAACCCACTGGTGACGCTCCCCTTCCCGCGTTCAATCCGGTCACGCCAGAGCGGCTTGTCAACGCCGACGCCGAGCCGCACAACTGGCTCATGTACTCGGGCAACTATAGCGCCCAACGCTACAGCGGTCTTGACCAAATCCATCGCCACAACGTGGCGGCTCTCGAGGTCGCGTGGATCCACCAGCTCCGGGTGCTCGATCAAGCGGAGACGACACCGCTCGTCGTCGACGGTGTCATGTTCATCACGGAGTCGCCGAGCACTGTGATCGCGGTCGATGCTGCCTCGGGACGGCCTTACTGGCGCTACGAGCATCAACTGCCTGACGAGCTCGTCATCTGCTGCGGGCGCAACAACCGCGGCGTCGCGGTCCACGATGACACGGTCCTGATGAGCACGCTCGATGCGCACGTGGTGGCACTCGACGCGAAGACGGGCAGCGTGCTCTGGGAAACCGAGGTGCAGGAGGCGTCGGCCGGGTATAGCAAGACAGCGGCGCCGCTGGTTGTCGGCGACAAGGTCTTCGCCGGGGTCGCCGGGGGCGAATACGGTATTCGTGGGTTGATTGACGCCTACAACCTGCACACGGGCAAACGGGAGTGGCGCTTCAACACCACACCTGGACCGGACCACCCGGACAACCGGTCGTGGTCCGGCGAGTCGTGGCGGACGGGCGGTGCGGCCACCTGGATGACCGGATCGTACGACCCCGAGCTGAACCTCCTGTACTGGGGCACCGGCAACCCAGGACCTGACTATGACGGCGCGGTGCGTGAGGGCGACAATCTCTATTCCGACTCCGTGGTTGCCCTCGACGCCGACAGTGGCGAGTTGAGGTGGTACTTCCAATTCACGCCGCACGATATTCATGACTGGGACTCGACCCAGATCCCGATCCTCGCCGACACGATGTTCAACGGTGAGGAGCGCAAGGTCATACTCTTCCCGAATCGCAACGCGTTCTTCTACGTCCTCGACCGCGAGACCGGTGAATTCCTCCTTGGGAAGCCCTATGCAACGCAGACGTGGGCCGAAGGACTCGATGCCGAGGGGCGGCCGATCTTGTTGCCGGATAAGGAGCCGACCCCGGAAGGCACCCTCGTGTCGCCCGCCATCTCCGGTGGCTCGAACTGGTGGTCGCCGACATATAGCCCGCGGACGGACCTCATCTACGTCATGGCACTCGACGGTGAGACGAAGTACTTCATCCGCCCGGTCGAGTACCAGGAAGGACAGAGCTACCGCGCCGGCGGGGGCGAGACGCCGGAGCCGATGGAAAACTACCTCCGCGCCGTGCGGGCGATTTCGCCGCAGACCGGGGGCGTGCGGTGGGAGTTCCCGGTTGATTCCCGAACGACATCAGGATTGATGTCGACCGCAGGGGATCTCGTCTTCGGAGGTACCGCGGATGGATTCTTCTTCGCGCTCGATGCCCTTAGCGGAGAAGCGCTGTGGCACAAGAACGTCGGTGGACGGGTCCACGCAGGGCCGATGGGCTATGCGGTCGACGGCAAGCAATACGTGGCGATTGCCGCCGGCAACGCGATCTTCTCGTTCGCAGTACCGGAGTAGGCAAGCATCCTCTAAGGAGCCGGCGCCCGGCTGCCAAAGTAACAGCGGGACATTCGTCAGCTCGCCAGAGACCGTGGTGGCCGTGCCACGGGCGCCCGTGCTCCAGATACGACTAGTATTGACCGACTTGGCGCCCATCAGCATGGCGGTATGTAGCTGGTACCCGGGCATGACCTTCTGACTTCACGTGCTCGACAGGATAATATGCGTGGAGTATATTTCTGGGAGATTTAGGAGATTCTTACTTTGCCACGATTCACAGAACGCTGTTGCCCGGTCGTACTGTTATGCACCGTCGTGATGTTGGGGCCCAGCCCCGCCACCGCGCAGAACCAGGGCCGTCTCTACGTGGCCGTGGCCGACCAGGCCGGTGCGCCGGTGCTCGATCTGTCGGGCGACGACTTCGAACTCACTCTGGGTGGCGCCCCTCTGACCCTGGCGTCCGTCGAGCTCGACAACGTCCCGCCTCGCATCGCGATACTGATCGATACCGGCGGGAAGATTCGGGAGCTCAATGCGGAGAACCAGCTGCGTGACGGGCTCGAGAGTTTCCTGCGCACCCTGGCGCCCCACCACGAAGTCAGCCTCGTTACGCTTGCGCCCAACCTTCAGCGGCGTGAGGACTTCACGACCGACCGCCGAAAGCTGATCGACAAGGCCACCGGGCTCTTTTCCGAGGGCGGTTTTCCGAGAATGATGGACGGTCTGCGCGAGACCTCGGAGCGTCTGGAAACCTGGGAGCGTGGTTTTGAGGCCCGAGATCCGTGGTCGGTCATCGTGCTGGTCGTCGCGAATGGTGCCGATGGCAGCAGTAACATCAACCCGGAGCAATACAGCGACTTCGTCAACGACTTGGTCAAGAGGCAAGCCACCGTGCACGCGGTCCTGCTGATGGGCGAAGGGACCGTGCAGGCCACGACTCAAGTGGCCCCCTCAATAGCCAGGCCGAGAGCTTATACCGGGCCAGCCGGTGGCGGTGTGGCGGATCCCTTCGGGGGAGGAGGGCGTGGAGGTGCATTCCCCGAACAGGGCCTCTCTCAACGGTCGGAGACCACGCAAGATACGGTCTTTCAGATCGCGAAGAACATTACGGAACGCACCCGGGGTCGCTTTGTGTCGATTAACACCGCGAGCGGATTGAGCAATGCGCTCACCGAGTTGGCGGAGCAGATGAATGAACAGGCCGCTCAAGTGTCGACACGCTACCGAATTCTCTACCAGGTTCCTGAGAATCCGGGCAACGGACAGCTCCAGTTGCAAGTCCGTTCGTATGAAGACCGCGGGCCCGTGACCGTGCAGCCATTCACGGATCGGAACCTGGTGTTGGCGACCGAGAGTGCCGAGGCTTTAATCCTCCGCCGGGAGGCCGAGGGGGGGAGTGTTCAGGCGATGCGCAACCTCGCGGAGCTGTATCTCACCGGAGGCGGGGTCAGGCGAGATCCCGAGCAGGCGGTACGGTGGCTTCGGCTCGCCGCCGACCGTGGCGATGCCGTTGCCCAAAACGACCTTGGGTTTCTGAGTAGCGAGGGCCAGGGCGTTGAGGAGGACCAGGCCGAGGCCGTTCGTTGGTTCCGCCTGTCGGCCGACCAGGGAGAGGCGACTGCGCAGTTCAATCTGGGACTCAGATACGACAAAGGCGATGGCGTCGCCCAGGATCTTGCCGAGGCCGCTGAACTATATCGGCAAGCCGGGGAACAAGGACATGCCGGTGCCCAGTTCCAACTGGGGGGGATGTACGACGAGGGTCGTGGCGGCGCGCAAGACATCGAGCGTTCGATACACTGGTACCGTCTGGCCGCGCAACAGGGTCATGCTCACGCACAGTTCAATCTCGGCGCCGTCTACGCCGAGGGACTCGGTGATCCCGCCCAGGCCGCAGGGTGGTATCGGCTCGCGGGGAGACAGGGGCACCCCGCCGCGCAGAATAATCTCGGCCTGATGTACAGCCAGGGACTGGGCGTGCCCCCGAACGACGTTGAAGCTGTGGGTTGGTACCGGCTCGCGGCTGAGCAAGGCAGCTCGGACGCGCAGTTCAACCTTGGGGCGATGTACGCACAGGGCAGAGGCGTGCCGCAGGACGTCCTGACGGCCTACGCGTGGATTATCCATGCCATCGAAGGTGCCTCAGCTGATGCCATCGACCGGTACCAAACGGCGAGAGACGCCATTAACGAACGAATGACCGCTGAGCAGCTCGAGGAGGCCGAGAACCTCGCCCGTCTGTTGCCATCCCCAAGACCAGCATCGCCGTAGCTGTTTCCGCCCTCCAACCACCACGACGGACGACGAGACCGTTAGGTTACCGCGGAGCGGCGGGAAAAATTCGAATCGCGCACCGTATTTGGCGATGCCGCAAAAAGAATAGTGAGCTCAACCCCAAGTTTCCAGATGGCTTTGAGCGGCAACGGGTACAGCTGGAGGTGGAAGGCCATTTCGTTGTGAGGTGAGGCAAGCGATTATTCGTCGAGGATTACAAAAAAGCTTGCCGGACTGCCAGTGATTCCACTCACTGGAAAAGGAGTTCAAGCCACTGGTTGCACGGTAACTCTCCCTACTCCGGCATCAAGGCAAACGTCCACATCGACCCGCCCGTCGGCACTTGGCCCCGCGCATACGCATTGGCCAGGGCGCCCCCCAGTCCAGATGCCACCGACACATATTGCTGACCGTTGTACGTGTAGGTGATCGCCGTTGAATTGACAGACGAGCCGGTCTTGAATTGCCACAGGGTTTTACCCGTGTCCTCGTCGAGCGCGAGGAACTCACCGGTAATCTTTCCTGTGAATACCAATCCGCCACCGGTCGCCAGCGTGCCCGCCGAACTCGGGAAATCGATCAAGGGGACCTCCCATTTCTTCTCGCCAGTGAGCGGATTGATCGCGACAAAGTGACCGAGCACATCGCCTGGCTCAAATACCGAAGTCCTGCTGACGACGCCTGTATAGAGCCCACCAAGGGCAAACTCCGTGGGGGAAATTTTCTGTATCCGCGGCACGTTCCACGAGCTCGTGTAGACGAGGCCGGTATTCGGATTGAAGGCGACTGGCACCGCGTTTGAACCGCGCGACGGCATGATAGAGACTTCCTCGCCGGCCAGGAAGCGCTCATAGAGATCAGTCAACACCGGTCGACCAGTCTCGAGATCAATGTGCATGGCCCAATTGACCTCGACGTAGGGGTGCGCGGCGATCAGTTCGCAGTTGGTGCGGTCCACCACATACAGAAAGCCGTTCTTGTTGGCCTGGATCATCACCTTCCGCGGCTGGCCATCCACCTGAATATCAGCGAGCACGTGTTCGTCGACGCCGTCCACGTCGTATACGTCGTTGGGTGTGTATTGGTAGTAGCACGCAATCTCTCCGGTTTTGGGACGGATTGCGAGCACACTCGACGTATACAAACTATCCAACTCGCCACGGGGTTTGGGGTCGTATGGCTCCGCATTGCCAGTGCCCCAGTAGACGAGGTCAAGCTCGGAATCGTATGACCCGGAGCGCCACGTGGGCCCTCCGCCGTACTTCCAGGCTTCGCCGTCGACCGGCCACGTCTCGAAACCGGGCTCGCCGGGCGCGGGAATGGTATGCCTCCGCCACAGTTTCGTGCCGGTCTCAGGATCCCAGCCATCAAGAAATCCTCGCGTGGTCGACTCCCCGCCGGCCATCCCCGAGATCAACACGCCATTGGCCACGATCGGGGCGCCAGTCGCGTAGTAGCCCTCGGCCGACTCGGCGAATTTCTGGTTCCACAGCTCCTCGCCGGTCTCCATGTCGAGGGCGAGCAGGTGGTTGTCAACCGTCACGCGAAACAGTTTGCCGTTATAGATCGTCGGAGCGCCTCTATTGAGAGAGGCACGCCCCGTCTGGGGTTCGAGGGTCACCGGCGTGCGCCAAATCTGCCGGCCGGTCTCCACGTCGATCGCAAACGTCCACGCCCCGTTGATGACATACATCACCCCGTTGTAGATGGTCGGCGCGGCCAGCTCACCCAGATTATTCATAAGACTCGCGTTCCAGATCGGCACAAGCCGCGTGACGGTTGACTTGTTGATCTGGTCGAGCGGACTGTAGCTTTTTCGGTCGTACCCCATGCTCTGGGTGAGGACGTTGTTGGTGTTCTGTCCGTCGTTGATCAGCTCTTCCGTGGTTTGGGCCATTCCCACACTTGGCCATACACCCAGTAGGATCGCGAGTAGCCAAAGCGTCTTCATGGTCAGCCACCCGTGATTAATGTTGTGCCGCGCGCGGCCATGACAGAGCTGGCCAGAACCAGCGCTGATGCCCATTCTGATGCCATTCACGTCTCATTCGTCCCGCATGGGGTCGGGTTCATTCATGGGGTTGCCTTCATTCGTACCATGCGTGCCCTTGAACCATCACGAACGAAATCGGAACGGGCGAGTAGCCCTGGGTGGGCATACCGGAGTATATGCAACCGCGGACGCGCTAGAGGATCTGGAACACCCGGTACGCCGCCTTGCCTGGGACCGACCCGACGCCGACGGCGATGATCCGGTTGAGCCACCCGTACTTGTCGGATGCCGTTTCGAAGACGGGCGTCGTTCGCAAGTAGGTGTTGCCACCTTCTGGGGTGAAGATGAGTCCGCGGTACCTGAGATAGATCAGTTCGTCGTCATCCGTTTGTAGCGTGACACGGACATCGAGTTCGATCGCTCCGTCAGGTCTTCGGATGAACCAGTCACCTCCACCTCGAAGAGCGGTCCCCCGAAGTCGTGGACCCTCGAAGGTGCCGCCCGTGATGGGATAGATCTGCCGTGAACCAAGAGACTGTGGAGTGTCGACCGTATCCAGCTCGATGTCCATCAGGAACGTCGAGTGAAGCTCAAAGTTTTCCGATTGGACGGCGGCGAGCGCGTGACCTGGAAGAAGCGCCGCCGACACGGCACCATACTGGGCGAACTGCCGGCGCGATACACGGCGGTGGGAAACCGAATCGGGTCGTTTGGGCATGTGACTTCTATACCACGATTCCGGATAATGGCGGGTGTGTCATCCGGTCGGGTATCTGGAGATCGCCACGAGCATCGCTACCGCCAGCACTGCGACGCATCGGCCGAGTGACTGCATTACCGTGCCGCGCGCTCGACCAGCTCTTGCTTCCGAGCACCAGAGAGCAGGTTAATCATCCCGTAGTTTCCCTCGTGGCAAGCGTACTCGAAGACCGGCACATCACCCCGTTGGATCTGCAGTACACCGGAGAACGGTTGAGTGAACGTATCGGGGTCAGTCACCGTAAACTCGTACCGCAAGGTATCAAAATCTATCCTCGTGAACCGCTCTGTCAAGTGCGCTGTCGTGCCAGTTCCCAGCGCTTCAAGCAAGCCCGTATTGAAGCTTGGCACGAGGTTACTGAAGTTCGTCGTCTCGATCACTAACGTGTCGCCGTCCCAGTGACCTCGTCCGTCCCCGAGCCACTGACGCACCGAACGAGGCAAGGGTGGGCGTCCATCGAGTGGAATAATCCTTGCCTCGTGAACCATCTCGGTCAGGATTGCCACGTGAGCTCGCGTCTGGAACAGTTGAAAGTTTTGGTTGTAGCTACCAGGGAGTGGGAGTATCGGTGGTCCGGAATTGAAGCCCACAATGCACCGCTCCGCGATACCGCGGTCCTCGGGACCATCGGCTCCGATGCCGCCGGTTCGATAACGCACCGGACGCTCGCCGGGGATGTCCTTCTGTAGCGACCCGACCTGCCTCAGCGCGCCTGGTTTCAGCTCCGGCACTCGTCCGGTCGAAGGGTCGACGATCAGGGAGGTCCGGCGATCGTCGACGACCCGGGCGCCCTGATCCAGCCAGTAGCGGTTGTAGCCCCCTACGTCCTGTCCCGCCGGCAGCGGCTCTGTTCGGATCTCGCTCGGGGCGTTCGCCCGTGCGTAGCTCTCGTCCGCCCCTTGCTCACGAGCCACCGCTTCCTCTTCGGTCAGGCGGGCCTCCTGCTCCTGCGGGCGCTGCAGCGGTGTCAAGGTCCGGAAATCCCACACGCCCGATAGGTCCGGCCGACCGTCAGCCGTGCGAGGAACCGGCCACCCATCGGTCTCCGTCTGTGCAACCAGACTCGAGGCGCTGACCACGGATATCCAGACAAGGACGGCGAGCGTTACACATCGCTTTTCCATTCCGTTACCTCCGAAGTGGAGTCTGACGGTCAAGGAATCGGACCCGACACCAGGGTTCGAACACGATACAGACCGGTGCGGGCCGTTATGTACAACGTGCGACCATCGTCGCCCCACGCGACGTTGGCCGGTACTTCGTCGGGCCTGATCGTCCCGAGGTGGCGACCATCGGACGCGAAAACCCAGACGCCGCCGGGCCCCGTCGCCCAGAGGTTGCCCCGATCGTCGACCTTCAACCCGTCGGCACCTCCCGATTCGTCGGAATTGCTGGCATCGAAAAACACAGCTGCGTCGGCCAATGTGCCATCGTCCTGCACGTCGTACACCATCCAGACGTTCTCGGCACTATCAGCGACGTAGAGCCGCGACTCGTCTGGTGAGAACCCGATTCCGTTGGGTGCGGCTTGGTCGGCGAGGCGTGTCATCGTTCCGTCGGTTGCAAGTCGATAGATGCCGTTGACCTCGATCTCGCGGTCCTCCGGACTCGGCAGGCCGTAGGGCGGGTCGGTGAAGTACAACGAACCATCCGATTTGTACACCAGGTCGTTTGGACTGTTCAGTCGCTGGCCGTCGTAGCTGTCGACGACGACCGAACGGCTGCCATCGGCCGCCAGTCGCGAGACGCGGCGTCCGTGGTGCTCGGCCATCACGATATCGCCATTTGGGTCGACCGTGAGGCCGTTCGAGCCCTGGATGCTTCCCTCTGCGTAGTCGTCTTCGAAGACCGGGTTCAGGAAGTCCGACACCGTGCCGTCTGGTGCCCATTTGACGATGCGGTTGCCCGGGATGTCACTGAAGAGCAGAAACGGGCCGCTGCGCGTGACCCAGACCGGGCCCTCGGCGAACGCAAAGCCGTCGGCTAGGTATTCGATCATCGCATCGGTGCTGAGCAGATCGTCCAACGCCGGATCAATGCGTTCGATAGTGCCGGCGCTCACCATCGGTTCCTTTGTGGCTGACTCCGCGGAAGACGGCGGATCCTCTGGCGCTGCACCACTACATGCCATGGACACTACGACGACGGTCGGCACGATCCACGTTCGTTGCACGGCATTCTCCTCATGGCTGTTCCCCCGAGCACGGGCGGAAAGCCGCTAGGCGTCGGTGGTCAGGGACGGCGCGGCGCGCCTCCCTACTGGGTTGGTTCGCAGTCCCAGCAGATCTTACCCTCCTCGAAGACCGGTGCGTCGGGCGTCCCCTCTTGTGCACGCGCGCCTCTGAGCATGACGACCGCCTATCCGCCAATCTTGTTTTGACTCATTACCAGGGCCGCTTCACCGTGATCGCCGCCGCGACCTGAATGCGTTCGGTGGCTCGCCCGACCGACCTATCGACCAACGAATTCGCGGCACCGAGGCGAACCGCTTCACTGGTGGCGCTGGTGCAGAGGTTCTCAAGTTGGTGGACCGCCACTGGCGCGAGGTTCCGGAGTCTCAGCTGAGCTAGCAGCCTGTCGGACTTAGGCCCGGGTTTTATAATAGGGCTTGTCGAGTCGAGGAGGTCGAAGTAGATGCCGAAGTTCGTACAGCGGCACCAGTCGCAGCTGTATTTGCTGCCGCCGGACCTGCGCGATTGGCTGCCGGAGGACGATCTGGCGCACTTCGTGGTTGAGGCGGTGGAACGGGTGCCGCTGGAGCGGTTCCAGGTAAACGAACGGGGCACCGGATCGGCGCAGTATCACCCGCGGATGATGCTGGCGTTGCTGGTGTACTGCTACGCGAACGGGATCTTCGGCTCGCGTCGGATCGAGCGGGCGACGTATCGGGACATTGGCGTTCGGTACGTGGCGGCGAACTGTCACCCGGACCACGACACGATCTGCACGTTCCGGCGCAGCACTTCGATGCGGTAGCGGAGGCGTTCCTGCAGGTACTGCTGCTGGCGAAGGAGCTGCAGCTGCTGCGTGTTGGGACGGTGAGCGTGGACGGGACGAAGGTGGACGCGAACGCGAATAAGCGCAACAGCCTCCGCTACGACCGGGCGGGGGCGTTGCGCGAGCAGTTGCGAGGCGAGATCGAGGGGTTGTTGGATCAGGCGGAGCACGCCGACACGGACGCCGCGCCGGACCCGCAGGGTCTGCCGGAGGAGTTGTCGCGGCGGGACAAGCTGCGGGTGAAGCTGGACCGTGCGTGCGCGGAGTTGGAACGGCGTGCGCAGGCGCGTGCGGACTCGGAGCGGGCGGAGTACGAGCGCAAGGTGGCGGCGCGGGAGCGGCGTACGGGATCGCGCAAGGGTCGGCACATCAAACCGCCGACGGAAGCGCCGGAGGCGGAGGAGCAGATCAACCTGACGGACGCGGACAGTGCGCTGATGCGCAAGAGCCGGCGCCATGAGTACCGCCAGGCGTACAACGCGCAGGCGGCGGTGGATGCCGACGGCAGTCAGTTGGTGTTGGGGGCTAGGGTGAGCGTGTGCGCGAGCGACCGCAACGAGTTGGTGGCGGATGTGGATGCGATCCCGGCGGCGTTGGGCGCGGCGGATCGGGTACTGGCGGACAGCGGCTACGCGACGGGCAGCGAGGTGTCGCAACTGGCAGGTCGCGGTGTGGAGGTGTTGGTGGCGACGGGGGCGGAAGGCCAACGGCGCCAGCACGACTTCCGACCGGAGCCGCCGCACCCGCTGGCGAAGGAGCCGCAGGCGGACTGGATCAAGTCGATGCAGCAGAAGATGGCACTGCCGGAGCACCGGGCGCATTACCGTTTGCGCAAGCAGACGGTGGAGCCGGTGTTCGGGATCGTGAAGCAGGCGATGGGCTTCCGGCAGTTTCTGCTGCGGGGTCTCGAGAAGGTGGAGGGCGAATGGGCCTTGGTAACGCTGGCGTATAACTGCCGACGCTTGCACAACCTCAGGCTGGCATGACGGGGCTATAAGGAGCGGAACTTGGCGTGTTCGCGACCCACCAGAGGCGTCAGAAAGGCCTCCAGGCGCCGTCAGCGACCGATGGCCAGGAATACAGTCCCCGTTTCGGTCGAAGCGGCCCTCCCGGCACAGAGACACAGGGCGTCGTTCACACAGGTGCCAAGTCGCTTCCGCGCGCGTTTGCCACGCCCAAGTCCGACAGGCTGCTAGCTCGACCATCTCAGCGGCTCTGGCCTGTGCCTGTGGTGACGCGCCGCCGTGATTCCGACAGAGACGGTCTGGCCAACCATCGCGAACTTGCCACAGGGCGCTCCAGCGCGGTTGTGGCCGGTGCAGAGGCGAGGGTCACGCCGCGCCATGCTGGTCTCTTCCATGGGGTCGGGTCCATTCATGGGGTCACCTTCATCCCTCAGCCCGCGATCCAGCAAGCATGTTGAACATCGCATGGTTGCCCTCGTGACACGCGAACTCGTGGACCGGGCCGTCAGTACGTGCCATCGGCAGCGCACCCGACCAGGGGAGCGTCCACGTTTCCGGATCCTCGACCGTGAACTGATAGTCCAGCGTGTCGGGTCCCGTGCGCGTGAAACGCTCGACAAGCGTCACCTGGCCACTGAGATCACCCCGTCCCATCGAGTGTTGGGGTAGATTCCACCGCCGGATAAACGCCTCCCTGATATTGGTGGTCTCAACGACAAGCGTGTCCCCGTCCCAATGACCCCGAGAATCGCCCGCATACTGGCGAATCGTCGCCGGGAGGTGAGGACGCCCGTCCAACGGAACATAGCGGACATCGTGGATATGTTCCTGGAGAATGACGACGTGGTCGGGCGTCTGGAAGAACTGATAGTTGTTGTTGTAGCCGGTGGGCGAGATATGACCAATCCCGCGGTACCACAGGCATCGCTCGCTCAGCCCCATCTCCTCCGGACCATCCGCGGGCACCCGCCCGTCTCGGACATCTGCGAGACGATGGTACGCCGGTGACGCAATCCGTACTTCTGCCGCAGAGGTGAGTGGTGGCAGCCGGCCATTCGGTGGATCCGAAATCAGCGACGTGCGACCGGTTTGCACGACCGCCGTCCCCTGTTCCGTCCAAAAGCTGTTGTAGGCACTCACGAGGCTGCCGGTCACGGGAAAGGGCTCGGTCCTCACCTCTCTGGGAGCATTGGCTTGACGGTGACGTTCGGCAGCTCGCTGCTCGGTCTCGGCGACTTCTTCGGCCGTTAGGAACGCCTTGTCGCCGAGAGACTCGGGACGCTGGAGCGGTGTAATGGTGGCGTTGTTCCAGATTCCCCGGAGATCCGGATCACCCCACGCAGTCCGCGCGACCTCTTCCCCATCTGACTGGTTCGTCTGCGACTGCACGCACGCAGGAAACCCGGCCAGCCACACGGCCCCCATGGCGATCGTGCAGACAACCCAGAACCACCGTCGCCTCTGATAATTCATAGTCACCCTCCTTACCGACACGAAAACGAAAAATGGCGGATATGCGAGCTAGACGAATATATAAGGGGATTATAAATATTACTTGACGGTGACGCCTGAACTGAACACAGGCGTGACGTGGACCTATTGACCATGCCGCTGCCGAGTGTACAATGCTTGGATCCACGGAGGTTTCAATGCGCTATGCCATCTGGAACAACAAGGGTGGTGTCGGGAAGTCGTTTCTGACGTTTGTGTTCGCTTCGGAGTATGCATCGACCAACCCTGACAAGGTGGTGTATGTAATCGACATGTGCCCCCAGGCGAATGTGTCGGAGACATTCCTAGGCGGCAACGGCGCTGGCGCCGATGCACTAACGACGCTTCTGAAGGGTTCGCAGCGACAGACGATCGGGGGATACTTCGACAGCAGGCTGGAACAGCCTCAGCGGCCGACCGGATTAGAGGCGAACTTTCCGCGGTCCAAGTGAACGGCTTGAACTCGAAAATTCCAGAGAATCTGTATCTGATCGCGGGCGATCCGTCCCTTGAGGTTCAGGCCGAAGCGATCAACCAGATCGCGAATCAGAGCCTTCCCCCAAATACCTGGAGGAATGTCCACAGTTGGTTGGCTGACTTGTGCGATGCTCTGGAGAGACATACTCCGGATTCGACCATCTTCATAGACTGCAATCCAAGCTTTGCTGCTTATACGGAACTCTCTATCGTTGCCGCGAACAAGCTTATTATTCCGTGCTCGGCGGATGGAAGCTCCGCTCGTGCGATCGATAACATTGGCCAGCTCGTATATGGGCACGGTGTTCCCGACCGATATAAAGGTGCGATGTTTTCATCGCGCCTGAAGAGGGAAGAGATGAATCCTCCTAGCATCAAGCTCATTCTCCTGAATAGGAGCACACAGTACAACAAGAAGGCTTCCAAGGCGTTTGGAGCGATGTTCGACGAAATTAAGTTGCGGGCTTTGGGGCTCCTGACTGCTGAGCCGGCTGCTCGCGGCGGACACATAGATGAATACTTCCGCGACGTTCCCGACACGCACTCGGTAGCAATCGTGGCTTCTCATCTGGGAATGCCCATCAGACAAATCGAAGTTCGCAGCTATCAGGTATTCGACAAATCGCCGCAAGTTAATAGCGAGCCACTTGAGCGGTACAAAGAAGCAATTGAACAAGTGGTAGCGGTTCTATAGGCGCCTGAATGCTATCGAAGATCGTCTTGGAGAATCCCATGAAACCAATGCTCGACCCGAAGCGCGATCTCGAGGGCGCCACGCCTGAGAAGCTGGCGAGGGCACTGCTGAAACCGCTACGACGACCGAGCGCCAGAGCTAAGACCGTTTTCGGCTACGAGGTCCCGGTACAGAAGGGTTCGACCAACAAGCCGAGCGACGGTGTGCCGCATCTGTGTAAGCGTCCCTGAGTTCCGCATATTGTGCTTGCCCGCAAACTCCTGGACGTAGCGGTCCAGGTGCTTCGGGCTCAGCTTGTGGAACGTGCCCATGTGCGCCCGCTTGAGCATCGACCAGAACGACTCCATGCCGTTGATGTGGATCTGGTCGCGGACCCACTCGCCGACGCCGTGCTTGACCGCGTGCCGGTTGGCGAGGGTCGTGTACGCCGTGGCCTCATCGGTGTAGACGATCGCCTCCGGGACGGCGTGGCCCTCGACGAAGCCCGTCAGGGTCGGCCCGTCTACCCGCTTGACCACCGACGCCCGCACGCGGTCCGTTGCCCGGTCCTTGACACCGGCCACGGCCGTCTTGTCGGACCCGCCGCGTCCAGTGAGCTGCTTTCGCTTCGCGGCGTGCATGTTCTTGGCCTTGCCTCCCACGAACGTCTCATCGGCCTCCACTGGGCCAGCGAACGAGCCTGGAAGCTGCTCGGCCCAAGCCTCACGGATGCGGTGCAGCATGAACCACGCTGTTTTCTGTGACACGCCCAGGTCGCGGTGGAGCTTCATGCTCGATACGCTCTTGAGACTGGTGAGGCATAGGTAGATGGCGATGGCCCACTTCCGCAGCGGGACGTTCGAGCGCGCGATGGCCGTGCCGGTCCGCACGCTGAAGTAACTCCGGCAGGATGGGCACCAGTAGGGCATCGGCTGCGCGTTGGGCACAGTCCGCGTCTCGACACTGCCGCACTTACCGCAGCAGCGCTCGCCAGCCCACAGCACGTCCTCGAACCACGTGGTTGCAGCTTCTTCGGTGGGGAACATCTTCATCAGATCGATCAGGCTCATGCCCTCTCGGTGTGCTTTCCCCGGTGCGTTGTAGCTTTTCCGCATAGGAGAAGCATACTGAACGGACCGTAGTTTGTCAAGTAATAGTTATAATCACCATATATAAGTATTCGCGACCCCGCCGCGGCGGTTTTTGGATCCTGACAAAACCGCGCCAGAGAAAACGGTCGACCGGGGGTCGGCTTACCGGGGTCGATTACTCCCCTTCACCGAGGGCCGATCATCCCCTTTTCAATTCGATTGGCAGTACGGTTGGCAGTACAACCATCTAAGCAGCCGTACCAGGGTTAGACGACCGATCCATTCAACCCAATAACCATAGGGTAAAAATGGTGCCGAGGGTGGGGATCGAACCCGCACGGTCCGTTAGAACCACAGGACGTTCAGTGCTGTGATGTTAGCTGAACAAATGCTCTGAACCGCGAGCGGGACGCCGCGCACCCGCGTAACTAACCCCCGTCCCCGTTGAACCGCCCGCCGCGCCGCGGTAGGCTAGACATCTCGTCGTGGACGTTCGGTGCTGAGGTCCGAGTAACGTGAGGCATAGAGAAAGAGACCGAGGCACTCCTTGGTGAGATCATCTGGGAATCGTCTGTCATGAAGGCTACCGAGGCCAAGTTTCTCGAATTCCTGAAGAAGTCGCCGCAGTTCGTGATTCCCATCTACCAGCGGACCTACAGCTGGACCGAGCGGGAGTGCCAACAACTTTGGGATGACATATTGCGCACGGGCCGCAAGACCTCCTCCCGCCGGGTCGGCCCACACTTCCGAAGTCGCGAGCCTTGACGTACGATGCGCCAGGAGGAATTCCCATGCGTAACCAGCGGAGGGATGACGGGCTGCCCTGGTCGAGTTGTGTCGCGCGAAGCAGTCGAACGTCGCTTGTGCTCGTTGTAAGTGCGACAGTCGCCTGGAGCTGTGCACCGAGCACGCTCGATTCGGCGGCACCGGTCTTCGACGTCATGGAAAAGACGATCGCGGAGTTGGCGACGGCGTTGGACGCTGACGAGATAACGTCTCGAGAGCTCGTCGAGCAGTACCTGGCCCGCATCGACGCCTACGATACACAGGGCCCGACGCTCAACGCGATAATCACGGTTAACCCGAACGCGCTGGCCGAGGCCGACGCGCTCGACGCGGAACGTGCGGCACGCGGTGCCAGGGGGCCGCTACATGGCGTCCCCGTTGTTGTCAAGGACAACTACGACACGGTCGACATGCCGACGACGGCGGGCGTGATCGCGCTGGCAACCTCTGTTCCTCCAGACGACGCGTTCCAGGTTCAGAAGCTGAAGGAGGCCGGTGCGATCATCCTCGGCAAGGCGAACATGCACGAGCTGGCGTACGGGATCACGACGATTAGCTCGTTCGGTGGACAGACGCGCAACCCGTACGATCCGGCGCGGAACCCCGGAGGGTCGAGCGGTGGTACCGGCGCGGCGGTGGCAGCGAGTTTTGCAGCCATGGGGATGGGAAGTGACACCTGCGGATCGATCCGTATTCCGGCTGCGCACCACGCGCTGGTCGGGCTGCGGGGGACACGTGGGCTGTCGAGTCGCGATGGGATCATCCCGCTCTCGCACACGCAGGACATTGGTGGACCGCTGACGCGGAGCGTGGAGGATTTAGCGATCGTGCTCGACACCACGGTTGGGTCCGACCCTGCTGACGAAAGCACCGCGCTGTCTGAGGGTCACATTCCTGAGAGCTACACCGCGTTTCTCGACGAGAACGGCCTGCAAGGAGCACGGGTTGGAATCTTGGACGAGCTCATGGAGGAGTCTCGATCGGATCAGCCTGTTCGGGAAGTGATCGAGGCGGCCGTCGAGGAGATGAAAGCGCAGGGTGCGGAAATCGTTGAGATCGAGGAGGCCGGCTTCCTCGAGCTGCTGGAGGGCGACTCGGTCATCCGCCAGGAGTTTGGGTTCGATCTGGCCGCCTATCTGAAACAGACACCCGGCGCGCCTGTGAAGTCGCTGGACGAGATCGTGGAGAAGGGCCTCTATCATTACTCGGTTGAGGGACGGTATCGATCGTCGATGGAGGTGGAGAATCTCGACACCGCCGAATACGGAGAGGCGATCGCGAAACGGGATGAGGTTCGCCAGGCCGTGATCGAGCTGATGGACGAGCACGCACTAGACGCTATTGTCTACCCGACCATTCGGCAAACGGCGGCGCCAATCGGCAGCCCGCAGGGCGGGAGCAACTGCAGGCTGAGCGCCATCTCAGGGCTGCCCGCGGTCACGGTGCCGGCTGGATTTGCTGAGGACGGCATGCCCGTTGGAATGGAACTGCTCGGGCGGGCGTTTGCAGAACCCAAATTGATCACGCTGGCGTACGCCTATGAGCAGGCGACCCATCATCGGCGTCCACCTGCCACGACGCCGAGGCTGTCGAATCCACCAGATCCCTTAACGTTCGAGGTGGAGACGACAGGAAGAGAGGAGCCCGCTGCCGCGGCGAGCGGCCCAAGCGTCCGGGCTCGCTTTACGCTCAATTGGTACACGCTGGACCTGAGGTACTCGATGTCGGTCGCAGGTGTTCTCGACCAGGGCGTCCTGGGCGTTCACGTTCACCGTGGCACGCGTGATGTCCCCGGTCCGATGATCCATCTACTTGGAGGGAAAGGGGAAGGACGAGCGTCTGGTACGATCAAGCTCTCCGCAGGAGACCTCCAGGACCTGCGTCAGGGAAATCTCTACTTCGATGTACATACGACGAGCCACGTGGAAGGTGTGCGTGGCCAGCTGATTGCACCGGACGAATGAGCCCTTCATCGACGCCAGCTTTGCTTCGGCCTACCCAAGCGCAACGAAGGAGATCTCGAGGATGTTCAGGAGCCAGTCCGCGAGCAGATCAGCTTTCACTTAAAGGACCCGGCAGCCAGCAGGTCGTCTGCTTTTTCAACACGGGAGCTATTGGCCCACCGCGTACCACCCGATCACGAACTTTCTCTCTATCGCGTCGACAATTGCCGAGACGTCACATATGGAGAGGAAGGGCGCGCCATGTATAAGGTCGTGCGCCGACCGGGATCGGATCCCAATAAGTGGAGCGGAATCGTAAAGATCAACCTGTCGACCGGCAAAATCTTGCGATTCGATAAGGGGCGGACACCAGGAACGGCCGCGGTGCTGGCGACTGCCGGCGGGCTGATCTTCCATGGCGATATTAATCGACGCTTTCGTGCGTTCGATACGGACACCGGGACACAACTCTGTGAAACCATCCTGGGCGGGAATCCGTCGGTGAGCACGATCAGTTACGGGGTTAACGGACGGCGATACATCGCCGTCATGACCGGGAACACCCAGAAAGTGCCAGGCGAGTTGAGCGCCATGGTTCCCGAAATCATCGTGTCGTCGGCGCACACCGCAATTTACGTGTTTGCACTACCCCAAACTGACGCACGAGAATCGTGATGTGAGGCACATGAATGAAGATCGCGCTTAGCGGCCTCTCGAGGATTTCGGCGACGGCAGGTACGGTTCTCCTGATGGGATTCGGCCTAGCCTGCAAGCCGGCTGAGCCACCACAGGCGACTGGCGCCCAACTGCCACGAACATCGGATGGTAAGCCCGACTTCAGCGGCATCTGGCAGGTCCTCACGACGGCTTCGTGGGACCTTGAGGACCATAGCGCGGAAGAGGGCGTGCCCGCTGGACAAAGCGTCATAGAAGGCGGCGCAATCCCATACCAGTCGTGGGCGTTGGCAAAGAAGAAAAGTAACTACGTGAATAGGCACAAGCTTGACCCGCTCTCGAAGTGCTACATGCCTGGCGTGCCCCGGGTCACGTATTTGCCGTTTCCATTCGAGATTGTCCAGACTCCTGAGTACATCGGCATGTTCTACGAGTACGGTCTCATCACGCGCATGGTGTTCTTGGACGGAAGCAAGAAACCGGAAGCTCTCGAGTTCTGGATGGGGGACTCACACGGTCGTTGGGAAGGGGATACGCTGGTTGTCGACGTGACGCTGTTTACCGATAAAACCTGGTTCGATAAGGCGGGGAATTTCCACAGCGATGCCTTGCACGTTATCGAACGCTACACGTACTCGACCCCGAACTACCTGAGCTACGAAGTGACGATCGAAGACCCGAAGGTGTTCACGAAGCCGTGGAAGATGAGCTTTCCCCTCTACCGCCGTCTTGAAAGAAACGTCGAGTTACTGGACTACGAATGCGTGGGGTTCATCGAGCCGTCTCCCACACTGGAGCAGTATCGCCAATTGTCCAAGTGAAAGGTACAAGGGGAGAAACTGAGTGATACGCCGAATGTCCATTCTCATCGCCACGTTCCTCCCGGCAGTCGCGACTCTTTGGCCCGCCGCAGATTCCGTCTTCACACAGGAACGCCAAGTGTCACCGGCCACAGCACAAACCGGCACTAGGCAGTGGAGCTTTCCTCGTACGGCTGATGGCCAACCGGACATCCAAGGTATGTGGATTGCTGCCGACTGGGGCCGGCCGCTCGAGACACCCGCGCCCGCGCCTGCTACACGTTCAGCTACGCCCCGCGGCGGCGGACCGCCGAACGAAGAGGGTTGGAGCGATGTCAAGATGACGCGAGACAGAACTTCGATCATTGTGGATCCGCCAGACGGGAAAATTCCATGGCTGCCGTGGGCCGTAAAAGCCAAGCAGTACATCTCGGCACACCAGGGCACCAGTGGACCCGTGGATCCGCTCTTCTTGGATCCAGCGTCGAAGTGCCTACCTTACGGTGTGCCTCGAATCAATTCGCCCAATCCGTACAGCGGGTATCAGATTCTTCAGCGTCCGGGCATGGTGGCGATTTACTACGAGCAAGGTCACCAGTATCGAATCATTCGGTTGGGTGGACAGCCACATATCGGTAAGAACATCCGACTGTGGAATGGCAATTCGCGCGGACGTTGGGAAGACAACACACTTGTTGTTGACGTCAGGAATCTGAACGGCAAAACCTGGGTGTTTGGCCGTTCGGCATCGCAGGTCTCGGCGCCATTCACGAGCCCCGGACTGACCGTGGTCGAGCGCTTTGTGTTCGCCGACGCCGATACAATCCAGTACGAGGTGACGATGGAGGATCCGAACCTGTATTCGAGACCTTGGACAATCTCGACCAAGGCGTTTGTCAGGGCTCCGGAGGATCACCGGCTGTACGAGTACGCGTGTTACGAGGGCAACCGCGCCACAGCCCTCATAAGCTCGGGAAACGAAGGAAGCGCCGAGAAACGGAAATGACTAAACACGGCACATTATTGACCCGAGCCGCTATAAGAGTCAGAGACCTGAGCGAGAGCGAGGAGAGCCCTTCCGTGCGGATGAAGATACCGATGGTTATTGCGGTTTTCGCTCTAGTCGTGGCGCCAGTCTCGGCGCACCATGCGTTTACTGCCGAATTTGACGCGAACAAGCCGGTTAAGCTGACCGGTGCTATCACCAAGGTCGAATGGATTAACCCTCATGCCTGGATGCACATCGATGTCACCGATCCTGAAGGCCAGACAAGTAGTTGGTCCATTGAGCTCGCCGCCCCGAACTCCATGATACGGCGGGGCTGGAATAACAATTCAATTCCGGTCGGCACGCTGGTCGTCGTCGAAGGCTGGCAGGCGAAGAACGGGACAAACACCGCGAACGGCGGCCACGTGACGCTGCCTGACGGCCGGAGGCTGTTTGCCGGTTCATCAGGAACCGGGGCCCCGCTCGATAAGTAAGCGGAGGTCTACGTCCGACCGTTCCCAGGATCTGGCTGCTGCGATTGGACCTGACACGGCACGAGACGACAAGGGATAGCTTTCGAGTGTATATAAGGTGTATATAGGTCTCGACATGCTGGGTGATCAACGACAGGGAAGGTAGTTGTGAACAGTAAGCTAATCGGAACTTTTAGCGTTTGGGTTATGGCGGGTGTGGTGCTTGTCGCCGCCGACTTCTGGGAGAAGAAGGACTTCACGACGTGGTCCGACCAGGAAGTTGAGAAGATGCTGGAGGATTCGCCGTGGTCGCGCGAGGTGACTATCCGCCTCGGAAGCATGCGCGGTGGGCGGGGCGGCAACGATGCTGACGGTGGCGGCCGGAGTAGAGGTCGAGGAGGAGGAGTCGGCATTGGTCGTGGTCGGCAAGGCATCGGCGGTGAAAATTCAGGGTACGGACCGGCTGGCCAAACACGGCGGATCGAATCCAGGCCTCATAACGCGGCGCTGCCGCGACGGCTTGAGTTGACCGTCTCATGGCGGAGTGCTTTACCCTTCAAAAAGGCGTTGGTCCGTGCCGGGGTTGGCGCTAACGTAGACCCCCCACCTGAGCAACAGCAGTTCTTGGCGAAGGTTGAGACCTTCTACGTCGTGACGGTGGGCGGGTTCCCAAAGCGGTTTGCTGAGCTGGCAGAAAGGCACGTGTTGCGACCAGAGAGCGTGTTGAAGCCAGAGAACATGGACCCGATCGTTGCCGCTGACATCCGGGTTGCTTTGTACGAGGATACGGTTGTGGTCCTGTGTTTCTTCCCGAAAACAAACCCAATCACGTTAGACAATAAAAACGTTGTATTTACCGCTCAGGTGGGCCGGATAGAGGTTGAGAAAAAGTTCAAGCTTAAAGACATGGTATTCGAGGGCCAGTTGTCGCTGTGAGCGACGTTTGGGTTAGGTCTCTTTTACTCGAATCTCACCTAATCAACCGTGATGCTTGCGCATTCGGTTGGTAGAATGAATTAAGCAAAGGGACGTTTCCTCCGAACGTCCGAAGCAATGCGGGATAGGATCTAGCCATCGCCCGCGTCGTCCTGCGAACGTGATCACGCGCCACCGATAGAACCCGCGCTTCGTCGTCCCACGTTGCACCAACGTTAGCCCCGCGATGCTGGTAGACGGGCCAAGCTCACTCCTGTTGGGCCCGCACCCACGCCGATGACCGTCGTATCGGATTTGGCATTGACCCCGCAGTGTGACTCAAAGCAACACCTGCATGTGGCCATCGGTTGGAAGGAGGAAGCAGACTGTTCTTGCAGGGTGCATTAATAAGAGCGTAAGCCAGGCGCGCATATACAAAACTGAATTTTTTGGGTAATAAATATACATAAATGTAGATCCTATCGTTATCCGCCGGTGGTTTGACCTGGAAATAGCTATGACTAACTACTCTCGGTGTTTGTTCATTATTTATTTAAAGTGGGGGGAATATTCCTTTACCGATAGCTGTGGCGAACAACAAGAACGTCGTTAGCCATAAGAAAGAAACATTAATGTAGATCTGGGCAGGTAGATATTTCGATACTTTTAACTAGAAATCCATTCACTCAAGCAGAAGATGGTTGATATAAGGCGAACTTCTTTGAAAAAGCTTGGGTTTCACACCTTGGCACCGAACTTGCTTTTAGATGGGACCAAGGCACAGGCAGGTCCTGAGCTTAGTGATGCCTAGATATTGGTGTTTAGGAGCGACCCATCTAACAAGGAGGGATTGTCGAAGTGTTCAGTCAACGAAACGGTAACAATATGCCCACTGGGAGACGACGCATTCCTGTAGTGTTTTTGTCGCTGGCCGCGTTGGTGGCAGCCGGCGTATCTCAACCCGTCCACGCCCAGGAAGGGCCTTCGGTATCCGTCGGCGCAGGCCTCCAGACCAGTTTCCTGCATCACCAACCGTATGGTGCGGGAAAATCGCGCCAGAAATCGCCAGGAGCTGAATCCACGAATACTTTTCGGCTGAACAGTTTGCGCCTATACGTGAACGGATCGGCGACCGACAACATCAAGTTCATGTTGAACACCGACGTCAGTTATGGCGGCTCGCTGGGTGCACCGGGCACACAGAACACCGACTTTCAGATTCTGGATGCGGTGGCACAAATTGAAGTGTCGGAGAGATTGAATCTGTGGTTTGGGCGGTTCCTTCCTCCGAGTGATCGAGCCAATCTCTACGGCCCGTTCTATTCGAGCCACTGGGGGGTGTTCAGCGATGGCGTGCAGGACGGCTATCCGTTTGTCTTTCAGGGACGCGACAACGGGATTGCGTACTGGGGACAGTTCGATAACGTCAAACTTTCTCTAGGCGTGTTCGATGGCGGGACGGCGACCGGAGACAGTTCCGTGCTCACGGCCGCGCGCATGCAAGTGGATTTTTGGGACCCTGAGCCCGGCTACTACATGAACGGCACGTACTACGGTACCAAGAACATCGCGGCCATTGGTCTTGCGATGCAGATTCAGTCCGGCGGTGACGTGATCCGCCTCGGACGCGGTGGCCGAGGCGCCGCAATGTTTACGGAACCGGATGTAAAGAATGCTTTTAGCGCCGACTTGCTGATCGAACGTATGGTTCCCGGTGGCGGCGCTGCAACCATTGAGGCGGAATATGCATACTACGGCGGGTTGGGCGGTTACCCGACGGCACCCGGCGGGGCATTCGAGACACTAAAGGGTGGCTATTTTCTGGGAGCCTATCTGTTTTCTGATATGGCTGGTCCCGGCCGCTTCCAATTTCTCGCGAAAATTGCCAAGGCACAGTATAGCCACGACCGAGCGATGCTCTATGCCGACTTCGGTCAAAAAACGGTTGAGGTTAACTTGAACTACATCATGAATCAGCACAACGCACGATTGATGATCTTCGCCAAAGACACGGATTACACCAAGGGTGCCCCGCGACCCGACGACTTCCAGGTCGGAGTTGCTTTACAGATCCAGATGTGACCACCGGTGTCCATAAAATTAGGAGTAAACCATGAAACTTATACACGCTTGTATCGTTGTGTTTCTAGGCGCCTGGCTGAGTGCTTGCGGCGCGCCCGATGATGGATCGGTGGCGCCCGCGGATCCGATTAAGGTAGGAGTCCTTCATTCGCTGTCCGGGACAATGGCCATTAGCGAGACGACACTGAAAGACACGATTCTCATGATGGTCGATGAGCAAAACGCAAAGGGAGGGCTCCTTGGACGACCAGTGGAGGCAGTTGTTGTTGATCCCGCGTCTGATTGGCCTCTCTTCGCTGAGCGGGCACGGGAACTACTTGCGTCCGAGCAAGTCGACGTCGTCTTTGGGTGCTGGACGTCGGTGTCGAGAAAATCGGTACTTCCAGTATTTGAAGAGTTGAACGGTCTTCTCTTTTATCCGGTTCAGTACGAAGGAGAAGAATCGTCGAAGAACGTCATCTACACCGGCGCGGCCCCGAATCAGCAAGCGATTCCGGCGATTGACTACCTGATGAATGAAGTAGGTATTGAGCGGTGGGTGCTTGAGGGGACGGACTACGTGTATCCCCGGACAACGAACCGGATTCTCGAGGCCTACCTGAGACAGCTCGGCGTAGCGGATGAGGATATGTCCATCAACTACACGCCGTTCGGCCACTCAGATTGGCAGACACGGGTCTCCGAAATCCAGGACTTCGGGTCAGCGGGTAAATCGACGGCAGTGGTGTCCACCATTAACGGTGATGCGAATGTGCCGTTCTACCTCGAGCTCGCCAACCAGGAGGTATCCGCTGAGGATATCCCGGTCGTGGCGTTTTCGGTCGGTGAGGAGGAATTGTCGGGTCTCGATACCGAGCCACTCATTGGTCACCTCGCGGCGTGGAACTACTTCCAGAGCATTGACTCGCCCGCCAATGATGAGTTCATCATGAAATGGAAGGAGTTTGTCGGCAATGCGGATCGGACCACGAATGACCCGATGGAAGCGCATTACATTGGGTTCAATCTCTGGGTGAAAGCGGTGGAGCAGGCTGGAACCACTGATGTCGACGCAGTGCTGGCAGCACTTCCGGGCACCGAGACGCCGAACCTAACTGGCGGAATCGCTCGATTGTTGCCGAATCACCACCTCACGAAGCCGGTGTTTATCGGAGAGGTACGAGGCGATGGGCAGTTCGACGTTGTATGGCAGACCGACGGCGGGGTCCCGGGTGACGCTTGGACCGATTATCTGCCGGTCAGCGAAGACACGATAGCGGACTGGGTGGATCTGGAATGCGGCAACTACAACACCGTGACCGAGGTCTGTTCGGGGACGAACTTCGAGTAAGACGCGCAACATCACATTCACCGAGTCTTGCCAGTGAAAGTAGCGACATACGGCGAGTGGCGGCCAGTCTGGCTGCTGCTCGCCGTCTGCTGTCTCGGGTTCTCTGTTTCTGCCCGAGCCCAGACAGACGACGAGACCTTTCGGGCCATCGTGGCGGAGCTTGGTGACGCGAACTTCCGCGAGAAAGAAGCGATTGGCCAACGGCTGTTCGACACTGGCCATCCGGGCGTTCGAAATGTGCTCACGGCTTTGATGGATGGTCGGGTGTTCATCCGCGACCGGGATGAGCAAGCGTTCATCGTGGAATCGACGGCCGAGGACTTGTCCGAGTTCACTCTGCTCGACCCCGCCTCCCAGGCGGATGTTGGGTTGTCTCCGCCTGGCCAACTGAGCCGAGTCATTACCAATAATCAGCTGCGGAGATTTATTCGAACGACGCTCGCTCGGTTCTCGCTGTCCAGTGCAGACGCATCTGTACGTCGTGACGCGGTGCTGGAGATGCTCCGTAGTCTAGACGCAGCGAATGTCGAACTCCTTCGAGCGCGTGGCGAGGTGGAGGAGGATGCCGACGTCGCATATGAAATCGAGACGGCGCTCGCGCTCGTGGCGCTAGATGATGAGGATGCACGTGTGCGGAGCGAAGCCGTTGGCCGGCTGGTGGGACGCCTGAACCCCGAAGTGCGTAATCGCCTGGCGACGTTGCTCGAATTTGATGAGGAAGGTCGTTTCGTCGAGGCGGATCCAGTTGTGCGTGCCGCCGCTACGGAAGTCGTACAGCGAATAGATTTGTGGCGCAGCCTCTATTCGATTATCGAGACAGCGTTTTTCGGACTAAGCCTCGGGTCCGTGCTCGTGTTGGTCGCCATCGGACTTGCGATCACATTCGGTGTGATGGGTGTGATCAATATGGCTCACGGCGAACTGATGATGCTGGGCGCTTATACGACCTACGTCGTCCAACTCTTGATGCCTGAATTCATTAACGTATCACTTCTCGTGGCGGTACCGGCAGCGTTTGTCGTGGCAGGGTCGGCGGGAGTCATAATCGAACGGACCATCATCCGGTTTCTCTACGGGCGACCGCTCGAAACATTGCTGGCGACGTTTGGTGTGAGCTTGGTGTTGCAACAGCTCGTTCGGTCCGTTTTTTCGGCCAATAATCGAGCAGTGATCACGCCAACGTGGATGAGTGGGACGCTGCAGTTTAATGCTGCGTTCTCACTTACCTATAACCGGATGTACATCATCCTGTTTTCGTTGGTCGCATTTTCACTCGTGCTGGCGGTCCTGAAATATACGCGATTGGGGCTCGATATCCGTGCGGTCTCGCAAAACCGCGTTATGGCTCGCGCGATGGGTGTACGCAGCGAATGGATCGATGCGATGACCTTCGGGTTGGGTGCGGGCATCGCTGGTGTTGCTGGTGTCGCCATGAGTCAACTGACGAACGTCGGTCCGAACCTCGGGCAGTCCTACATCATCGACTCGTTTATGGTCGTGGTGTTTGGGGGTGTCGGGAATCTTTGGGGCACGCTCATCGGTGGCATGTCACTGGGCATTGTCAACAAAATACTTGAGCCGTTCGCCGGCGCGGTGCTGGGCAAGATATTTGTGTTAGTGCTTCTGATCCTCTTCATTCAGTTTCGACCCCGTGGGCTATTTCCTCAGACAGGTCGCGCCGCGGAGAGTGGGTGATGAGACTGCCCCGGTCCCTACTCGCGGTGGTCGCAGATCGTGGCAGCCTCAGCTTCCTCGCGCTCTTGGCCACGGTCGCATTGGTGGTGCCGGTCCTTAATCTCGCCGTGCCCGACTCGTCACCGTTGCACATTTCGAGCTATGTTGTCGGGCTCATCGGGAAATACCTTTGCTACGCGTTGCTGGCGGTTGCGGTTGATCTTATTTGGGGCTTCTGTGGGATTCTGAGTTTGGGGCACGCGGCGTTCTTTGCGCTCGGGGGCTACGCGATAGGGATGTACCTCATGCGTCAGATCGGGACCCGGGGCGTTTATGCTCATCCTGTTCTGCCGGACTTCATGGTGTTTCTCAATTGGAGCGAGTTGCCGTGGTTTTGGTACGGTTTCGACCGCTTCTGGTTCGCACTGATCATGGTGGCACTGGTTCCAGCCTCGCTTGCGCTCGTGTTCGGTTGGCTGGCCTTTCGATCCCGGGTCACTGGTGTATATCTAGCCATCATGACGCAGGCGCTTACCTACGCCTTGATGCTCGCATTTTTTAGGAACGACATGGGATTCGGTGGCAATAACGGATTCACCGACTTTAAGAGTTTGTTAGGGTTCGACCTGCAGAGTGACGCCACGCGTTCGGCCCTGCTCATGACGACAGCGATTACGCTGGCGGTGAGCTATTGGGCGTGTCAGGCGATTGTCGGGTCGCGGGCAGGACGTGTGATTCGCGCGATCCGAGATGCCGAAAGTCGGACCCGTTTCCTGGGATACCCGGTCCACTCCTACAAGCTGTGGGTATTTGTCTTTTCGGCGGTGCTGGCCGGGGTGGCCGGGGCCCTATATGTTCCACAAGTGGGCATTATCAACCCCAGCGAGTTCGAGCCCATCAACTCCATTGAGGTTGTGATCTGGGTGGCCGTTGGCGGACGGGGCACATTGTACGGGGCAGCGATCGGCGCGGTGTTGGTGAACTACGTGAAAACCTACTTCACTACAGCGTTGCCAGATGTGTGGTTGTATGCACTCGGAGGGATCTTTATTGGTGTCACGTTGTTTCTCCCCCGCGGGTTGGTCGGTGTGGTGCCAGCGATGAGTCGAAGCACATGGCCGAGACGAACTTGAGGGCGGAGGACGGCGAGACAAGCCCGACGGCATGGCAGGAAATGCGTACGGCTTCCGTGAGGCGGAAGCCGTCGGTGCTACTGGGGAACGTACTCTATCTCCAGAATGTCACGGTGAGTTTCGATGGCTTCAAGGCACTCGATAACCTTTCGCTTCACGTGGACCCTGGCGAGTTGCTGTGCATCATCGGACCGAACGGGGCCGGTAAGACGACGATGATGGATGTGATTACTGGTAAGACAAAGCCTGACGAAGGCATTGTGTGGTTCGGAAAGTCTACCAATCTATTACTGCTGAACGAGGTAGAGATAGTTCAACGCGGCATTGGCCGCAAGTTCCAGAAACCGACGGTCTTTGATTTCCTCACCGTTTCTGAGAATTTAGAGCTTGCGCTATCTGGCGAAAAGTCATTTTGGCATACGTTTGTTGCACGTCTAACACGTGAAGAACGCGAGCGTATCGACAATATGCTTGAAACGACTCAGTTGGTGTCGAAACGTACCGACCAGGCAGGCACATTGGCGCACGGACAAAAACAATGGCTTGAGATTGGCATGCTGTTGATGCAGAAACATGAGTTGCTGTTGGTGGATGAACCGGTGGCCGGAATGACGCCACGGGAAACCGAGCGCACCGGGGAGTTGCTGTTGTCGCTGGCAGGCCAGCACTCGGTGGTCGTCGTTGAACACGACATGGAGTTTGTCAGATCGATCGCAGCTCGAGTCGCCGTTCTCCATGAAGGGCACGTGCTTACGGAAGGTGACATGCATACCGTACAAAATGACCCACGTGTTATTGAGGTGTACCTCGGCGCATGAGTCTGCTTCAAATCAGAGGCCTCAACCAATCGTATGGCGGCAGCCAGACGCTCTGGGATGTCGACCTGGACGTGGCGGTTGAGACGCGGCTATGTCTGATGGGGCGTAACGGGATGGGCAAGACAACGTTACTCAAGTGCATCATGGGGTTGATACCAGTGGCGTCGGGGGAGATTGTGTTCGACGGCATGGATTTACGTTCTCTTCCGGCGGAGAGCCGGGCGCGGTTGGGCATCGGCTATGTGCCCCAGGGACGCGAGATCTTTCCGCAGCTTACCGTCGAGGAGAACTTAAAGATTGGGCTTACGGCTCGACAGGATAGCCACAGGGGCATTCCGGCCCGTGTGTTCGAGTTGTTTCCAGTGCTAAAGCAGATGCTCCAACGGCGTGGAGGCGACCTTTCGGGAGGCCAGCAGCAACAACTCGCGATGGGACGGGCTCTGGTGCTCGAACCCAGGTTACTTATCATGGATGAGGCTACCGAAGGGATCCAGCCCAATATCGTGCATGAAATCGGCGATATCATCCTTAGGCTCAACAGTGAGACCGGCGTGACCGTGCTGCTGGTTGAACAAAAGCTGCCCTTTGCCAGGCGCGTTGCCAGCGAGTTCCGAATTTTGGACAAAGGTCGCGCCGTGGCTGGAGGCGCCATCGGTGAATTGAGCGATGATGACATCCGCCAGCACCTCAGTGTGTGATTCCGACCGTAGCGTCGAACTGGGTATGGCCACCCAACCGTCGGTCAGAGCGGCACGACGGCCGGGCTACGGGCGGATTGCCGTCGAGCAGACTCGTGGGCGGAGTGTGATTCGCAGTGTGTATGCGACAAGCCCGTTGCGTCTGCTGACGCCGAAGAACCATGGTCATGCGGTCTGGATTTATACGTCGAGTTACGGCGGCGGGCTGGTCGATGGGGATACCATTACCATCCAAGCTACTATTGGGACCGATTCCCAGGCGTTTCTGTCCACGCAGTCTGCGACGAAGGTCTATCGCTCACCTCGTGGGACCGCGGTCACATTGCATGCGGACGTTGAAGAAAACGGTTTATTCGTGAGCGTGCCTGACGCGGTTGTTTGTTTCGCTGGGGCTCGCTACCGTCAAACGCAGCGAATCAATCTTGCCGCCGGGGCAGGACTGATTCTCCTTGACTGGTTGACCTCGGGTCGCCGCGAGTCTGGCGAACGATGGGTCTTCAATGAATATCTAAGCCGAACGATCATCCGTCTGGATGGTCGCCTCATGGTTCATGACGCGTTAGCCTTGCGGGCTGCGGATGGTGAATTAGTCACGCGGTTGGGCCGGTACGATGTGCTGGCTGTTGTCGTGGTGATCGGTCGGCTGCTGCAGGGGGACGTCGATCAGATGATGGCTCGCGTACGGGACGAGCGGGTCCGACGACATGCTGACCGAGTCGTTACGGTTTCGCCAGTCAGTAAAGTGGGTTGCGTCCTGCGCGTGGCAGGTCAATCAGTCGAAGATGTCGAATATACATTGCGAGACCTGCTTCATTTTGTGCCTCGCCTGCTTGGCGATAGCCCCTGGGCACGAAAATGGTAGACACATGCATCTGACCCCACGTGATATCGACAAATTGCTTCTACATCAAGCTGGATTCCTCGCCCAAAAGCGACTCTCCCGTGGACTCCGTCTGAATTACGTTGAAGCGGTTGCTCTTATCGCAACCCAGATTTTGGAGTTCATCCGAGACGGACGGATGGTTGCTGACCTAATGGATCTGGGACGTCGGCTGTTGGGGATGAATGATGTGCTTGATGGAATCGCCGAGATGGTGGATGAGGTTCAGGTTGAAGGCACCTTTCCGGACGGGACAAAGTTGGTAACAGTCCACCATCCGATTGTGTTGGAACATGGCGATTACGAGTTAGCTCTCTACGGGAGCTTCCTCGCGAGCCCGATGTCAAGAAAACCGGTTGGGCAGTCAGCTTCGGAACTGGCGGGCTTGCCTGGCGAGGTTATGGCCCAGGACGGGCAACTCACACTGAACGAAGGCCGCGAAACCGTTAAGTTGCAGGTGGCCAATACCGGTGACCGGCCAATTCAGGTGGGAAGTCACTATCACTTCCTTGAGACTAATCGGGCCTTAGTCTTCGATCGTAACGCGGCCTATGGGCACCGGTTGGACATTCCTGCAGGAACCGCAGTTCGATTCGAACCCGGCGAAAGCAAGACCGTCACGCTTGTTTCGATTGCTGGCGCGCGAATCGTGCGCGGCGGGAACGCATGGGCTAGTGGCCAGGTGACCGAAGAACGTGATCTCAAGGGGTGGGAGTAATCCATGGCGCATCGTATCGACCGTCGGCACTATGCAGACCTCTATGGACCAACGACTGGCGACCGGGTGCGGTTGGGGGATACCGGACTGGTGGCAGAGGTGGAGGATGACGCGACTGTCTATGGCGACGAGTGCAAGTTCGGCGGGGGAAAAGTGCTCCGAGACGGTCTCGGGCAGGCCGCTGGTATTTCCGACGAGCGGGCTCTGGACTGCGTAATTACCAACGCACTCATTATTGACTGGACTGGTATTCGTAAAGCAGATGTCGGCATCAAGAATGGCCGAATTGCCGGGATCGGAAAAGCAGGAAACCCCGATGTCATGGCTGGGGTATCCGACGACATGGTGGTAGGCGTTACCACCGAGGCGATTGCTGGGGAAGGGTTCATTCTGACGGCTGGTGGAATTGATTGCCACATTCACTTCATCGCTCCCCAATTGGTGTACGAGGCGGTCGCGAGTGGTGTTACCACGTTTATCGGAGGTGGGACCGGACCAGCCACCGGTACCAAGGCCACGACTTGCACGCCAGGGAGTCGGCATATCCAGCTCATGTTGCAGGCATGCGATGCCTTGCCGATGAATTTCGGTTTTCTCGGGAAAGGTAACACGTCCATGCCCGATGGACTCGAAGAGCAGATCCGGAGCGGAGCGGTTGGATTAAAGCTTCACGAGGACTGGGGCTCGACCCCGGCTACCATTGACTGCTGTCTGACCGAGGCCGAACGGTTTGATGTCCAGGTTGCCATTCATACCGATACGCTCAATGAGTCCGGCTTTGTTGATGCGTCGATTGAAGCCTTCAAGGGGCGGACGATCCACACGTATCACACCGAAGGTGCGGGGGGCGGACACGCTCCGGACATTATCCGTGTTTGCGGTGAGCCGAATGTGCTCCCGAGCTCAACTAACCCCACGCGTCCATATACGGTTAACACCCTTGATGAGCATCTGGACATGCTCATGGTCTGTCATCATCTCGACAAGAATGCGCCAGAAGATGTTGCATTTGCGGAGAGCCGTATTCGAGGTGAGACGATTGCAGCCGAAGATGTGTTGCACGACCTTGGTGCTATTAGCATTATCGCGAGCGATAGTCAGGCCATGGGGCGTGTCGGGGAGGTTATCTCACGCACCTGGCAAACGGCTCACAAGATGCAAGCCGAACGTGGTCGGCTTGACATTGAACAGGGCGAGAACGATAACTTCCGGATTAGACGGTATATCGCAAAGTACACGGTGAATCCGGCCATTGCACACGGCATCTCCCACGAAGTTGGATCCGTTGAGGTCGGCAAGCTTGCAGACCTTGTGTTGTGGAAGCCAGCGTTCTTCGGCGTCAAGCCAGAACTGGTCTTGAAGGGCGGGTTTATTGCTTGGGCACAGATGGGCGACGCGAATGCGTCCATTCCCACACCACAGCCGCAATTGATGCGGCCGATGTTTGGTTCCTATGGGCGAGCCACCGGTGTGACCTCGCTGGCGTTTGTCTCCGGCTTGTCGCTTCAGGATGGGACTGTGGCGAGCTACGGTCTAACAAAGGGGCTGTCTGCCGTGGCCGGGTGCCGCACGATCGGGAAACGGGACATGAAGTTGAATGATACACAGCCGGACATTCACGTTGACCCCGAAACCTATGTGGTGACCGCTGACGGAGAAGAATTGCATGCGGAAGCAGCTGAACTGTTACCGCTAGCCCAGCGGTACTATTTATTTTAATGTCAGATACATCCGATTGGCAGACGTGGCAGGTCGTCGACTCGGCGTTTCCTGTTGGGGTGTTCGCTCACTCATGGGGATTGGAAGCCGCGGCGTATGCAGGCTACGTTGACAGCGATTTGGCGCTGCAACAGTTCGTGGCTGACTCGATCCAGCAAACCGGATGGAGCGTCCTACCGCTCCTAAATTCGGCGTATCAGCAGCCTGCGCGCTTGAGCGAGCTGGACGAGTTAGCGAACGTGTTTCTCACAAATAGCGTGGCGAACCGAGCCAGCCGCGTGCAGGGGCGAACGTTCGTTGCCACGGTGTCGCGGGTCTGGCCCTCCCAAGACATGGTCGATCTGGAGGTCCAGGTAGCCGCCGGGTGGGCCCACGTGGCACCGTTCTCAGGAGTGGGTTTCCGGATTATTGGTCTGCCGCACGAGACCGCGCAGAAGGCGGTGCTCTATGGCACCGCTCGCGGGATCCTGTCGGCAGCTGTTCGACTGGGTATCGTTGGAAGCTATCAGGCGCAGCGCATGCAACATGAGGCTGGACAATGTCTCAACGCGACGCTCAAGCGTTGTGCTGGACTGGATGCCGAGGCGATCTGCCAGACGGCTCCGGTGCTCGATTTGTTGCAGGGAACACACGACCGACTGTACTCACGACTGTTCCAGTCGTAGACAGGTAAGGTATTTCTCAGTTCGGGATTAGCGATGCACGACGTACTAAACCATTCGCACGGTGGGGATGATCCAGTCGGACCTGGTGATTTCGAGCTCCGGAATCGACCACGCGTTCGCGACTACGGCAGGCGTGCCTTTACCGTCGGTATCGGTGGTCCCGTGGGTAGCGGAAAGACCGCGTTATTACTGGCGCTCTGCCGTAGTCTACGAAACCGTTATAGTCTCGCGGTCGTAACTAATGACATCTTCACTAAAGAGGACGGGGAGTTTCTTGTGCGCCATGAAGCTCTTGAGTCAGAGCGCATAACTGCCGTTGAAACTGGTGGATGTCCGCACACGGCCGTCCGCGATGACGTAAGCCAGAACATCGACGCGCTCTCCCAACTCATGTTGAGGGTGCATCCAGACCTCCTGTTTGTTGAGAGTGGCGGAGACAATCTGGCCGCACAGTTTAGTCGGGATTTGGCAGACTTCACCATCTATGTCATTGATGTATCAGGAGGTGACAAGATTCCCAGAAAAGGGGGCCCTGGCATCACACAATCCGACCTGCTGGTTATCAACAAGACCGACCTTGCGCCACTCGTGGGAGCCGACCTTGAGGTCATGGCTCAAGATTCCAAGCAAATGCGTGGAATGGGTCCTGTTGTATTTGCCCAGGTGACAAACGGTGTGGGAGTCGACGTAATCACTAACGCTGTGGTTAGTGGCTTAGAAGCGACTGATTCAGTGTCAACGCGCTGAAGAGTAAGAGTCGTGATGGGCACGTAGAGGTAAAGGAGATTGATGTATGAGGCGGCATCACTATGAAACGATGTTAACTACGGTATCCACACTGCCGTTCTTGACCGCGGCTGTAAGTCTGGCGTTGGCTGAAATCGGGTGTCGGGTCGGACAGGTCATTCGGTCATCGAGCCACGGGCGACGAGTCTAGCTTCGCATCGAATGGCCATTCCCAGCGGTTTCAGGAGGCCGTGTACGCCTTCACCTCGACCAAGCAGCTCCCTAACCGCTCGTTCACCATCCGCTTCAGTTTTGCCCGCTCATCGTTGAGACGGTAGATCGATCGTGCGAGTTCGACGAATCTTTCGCCGAAGTCCGTCTGCGCTTCATAGTATCGCAGTGCGTCTTCGACATCCCAGAGTTCTTGATTGACTGCTTCGAGGCGTTTGGCCTCCGGAACTTCTCCGAATGTCCACCGTGCTTCCAACAACACCAGCTCCCGCTGGACATGTTCCAGCGCCGCTCCCTCAACCCGAGTAGCCTTGATACGTAGAATTGTGATCCGGTCGAGCAGATCCGCCACGGGCGCTGGTATCTCGACCACCAGTGAACCGGTGCTAACTCCACCTAGTGTTTGGGGTGTCGACTTACGATCTGCCGTCATTCTGAGAGCTTAGCCCATTCCGAGAGTTCGTTAGAGGAAGTCGTTTATAGTGCTCCACCAGTGTCCCACCATTGCCGATCTTCCGGAAGACGTAACTTAGTCTGAAGTTGAGTTCAAGATGACAACCCTTGGCTGTGTTGACGATCCGTCAGCGCTTCGGTGCGCCCGATCGGGCGATGAATTATTGACACGAGCCGGCCACCTGGGTCAACGTTCGGCCGAGTGAGGACACGCCGAATGAGCAGGTATTCAATATGGCAGCCAAGCGCGTGAAGCGCCGCTGGCGAACGTTAGGGGACGCGGAAATAGTCTCCGAGCTCGGTTTACTCGTCGCTGATCGGCCGTGCACGTGTGCGCTCTGGATCCAGTAACGATTTCCCTTCCAAAGCATGGTAGGTTTCAGGTCATGGTGAAAAAGATTAGGTGGAACGAAGTCCCGACCGAGGAGGTCACGCCCTCCATGCATCGAAAGATTATAATCGGCGAGAAAACGATGATGGCCCGGATGAAGTTCAAGGACGGATTTCTGGTGCCCCTACACAGTCATGAGAATGAGCAGGTCACGCATTGTATCTCCGGAACGATGCGTTTTTGGTTTGGTGACAACAAGGAAGAGATGCTGGAGCTGAACGCGGGCGATATCATCGTGATTCCGCCCAACCTTCCGCATGAGGCCTTGATGGTCGGCGACGTAGAGGAGATCGATACATGGGCTCCACCACGGCGGGATTGGCTGGACGGCACGGATCACTACCTGAGGACGGGGCAAAGCGTAAGAATCGCGTCGCAATCGCCACGTTAACCCATGTGATTATTAAACGATGCGTCTGGTTACTGGGCTTGGCGCTGGCCCTGACAGCCTGCGCCGAAGACACCTCCCTGGAGAGCAGCGCCGGCACGTCTGTTTCTGTCTCGCGGAAAGAGATCGTTGCTATTTCGATCCTGTCGCCGACGGCGTGGTGGCTGCGAATTGATACCGATGGGTCGGGGCAGGTTGGCTACGGCTCTGCCTTCCAGGATACGGTGGCGTTCTCTGCAGGCACGTTCCGTTTGGGTGAGCTGAGCGACCGACTGATGGCGACATGCATTACCGAGGGCACCCTCGATCGAGATACAGCGGTAACATTTGTTGCGGCAATGGGAAGATCGGCTGAGTCCTTGTACTGTTCCGATCCAAAATTAGTTGCACCGATTTTTGATCGAGCGGTTGAGGAAGCAAATCTGAGCGGGACGAGATTGCGCGAGCTTTATGATGCACAGCCACCTGTCCCGATGTAGCGCGTCACGGATACGGTGCATTTGAACATGCGTATGAGATTAAGCAGAACGGTTTCTCTTTTGGTGGTCGCATCCTGTGCCTTTCTGGCGATTGCGCCTGGGTTCCTCATTTCGATTCAAGCTCAGGCACAGGAGGTTCCCCGGTACGAGGTCGATCCGTTCTGGCCCAAACTGCCGTCGGACGACCGATGGATCACCGGCGGCCTGGGTGGAATGTGTATTGATAAACGAGATTATGTGTTCGTCCTCAATCGGCAGAATGTGGATTCCATAGATCTGGATGGGGCTCGCCTTGCACCTCCAGTGATCGAATTCGACCCCGACGGAAACGTCGTTCGCTCCTGGGGAGACCCGAGTCTGCTGGGGGAGCGGCTACATGATTGCCACGTCGACCAGGACCAGAACATATGGATCATCGGTTCGGGTTCCGGCTTTGCGCAGAAGTACTCGAGCGATGGCAGCGAGGTCCTGCTCCAGATCGGGGAATCGGGCGCGTATGACTCGTCGGACGGAACGCGCCAGGGTCGCCCGCTGAATTCAGACCGGGCCCAGTTCTTCTTTCCAGCCGCCGTTGACGTGGATGCCGAAACCGGCGAGGTCTACATCGCCGACGGGGAGTCCCCAGGAGGAAACCACCGGATTGCTGTGTTAGATCGCCACGGGCAGTTCATCCGCCAGTGGCAGCTTCATCGGACTGAGGTCGAAGCGGATCTTGTTCCGGTGCCGCATTGCCTTCGACTGTCCAACGATGGTTTGGTGTATGTGTGCGACCGGCGCGCAGACCGCATCCAGGTGTTCGACCGAACGGGGAACTTCGTCCGGAACATCGACGTCCCTTGGCATCCCCAGACCCCGCCTGATGGTCGACCCAGCGGAACCCGTGGGACAGCCGTGGTGCTGGCTTTTTCCCATGATCCGGCTCAGCGCCTACTGTACGTGTCGAATCAGAACAGCGTGGAGATCAATGTCCTGGATCGCCAGACCGGGCAGGTGATGTCGAGTTTTGGTGGTGGCCCGGGACGCTATCTCGGGCAGTTCACGTTGCCCCACGGGATTGCCGTCGATTCGACGGGCAACGTGTACGTTGCCGAACAGGAAGGTCGGCGCGTTCAGAGATTCAGAGTTGTCGACCAATAGGCCTTGCAAATAATCTTTGTCGCACCCCTTTTGGAGAGGCGACGTCTCCGAATCACTACCCGTCGTATATCTTTGGGCTAAAGCTCCCCACATGTTTAGGTAACGACCCCAATTAAATCGTCCCAAAATTCTCCGCGGTACGTTAGCCTCTCAGGCCAGTTTTTACGGGGCTCCGCTTCGAGACGGTTCAGACTCCTAGGAGACTGAATGATGACTGTTTCAGAGAACTCGGCCAGCTTTCGAGCCATCGATCTGCGCAACATTTCAACGATGCCGTATTGGGGGCAGCTCGACGACGAGGCACGTGAAGCAATCGAGATCGTGGGGCAGGTGTTGCCGTTTCGGACCAATCAGTATGTCTTAACCCACCTCGTCGATTGGTCACGCGTTCCGGACGACCCGATCTTCCAACTCATCTTTCCGCAGCGTTCGATGCTAGCGCCAAATGACTTTGATGCGGTGCGAACGATGTTCAGGCAGGGAGCTTCGCCCGAGGAGCAACGGGCGGAAATTAACCGCATCCGGTTAACGCTGAACCCGCATCCTGCTGAGGGGCCCTAATTCAGTCGAGGCCGTCCTAATTTAGCCCCATCCCGATCACGAGCCCGACAGCGATCCCAAGCGCCACGAAGATCGAGCCAACCACTAGCCCAACAGCCACGTTCCCGTTGTGTAACTCTTGACCGGTATCGAACGGTGTCAATCGATCGAAGAATATGTAGCCCAAGGCCATGAACACGAGCGTGAAAACAGCCCCCAACAACGCATACCCGAAGTTCAATCCCAGGATAGATAATTCCATTTCGTGCTCCGACTCTGATAACTAGTTCAAAACGGGTTTTACCTCGAAGATCCGGTCGACGTAGCGGAGGGTCTCTCGGCTGTGCCGGCCAGTCACAGCGGGCAGCCGGTCCTGGATTGACGACCACAGTCTTCCGTCCAAGCCGTCAGCGAGTGCGAGCCGCTGAGCCCGTAACACATTCCCGCGGCCTGCGTTGTAGGACGCGAACATGAATTTGAGCTTGTCTATAAGCGGCCGTGATTCCCTCCAGAGGACGAAGTTCTGCCGGTCGTACCAAACGCCGGCGGCGATGTTCCAGCGCGGCTGATCCAGTCCACCTTTGATCTCCGGATTCCGTTGCCGAATGTCCTTGAACGTCCGGGGCATGACCTGCATGAGCCCGATGGCTCCTACGCGAGAGCGGGCATCGACTTGAAGGCCGGATTCGGCAATCGCCTGCGCCTTGAAGTAGCGCCAGTCGAAACCCGCGCCAAAATACCGCTTGCTGTATTTCGAAAAATATCGGTCGAATTTCGTGAAGTGGTTGTAGTGCTCATACGATGTTTCCGCCGACGGAGGGGTCTGAACAAGTAGCAGGACAATTAGGAGCGAACTCACCGCAGCGATTGTACCCCCAGATAGTGGTGACGGTGGTGAGGGACGTGGCGTCGAACGGAACCGATTTCCTCACCACCGAGTAAGATCTTGGGACGTGAAAAAAGTTCTCTTCTTGTGTGTGGGTAACTCCGCTCGCAGTCAGATGGCCGAGGGATTGGCTCGGCGACGTTTTGGCACGAGCCTGGAGGTCCAGAGCGCTGGGTCACAACCGACCGGGCTGAACCGGTTGGCGGTCCGCGCGATGGAAGAGGTCGGGATCGACATCTCGTCCCATCGGTCTAAGAGCATCGACTCGATTCGCCTGGAGCACGTTGACACGGTTGTCACGCTTTGCGCCGATGAGGTGTGCCCTGTCGTGTCCTCGCAGAACCGACAGTTTCATTGGGCAGTCCCCGACCCTGCGGCGGCGATCGGCTCCGAAGAGGCGCGGCTTAAACGTTTTCGAGAAGTGCGGGACGAGATCGACAGGCGTCTAGAGGCATTAATCTAGCGACCGTCGACGCCGTTTCTGGGAACGAAGCGGCCGCTCATCCCGTGTTAAGGTGCAGACGGCGCAATGTTTCTTCCATTGGGCGATACACCGAATCCGCGGGGGGTCCCCTGGGTCACGTATGGGCTGATTGCGGCCAACGTCGTTGTCTATCTGGTCGTGTCGCTGCCGCTGAGTTTGACTCGGCCTGACCCAAACGATCCAGCACTTCTGGCGTACGTTCGGTTGCTCCTGGACACGCTTCCGGGCCTCTCGCCAGCCGAGCTGGTCCAGCAGATCAGCGCGTATGACTTGTTTGTCTTGAATCATGGTTTTCGCCCCGTCGCTCCCGCTCCAGACGATTTACTGGTATCGATGTTTCTCCACGCCGGGTTCATGCACCTGGCTGGGAATATGTTGTTCTTGTGGATTTACGGTGACAACGTTGAGCACCGATTGGGCCCTGGGCGTTTCCTGCTCGCGTATCTCGTAACCGGCGTCGGCGCGACCCTTTTTCATGCCGTCTTCGATCTTGGCTCATCGCTTCCGCTGGTCGGTGCGTCCGGGGCGATCTCCGGAGTGCTCGGCTTCTACTTCATCTGGTTTCCTCACAACCGGGTGAGGGTCTGGGTGTTCCTGTTTCCGTTCTTCATGAACGTCATCACCATGCCCGCGCGCTTCGTGCTTGGCGTGTATCTGATCCTGGACAACCTCCTGCCGTTCTTTTTTGCACAAGGATCGGGTGGAGGTGGTGTGGCGTACGGAGCCCACATTGGGGGGTTTCTCGGAGGACTCGGGTGGGCCTGGTGGATCGGGCGTCACAACAAGGTGAACAGTCCACCGCGTGAGTATCGTCGTGCCGCGGCCACTGCGACGTCACGGACCGACGCGATCGGTGAGCTGATCGCGGAAGGTCGGTTCTCCGATGTGGCGCCTGATTACTTCCGCCTCGATATTGAGCGAACCCGTCGGCTGATGACTCCCAGTCACTCGATCACCTTCGGTGATTGGCTCGCCCGTCATGGGTATCCCGAGGCGGCTCTGGTCGTCTATCAGCGTCATCTGCGTGATTACCCGGTAGGTCCGATGTTGGCCGAGGCACACCTGGGAGCCGGCCTGGTTCAGTTTCGAGGGCTGCGGCAGCCAGTGGCGGCCTATCAGCATTTTGTCGAGGTGTTCGACCACGACCCCAGTCCTGATGTTAGGAGCACGGCGCGTCACGCCTTGGATGAGATCGCTCAACTCCGGAAGTTACGAGTGCACTGAACGTTCGCACCGGCAGACGTGGGTGTCGCTATAATTGAAGGTTGCTGCAACTAACCACTGTCCGCGCTGGGAGGTCGTTCAATGGTAGGACACGCGGCTCTGGACCGTGGAATCGGGGTTCGAATCCCTGCCTCCCAGCCAATTCTCTTCCAGTAAGTACAAGCTCGGCAGCGATTAGCACGTAACTGTCGGAAAGCGCTAGCGCTTGCTGCTTTCCGGCTGTTTTGTCTGTTTTCTTCAGTACAACTATGTTTCGCCGACCTTTACTACCGATGTGTCACTCGACTGTGTCACTCACCGACGAACGCAACTTCTTTGGCCGAGGTTAGGACCAGGTGCCAACCTTGGAGCCCTTGAGGTCGGACTCGTTAAACCAATGGCTCGTCACGGATTTAATCTCGGTGAAGAAGGCGATACCATCCTCCCCCATGCAGTGGAGGTCTCCGTAGAAGCTGTTCTTGTGCCCGGAGAATGGGAAGGTCGACACTGGAACCGGGATGCCCACATTGATACCCACCATTCCAGCGTCAGTCCGGCGGCTGAACTCGCGCGCGTACTTCCCGTTCATCGTGAAGATCGCGGAGCCATTTGCGAACTCACTAGAGTTCATCTCTTGGAGGCCCTCCTCGAAATCCCTCACGCGCTTAATGGAGAGCACCGGGCCAAAGATCTCATCGATTCCGATTCGCATGCTCGGCGTAACGTTGTCAAAAACCGTTGGTCCCATAAAGTAACCACGTTCATACCCCGGCACCTTCGGATCGCGACCATCCAGGACTAGCTCTCCTCCTTCCTTGGCACCTGTCTCCACCCAGCCGTAGACCGATTCCCGGTGTTCATTGGTAACCAGCGGGCCGAGTTCCGTATCCTCCTTCCAAGCTGGACCCAGTTTCAACTGCTTCGCCAAATCGAGGATGGATCCAACTAGTTCGTCGGCAATCTCTTCCTCCACACAGATAGCAGGAAGCGCCATGCAGCGCTCACCCGCACAGCCAAAAGCGGAGTTGATGATGCGGTTGGCGGTCGCCAGTATCGGAGCATCCTTGAGAATCAGCGCGTGATTCTTGGCCTCGGTCAAAGACTGGACGCGCTTACCTTCCGCTGACGCTGTTTTGTAGACGTGCAGACCGACTTTTTTCGAGCCCACCAGCGTCACGCCCTTAACCATGGGGTGCCGGAGAAGGGGCTCCGATTCGGCGCGTGAAGCGGTTACCAGGTTCATCACGCCGTTGGGAAGACCAGCGTCGTACAACAACTCGACCATGCGAATGGCCGTCTGGGGAACCAGGCTCGCCGCTTTTAACACATAGGTATTGCCAGTGGCGATCGCGAGTGGAACCATCCACCCCATGGGAATCATCGCCGGGAAGTTGAAGGGCGCGATACCGACGAATACGCCCAGTGGCTCACGGAAACTGACGGTGTCGAAACCCGTCGAAGTGTTCATGGTGCTGCGTCCCTGCATGGTCACGGGAACCGCGCACGCTAGCTCCACGACTTCGATGGCTTTGAGGATATCGCCGCGAGCTTCCATGAGGGTCTTCCCCATTTCGGTGGCAAGCAGTATGGCTAGCTCTTCTTTGTGTTGATCGAGCAGAGCTTTGTAACGAAATATCACCTGAACGCGCTGGCTGACCGGCTTGTCCCGCCAAGCGGGGAAAGCGGCAGCGGCAGCTTCCACGCAGGCGTTGACCTCCTCGAGGCTGCAGCGCGGTGCCTCTGCCATGAGTTCACCCGTGCTGGAATTCGTAACGGGCATGTAGACGCCGCTCTTCGAATCGTGCCAGGCGCCGTCCATGCAGTACTTGAGCTTCTCAGGTGCCCAGCTATTTATCGCAATGCTCATCACAACACCTCCAGCGTCAGCTTTGCTGCAGCGAGGACCGCTGATGGCAACCCCATATCATTGCCAGGCCGGTATCCGCAAGGGTCGCTGCTATTGGGTTGGCTCAGGAAGACCTAATGCTATCATCAATATTTGAGGGAGGTGACTTGGCCCCTGTGGTTGGTCCACTCCTTAATGGGAGAGTTCAGCGTTCTTGGGCTGCTGAATCAGCCTGGTTTTTGACGTTTTCCTCAACGTCGTTAGCGCCAGGGCGTGATCGGTCAACGATTGTTAGCAGGTGGTTGTACCGCCCCAGGGTTCTTGGACAGTGGTTTGAAGGTAATCACTTCTATGCTGCCGCGTCTAGCCCGACCCGGTCGCGTCGCACCTGGGCTGGGCTTCGATAGTCGTACTTCTCAAGCATCCACTGTTCGTTGTATGTCCGCTTGAACTCAAGCAAGGCGAGGCGGAGCTCCTCGATCGTTTCGAAGCTCCGTACCCACAAGACGTTCTCCTTCAGTGTGCGGATGAAGCGCTCAGCGACGCCATTCCCTTCGGGCTCCCGCACGAAGCTCGGTGAGCTCTCGATACCAAAGAACTTGATCTCCCGTTGGAAGTCATCGGCCAGGTAGTTCGATCCGTGGTCGTGACGAAGACGAAGCCCGCTGGCGACACCTTTGGCGATGGCGCCGAAGCGTTCCCGGACGCCCTGGCGGATCGGCTCCAGGGCCTCGAACCGGCTCCCGTTCTTGGCCGCATGGAGGCCGATGCACTCGGTCGTACAGTGATCGACAGCCACGAACACGAACGCCGCCCCCTCGCCGACCGTCACCGTGGCCGACATGTCCGTTCCCCACATCACATCGGGGGCCTCCGTGGTGATCGTGCCGTCATGCGCCTTCGGGCCGTGCGCGTGCCCCGCGCGGTGCGGGGCCTGGAGGTCGTGCTCCCGCATCAACCGCCGCACCCGCTCCTTCGAGGTGCGGATCCCCGCGACCCGCAGCTTCGCCCAGGCTTTGCGGTACCCCTCGCCATGAAACGGCGAGGCTTCGAGTACCCGGCGGATGTGGCCGACCAGCACCTCGTCCGGGGCGGCACCGACCGGCCCGCGGCGACACCACGGCGCGCGTGACCTCGTCGCGTGACGCCTCGCGTAGACGCTGGACCGCGCCCGCTCCCACACGCGGTAGATCCGCTGCACGCCGTACGCCCGACGGGTGGAGATCGAATGGGCGCCACTCATCGCGTCGACCTCCTCCGGGCCAAAGGGGAGCCGGCCTCCAGCTGGTCCACCTTCGCGTAGAGCAGTTCGTTCTCCATCAGCAGCTCGCCGACCTTGGCCCGCAGCCGACGGTTGTCTTCACCCCGGGCATCCGTCGCTCGGCTCTTCAGGCCCGCCTGGCCCGCGGCCAGAAACTGATCGCGCCACTGCGACGCCCGCGCCGCCGTGATCCTCCACTCCCGCGACACGGACTCGAGATCCTCCCCGCGCAGCAAGCACATCACCACGGCGCTCTTGCGACCGACTGAAAACCGGCCCCCTCCGGTCGCCCTCCGGCCTCCCTCCGCCACCGCCGACTCCTGATCGTGCTTCTCCATCTCGACACTCCTCCTACGAGAACTCTCTCGCAATCAAGTGTCCAAGAAAACCCTGGGGCGCCCCATGGTGGTGTGTTTCCCGTGTAGCTGCCTTGCTTGGCAGATAATGCAGTCAGGTACACAGTCAACCCGGTTCGGTTCTCAAATAAGGTCGTGCCGCCGTTTTTATGGATCGCCACCACGTCGAAGGGAGCGCCGCCGTCAGGAAGTTCGGAGTGTTTCAGGCTGCCAGGTAGATTAGGTTGCCGTGATCTTCAAGGCTGGCGGGATCACCGCCGGTCTGACCCGTGCGCCGTCAAGAAAGAGCCGGACAAGACCCTCAACGTACGCCTCGTCAGTAAACTCGGTGTCGAGAGCGTACAGTTTGGTTCGATTCGCGTAGTGCACAGGTAACCCTATTAGCACTTCGACCAGCAAACGGGGATTGCCAGAGTGAAACACGCCCTCCGTTTGACGGTCCTTAACATAGCCCACCAGGAAGTTGAACAGTGGATGGGCCGCCACTGTTTTTTGCAGCCGCCTGTTCGCGACCTTCCCTTGATCAAGCCAGGCATACAAGAGCATGCGGTGAAGGTTGCGGTTGTGCTGGTAGCCATTGAGAATCGCACGGAAGAAGGTCCGCAGGAGTTCGTCGTCATTCTGCTGGTCCGCGTAGGATTGCAGCTGGGCTACGAACCCCTCCGCCCCGACCCCGACACGCGTTGTCTGCTGAAGCGCCTCTCTGTACAACGCCTCCTTCGAGGGAAAGTGGCGAAAAATGGTCGCCTCGCTGACGCCAGCGGCCTTGGCGATTGCTTTCGTAGTTGTGCCGTTGAATCCCACGCGCCCGAAGAGGGGAATGGCGATGTTGACTAGCTGGGCCTTTCGCTCCATGGCTGGCATTCGTGTCCGACCGTGCTGCGTCCGGGAGCGATGTCTTGATTCGGGTCCGGGAGTAACTGTTTTACGGTTTCTGCCCATGATTCAAGGTTCTTTTCAGAAGCGAGTGGTTACTTATTCTGAAGCGTAAGGCATGATAATACCGTAGCGTACCCGATTTATTCGGACGCAATGTGAGATTACAAGCCGCTGCCGCTGCCCCGACGACACGCTTGTGGTAGGTTGACACTCACGGTTCGCATCACCTGACTCGCCCGTGCGGACGTTTGGGTGACGGGGGTTCTACCGATCGATCGCACACGCGCCGTAGTAGTGCTCCGGTCTTGAGGTATGCCCCGTGAGCCTGACGTCAGTGTACTCGTGCCTAGTGTGGACGGCCATCAGCTTTCCGCCGCTCGTCTCGCGGTCGATGATCGTCGTGATGTAGAGCGGTCCGGCGCTGAAGAGTTGTATAAAGTGCAGATAATCTCCGGACAGCCGCGTGATGATGTGCGACTGACCGAATCGACCCTCCGCGTCGGCCGTCGCCGCGTCGGTGTCGATCGCCACGAAACGAAAACGGAGTGTCGATGGGTCCAGCTCGACTTCGGGGGCCCCGTCCGCCCACGTCCCAGTGGCGACCAGGGAGAAGGTGCAGGTCGTCTCCGTGAGGTCCGCGAGCCGATTTTGCGCCTGCGCTGCCGCGGGAGGCTCTGCCGCCGGAACGAGGAAAAGTATCACGACGAGTACCCCCACGAACGTGACGTGTCTGCTGGTTACCATGCGTTCTCCAGTCGGATCGACAGCTTGGCATTGTATCTTGTCACTAACGATAATGAGCTGCTCTGGAATTGACTCAATGAGAGCCCCGATCGTCGTCTTGTTCATCGGTGTCTGTGGTGTCCTCGTCGCCGGCGGACAGACCTCCGAGATACAGTTGCAGGCGCAGCTTGAGCAGTTGTTTCCCGAGGCGATTCGCTTCTCGCCGAAGACCGGCAATCCGCCGCACGTCACGGTGTACGGGTCCGACCCTAACGGCGGCGGTGAGCCGACGCTCGTCGGTTTTGCGTTCTATACGACGGAGTTGGAGCCACTCGAACGTGGCTACGATGGACCGATACAGATTCTCGTCGGGATCGATCTGGGCGGGATGTTAACCGGTATCATCGTCGTAGACCACAACGAACCGTATGGCTACTTTTCGGTCGATACGGCAGAGTTTGCGGCGCAATTCGTACGCAAGAGCATCCGCGATCGATTTAGGGTGGGTGGCGATATCGATACCGTCTCGACGGCGACGGTATCGGTCAGAAGCGCCACCCGCGCCGTTCGAAACGGCGCCCGCCGGATTGCCCGCCGGTTTCTGGACCCGGAGCACGTGAAGTGACCGTGGCCACCCGTTGTATCTTCCGCTTGCTCGTCGTCGTGCCAGTGGCGGTCGGGGTGCTCAGCGCGGCGCACCCCCAGACCCTTGCGCCGCCGCTGGTGGCAATGGGCTTGGCTCAGGCTCAGGCGCAGCCCGATGACGACCCGTGGGGATTCGAGGATGACGAGGCGGAGAGCGAAACGTGGGCCAGCCTGCTAAGAGATCAGGCCGTCGACCTAGTGCTGTTCGTCGCTTTTGTGACTCTGGCACTGGTCAGCTTCGTGCGCAAGAGCGTGGGGCTCAAGTACATGACCCTCGCCGTGGCCGTGGTCTATCTTGGCTTTGCTAAGAGCCAGCTGATTTCCGTGGTGAACATCTACAGCGCCCTCACGGGTAACCTCCCGGTCTTTCGGTACAGTCTCGCGTGGTATCTGTTTGCCGGGTTCACCCTCGTGTCGACAGTGTTGTGGGGCCGATTCTATTGCGGACGCGTGTGCGCCTTCGGCGCACTGACGCAACTCATGGATCGCGTTGTCCCAGCTCGGATGCGTATAGAGGTTCCGCCCTTACTCGAACGGCGTGCGTCGCTCGTGAAGTACGGCATCCTCGGTGGCACGATTCTGTACTTTCTAACGACGGCCGAAATTTCCGCCTATCGCTACGTCGAACCGTTCTGGATGTTTACGCGTCAGGCCAGTGCTGGCATGTGGACCGCGCTGGCAATACTTCTTCTGGTGACTGTGTTCGTCAGAAATTTCTATTGCCGGTTTTTGTGCCCAGTTGGTGCCGCACTTGGGTTGTTGTCGAATCTTACCGTTTTTCGGATCAAGCGATGGTCGGAATGTAGTACGTGTACGCTTTGTGAAAAGGCCTGTGAGTGGGGTGCGATTCAAGGCTCGACCATTTCAGTTGCTGAATGTGTGCGGTGCGACGACTGCGAGCGGTTGTACGCGGACACCAGGAAGTGCCCGCACTGGCTCATTCTCGGCAAGAAACGCAAAGCCTAATGGGAATACCGTCTGGCACGCCGGCTGGAAGCTATAGGCCGGATGCCTTTGGGATTCCCGGCGCTATTGAGGTTGTGGCCGGTCAGACCGTCGACGTGACGTTCTCGTTCGGCGACGCGTTCCGTATGCCGTAATGCGCCAAGCGGCCGTGGGTGGGAACTGTCCGATCACTGCGTGATTGGTTGTTCGATACATGGATTGGTTAGGAATAGGAGAATAAGTAGTGGAATTCATGGATCGAGTGTGGCTGGTCATCGTGGCGTTTGCGATTGGAGGACTCGTGTCGAGCGATGCCTTCGCCCAGTCGTTCGAAGCGGAGGTGACGCCCCTCGTCGAGACGTCGTGCCTCAGTTGCCACGGCGACCGCACGGTGACCCCGCTCAACCTGAATCGCCTGGGCTTCGACCTGACTGATCGGGAGACGTTTCAGACGTGGGCCCGCATTGTTGAGCGGGTCGAGCAGGGGGAAATGCCACCGCCAGCGATGCCGCGGCCCGACGCGGCGGTGGTCGAGAGGGCCCTTGGAGCGGTGAAGTCCGCGTTGGTGGACGCGAATCTGGTCGCCCGAGCGGGGCAGCGGACGCCTCTTCGTCGGCTGACGCGGCTGGAATACCAGTACACCATCCAGGACTTACTGGGGATTGACCCTGCCCTGGCGCTGGAGTTTAGTCAGTTGTTACCAGCGGAAGCCGATTCGGGTGGGTTCGATACGGTGGCGGCACATCAGGGGTTTTCGGCGCTGCACGTGCGGAGCTATCTAGACGTGGCCGACAGGGCTCTTGATGCGGCGATTCGGGTCGGGTCACCCCCACCCGTCGAGTCATTTGAGGTCCAGTACGCGGAATCCGAGAGCATGTACCGCAACTCGGTGGGACAGCAGGCGGGCGCCGGCGTCGTCCTGCAGCTGGACGATGCGTACGCGACGTTCTCGCCAGGCGCCTCGACGTTCTGTTGCATCCTCCACAGCGAGTCCCAAGGCTTTGATGTGCCCTATCCGGGCCGGTATCGGGTCGCCGTCACCGCTTATCCGTACCAGGCCAAAACGCCCGTAATACTGACCTTGTATCGGGGGTGGATGGTTGGACAGGCTGCGTCCTTGGATGAGTTACTCGGGTCGTTTGACCTGGTGGGCGACGTGCCCCGGACGGTCGAGATCACACCGTTCCTGCGCCCAGGTGACCTGGTCAGCCCGTCACTGGCCGATGCGGACTCGCCGCCCGGTGACAACCCCGGCCGTTATGGCCGCCCGGGCAGGAACGTTCGGGACTACAAGGGCGAAGGCGTTGCGATGCAGTCACTGACTATTGAGGGGCCGCTGTTTGATGCGTGGCCCCCGGAGAGCACCCGACAGCTGCTCACCGGCGTCGAGTTCGACGACGCTGATGCGATCCACCTCACGAAGGACCCTTACGACCATATGGTCGACATTGTGGCCGCGGTTGCCCCGCGCGCATTCCGCCGGCCGCTGGAGGCGGGTGAGCTGGAGTTTTATACCAGTCTGGCCGAGCCACTACTGGTCGAGGGGCGGCCGTTCCTGGACGCAGTCCGTGTCCCACTCCGCGCAATTCTCAGTGCGCGGGCGTTTCTCTTTCAGGCGGGTGCGCCTGGCCAGCTTGACAACTTTGCGCTGGCATCACGGTTGTCCTACTTCCTGTGGCGGAGTATGCCGGATGCTGAATTATTGGAGGTGGCTCGGGCGGGTCAGCTGTCGGACGCGACGGTACTCCGGCAGCAGGTCGACCGGATGCTGGACGATGCGAAAAGTGCGCGATTTGTCGAGGATTTTGCGGGGCAAGCATTTCGACTTTATGAGCTGCGGGCAACGGCGCCCGACAGGGGTCTGTATCCCGAGTACAGTGACCGGTTGGGGCAGGCGATGGAACGCGAGACCGAGTTGTTCTTGGCCGAGCTGATTGCCGAGGACCGTGGCGTGGAGCACCTGATCAGTGCCGACTTTACGTTTGTGAATCGGTCGTTGGCGGAGCACTACGATCTGCCGGGTGTCGAGGGACAGCACATGCGGAAGGTGACGTTACCGGCCGACAGTCCGCGCGGGGGGCTCCTAACCCAAGCGAGCGTGCTCAAGATCACCGCCAACGGAACGACGACGTCCCCGGTGCCGCGAGGGAACTTTGTGCTGGCCAATTTATTGGGGCAGCCGGTGCCGCCGGCGCCGGGGAATGTGGCGGGGTTGGAGCCGGACACGCGGGGAACGACGACAATTCGTGAGCAGCTGGAGGCGCATCGCTCGAGTCCGGTGTGTGCGAGTTGTCATCGGGCGATTGACCCGCCGGGGTTTGCCCTTGAGTCGTTTAACCCGATTGGTGGCTTCCGCATGACCTATCGGGTCTCGAATGGCGAGATCGAGGTGGATGGACGTATGAAACCCGCGCCCTACACCGAAGGGCCGGCAGTTGACCCGAGCGGCGTCACGTCGGCGGGCGACGCCTTCGCCGGCATCGAGGAGTACAAGCGGTTGTTGCTTGAGCACGAAGTTGAGCAGGTGGCGCGGCACCTCACCTCGCAGTTGCTCGTCTATGCGACTGGGGCAGAGATTGAGTTTGCGGACCGGGACGAAGTGGAGCGGATTGTGACGGAGTTGAGCGACAGCGGATATCCCGTTCGGACAATGATTCATCAGATCGTGCAGAGTGACCTGTTCAGGAGTCGATAATCATGATTAAGCCGATTAACCGTCGTACGTTCCTGCGCGCGTCTGGTGTGGCGATGGCCCTGCCATTCCTGGAGACGATGCAGCCAGCCCTGGTCCGCGCAGCAGCAGCGCCTCGTCGCATGGTGACCATTTGTAACGCGCTCGGACTCTATCCGCCGTCATGGTTCCCGAAGACGGCTGGTGCCAACTACGAGGTCACCGAGTATTTGTCGCTCCTCGACCAGCACCGGAAGCAGTACACGCTCTTTTCGGGGTTCTCCCACGAGGAACAGTCCGGTCGACAGGCGCATAACTCAGAGATCACTTGGTTGACAGCGGCCAGACGTCCCGGACTCGACGGTTTCCGGAACTCTATTTCAGTGGATCAGGTCGCTGCGAACCATCTCGGATATGTCACGCGGTTCCCCTCGTTGGTGTTGGGGACGAAGAACGCGCAGAGCCAGTCGTATACGAGGAACGGTACGATGGTACCAGCTGAGAATAGTCCGGCACGCCTCTTTACTAAGATGTTTCTCCAGGGTAACCCCGAGGAAGTGAAACGCCAGGCACAACGTCTCAATGACGGCGGCAGCATTCTCGATCGTCTTCAATCAGAGAAGGCATTGCTGCGTGGGCGCGTGAGTGCGGCGGACCAGCAGAAATTGGACGCTTATTTCGACGCCATACGAGCTGCGGAGCAAGAGCTCATGGAGGTTCAGGCGTGGCAAGGCAGACCAAAGCCGGGCGTCGACGAGGCGCCCCCCACCGATATCTCGGACCCCAACGATCTCATCGGTAAAATCAAGGTTATGTTCCGCATGATTCCGTTGATCCTCGAAACGGATTCGTCTCGGGTGGTCAGTATGATGATCCACGACCACGCGGTGGTACCGAAGGTTCAAGGAGTGACGGGCTCGCACCATAACCTGTCGCACCACGGGCTTGACGAAACCAAGATTGCCCAGTTGAAGAAGATCGAAACAGAGATCGTGCGAAACTTTGGTGGTCTACTGACCCAGCTCAGTGAGCGGAGCGACGCGAACGGCTCGCTCCTCGATCACACGTCGGTTCTGTTGGGGAGCAATCTTGGGAATGCCAATTCGCACGCGTCTAAGTATCTGCCGGTTCTTCTCGCCGGCGGGGGCTATCGCCATGGGCAGCACATTATGCATGGCCCGCCTGTCCAGGACCGCGATAAAGGTGAAGAGGATGCGCCACTGTGCAATTTGTTCGTCACCCTACTGCAATCGATGGGGGTGGAGACGGACTCGTTTGCACAGAGCACGGGTTCACTGACTTGGTCATAGCGATCGGCAAAGTGAACCGAACGCATTCGCCGTTTCTCACGTTGCTACTCGTGAGGCTCGTGTCCGGCGTCGCCTGTGTCCAGGCGTTCAAGGCGGATGTGAGGCCGCTCGTTGAGACGTCCTGGATCAGAATCCGATAGTCAGGATTAGAGAGGTGTTCTTCGGTTAACAGCATCGCCGCTCTGGCGTCCCTCAGGACGCAAGTGGAAGTGCGGTCGAATATTTCACCTGCCTCAGCGCAAAGCTTGATTTAATGCTCGCCACTCCAGCGGTTCTGGTGAGTGCCGTGTCCAAGAAGCGCTCGTATGATTCGACGTCCGGGACGACGACCCTCAGTAAGTAGTCCGCATCGCCGGTCATTAGATAGCACTCCATGACCTCAGGATGATGCCGGATTGCCGCCTCGAAAGTTTCGAGCCGCTTTTCGACCTGTTGGACCAGCGTGATCCGAACGAAGATGGCCACGCCGAGCTGGACGGCGCCCGGTTCGACGAGTGCTGCATACCGCTGGATCACGCCAGCGTGTTCGAGTGCGCGGACGCGCCTGAGGCATGGAGCCGGGGTCAGGCCCACCCGATCAGCGAGATCAACATTTGACAGGCGCGCCTGATCCTGAAGACAACTCAGGATGTTGATGTCGATCTCGTCGAGTGTCGCTAGCGCTGCCGGACGACTGGTCCGAGCCAACCTCCGCCCGCTGCGAACCGTTTGTGGCGCGTCGGTTTCCAGCGGGAGCGCGGTGGAGTACTTCAATCGCTTCAGCGCAAAGCTCGACTTGATCCGATCCACTCCGTCGATTCGTGTGAGCGACGTCTTCAGAAAGCGTTCGTAGCCCTGAACATCGGTTGTTACGACACGGAGCATGTAGTCCGCATCACCGGTCATCAAATAACACTCCAGCACGTCGGGCCGTCCGATGACTGCTTCCTCGAACGCTTCCAGCAGCGCTTCACGCTGCAGGTTCAAGGACAACTCAACGAAGACCGTCACCCCAAGTCCAACCGCTTTCGGTTCGAGCAGGGTCACGTATCGACGGATCACGCCGTCAGCTTCGAGAGTACGGATCCTTCGCGCACAGGAGCCAGCCGATATACCAACGTCGCTGGCGAGCTGGAGATTAGAGATTCGAGCGTCATGCTGGAGACGGGACAGGATTCGTAGGTCGATATTTTCGACGTTATTAGCCATATATAATGAATATATCTACTTTACTAGCAATAATATTCTGTTTATTTGTGAATAGGACCAATATCTAGCAATCGCTGTTCAGATGAATCCCGTTATCATTCACAGTGATCCAATGGCCACACAGTCATCGCCTGTTGCCCATCAGCCGAAACGTGCTCCCGAGCACCTCGCGTATCTCCGGTTGCTCGAGCAGAAGGTGCTGTGGCTGGCGTCGTGGATGATCCACCACGCGAACCGCGTGCGCCCGGCCCGCGATGGGCTCAAGGTCGGTGGGCATCAAGCGTCTTGCGCGTCGGTTTCGACCCTTATGACGGCCCTCTACTTCGATGTCTTGCGGCCGGATGACAGGGTGGCGGTGAAGCCACACGCCAGCCCGGTCTTTCACGCGATCCAGTATCTCTTCGGCCGACAGACTCGAGAGCGTTTGATGCAGTTTCGGGCACTGGGTGGCGCGCAGGCGTATCCCTCGCGAACGAAGGATGCCGATGACGTCGACTTTTCGACCGGTTCCGTTGGACTCGGTGTCGCGATGACCGCGTTTGCCGCGCTCGTCCAGAATTACTTGCGGTTGAGGGGTCTAGGTACATCGAAGTCCATCGGGCGGATGGTCGCGTTGGCGGGCGACGCCGAGTTTGATGAGGGGAACGTCTTTGAAGCGCTGTTCGAGTCGTGGAAGCATGACGCCAGGAACGTCTGGTGGGTGATCGATTACAACCGACAGAGCCTCGACTCCGTCATGGTCGATCGATTTTCAGAACGGCTGGAGCACTTGTTCGAGGCAGTCGAGTGGCGGGTTGTCGTCCTAAAGTACGGCACGCTGTTAAACGCAGCCTTTGCGGAACCCGGTGGCGCTGCTCTGCGTGAGTGGATTGACGCGTGCCCTAATTCCTTGTACTCGGCGCTCGCCTATCAAGGTGGGCAAGCTTGGCGCGATCGGCTGACTCGTGAGCTTGGTGAGGTCGCCGGGATTGCCAAGGTGCTTGATCACCATGATGACGCGTCGTTGCATCGACTGATGACGAACTTGGCGGGGCATGATTTGGAGACATTACTCGACGGCTTTCACGCTATCGATGACGATCGCCCAACTTGCTTCATTGCCTACACGATTAAGGGTCACCAGTTGCCGTTTGAGGGACACAAGGACAACCACGCGGGTCTGATGACCGAAGCTCAGATGGCATCGCTGAAGCGAGATATGAACATCCGCGATGGTGAGGAGTGGGACCCGTTCGCAGGGCTGAAGACGTCCGAGCGTGAGTTGCGCGCGTTCTTGGCATCGGTGCCGTTTAATCAGCGACTACCCGAGTCCGAGAGGCCGGCGGTCCCGCGCATCACGGTGCCGAGCCAGTTCGACACTCCGCCTGGTGACTCCACCTCGACCCAAGAGGCATTCGGTCGAGTGCTCGCCGACTTGTCGAGACAACATCCGGCGCTCGCTGACAAGATTGTCACAACGTCTCCCGATGTGACGGTGTCGACCAACCTTGGGTCGTGGGTCAACAAGCGGGGTATCTTTGGGAGTCAGCAGCACAGCGATGTCTTTAAGACTCAGCGGATCGTGTCGGCTCTGAAATGGGAGATTTCGCCTACCGGTCAGCACATAGAGCTCGGTATTGCGGAGAACAACCTTTTTATTCTGCTGGCCGCCCTAGGGCTTTCGGGTCCGTTATTTGGGGAGCGTCTGATTCCCATCGGGACCATTTACGACCCGTTCATTAGTCGAGGCCTCGATGCGCTGAACTATGCCTGCTACCAGGAAGCACGCTTCATCTTAGCTGGAACGCCATCGGGAATTTCCCTCGCTCCCGAAGGTGGAGCGCACCAGTCCGTCTACCAGCCGCTCGTCGGTCTGGGCCAACCAGGGCTGACCATGTTCGAGCCGGCGTACGCTGATGAACTGGCGGAGATGATGCGGTGGAGCTTCGAACACCTTCAGGAGCCCGATGGTGGAGCCGTGTATCTCCGGCTCTCGACTCGGGTGCTCCCGCAGCCAGTACGGTTGCTGACCAAAGCCGACAAGACAGCTATCCTCGATGGAGCGTATTGGCTCGTCGAGCCAGCCGCTGACGCCGAGGTTGCGCTCGTCTCGTGCGGTCCCGTTCTTTCCGAAGCGCAGGAGGCGCACCGCCAGATGAGCGAGGACCTGCCCGGTATCGGTCTCTTGGCCGTGACGTCGGTCGACCGGCTCTACCACGCTTGGTCGTCCAGTCAGCGTCAGGCGCCAGATTCGGAACCTTCCCCCATTGAAACGTTGCTTGGGGCGTTGCCCAGTACGGCCGGTCTGGTGACGGTGCTCGATGGGCATCCGGCCACTCTCTCGTGGCTGGGGTCGGTCTGTCAGCACCGGGTCGTTTCGCTCGGCGTCGACCGCTTCGGCCAGTCAGGCGACATCCCCGATCTTTATCGCACCTACGGACTGGACACAGAGGCGATCATCGCCGCCACCGCTCGCCTCTTGGTGAGCCAAACCCAGTAATGACGACCGAGCTGAAGCTTCCCGAGTTCGCCGAGTCGATGACATCGGCGACGGTCACCATGTGGCTCAAGCAGCCGGGCGATCGCGTGTCCGCCGGAGATGCGATCGTGGAGGTGGACACCGACAAGACCACCGTCGAAATCGAGGCTCCAGTCTCGGGCGTGCTGCGTGAGGTCGTCGTGGGTGCTGGGACAGACGTCGAGGTCGGGGCTGTACTCGCCGTGATCGATGATGACGAAGTCGAAGGTGACGTCGCGGTTGAGATTTCCCCTGAAGTCGAGACTACCGCTGCAGCCGAGGCCCCGGCAGAAGTCGTCGAGCCGGTATCCCAGCTGATAATCTCGGCCGAGCCGGTGGCGCAGTCGCCGGCAGTCCAGCCACCCGATCCGGAACCACCGATTTCATCTAACGTTGGTGCTGATGTCATTCCCGAGGTGGACGCGACACCGTTGGCCCGAAACATGGCAGCGGCAGCGGGTCTCGACCTAGCTGGCGTGGCTGGTAGCGGTCAGAGTGGCCGCATCGAGAAGCGCGATGTCGATCGAGCGCTCAGCCGAAAGGCGAAACTCCCGGCCTACACGGAGTCTTCACTTTCAACAATGCGGCGCGTCACAGCCAAGCGCATGGCCGAATCGAAGCGGACGATTCCACACTTCTATCTCTCGGCTGAGTGTGACATGACCGATATCGTCGACCGGCGCCGACGGCACAACGCGCAGGAAAACCACGTTACGATTACGGCTGTCGTGGTTCGCGCGGCGGCGCTTGCGCTGCAGAAGGTCCCAGCGGCCAACGCGGTCTGGCACGGCGATCGGGTGAGGATGTATGCGGCGTCCAACGTGGCGGTCGCCGTGAACACATCCGGCGGTCTCGTCGCGCCGGTTATACGGGATGCCAACCAGAAGCGCCTCGACGCAATCTCATCGGAGCTGAGAGAATTGAGCGAACGGGCGCGGGACGGTCGGCTGAATCCAGATGAGTACACGGGTGGGACCTTCACGATTTCCAACCTCGGCATGTTCGAGGTGACCAGCCTGTACGCCATCGTGAACCCACCGCAAAGCTGCATTCTCGGTGTTGGCGCCGTGACGAGTCGTCCCGTGGTCCGCGACGGTTCGATCGAGATCGGACAGCTCGCCACGCTGACGCTGTCAGCCGATCATCGGGTTATCGATGGTGCAATCGGTGGCGAGCTTCTCAAAGAAATCAGGCGTCTGATTGAGTCGCCTGCGTCGCTGTTCGACTAGAGCCCGTTCCGCTCGTTGATGGCTAGCGTCACGAAGGATGAGTGCCGGTGGATCGCTCGAGGTTCTACAAGACGTTCATCAAGCGGATCTCTTCGTCGCGGTGAGCGTGGTTGACTTCTGGCGTGCGCCGCGTAAGAGGGTGGGGTCCGCCACCGAACCTACCAACTAAAACAGCGATAATTAGTAGCTTTCTAGGATAGGTCAATGCACAACGCTAGCAGCCTGTCGGACTTAGGCCCGGGTTTTATAATAGGGCTTGTCGAGTCGAGGAGGTCGAAGTAGATGCCGAAGTTCGTACAGCGGCACCAGTCGCAGCTGTATTTGCTGCCGCCGGACCTGCGCGATTGGCTGCCGGAGGACGATCTGGCGCACTTCGTGGTTGAGGCGGTGGAACGGGTGCCGCTGGAGCGGTTCCAGGTAAACGAACGGGGCACCGGATCGGCGCAGTATCACCCGCGGATGATGCTGGCGTTGCTGGTGTACTGCTACGCGAACGGGATCTTCGGCTCGCGTCGGATCGAGCGGGCGACGTATCGGGACATTGGCGTTCGGTACGTGGCGGCGAACTGTCACCCGGACCACGACACGATCTGCACGTTCCGGCGCAGCAACTTCGATGCGGTAGCGGAGGCGTTCCTGCAGGTACTGCTGCTGGCGAAGGAGCTGCAGCTGCTGCGTGTTGGGACGGTGAGCGTGGACGGGACGAAGGTGGACGCGAACGCGAATAAGCGCAACAGCCTCCGCTACGACCGGGCGGGGGCGTTGCGCGAGCAGTTGCGAGGCGAGATCGAGGGGTTGTTGGATCAGGCGGAGCACGCCGACACGGACGCCGCGCCGGACCCGCAGGGTCTGCCGGAGGAGTTGTCGCGGCGGGACAAGCTGCGGGTGAAGCTGGACCGTGCGTGCGCGGAGTTGGAACGGCGTGCGCAGGCGCGTGCGGACTCGGAGCGGGCGGAGTACGAGCGCAAGGTGGCGGCGCGGGAGCGGCGTACGGGATCGCGCAAGGGTCGGCACATCAAACCGCCGACGGAAGCGCCGGAGGCGGAGGAGCAGATCAACCTGACGGACGCGGACAGTGCGCTGATGCGCAAGAGCCGGCGCCATGAGTACCGCCAGGCGTACAACGCGCAGGCGGCGGTGGATGCCGACGGCAGTCAGTTGGTGTTGGGGGCTAGGGTGAGCGTGTGCGCGAGCGACCGCAACGAGTTGGTGGCGGATGTGGATGCGATCCCGGCGGCGTTGGGCGCGGCGGATCGGGTACTGGCGGACAGCGGCTACGCGACGGGCAGCGAGGTGTCGCAACTGGCAGGTCGCGGTGTGGAGGTGTTGGTGGCGACGGGGGCGGAAGGCCAACGGCGCCAGCACGACTTCCGACCGGAGCCGCCGCACCCGCTGGCGAAGGAGCCGCAGGCGGACTGGATCAAGTCGATGCAGCAGAAGATGGCACTGCCGGAGCACCGGGCGCATTACCGTTTGCGCAAGCAGACGGTGGAGCCGGTGTTCGGGATCGTGAAGCAGGCGATGGGCTTCCGGCAGTTTCTGCTGCGGGGTCTCGAGAAGGTGGAGGGCGAATGGGCCTTGGTAACGCTGGCGTATAACTGCCGACGCTTGCACAACCTCAGGCTGGCATGACGGGGCTATAAGGAGCGGAACTTGGCGTGTTCGCGACCCACCAGAGGCGTCAGAAAGGCCTCCAGGCGCCGTCAGCGACCGATGGCCAGGAATACAGTCCCCGTTTCGGTCGAAGCGGCCCTCCCGGCACAGAGACACAGGGCGTCGTTCACACAGGTGCCAAGTCGCTTCCGCGCGCGTTTGCCACGCCCAAGTCCGACAGGCTGCTAGCTTGACGATTGCGATGGCCCTCACGCTGATGAATAACGAGTTTATCCTGAGCCAGGCACAGCTGTTTGCCGAGTGGAGTGGGCGAGGAACCAGCAGTAGAGCCTGGCGGTGACGGAACGGTGACTCCGTTATCACAACGGGCCAGTGGGTTGAGGTACTGGCATGACGAAGACAGAGGTGCTGACACTCCTCGATCAACCGTCGTGGGCAGTGACCTCAGATGACGCGAGCGATTTAGCTGAGCCGGACATACCACTGACACTGATTTGGAGGAATGGGAACTGCAACCCAGTGATGGTGAACTTTGACTCGACAGGAAACATTATGAGCTGGGATGAGGGACGTGCGATTTGTGGGGACGAGGAGTTCACGTTTCTGCCCGAGGATGAGTTTGCTTGCCCACGAGCTGCCTGTGAGCCGTAACTTTCTTTGGTGGCGTCATCTACCAGGGGCGTTTCACCGTAATCGCAGTCTCCACTTCGACGCGGTCGGCGGCTTTAAAGCTCCCGCGATCGAGCACGTCCTTCGCCGCACCGAGCACGACCGCCTCTGAGTCCGCCCTCAGTAAACGCTCTAAGGCATCAACGGCTGGCATCGTCAGCCCACGCAACCGCATATCGGCCAGCTCCATCGTCGCCTAAGCTTTCGCGATCGCTGTGGGGCTTTGCCGCCGTGAACCATGCAGACGGTCTGTCCCTTCATGGCCCACCGCTCGCACGGCTGTTTAGTCCTTGAGCTTCTCGCCGTGCATTTTCGTGGGTGACGCACCGGGCTGCTGGCCGGCTGTTTGTACCGGGGGTCCCTTATATCAAGCGTCCCCTTGTACCATCGATCAGGAGTTGGGCAAATTCAGGATTTGCGTGGCTCTCTCAACTAGTTCAGACCACCGATTGGCGGATGAAACCGAAAATTGGCGGCTATAAATTTCGGTCAGGTATATAGATAGACTGACCCCCTCCGCGGTTTTTGGATCTGACGTAATCGTTCCAGCGGAAAAGGTCGACCGGGGTATCTAAACCCCCATCCCGAGCTTCACTTGGGTAGGTTTAGCGGCAGAAACATCCGAGAGAGACCGGATATTTGTGTATAACTCGATAAGTAACGACAACATAAGACATTTACTGTCAATAACTTACCGAGTCAATTCGACTCCCACCACATCCTAACGTCTATTCCCTACTTCCTTACTACTATCCGAATCCCAACGTTCTATCATCCACGCCCCAGCCCGTTGAAGGGGTTCGATGTAGGCACCCATGTTGTGATGATCGGCCCCGGTGACTTCGATGAATTCAATGGCATGGCCTCGTTGGCGGAGTTGTTCAGCGGTTGCTTTGGCCGGTCCAAACGGAATTACTTTATCGTTGGGGCTGTGAATGATGTGGACGGGCATCGAGCCGAGGCCGTCCAGCGGGTCATCGCGCCGCGACGCAGCAATCGGGATCGCTCCAGTGAAGGTGTCGGCCTGACGGGTTGCCAGGTACCACGTGCCTCTCCCGCCCATGCTGAAGCCGGTGACCAAGACGCGTGAACGGTCGATCGCATGGTTCGTCATCACGTCTTGGACGAGTGTCATGACCGCCTGCTCAGATTCTTCGTTTGCCCACCGTTCAGTCGGGACGTCTGGCGCGACGATAATCGCCCTCCACTGTCGAAGCGCTGGTTCGACCATTCGACGCATAAAGCGGCTCCCGTAGTACGGCGCCCGCCCACCTGGATGAAGTGCGAGCACGAGCGGTCTCGGATCATCCCTCTCCAAGTCTCGGGGAACCGCAATTGCATAGGGCATCATGATGCCACCCGCCAGCTGAATGACTGTTTCGTTGATGCGTGGTGGAGAGATGGCCTGGGCAAGCAGTGCAGCCGTGAACAGTGCTGACGCGATCCAGATCGCAACCGTCATCCTCATATCGTCATTCTCGCCGATGTCCATCCAGAATGGTTAATAATCTCAAGAGCCCAATTGGTCAGGGTCTTCGGCTATTTCATGCGAGTACGTACACGGTTCGCTCCAAGTCCTACGGGCTATCTGCACATCGGCGGTGTTAGGACGGCGCTCTTCAACTGGCTCTTCGCGCGGCACCACGGGGGTCAGTTCATAGTGCGGATTGACGATACCGACCGCCAGCGCAACATCGAGGCTACGCTCCAGCCGATCATTGACGGGTTTCGGTGGCTCGGCCTCGATTGGGACGAGGGTCCGGATGTGGACGGTCCGTTCGCGCCCTACTTTCAGTCGGCGCGTCGAACGCGCTACCAAGAGGCCGTGACAGAGCTGCTTGCACGAGGCCTCGCGTATCACGACTATGCGACCAGCGAGGAGATCCAAGCGGAACGTGAACGTGCGCAGAAGGAGAGCCGACGGTTCATTTATAGCCGTCGTTGGATGGCCGAGACACCCAGCCAGCGCGATACGTTTCGCGCGGATGGACGTTCCGATGTCGTGCGTCTGAAGATGCCGCGCAACGGACGATGCGAGTTTGATGATCTTATCCGCGGACATGTCTCGGTCGAGTGGGTACTCGAGCAAGACCATGTCATTCAACGGGTCGACGGCACGTGTCTCTACCATCTTGCCAGCACTGTGGATGACCACGATTTCGAGATCACGCATGTGATTCGAGCAGTCGAGCACCTGTCGAACACACCGCGCCATATTTTTATCGCGCAGGGACTCGGCTACGACTTGCCGCACTACGCGCACCTACCTCATGTTGCCGAGCCTGGGAGTGGAGAGAAGCTCAGCAAGCGCAAGCTCGACAAGTACATGCGGAACCACGAGTTCAAGAAGCTGTACGACCACGGTGCGTCCATCATGTCAGCACTGGGTATCGAGACGGCGGTTGAGACGTTTAACCCGGTCGTCGTCGACTTTTATCGCCAGGTGGGATATCGGCCAGAGGCGTTGCTCAACTATCTGCTGTTGTTGGGATGGTCGCTCGATGATAAAACGGAGTCGTTTACTCGTGACGAGATGATCCGCGCGTTCACGCTGAAACGTGTCAACAAGTCTGCGGCGAGCTTCGACCCCCCGAAGCTCTTGGCGTTCGAGGAGCGACACATGCAGGCGCTTTCATCCAAAGCCAAGGCGGAACTCGTGATGCCGTACCTTCAACGGGTCGGCCTGATTGGGGACCCGCCATCTGACCGCGAGCGAGTTAGAGTAGTGGAGGTCGTCGAGGCGGCAGGCGATCGCATCAAGGTGGCCGGAGACGTGCTGAGCCATACGGAGTTTCTCCAAGACGACGACGCCTTTCCTTACGACACCGAGGCGGTCAAGAAGCGTCTTGGGGCTGAGGGAGCCACGGATTATCTGGAGGCCTTCGGGAAGGCGCTCGAGACGGTTGGCGCGTTCGATGCCACGACTCTGGAATTACTTGCGCGGGGTTTCGTGGAGGCCAGGGGCATCGCGATCGGACAGATCGTTCACGCGCTCAGGGTGGCGGTAACCGGAAAAGCCGTTGGGTTTGGGCTATTCGACGCGATGGCCATTCTGGGACGGGAATCGTGTCTGGCACGGATCGACCGCGCTCGTGCGCTGGTGAGTGCGGGTTGCGGTAAGGATTAATGATCGACGATCAGAAGGCTTCGAACCTCGATTTCATTCGACGGATCGTAGCCAACGACGTGGCGATGAACGCCAGGAATGGTCGGGTCCACGCACGTTTCCCGCCCGAGCCGAACGGGTATCTGCACATCGGGCATGCGAAAGCGATCTGCCTCGATTTCGGCATTGCCGACGAATTTGATGGGCTGTGTAACCTCCGGATGGATGATACAAATCCAGAGACCGAAGACGAAGAGTTCGTCAAGGCTATAGCGGCGGATGTTCGCTGGCTCGGCTTCGACTGGGCCGACCGATGCTTCTATGCGTCCGACTACTTCGAGCGGCTCTATGAATGTGCCGTTCGCCTCGTGAAGGATGGAAAGGCATACGTTGACGATCTCAAGGGAGAAGAGGTGAGCCAGTACCGAGGTCGTTGGAACGAGCCTGGACGGGACAGTCCCCATCGGAACCGGTCGATTGAGGAGAACCTTGATCTGCTAGAGCGGATGCGGAACGGGAACTTCGAGGACGGAAGCCGGACGTTGCGTGCAAAGATCGATATGGCGTCGCCCAACATGAATATGCGCGACCCGACGATCTATCGAATCCGTAAAGCGCATCACTATCGACAGGGCGACCAGTGGTGTATCTATCCGACGTACGACTTCACGCATCCGTTATCGGACGCATTCGAGCGCGTCACCCATTCATTGTGCACGCTTGAGTTCGAGGACCATCGACCCCTCTACGATTGGTATCTGCAGCAGCTCCAGATAGAGGATCCGCCCCGACAGATCGAGTTTGCCCGCCTCAGTATCACGCACACGGTGCTAAGCAAACGAAAGCTTCTGGATCTGGTTGAGGGTGGGTACGTCAAGGGTTGGGACGACCCTCGCATGCCGACGCTCATCGGCATGCGGCGTCGCGGGTACCCGGCCGCCGCGATTAGGGAGTTCTGCGAGCGCATCGGCGTAGCCAAGGCCAACAGCGTGGTGCAGCTGGCACAACTGGAGGACGCAGTTCGACAAAATCTCAACCGGCACTCCCCGCGGGTCATGGCGGTACTCAAGCCGATTCGCGTCGTCATCGAGAATTACCCACAGAAAACAGTCGAAGAGCTCAAAGCGGTCAACAATCCCGAGGATCCGGCCGTCGGTACGCGATTAGTGCCATTTTCTCGGGTGTTATATATCGAGCGACACGATTTCCGGGAGGATCCTCCAAAGAAGTACTTTCGACTGGCACCTGGCCGCGAGGTGCGGTTACGTTACGCCTACTTCATTACGTGCGTCGATGTTGTGAAGGACGCGATGGGCGAGGTGATCGAGTTACGCTGTACTTATGATCCCGAGACGCGTGGCGGCTACGCGCCTGACGGCCGAAAGGTACGCGGCACGATCCACTGGGTGTCGGCCGACCATGCCCTCGATGTCGAGGTTCGGATCTATGGTCATCTCTTTTCAAAGGAGTATCCCGAAGACGTTGATGAAGGTGACGATTACAAGGATGCCATCGACCCCGAGTCACTCAAGGTAATGAATGGGTGTCAGGTCGAACGCAGTCTGGCTGGTGCGGCGCCTGGAGCGAAGTACCAATTCGAGCGTCAGGGGTACTACTGCGTAGACCTCGATTCCTCAGGTGAGAAGCTGGTCTTCAACCGGACGGTCACCCTTCGCGATACCTGGGCCAAGATCGAACAGCAGCAAGGGACATAGGTTCGAGTCGTGATGCAACCGGGCGGCGTGATCCATCATCAGGCTGCGCGGCCATTTGCTCGGCTGACACGTCTTTGACGAGTCTTTGCGCGTACTTCAGATTAAACCTGTAGAGATACGTTACGTGGTCGAGCATCTCGGTTTCCGTCGGGCTTCGGCGAGCAGCGCCGCTACCAACTACAGTAGCAGTATGCTCGTGCCATTATCCGTTAAGTCTCTCCGACTCACCAGCAGGCTGAGTTGAATAATCCCATCAATCGCCAGGTCTTGCTCGCAGCGCGTCCGGTTGGATTCCCGAAGGAGACCGACTTCCGCTTCATCGAGTTGCCCCTGCCACGCCCGAACGCGGGTCAGATGCTTTGCCGCACAATCTACCTATCCCTCGATCCGTATATGCGAGGTCGGATGAACTCCGGACCCTCCTATGTGAAAGGGCTGAATGTTGGCGACGTGATGGTGGGTGAAACCGTGTCACGAGTCGAGGAGTCTAACATCGACGGCTTCGATATTGGTGACTGCGTGCTCACTTGGAACGGATGGCAGGATTACGCCCTTTCTGACGGTCGCGGGGTTCGGAAGCTCGACCCGTCCAGCGTGCCCTTATCAACCGCGCTCGGTGTGCTTGGGATGCCGGGGCTTACCGCGTACGTTGGCTTACTCGACATCGGCCGGCCAGCGGCGGGGGAAACGGTCGTGGTGTCCGCGGCCTCCGGCGCCGTTGGCGCCGTCGTTGGCCAAATTGCCCGCAAGAAGGGGTGTCGCGTCGTGGGCATTGCCGGGGCTCCCGAGAAGTGTGAGTACGTGGTGTCGAAACTTGGTTTCGACACATGCGTCAGCCATCGGAGCCCTTCGCTCCACGAGGAGCTCGACTCGGCGTGTCCCGGCGGGATCGATGTGTACTTCGAGAACGTCGGAGGGAAGGTGTTTGATGCGGTCGTTCCGCTCCTTAACCCTTTTGCGCGGGTGCCCGTGTGCGGCCGGATTGCGAGCTACAACCAGACCGCGCCGCCGCTGGGGCCAGACCATGTATCGAAGCTTATGGGACGTGTGCTTATCCGACGGTTAACCCTGCGGGGATTCATTGTGTTTGATCACAAGGACCGAGAAGCTGATTTCCAGCGGGAGGTTGGAGCGTGGGTCCGCGATGGCTCGCTGAAGTATCGAGAGGACATCGTCGATGGTCTGGAGCACGCGGTTCGGGCATTCCGAGGTTTGATGCACGGCAAGAACTTTGGGAAGCTCTTGGTTCGTGTATCCGGTGATCCAACGCGATAGCATATCCGTTAGCCGTCCGCGACCGTCATCACGTCCATGGTTACCAGCACCCGTCCACGCGTGTTTCCCGACTCGCTAGTCTTGTTGTTCGGGCTGATCGTGATCGCCCAGCTGGTGACTTACGTCCTGCCCGCTGGCGAATTCGAACGTGATGGACCACAGGTCATTCCAGGAACCTACCACTACGTTGACGCGGCTACGTTGCCGCCCACAACGTTCTTGACCGCGATCCCAGCCGGCCTCGCGGCTGCACAAGACATCATCTTCTTCGTTTTCATCGTGGGTGGCGTGATTGCCGTCATCCGTGCGACAGGTGCCATCGACGCGCTTATCGCTTCTGCCATGCGGTATTTGGGTGGTCGCCCGGCGATGCTGATTGCCGGAATGATGACGCTCTTCGCGCTCGGTTCGTCCACGATTGGTATGGCCGAAGAGTACCTGCCGTTCGTGCCCATCCTGGTCGCGATGTGCCTGGCCATGCGAATGGACGCGGTGGTGGCAGTTGGGATCATCTACATTGGTGCGGGCGTGGGGTACGCGTGCGCAGCTATCAACCCGTTTACCGTGCAGATCGCCCAGCGTATCGCCGGCATAGAGCTGATGTCCGGTCAAGGGCTGCGATGGGTCCTGTTACTGGTTTGCGTGGCCGTGAGTGTCGACCACCTTCTGCGATACGTTCGCCTACTCCGGCAGGATCCGAAAGCGAGCCTGGTTGCTGACGTTGGTCACATCGATAGCTTTCAGGCGTTTGCTGATACCGATTTGTCGCCTCGGCGCGCGACTGTAATTGTACTGTTCGCGGTAGCGATGGGGGTTTTTGTGTACGGTGTTAACGCGTGGGATTGGTATCTCACGGAGTTGGCCGCTCTGTTCGTCGCGCTCGCCATTGTGGTGGCGGTGATCGGAGGCCTCGAACCCAATCGTGTGGCGACCGAGTTTTCTCGCGGTGCCGCTGAGCTCACCAAGACTGCGTTACTCATCGGGTTCGCCCGAACCATTGAGGTCGTTCTCACGGAAGGGCGGGTGATCGACACCGTGATCCACGCGATTGCCCAACCCCTTCAGCGGCTTCCCAGTGCGATCTCAGCCATTGCGATGCTCGGTGTTCAAACTGTGTGCAACTTCTTTATTCCGTCAGGTTCCGGGCAGGCCTACGTGACGATGCCGATCATGGCTCCGTTGGCCGACCTGACCGACGTGAGTCGCCAAACCGCTGTGCTGGCCTATCAGTTCGGCGATGGGTTCACTAACATGCTAGTGCCGACTAACGCCGTGCTGATGGGAATTCTCGCGCTGGCACACATTCCGTATCAGCGCTGGGTTCGGTTTGTGGTTCCACTGCTCGTGAAGCTCTACCTGGTCGCGATCCTAGCGTTATTTTTTGCGGTGTGGTCTGGGTACTGAGTCACTGGCAGAGATTCGCGCCTAGAATGGGTTGGCAGCCTCGGATGTTGTTCCCATAGGATGGAAGGAGCATTGCGCGAACTTGAAGGGCCGACAACTAAGTGATGAACGCATGAGGACCGTCTCGGTGCGAGGGCTTGGTTTGGCCATGATCGCCAGTGTCCTGGTCGTGGCGTGCGGTGGTTCTGGCGTGGGGACAAGTGTGCCAGCCGCTGGTGCGCCAGTGTCCGTGTTCGATCACCCTGCTGGGATGTCGGTGGAGCTCATCCGCGACCCCGTCGCACTTGACGACGTGGCCATGTACGACCTGAGCGGACAGCGTATCGCACTTACTGACCTGCGCGGAAAAGTTGCCCTCGTCAATTTCTGGGCGACGTGGTGTGGGCCCTGCCGGATCGAGGTTCCGGACCTCATCAAGCTCCAGGATCGATACCGAAATCACTTGCAGATCATCGGTGTCTCGCTGGACGAGAGCGGGGCTGACACCGCTCAAGCCTTTGCCGACGAGTTTAAGATGAACTATCCGGTCGTGATGATGACGGCCGAGATCGCGAACTGGTTTCCCGGCGTCTTTGCTCTGCCGACTACGTTCGTCATCGATACTGAGGGTCGTGTGGCGCAGACCCACGTGGGGTTGGTCAACCCGTCGGTGATCGAACAAGAGACTCGTTATCTCGCAGGTCTGCCAACCGATGTAGCGGTTCGCTTCACCGAGGGCACAGTGCAGACGCGGCTCGTTGACGCGGCACACGCGACCGAGATTCCCGGTGTTGACCTTTCGGAGTTGACGCCCGAGCAGAAGGAGTTAGCGTTGCAGCGGCTCAACGAAGAAGGCTGCACATGTGGCTGCGCGCTGACCCTGGCTCAGTGTCGCATCAATGATTCGTCCTGCACGTTCAGTCTTCCGCTGGCCAAGGAAGTCGTCGCTGGCATCCTGGTCGAGAGCTGAGCCTGAAGACGGTTTTCGCTGCGAGACTGAACGTTTCACGCTTTTCCAGCCGCTGGCCTGGGGACTACGCTACGGGCCGAGCAGTTGGTTCTGCGAAGCTTGGATCGTCTGCAGTCGGACCTCTTCCAACGAGCCAGCGTAGCCCCCGTCGCAGGTCGTTGAGAATCATGTACATGGTGGGCACCAGCACGAGCGTGATGACGGTGGCGAACAGCACGCCGAAGGCGAGGGAGACGCCCATTGGAATCATGAACGAAGCTTGCATACTGCGTTCAAGCATCAGCGGGACTAGGCCGAAGAACGTCGTGAGCGAGGTCAGGAGGATCGGGCGAAATCGTTGCACACCTGCTTCACGCACTGCGGTCTGCAAATCGACGTGCTCCCGCCGCATCTTGTTGATGAAAACCACCATGATCAAGCTGTCGTTGACCACGACTCCTGTTAGGGCGACGAGGCCAAACATCGACATCAGGCTGAGGTTGTACTCGAGGAGGATGTGGCCCCACACTGCGCCTACCAAGCCAAAGGGAATGGCGCTCATAATGATCAGTGGTTGGACGTAGGACCTGAGTGGGACCGCAAGCAAAGCGAAGATTGCAAACAACGCCACGACGAACCCGGTCTGCAACCCACCAAGCGACTCGCGGCGCTCGGCCTGCCTGCCCTCGAGCGAGTAGTACACGCCCGGGTGGCGGGCTAGCACCTCAGGGAGGATCTCGTTCTGCAGCGCGGCGGTGACAGCGGCGCTTGACGTGACGCTGCTGTTGACAGACGCCTTGACGTTGACCACTCGACCGCGGTCGACTCGTCGGATCGAGGCAAAGCCCCGACCGGGGTCGACTTCCGCAACTTGGGAAAACGGCACTTCTGCGCCGTCCGGTGTACGAATGCGCATGTTCTCCAGGTTGCCGAGTGACCGGCGTTGGTCGGCCGGGTAGCGAACCATGACTCTGATGTCGTCCCGTCCGCGTTGAATACGCTGGGCCTCCTCGCCGTAGAACGCTTGCCGCACCTGCCGGCCGAGATCTTGGAGCGTGAGTCCGAGCGTTTCGGCGGCCGGCTTGATGTCGAGCTGCATCTCGGCTTTTCCTTCGCGAAACGAGTCCGCGATGTCGTCTACCCCGGCAAAGCTCCGCAGCTGCTGTTTCACCTCATCGGCCGCGGCACGGAGGTCGTTCATGTTTGGTCCGATCAACATGACGTCGACGTCCGCTCCCGGGCTCATCATGGACTCGGCGAAGGTCACCTCGACCGCCTCTGGAATAGGCCCAGTGACCTCCCGCCAGCGATTACGCAAGTCTTCACCCGTGAGGTTACGCGTCTCAGCCGGCGCGAGTTCGATCACAACTTCGCCTAGGTTCGCTTGGGATGAGCGAATCACGGAAGACCGACCCGGTCCAGCTCTTGATGCCATGGCTTGGTCACCGACCGACGTAAACACATGACGGAAGTGGTCCATCCCGGTCTCGTCGATTAGTTCCCGTCGTATCCGATCAGCACCGGCCTCGAGTCGTCGGAGAGCATTGGACGTCACCTCGGGCGGAGTGCCTTGCGGCATCGTGACCGACGCGGACATGACATCGGATTCGATCGAGGGAAAGAGCTCGAAGCTGGTCCAGCCGCCGAGCACCATACCCACTGTCAGGACCAGTATGGCGATGCAGGCCGACCCCGTGACGTATCGCCAACGGAGGAACATCTCGAGGTTCGGCCGATAGACCGCGTGAATGAACCACTTGAGCCCGTTGGCAAAGAAGGCTTGAAAGCGGCCCCAGGAACCAAGCCGGCGTTGCTTCAGATGTGCCAGGTGCGCCGGCAGGATATTGAGTGACTCCACCAGGGAAAAAATCAGGCACGGGATCACGATGAGCGGGATGACTTTGAAGAACTTGCCCATCATTCCCGGTACGAACATGAGCGGCGTGAACGCCGCCACGGTTGTGAGCACGGCAAAGATCACCGGTGTGGCGATCTCCTGAGCGCCTTCGATTGATCCGCGCAATGTGTCGCCATGTCGTTCCTGGTGGGAGTAGATGTTCTCTCCCACGATGATCGCGTCGTCAACCACGATGCCCAGTACGACAATGAACGCAAACAGCGACATGATGTTCACGGTCACATCAAGTGCCGGCATCATCATGATCGCGCCAAGGAACGAGATCGGGATGCCGAGGCTCACCCAGAACGCGAGACGGACTTCAAGGAAGAGGGCGAGCATTATGAACACGAGCACGAACCCCGTGCCGCCGTTCCTGAGCATCAGACTGAGCCGAGACCGCAGGGTTTCCGAACGGTCCTGCCAGAGGGCGAGCGAGATTCCTACCGGTAGAGTGCGCTGGGCACGGTCAACGTAGTCGTGCACGAGCGACGCGATTTCCAGTGCACTCTGATCGCCGGTTCGGAACACGGAGACCAGTATCGTCGGCTCGTTGTCGAACCACGCGGTCTGATCGGTTTCGGCAAACCCGTCGACGACTGTCGCAATATCGCGCACATGCAGTCGTGTCCCGTCCGCCCGTGTCATCACGACGAGGTTCTCGTATTCCGCCCCGCGATACGCCTGTCCGATCGTGCGGAGCAGAATTTCGCCGCTGTCCGCCCTGACGGAGCCGCCGGGCACGTCCAGCGACGATCGGCGCACCGCGTCCGCGACGTCGTCGAAGGTGAGGCCATGCCGGCGAAGTGCGACTTCTGAGACTTCGATGGCGATTTCGTACGGCCGTGCGCTCGTGACCTCAACCTGTGAAATCTGTGGAATCGTCGAGATCTCGTCACGGATCCGGTCCGCGATCGCCTTCAACGTGAACTCGTCGACCCTGCCCGACACCGCAACATCAACCACTTGGTTCCGCCGCACCAGCTCGCTGACGATTGGCTTTTCGGTTTCGATAGGGAACGTGGTGATGGCGTCGACGCTACTCTTGACGTCATCGACGACCTTTCGGCTATCGGCACCGCGGTCGAGCTCGATCATGACACTCGCCATACCTTCGGACGCCGTCGAAGTGATCTGCTTAATGCCGTCGATGCCTTGAATGGCCTCCTCGATCCGCACACACACCGCTTCCTCGACTTCCTCGGGTGCGGCACCAAGGTATGGGACCTGGACGCTGATTCTGTCGAGCTGCATCTCCGGGAACACTTCGGTGTTGATGGTGAAGATCGCAATCCCGCCGCTAACGATGATGAAGCCCATCAGCAGGTTCGCCGCGACCGAGTTCTTGGCGAACCACGCGATCATGCCGTTCACGACGTTACCTCCAGAAGGCTGTTGCGCAGCTCGTCCACGATCTCGCTTTGCAGCCGTTGGCCTTGGTCGGCGGGACCATCCACCTTCACCGCGTGGACCACTGAGCCTTGACGCACATCGATGAGGCTCGCTGTGAGACGCAGCATGTTGCCGACCCGTTGAATGCCACCGGTGATCGCCAAGGTTGCCTCGATATCCGTCGAGACGAGTTGGATCGAATCGAGGCTCGCCAGGGTGGTAGTGACCATTTCGCGAAGGGTTCTGGAGGTCTCGGTGTCCACGGGCATCTGACTGACGTTGGAGAACACACCGACCCGGACCGCAGTGGTCACAGTGCTGAGAACGGCCGCCGAATCCAGAAGTCCTGGCATTTCGACTTGGTCAAGGTGGTCATCACCAGTGGTTGATGGCGCGGTCGCCAAATCCACGAGGCTGTTGCGCAGCTCGTCCACGATCTCGCTTTGCAGCCGTTGGCCTTGGTCGGCGGGACCATCCACCTTCACCGCGTGGACCACTGAGCCTTGACGCACATCGATGAGGCTCGCTGTGAAACGCAGCATGTTGCCGACCCGTTGAATGCCACCGGTGATCGCCAAGGTTGCCTCGATATCCGTTGAGACGAGTTGGATCGAATCGAGGCTCGCCAGGATGGTAGTGACCATTTCGCGAAGGGTTCTGGAGGTCTCGGTGTCCACGGGCATCTGACTGACGTTGGAGAACACACCGACCCGGACCGCAGTGGTCACAGTGCTGAGAACGGCCGCCGAATCCACGAGGCGCTCACGTAGCGACCCTGGTTGTTCGGGTTGTGCATCTTGCGGTCCGGACACGATCGATTCATCTGTCGGCGTTTCGAGCGGCAGTTTGGGTTGATCGGATATCGTGTTCGTTGACGGGTGTGTCCCGATATCCGTCACCTGGACCAGCATGCCATCCGTTGGGCTATTCAATGCCGATACCGCGACCAGTTCTCCATCAACTAAGCCGCCCGAAACGTATAGTGATTCGTTCGTGGCACGAAGAATGTCGATGTCACGAAAGTGCATGCGGTTTTCAGAATCGACGATCAGGACCTGATTCCGACCGCGCAACGCGGCACGTGGAATCACTGCGACATTGTTATAATCACGTCCACTGATCTCTGCCTCCACGAACATCCCGACGGCTAGCGGCGGCCGATTCGGGTCGGTCCCAGGCGCGTAGGGGTCACGGACTTCTGCAACCACGTGAACCATCCGGCTGACCGGGTCGATTTCGCTCTCGGTACGGACGACTCGCCCACCCCACTCGTAGGTGGCTCCTGCGAAGATTGCCTGTAGCGTGACTCGTGGCCCAGGTTGGGTCGTTTCGCCTCGATAGGTGAGCGGAAGATTGAGGTAGGCCAGTTCACCGTCCGGAAGTGGCAGCCGAACTTCTGCGATATCAATCGCGTAGATCGATCCAATCGGGGCGCCGACCGTGACGAACTGGCCTACATCGACGCTCTTGGTGCGCAAACGACCGGCATAAGGTGCGCGTATCTCCGAGCGTTCGAGATCCCGCTCGGCGCGAAGGAGGCTCGCCTCGGCGGCCGCTACCGAGGCTCGTGCCTCGTTGAGCTGTGGCTTGCGGAGCGTCAACTCACGCGGGTTACCCCGGCCGAGCGACTCCCATTCACGTTGCGCGACCTCGGCTTCAGCTTCCTCTTGGGCAAGCCGTAACCTAGATTGTGCAAGCTGTGACCGAACACTAATCATTGTTTGCTGATAATCAAATGGATCGATCCGAAGCAGGATTTCGTCTTGTTCGAAGAATCCACCCGCAACGAACGATGGCGAGACCCACAAAATGCGACCGGCAATCTGGGGTACTAGCTCAGTCTCGGTTTTCGGACGAACCGTGCCTTGACTGCGGACAGAGACTTGCGCCGTTTCGAGGGTCACCAGATGTACACGGACGCCAGGTGGTACCACGGTTGGCAATCGTGTCTCAACATAGGGCTGATTCCAGATCATGGTCATAGCTACCAGAACAGCGACAGTAATAATGATCACCGGCAAGAGGAACTGTAGTACACGACGAAAGATTGGCATAATCATTGATTATTTAGACCTGCTAGCTGAACGGGCGCCTTGAGCTGTTCGAAGCCGCCACCTAGCGCAAGATAGAGGTCGACGCGGTTCTCCAAACGGAGTCTCCGCGCGGTGATGAGCTGAACTTCCGCGTTGACCGCTGAGCGTTGCGAGTCGAGCACTGTGATATAGGATTCGAGCCCTGCCCGATAACGCTCATTCGCCAGACGTTCGGCTGCCCGCGCTTGCTGAACTGACTCGGTCAAGTGCTCTTCCCGCCCTGCGAGGAATTCGTCGGCGGCTAAGGCCGTTTCAACTTCAGCGTAGGCCGTCAGCGCCGCGTTAGCATAGGAAGCGAGTGCCTCCTCGCCTCGCGCATCAGCCCGACTTACCATCGCCCGTAGTCGCCCGCCCTGCCACAGCGGTGCCACGACATTACCGAGCAGGGTCCAGACGCTAAAGTTGCCGTCAATGAGCGCCCGGAGGGCATCGGCTGCCGTACCTCTAGATGTGGTCAAGGTAATCCGTGGGAAGAGGTCGCGCCGAGCAATTCCAGCCCGTGTGATTGCTGCGGTAAGTTGTCGTTCCGCGGAGACTAGGTCCGGCCGGCGCGCGACTAAATCGGCAGGGAGACCGGCGGGTACCGACGGGGTGACCGTAGGTAGCTTGGTCGGGGTCTTGAGCGTTCCTCCGGCGTAACGACCCAAGAGCACCTCGAGTTGGCGAACGGCTGTATCGAATTGCTGTAGACGCTGTTGAAGTTGCGCTTCGGCGTTCGATAGGTTGAGGAGTGCTAGTCGCAGATCGAGCGCCGGGCGGACCCCTGCCTCAAAGCGATCTTGAACCTGGTTTACAGATGCACGGAAGCTTTCAACGGTTTCGCGCGAAAGGTCAATCTGTTGCTGGGCTTCCGCGACAGTGAACCAAACCTTTGTCGTTTGCCCTGCGATCGACAGCTGTGCCCCGCGAAGGTCGGCAGCTGAAGCCTGTAAATCGGTTAACGCCGCTCGTGCGGTTTCCCGAAGCCGTCCCCAGAGGTCGACTTCCCAGGACACATCGAACGAGACTCCGTAATTGGTCGAGACGGTGCTGAGCACCTGCTCCTCGGCACCCGGAAACGGAAACCCAATAAAGTTCCGCTTCACTCTCGATCCATTGAAAGTCGTTTGCACAGTCGGCTGTAGGTCGCCCTTGGCTGCGCGTGCATTGGCAGCCGCCTGCTCCAGCCGTGCCGCGGCAGCCTGTAGGTTGTAGTTTCGCGCGAGAGCCGTGTTTACCGCTGAGGCGAGACCAACGTCATCGAAGTCGTTCCACCACATAACGTTGAGCTGACCGACCGGGAGGTTGGTGTTGGTCCAGTTACTCGGTGTTTCGATGTCGAGAGCGAGTCGTTCGCTCGGCGGGGCAGATGCGCAACCAACCGCCCACCCACAGACGGTCACTAGAAGAAGAGTTCTCATCGATGCGCCTTTTACGTGTCCACTCGGACTGCAACTCTGTTCTTCGACATCGTGCTCATGCCGGCGGTGGCGAACTGAACAAGCGATTCAATTAGCGAGTCCGGACTTCCGATTATTTTTTGCTGTGGGCCCACCGATTCACCCCATATCATCGTTTGAGCCATCGAGCCCACCACGAAGAGGATCCTTAACCGCACCTCATTCAGTTCGAGAGCTGGAAGGGCGTGTTCCAAGGCTGTCGTGAAGCGGGTGATCAGCGGTTCCTGCTTCTTGAACACAGCAGCTCTGACTTCATCAGTTTCGGAGTAGAGTCTTCCGGCGAGGCGCAGGAAGTTCCGACCTCCGTTTCCCCATTCCGCGAGCATTTCGAACGGTGGGCTGACCAAGGCACGAATGATTTGCTCCACTTGAACCTCACCGTGATTCCCGGAGGTTTCGATCTGGGAAAGGCGCTCGATCCGGCGCTGGTTAATTGGTGTGAAGCGGCGATCTAAGAGCGCCTCCAGCAACGCGTTCTTCGACCCGAAGTGATAGTTGACCGACGACAAGTTAACGCCGGCTGCGGCTGTGATATCGCGCATAGACGTCGTTTTGAATCCGCAATCGGCGAATGATCGTTCGGCAGCATCTAGGATGCGTTCTTTAGTGTCATGTGCCATTCTTTATGACCTTTAGCTCTAAATCGAACGTCCGTTTAAATTATACGTATGATTTAATTCAATTACAAGGCACTAAAGTTCTGCTAGTCGGTCCAAAATAGACCGTTAAATGTGGGGAGTTCCTGTCCGGGTATCTCTTTTAAATCCGTGGTAGACTGCCACCTTCAAGAGTCCATATATCTCTCTAGGTGTCCTGTGTCCACCGTTCGATCCGGGCCCAATCACTCGAGGAGGTCGTCTCATGGGAGACGTGGAGCAGATTCAAGAGCAGCAAGAAGCAGCGGATGGCTTTTCGCGCCGGACCTTCATCAAGGGGGTGATTGCGACCGGGGCGAGCGTGTCGGCATCGAGCTACGTGTTCCGGGATGGGACGGTGGTGCGGGCGCAGGCGCCGGGTGCGGTGGAGCGGTTGGTGACGCTAACGGTCAACAGCCAGCAGCGGCGGGTGGATGTGTTGCCGCAAGAGACGTTGGCGATGACGCTGCGCTACAAGCTGGGGTTGACGGGGACGAAGATCGGGTGCGACCGGTCGGAGTGCGGGGCGTGCACGGTACTGGTCGATGGGGTGCCGCACTACTCCTGCTCGATGTTGACGCACCAGGTGCGGGGCCGGGCGGTACAAACGGTCGAAGGGCTAGAGGCGGCGGACGGGACGTTACATCCGGTGCAGCAGGCGGTGGTCGACGAGCAGGGCTTCCAGTGTGCGTTCTGCATGCCGGGGTTTGTGATGAATATGGTGTCGCTGGTAGCGGAGCACCCGGAAGCGACGCGGCCGGAAGCGGCGCAGCACCTAGCGGGGAACCTGTGTCGGTGCGCGGACTACAACAAGATACTAAACGTGGCGGAGCGAGCGCTCGAGTTGTCGCGGAGGAGCTGACGTGGCTGACTACAAGCTGATCGGTAAGGAGTACTCGACGGCGGACCTGGTGGCGAAAGTCACGGGGCGGGCGAAGTATGCCGAGGACTTTCGGGCGGAGGGCATGCTGTTCACGAAGCTGCTACTGAGTCCGATGCCGCACGGGCGAGTGCGGAGCGTGGATACGACCGCGGCGCTGGCGATGCCGGGGGTCGAGGCGATCCTGACGGCGGACGACCTACCGGCGGTGGATGCGCCGGAAGAACGGATGCTGACGAACGAGCCGCTGTATGAAGGTGAGCCGATCCTGGCGATTGCGGCGGCGACGGAAGAGCAGGCGGCGAATGCCATTGAGCAGGTGCAAATTGACCTCGAGCCGCTGCCGTTTATGCTTGACCCGCTGGACAGTTTGCGGCCAGGAGGCTCGAATGCCCGTCTGGAAGGCAATTCCATGGATGGGCGTGACCTTGTCGACATCAAGTGGGACAACGTCGATTGGACTCAAGTCGACAACGGCACGTTGCCGACCGATGGCGAGATCACCGATGAGTGGGAAGTGGGCGACGTCGAAGCCGGTTTGGCCGACGCTGACCTGGTGCTCGACGAGACGGTGTTTCACCAGTCCGCGTCGCATCAGCCGCTCGAGACCCGGACGGCGATGGCGTATTGGCAGAACGGTAAGTGTTATCTCCACGTGTCCACGCAAAGCACGGCCCGGACACACGCTCCAGCTGCTAGGTGGCTTGGTGTCGAGCCAGACGATGTCGTGCTGATCGCCGAGTACTGCGGCGGTGGGTTCGGGAGCAAGATTTCGGGAGCGATCAGCAGCGGGATCCCAGGGCTGCTCTCGCGCAAGGCCGGCAAGCCGGTCATGATGCGGATCACCCGGCAGGAGGAAAACTTCATCGGGCGGGCCCGACCGGGTATCGTGTCGCGGATCCGGATCGGTTTTCGCAGTGATGGTCGCCTGACCGCGCTTGACCTGTTTTCGGTTCAGGACAACGGACCCTATGGACGTACCGGCGACTTCATGGCGATGGCCGACCAGTCCTCGCTGATGTATACACCACCGAATATGCGCTTTCGGGGTGTGGCTGTTTTCACAAACACACCGCCGCGTGCCGCGCAGCGGGCGCCGGGTGGCGTGCAGGCGGTCGCGATGATTGCGCCGATGTTGCACAAGGCGGCGAACCAGTTGGGTGTTGACCACCTGGAGTTGATGAAGATCAATGCGCCGGCTGGCCAGCAGGTATTCGGCCGTCCACGGCAAGGTCAGCAGGGCAACGTGTCCAGTGCTTTCGTCCGTGAAGCGGTGGACAAGGCCATTATCCAGTTCGACTGGGCGGCGATGAAGGCGAAAAGCGGCCAGCGTAATGGCTCGAAAGTCACCGGTATCGGTGTGGCGCTGAGTTCGTATGCGGCCGGTGTTTCGGGCATGGATGGACTCCTGACCATCCGTCCCGATGGCAGGGTCTACATTCAACAAGGGGTGGGGAATCTTGGCACCGGCTCGGTCTTCGATACGGCACGGGCGGCGATGGAGGCCCTGCAGACCGACTGGGAGCAGGCCGAGGTTGTGTGGGGCGACACGTCCAAGCATTTGCCCTGGAGTTCGGTCCAGGCCGGATCGATGACTACCCACGCGCACTCGCGGGCAAATTGGGCGGCGGGGCTTGACGCCAAGCGCAAGCTGCAGGAGATCGCGGCGCGTGATCTCGGCGGGTCCCCCGATAGCTACGACGTCGCGGACGGTCGCGTCTTCCGGCGCGGGAACCGCGGGCAGGGGCTGACGTTCGCGCGGGCGGCGCAGCGCGCGATCGCACTCGGTGGGAAGTACGACGGGCATACCCTGCCCGAGGATATCAACGCGATGACCACCGTGGCTGGAACGGCGCTGGCCGGCCTCGGGTTGATGGGTATTGCGAAGGACAACTTCGAGACCGGCGGTCGCAACATGTCGTATGCGATCGGGTTCGCCGAGGTCGAAGTTGACACCGAGACCGGGGGTGTCAGGCTCGTCGACTATAAGGTGTCGTCAGACGCCGGAACGATTCTCAACCCGCGAACGTTTGCGGGCCAGCTGCACGGCGGCGGCGTCCAGGGCTTCGGTGTTGCGTTGAGTCAGAAGTGGGTGTTTGACCGGCGGTGGGGCCTGCACGTCTCGAAGCGGTTCTACTCGAATCGGCCGCCGACGATACTCGACGTGCCCCATGAGCGGAAAATGGAATGGGTCGCCGCCGGCGAGCCCGATCCGTTTAGTCCTCTCGGGGCCCGTGGGATTGGCGAGCCTTCGCAAGGTGCAGGGACCGGCGCCGTGCTGTGTGCGATTGCCGACGCGATGGGCGGCGAGTATTTCAACAGGACGCCGGTCATGTCCGACATGATTTTGACACGACTTGAAGGCTTGCCTGAGCCGATCGCTAAGTTGATGGCCCACGCGTAGCTGGTAGACTACGCTGTAGACAGGGAGACGAGACCAATGGCGGTAATTCGCGACAACATGCCGGCTTTTGAGCTCTTCCAGCCCACGAGCACGGCGGAGGCGCTGGGGGTGTTGGACCGATACGGGGCCGATGCGTGGGTACTAGCCGGGGGGCTAGACACGTGGGATTGGCTGAAGGATCGGATGCGCCGCCCGGCGGCGGTAGTGGACCTGGGGGCGATTGGGTCACTCAGCGAGATCCGGGCGGCGAACGGGGGCGTGGAGATCGGGGCGATGGCGACGTTGAGTGCGGTGGTGGTGGATGCCACGGTGCGCGAGTCGTTTGGGCTGCTGACGGAATCGGCGGCGTTAGTGGCGTCGCCCCAGATCCGGAATCAAGGGACGCTGGGAGGCAACCTGGGCCAGGACACGCGGTGCTGGTATTACCGGGACGGTTGGAACTGCTATCGAGCGGGGGGCAACATCTGCTACGCGGATACGCCGACAGCGATGAACCGGGAGCATTGCGTCCTAGGGGCGAGCCGGTGCGTGGCGGTGAACCCGTCGGACACGGCGCCGGCGCTGGTGGCGTTGGATGCGGAGTTGGTAGTGGAGAACCAACGCGGGTCACGGACGGTGGCGGCGGCGGACTTTTTCGTAGGCCCGGAGGTGGACATCGAACGGATGACGGTGTTGGCGCCGGGTGACCTGCTGACGATGATTCGCGTACCGGCGACGTGGGCCGGGGCGTCATTCTACTTTGAGAAGAGTCGAGACCGGCAGGTGTGGGACTTTGCGCTGGCGAGTGTGGCGCGCGCGGCGACGGTTTCGGGCGGTGTGGTGGACGACATCCGGGTGGTGGTGAATGGGGTTGCGCCGACCCCGGTGCGGTTGACGGCAGTGGAGGCGGCGGTGCGGGGCCAGTCGGTGTCGGATGAATTGGCGGAGCGTGCTGGGCAGGTGGCGATTGAAGGCGTTAAGCCGCTGGCCCACAACGGCTACAAGGTTCCGCTGCTCCGGAATCTGGTAAAACGGTCGATTCGTAGCATTGAGGCGTAAAGATGGAACTTTTTGAGTTTGGTACGAATCCTTGGGGACAGGAAGTCCTCGTTCGAATTTCGCTGGACGTCCTCTACCTGTTCTTTTGGGGGGCAATAGCATTCGTCGCGTTTCACGTGGTGTACGCGGCAGTGTGGGTGCCGAAATTGGCGCGGGCTCACGCTGCGGCTGACAGCGGGGATGGAGGGGCCGACGCATTGGTGCCTGAGAAAATCACTCGGCATACCGGGGCTGCCCGTGCGTTTCACTGGATTATGGCGGCATCGATGCTAGCCCTTCTCGTGACCGGCTTCTTTCCGCTCGTCGGTATTCAGTTTCCCTGGCTGACCATTCACTGGGTATCTGGGGTGTTGCTGACTATTTCGGTGGTGTACCACATGATTCACGCCACGTTCTGGCTTGATTTCTGGTCGATCTGGATCGGGCCGAGCGATATCAAGGAAGCGATCCAACGGGTCAAGCGGCAGTTGGGGCAGAATATCGACGTTCCGAAGCATGCGAAGTATCCACTCGACCACAAGCTCTATCACACCGCGGTTATGGTGGCTGGGTTGGCCGTCATCGCGACTGGGATCGTGATGCTCTACCGAATTGATACCCCGTTGGTGGCGAAAAACGCGTACTTGCTGGCTGATGAGACCTGGGGCCTCATGTACGTGGTTCATGGCATGACTGGTGCCTTGTTCGTCCTACTCACGATCACTCATATCTACTTCGCGATGCGTCCAGATAAATTTTGGATGACTAAGGCGATGGTGTTCGGTGACATTGACCGCGAGAAGTATCTTGATCACCATGACCCAAGTCGCTGGATTGTATCCCGGGAATCCGACGAAGGGTGAGCGTTACCGACGATCTCCAAGTTCGTATCGATACCATTGAAGAAAGCTACGAGTTCTTTCTCGCATACGCCGCACAAGGCGTCTCTGGGGATCAGGCGGCGAAGTCATCTGGTCAGGTTCGGGAGTTCCTTCGGCGAAGTGAGGCTGCCCTTCTGGAGCTGGCTGATCTGTTCCAGCAGGTTGTCGACGAGCAGGACGTCGAGCATCCTGAGCGCTATCGAACGTTCATCGATGTTCTCAGGCAAGATGCAAACGACGCTCTAGCAGCCGTCCAGCTCGTGTCGGCCCAGAAGGCGATTAGCTCACAGATGATCGATAACCTCAATGCCATGATTCACGTTCGGGCGCTCTTGACAGACGTCTTCTTGATTGACGAGATCATCAACCCGCGTGTCATCGCCAAGCCACCGACGACTTAAGTGGACCACTAAGACTGAGGTCGCCCTGGGGTTGCCACTGACGGTCGACGCGCCAGGTGTTTTGCCTCTTCCAACCGATGCGAGGTCTCGGCCTTCTAACGCTGCGCGTATTCCGTGGGTTTCGTTTACATTGTGCACGGTGTCCAGAAACTGGAACCAGTGTGGGATGTCCGCATGTGACAGCGGCCGTTCCTGAAACTTCTGGTGTGGCCCTAGGGTACGTCGTGACGGTGGGTAGCGGTCTCGTCGAAGTGCTCGGGGGCGGATTGCTCATTGCCGGTGCACACGATTTTGACGGCGCTGGTCGTCGGGAGCACCACGGTTGCGCTCGGCAGTCTCCTCGACTACCCGAACGGCTTCTTTCTCGATTGGTCGGTCGAGTCCGGTGTGGCGCATGGTGCCGAGTTCGACGTGCTTCGGTTGAGTGCGCTCGTGTGTCTGATGCTTGCCTGGCCAGGCGCCCTGTCGTTCGATGTGTGACAGGCCCGGGAGAAGAAGCCGAGGAAAGGCGAGAAGGTAGGAGGTAGGAGGCAAGCGCGGCTATGGATCTGATCGGCAAGGTGGCTCTGGTCACTGGTGCCCGCCGTATCGGGATGTCTGTAGCGGTCGAGCTTGCCAGGAGAGGTGCCGATATTGGCTTGTCGTATAGCCGATCGGCCGAGGAAGCCGAGTGCGCGACCGCGGCTGTCGAACGTCATGGCCGGCGATCGTTCGTGACCCAAGCGGACTTTACGGACGTCGATGAATGCCGACGGTTCGTTGACGAGGCTGCATCGAAGCTGGGACGCGTTGACGTGTTGGTCAACATGGCATCCCGATATGTGTCACGTCCGTTCGATGAGCTCACACCTACGGACCTTGACGACGCCCTCGATGTCGATGTCCGAGCTGCCTATGCTTGCAGCCTAGCGGCCGTTCCACATTTTAGGTCGGCTGACGGGGGACGGATCGTGAACGTCTCGGACTGGGTGGCCTCGAGCGGCCGGCCAAGGTACGTTGGGTTTCTACCCTACTACGTAGCGAAGACGGCGGTCATCGGTCTCACTGAAGCGATGGCGCTTGAGCTGGCGGCCGACCAAATTCTCGTCAACGCCATAGCGCCGGGACCGATTCGTGCCCCGAGCGATCTCGACAGTGACGATATCGAGCAGGTCGCTCGTGCGACGCCTCTTGGGCGATGGGGCGGCGATGAAGAAATTGTGAAGATCGTTGTCCTACTCGTAGAATCAGATTTCGTCACTGGCGAGACGATTCGGGTCGACGGAGGGAGACATCTTAGGTGAGGGGACGTTAGGAGGTAGAAGATAGGTGAAGCTGGAAGCCTCCTACATCCTGTCCCGGTTCGGGTCTCTATTCACTGTTTCCGGCGAGAATGCGGGGAGGCAGATCGCCACGTACTCGGCGCCCCCATCGTCCGGCGTGCTGTATCGAACCCACTCGCCTTTGTTTGCTACGACCGCCTCGCCGGCATGGACGTCGAGTTGCCCGGCTTCGTGTTCCACACGAAGCATGCCGCGCAGTACGAGCGTGACCTCATCGAAGGCCGGCCGTTGTCCGGGTTCCGTCCAGCCCTGGGGTGAGCGCATGCGGGCGATGCTGAGTCGGTCGTTTCCGGTAGCAACCCGACCTACGAACTCTTCGATTCGTTTTGGTTTGGTGCCGGCAGAGGGGACGACCGTTGGGTGTGCGATCAGCCGCGGCATGTTGACTCGTCCGGCTACGACGTGACGACTGTCGTGCCGCTCACGCTTACAACCATGAGCATGCTAGCGCTTCGGCTGACCACCTCATAGTCGACGTCAGCGGCAACAATCGCATTCGCATCCACTTTGACTACCTCTTCCCAAGTTCGGCTCGGGTGGTCTCGTGCGCCTGATGAAGCATTTTCTCAAACCAATCGGATCAACCACTGACGATGGCTTGCACACTTGCAAACAGGTCTCACAAGAGAGTGGCACAAAACGTCGCATCGTCGGTGACAAAACCGCGGTATTGCGTAGTGGTCTTTCCTTTAATGTTCGAGGTCATCGTCAGAACCATACGCGGGCTCCTCATTTGACCTGCATCATATATCTGCCGATCAGTCGCTCAAGCCAGGCAGTCAGGTTCGGGAGGCGTGGTCAATGATGGCTTTGAGGATGCGTGGGGCGCCTGCGATCGGAAGGTTGCTGATGTAGACGTGTCGGACTCCGACCCTCCAGAGAGCCCGAACGGTCTGGGCGCAAATTACCTCCGCCGAGGCACCCTCAGAGAAGTCACGAACAAGCGACGGCTCAGGTACCGGAAGAAATGAGGCAAGGGCATTCAGGGTTCGATGGTTAGCGCTGCGGTAGTAGAAAATTCCAAACACGCCGGGTATGGTCAACTGCTGTCGCTCCGCCTCCTGAAGGAATCGCTCGATTGCCGCCATGTCGTGATGCGAGACCACTTGAGTGAGGAAGAAGTCAGCCGTTGCTTCCGGCTCGAGTAAGTACCCAACCTGCGCGGGCGCATCCTTATGCGGGTTAGCCCATCCCCCGAGTTCCAAGCCAGCTTGTCGTTCTCGTAAGGCACGCCGGAGCTGCCATCCTCGTTCGACACAACGCGTTGGTCCGACCGATTGGTCGCCTCCCAGCACGACCAATGAGCGAAATCCGTACTGCCACGCTCGCGTGGCGTATGACAGGCAGTAGTAGAGCGAATGCTTGGCCGTCAGGAAGGGCACGATCCGTTCACGCGGCGCATCTTCACCGATGTTGGTAACCAGATGCCGAAGGTTGTGTTCCTCGCGCTGCCCGACCGCGCTGTCGGTCAGAAAGACGAACGTTTGTTGGCTGGTGACCCCGCGCACCGCATGATAGGTGTCGATCCAACTCTCCATGCCCGCGACGGCATCTAGTTCTTCCCGAGGCGGACGCAGTTCGACGGCCGTCATCGTCTGAGAGCTGGAGAGCACTGACAGAAGAGACAAAGGTTGTCAGTTAGTTATTCTGCTGAGTGGAGACCGCGGCGACCCTTCTGGCGTCCGGTCGAAGATGACGAAGGATGAAGTCTAGCATAATGGCGTGACGGTGCTTTTCGAGTTTATAGGATCCGAGTCTGTGACGAGACCGTGGATAGATCATCATGTCGAAGGGTTTTCCGGCCTGTTGCAACGCGTGGGCAAACTGCAGTGTGTTTTGTATGTGCACGTTTTTGTCCATTGCGCCGTGAATCAGCAAGAGCGCCCCATGGAGATCGTGGGCCTTGAAACGCGGAGAGCTCCTGGCGTAGCCGGCCGCGTTGTTCTGTGGTCGTCGCATGTAGCGCTCAGTGTAGATAGTGTCGTAGTCACGCCAGTCCGTCACGGATCCACCGGCGATACCCATAGCGAAGCTCTGACTGTGGGTCAGCGCGTAGCTCACCATGAAGCCACCATAGCTCCACCCCTCAATGCCGATTCGGCTGGCGTCAACGTACGGCTTGGCTCGCAGCCAGGCGATGCCGTCTTCGATGTCTTGGAGCTCAAGTTCACCAAAATTCTGGTAAACGGGCCAGGTGGAAACCGCACCTTTACCGCTCGCTGTTCGGTTGTCGAGAACCCACACGATCACCCCGTGTTGTGCGAGCAATTGCCAGAACATGTAGGTCGATCCGACCCAAGCGTCTCGGACACGTTGGAGATGTGGCCCGCCGTAGACATGTTGGTAGACTGGGTATCGCCGCGACGGATCGAAGTGTGGCGGCCTGAACATCATCGCCTCCATGGTGAATCCGTCTCGGGTCGCGACCTGCATAAACTCGGGCTCGACCAGGCGGTAGGCGTCGAGAACCGTGGCATCGGGGATGTCGATGACTCGGGTTTCGGTTCCGTCGGCCGCGTGAAGCCGCATGCTCGGGGGCGTAGAGATGTTGCTCAAGTCATCAATGTAGCGTGAGAGACTGGGGTTAAAGCGGGCACGGTGAGTCCCGCGTGCCTTTGAGAGGCGCGTGAGCTCAGCCCCGTCGAGACGAACGCGGTAGATGTCACTCCCGATGTGACGACGTTCCGTGCCTGAAAAATAGACCCATCCCGTTGTTTCGTCGACGCCATGAAGCTCGCGAACTTCCCATGGCCCATCGGTGACCTGTCGCCGAAGTGTGCCGTTACGCTCATAGTGGTACAGGTGCATCCATCCTGACCGCTCGCTTCTCCAGAGGAACGAGCCATCACCGAGCCACGTGGGTGGGCCGGCGAAGTTGACCCAGGCTTCGCTCGTTTCTCGCAACACTCGGGTCGTCGATCCTGTCGAGTCGGCTAAATTGAGATCGAGCCACGTTTGTTCACGGTTTTGGACCTGATACACGACCTGTTTGCCGTCGGTTGACCAGGCCACGTTGACGATCAGAGGCTCGTCGGGGACATAAGCTTCGATGTCCACCCAGGTCGTACCGCCGCCGCTCGCCGTGACAATGCCCAATTGAACCGCTGGATTCGGGTCACCCGCCTTCGGATAGGCATAGGTCCACTCCTCGACCACCTGTTGGTAGGGAATTGGGTCCAAGACGGTGTAGACCGGAACGCGAGAGTCGTCGAGTCGAAGATAGGCAACGCGAGCGGAGTCGGGACTCCACCAGTAACCGCGAAAGTTTCCGCGACCGTAGATCTCTTCCTGGTACACCCAATCGAGCACACCGTTTCGGACGGTCGGACTTCCATCGGTCGTCAGCGTGTGCTCGACGCCGTGTTCGACGTTGAACACGATAAGATTGTGATTGCGCACGAAGGCGACGAGGGCGCCATTCGGGCTAAATGAAACTTCCTCCTCTGGTTCCGGCGACCGCGTGAGGCGGTGTGCCTGTGATGCGCCAAACTCGTAGTAGTAGAGGTCGTTGTCGTGATCGATAACTACGGCCGTCTGCGAAACGTTCATGAGATGTGCCGATGACCATGCCAATCGCCGCGCATCATCGCCGCTCACACCCGGCACATTATTCAGTGCGGCTTCCATCAGGTCGGGGTCAAAGAATGGCACGCTGCCGCCGGTTACAGCGTCAACCCTGAGCAACGGCGCGACGGATGGTGACTCAGCAGCCTGCAGATAGTGCTCGTCATCGAGCCATATCAGGACGCGTGGCAAGTGATCGGTGAAGTTGACGTGCCGACCCGGATCGAAGATGTTGTCGAGGGTAAGATATTTCGGCTGCGCTGAGACGATGCTGGCTGAGGCAATGAGGACCAGAGCAACAAGAAGTCCGACCGTTTGCCGTGACTCGCGATGCGCACCCATTTGTCGTGACGGGATCGACGGCTGATCTTCGAGGAACCTATAATCAACGACCGAACGGTTTGCGGGTGCCTCGACGCGATCCACGATTCATTGTAGTCATGAAACAGATTATGCGGCGGATCTGCCGACGTTCACCGACTGCGGCCTGGGGACGAATCTTGGCTGTTCAAGGAGTTGTCCTGATGGCGATTGTGTCGGGTCTAGCGATGGGATGCAGCTCCTGGAATATGACGGATGGGTCTGTTGTGGGCGTGGGGGCTCAACCGCCTCAAGATGCTGCGGACCGTGAGTTTCTACTCGAGCGTGTGGATGATACGGCCGTCGTCCAACTCTATGCCGACGGTTTTGAGGAGCTTCAACTCAAGGAAAAGACGCTTATCTGGCACCTGTATCAGGCCGCGCTCGCGGGCCGCGATATTTACTACGACCAGCGCTACGTGCACAACCTTGAAATGCGCGAAGTTCTAGAGGAGATCCTGACCCACGCCGATAGGGTGGATGCTGCAGCGCTTGCAGAGATTCACCGCTATACGAAGCTGTTCTGGATCAACACTGGCCCTTTCAACAACCTTACCGCGCGCAAGTTCGTTGTGAACCTCCCGCCGCCTGCTTTTGCGGCGGCTGTGCATGCCGCGCACGACGGAGGGGCTCAGTTTCCGCTGCGCGCCGGCGAGACAGTGGACGACCTGTTGACGCGGCTGGAGCCGGCTTTCTTCAATCCCGATGTCGACTCTATTGTGACGAACAAGACGCCACCAGATGGCCAGGACATCCTGCTGGCGAGCGCGAACAACCTCTATAACGGTATCTCGCTCGATGATCTGATCGATTTCGAGGAGCGCTATCCACTGAACTCGAGGCTTGATAAGCGCAACGGGGAGTTGGTTGAGGAGGTATACCGAGTGGATGGGCTCTACGGTGAGTATCTGAGCAACGTCGTCGCTCATCTAGAGGCCGCCATTCCGTTTGCGACCGAGTCCATGGCAGTGTCGCTGGCAGCATTGGTGACGTGGTACCGAACGGGGGAGGCCGTCGACCAACGGGCGTATGACATCGCGTGGGTTGCGGATCGGAACTCGCCGGTTGACACGATCAACGGCTTTACCGAGGTCTATATGGACGCTCGCGGTGTCAAGGGGGCGTGGGAGGCGCTGGTCTTCTACGTTAATCCGGAGAAGACCGAGATCATTCGGCGATTGGCTGACAACGCGCAGTGGTTTGAGGATCGTATGCCGTGGGATCCCGCGTATCGCAAGAAGGGTGTGCGCGGGATTACGGCCAACGCAATCGATGTGGTTGTCGAGACGGGCGAGGCTGGTCCCATGACGCCGATTGGTATCAATCTCCCCAACGACCAGAATGTCCGCGAGGAATACGGCAGTAAGTCAGTGTCGTTGTCGAACGTCGTCGAGGCGTACGAACGTTCAAGCTCAGGCACCTATCGTCGTGAGTTTGCCTGGGACGAGGCTGAGGCCGTTCGGTCGGAGAGATGGGGTAGGCTCGCGGCCGAGCTTAACACCAACATGCACGAAGTGATCGGCCACGCGTCAGGGCGGCTTGCCGACCGCCTGGAGGGGAATCCCCAGGTCTTTCTTAAAGAGCAGTACTCGGCACTTGAGGAGGCCCGCGCAGATCTAGTCGCTCTTTACTTCATCGCTGACCCAAAGCTGGCCGAGCTTGGTGTCGTTCCGGCCGATGATCAGGCCGATATTGTTCGGACCCAATATGAGTCATACGCGCGCAATGCAATTCTTCAGCTCCGCCGTGTCCGGGAAGGCGTGCAGTTAGAGCAAGACCACATGCGAAATCGTCAGATGATTATCCAGTGGCTGATGAACAACACTGATTCGGTCGAGGTTCGCACGCGTGACGAGAAAACGTACTACGTGATGACCGATCCGGCGACGTTTCGCGCAGGGGTCGGTAGGTTGCTCGCCGAAGTTCAGCGCATTAAATCAGAGGGCGACTACGATGCGGCCCTTGAGCTGTTCGAGCGGCACGGAATCTACTTCGACCCGATGCTACGCGATGAGGTGCTCAAGCGAGTGAAGCGTGTCGACTTGCCATCCTATACCGGGTTCGTCATGCCCAAGCTCAAGCCAGTGCGCGGCCAGAACGGTGAGATCATCGACGTCACGATTTCCTACCCGCTGGATCTGACGGCACAAATGCTCGAGTACTCGGGCAAGCGGTGAGACTGCTGCGAACGACTACGGGAACTAGCCTGGTGGGACGCTCATGAACGTCGGCATCCTGTGCTATGCTTCCGTCGGTGGCAGTGGCATCGTCGCAACCGAGCTTGCCAAGGCGCTGGCCGTACGTGGCCACCAAGTTCGGCTGATCAGCACTGACCCGCCCTTTCGCCTCGGCGAGATCCAGGCGGGGCTCGTGTTTCACGAGGTCAAGACGCCTGGCTATCCTCTTTTCCGAGAGCCTCAGTTTCTGTTGTCTCTCGCGAACAAGCTGGTCGAGGTCTCCCGCGAGTTTCGCCTGGATGTCATCCACGCGCACTACGCGATTCCTCATGCGGTGGCTGCCTACCTCGCGCGTCAGATTCTGTCGTCGAGCGGGCGGGAGCACGTCCCGAGAGTGATCACGACGCTGCACGGGACCGATGTCACTCTGATTGGCAGCGATCCGTCCTATTCGGAAACTGTGGCGTTTTGTGTCGACCAGTCGGACGGTGTCACGGCCGTATCCGACAGCCTGCGCCAGGATACTTTTCGGCAGTTGCCAGTGACAGCCGACATTCGCGTGATTCCAAATTTCCTCGACTGCCAGCAGCATCGACGGCTATCCGACGAAAAGATGGCGTCGAGATATCGCGCTGGCGATCCTGCCATGAAGCTGATTGTCCATGTCTCAAACTTCCGTCCGGTCAAGCGGGCCGAAGCGGTTGTGGAGATCTTTCGGCGAATACGCGAACAGATGAATGCTCGGCTGCTGTTGATCGGCGATGGTCCTGACTTACCGCTCGCACGTCGTGTTTCACGGGAGTGTGGAATCAGCCAGGATGTGGAGGCGCTTGGAGAGCAGGAACAAGTCGTGCCGCTACTCTCGGTTGCCGATCTATTTCTTTTGCCGTCCGCCAAGGAGAGTTTCGGCGTTGCCTCGCTCGAAGCCATGGCCTGTGGGGTGCCGGTCGTGGCCTCTCGTGTTGGTGGGCTGCCGGAGGTGATTGAGCACGGCGTGTCTGGGTTTCTCCATCCGGAGAATGACCTCCAAGCGATGGCCGACAGCGGGATACGGCTCCTGACGGATCCAGCGCTCCACGCCCGGATCGTAGCCGGCGGGCTCAAGGCAGTTCACGAACGTTTCTCCGTTGACGCGGTCGTGCCTCAGTACGAGGCTCTGTACCACGAGGTGCTCGCAAATTCACCGAAGTGAATTGACCGACGCGGGTGAGCGCCGAGCCTGTTACGCCAGTCGGAGGACCGCCGGACCGCCGGTGTCCGCAACAACAGTCTCGCGTCGCTGACCGGCGTTGGGGTGGTGGATAATGACGTCACGAATGCCGATCTCAGCGAAGATCTCGAGAAGCAGCATTTATTCGCAGTGTTCGGACAAACTCGAAGCCGCGGGCATGCACTTCAATACCGCGCTATTCGAGGGCATGGGCGAGATCTAATTCGGTTGAATCCAGCCCTCGCTTCCCAGATGTGGCCCGGAGCGAGCTGTATAGGCAAGATGGATGTCGTACCCTTGGACCTCGTTCCGCTATTGGTGGTTGAACGTAATCGTCGTGTACAGTTATTTAGGTCTAGTTTCCTGTCACATTTCGGGTCCAAAGTGACAATATTAAGAAGGAATTATCCGTACGCACGCCGCGAACGGGTTCGATGTCGTTCGCCGGTGCGGTAAACAGATTGTCGACCTAGTGGAGTGTGATTGATGTCGGATCTCAATCCTGCCATTACCCATCTTCTCCGGCGGGCCGGTTTCGGTGTGAATGCTGCCGATGCCGAGTCGTGGAATCAATACGGCGTAGTAGGGTCCGTTAACCGGCTCATCGATTATGAATTTATCGCGGACGATGTGGATGACCTCATTGGCGCGAGCGGATACCTTGGGACGATATCCGAGGGTGACTTCGACCCGGACAATCAAATCTCCGATGCCAGACAGCGCTGGCTCTTCCGCCTGGTGCACACGAAGCGGCCGTTACAAGAGAAGATGACGCTGTTCTGGCACAACCACTTCGCGACCGGCTTCAATAAGATCACCGGCCAGCTAGGAGGGGCCGAACAAGCGACGCGCGCATTGGCGGCGAAACCGACGCTAGACACTGCCGAACCGACTTTCTTCTCTCAGCGTGGCCAGATCGAGCTTTTTCGAGACTTCGCCCTTGGCAACTTCCGGGATCTCTTACTGGCCGTCTCCGAGGGCCCTGCGATGGTCGCTTGGTTGGATGGCGACTCGAACTTCAGGAGGAATCCGCAAGAGAACTTTGCCCGCGAGTTGATGGAGCTGTTCACGATGGGCGTGGGCGTCTTCACGGAGTCCGATGTCCACGAAGCCGCGCGCGTGTTCACTGGATGGAATCTTCACTTAGGGGGGGCATTTCCGAGGTTTTGGTTCAACAAGTTCCAGCACGATGTCGATGCGAAGACGTTTAGCTTTTCGATTTACCCCAACGGAGATCGAACAATTCCTAGTCGCTCGCGGAATGAAGGCAAGCAAGACGGCATAGACTTTATCGACGCAGTGGCCCGCCATCCCGAAACCGGCCCTCGGTTGGTGCGGAAACTCTACGCCTTCTTCGTTAACGAGTTCGATCCACCCAACGCCGCACTCGTCGATCAACTGTCGGCGACCTACTATGCCACCGATTGCGATATGCGCGCGGTCGTTGGTCAGCTACTGCGATCTAACGTCTTCCATGACCCGGCGAACTACTGGACCCGTTATTCGTGGCCGGTTGAATTCGTGGTGCGTCTGATTCGGGAGGTCGGGTGGACCGGGTTCTCGGCCCGGGCCGCGATGACTCCCCTCGCGAACATGGGGCAGACGCTCTTCGAGCCGCCTGACGTTTCGGGCTGGTCGCTTGGTTCATCTTGGATTTCGACGGGCAGGATGCTGGCAAGGATGAACTTTGCGGCGCAGTTAGCTGAGAATCAACGTATTGCTCTCCGAGATGCGGCGCTTGGCTCTGCAGTTACGCCCGACGCGTTCCTGAATTACTTTCTCGACCAGTTGGCGTTGCCGGACCTCAGCCGCGACGTGCGTGCCACGTTGCTCGAGTACCTCGAGGTCGACCAGGGTTGGGTCGGGTCAAAATCGCAGGTTACGAGGAAGGCCTCGGGTTTGGTCCATTTACTGGGCGCGTCGTCCGAATATCAGTTCGTGTGATCCCCTGGAGAGTCAACCGATGCGCGTAACACGACGATCGTTTTTTAGAAACGGCGTTGGAGCATTCACATTAGGGTTCGCCGCGCCACCGTTTCTCACCGATCTCGCACAGGCACAGGGCATGTCCACCCGGTCCCTCGTGGTGCTGCACCTGAGCGGCGGCAACGACGCCCTAAGCTTTCTTGTGCCCTACACCGACGACGCGTACTACAACCGCCGGCCGACGCAAGCCATTGCGGCGTCCAGCGTGCTGCAAGTCGGCACAGATTCCAGTGGGGCCGCGCTTGGGTTGCACCCACGCCTTGGCGGACTCAAGTCGATCTTCGACGCCGGCCAACTCGCGATCATTCAACGGACGGGCTACGACTACTCAAGCCGGTCGCATTTTCAAGGACTCGACATTTGGTCGACCGCCAATCCCGACGCTCCCCGGGGGACCGGCTGGTTGGGGCGCTATCTCGATACATTGCTCTCCCCCATCGACCCGCTGGTCGCGTGGAACACGACCGATCGGTTGCCCCGGACGCTTCAGGCTGCCACGGTGGGCGTTCCGTCGATTCCTGACCCGTGGCGCTATACCTTCAACAGTCCGCCTGGTTCCGGTCCAACGCAGTTTGCGAAAGTGGCGGCCCTGAAGAATTCTTCGCACTTACCGCCTACGAACCCACATCTGGCATTTGTGAATTCAACCGCGCAGGCCGCGTTGGCCACAGCGCAGCGGGTCGAGCTGGTGACCCGCTACAACCCGACAGTCAACTATCCAGAGAGCGGGCTCGGCTATGCGCTGCAAAACGTGTCCGGTGCGCTGGTGAAGGAGATCGGCACCCGGGTCTTCTGGGTGCAAACGGGTGGGTACGACACGCACGCGGGTCAAGACACCACGAACGGTTGGTACGCCGATCTTGTGGGGGATCTTGGCCAGTCCCTGATCGCTTTCCGGAACGACTTGAAGAATCAAGGCCTGTTCGACAGCACGCTAGTCCTGCTGTTTTCGGAGTTTGGTCGAGAGGTGAGTGAGAACAGCAGCGAAGGTACGGACCACGGAGCGGCTGGGTTGATGATGGCGCTGGGAGGAGGTGTGGCTGGTGGGTTCTACGGCACGGCGGCGTCGCTGACCAACACACCGGATAACCCGACACTCGAGTACGAAGGGCGTGACGTCAAGCACGAGACGGATTTCCGATCGGTGTATGCGCGCGTCATTGACGACTGGCTGGGGGTGAACTCGATTGCGATTCTTGGATCGGATTTTAGGAACCCAAGAGTCGACTTTGTGTAAGAGCGCGTTCTTTCAAACACTCTTGGTGATGGCAGCGATCGCTGCCTGCTCGACCGAGTCGCCTATCAAGCCCACGAGTAACGATCCCAACACGATCACGATTACTGCAACGGGGGCGAGTCCACGGACTCTCCGGATACGTGTTGGCGAACGAGTGACCTTTACGAACGCCGACTCTGTGGACCATGAAATGGCATCGGATCTACACCCCTCGCACACCGCATGTCCCCCACTCAATCAGGTGGGATACTTGCGGCCCGGGGAGGCCCGTGAAAGCGGCAATTTTGTCCGAGTAGAGACTTGCTCATTTCACGATCACATTAACCCGACGAATAACAGCCTGACGGGTTCTATCACTGTCACGGAATGACCCTTTGATTCGCTCATGCCCCGAGGATATGCTGTCCCGGATGGCCAGTCGGGCGACCCGATGACGCGGACGAGGCGGGGTTTCTTACGGACGTCAACGTCGGCTTTCGCGGCAGTGGGTTTATCGCCCGTTCTACGGCCGATGGGTGCTGGTCGAGTGCAATTGCCCGATCGGGTACGGGGCGTGCGAGCCCTCACGTTCGACGTGTTCGGCACGGTAGTCGATTGGCGCTCGACCATCATTCGCGAAGGTCAGGAGTTGGGTCGACGCAAGCAGCTCGCCGTCGACTGGGTGGCGTTCGCGGATGAGTGGCGCGCCGGATACGGACCGGCCATGCGTCGCGTCCGAAGCGGAGAGCTGCCGTGGACGATCATTGATGATCTTCATCGAATGATTCTCGATTCGCTCGTTCCACGATTTGGCCTGAAGGGGTTGAGCGAGGAAGAGCTCGATGACCTGAATCGAGTGTGGCATCGGCTCGACCCTTGGCCGGACGCGGTCGAAGGGTTAACGAGACTGCGGACCGGATTCGTTCTGGCGACACTGTCCAATGGAAACGTTGCGCTACTGGTGAACATGTCCAAGCGCGCGGGTCTACCGTGGGACGCTGTACTTTCAGCCGAGTTAACTGGAACGTATAAACCCGACCTGCGGGTGTATGCGAAGGCAGCGGATCTGCTCGGTCTGGCACCGGAAGAGGTGATGATGGTTGCGGCCCACGTGGGTGACCTCTTGGCATCTGCAGAGGTCGGGTTCCGGACAGCGTATGTGCCACGACCGCTGGAGAGCGGGCCAGGCCGCAAGCCTGATCCCCCCGATCCGGCGTTCGATATTGTCGCGAGCGACTTCGTCGATCTCGCGGGCCAACTCGGGACGTGAGCGATACCTTAATCCGTTCTCGGTGTCGTGCCTACCCTTGGGGCCTGTTCCCGTAACCACTACGCGACCTGCTCCAGCACCTGAACGACGTATCAGAACGCCGAGAGGATGTCCGTGAAACAGCGTCGACTTGGCCAGGAACAGGACGAATCGGACAGCGATGTCCGGCATGATCGTCAGATCGAGGGAGGGTGTTTGGTCGTACAGTGATCGACAGCCACGAACACGAACGCCGCCCCCTGGTCTGCAACTAGAAGCAATGCCCTGTCGGAGGGGTCGTTGCTCACGTGCACCGATCGGTAGAACACCCGAACCGCGAGTTGGGCCAAGCCCACACCCAGGATCATGATCGCGCCGTGGCCGTCGCATCATCTGCTTACGCGCGGAGCGTATCGCCCCTACGGGGTGTCGATCTTCAGCTGGCCCGTGTAGATGGCCATTCCCACGACGGCGTCGATGCCCTCCTGATCGAGGCGGTCGATCTCCGCGTGGGTTGTAATACCTCCGGCTGCCGTCAGCCGTAGGCTCGTGGACCGACGAACCGCTCGAATCGCGTCGAGGTCGGTACCCTGCATTAGGCCTTCGGTGTCGACATGTGTGTACAGGAATTCCCCGCAATACGGTTCCAGTGCGCGAACAGCGTCGGTCGCCCTGAGGTCAACCGTCTCCGTCCAGCCCTTGATGACGACTCGGCCTGCCCGGCTGTCGACAGCCGCGATGATCTGTTCGCGTCCAACCGCCTCGGCCAAGCAACCGGCGAAGTCGAGGTCGGCGCGGCCATTGCGAAAGAGCGACGATCCGACGATAACGGCAGTCGCCCCGTATCCGAGCACCTCGCGCGCCCGAGCGATGGTTCGAATGCCGCCGCCGACCCGGCACGGCAGCCTCGAGGCAACGTTCTGAACCAGCTGGTCGTTGGTGCCGACACCCATCGCAGCGTCCAGGTCGATGAGCTGGACCTTCGGAAAGGACCGGAATCGTTTTACCCACGACTCGATGTCGTCACTGGCGATGGCGGTTCTCTCGCCTTGAATCAGTTGAACAACCTGCCCACCCTTGAGGTCGATTGACGGGATCAGCATAGCGGTCTCCTGCAGAACGGCGTCACGGCGTGAGCCGGAGCGGAATACCGCGTTGGTGCAAGTGCCGCTTGAGGTCGGCGACGGCGTGCTCGGAGTAGTGGAAGATGGAGGCGGCCAGTGCGGCATCGGCGTGACCCCGAGTGAACACGTCCACGAAGTGATTGAACGTTCCAGCACCACCGGAGGCAATCACCGGGATTGGAACGGCGTCCGACACTGCAGCGGTCAAGGCACAGTCAAAACCGCGCTTCGTGCCGTCGCGATCGATCGAGGTCAGCAGGATCTCGCCGGCACCCCGGTCGGCGGCTTCTCTCGCCCACTCCACCGCGTCACGGGTGGTCGGCTGCTGACCACTTCGAACGTAGATCCCGAACCGACCATGCTCACGCTTTGCGTCGATGGCGACGATCACGGCCTGACTACCGTACCGTCTCGAAAGTGACGTGATTAGGTCCGGGTGTGCGATCGCTGCGGTATTCAGGCTCACCTTGTCGGCGCCGGCGTCGATTGCAGCCTCGGCGTGCCGTTCGTCCCGGATCCCGCCACCGACGCACAGTGGAAGAAAAATCTCCTGGGCTACAGCCCGGATGGTTTCTTTTAGTGCCTTCCGCTTTTCGATGGTTGCGGTGACGTCGAGGATGACGACTTCGTCGATACCTTCCCGGTTGTAACGCGCGGCAAGCTCGGCCGGGTCACCGGCGTTGCGGAGCCCTTCGAAGTTGATGCCCTTGACGACGCAACCGTCACGTACGTCGAGGCAGGCGATAATTCGTTTAGAGAGCACTTGAGACTGCGCCCACTCTACGGAGAAAGTTGCGAAGAATCGTCAGGCCGACGTCACCAGATTTCTCTGGATGAAATTGAACGCCGACGACGTTGTCCCGCCCGACGACGCTGGCGAAATCGATGCCGTAGGTCGTCGCCGCTAAGCAGTCGTTCGTGATCGGTGCCGCATACGAATGGGTGAAGTACACCTGGTCGCTCTCGTGCACACCATCGAGCAGCCAGGACCGACGTTTGAGATTCAGGCTGTTCCATCCGACATGGGGGACCTTCAGCCGCGCTTTGTCCGTGGCCCCTCTGTGAATCAATGCACATATGCCGGGCAGCGCGCCGAGCCCGGCCAGCTTCGGTGCCTCCTCACTGCCCTCAAATAGCCATTGCAACCCGAGACAGATACCGAGTAGCGGGGTATCGCGTTCCAGCACCGCCTTGATGGCGGGGGTCCATCCCGGAGCGAGGGCTCGAGTTGCCTCGAAGTTGCCGACACCTGGAACGATGATACCGGAGCACGTCTGGAGTTCCGTCGGGTCTGACGGCGTCACGAACGAGGCGCCGAGATGTTCGAGCGCCTTTCGGACCGACGTCAGATTTCCGGCACCGTAATCGATGAGGGCGAGCATTGGCAATGAGACATCACACCGCAATTGGTGTCATAACAGCCCCTTCGTGCTGGGTAGCGCCTTACCGAGCTGGCGGTCGCGCGAACAGGCGACGCGGAGCGCTCGCGCGAACGCCTTAAAGAGAGCCTCGACCTGATGATGACTTGAGCGCCCGTAAAGGACCTTGAGGTGGACGTTCGCCCTGGCACCCTGGGCAAAACCGTCAAAGAAGTCGTGAATCAACTCGGCCTGAAGGTCCCCGACCCGCCGAACACGTAGCTTGAGATCAACAACCGCATACACACGTCCACTCAGATCGATGGCTGCTACGCCCAGGGTCTCATCCATCGGCATCACGAAATAGCCAGCCCGGTTTATACCTCGTCTGGTGCCAAGGGCCTTGGCGACGGCCTCTCCGAACGCAATGCCCACATCCTCGACGGTGTGGTGCTGGTCGACGTCCAGGTCTCCGTCGACCTCCAGGTTGAGATCAAGAAGCCCGTGCCGAGCCACTAGTTCGAGCATGTGGTCGAGAAAGCGGATGCCTGTGCTAACGTCGTACTGACCCCGTCCGTCGAGTTTTAACCGCAGCGCGATCTGTGTCTCGGTGGTCCGTCGGTTAATCGTTGCTTGTCTCACTCGGCCATCTACTCCACCCGCGTCGCGATGGACGCGGCATGCGCGCGAAGCCCCTCGGCATTAGCTAGCGAAATGACGGTTGGTGCGAGCCGTCTTAACCCCTTTTGAGTCAGCCGTTGCACACTCTGAATCCGCACGAAGTCCGCGGCGCTAAGGCCACCGCGAAATCGCGCGGCGCCATTCGTTGGGAGTACGTGGTTCGACCCGGTGGCATAGTCTCCAGCCGCTTGGGCGCTGTACGGTCCAACGAACACGGTACCGGCGTGGCGCAGGCGCCGCGCCACCGCTTCGGTGTCACAGACCACGTGCTCTGGTGCGATCCGGTCGGCGAGACTCGTGGCCTCGTCCAGATCTTCGGTGATGACCACGACGCCGTTTCGTGCGATGGATGCTCGGGCAGCGTCGTGCGACATTAGCCTCTGATCAACGGCGGCCGAGACCGCCTGCGCCAGCTGCGCACTGGGGGTGATTAAGATGGCTCTAGCATTTGGGTCGTGCTCGGCTTGGGCCACGAGGTCGGCCGCGATCCAGTCAGCATTTCCACGGCTGGCGACGATCACGATCTCGCTCGGCCCCGCTGTGAAGTCGATGGGGCAGTCGACCGACACGAGAGTCTTGGCCGCTGCCACATAGGCGTTTCCAGGTCCCACAATCTTGTCGACCTTGGGAACGGTTTCGGTTCCGTACGCAAACGCTGCGATCGTGTGGGCCCCACCCATCTGGAATAAACGGGACACGCCAGCCTCAAGCGCCGCGGTGAGCACGCTTGGGTCCGGACGCGGACACGCAACAATAATTTCACGAACACCCGCCACGCGAGCGGGAATGGCCGTCATCAGAAGTGACGACGGCAAGGGGTAGCGGCCACCTGGGACATAACATCCAACTGCGTCAAGGGGTGTTACGCGTTGCTCGACGACGACTCCAGGCATGACTTGGAATTTCCATCCGGCCGGTACTTGGTGTGAAGCAATACGCCGGATGTGCCGAGCAGATGTTTTGATCGCCCGCCGCACAGCAGGCACTGTTGCTCGGGCACCGGCTTCGATATTTCGCCGCGACACTTCGATCGGTCCATCGACGCTATCGAATCGCTTCGCGTACTCCTGAAGCGCGCGGTCTCCACGTCGCCGGACCGCGGCAACGATGCGCTTGACTCGCTGGGCGACCTTCGCATCCGATCCCTGCCGACGGTCGATCAGACGACTGAGAGCGCGTCCGTTTGACGCATCAATTATCTTCATGGCGCGGTTCACCGTACGATCTTGTTCAAGGGATACTCAACGATTCCCTGACCACCCGCAGCTTTGAGCTTGGGAATAAGCTCTCTGACGGTCTGTTCTTCGAGAATGGTCGTGACCGCGACCCAGTCGTCGTCACTCAGTGGTGCTACGGTTGGCGTCTGGAGGGCGGGAAGCAGCTGGAGTAGGGTGTCCAGATTGCACCGCTCGATATTCAGCATCAACCCGACGTGACCCTGGGCCTCGATTGCGGCCCTGAGCAGCAGTGCGATGTTATTGAGCTTTTCTTTCTTCCACGGATCCGAAACGGTGTTCTGGCTGGCGATCAGCTGGGGATTTGATTCCAGAACCGTGTCGATGATCCGGAGGTGATGCGCGCGCAACGTAGAGCCGGTTTCGGTAGCTTCAACGATGGCATCGGCGAGGCGCGGTGGTTTGACCTCGGTCGCACCCCATGAAAACTCAACATTGACCTTAATGTTTAGGGCAGCGAAATAAGACTCTGTCACACGTACCAACTCAGTCGAGATCGTCGCGCCTTCGAGGTCCTGTGGAGTCTGGTAGGTCGACCCCTCCGGAACGGCCAAGACCCAGCGCACCTTGCGGAAGCTCTGCTTCGAGTACACCAAGTCTGCGATTGGGACGACTACTTCACCCGTGGCGGCACGGTGTTCGGCGATCCAATCTTGCCCAGTTAGTCCAGCGTCGACGGCACCGTCGGCTACATATCGTGCCATTTCCTGGGCCCGAATCAGTGTGCACTCGATCTCGGGGTCATCGATCGTTGGGAAGTACGACCGTTGGCTCACGTACACGTTGAACCCCGCGCGGGCGAGTAGCTGAACGGTCGATTCTTGCAGTGAGCCCTTGGGGATTCCAAGTTTCAGCGTCCTACCCATGTCATCTAACTCCCAGCGTGCGAGGTCAAGCCAGACAAGGCTCGCACATTTATTATCCGTTCAACTCCCGATAGAAACAGCTCCGCTCACCGGTGTGACACACGTTGCCATCGCCGAGCCGGACGACGCGAAGGAGCACCGTATCATCGTCACAGTCAGTCAATATTTTGCGGACTTGGAGCCGATTGCCGGACGTCTCCCCCTTCATCCAAAGGGTGTTTCGTGTTCGGCTGAAGAAAGTGGCGAAACCAGAGACCTGGGTTCGGGCCAGCGCCTCTTCGTTCATGAACCCGACCATCAGAACCTCGTTGTTCTCGTCGTCTTGAACAACCGTTGGAACGAGGCCATTTAACTTGGAAAAATCCATCGCTACCGTTCCTGTCTACAAAAAAAGCCTCGCCAAAGGCGAGGCCGCGTGGTGTGCCAATCTGTCGTTTCGGTCGAACTAAACGAGCCATCCGACGCGGGCGCACACCTCCGGCCCCAAGGTTCTCATGGAGCGACGGTGATGGGCGTTCCGACGGACTACCATAGCCCGTACCCTAGCCCAGCCCGAGAGATCCTGTCAATGCACGAGGCCACCCGACTAGTTTCCATTCGGATTTGCTATTCTGACACCTCCGCATTGCGGGGGGGGGGGGGGGGGGGGGGGGGTAAAACGTGAGACCGGGAGAGATTCTACGATGAGCAGGATCAGGGTCGTGATTGGGGTACTGGCAGTCGCTATGTGCTCAATGGCGTGGCCGTCGGCGCAAAGTGACGCAGAAACGGAGGCTCGAGGTGCGCTCGATGAGTACTTCCTGGCCTGGAACGCCGCTGGACAATGATGCTGTCGCCGCTGCCAGTAACTTTCCGCGCATCAGCTTCGGGGGAAACGGTCAAGTCGTCGTACGCGAGCAACCGGCCGACATTGAGATCGATTTCGTGCTCTTGCGCCAGTCCGAGGGGTCGGACCACACCACGATTGACTTAATCGAAGCGGTGCAGGTCTCGGTCGATAAGGTACATTTCATGGTCGTTTCAAGCCGCCGAATGGCCGACGGCGCCGCGTATCGTACCGTACCGGCTCTGTATATCCTCACGAACCAGAACGGACACTGGGGGCTTCAACTTCAGTCGATCCTGTCACCCACATTCACCGCACCGTAACGGCTTTTGGCTGTCGCCCGACCATCACCTCGGTTGCCTTGATGATTGCAGTTGCTTCATCACCGCGCTTGAGTCGTAGCTCATCGACGGCGTCGCGAGTGATGACGGCGGTTAGCGACTGATTACCGACCTTTAGGCGCACCTGCGCCAGGAGGCCGTCGTGGCGAACCTCCTCGACGACTCCAGTCAGCTGGTTACGACCGCTGAGAGCGATGAGGACGCCCGCTGGCTCGCTCGCCCGCCGCCGCGCCAGCGGGTTGCCCGTCCGGGCCAGCAGCCTGTCGACCTCGGTCTCTCGGATCCGATGATGTCCGCCCTCAGTTCGAACCGTTCGGACGTGGCCTTTGTAGATCCACTGCTTGAGGGTGGAGTACGAAACACCGAGACGTTTGGCCGCCTCCCGGACTGTCATGATAGGCATATTTAGGAATAAATCGACTTAAATCGTTTGTAAAGTAATACTAATCCATATTAAAGTGAATGTCTATGATGTTGCGCTTGACCACGTTGGTCGCCGCCGCGCTGCTTCTCGTTGGCTGCGCCGAGTCCCGTTCTGACTCAGCTGATGATTACCTATTGGTCTCGGCGGCGGTGAGCCTTTCCGGTCCGCTTGAGATTGTTGCGGGCGAGTTCGAACAGATGTTCGGGACACGTGTCGAGCTCAATTTCGCTGGTTCTAACACGCTCGCCACGCAGCTTATCGCCGGTGTAGAAGCCGACGTGTTCTTGAGTGCCGACGAACGGCAAATGACACGTGTCGAGACAGCAGGCCTCGTCGAGGCTAGCACGCGGACGGACTTGTTCTCGAACCAGCTAGTCGTCGTTGTTCCAACTGATCGAATGGGGGTTGTGTCGAATGTGAGCGATCTGTCCACATCGCGCGTCGGGCGAATTGCGATTGGAGATCCAGACGCTGTTCCGGCGGGTGTTTACGCAAGGCGTTACTTGCAGTTCGCCGGCGTCTGGGAATCTGTACGATCGAAAGTGGTGTTAACGCGCGACGTTCGCGCGGTTCTCGCGGCCGTTGAGACGGGGAACGTTGATGCGGGGTTCGTCTATCGCACCGATCTTGCTTTGGTGGATAGGGCAACGATGGTATTTGCCGTCCCGACAGTCGGTAGACCCGAGATTCGATACCCTGGCGCCGTCCTCACACTTGCGCGCGGCCGGCCGGCCGCGCGCCGTTTCCTCGACTTCTTGGGTGAGCCCGTTACTCGCCGGATCTTTGAAACCGCCGGATTCATTGTCCTGGCGAGAGGAACAGATCATGCCCGGTGATTTAGTCGACGTAACGCTATTTAGCGTTGCGATGGCCGGGTTGTCGACAGTCCTGATGCTTGTGCCAGGACTGGCGCTGGCCTGGTTATTTGCTCGGCATACGTTCCCGGGGCAGAGCGTGCTCGAGACGGTGGTGTCGCTGCCACTCGTCCTTCCCCCGGTGGCCATAGGACTTATCTTGCTACGTTTTCTAGGGCGATATGGTCCGGGAGGTCAATTGCTCGATGAGATCGGCGTCGACGTTATCTTCACCTGGAAGGCAGTCGTAGTCGCGATGACTGTGATGGGGCTGCCCTTACTGGTGCGTTCAGCTCGGGCAGGTTTCGAGCACGTCGATCGCCGATACGAGCAGATAGCCGAAACGCTCGGGGCAAGTCCCGTTCGCATCTTTCTGACCATCAGCCTTCCTCTTGCGGCACGAGGGGTCCTTGCCGGTGTCGTCCTTGGCTTTTCACGCGCACTCGGAGAGTTCGGTGCGACCATTATGATTGCCGGCTCACTGCCAGGAACACGGACCCTGTCGACTGCCATCTACACCTCTACCCAGACGGGTCGTGATACCGAGGCGACGATTATGCTCCTGACGGCAGCCAGCATTGCGTTCGTCGCGGTCTTCGTTTCGAACCGCTTGGCTACGGTGGAGTAGCGTCGCGCCAGGTCTTTCATGTTCACCGTACCCTTCGTCCTCGATTTTGTTCTCCAGCAGGGCGAGTTCACGCTTCAGATTCACGAGCGGTTCGAGGCCAGTTCCGTCTCGCTGTGCGGCCCATCGGGTTCCGGGAAGACGACGATTCTTGACGCAATAGCTGGGCTACGACACCCAGAAGATGGCAGGATTGAGATCGCTAATCGGGTACTGTTCGACCGAAGCCTGGGCACGGATCTTCCCCCGAGATCGAGGCGCGTCGGCTATGTGCCGCAAGATGTTTCCTTGTTTCCTCATATGAGTGTACTTGGCAACGTAATGTACGGAACGGCCCGTGGGTCGCCGGCGCCGCTGGAGAGCGTCATCAAGCTGCTTGAGATCGAGCCCTTGGCTGGTCGTCGGGTTAACGAACTATCGGGTGGCGAACGGCAGCGCGTTGCCATTGCTCGGGCGCTCATGTCCAGTCCAGATGTACTCCTGCTCGATGAGCCCCTGGCGGCAGTCGACATCAAGCGCCGCGAACGGATTCTGTTGTACATCCAGCAGGTCCGCGATGAGCTCCTGGTGCCGATGGTCTATGTGTCGCACGCGGCGGACGAAGTACGGCGGATTGCCGATCGAGTGATCGAGCTCGACAGTGGGCGTGTTATGGCAACCCAGGTCGAGTAAGTCCAGACGTTGTCAGAAGAGTGCCCGAACACAGAGGAATAGCACGGATGGCGCGAGTAGGCAACCGACTCCCGTGTAGAATGTCGCGGTCATCGCTCCGTATGGCACTAGCTTCGGATCCGTTGCAGCAAGTCCACCCGCCACACCGCTCGTCGTACCCATGAGCCCTCCGTAGATCAACGCCGAATGCGGATTGTCCAGCCCGATTCGCGAAGCCACAAACGGTGTCCCGATCATGACCAGAACCGATTTCGTGAGTCCTGCGGCTACGCTCAGTGCGATGATGTCGCTGCTTGCTCCGAGGGCGGTGCCTGTCACCGGGCCAACGATGTACGTCGCCGCTCCGGCGGCGATGGTCGTGATCGCTATAGGGTCCGTGTAGCCGAACACGACGGCGATGATTCCACCGACCAAGAACGACAGCACAACGCCGACGACGATCGAGATTGCACCGACGAACCCCGCCCGTTTGAGGGTTTTTAGGTCGGCTCCGAACGCCGTGGCGACGATCGCGAAGTCACGAAACATCGCACCACCCATGGTCCCGACGCCCGCGAATAGCGAAATATCGGCCAGTCCCCTGTTTCCACCGGTTGCGAGACCGCCACACCACGCCAGAACGAGACCAAAAGCGATCGCGATTGCAGAACCGTGGACGTGGCCGCGTGTCAATTTCGTTGATATCAGGTACGACAGCCACACTAGGGCACCGACGAAGACGAATGCCGTAATCAGCGCGTTCGTCGACAATACCCGTTCCAGCGAATCAAGAATCATCGGGTCCACCTTGACCAAAGTGCGCTAGGACCGGGATCAGTGCGAAACTTGCCGCCACAGCGGCAACCCCGGCGATGATCGCCATCCACCCACCGGACAGTGCCGCAAGTACGTTCTGTCGTGCGGCCATCGCCACGACGATCGGGATGTACATGGCACTCCAGAAGCCAAGGCCCTTTTCCGTAATCGGGCTGAGCGTGAACTCCCGCGAGTCGAGATTCGACAGCACGAGTAGCAGAAGCATGGCAATGCCCACCCCGCCGACGTTGGCCTGAACACCCATTAGCTCGCCTAGTAGGTCACCAACGAACACACCCGTTAGCATGCAGAACGACAACAACGCGACACCGTAGATCACCACATCTAGTCTCCTTACCTTCGCTCGAAACAACCTGGGCCTCGCTCGTCCGTCTGACGATGGCTGGCAGGGCCGGAAATTTTAGTTCGGCGCGAAGACGTTATCCGATCCGGCCCGGACCGACAACGATCACGTGCGAGAGTGGTAGGATTTCTGCATTGCCCGATGTGACGACTGAGTGCCAAAATAACGGATTCGGAGGGTTGAACTCAGATACGCGATGCGCATCATCATCATTGGCGCTGGCGAGGTGGGCTACTCGCTGGCCAAGACGCTGGCGAACGATCACGAACTCTGCGTCATCGATGTCAATCCCGCCAGGGGCGAGCGTCTAGCTGATCTTGATCTCGAGTTCGTTTCGGGCAGTGGAACCAGTGCCGATGTCCTCAGAGAGGCCGGTACCGACCACTGCGACGTCTTGATTGCCGCCACGCGGCTCGACGAGGTCAACATCGTTGCCTGCTCGATCGGCAGTCAGCTCGGATCGGGCGAGACAATCTGTTTTGTTAGCAAGCAGGACTTCGTTACGCCACCAGGCGGGGTCGATAGCCTTCGCCAGCATTTCGGTATTGGGCAGGTGGTGTGGCCAGAGGCTCAGCTTGCCGAGGCCATCGAACGGATCATCATGGCCCCTGGGGCCGTCGACGCGGGGGTGTTTGCCGGTGGCCAGATCCAGTTGCTGGAGTTTCGTCTCGATGATGCATCCCGGTTGGTTCGTCGCCCCCTGTCATCCTTCCACATGCCGAACGGCGTCGTGATCGTTGCGGCGAAGCATGAAGATTCCGTGTCGATTCCACGCGGTGAGACCGCGTTGGCGGCTGGTGACAAGGTGGTGCTAATGGGTACGTCGCAGGCGATGACTCAGATGCGGAACGAGGTTTTTCCGCATGCCGATCGGGGAGCCAATCAACTCGTGACGATTATCGGCGGTGGCGATGTGGGCTACCGGTTGGCCCAGCAGCTCGATGCGGCTCCTGGAATCGAGCTTCGAGTGATCGAGCAAGACCGCGCTCGCGGCGAGCTGCTCGCGGCCACGCTCAAGGACGCGCTGATCCTGCAAGGGGACGGTACCGATCTCGAGTTACTCGAGTCGGAGGAGATCGGCCGAAGCGACGTCATGGTATCGGTCATCGATAACGATGAACGGAATCTCCTGGCGTCCCTGCTGGGCCGCCAGCTTGGCGTACGCAAGGTCGTGACGCGGGTCAGCACGCCCTCTAATCGCGCGCTCTTCGAGCGCGTTGGCATAGACGTCGCGTTGTCGGCCCAGGGCGCGGCGGTCACGTCGGTCGTTCATCGCATTGACGGTGGCCGTGCGAGTTTACTCGCGGTGCTCGAAGGGGGTAAGGCTAGGGTTGTCGAGCTTGTCGTACCAGGCAATCACCAGGAAACCTCGCTCAAGATGCTTGCCCTACCACGTGACTCGATTGTAGGCACGATTCTCCGGGGTCACGAGGCGATAGTTCCCAGAGGAGAGGACCTAGTTCGCGGCGGAGATCGTTTGCTCGTCTGTTGCATGGATTCGGCGGTGCGCGAGGTGCAGGACATGTTCGCCGTGGTCCGGTGACTCGCCCATTATGCGTCTGTCCATCGTGATCCAGGTCTCCGGTCGCATCCTCCGATTGTTCGGAGCGATGTTTCTCGTACCCGTTGTCGTCGCAATTTACTACGGTGAGCGAGACGACATTGGTGGTTTCCTGCTGGGCGGGCTCCTGGCGTCGGTCATTGGGCAGGTTATGGTGCACGCGTCGCGGGCGTCAGCGGAGGATCTGCGTCACATCGAAGCGTTTGCGGTGACGTCGGGCACGTGGCTGCTCGTGGCCATCCTCGGCGCGATTCCATACGTATGGGTTGGATTGGGGTTGGTCGATGCGTTCTTCGAATCGATGTCCGGGTTCACTACGACCGGTGCGACTGTATTCATCGACTTTGATAGCTTCGGACGGGGGGTCATGTTTTGGCGCACGCTGAGCCAGTGGCAGGGTGGCTTGGGAGTGATCACGCTGTTTATCGTTGTCCTCCCACGCGTCGCCGTTGGTGGTGTCAGCAGTCTGTTCTTTTCTGAATCGGCTGGTCCGGCCGAGGAGAAGCTGAAGCCACACATTCGAGAGACTGCGGCGTATCTTTGGCTGTTTTACGTTGGGTTGACACTGATGGCCGCGATCTTGCTGGCCGTCGCCGGAATGCCGACTTACGACGCGGTTTCTCATGCCATGACGACGCTCGCAGCCGGCGGCTTTTCGCCCAACGCACAGTCGATCATGGGGTATCAGAGCGCGGCCGTAGAATGGATTATCTGTGTGTTTATGTTCTTGGCTGGCGCCAATTTCGCCTTGCAGTATCGAGTGCTCATCGGACGGCCGCGGAGGCTCTTTGGTGACGATGAGTTCCGGGCTTACGTCACTATCATCGTGCTGGCCGTCAGTTGTCTTACCCTGCTGCTCTGGAGCACGAATCCGGGGGCCTCATCCGTTCGCGCCGCAACCTTTCAGACGCTATCGATATTGACCACGACGGGATACGCGAGCGTCGATTCCGCAGGCTGGAGCGATCAGGCCAAGGTGGTTCTGTTGGCCCTGATGTTCATTGGGGGCTGTGCAGGCTCGGCGGCGGGTGGGCCGAAGGTGTTGCGGCATGTGCTCGTTGGTCGCTCTACGCTCACGGAACTGCGACGGATACTCCATCCACGTGCTGTCCTTCCGGTCAAACTTCGTGGCAAGGTGGTTCCTGAAGAGATCATGCGCAACGTGCTGGTCTTCTTTCTCTTCTACATCCTCATGTTTGCGCTCTGCGCGACGGTTGTCATCGGCTTTGGGGCGGACATCGTGACTGGGCTGACCGCCGCGATCGCGACCCTTGGCAACATCGGACCTGGACTGGGGGCGGTCGGTCCGATGGCGAACTACGCGCACCTCCACCCGGTCAGCAAAGTCGTTCTAACGCTCGCGATGTGGATCGGGCGACTAGAAGTGCTGACAGTCTTGGCGCTCCTTCGCTTCGAGGTGTGGCGCTCGTCGCACTGGCGGGGGATCACGCGATAGCGTTCAGGGACGATGGCGCGTGCCGGCGCGTTGGAGCAGGTCCCATGCTCGCTTGACGTGAGTCTCGGTTGTCCGAATGTGCCCGATTGCCAGTCGCAATGCATAGACGTCACCGAGTCTAGTGTGCGAGAGAAACACGTCGCCAGACGAATTGACGTCATCGAGAATCCGGCTATTGAAATCCTCTATGTCGGCGGCCGACGCCTTCGGGTGTGTTCGTCCGCGAAAGCAGACGACGCTCAAGGGCACCGGCGCCAAACGCTCGAAGTCTTCACTGGCATCAACCCAGCTCGCGAAGCGACGAGCTAGTCGTAGGTGCTCGGCCAGGCGCGACCTGATGCCAGCTGCTCCGTAGTAACGTAGGACGGCCCAGAGCTTAAGCGCACGAAACCGTCGCCCAAGCTGTATCCCGGTATCCATGAGGTTGGTGACCCCAGCGTCTTCGGGGGTGGTCAGGTACTCCGGTGTGAGTGAGAAGGTGTCGCGAACGACGCTCATGCGGGCGCAGTAGAACGCGCTCAGGTCGAACGGTGTGAACAGCCACTTGTGCGGGTTGACGACGAGTGAGTCGGCCCGGTCGCAACCGTTCAGGACGTACGCTGTCTCCGGGACCATCGCCGCCGCCCCGGCGTAGGCCGCATCAACGTGCAACCATAGGTCTTCGCTCGCACAGATGTCCGCGATCTCCGAGACAGGGTCGATGCTTGTGGTCGATGTTGTACCGACGGTCGCGACCACTGCTATCGGCTGGTGTCCAGCGCGTCGGTCGTGGGCGATGGCATTTCGAAGCGATCGAGGCCGAAGGCGAAATTGGTCGTCCGTTTCGATCCGATTAATGGCGTCACGACCGAGACCCAGCGCGATCGCGGCCTTATCGATCGACGAATGGGCCTGGCGGGACACGTACACCCGTAACGGCCCCACATCAGGCCGGCCGGCTAGCCCCCGGTTGCGAACGTCGGGGACCGCGACCTGACGAGCTGCCGCGAGCGCATGCAGGCTTGAGATGGAGGCTGTGTCGTAGATGACACCTTCGAATCGTTCGGGTAGCCCGAGGAGCTGTCGCAGCCAGTTCAGTGCGACTTCTTCCAGCTCGGTTGCGGCTGGAGAGGTCCGCCACAGCATGGCCTGGACATTAAGCGCGGCGGTGAGAAACTCCGCCAGTACCCCAGGAGCGCTGCCGGTGATGGCAAAATATCCGAAGAAGCCGGGATGATTCCAGTGGGTGATACCCGGCAGCAGGGTCGTTTCAAAGTCCGAGAAGATCTCATCGAACGCACACCCCAGCTCGGGTGGGCTCGTGGGGAGTGCGCGACGGATATCGCCAGGTTTGACGTGAGCAAGGACCGGGTGATCGTTGGTGCTCAGGTATGCGGCGATCCAGTCAACGAGCTCGATGGCATGGCGTCGGAATTCTTCCGGCGCCATGTCACCGGTCTGGCGTCCGAAGGCCGGATCATGTGCCACCGTTTCTCACATACTCAAGCGCAAACGCCTTAAGTGCTGCCGAGCGAAGCCCGATCGCTTGGGCTTCATCCGTAGCCGCTTCAACGGACCATCCGTCGACCTTGACCCGCTTAATGAGCCACATCGCACCCACGCGATTCGCCGAGCCGCAGTGAATGAACACTGGCTGGTTTACTGGGTCGGCTACTGCCTTGAGGAATGTCTCTGTCACCTCCGGAGTCGCCTGTCGGAATGGCAGGTGGTAATACTTCAGTCCGACACCTTCCGCGGCCGCGCGCCCCTCTTTGACGTTTGCTCCGGGTTCTCCTTCAGTCCTAAAATTGATGATTGACACAAATCCTCGAGCCTTCAGTTCAGCCATGGCGGTGGGGGGCGTGGCCCCAGCGCAGGCGACAGTTGCATCGATCCGAGTGTAGTTTACGACACCCGCCGGGGCAGGTTCGATCTGCTGCGGCGCCACCGAGCAACCCGCCCATCCCGCCGTTATCGTCAGTCCTAAGACACAAGTGACCGGTAACGCTATGCTTGACTGTGACATGGTCGAAAATTGCAGCATTCAATTGCGAGCCTATCAGTAATTCTTCATTGGGAAAGGATATAAGTTGTGTCAAATGTCGTTCACACCAGTCGGCTTCGGATTGAGCGCGTCAAGGGACCGATTCGCCAAGCGTTTTTGGAGGGCTTCGACACCCCGATCCGGTTCGGCGTGCACGGTGGGATCAAAGCCTTCTATGGGGTTGATCCCGACGAAGAGGTGCCAGCCACACTCGACCATATGGTGGCTGCCGTCGGGGCTTGACTGCTTGGCACCCTAGCACGCGCACTGGAGGTGCGCGAGATTCCGGCGTCACCCGACAAGATCAGCGCCGCTGTTGAAGGCGACATCGAGGCCGTTGAGAAGGTACTGAGGATTACACGCATCCGCGTGCGTTACGCGTTGACGATTCCTCGCGGCATGAGAGAAAAGGCGCAGCGTGCCGTTGATCGTCATCCGACGAGCTGTCCCGCCGCGAACAGTGTTCGCGGGTGCATTGAGCTCGACATCCAGGCCGATATTACGGAAGAGTGATCGCGAAGGAAGTAGGAGATATAGGAGATAGAAGGTACGGCTGCTACCTCCTACCTGTTCCTTTACTCGAGCTCCTTACAGATAGCCTCAGCAAATTCGGGCGTCGATGCGGTGCCACCGAGGTCGCGCGGTCGAGGTGCTGGAGCGACTCGCAAGGACCACCGGTCGCAATGAGTTCGCCGAGCGCGCGCATATCGTACTGGCAGCGCACGCATCCCGCGTCCGAACACACAGCGTCGACGCGGCAGGCTACGTGCTGGCCCACCGGGAGTTCTTGCTCCGGGAACCCTTGTGATAGATTGCCGACCACACGTCCGGCGGTGCGGTGACTCGGCGAATCGAGGTACTCAATGAAACCATGGATCTACGTTAGACAAACTACTGTGGTGCTGGCAGTGCTAGTAACAACGGGCGGTCCTCGCGAGCCGCTGGTTGCTCAGGAAAACGAAGGCTTGTCTAGTCACGGGTACAGCCGTCCAGCACGGAGTCCACATGGTAGTCGTTCAGAGGTCATTGCACCACACGGAATGGTGGCGGCTAGTCAGCCCATCGCTGCCCAGGTTGGTCTCAATATCCTGAAAGCTGGCGGAAACGCTATCGACGCGGCCGTGGCGGTTAATGCCGTGCTCGGTCTGGTCGAACCCCACATGAATGGTGTTGGCGGGGACTTGTTCGCGATTGTGTGGGATGCCGCAACCGAACAACTCTATGGGTTGAACGCGACAGGCCGTGCACCGTATGAGATCAGTCGTGAGACATTGGTTCGGCAGGGTTTTAACCGAATGCCGGGGAATGGTCCGCTTACCTGGACGGTTCCTGGTGCCGTGGATGGGTGGCACGAGTTGCTCAATCGATTTGGGACCATGCCACTTTCTGACGTGCTCGCACCAGCTATTGAGTACGCCAGCAATGGATTCCCGGTCAGCGAGATTATCCAGAGGCAGTGGGCCGGTTCTGCAGTGGGCCTCGCGGAGTGGCCGGACTCTGCGGCAACCTACTTGCCCGATGGTCGACCACCACGGGTTGGCGAAGTGTTTAGGAACAAACGACTGGCTGCCACGTACGACGCGATCGCACGGGGTGGCCGCGACGCTTTTTACCGTGGTGACATCGCACGTCGCATTGTCGCCTTCAGTGAAGCAAACGGTGGCTATTTTACGATGCGAGACTTCGAAGACCACTCGTCGGTCTGGGTTGAACCTATTGGAACGAACTATCGAGGCTATGATGTTTGGGAGATCCCACCTAATAGTTCTGGAATTCTCGCCTTGATGATCCTAAACATCATGGAGGGGTATGACGTGGCTGCTATGGGTCATAACTCCGCCGAGACCATCCATTTGTTTGCGGAAGCAAAAAAACTTGTCTGGGCTGATCGTGACACCTACGTCGCGGACGCTGACGCGAATAAATTACCGACTCGGTCGCTCATCTCCAAGAGCTATGCCGATAAGCGGCGAAGTCTTATTGCACACGACCGCGCGTCGATCACTGTAACACCGGGTAAACCGTTTGAGCATAGCGACACTGTCTATCTGACGGTGGTTGATAAGGACCGGAATGCGATTTCCTTGATCGAAAGCATTTTTGGTGGCTTCGGTTCCCTAGTTGTGCCGGGCGATGTTGGTTTTGCTCTCCAGAATCGTGGCGCTGGGTTCACGCTCGAGGAAGGGCATCTAAATTCGCTTGAACCGCACAAGCGGTCTTTACACACAAACATGCCAGGCTTTGTCACCAAGGACGGCAAGCCATTCATGGCTTTTGGTGTGATGGGTGGCTCGATGCAGCCTCAGGGACATTGGCAAGTCCTCTCGAACATCATCGACTTTGGCATGAACCTTCAGGAGGCGGGTGATGCGGCCCGGGTTCGACACGCTAACGGTATTCTTGTGGAGCCTGGCATTTCGGACGATGTGATCGCCCAGTTGAGGCGACTCGGTCACAGCGTGCGCCGAGTTGGTGGTGGCAGTATGGGCGGGTATCAAGCCATCATGATTGATCTGATGACCGGGATGCTGCACGGCGGCAGCGACCCGCGCAAAGACGGCCAAGCGGTCGGGTACTAGGATTTGAGGTTAGCGGTCTTGGTTAACTGTTTGGATCAGAGCGATAATTTCGTTCGGTTCAGGAAACCGATCGGCATCATATTTGGAGAAAATAACCTTACCTTCTGCAATAACGTCGAAGATCCCGTTGCTTCCCTCGATGAGTTCGGGTTCGATGCCAACAAGACGCTTGATATCGGTCGCCAGACTGGAGGCCCGTGGTAGGTACTTTCAACGACCGCAGTAGGTGATGGAAATCTGCACGCGTGAACTCCTTGGCTAGTTAACCGAAACGAGCGACGGCTACCGAACAATCTTATCGCGTACTCAGGGTGTGACCAAGCAAGAGGGCGGACGCCGTCCCATGCATGAGACTTATGATCGGTGGAAATGCAGCATGCGACCGTCAAGGTCTTGATAGCAGGCATCAAACCTTACCGGTCAACGCAATCGTTGATGCGGTAAATACAGCGTTACTCGGGCGCGGATAAGGACGCTATCTCATCCAGCGAAACCAACGGCTCAAGATCGACTTTTTGCTCTCCGAGAACGTGGCTCGTCGCATCATGTTCGCCACTTTTCGAATAGCATCGGCCTGGGTGGGATACGGGTGAATCGTGGCTCCGATCGTGCCAAGGCCGGTCTCCGCTTTCATCGCGAGTGTCAGCTCGCTGATCATATCACCCGCATGGGTCGCCACGATCGTCGCACCAAGAATGATGTCGGTTCCCTTTTTCACGTGCACACGAACGAAACCTCGGTCTTCGCCGTCTAGGACCGCGCGGTCAACTTCGTCGAGCGTCTGGGTGAACGTATCGACCTCGATACCACGTTTTCGTGCCTGAGCCTCGTTGAGACCAACGTGGGCAATCTCGGGTTCGGTGAAGGTGCACCACGGGACAATCAGGGAGTCGGTGCTCGCCCGTCCGAGGCCGAACGGATGCGGAAAGAGCGCATTCTGTATGAGGATTTTGGCCATCGCGTCGGCAGTGTGAGTAAACTTGTACGCCGAACAAATGTCCCCGGCCGCGTAGATTCTTGAATTGGACGTCTGCAGCGTCGCGGTGACGTTAATGCCTTTCTTGTCGTATCGAATGCCGGCTGTCTCCAATCCCAAACCCTCGACGTTGGGAGTGCGACCGACGCCGACCAGAATATCGTCGACGATCACGGTCTGTTGGCACCCGTCCATCGTGAAGTGAATGACGCGTTCAGAATCTTGGCACTGAACGTTGGCCACGCTGGTTCCGAGCGCAAATGAGACTCCGTCATGCTCCATCTCAGCTTGCACGAGCGCAGCTGCGTCGGCGTCCTCACGCAGGAGGATGCGGTCGGCGAGCTCGAACACCGTGACCCGACTCCCGAACCGCGCGAACGCCTGGGCCATCTCGCAGCCGATAGGGCCGGCGCCGATGACGGCCAGCCTGGACGGAAGCTCCATCAGCTCGAAGACCGTTTCGTTGGTCAAGTATCCAGCAGCTTGGAGGCCTGGCACCGCCGGTGCCGCCGCTCGCGCACCGGTGCAAACGGCGGCTCGGCGAAAGCGCAGCGTCTGTCCGTCGACGTCGATCGTGTGGGCACTGCTGAACTGCCCATCGCCAATGAACACGTCGACGCCGAGGTCTTTGAATCGCTGGGCCGAGTCGATGTGGCTCAGCCGCGCCCGCAGGCGACGCATGCGTTTCATAGCCGTACCGAAATTACCCTGAACCTCGGCAGGTATACTGAGACCGAACTCTTCGATTCCGTGAAGTGAGGCCCATGCTCGTGCGGCCCGAAGGATGCTTTTCGAAGGCACGCACCCCACGTTGAGACAGTCGCCACCCATCAGGTGTCGTTCGACCAGGGCAACCCGCGCGCCGAGTCCAGCACCGATTGCCGCGGTCACCAACCCAGCCGTTCCCGCTCCGATAACCACGAGGTTGTAACGGTCCGTAGCTCGGGGGTTATTCCACGCAGGGGGATGAACGTTGGCGACGAGCCGCCGATTGAAATCGTCGTCCGGTTGAATCAGCGGATCAGCGTCAGTCGAATCGTCATGGGACATGCCACAGCTCACATGACCTTAAACGTGTTTTCGGGTCGGAGGGATCCGCTTTTCGTCGCGACGGCAGTGTCCCTAGCGGGCCTGCTGGCCTTTCCGCAGCGGTCGCTGCGGCTCCCGGGGCTCGTCGAGGTACAGATCTCTGACGTAATCGTCGTACCCGTTGAAGATCGGTGTGTCAAACAGTTCCTCGGTGTCCACCCAATATGATTCGGTTTGTGGCCAACGTGGATGTGGAATGTTTGGATTCACGTTCGAGATGAAGCCGTACTCGTGCGGTATGGTCTCCTGCCAGAAGACCGTCGGCTCGTCACGGAGGAACTCGATCTTTACGATCGACTTCGGGTTCTTGTACCCGTACTTCCAGGGGACGATGATCCGAATCGGGGCTCCATGCTGACGCGGAAGGGGCTCTCCGTACACGCCCGTCACAACCATTGCCAGCGCGTTCATCGCCTCGTCAATGCGTAGCGCCTCCTGATAGGGCCACGGGTACCACGGCGAGGAGGAGAGCCCTGGCATTTGCTCGGGCTTGCGTGCCGTCTCGAACCTGACGAACCTTGCCTGAGAGGTCGGGTCGGCCTTTTCGATCAGACGGCTGAGTGGGAATCCAGACCACGGGACGTTCATCGCCCAGCGCTCGACGCACCGGAAGTGATAGACGCGCTCCTCATGGTCGAAGGCGAACAGGTCGTCGAGGTCGAGCGTTGTCGGGTTATTACATTCGCCAGACACTTCGACCTGCCATGGATTGACTTCGAAATCACCGCAAAACCGCCAGACAGGTCCCCCGCGTCCTGAGAGGAACTCGTAAAAGTTGTTGTGACTCGCAGCAGCCTCTCTGGGGGTCAGATCGCTACCGATCATCGCCGGAATCTGGTAGGCCTCGTTTCGCTTCGTCGGGAAAACGTCAGGTCGCTGAAACGGGATGTCGATGATGGAGGCCTGGGGCCGCTGCGCAGCTCCCGCGGTGCACCCGACCAACGGCGTCGCGAGGAGGCCCATCCCAAACGTCCCGATGAACTTGCGACGGTCAAAGAAGATGTCGGGTGGTGTGATACGGTGGGATGGAATCTTTGCAGCGTATGGCTGGTGCATAATGTCCTCTTGTCGAACCTGGACTCGACGTTACAGCCTATCACCAAAATCGGACTACAGATGCACAAAGCTGATAGTCTAATGGCTCAGTTGGTTACGCTAGCTACATTATGTTCAAGCTCTACCCGGATCCAAGGGAGTTGAAGCTTCCAAGCACGAACACCGCCCTTCTCGGGCACGCGGAGCCGATGCCGGTTTCCTCCAAGCACTTCGTGAACGGTGCGTGCCTCGAGCCGCCCTTTCCGACGGGAACCGAACAGGCGATCTTTGGCATGGGCTGCTTCTGGGGGGCCGAGTGCATATTTTGGGAGCTCCCGGGTGTTTACACGACCGCGGTGGGCTACTCGGGAGGGGTGACGCCGAACCCAACTTATGGGGAGGTTTGCAGCGGTAAGACAGGCCACAACGAGGTCGTGCTCGTCGTGTTCGAGCCAGCCGGGATTGGCTTCGACTCACTCTTACGAGCCTTCTGGGAGAATCATGACCCAACTCAGGGTATGCGCCAGGGCAACGATATCGGTACCCAGTACCGCTCTGGGGTCTACTACACCTCCAAAGACCAAGAGCGGTGCGCTGAAACCTCGCGTGACGCTTACGGGCACGCCCTGAGGGCTGCGGGCTATGGAGCGGTCTCAACGGAGATAGAGTCGGCAGGTCCCTTCTACTACGCCGAGGAGTACCATCAGCAGTTCTTGGCCAAGAATCCTGGAGGGTACTGCGGACTCGGTGGTACGGGTGTGTCATGTCGTTGAGCGTGTTAGATTGAAGTGGGATATGCGATCGAAGAAAGTTCACAGTTCACGGAGGGTTTCCATGAAAGGCCAAATCCCTTGTGTCGTGTGCGTCGTTACCTTTCTCGCTGTGGGCGTTCAAGTTTCCGGTTTAGCTGGTGGTGCCGGTGTGACCGGAATCAATATCGAACAGTCGAACACCCAACGAGTTATCGAACAAGCCCTACGAAAAGAACGCGACCTCCGACGACTCGAGGTCTCCGTCGTGAGCACCGAGGCGACCCTGGTTGGCCTCGTGCCTCATTTCTTTGCCAAGCACGAGGCGATCCGGATCGTGCTAGCAGTTGATGGGATCGAAACGGTCGTGAGCGAAATTGAACTTCCGGAACCGGTAGATGATGCTGACATTGCTGAAGAGTTGGCGAGGGTTATCCTCGGTTACCCGCACTATACGCTGTGGGATTATTTGGATGCTTGGACTAATCAGGGGGTTGTCACACTGCTTGGAAGCGTCACGCCTGACCGTGACAAGAAATATGAACTCTATCGCGATATTACCCGTATCCCAGGTGTCCAGGACTACGTTGATCGAGTTGAAATTCTCTCTCCGTCTTCGTCAGACCGGCGCTTGCGCACCAATATCTCGTATGCCATAGGACGAAGTTCTCACTTTGACCGGTATCGCAATTCCGTTAATTTTCCGTTTCACATCGTCATTAATAATGGTGTGGTTACGTTGAAAGGGTACGTTCGGAGTCAGATTGAGCACATAGCAATGGAGAGTATCGTTCGTAGTATGCAGGGCGTGCTGCGCGTCGAGAACCAGCTCGAAGTATTGCGGCCTTAGCGCGAGATGCGCGCTGTAGCATGCGATTCGGTGAACCCGAATCGCGCTCGATGCCGATGACCTTAAAATTGTCACTGACGGGTCGTATGCACACGGCGACACTGTCTATTCCACAGCGGGTACGGTTATTAACCGGTCACCAAAACGGATATCGTTACGGCGATATTGGGGAACGTTGGTCTATGGCTGGTGTGGTCCGTGTAGTTCACTATGTTCGGCTCTCGCTGATCGCCTCGGCAACTGGAGATTCGGGCCACCGCCGCACAGGCGTTGCGACATACAAAGCGTGTGCTAGCTGGCTCTGAAAATAGGCGGTCTGCGACGCGTAGAACACGAGCTTCGTAAACAGGCGCGCCAGGATATAGGCCTGTCCCACGAGAAAGGCGGCCCATACTGCGAGGTCACTTCCAGTGGGGCTCGGAGTGACGATCGCATACCCGATAAGAACTCCGGCAAAGAATCCGCCGTTGATGAAATATAGCCCGAAGGTGCTGGTTGGGCGACGCCGGACAAACCGGAACGCCGCTATGAGCGCGCCTAACATGCTTCGACGATCTTCAACGACCGCCCGGATCTTCGCGTAGTCAAAGACCAGATTCACCGCGATGACCATGAGACCAAAGAGGCCATATAGCCCGATACGGATGAAGAACGCCGTGCGTTCAACGGTCAGGTTCTGGGTGAGGTGCCCATAGAGCTCATCGAACACCCATCCGTGGATGACCTGGAACAACAACCAGTAGGTTGTAAAGGCCAGCACGGCGAGTCGTATGAAGCGTAAAAAGTACGTACCACATGCGGCAAAGAATCCTGAACTGGTAACGCGGTGCTGCCGTGCGAGGCGATCGATGACACCCCCGATGAGGAATAGCCACACCACGATATATCCGGCGATTGCAAGCAGCACTGTCCAGTGCGGTAAACGGTAATCGGCTATCCCGCTGAGGTTAGTCAACACAGCAGCAAAGCCGATGATGCGCGGTTCCAACGTCGTCGCGATGCCATCAGCTTGTGCCTGGAACTCTTCCCACCACTCCCAGCCGACGCCGCTGGCAACCGTGTCAGCTGCCGCGCTGGAATCGAGATGGGTGGCGACGGCGTCTCGTATGAGGACTCCTAGTGGTGCAGCTGTTAGCAGCGTCACAGCGTACAGCCCAAGGATGAGAGTGGGTGCGGCGATAACTCGGCCAATACCGTCAAGAAATCCGCGTGTCACACGAAAAATCCGTAGGTCAGAAGGAGATCTTGCAGCCACACTATCCAGGTCAGCATCCACTTGGTGGCGGCTTGTCCTGTTCTTGATTTGATCGTTCGACTGTTGTTTGTGCGATGTGTGTCGAGTAGAAGCACGTGCTCGGGATCAACGAATGCCTGTGTCGCGCGTTCACTGCGCATATAGGTGAACGCTTTCCAGTCGGCGACGCCGTCCCACTGCTCGCGCTCCGACATGCCATCCTTAAAGTGAGTCAGGATATCGACAGGAAACACGCCATCACCCAAACGTCGTACGACAACCGTGGTTTCGTACGTCGCGTCGCTCCGAACATCCGAGAAGACTGGCTTATTTCCGTCCACATCGGTGTACCCGCGTGTTGTCAGGGGTCGAGAGGTGATCTGATCGATCCCGTAGTCGAAGACCTTCGAGGTGCCATGTACCTGGTCGAAAAACCACCCCAGATCGGTGCCAGCCGAAGTGTTGATCGCCTCAAAGAAATCATCTGGTTTCGGGTGGTCAAACCTCCACGCTTCGTAGAAGGCCGCCATGCCACGTTGGAGCGTCGCCCACCCGAGGTGTCGTTCGAGCGTGTGCAACCAGAGCGCGGTCTTGTTATAGGTAATGCTCCCTGCGGTGCCTGGCCAGTAGCGATACGTCGGCGTGATTTGCGGATCCTGGCGTGCATTACGACGGTAGCCACCCACACGGTTGCCGTCGACCGAGCGCGACCATGGGATGTCCCGGAAGACCCACGGAATAAATCCACCGAAGAATCGGGTTGACCGGTAGTGTGGCGAGAAAGATAAGTCGAGCGCGCGCACCGAAGCGAAGGTGTTGAGCCCCTCGTCGAGCCAGGCATATTCGAACTCGTTGTTTCCAACGGCACCATACCAGAACTGATGCCCGGCTTCGTGAATCGTGACATCTTCCGGATCTGGCACATCACGCGGGGCCAACCAGCGGGTTCCAGCGGTGAAGAACGTGGGGTATTCCATGCCACCTGTTCTGCTCTGCCAGGCTGGATCGACCACGGTCACGTGGTCGTACGGATACGCGCCGAACCATTCCCCAAAATACTTCAAGGTGGTGCGAGTGGCGGCGACGTGCCGCACCGCCTGACCGACGTGCTCCGGTTGTAGCAGTACGCGTATTTGGACGTCCGGGAGTACCGGGTGCTTAAACTGTTTCCGGACGTCAATGAAGTCTGGGCTGACCGTCCAGGCGAAATCGTGCACGTCCTCCTGATAGTAGTGATGGGTCGTTGTGCCGTCGCCGTTGTCGGTCACCTGGCGCTCGACCCCTGTCGCGCCCACGATCCAGTCGGTTGGAACCGTCATCCGGACGTCGTACGTGCCGTAGTCTGCAAAGAACTCCGTGGCGGCGTGGAATTGATGACAGTTCCATCCGGTGTCTTCGAGTACGCCGATCTTGGGGAACCACTGCGCGAGGAGGAAGTAGTTACCGATGGTGCCGGTTCGGGCGAACGTGCGTGGAACCCGAGACGTCCATTCGAATTCCACGTTGACAACATCGCCCGGTTCAACTGGATAAGGCAGCGGAACGGCGAGGACTGTTTCGTCGTGAGCATTTCCATCGTCGAGTGCGATGTGGTGCGCGCCGGCAATGAGGTCGATCGGAGGCGTATTCTCGGTGCCGAGCAAACGAACGGCCGTGACCTCGATCCACCCCCAGTCGTCGGCTGGTCGTCCATGCAGGCTCGACCGGCGTCCCATCAGCTGCTCGCGCATCCAGGTCGAGCGGGTGTTCTTCCACGCGTTGTAGTAGAGATGGAACTGGAGCTCTGAGGTTGTCACATTCGCGATGTTCCGCCAGGTTAGGACCTCGCGCCCCTTGAGACTTCGCTTATCTGGATCAAGTCGAACATCGATCGAGTAACTCGCGTTCCGCTGCGAAGGTGGGCCGATGACCATTCCGGTAGGTGAGGGAAATGACGCTTGCGCCGCGGCAACTATTGCGAGAGGCGCAGGTTTCGGGGAGGTGATCAGTAACCCTAACCCGACGAACAGCAGGGCTGCCAGAGCTGGCCAGCGCTGCGCGTTCATCAGCTGCACGTCACCGGCCGCCCTACCGGTAGTCCTCTCGCACTGGGTGAAACACGTCGACGAACCGGCAGTCAGTAACGGCACGCCCTAAATGAACGATGTTCGAGCCGATAACGGCAACAGTTCCCGCCGTCATGCGGCGGGTTTCTCCATTCACCGTCATCTCAAATTTTCCGCTAAGAAGGCTGGATAGCTGCTCGTGGGGATGCGAATGCTCGGGTAACTCGGCCCCAGCCTTGATATCCCAGTGCACGACGGTGACAGCGTCGGTGTGGATAAAACGGCCGCTGAAGCCTGGCATCGGCTCCTTTGGCGACAGCTCGTCAAGCTCGAGGAAGGACATGACATGGTTCCTGACTCTTGGTTCTGGTCCCGCTTATTCCTCAAGGCTAAACGTAAAAACAACATTGCCTGCGGCGATGGTGACGTACTGCTGGCCGTCGACCGCGTAGGTCATCGGAGCAGAATGGACCTGGGCACCAAGGGAGATATGCCAGAGCTCTTCGCCGGTGGTCGCATCAAGCGCGTAGAAGTAACCATCGACACTGCCGCTGAAGACTAGGTTACCAGCCGTGGTCAGGATCCCTGCGGTGGAGCGTGGCTGAATCGGGAATTCCCAACGGAGATCCCCTGTCTTGGGATCCAAGGCCCGTATGGCGCTGAAGTAGGCCTCATTCGGTTTGACGTTCTCGCCGCCACCACCGGTGAACTGCTCGCCTTCCTCATAGTTCTCGTCCCGCATGAAGAACTTCTGCTCACCGTCGAACGCATTGACGTAGAAAAGTCCCGTGTCAGGGCTATAGGCTGGGGACCACCAGTTTGTGGCCCCCCCGATCGATGGCGACACGACAACACCTTCGTATGTCGGCGTCGTGTTGGGAACCCGGATCGGTCGCCCGTTCTCATCCAGGCCTTCCGCCCAGGTCTGTTTTGCGTAGGGTTTACCGACCAGGAACTCCCCCGTCTCCCGGTCGAGTGTGTAGTAGAACGCGTTGCGGTTTGCCCACATCATCACCTTGCGTATCTCTCCGTTAAATTCGATATCAGCGAGGATCGGAACCTGGATAGCGTCCCAATCGTGCACGTCGTGCGGTGTGAACTGGAAGTACCAGGACATCTCTCCGGAGTCGCCGTCGAGGGCTAAAACTGAGTCGGAGTAGAGGTTGTCGCCGAGTCGGACGTCACCGTTCCAGTCTGGGCCGGGGTTTCCAGTGCCCCAATAGACCAAATCGAGATCCGGGTCGTAGGCCCCGGTGATCCAGCTAGCTGACCCACCCGTTCTCCACGATTCTCCAGACCAGGTCCGAACATCGGGGTTGTCGGGTCCAGGGATTGTGTGGGTACGCCAGTGGAGCGCTCCGGTCTCAGCGTTGTAGGCATCAAGGAACCCCCGGATACCGTACTCGCCTCCGGCGATGCCGGTAACGACCTTGTCTTTGACGATGAGAGGCGCGGCCGTCTTGCTGTATCCCGCCTTGTGGTTGGCCACTTCGCTGTCCCACAGGAGGTTCCCTGTTCGAGCGTCGATCCCGACGAGGTGTGCGTCGAGTGTGCTCATGAACAAGGTTTCACCAAGAATAGCGACGCCCCGGTTGTTACGGCCGCAGCAGATCCGGAGGTCATCCGGCAAATCGTGGTTGTACCGCCAGAACTGTCGACCGGTCGCCGCGTCAACTGCCACGACGTTGCTTGGTGCCTCCGTGATGAACATAATCCCGTTGACCACGAGAGGCACGGATTCTGAACGATCGATCTGGCTAATCTGGTAAGACCACTTCAACTTAAGGTTTCCCACATTCTGAGCGTCGATCTGGTTCAATCGGCTGAACCGCTGGCTGTCGAGCGTGCCAGAGTACATGAGCCAGTTCTCAGGTTCATCTGCGGCATTGATGAGACGTTCCCAGGTTACCGGCGAGAAAGCTGGTGGCGTGGTGCTGGTCGTGCCTGATTCGTCCTGACTGTGCACCATAGACCAGGAGGCGAATACCAGTACAAGGATCACGAGTCGTTCATGCTTAGCTCTCCTTTCGCAGCGAAAAGAGATAGGCGACTAGATCGTCCACTTCGCTCGCGGTTAGCGTCTCTGCGTAGTTGGGCATTGTAGAGTCTTCGTTTCGATCAAACGATCGAATGTCGCTCTTGTGGAATGACCACAGGTTCAAGTCGCGATCGATGACGCGAAGCGTGAACGTGTCCTCACCCATCCGGAATCCCTCAACGACGGAACCATCCTGACGGGTGACTCGCATCGTCCACCAACGTGGGGCTACCTCGACGTGGGGATCGATGAGTGCGGCCTTGAGCTCACTGGGGTCGCGACGTTCGCCTACTCTCGAGAGATTGGGACCCTGTCGTCCGCCCTTGCCGTCGAGCATGTGGCAGCTTCCGCAGTTCCCCTTACCGTTGTAGACTCCGAGTCCTGCTGATGCCGTTCCCGGCAGGTCGATGTCCATAGGGTCAGCGCTTTGTGATTCGAGATATGACACGAGCTGCCAGACGGTCGCGTCAGGCGTGTCGGGGCTGATCGGGAGCATCGCCGTTCCGCCGATACCCTCACGGATCACCCTGAACAGACCAGTAGGCGATCTGGCGTTGCTGAATCGTCCCGTCGTCAGGTCTGGCGCTCCTGTTTCGTCATTGCCCTTCGCGTCCTGTCCGTGGCAACGCGAGCAGCGTTGACCGAAGACCCGCTGGCCCAAGCGAATGTCGACCCGCGTCGTAAACGGGTTCTCAATTTCCTGGGCGGCCGGTATCACGGTCCAGGTTCCCGTGGCGGCAGATCCAACGAGGAGGGTGACGGCCCACCGAAACAGTGTGTTCCAGCGCATGGTGTGTCTCATTTTCCAGTCCCGGGGATTATATCGTCGGCTCAGCTACTCATGGCCTCGAATTCGCTCCAGAAGATTCTTGGCCTTTCTGACGATCCCGCGCTCGAACCGTCCGATCGATTGATACCGCTGCGCTCTGTTTCGCACCAAGCGTTTGGGTTTGACAACGACGAGTCGGTTGAGATGGTAGATGATTCGTTCCATTAGCAAACGTGCCGCCGCGTCGGCGTCGCGGTGTGACCCGCCTGGTGGTTCCGGCACGATGTCATCGATGATGCCGAGTTCGAGGAGGTCGTGCGCGCGGAGCCTGAGGTCGGCGACCAACTCGTCGGTTCGTGACGCGTCTCGCAGCAGGATCGCGGCAGCACCTTCCGGCGCGATGACAGAGTAGATAGCGTTTTCCTGCATCAGGATGACATCGGCGAGACCAAGCGCGAGCGCACCCCCGCTACCGCCTTCGCCAATGACAACGTTCACCACTGGCACTTCCAGCCTTGCAAGTGTGGCAAGGCTTTGGCCGATTGCGAGTGCGATTCCGCGATGTTCAGCTTCGAGTCCGGGAAACGCTCCCGGTGTGTCAACGAACGTAATGACAGGGAGCGAGAATTTCGCCGCTAGCATCATTAGCCGCATGGCCTTTCGGTAACCTTCCGGCATCGGCATTTGCCGACCCATCTGGGCGATTATCACGACCGGACGGCCTTGGAGACTCGCGATGCCACCGACGATAGCTGGGTCGTCGCCGTAGCAACGGTCACCCTGAAGCTCTATGAATGACGAGAACATCCGGTCCACGTAGTCGCGAGCTCGTGGCCGGTCCGCCGAGCGCGCGAGTTTTACGATTTCCGCCGCTTCGCGTGCTGACTTCGGGGTGGGGGCGAGCTGCACCGCGGGCCAGTTTGCCGGGCCGTCGGTCTTGAGCTGTGAGATGAGCGTCGCGAGCCGGTTCCGCAGCTGACGCCGCGGGACGACCATGTCGATCATCCCATGCCTAAGCAGCGTCTCGGCCTGGCGCTCGTGCTTCGGGATCTTCTCCGAGATCGTGCCTTCCACGACCCTCGCGCCGACAAAACCGATCTGTGCGCCGGGCTCGCCGATAAGGACGTCGCCAAGTGACCCAAAGCTTGCGAACGTGCCTCCGAAGCTCGGGTTTGTCAGAACCGACACGTATGGAAGCTTCGCGGCTGAGTGTTTCGCGACGGCGGTCGCGGTTTTCGCCATCTGCATCAAGGCGATCATGCCTTCTTGGATCCGCGCACCCCCGCTCGCCAAGATTGACACGACCGGCAATTTTTTTCGCGTGGCCACCTGAAACGCACGCGTGACCTTCTCGCCGACCACGGACCCCATCGTGCCGCCAAGGAAGTCGAACGCCAATGAAATCAGGACTACCGATCGCCCGTCGAGTTCAGCCGCACCGGCCAACGCGGCTTCGTGCATCCCGGTCTTGCGTTCAGCCTCACGGAGCCGGGTCCGGTAGGATGTGGGTTCCTTGAACCGAAGTGGATCGGTAGAGAAGAGGCTCTTGCCGATCTCCTTGAACGTCTCACGGTCAGCGAGGTGGTCAATCCATTCCGCCGCGGTGAGTGGCGCGTGCCAGCCGCACGAAGGGCACACGTGTAGCTCCGCGGCGAACTCGGCTTCCGTGTGCGTGGCCTGGCAGGCGTGGCACGAAACGGTGGTTACGTCCGGGTCGGTTACTGCAGGCGTTGGTTGGTTCACCTTCTTGTTACCTCATAGTGGCCCTATGAGCCCAGTGCAACCGAGAGCACGATACCCCGCACCATCCGAAGCCCGAAGAACAGCACCACCGGCGAGAAATCGAAGCCGCCCATGTCGGGGAGCACACGACGAATGGGCGCGAGCAGCGGCTCAGTTAGCATCGAGAGAAAACCGACGACCGGATGGGTCGACGGGAGCTGAATCCAGGACACCACTACAGCACCCAGAACAACCAACGAGTAGAGATCCACCAATTGAATAAGCACCACGCATCTTATTCTACCGGGACAAGGCGTCGACTCGACAGACTTGGACGCATTCCGGATCTACGCAAGAATCACGCATGCGAACTCTGCTGGTGCTGAGGCATGCCCAGTCGAGCTGGAAGCATGAGGACCTGTCCGACCACGACCGTCCTCTCAACAAGCGCGGAAAACGCGACGCGCCTCGAATCGGAAGACTGCTGATGATGAAGCAGTTGTCGCCAGGGGCCATTCTCAGCTCGAGCGCAAAACGTGCCTGTCACACGGCTGAAGACGTTGCCGAGTGGAGTGCGTTCGACGGCAACGTTCAACTTGAGCCCCGACTCTATCTGGCTGGCCCGGCAACGATTATCGGTGTCGTACGCCGCATCGATGTGGATATGCAGCGTCTCTTGGTGGTGGGACACAATCCCGGTCTGGAACAGCTCGTTGCGCGATTAACCGGGGTAACGAAACCGTTGCCAACGGCGGCGTTGGTCCAGATTCGACTACCAATTAAGCGATGGAAGGATCTCCGCCTTTCAACAGGGGGACAGCTGGTCAGTGCGTGGCAACCTAGGACGCTCGATATCGACTGACTTGCACTTCGGAGTCAGGTCGATATCTTCAGCCGCGTGGGCTCGCCATCGAGCAAGAAACCGCGATTGAGGTCGAGCTCAAGTGCCGGTAGCTCGTGCTCGATCAAGTAGGCGAATTCACGGCTGAATTCATCCAGCGAGATGCCGGCGGTTGCTGCGAATTTGGCCAGCTCGTGTGGATTGTCGAAGTCGTCTCGACGGAGCCGAAGCATGTAGCGCCGGGAGATTCGATACCGTGTCGAGTGGATATCCACGAGTCGGATCTTGGCTCGTCCGGTCTCCTGGTCTAGCACCTGGTCGAACGGCACCGGTACGAACTGTCCGGCCTGCATGGAAATTATCGCGCCGTTTCCGCCTGCCATGACATACCGCGCGGCGCAGTAGCCCAGGTCGCGCGTGTACTCCAAATCCGACGGAATCGGGTCGGCACACCGCAGCTCGTAACCAATGTCCTTGGCGACGATCGGCACCTTTAAATCAAACTGAGCGAGTCGCTTAACGACCGCGGTCTTAATCAACTCGCCGATGTTGATTTCAGCGAGTCGGATGTTATTGTGTGCGTCGCGCTCGATGTTCTTCAGTTCCTCAAGCTCCTGTGGATCGATCCCGAGAATCAAGCCCTCCGCCAGGACGGCCACGCCATAGTGACGCCCGCTGGTCATCCGCTTGATGATCGCGCCAGCGAGCGTGTCAACAAGCGTCTTGAGATGAATTCTCTGGCCGCCGAACTCCTCTAGGATCAGAGTTAGCGTGGCTCCCGCTGACTTGCCGATGCCCAGTGCCAAGTGGCCCGCTTTTCGGCCCATGGCGATGACGAAATACCAGCGCGAGGTCGTCTTGGCGTCGACCATGAGGTTCTTAATGATCTCGACGCCATGGTGTCGTGCGGTTTGGAATCCGAAGGTGTCGACGTACGGCGGCAGGTCGAGATCGTTGTCGATCGTCTTTGGCACATGCACGACCCGGATCCGGCCAGAAGCACGTTGAAAAAGCCGGTGAGCTGAATACACTGTATCGTCGCCGCCGATCGTAATGAGCTGGGTGATACCTAGTCGAAGGAGCGACACTACGCTGTTCTCGAGATACTCCTCTTTCAAGGTTGGGTTCGCTCGAGAGATGCCGATATGCGACCCACCCAGGAGATGGATTCGGTTGACGGTGTCGATGGTCAACGGGGTTACGTGGTCGATGTCGCCGTGCATGATCCACTGGAAGCCGTCCCGGATGCCGATGACCTCGACGTTCTCCAGCCGACCGCGAATCGTGGTGGCGCTGATGACGCTGTTGATGCCGGGCGCCGGTCCGCCGGCTACGAGGACGGCGAGCTTGTCGTGAGGCATGATGGATTATCCCGCGCTCAACATTATCCAACACGACCGGTGTGGCTGCCACCTTCATATCGATGTGGCCGGTAATTCTGGTGACGAACCTACGGCGTGGTGATCTTCTCGATCGTCATCCAGGGTCTGACAGTGGAGAAGGCTGTCCGGGTCGCACGCACTCGCAGATCGTGGTCCAGTTCGACGATCGCGGTGCCAGGGCTCACGCCGCTGGTACGTGTGTAGCGAACGTCTTGGATGATCACCCGATAGCCATCAGACAGTGTCTCGACGTTGTAGGCGGGAAACCGCATTCAGTTCAGCTCTATGAAGTGATAGTGTGAATCGTCGAAGACTATGATCTTCCGGATAAGGGGGTTGACCGGAACCGGGCCGGCCCTGACCATAGTCCCGACGTCGCCGCGCTCGGTTAGCCACGCTTCGACCTGACGCGCAGCCACGCGAGAGCCGATTGCCATCGCGCCCATGTAGGCCATCATTCCAAACAGACACGTTTTCGCAAGATGGGGGCCGACGCCTGACGGATGCAACGGCGCGGTCCGCGAGCACAGTGAGAGCGGCCAAGGCAAGCGGGAGTACAACCATCGCCAGGACCCCGTGGGTCCACCCGCGTCTGAATCCCAGCGATGGGTCTCGGCCAAACGCCATGCTGACCACATCGATGTCGGGTGCATTGGCGGAGAGGATGAGCGTGGGTGTTGCGAGCCGGCTGAGCCGCGTCTCGGACAAGCTCGCACCAACGAGGGTGTGCGCAAGCGGATCCATCTCCGACGTAAGATATCAGTTCAACTCACCGATCTCTCGGAGGCGTGCCACTGTGAAGGTAAAGAAGACGAATGCTCTCAGGAACCTTAACCTTGCGTTCATCGGGGCTGGCGCCATGGGCGAGGCTATGATCGGAGGGTTACTCGCTCGCCACCAGCTTGACCCGGATCGAATTATAGCCAGCGATCCACATCGAGAGCGTCTGCATGTCGTTCGTGACGCGCTCCACATCCACACGACACTGAACAATCGAACGGCCGCGCGCAAGGGTCAGATCGTTGTGCTCGCGGTGAAGCCGCAGGCGCTGCCTGAGGTTTTCGACAATCTCAAGGGCCGGATCCGGAAGAACGCCTTAGTCGTATCCATCGTGGCGGGGGCAACCATTGAATCTATTGCTTCCGGTCTTGAACACCGTACCATTGTGCGGACGATGCCCAACACACCTGCTCAAGTCGGCGAGGGCATGACTGTGTGGACAGCGACCCCCGAAGTGTCGGAAGTCCAGCGGGACCAGGCTACTGCCATCGTCGCGGCGCTCGGGCATCAGATGCACGTTCGGGACGAACGGTTCATCGATATAGCAACGGCTATTTGCGGCAGCGGGCCTGCCTACGTGTTTCTCTTGATGGAAGCGCTCATGGACGCCGCAGTCCATCTGGGTTTCTCGAGAGCGGATTCGCGCCAGTTGGTGGTTCAGACAATTCGGGGTTCAGCTATCTTTGCGGAGCGCTCAGTTGCCCATCTTGCCGAGATGCGCAATATGGTGACCTCGCCCGGTGGCACGACCGCCGAAGCCCTCTATCAGCTCGAGAAGGGATCGTTCAGGACGGTCCTGTCGAAGGCCGTTCTGGCAGCATATCAGCGCAGCGTTGCGCTCGGTGAACTCAGTGGGCAACAGGTACGGGAGGCCCGTAAGGTCCCGATGCGAACGCGATCGACTGCCCGCAAACGCTCGAGTCGACACGGAGCCCAGTCGACCTCGCGTTCCTGAGTTCGGATTGCGTGAAGTTCGGAGCCATGTCTGTCGCGACGATCTTTAATCTGGTTGCGTTGCTCGTCACGCTGGCGGCGCTCTTCGGGTACGTCAACTATCGTTGGCTCCGCCTGCCTCACACGATCGGTCTGGTCGTTAGTGCGCTTGCCGTCTCCGTGGTGATCCTCGTCGCCGACGGCCTGCTGCCCACGCTCGGTTTGGAGTCGGCGGTTCGGGGTGTCCTTACCGATATCGACTTCGGAGACACGCTGATGAAGGGGTTCCTTAGCTTTCTCCTTTTCGCCGGTGCGCTTCACGTTGATCTCGAGGCATTGCTCGAGCGTCGATGGGCGATCTCGCTACTGGCCACAGTCGGCATCGTGACGTCAACCTTAATCGTCGCCGGCGCGACGTTTTATGGATTCAGGGTGTTCGGGTTCGACGTTCCGCTAACGTACTGCCTCGTGTTTGGCGCCCTGATCTCTCCGACCGACCCCGTGGCGGTGATGGGCATCCTCAAGGAGATCAAGGTTCCTGAGACCTTAGAGGCGAAGATTGTTGGCGAGAGCCTCTTTAATGATGGCGTGGGCGTCGTGCTCTACGCCTTGCTAGTGTCGATCGCGGTAAGTGGGGGCGGCCACGGTGAGGTTACGTTTGTCGGAGCGTTTGAGCTGTTGGCGATCGAGGTCGTTGGTGGCGTCCTGCTTGGTTTGGTCGCAGGTTACACCGCGTATCGGTCCATGAAACCGATCGACCATCACAACCTGGAAGTGCTCATCACGCTCTCACTCGTGATGGCCACCTATGGGATCGCGATGCAAGTCCACGTGTCGGGGCCTCTGGCGGTGGTTGTTGCCGGCCTCTTCATCGGGAATCATGGCAAGCGCTTCGCCATGAGCGAGAGCACGCGAAACCATATTGACACCTTCTGGTCGTTGGTGGACGAATTACTGAATTCGCTGCTGTTTCTTGCCATCGGTTTTGAGGTTGTCGCGATTACCGTCACTGGACAGATGGTTGGCGTCGCTTTGTTCGCGATCCCCGTCGTCCTTGTCGTACGGTGGATTAGCGTCGCTGGTCCGATCATGCTCCTTGGCCTGCGTCGCGAGTTCACTCGAGGTGCCATCCCGGTTCTGACTTGGGCAGGTCTCCGAGGTGGGATTTCAGTAGCGCTGGCACTCGCGCTGCCGGCAAGTCCGTACAAGCCAGTGATTCTGGCGACGACCTACGGCGTGGTGATCTTTTCGATCGTCATCCAGGGGCTAACAGTGGAGAAGGTTGTCCGGGCCGCGGTTCGGTAACCCCGCAGCCTGTTTGCTGCCTGGCGATTAATCGCAAAGTTTCGGTATTGATGGCCTCTGTGCATTTACTGGGCTCCAGCGGGTGATTCGAACGTGCCTAACGGGATCGGTCCTGGTTCAGCATTCACGAGGGTAATCGTCGCTCCCCCATTTTCGCCGTGGGTTACGATTCACACACAGCGACCGTCCGGTAGTCCCTGCGCTTGCGCGAGCGACTGGATACTGGATGAAGGCCTGTCTCGGCGCTTCGTTGTGCCATGGGCATGGAGAATGCGTTCGCTGCTTCGGCGATCCTAATTGTGGTATCGAACAAGCCGATCTCCGCCTCAGTCGACAGCCACATGGTCCCTTGCTCGCCAATCACTGTTCATGAACCTCATATAAGCGAAGAATCCACAGACGGGATGGATCGATCATGTGACCCCGGTGGGAGGTGTAACTATGTCTTGGGTGTCATCCGTCGGAGTTGCATGGCTACGAAGCGCACGGCCGAAGGGCACCAACAGCCATACCGTTCCAACGGCGCGCGCTAGGACTATGGCCGTCGCGGCGGCGACCGTTCCTACGACGTCGAGCACGAATACTCCGATGACAAGTGTCACCGTGATCGTGGCAAGCTCGATGAGCGAGGCGACGGTAATCGGGGTGTTTCGATGCGCGTGGATGAGCACACCGCGCTCAAGAGCCAACAGAACCGAGAACATTGGCAAAACGCACAGGATCTGGAGTGGAAGCACCGCGAACTCTGTAAGCGCTGGACTGAGGCCGGAGACCCCATGAAACCACACCCGTGCTAGTGGGGTAAAGGCGATGACGCCGAGACTCGAAACTGTCGACACAGCTAGCACGACGGCGACGTTCCGGACTTCGGCGAGATGTTCGTGCCGTGGACCGATCAGCGCGATGACGACATCGAGATACGAAAGTCCGAGCGCCCGGAAAATGAACGTGAAGCCGAGGACGACTGGTAGGACCGCGAGTGACTCGATCGCGTGGCGGCTTTGGCCCATGAAGAACGTGACCATCGGTTGGGATGCAAGCGCCAGAAACGACGTCAACGCTAACGGCAAGTAGAACCCCATCAGCGCGGCCAACCGGAGTGAGTGGAGACGGTCGTTGTGGCGGCGACGGGTCAGGAGGTTGGGTACGATGCTCGCGGTCATCGCTCGGCTGGCGATAGCCTCTACGATCACACCCGCCGACAAGGCCATTGCTCCGACGTAGGCACCCGCGAACGAAGAGAAGCGATACGCTGCGAGCGCTGTCACGGACATCGCCATAAGGCGGAGGCACGTTCCGTACGCTACTCGGCGAGTCAGCTTGGCCCTTATCAGAAGACCTTGTCGAAAGCGGCGGTACCCGATTGCCGCCGGCCACGGTAGTAGGAGGAGCAGGCTGCCGTAGACGAGCTTTGCGACATCGTTCGGGAGTCCGAGCGTTTCGGCCAGCACTGCGAAAACAGAGGGAATGAGAATGGCCAACTGGATGAGTGTCAGAGCGCCGCTTAAGCCGTAGGCGAATCGCCGCAGCGCGCGATAGGATTCGCGATCCTCGACCAACGTTGTTGTGGCACTCATGAGCATCATGACCGGTGATTCGATGATGATGGCGAGGGCGAGGGTTACACCAAACGCCGCGAGGTTTACCGTCGGATCGTCGAGTCTCGCTATGAGCGCAGCCAGATACGGCCCCTCCGCTGCCATCATTAGCCATGTTCCCGCCAGTGGAAGCCAGAACCTGATGACGCCGATGTGGGTAAGGGGCTCAGACTTGAGACTGGACCTCATTTTCCTTGACCGACCAAAAAGGTCGGATATATAGTGAACGGTCTCTAGTGAGACTGGATCTCAATAGTGAAGAGCTTGGCAACCAAGAAAAAAGCCCGCCTGGTGGTCGCTCACCTACCTAGCGGGCTTGCCGAACGCTTGCTTACGGTTCTCTGACAGATTCCAAGAAGCCCCGTTGCGCCAAACCTCCCCAATTGTAGGGGGTCGACGTGATGGGGTGCAACAAGCTTTGCACACACGTAAGGAGTAGCCATGACGTCGCACGTGCGACTCGTCCCTACGGTAGTGTTCGCGGCGCTGACGCTGAGTATTGTGGCCGTACAGACGGTGGCACAGTCGTCAGACGCAGCTGACGTTCGGGCCAAGGGTGATGAGGCTGCCGCCGAACTGGCTGATCCGGAAGAAGCAACAGAGAGTGAGCAACAGACCGACCTGGAGGAAATGCAGCGACAGCTCAACATCTTGGCCGAAGAGGTCGAGAGACTCAGGAGTGGCGAGGAGCAGGTGGAGCTCACGCCGGACGATGCGCGTGCTATTGGTCTGGCGCCGTCGGCCGCGGCGACCTATGGGAGACGACAGGGTGTCTCGATTGCCGGCTATGGCGAAATGCTCTTAGAGAACTTTGCTAGCGACAACGAATCTGGGCAGCAGATAGGGCAACCGAGTCAGTTTGATTTCGCGCGCGCCATCCTTTATGCGGGTTACCGGTTCAACGACAAGTTTCTTTTCAACTCGGAGATCGAAGTGGAGCATGCTGACGAGGTCTTTGTCGAGTTCGCGTACGTCGATTACCTTGCGCATGAAAACTTCGGCGTTCGAGGAGGATTGCTGCTCATTCCAATGGGATTGGTCAACGAGTTTCACGAGCCTAATGTTTTCCTGGGGGCGGATCGACCGGTGACTGAACAGCTGATCATCCCGAGCACGTGGCGAGAGAACGGTGGCGGCATTTACGGGTCGATTGACCGTGTTTCATTTCGTGCATACGTCGTCAACGGGTTCGATGGTTCGCGGTTTGCGGCGAGTGGACTCCGTGGCGGTCGACAAAAGGGGTCGAAGGCTAAGGCGAGCAGCATGGCGTTCACGGGTCGCGTCGACGTAACACCGACACCAGGGATCTTCTTTGGCGCCAGCCTTTACACCGGCGGTGCTAGTCACGGGGAAATCACGGTCGATGACCAGGAGTTCGGCGTGCGGACGACGATCATTGACGTGCACAGTCAGATACAGATCCGAGGGTTTGACCTGCGGGGTCTTTATGCCAGAGCCGCCGTCGCCGATGCGGCGGCGCTGAACACGGCGTTACAGAAAATCGGTACGGGTGGAATAGCCGAGACCTTGGAAGGCGGCTACGTGCAGGTCGGCTACAACTTGTTCTCGCAGGCGGCGTCGACCGGAGACGTGGCGCTGACGCCGTACATTCGCTTCGAGAAAGTTGACACGCAGGCGGCAATGCCGATCGGGTTCAAACGGAGTCTGTCGACCGATGCCACGTACACCACGTTCGGCGTGGAGCTCAAGCCGTTCCCGCAGGTCGTGCTCAAGATCGACCACGCGTGGGTGAGTAATGCAGCGAACAGCGGCGTGAATCAGTTCAACCTCGCGATGGGTTACGCGTTCTAGGAAGGAAGTGCACTGGCGGTGAGAGGGGAGCTGGCGGCGATCGTGGTGGTTTGGCTGCTGTCGCTCGCAGGTCTTTTCGCGCAGTCGAACCTGCCCACCCGGGACGAGGTGCTCTCAGCCGTCTACCCTGAAGCAGCCGTCGAAGCGGAGCGTGTCTTCCTGACGCATGAGCAAATCCGCCGTGCGGCAGCCTTGGCGCGAGTAGATATCAATAGCCAGCTCGTTGCCCGTTACATCGCCAGGCAAGGTGATCGGATCGTAGGTCGAGCCTATGTTGATACGCACGTTGTTCGGACAAAGCGTGAGAGTCTTCTCATCGCGTTGGGTCCGGATGGGAGGGTCAGGCGGATCGAGGTGACGGCGTTTCTTGAGCCACACGAGTACATGGCACCTAAGCCCTGGTTGCACCAGTTTGACGGTCTGGACTTAAGCGACGACGTTGCGCTGCAGCGAGCGATCCGTTCGATTGCCGGCGCGACGCTAACGGCCCACTCGACAACCGAAGCAGTGCGCCGGGTGATGGCGATTGACGAAGTCTTGGAGAAAGCGGAGCCGGTGGGTCAATGAAGAAGTGGGAGCGGTGGTCGTTCAATGCCCTGCACGTCGTGGTTGCGGCCACCGGAACGGCATACTTCTGGACGAAATACCTGCTTCGCTCGGATGATCCGTTCGCGGTCATCAACCACCCATGGCAGCCGGCGATGCTCTCGCTTCACGTGCTTGCTGCACCGGTGTTCATCGTTTTCTTCGGGATGTTGTTTCACGGTCACACACTACAGAAGATCACGTCACCCACTAAGTTCAACCGACGAACCGGATGGACCTCGCTTCTCAGCTTCTCCGCCATGGCATTGTCTGGATACTTACTGCAGGTCGTTTCCAACTCGACGTGGCTGGGTGCCCTGGCTTGGGTACACGTCTCGACGAGCGTCCTTTTCGTGGCTGGCTACACTGTGCACCTCGTCATCGGGTGGCACGTGTCGGTGGCGGCCAATTCGTCGCCCGCTCCAGAGCCGATCCTTCCGGACACTGCGGGTTCTCCATCCTGACGCCGTCGGTGCTGCATTTGATCGATATGCCGAGGACGACGTCCCGATCATGCGCGCCCACTCGCACCCTCAGGGTTTGGTTTGCTACTACTGCTGCGGTCGCAGGATGTTCGGTTTTTCTCGTCGCGCAGGTCTCGCCCGAGACGTTCGAGCGCCGAGTCTACGTGATGGGCACGCGCGCCACACTCATCGTGTCGGGATCATCACGTACGCTTGCGACAAGATCCCTCAACCGGATGGTGAGGGTTATGGAGGAGACGGAGCGCGACCTTACCACGTGGCGCGCGGCCAGCCTCCTAAGTCGGTTAAATCGGCAGCCGATCGGTGCCGCTTGGCACGGACCAGCATGGTTTTGTGGGCTGGTCGGCGAGCTCGGAAGATGGTCGACGTTGACGGGCGGGGCGTTCGATCCAGTCATCGGTTCGTTCGTCGAAGCCTGGGGGCTCCGAAGCCAGGCTCGGCGTCTCGATCCGGCGGCACTCGAAGCCGCGCGCGCGGCCGCTGGTTTTCGGCACGTGGTCGTGGAGTCCAATCCCTGCGCTGTTACGCGACTGGCAGACGTCACGTTCGACGCTGGCGGATTTGGGAAAGGGGTGGCCCTCGACCGGATCGCCGAACTCGGCGAGTCAGGACTGGTTGACCTGGGTGGGCAGATCGCCGTGTTCGGCCAGCCACCGCGTAGGAGTTGGTCTGTATCCATCGCCCATCCTGAGCACCGTGAGATACCGGTTACCGCGCTAAATCTGACTAGTGGTTCGCTCGCGGTGAGTGGGGGATCGGAACGGGATCAAGAGGCGGCTGGTGAGCAAGTCGGTCACATCGTCGATCCTCGAACGGGGCAACCGGTCAGCCGGCCGCTTTCAGTTGCAGTGTGGCACGAGCGGGCGCTGGCTGCCGATGTGCTTTCGACGGCGCTCTACGTGATGGGGCCGAACGTTGGTTACGAGTGGGCCGAAACGAGAGGGTTCGCCGCCTGCTTCCTCATTGCGACCGAGGAATTCTCAGACTCCGAAGTGGTGTCAGTGGGATCTGGGTCAGGGGTGGGGGACGTCGAGCTCGTGCCGACGACTGCCTTCTTGCGACATTTTCCGCAGTGGCGTGATCCCGACCTGAGCGTAGGCGCAAGCCATCGCGATAAACGGGTTCAGGATATTGAAGAAGGCGAAAGGTGCATAGGTCAAGGTCGAGACACCGAGTGTCTGGGCCATAAACGCACCGCACGTGTTCCACGGAACCAGAACGGACGTGAGCGTGCCCGAATCCTCGAGCGTCCGGGAGAGATTTATTGGGTCGAGACGCCGCCGCTCGTACTCCTGACGGAACATACGGCCCGGCAGCACGATCGCGATGTACTGATCCGCTACCAGCACGTTCATGCCGAATGACGTGAGCAGCGTCGCTGAGATCAAGCTCCCGGTGCTCCGAACAAAAGTAAGGATACGACTCGCGATCACGTGTAGGAGGCCGGTCGTCTCCATCACGGCACCGAACATCATGGCTGAGATGATTAGCCAGACCGTGGTCAGCATACTAGCCATTCCGCCTTGAGACAGCAGGTCGTCCAGCACGGCGTTGCCGGACCGTAGCTCAAAGCCTTTATACAACGCGATCCAGGCGCCCTTTAGTAGCGCGAGCTCGGTTGGAAGCGTCGGGTCGTTGACAAAGGCGATTACTGCCTCGCGTTGGAACAGAGTGGCAAAGAGTGACCCAATCAGCGCGCCGATCAGCAGGGCGGGAAACGCCGGCACTCGCCGCACGACCAGTCCGATAACCACGAGGACTGGGATCAAGAGATGCGGTCCGATGGCGAACTGGTCGTCCAGGACCTTGAGCACGGTCGACAACTCGGCTGCGTCTCCAGAGGCAGACGTATGGAGACCGGCGAGTCCGAAGAACAGTAGGGCAAGGAAGATGCTGGGTGTCGTCGTCCAGAGCATGTGCCGGATGTGCGCAAAGAGATCGGTACCCGCTACTGCGGGTGCTAGATTGGTCGTGTCTGACAGCGGCGACATCTTATCGCCGAAGTAGGCTCCCGAGATGACGGCGCCAGCGGCAAGACCCAGATGGAGGTCTTGGGCCCTGGCGATGCCGATGAGCGCGATGCCGATCGTGCCCGCCGTTATCCATGAACTGCCGGTGGCAAGCGCCACGATGGCGCAGATCAGGCAGGTGGCGGCGTAGAACACCGACGGCGACAGGATTGACAGGCCGTAATAGATCATCGTTGGGACGACCCCCGCCAAAATCCAGGCTCCGATGACGGCGCCAACCACAAGCAGGATTAGGATTGCGCCGATTGCAACCGTTAGGCCGCGGCTAATCCCCGCTTCGAGCTCGCTCCAGGTGTGACCATGGGTGAGGCCGATGACACCGACGATGCCGGTCGCGAGCATTAGCGCAATCTGGTTGGGTCCGGATGATGATTCGTCACCAAAGAGGTAGACCGACATGGCCAACATCCCAATGAGTAGGCAGACTGGGATCAGGGCGTCGGTGAGGGTGGGTGTGCGGGTCACGAGCGTCGGTGAGTGGCGGGTCGGTCGTGAGGTGTCTGTTCGTTGACTGAGCCTTTCGAACGCATCGAACTGTTCGCATCATACCGTATGGCCGCATAAAGTCAGGAAAGCGTCATACTGTTCTCTATGACGCCACGGTGGTGTTGGTATTTGTCGCTGTTCGTCATACTAGCGATGGTAGCCGGGATTGCTCAGGCACTGGCTGGGGTGAGGATTGCGGGTGACCCCGAGCTGTTCTCGGAGGCGGTACAGATCGAGTTTGCAGACATGAACCAAACGTTTGGAGAGTTCGGCTTTGAACTCCAGGTCTTCCAGAATCCACCCTCGCTGCACGAGATCGTCAAGAAGTACGGGGAGCCCGATCGCTCGGAGGAGATTGATGTAGTGGTAGGTGTTGGCACTGATGAGCAGCGTGCGACGCTCATCTTCTCGTACTATGGCGACATCGGTTTCGGGGTACGTCCAGATGATTCTAATCAGATGGTAATTCGTATCAAGCGGCGGGAAGAGTAGGACTAAGAGATGAGGTACCGCCGGGAGACACTGAGGAGAAGGTAGCGTTTCCCCGGACGACGAAGATCGACTTTCCCGGTCGAGTGGGTAGCTACAGCTTGGTGACGGGGAATGCTTCCTGGTGTCGGCGTTACGTCGATGCGACCTGGGAACGAAGCGTTTACCTGGCTCGCCTGGGCAAACCGACGAAACATCGGTTTAGACTCCTTATTGTGAAATTCGCCATTGTGACGTTCGGGTGTCGAGTTAACCAGGCTGACTCCATTGACATCGACCGAAAATTGCGGTCCGTGGGTGGTTTCCCTTCAGCGGCGGAAGATGCAGACCTAGTCATCGTCAACACTTGTTCAGTCACTGCCGCTGCAGATCACGGCGCGCGTCAGGTTATTCGCCGTATTGCCCGGAAGAACCCTTCGGCACGAATTGTGGCCACTGGCTGCTACGCTACACGGGCGGGGGACGACCTTTCCGCATTGTCTGGGGTTGCGGCTGTTATCCCGAACGAAGAGAAGCCCATATTATTCTCAGAGCTTGAGCGGCAGTTGCCCGCGGTCTTTGCAACGACCGCCGATCGATATGGCGATGGCGACCATGCGTGTGGATCGCCGATTGCCCCGGGGTCGTCTGGTAGAACCAGTTACACGCTCCGGGTGCAGACTGGCTGCGACGAAGCGTGCGCCTATTGCATTATTCCGTTCACTCGAGGGTCTGGCCGGAGCATCCCACTCAAGTCGGTTTTATTGGATGTTGATCGGATCGTCTCGGAAGGCTTCAAGGAAGCTTCGCTGACCGGTGTCCACGTTGGTTCGTATGGTCGTGATCTGACTCCTACGAGTTCTCTCCTCGCGCTGCTGCGTGCCCTCGACCGACACCCTAGCTCGGTGCTGTTCAGACTGAGCTCGCTCGAACCAATGGATTGCAACGACCAGATCGTCGATCTCATCGCTCGGAGTAGCCGCTTTGCACCGCATTTTCACCTACCCCTCCAGAGTGCGAGTGACCGAATACTTCGGGCCATGCGTCGTCCCTACACCCTCGCCTTCTATCGGCGTGTATCCGAGCGCATTCGTGAATTAATGCCCCAGGCTGGGATCGGGTCTGATCTGGTTGTCGGGTTCCCTGGGGAGACTCACGACGACCATCTCCTTAATCTTGAGTATCTTGCGTCGAGTCCGTTGACCTACCTGCACGTTTTCCCCTATTCCGATCGACCCGGCACAGAAGCCACCGGGATGCAGAGCAAGGTTCACAAAAAGACGATTCGCGAACGCGCACGCGAGGTCCGCGAGATAGGGAACTCGCTCGCAGCCGCGTTCCAAGCTGCTCAACTCGGGGCTGAGCGCCCCGCGTTAACGATCGAGGGTGGACGTATTGCGGTGACGGACAACTATCTGAAGGTGCATATTCCGCAGTGTGTTCCCGAGAACGAGCGGGTCTGCGTGCGCATCACGTCGACCGGGCAGACTGTGACCGGTGTGGTGGTCCACTAGCCCGACCCAAGTCCGTAAGAGGAGATTCTTGAGTCAGGCGGTTGGCCATCGCCCGAGTGGGCGACGGGGCGCTGCCGTCGACGATCAGCTGCCCGCAGGCTGCTCGAATATCCCGACCACGACTCTTACGAACCGAGACTCTAATACCTTTCTTTGCGAGTACCAGCGCGAACTTGTTGATTGTGGCGTCTGAAGGACGACAAAAGGGGATGCCAGGCGCTTCATTGAGGGGAATCAGGTTAACCTTGGCTCGCAGAGAGCTGATGAGAGTCGCGAGCGCAGTCGCATCCTCGGTGGAGTCGTTGGTCCCGGCCAGGAGCACGTATTCGAATGTAATCCGGTGTCGTCGACTGGCCGGGAATTGGCGACACGCGTCGATGATCTCGGCAAGTCCGTATCGTAGATTGACTGGAACCAAGCGTGCCCGGAGCTCTTCCGTCGCCGCGTGTAGAGAAACCGCGAGGTTGGGAATCACGGTTTCGTTCGCGAGCTTCTCGAGGCCGGCTGGGACCCCTACAGTCGATAGCGTGATCCGCTTCGGTGGTACAGCAAGACCACTCTTTGAGGTCAGGATCCTCAAGGCCTTCATGGTGGCGTCGTAATTATGGAGCGGCTCACCCATTCCCATGAGCACGATGTTGAATGGTTTGTTGATGAGACCTAGTGCGTGGGCGAGCACGCGTACCTGGCCGGTAATCTCCCCGGCCGTCAGATTTCGAGCGAGTCCCATCTTTCCGGTCAGACAAAACGCACATCGCATGGCGCACCCGACCTGAGTCGAGACGCAGAACGTCAGTCTCGGGGTATCCGGGATGAAAACAGATTCGATTTGGCAGCCGTCGTGTAGTCGCAGCAGGAACTTCTCCGTTCCGTCTTCGGACACCTCCCGGTGCTCAACGTTTGGAGCGGTTACGACGTATCTCGTTCCCAAATACTTCCTGAGCAGGAGCGATAGGTCGGTCATCTGTTCGCAAGTCGTCAAGCCCATCTGGTAGATCCACCGGAAAATCTGACTCGCGTGGAACGGCTTCGTCCCCGCTTGCGTGAGGATGGCTTCGAGCTCGGATAGCTCTAGTTCGGTGAGGTCGTTTAGATTCGGCATTGTGCGCAAACCCATCGTGTGCGCAACGTGCTGAAGGCAAGCATCTTATAGCACGGGCTTTTTGCCACGGAGCGGGTGGCGTGATAAAATACCAGTAATAGTTCGTTTCATGTAATTCCCTTCTGTACAACGGTTTGCAAGCGCCATGCCGACACCGTCGAGACGCATCGGGGCGGGCGTTCTTCTGACATGATCGTTCGCGAAGTCTTTAATAACGGCCTCTGCCTCCTGACCGAGTCGATGCCAGACGTGCGCTCGGTCAGTCTCGGTGCGTGGCTGACCCGTGGATCCCGCCACGAGGGATCGAAGTACGAGGGCATTGCCCATCTCACTGAGCATATGCTCTTCAAGGGTACGACGAAGCGAACGGCCAGGGACATCGCGCAGGATGTCGATTCAATTGGCGGACAGCTGGACGCGTTCACGGCCAAAGAGTGCACAGGCTACTACATCAAAGTCCTGGACGATCATCTTCCGCGCGCAGTCGATGTGTTATCCGACTTACTGTTGCATCCGGCCTTTCTGACCGTTGAGCTCGAGAAGGAAAAGAAGGTCATTCTCGAGGAGATCAAAATGGTTGAGGACATGCCGGATGACCTCGTCCACGAGATATTTAGTGCCAATTTCTGGCCGATCCACCCGTTGGGTCGTTCCATTCTCGGGACACCCGCATCCGTCACTGCGGTTTCGGGTGCATCGTTGCGTGGCTACTTTGAGCGAGCTTATGTGGGTGGAAATCTGGTCGTCGCGGTGGCGGGACATGTGCAGCATGGTGAGGTTCGCGACTTGCTCTACTCGGCGTTCGCCGAGATGAGCTCGATGCCTGAGCCGATTGCCTCGACGCCGCCGATACCGCAGCCAGGTCTTATTACTCGCGAAAAAGACTTGGAGCAGAGTCACTTATGTTTCGGCACACCCGGGTATGCGCAAGACCACGAGAATCGATACGCGAGCTACGTGCTCAACACGGTACTTGGTGGCTCGATGAGCTCACGACTCTTCCAGAATGTGCGCGAGAAACGTGGCCTGGCGTATGCGGTGAACAGCAGCCTTGTCTCCTACCGTGACAGTGGGGTGCTCACCGTCTACGCTGGCTGTGACACGGCCGCGGTGCCCGAGGTCGTTGATTTGGTGATGGCGGAGTTCCGTAACCTCCATCGAGATCCGGTTCCGGCCGATGAGCTTCAGCGAGCGAAGGATCACCTTAAAGGGAATCTTGTCCTCGGCCTGGAGAGCACGACAAGCCGCATGTCGCAGCTCGCGCGGTCCGAGATTTATTTTGGTCGGCAGATCGAGTTGTCAGAGCACTTGGCCGCTATCGACGGCGTTAGCGCTGACGATGTCCAGCACGTAGCAACGGAGCTTTTTTGCGATGGTTCGGTTGGGGCGACCGTGTTGGGGCGGCTCAATGGAATACCGCTGACGTCGGGGCAGCTCGCGATTTAGGGCGCCGGGGTCGGGGCGCCACGCTAGCATCGGCGGGCCAGTGACGCCCGGTACTATCTGAGGAGAGATTGCGATCTCGGTTCAACTGACGGTTCTTGGGAGTGGTAGCAGGGGCAACTCGACTTTGCTAACTGATCACGGCCGAGGTGTCTTGATCGACGTCGGGCTTAGTTGTCGGCAGGTTACCGAGCGTTTGTCTCGGGCGAACGTCGGTCCAGAGAGTATTGACGCCATCGTGATCACCCATGCACATGGTGACCACACGCGCGGGGCAGCGCTCTTCTCGAGACAGTACGGTGTTCCGGTGTACACCACGGAGAATGTTCGTGCGGATTGGGGCAACGTCAATCTTGCGGCGTGGCGGCCGTTCCGTGTGCGTGCGACGGCTGTCGTGTGCGGGTTTCGGTTTCGTCCCCTGTCGATTCCACACGATGCGGCTGAAACCCTGGCCTTTCGGATCGAAACTCAGGATGGCACGATCGGGTTTGCAACAGACGTCGGCGTTGTGACGAAGGAACTGATCGAGCAATTCCACGACTGTCGCGTGTTGGTTGTCGAATCGAATCACGCGGCTGAATTGCTGCGGGTGAGTCCGTACGCAGCCTCGACGCGAGCTCGGATCGATAGCAGTCGCGGCCATCTGTCCAATGAGGCACTGGCCGAATTTATTCGCGGTCACATTGGCGACTCGGTGCGTTGTATCGTGCTTGCGCACCTTAGTTTGGTGAATAACGTGCCGGAGATTGCGGAGATGACGTGCCGAGAAGCGCTGGCGGGACGCGGTCGAGATGACATACAAGTAGTCGTCGCCAGCCAGGACCGCTTGGCCCCGACCGTTGATCTTGGCTCGGGGGGGCCCATAGGGTCTCGAGTGCCCCGACAGGTGCAGACCCCGCTCCCGTTCGACCCGGTCTCGACGAACCCTTAAGCCCAGCGAATTTGCCTAAACCACGACCATGATTCCTCGATACACCCCCCCTGAGATGGGGCGCATCTGGAGTGACCAGAACCGATACGACATTTGGCTCGCCGTGGAGCGTGCGGCAGCCGACGCGATGGCGGCCGAAGGCATGATTCCTGTGGAGGCAGCACGAGACATTCGCGAGTGCGGTGCCGTTAACGCGGCGCGAGTCGAGGAGATTGAGCAAGTGACGCGGCATGACATCATCGCGTTTACAACCGCGGTGGCTGAGAATGTCGGTTCGTCGGCGCGGTGGCTGCACTTCGGGTTGACCTCATCGGATGTATTGGACACGGCGCTCGCGGTTCAGTTGCGTTGGTCATGTGATGTGCTGCTCGCCGATCTCGGAGCACTCGAGGCCGCCGTTCGCGAGCAAGCATTCGAGCATCGGCATACGCCAATGATCGGCCGTACCCACGGAGTCCACGCCGAGCCGATGACCTTTGGCCTGAAGCTCGCGGTGTGGTTCGATCAGCTACGCCGCGATCGGGTGCGGCTCGAACGCGCTCGGACCGGCGTGAGCGTCGGCCAGATTTCTGGCGCGGTAGGCACATACGCTCATATGGATCCTGCCATCGAAGCGGCGGTGTGTGACGCACTCGATCTTACGCCTGTACCGGTTGCGTCTCAGATAATCCAACGCGACCGACACGCGGAACTGCTCAGTACCTTGGCCATTGCCGGGGGCACTCTCGAGATGATCGCTATTGAGATCCGCGGTTTACAGAAGACCGAAATCGCAGAGGTCGAAGAGCCGTTTGCGGAGGGGCAGAAGGGGTCCTCGGCGATGCCTCATAAGCGGAACCCAATCGGCTGCGAGCAGATCACCGGCTTGGCACGATTGGTTCGGACCAACGCGCTGGCCGCGGTGGAGAACATCGCGCTGTGGCACGAGCGCGACATCTCGCACTCATCGGTCGAGCGCGTGATCATTCCCGACAGCTTTTGTGCCCTAGACCACATGGTCCGACGTCTCACGGGCATCGTCCGTGACCTGGTTGTCCATCCTGACCAGATGCTTAAGAACCTGGGGCTGTCTCGTGGCGTAGTGTTTTCAGGAAGCGTGCTTTTGGAACTGACGCGACGCGGGATCTCGCGGGAAGAGGCTTACGCGTGGGTCCAGCGCTGCACCATACGTTCACACGACGAACATCTCGATTTCAAGACGTTGCTACTTGATGATCCGGACGTCATGGGAGCTTTGACACGCGAGGAGATCGAGAAAGTGTTCGATCTTAAGGTGCAGCTTCGGCATGTGGACGATATTTTTCATCGCGTCTTTAGAGAGGTATGACGTGAAGGCCAAAGTGTATGTCACCTTAAAGCCGTCTATTCTCGACCCGCAGGGTAAAACGATCGCCCAGGCGCTGCAGACGATGGGGTATCAGACGGTTCAGGACGTACGACAGGGGAAGTACTTTGAACTAGATCTCGACTCTGGCTCGGCTGACGAAGCGCGGCAGATGGTTGCGGAGGTCGCCGACCGGGTGCTCGCAAACCCCGTGATCGAGAGCTATCGAGTGGAGGTGGAGTGAAGTTCGCCATCGTCGTCTTCCCGGGTTCGAACTGTGACCATGACGCTCACTACGCCCTTACCGAGGTGTTGGGGTATGAGGCTGATTTCGTGTGGCACAAGGAAACCGATCTCCATGGTGCCGACGCCGTCGTGTTGCCAGGCGGATTCTCCTACGGTGACTACCTTCGCAGTGGTGCCATCGCACGCTTCTCTCCGGTCATGGCGTCGGTTGTTGACTTTGCCGCGGCGGGACAGCCCGTGCTCGGTGTCTGCAATGGTTTCCAGGTGCTGCTTGAGGCGGGGCTTTTGCCGGGAGGCATGCGACGAAACCGAGACCTCAAGTTTATTTGCCAGTATGTTCACCTTAGGGTTGAGCAGACCGACACGCTGTTTACCCGGAATGCGAGAGTTGGTCAGGTTCTGAGGATCCCGATCGCGCACGGCGAAGGAAACTACTACGCCCCGCCAGACGCGATGGCGAGGCTTGAGGCCAACCGACAGGTAATTTTCCGCTACACAGCGCCAGATGGTGCTCTCGACGATGCATGGAATATAAACGGTTCAACCGCAGCCATTGCCGGCATCTGCAATGAGGCACGGAACGTAGTTGGGCTCATGCCCCACCCCGAACGGGCGTGTGAGCTGGTGGTCGGAAGTACCGACGGTCGGGTCATTCTCGAGTCGGTAGTAACTGCGCTGACCGGTGAGGGAGCCTTGGCGTGATTGACGAGTCGACCCTGGTCGCCCACGGCCTGACCCAAGATGAGTATCAGCGCGTGCTGGCCATCCTTGGCCGCGAGCCGAATCTGACCGAGTTGGGGATCTTCGCCGTCATGTGGTCCGAACACTGCAGCTACAAGAGCTCCAGAGTGCATCTCCGGCGGTTACCGACCGAGAACCCGCGAGTCTTACAGGGCCCCGGGGAAAACGCCGGCGCACTCGATATCGGTGACGGTCTGGCGGCGGTTTTCAAGATCGAGTCGCACAACCACCCCTCGTTTATCGAGCCGTACCAGGGGGCGGCAACGGGCGTGGGCGGTATCATCAGAGACATCTTTACGATGGGTGCGCGACCGATCGCACTCCTCGACTCGTTACGGTTCGGTCCGCTCACCGATTCAAAGACGCAGCACATCGTCGAGGGCGTCGTCGCCGGGATCGCCGGATACGGCAACAGCATCGGTATTCCAACGGTGGGCGGTGAGGTCGCGTTCGATGAAAGCTATGCGGGGAACCCGCTGGTCAACGTGTTTTGCCTAGGCGTCGCGAATGCCGACGCATTGATTCTCGGTCGTGCCGAGGGCGTGGGTAATCCCGTGTACTACGTCGGGGCGAAGACTGGCCGGGATGGCATTCATGGCGCCACGATGGCGTCGGCGGAGTTCGACGACACGATCGACGAAAAGCGACCCAACGTACAGGTGGGAGACCCATTCATGGAGAAGCTGCTCCTTGAGGCCTGTCTTGAGGTAATGGAAACCGATGCGCTTGTGGGCATTCAGGATATGGGGGCCGCTGGGCTGACGTGCGCGACGTGTGAGATGGGCTCGCGCGGTGGGTCTGGCATCGAGATCGATGTTGCGCTCGTGCCGCAGCGAGAGACCGGCATGACGCCGTACGAGATCATGCTGAGCGAGTCTCAGGAGCGTATGCTCTTTATCGTTAAGCAAGGTCGCGAGGCCGAAGTCGAGCGTATCTTCGAGAAGTGGGATCTTCACGCCGTGAGCATCGGGCAGGTAACGGCCGATGGGTTGTTACGGGTTCGGGATCGCGATGCCGTCGTCGTTGAGATCCCAAACAAGGCGTTGGCCGATGAAGGTCCGGTCTATAACCGACCCACTCGCCGTCCCGACGATTTCGAAGAACGGCAACGTTTCGATTTGGCGACCCTCACCGAAAAGCCGCCGGCCGCTGACGCGCTCCTGACCTTGCTGGCGTCGCCCCAGATCGCTAGCAAGCGGTGGATCTATCGCCAGTATGACCACATGGTACGAACGAATTCGATCGCGCTGGCAGGGGTGGGGGCCGGCGTCGTTCGAGTTAAGGGAACGAATCGCGTGCTGGCATTTGCCGTTGATGGAAACGGCCGCTACTGTTCGTTAGATCCGCGTGGGGGGGCCATGCTCGCCGTTGCGGAATCGGCACGGAACGTTGCCTGTTCGGGCGCGACCCCGATCGGTGCTACCAATTGCCTCAATTTTGGGAATCCGGAGCGACCCGAGATCATGTGGCAGTTCGCTGAGGTCGTCGACGGTATCGCTGAAGCGTGCCGAGCACTCAACATTCCAATCACAGGTGGTAATGTCAGTTTCTACAACGAAACCGACGGCATCGCCATCCAGCCAACCCCGGTGATCGGTGTTGTCGGTTTAATTGAGGATGTCTCAAATGTACTGGGGCGGGTGTTCTCTCAACAGGGCGCGTCCATTATCTTGCTGGGCGACGCGATGCCAGGGCTTGGCGGAAGCGAGTACTTGAAACTCGTGCACGGCGTGGTACGTGGAACGCCACCAGCGATTCGGCTTGAACGAGAGCACGCGCTGCAGCGGTGCCTGGTATCACTCGCGCAGGCCAAGTTAGTCCAATCGGCTCACGATTGCGCCGAGGGCGGCCTGGCGGTCACCCTCTCGGAATGTTGTTTCGAAAGCGGAGGCATCGGGGCCGAGGTGTCGGTGGCAAGCGTATCCGACACGGTTCCGCATGATGTCAGGCTGACGGTAGCCTTGTTCGGTGAGTCGGCGTCTAGGGTCATCGTGTCGGCTTCGCCCGCTAACACGCACGACGTGCTGGCACGTGCCTGTGACGCCGGGATTGCGGCAGCGGTAATCGGTCAGACTGGAGGGGACCGGCTTCGGCTGTCGGTTGACGACGCCCCGGTCATCGATGCGGCGCTCTCCGAGATCGAGCGGATCTGGGCAAGCGGGGTGGCGAAATACTTTGAGGGTCGAGCCGCATGAGCGTTATGGACACTACTCTTTCTTGTCGCGCTCCGGCTTCCGACAAGTTTAAGGACGAGTGTGGGGTATTCGGAGTCTTTGGCCACGTTAATGCCGCTCACATGACCTATCTGGGCCTCTACGCTCTTCAGCATCGGGGGCAGGAAAGCGCTGGGATCGCCGTCGTGCAAGATGGTCATATTAAGCAGTCTCGAGCGATGGGCTACGTCGGCGATGTGTTCAACGAGGACACGCTTGCGACGCTTGTCGGACGGTCGGCGATTGGGCACGTGCGTTACTCGACGTCTGGCGAAAGTGGCATCATCAACGCGCAGCCCATTCTGATCGATTGCGCGCATGGCCAGATTTCACTCTGCCACAACGGCAATCTCGTCAACGCGACGGAGCTCCGATCGGAGCTCGTCAAGGAAGGATCGATCTTCCAGACCAATAGCGATACCGAGGTGGTGCTTCACCTGTATGCGCGGTCGCATGCCAAGACGGCCGAGGATGCGATCGTTGAATCGGTCTCTCGCGTCAGAGGGGCCTTTTCGCTCGTCATGCTGACACCGGAGAGTCTGATTGCGATTCGGGATCCTCACGGGTTTAGGCCCCTTGCGCTCGGGCATCTCGACGGCGCGCACGTCGTCTGTTCGGAAACGTGTGCATTGGATTTAATTGGGGCTAGTTATGAACGTGATATCGAGCCTGGCGAGATACTGGTGATCGATCAGGATGGCACTCGATCCTATAAGCCGTTTCCCTCGGTGCCGCCTGCGCATTGTGTGTTCGAACACGTCTATTTTGCGAGGCCCGACAGCTATGTCTTCGGCCAAAGCGTCAGCGAAGTAAGAACGAATCTGGGTCGCCTTCTCGCGAAGGAGTCGGGCGTCGAGGCCGACGTAGTTGTACCGATTCCCGACTCTGGTTCGTGCGCCGCATCGGGGTATGCCGAAGTCTCGGGCCTACCGTTGAGGATAGGTCTCATTCGAAACCACTACGTCGGCCGAACGTTCATCCAACCCCAGGAGTCGATTCGTGGGTTCAATGTTAAGATTAAGCTGAACACGGTCCGCAGCATTCTCGATGGTAAGCGGATCGTACTCGTTGACGATTCCATCGTTCGCGGCACGACGAGCCAGAAGATCGTCAGCATGATCAAAGCGGCGGGTGCCCGTGAGGTTCATATGCGAATCAGTTGCCCGCCTACCGTTTCGCCGTGCTACTACGGTATCGATACTCCTCATCGTGACGAACTAATCGCTGCCACCCACAGCGTGGAAGCGATTCGTGACTATCTGGGTGCTGATTCGCTGGAATATCTGAGTCTTGAGGGCCTTCGATCCGCGGTTGGCCCGACAAACGGTGATTACTGTAACGCGTGCTACACGCGTGAGTATCCCGTGGCACCTCCGTTGGACAAAGAAGCGTACATGCAGATGGTCTTAAAGCTCCCCGAGGGTTCCGGTCCTGTTAAATTATGAGGGGCCGGCACGTCACCTGGGTTGCGCCAGTTTTACTGGTCGGGGTTCCCTGCTCGAGCCCTTGTATGCGGAAGTGTCGAGGCAGAGTGCGGACCAGGCGTCATCGATCAACTCGGAGACTTCGACTACGCGATGTTTTTAACACGCTTGCCGATGATTTCGCCGAGGAGCGGTTCTACGTTCGCATGTGAGGAGGGTACTGAAAGTCACCAGACGGGAAGACGGGACGGCGACCCAGATCCTGACTGAGGCCGTCATTCGAATCCTCGAATTCTGAGGCACAGATGGACTACAAGTCTTCGGGTGTCGACATCGACGCCGGTCACGAGGTGGTTAACAGGGTCAAGGAGCTGGCTCGAAACACTTTTACGAATGGAGTAGTTACCGAGATCGGATCGTTTGGTGGGGTGTTTCAGCCTGACTTTAAGGGCCACCGCGAACCCGTGCTCGTAGCCAGTACGGACGGCGTCGGAACCAAGCTCCGCCTAGCCTTCTTGACCGGTCGGCACACGACTATTGGTGTCGATCTGGTTAATCACTGTGTCAACGACATCCTAGTGCAAGGGGCGACGCCGCTTTTCTTCCTAGACTATTTGGCGACCGGTCGTCTCTCACCCGATGTGTCCACTGCGGTCGTCGAGGGCGTGGCGACCGGGTGTCGCGAGAACGGCTGCGCCCTCTTGGGTGGAGAAACGGCAGAGATGCCGGGGTTCTACGCGGACGGCGAGTACGATCTGGCTGGATTCATTGTCGGACTCGCCGACCGTGGCGAGATAATCGATGGGCGTGGTATCGCGGTTGGGGACTGTTTAATAGGACTTCCTTCGAGTGGCCTACACACGAATGGTTTCTCACTAGCCCGTCAGATTGTCTTCGAGCAAGCCGGTCTGACAGTCGATGTTCAGGTCGAGCGGTTGGACCCGGATGCGACAGTTGGTGACGTGCTCCTCCGTCCGCACCGGTCGTATCTCCCACTGCTTGGTCCCCTTCTTGGCACAGGTTTAATTAAGGGGCTGGCGCACGTGACCGGCGGGGGAATTACTGACAACCTCCCAAGAGTGCTACCGCCGGGTCTATCGGCGGAGGTGAACCGGTGCACCTGGGAGGTTCCATCGGTCTTTGCTTTTCTGCAGGAGGCCGGTCACGTTCCGGTTGATGACATGTACCGAACCTTCAATATGGGGATAGGAATGATCGTCGTTTGCGACACTCGCGATGTCAATAAGCTACGAGACGCCTTTGTGGAGGCTGGTGAGCCAGCCTCGGTCGTGATCGGATGTGTCATCGATGGGGACGAGGACGCGTCAGCAGTCCACTATGTCTAGAGCCGGTTCGACAACTTCGTTTCACATGAACCGGCGACTGGGCGTACTTATCTCAGGCCGTGGTAGCAATCTACAAGCGATTCTCGATGCGATTGGCGATGGGCGTCTCGATGCTGAGGTCGCCCTCGTCGTGTCGAATAAGTGCGATGCCACGGGGCTGAACAGGGCCCATGCCGCCGGCGTCGAGACGCTACACATCGACCACCAGGACTATCGTTCGCGTGAGGGATTCGATCGTGCTGTCGTGACCGCTCTTCGCGAGCACAATGTAGGGCTTGTGTGTCTGGCGGGCTTCATGCGGGTACTGAGCACCGATTTCATTAAGGCTTTTCCGTACGCCATTCTCAACATACATCCGTCACTCCTACCCTCGTTCGTTGGTCTCGATGCCCAGCGACAGGCCTGGGAGTACGGTGTCAAGGTCAGCGGTGCGACCGTTCACCTCGTGACGGCGGAGCTTGACGGCGGTCCCATCGTGAAGCAGGCCGTCGTGACCGTCGAAGACGGTGACACGCCAGATACGCTGGCGGGGAGGATTCTGGCCGAAGAACACCGGATCTATCCTGAGGCGATTGCCGATGTTCTCTGTAGGGGGTGGACGATCGAGGGTCGACGTTTTGTTCGTGTGAGCGTGAACTCATGACCATGACCATCGAAGAACAGCTCGACTATCTAACGAAGGGATGTGTCGATGTCGTTCGACGTCAAGACCTGAAGACTAAGCTCGAGGGTGCAGAAGAAAGCGGACGCCCACTCACGGTAAAGGTGGGGTTCGATCCTACCGCGCCTGATCTGCATTTGGGGCACACGGTGCTCATTCGGAAGATGAAGCATTTTCAGGACCTCGGCCATCGGGTCATCTTTCTTATTGGCGACTTCACTGGACTCATTGGCGATCCGACGGGTCGGTCCAAGACGCGGCCGCCGCTTAGTCGGGACGAGATCGAGGAGAACGCGGAGACTTACAAGGCGCAGGTCTTCAAGCTTCTCGACTCCGAGAAGACGGCCATCGACTTTAACAGCAGCTGGCTTAGCGGCCTTGGCAGCGAGGGATGGATTCGGCTCGCTGCCCGCTACAACGTCGCACAGATGCTTGAGCGACGCGACTTTCGTCAGCGGTACGAATCGGGTAAGCCAATCGCCATTCATGAGTTCTTGTACCCGTTGGCGCAGGCGTACGACTCGGTCTATTTGAAGGCCGACGTCGAGCTCGGCGGTACCGATCAGCTTTTCAACCTCAACGTCGGACGTGACATCATGCCATCGTGCGGTGTTGAGGCGC